>NZ_JBFUDE010000003.1:0-1159135 GCF_056404875.1 Hylemonella sp. P2_B10
CGGCCACCATCGCCAACATGACCAGTGACCAGATCATTGGCYTGACCACGGCACAGGTTCCCGGGCTGACCACAGGCCAGATCAAGGCACTGACCAGCGACCAGTTCTCAGTGATCACCACAGCAGACCTGGTGGCCMTGACCACGGCCCAGTGGGCCTCGGTGGGCACCACCGACCTGCAAGCACTGACCACGGCGCAGTTCACCGCCATCGMMACMGMCGACATCCGTGCGYTGACCTCGGGCCAGATGAAGGCCCTGGGCACCAACGAAATCGACGTCATGACCACAGCGCAGATCGCCGCGCTGACCTCGGGCCAACTGGGCGCGCTGACCAGCGACCAGTTTGCCGTGTTCACCACCGGCGACCTGGCAGCCCTGAGCTCGCAAGCCATAGGCGCACTGCCCACGGCCACCATCGCCAACATGACCAGTGACCAGATCATTGGCTTGACCACGGCACAGGTTCCCGGGCTGACCACAGGCCAGATCAAGGCACTGACCAGCGACCAGTTCTCAGTGATCACCACAGCAGACCTGGTGGCCCTGACCACGGCCCAGTGGGCGGCGGTCACTACAACCGATCTCCAGGCCCTCAGTACGGCGAGTTTCCAGGCCATCGCCACCGACGACATCCGTGCGTTGACCACCTTCCAGGTGCGTGCGCTGAGCACGGACGAAATTGTGGCCTTCACCACCATGCAGATTGGTGGGCTGACGACGCAGCAGATCATGGCCATGACCACGGATCAGGTACATGCGTTCACCAGCACCGACATTGCTGTGATGAGCAATGCGCAAGTCAATGCGTTGATTGCGGCCACCCCCATTGCGCTGGACTTGAACGGCGATGGTGTGCACACCACATCCGCAGCCAATGGCGTTCATTTCGACCTGATGGCGACTGGTCTTACAGGCAAGGTTGGATGGGTGTCACCGTTGGACGGCTTGCTGGTGCGCGACGTCAACCACGATGGCAAGATCAACGACGGAACCGAGTTGTTCGGTGGGGGCACCGTGCTCAGCACTGGGCAGCGTGCCGGTACGGGCTTTGCGGCGCTGGCGGATCTGGACAGCAACCACGACGGCAAGATCAATGCGGCCGATGGGCACTTCTCCGAACTGAAGGTCTGGGTGGACGCCAACCAGAACGGCGTGTCGGATGCCGGGGAAATGAAGGACCTGTCGTCACTGGGCATTGTGGAGCTGGATCTGAACGCCAAGACAACCAGCATCGGGGACAACGGCAACCTGATTGGTGCAATCTCGTCCTACAAGACGGCAGATGGCAAGACGCACGAATTGGCTGACGTGTGGCTGACCAAGGACACGCCGGCTGGCACCTCACCACCAGCGCAGACACCTGGCGACGGTGCAACAGGCCCACAGCCGCCCGACACCACGACAGCGGTGGCTGCCAGCGCCGGAGGGGCCCAGGCCGGACCGCCCACCCATGGCGACCTGCTGGCTGGCCCGCCGTCAGGCAGTCTGCCAGGAGCGCCGCCACACGACAGTGCGGGTGCGGTGACCCAGGTCGCCAGTGTGGACCCTGCGATGGTCCACCATGGCGGGCACCTCGAAGGCCATTTGCGACGGCTGCTTGAGGAAGAGCGAAACCAACCGCTCATTTGACGCCGTAGTCATGCAAACCCGCTGGCGCCTGTAGGTGCAGCGGGTTCTGCATGTCTATCGATCGACGTCCGGGGCCGCGTCGGCAGGGGGATAGACTCTTCACCCATGGTCAGCGCACGCCTACGCTGAATCCGTATCCGACATAGGTAGCCAATTGGCCGTCAATTGGCCTGCTATAGCGCGGAGTGTTGCTGGGCGATTGGTCTAATATCTGTCTGGAATAAAACAGAGCGGACGGCCGACAATTACCCAGGACCAGTGTCATGCGTGACCCATTCACGATCATTTCTGCGCTCGGACTGCCCTTGCCGAAGGGAATCATTCAAGTCGGCGCCAGCAGCGGGCAGGAGGTGGACCAGTTCATCAGCCTGGGAATAGCGCACGCACTGTTGATAGAGGCCCTGCCGGAGCCCTTTCAGGTTCTGGCGTCTCGCTGTGCGAAAGCGCCTGGCTACATTCCCGCGAACATGGTCTGCACCGCCACCGATGGGGAAAGAATAAGCTTCCATGTGGCTTCCAACTTTGGTGAGAGCAGCAGCATTTTGAAGCCAACGCGGCATTTGACCGATTTTCCGTGGGTCAAATTCCAGGACATGCGCGAGATGGTGGGCTACACCCTGGACCGCGTGGTCGCCTCCTTTGAGGCCAATTACCCCGCGCCAGAGCGTGTCATGGACATGTTGTACATGGACTTGCAAGGCGCCGAGCTGCATGTGCTGAAGGGTGCCAACGCCACCCTGCACAAAGTCAAATACATTTACACCGAGGTCGGCTTTGGCGGCAGCTACGATGGGGACGTTGAACTGGTGGACCTGATCCAGTTTCTTGGGCTTCATGGCTTTCGGCCCTACGAGCTTGAAATGGGGGAAGCCGGCTGGGGCAACGCCTTGTTCATCAAGCCGCCTGCGAGATCCTGGCAAATCCCTGCCAAGTGACAGCCGCGCAGCGCAGTCCATGAATGGCATCTTTCACATCTGAAATGAACGCATCGAATCAACACCTGGTGGTGGAGGGTTGGCGGGGCATCAACCATTCCATCGCCATCGTCAATCAATTCCAGTTGCTGGAACTGGCCCAACACCCCGGGCTGACCTTGCGGCATACCGACGCACCGTTTCATTTTTCCCATTGGAGCCGGGCGACCAACGGCGCTGGTTTTCAGCCGGCAGACGAGGCCGTGATATCCGGCATCCCCGAGGCCCAACCTGGCCAGGCTGCCGATTGGACGTACCGCATTTTCTCTCCGGCAGATTTGCGACCTTCACCACGGGGTGGGAAGTTGGCGGTGTTCATGGTGACCGAGTTGGGTCTGGAGGCGCAGTCACTGGCGCCCGGAAGCGACATCCCGCAATTCGAGGCGGACGGCAACCTGGTCATCACGCCCAGCCATTGGGCACGCGATCGCATTGTCGACTGGGGTTTTCAGCCCAGCACTGTGCACGTGGTGCCGCATGCCGCCAGCCCCCGGTATTTTCGGCCCATGCCGGGCGAAGTCACCCGACATCAGCGCGCGGCACTGGGCTTTGCCGAGCACGAAGTGCTGTTGTTGAACATTGGCGCGGCCATCTGGAACAAAGGCATAGACGTCTTGCTGAAGGGATTCGCACTGGCCAGGCAGAAGCGCAAGGATCTGCGCCTGCTGTTCAAGGACCAGCGCAATACCTACGGTGTCAACGGCGAATCGTTCGTGCAGCAGACATTGGCAGGTGCCGGCCTGCTTTCTGACGAGATCCTGCGCGCCATCACGATGATTCCGGCCAACCTGACCATGGACCAGATGAACAGCATGTACGGTATCGCGGACTGTTACGTCTCGCCTTACCGCGCCGAGGGGTTCAATTTGCCGGTCTGTGAAGCCATGGCCTGCGGCACACCGGTCATTGTCACGGCCGGAGGGGCGACCGACGACTTTGTGCGCGGGGCGACGCACCGCAAGATCGAATCGACATTCCATGCCCATGTGGTCATTCAGGACCGCAAGATCAGCGGCTATTGCGAACCCAATCTGGAGCAGTTGGTGGACATGCTGATTCACACCAGCCCCAAGTCACCAAACCGTTCCGCCACTGATTTGGGTGACTTGGCGGCAGGCTGGCGGCCGCCGGTTGACCAATTGCTCGCCCTGCTTCGGTGAGCGTCAGCTGCTGCTGAAAATCCACTCGCTTCGCCCGGTACTTCGAGGCCTGGCAGGCCTGGCCGTCCCCTAAAATTGCCGTGAGCAGGAACCAACTTCTAGGAATTTCAGATGACAAATCAAACCCCGCTCGGACAAGCCCAGGTGCTGGATTTGATGAAGCTCATCCGGCCGTGGTCGATGACCAAGAATCAGAAAGTCCGGATTGGCAACGTTTACGATGGTGGTTACGTCTTGCCGGCGGCGATCCAGCAATGCGATGCCGTGGTTTCCATAGGCGTGGGGCACGACGTCAGTTTCGACTTTGCGCTGGCCCAGAACGGCGCCAAGATTCTGCAGTACGACCATACGGTGCAGGGCCCGCCGCAGCAGCACGCGAACTTCAAGTTCCACAAGCTCGGATGGGGCACCAAGACCGAAGGTTTGTTCATCAGCTTTGATGACATCCACGCAGAAATGAAAGCCCTGAATGCCAAGCACCCCATGCTCAAGTTTGACATTGAAGGGGCGGAATACGATGTGCTGGAGGCCACCCAATCCAGCGACTTGGCGGACTATGAAATCATCGCTTGTGAAGTGCATGATTTCGAGAAACTGGGCGACCCGGTGTTTTTTTCCAAAGTGCAGAGTGCGTTTGAAAAGCTGAATGCCCACCACGTGCCCATACATCTGCATGCCAACAATTACCAGAGTCTGGTGCTGGTGCAAGGGGTGCCCATTCCCAAGGTCATCGAGGTCGCTTTTCTGCGCAAAGACCTGGACACCTTTCGCGGCTTCTCCACCGACCCGATACCTGGCCCGTTGGACCGCCCCAATCACCCTGGCCTGCCCGACATCTGCATGAACCCCTTTTGATCAGAGATGAGTCTCATGCGTACGCTTGTGATCTATTGCGACGGTGGTTTTGGCAATCGCTTCAACGCGGTGACGTCAGGCCTGGCGTTGGCGAAAGCGCTGCAGCTGAAGCCCCAGGTGGTCTGGCCGCTGAACAACTGGTGTGGCGCGGCATTTGAAGACCTGTTCGATGTCGAGATGCCCGTGGTGCAGCGTGAGCTGGCCAGCTTCATGCCTGAGCGCGAGCGTTACCACTACTTCATCGTGGAAGACCGCCTGGGCCTGGCCCAGCAGTGGGTGTCGCCGCTGCACATTCCCAACTGGGACGGCGTGCGCGCCTTCTTTTCGGCCAGCGACAAGGATGTTTTCTACTACACGGCATTGATCCCGCCGTTCACGGATTTCACGGCGATTGCCGAGCAGGTCCGCGCGCTTCGTTTTCGGCCTGCCATATTGGCGCGGGCGCAGCAATTCCTGGATCAGCACAACATTGGGCGCCAGCACGGCGACTTCTTTGGCGTGCAGATACGCAAGACCGATTTTGGCGGCCATGGCGCCGACGACACCAATTTGTTCAACCTGGTCAAAGATCGCCCACAGAGCAAATTCTTCATCTGTTCCGATGACAAGGATGTGGAGCAGCGTTTCGGCGCCCTGCCCAATGCACTGGTCTATCAGAAGCGGGCGCATGTCGAAAAAATGGTCACGGGCGACTGGAACGCGCTGACCACCGATTACAGCGGGCGGCTTTATGCCGGCAATGTGAACCGCAGCGCCGCCAGTGTCGAGGATGCGCTGGTCGACCTGTTGATTCTGTCGCGCTCGCAAATCGTCAAAACGTCCAACAGCACCTTCCTGAGCACGGCTTTGCTGCTGCAGCAGGTGGGTGCCAGTTGGAATTCGTGAAACAGCAGCTTGTCTCAAGCGGAAATGGCACTCTCATGAACGAAACCCCCGTGACCCAATTGGATCTCTTCAATTTGCTGAATGAGATCCGCCCGTGGCAGATGATCAGCGACATCAAGGTCCGGATCGGCGCGGATGGGGACGGTGGCTATGTGATGCCGTCCAGTTCGCGGCGCAGCAACACGGTGCTGTCCATCGGTATCGGCAACGAGGTCAGTTTTGACGATGTCCTTGCCAGCCAGGGCGCCCGGGTGATCCAGTTCGACCACACCATTGCCGCATCACCCAGCACGCACAAGAGTGTGGAATTTCACCGCAAGGGGTGGGGCGTGCGTGACGAGGAGCCCTTCGTCAGCCTGCACAGCATGGTGGAGATGATTGACTGGCGCCAGGCACAGCATCCGATCCTGAAGTTTGACACTGAAGGCGCTGAATGGGATTGCCTGGCGGATGCCCGTGAGGACGACCTGGCCCGCTTCGAGGTGCTGACCGGGGAGTTTCACGATTTTCACAACCTGATCAACCGCCCCTACTTTGACAAGGCGTATGCGGTGTTCAAGAAACTCGCCAAGTCCCACCGGCCCATTCACATGCATGCCAACAACGCCGGCGGCATGGTGATGATCGGCGGCATCCCGTTCCCCCGCCTGCTCGAGCTGACCTACATGCGGCAAAGCTCGGCGGCGTTTCACGGCCATTCCTCAGAGCCGATACCGGGTCCTCTTGATCGGCCCAACATCCCCCAGATGCCCGACCTTCAGTTGCGGGCGTTCTGACCTTATTTGGTGACGGAGGGGAGGGTGGCGGACTGCGCCACCCAATCCGCCAGGCCGCTGCCGGCGCCGCGCAACTGGACTTGCGCCGTCATGGCGTCGAACACCGAATTGACGAACGCAATCTGCACGGAGTAGTGGTCGCCTTGCGAGGCCATCACGTCGAACAGGGAGCGTCGGCCCAGCAGGAACCACAGATCCTGGGTGTTGCGGCGCACCTGCTCGCTGTCGTTGAGCACCTGGGCGTAGCGTTGCGCGCGGGTCCAGCCCTGCTCGATCTGGTCCTTCAATTCGGCCACCCGGGCGAACTGTTCGGTCTGCACTTGCTCCAGCCGCAACCGCGCAGCGTCGGCACGGGCCAGTGCGGCTTTGTAGCCTGCTTCAGTGGCGCCGCCCGAATACAGGCTGGCGTTGAAGGTGACGCCGGCTTGCCAGCTGGTGCTGGAGGTGGTGCCGTCGGGCGTCCGGCCGCTGCTGCCTATCACCGCCCAGTTTACTTGCGGCCGGTACTCGCGCCGCAGCGACTCCGCATAGCGCTTTTGCGCTTCCACCTCGGCTTGCAGCTGCTTGAGCACGGCCGAGTGGCGCAAGAACTCATCCACGGCCGGCACCAGGGGCGCGTCAATCAGCGCCGCGCTCAGTCCATGCACGGCCAAGGCGTCAGCGCCCAGCAGCCTTGTCAACTGAACCTCGATCTGCCGCGTCCGCGATTTGGTCTCGTCCACCGAGATCTGTGCCTGTATCAACGATTTGCGGGCTTGCACCAGCTCGCTGGCGCGGCCGCGATCTTCCTTGACGATCTGCTCCAGCGACTCCAGCAGGCAGCTCACTTGCGCCACATAGCGCTGGTAGACCTGGGTCTGCAATTCGTAGCGCTCGCGGTCCAGCGTGAGCATCACCACTTCCAGGGCGACCGCCTCACGGCTGCCCGCTTCGATGGCGCGTGTCACGTCGCTCAGACCCTCCTTCCAGGCCTGCAGGCTGGACAGGCGGCCGCCGTCGTAGATGGGCGCCGTCAGCTCCACCGATACCGAGCCCTGCTGCGGGTTGGACACGGATTGGCCGTTGATGCGTGTGTAGGCCGACGTCAGGCTGCCGCTCAAACCCAGCTGCGGGCGCGCTGCGCCGCGCTGCTCTTCCACGTCATACTCCGCGGCGCTGCGGCTGCGGCGGGTCGACTGCACACCCGCGCTGCTGCCTATGGCCCGCGACACCAGTTCGCTCAGCTGAACCCGCGCGCTGATGTTCTGGTTCTGTCCGGTCAGCTGCGCCAGCACCCTGGGCGTGTCCTGGGGGTTGTTGAAACGCACCTCCTGGTTGGCGGAGCCAAGCGAGCGCGCGCAACTGGTGGTGGCCTGTGCGGCAGCAGCATGACCGTTGAGCGCCAATGCCGCCAGCACTGCCAATCCGCAAGGCAGCCACCGCACCGCTCGTGTCAACCGGGATGGGCGTGCGTGCATGAGGGTGGGCATGGTGTTCATCTCTCCCGCAGCGCTTCACGCGACTTCAGCATGGGCCGCACCAGGTAATCGAGCACTGTGCGTTCGCCGGTCCGGATTTCCACCGTGGCTGTCATGCCCGGCAGCACCGGCAGGGGCTTGCCGCCGGCCAGCAGGGCGTCGCTTTCAACCGCAACCACCGCGCGAAAGGTGGGGCCGTCCGCCGTGGCGGGCTTGCCCTCCTCAGCAACGGCATCCGGGCTGATGAAGTCGATCTTGCCATGCAAGCCGCCGTAGACGTTGTAGTCGTAGGTGGCCAGTTTCACCATCGCCGGCTGCCCGATCTTGACGAAACCGATTTGCGAGCCCTTGATGCGTGCCTCCACCAGAATGCGGGGGCCCAAGGGCAGGATCTCGATCACCGGCTGACCGGCCGGGATCACGCCGCCGACGGTGCTGTAGCGTATGCTTTTGATGACGCCACGTACAGGCGACTTCAGCAGCGTGCGCTGCAATGCATCTTCGCGCACGGTGGCTTGCTGGTCCTGCTGCGCCAGCTCGGTGCGCAGGCGTGAGAGGTCCGCGGTGGCCTCCTGGCGGAAGCGGTTGACGCGCTCGTCGATCTGCCCATTCAGATCGATCTGCTGGCGCTTCAGGCGCATCACCTCGACCTCCGAGATCAGGCCTTGGCCTGCCAGCCGCTCCGACATCGCCAACTCGCTGTCCAGCATCTTCAGGCTGCGCCGCGCACCTTCGACCGCCTCGCTCAGTGCCCGCCGCCGGGCCAGGAAAGACGCCTGCTCCACAGCGGTGACCGCCGCCGGTGCCGCCTGCAACTCCTTGGAAAATACCAGCGGACGTCCGGCAAGTTCCGCCTCCAGCCGCGCAATGGCGGCTTTCAGTGCCATGCGGCGCGCGTCGCCTTCGTTCTGTTGCGACTCGGCTCGTATCGGGTCGATTTGCAGCAGTGGCTGATCCTGCTCGACGATGGCGCCTTCCCGCACCAGCAACTGGCGCAGGATGCCGCCTTCCAGGCTGCCCAAGGTCTGCTCACGGCCGTCGGCGACCACGTGGCCTTCGGCCTTGGTGACTTCGTCGACGCGTGCCCAAGCCGCCCAGGCGATGAAACTGGCGCACACACCGATCATCAGCCACAGGGCGGCATTGGCTTTGGGGGTGCGCTCGAAGACGGCGTTTTCCAGGCCGCCTTGCAGGAAGCGCAGATCGCTGTCAGTGGCGACGGCCATCCGTTTGCGGGGGGGGGTCAGGCGAAACATGGCAGGCGGTAGCTTCAAGCGTTTGCAGATCTGCCGGACAACGCATCCATCACCTGCGCCTTGGGGCCGTCGGCCACGATGCGGCCCTCATCCACCACAATGACGCGGTTGACCAGGTCCAGCAGGGCCGGCCGGTGCGTGACCAGCACCAGTGTGCGATCGCCGACCGAGTTGCGCAGGTGCTGGATGAAGGAGGCTTCTGCCTGCGCATCCATGGAGCTGGTGGGTTCGTCCAGCAACAGCACCTGCGGCTGTATCACCAGGCAGCGTGCCAGTGCCACCATCTGGCGCTGGCCACCGGACAACAGGTTGCCCATCTCACCCACCGGCAGATCCAGGCCCAGGGGATGCGCGGCGGCGAACCGGTCCAGGCCGGTCAGCCGCATCACTTCAAGGAAGTTTTCAATCCGCGCATTGGGACGGTCCAGCAGGATGTTGTCTTTCAGCGTACCGGCAAACAGCCGCGGGTCTTGCGACACAAAGCCGATCTGCGTGCGAAAGTCTGCCGGGTCGATCTGGCGCAGGTCCAGGCCGTCGGACTCCACCATGCCCTCGGTGGGCAGGTACAGGCCACCCAGCAGCCGCAGCAGCGTGGACTTGCCGCTGCCTATGCGCCCGAGCACGGCCACGCGGTCACCGGCGCGGATTTGCAGGCTCACTTTCTTGAGCACCAGCGGCGCATGGCCGCCGGGGCCTTCGGGGTATTTGAAACTGACCTCCCGCAGGCCGAGCGCGCCCTGGATGCTGGTGCGCGGCACGTAGCGCCGGCCGGCCTGACGCTCGGTGGGTTGGGCCATCAGCCGGTCCAGTGCCGCCAACGCGGCGCGCGCACCCTGGAAGCGCGTGGCCAATGACACCACACTGCTCAACGGCGCAATGGCGCGCATGCAAAACATCATGGAAGCGACCAACGCGCCGCTGGTGATGGCGTTGTCGGCCACCAGGTGCACGCCCCAGACCAGCAGCACCACGGTGACGATCTGTTGCGACACCATGGAGAAATTGTTGACCCAGCCCGTCAACATGCGGGCGCGCAGCGCCGAGTCCGCCGCCGCTGCATTGGCGCGCTGGTGGCGCTTGATGAAATGGCCTTGCGCGCCGGCAGCGCGCACGTCTTCCAGGCCCTCAATGGCCTCGATCAGGTCGCCTTGCATGCTGGCCTGCAGACGCAAGGTGTCGCTCATCAGGCGCCTGAGCAGCCGTTGCGACGCCCAGCTGACGCCCAGGATGATGGGCACCGCCAGCAAGGGCACCAGCACCAGGGGCCCGGCGACGACGTAGGTCATCAGGATGAAGACAAAGATGAAGGGCAGGTCGGACACCACGGTCAGTGTGGCCGAGGTGGTGAATTCGCGCACCACCTCGATTTGCGCCAGGTGGTGGCCAAATGACCCAGCCGAAGCGGGCCGGTGCTCCAGACGCACGGTCAATGCCTGGCGGAACAGCAGGGAAGCCAGCGACAGGTCTGACTTCTTGCCCGCCAGGTCGATCAGGTAGCTGCGGATTTGCCGGGCCACCAGATCGAACACCACCGCCAGGGCCACGCCGGCCGCCAGAGTCCACAGCGTGACGAAGGACTTGTGCGGCAACACCTTGTCCAGCACCACCGAGGAGAACAGGCCCGTGGCCAGCATCAGCACATTGCTCAAGGCTGCGGCCAGCATGGAGGAGCGGTAATACGGAACGTACTGACGCAGCGTGGACCACAACCAGTGACCGGGGGCGGGTGCCTCGTCGTCGTCCGGCGCGCGTGCCTTGTCCGAGATCGGTTCCGGCCCGGTGAAGATCGCGTAGCCACTGTATTCCGACAGCAGGGCCGGGGTGTCCACCTGACGCCGGTGGTCCGGCTGGCCGGGCCACAGCAATTCATACTCCGTCGCGCTGCCGGTGGCCTTGTTCTGCAAGGCCACACGCCGCAGCAGGATGCAGGCCTCGCCGTTTTTCATCAGCAGGATGGCGGGCAGCAACAGGTCCAGAATCTGCTCCGGCGTGCGCCGCACGATGTCCGCCACCAGACCGGCGCTGCGCAACACCCCGGCGGCCTGAGCCGGCTGCAGCGGTTGATCGCAGATGCTTTCGCTGGTCAGCGAGGTCCAGGTGCGGTCAATGCCGTGGTGACGGCACATCCACAAGGTGCACTGCGCCAGCGTGTCGCCACTGTCGGGCAGGCCTGGTGGCGGTGCGGTGTGAAGGGGCGGCGGCACCTCGTGCGCGGTGCCGCCGGCCACCACCAGTGAGGGGGCGGCGCTCATGGGCCGCTTCCCGGCCCGGTGTGGGCATCCAGCGTGCGCAACAGGGCGTCTTCGTAACCGCGCATGAATGCGGGGATGTCGAACAGCGCGCTGTCCAGGCGATGCTCTTGCAGGTAGCGCCGGTAGGTGGCGCTCATGCGCGGGTTGCGCCCCAGTTGCACGGCGCGGCGCTCGTACTCGTCAAAGCTGCTGGTGACCAGGTCAGGCAGGCCCACGGCGTGCAGCAGGCTGCCGGCCATGCGTGAGACGAAGGTCTTGCCCGAACAGGTCAGCAGCGGGCAGGCCATCCACAGCACGTCGCTGGCGGTGGTGCCGGCGTTGTAAGGGAAAGTGTCCAGGAACAGGTCCACCAGATGGAAGCGCGCCAGGTAATTGGCCGGCGCGGCGCGGTCGGCGAACACCAGGCGCTCTTGCGCCACGCCGTGCGCGCGTGCGCAGGCGGTCATGTTGGCCTGGGCCGGTGGGTTGTCCGCCAGCAGCCACAACACGCTGCCAGGCACCTGCTGCAGCACGCGCATCCACAGTGCGAACAGCTCCTCGGTGAACTTGAAGTTGTTGTTGAACGAGGCGAACACGAAGGCATCCTCGGGCAGCTTGCAGCTCTCCCGTGTGGGCGCGGGCGAGGCCTGGCGTTGCCGGTCGCTGACCTGGAAGCACTGCGGCATGGCCAGCAGCTTTTCCGTCATGTAGGGTTGCAGTGCCGGCGGAATGGCGTACTCGTCGCCAATCACATAGTCGATGCTGCTCAAGCCGGTGGTGCCTGGAAAGCCCAGGTAGGTCAGTTGCACGGTGGCCGGGCGGTAGCTCAGGATGTCGGGCCGGGCACCGTTGGTGATGCCTTGCAAGTCCACCAGCAGGTCGATGTCCAGCGAGCGTATCAACTGCGCCGCCGCCTCGTCTTTCAGGTGGCCTATGCGCACATGGTGGTCGAAGGCCTTGATGAGCCGCGCGCGCAGCGGACTGCCGTCCTCGCGTGACCAGCAGAAAGCGAACACCTCGAAGCGGTTGCGGTCGTGCAGCTCGTACAACTCTGCCGTCAGCAGGCCCACCGCATGCATGCACAGGTCGCCCGACAAATAGCCTATGCGCACCTTGCGGTTCACCGGACGTGGGGGATTGGGCCGTCGCGGGTCAGTGGGCCGCACTTTCTCTTGCGCGAAACGCTGGGCTGCCAGCAGCTGCAGTGCCGGGTCGTCATGCGCGCTCAACATGGCCAATGCCGACGTGCACACCAGTTGCTTGTGCAGCGTCAACCCGCCGAAGGCCTTATACAACGGCCACTCGCATTGTTTTTGCCGTACGTGCACGTAGTGTTGGACGGTGGCGGGCTGGTCTGGGTCCGCCTCCAGGCTTTGACGCATATAGGCTTCAGCCTCGTCGAAACGCCTGGCCTTTTCCAGCGCCCGGCCCAGGTTGTTCAGCGCGTGCAGTTTCAGGCTGAGTTCGGTGAATGGGCTGTTGGCGCAGTCTTGCAGCACCCGGCGCCACTCGGCCAGCGCCGGCTCCAGTTGGCCCTGGTTTTCCAGTTGGTGGCCCAGGTTCAGCCGTGCGTGCACGAAATAGGGCTGAATCTCCAGTGCCTGGCGGTGCGCCTGCGCTGAATCGGCCGGCCGGCCGGCCGCGCCCAGCGCGGTACCGTAGTTGAACCAGACGACATAGCGCTGTGGGTCATCGGCCACGGCCAGCCACTGGGCATACAGCGCCAGCGCTTCGGGCTGTTTGCCGGCAGCCATGAGCGCGGCGGTCTGGTTCATCACCTCCACCATGGAAAGGCGGGCCTGGGTGCCGGGCTGGGGGGGCGGCGCGGTCTTGGGCGGCTTCTTCATGGGACTGTGGTGTTTCACGGGCGGTGGTCGGCCGGCTGCCCGCCGGCAATCTGGCAACAAGCCATGATAGTGCCTGCCGGGGGCCACCAAAAGCCCGAATTGACTGGAGCAAGCCCGGTATTCCGGACAACGTGGGGGCGGCGCATTCAGGACAGCGCCGACAGCCCAGCCTCCAGGTCGCGCACCAATTGAGGAATATTGAACAAATCGCTGCTGGCAGCGTGCTCCTGCAGGTAGCGCCGGTACAGCACGGCCATCTGCGGGTTGCGGCCTATGCGCACGGCCAGTTGCTCGTAGTCCGCCGGGGTCTGGGTGATCAGCTGCGGCAGGCCCACCGCTGTCAGCAGGCTGCCGGCCATGCGCGACACGAAGCTCCTGCCCGAGCGTGTCAGCACCGGGCAGGCCATCCACAGCGCGTCGTTGGCGGTGGTGCCGGCGTTGTAGGGGAAAGTGTCGAGAAACAGGTCGGCCAGCTTCAGCCGCGCCAGGTAGTTGGCCGCGGACGTGCGCTGGGCGAAGACCAGGCGCTCGGGCGCCACGCCCTGGCTGCGCGCGCGCTGACGCAAGTTGGCTTCGGCATAGGGGTTGCTGGCCAGCAGCCACAGCACGCTGCCGGGTGCCTGGGCCAGGATGCGCAGCCAGCTGTCAAACACCGGTTCGGTGAACTTGAAATTCTGGTTGAACGAGCAGTAGATGAAGCCCGTCTCGGGCAGGCCGCACTCGGCGCGCGTGGGCGTGGCAGCGGCCTGGCGCTGCCGGTCACTGGGCTGGAAGCAGCGTGGCAGGCGCAGCGGCTGCTCGCTCATGTAAGGCGCCAGCTCGGGCGGCAGCACATAGGCGTCGGCGATCACATAGTCCACCGCTGGCAGCGCGCAGGTGCCGGGATAACCCAGCCACGCCAGTTGCACCGGCGCCGGCCGGTAGCTGAGGATGTTCGGGCGGGCGGCGCCGGTCAGGCCTTGCAGGTCCACCAGGACATCGATCTCCAGCGAGCGTATCCGCTGCGCTGCCGCCTCGTCGCTGAGGTGGCCCAGGGGCACGTGGTGGTCAAAGGCCTGCACCAGCCGGCGCCGCTCGGGCGTGGCTTCCTCGGGCGTCCAGCAAAAGCCGAACACCTCGAAACGGCTGCGGTCGTGCAGCTCAAACAGCTCCACCGTCAGCGCGCCCACCGGATGGGTGTTGAAGTCACCCGACAGGTAGCCTATGCGCAGGCGTTGGCCCGGCGGTTTGTTGCGCTTGGGCGGCTTGGGGTCGGCGGCCCGCAAGCCCTTGTCACGCACATAGTTCAGCGCGCTCAGCAGTTGCAGGGCCGGGTCGTCATGCGTGGCCAGCGACGACAGCGAGCCGGCCGCCAGCAGTTGCTGGTGCATGCTGACGCCGGCCAAGGGGCGCAGCACCGGCCACTGGCAGACCTTCTGGCGCGTATGCAGGTAGTGCAGCAGCAGGGTGCGCTGCTGCGGGTCCAACGCCAGGCCGCGTTCCAGGTAGTGCAGCGTTTGGTCCAACAGGCCGCGCTCCATGGTGGCCACTGCCAGGTTGATCAGCACATGCAGCTGTTCCTTGGGCTGCGGCGGCTGGGCGGCGTCCAGGTCTTGCAGCGTCCGTTGCCATTCGGTGATGGCGGCGTCGACGCGCTGGAGTGTCTTCAGCTCGGAGCCCAGGTTGGCACGCGCGGCGGTCATGCCAGGTTGCAGCGCCAGCGCCTGGCGGTAGGCAAGCATGGCTTGTTCGTGTGACCGGGCTTGGCCCAACAGGCTGCCCAGGTTGAACCAGGCGAAGTGGCGCAGTGGGTCTTGGGACTGGGCCAGCCAGTCCTGGTAAAGCTGGCATGCCTGGCTTGATTGCCCTTGGGCGACCAGCGCCTGGCTGGTGGTGATCAGCTCGGTCAGCGTCAAATCAGAGCCCCCACGTCCGGCACTGCGTGTCCGTCCTGCCCCCGGCTGCGTTTTGCCTTGGGGCGGCCCGGTGGCAAAACAAGGGAATCAGGCCTGGGCCAGCAGTTTTTCGATCAGCTTGTGCAGCTCGGCGAAATCGGGCTCGCCCACATAGCGCTTGACGATCTGGCCATGCTTGTCCACCAGGTAGGTGGTGGGCGTCAGCTGCACCTCGCCCCAGGCGCGCGCCACCGCGCCGGTGTTGTCGATCGCCACCTTGAACGGCAGCTTGCGCGTTTGCGCGTAGTTGACCACGTAGGCCGGTGGGTCGTAGGCCATGGCCACGGCCACGGTGTCAAAGCCCTGGGCCTTGTATTTTTCGTAGGTGGCGACGACCTTGGGCATTTCGGCCACGCAGGTGGTGCAGCTGGTGGCCCAGAAGTTGACCAGCGTGACCTTGCCTTGCAGGTCCTTGGTGCTTTGTTGCGAGCCGTCCAGCAGCACGAAGCTGGTTTGCGGCGCGGCATTCCCCGCCGTGGCCATGAAGGCGCCGAAACCGATTGCCAAAGCCAGCAGCGGTGCGGCAAGATACAAGCTTCGCTTCTTCATTTGTGGGGTCTTCGCGTGGACAGACGAAATTTTAGTTCGGTTTCAATGGCCCTGGGTCTGGCTGCGCTGGTGCCCGGCGCAGCCCGGGCCCTGTCGCTGGCCGATCTGACCAGCGGCGAAGCCTCCCAGGGGGTCAAGGCGGCGTTGGAAAAAGGCGCGATTGCCGCCGTTTCGCAACTGGGCCAGAACGGTGGATTCATGAACAACGACAAAGTTCGCATCCCGCTGCCCGGTTTTCTGGAAGACGCCGCCAAACTGTTGCGCCGTTTGGGCCAAGGCCAGCGCGTGGACGAGTTGGTGACGGCGATGAACCAGGCCGCCGAGCAGGCCGTGCCGTTGGCCAAGGACATGCTGGTGGGGGCCGTCAAGAGCATGACGCTGGCCGACGCCAAGAAGATCTTGACCGGTGGCGAAACCTCGGCCACCGCGTATTTCAGCGACAAGACGCGTGCGCCATTGAACGTCAAGTTCCTGCCGGTGGTGACGAAAGCCACGGAAAAAGTGGGTTTGGCGCAAAAATACAACCAATTGGCCGAAAAAGCGGCAAGTTTGGGCTTGATCAAGAAAGATAACGCCAGTATCCAGCAGTATGTGACCGGCAAGACCTTGGACGGCCTGTACACCATGATTGGCGAGGAAGAGAAAAAGATCCGCCAGGACCCGATAGGCACCGGCAGCGCCATCCTGAAAAAAGTGTTCGGCGCTCTCGGTTGATGCGGGGGATACGGTTGATACGAAGCCGCAAGCTGGCGGTGGGCTGGGTGGCAACGCTACTGCTGGCCTGCAGCCCCACCTTCAACTGGCGCGAGGCCCGGCTGGACGACACCCCGCTGGTGGCCCTGCTGCCCTGCAAGCCTGACCGTGCCACCCGCACCGTGCCGCTGGGCGGCACCCCGGTGAGCATGCGCATGATGGGCTGCGAGGCAGGCGGCGTGCAGTTCGCGGTGGCGGCGGTGCCGCTACCGAATGTCGCCCAGGCGGCCCAGGCCACTCAGGCGACCGAGCTGCTGACGCAGTGGCGCATGGCCACCTTGGGCAATTTCGCGGCGGTGGGGTCGGCGCCGCAGCCGTTCGCCCCCAAAGGCGCTTCCGGCGCCAGCCAGGGGCAGGTGCTGGCCACCCACGGTCGCCAATCCGATGGCCGCGCCGTCAGGCTGCAGGTGGCCTGGTTCCGCCATGGCGCCCACATCTACCAGGTGCTGGCGTACGGCGAGACATTGAGCGGCGAGGTGGCAGAGACCTTTTTGGGCAGCGTGGCGTTGCAATGAGCTGTTACCCGGGGCCAACCCCGCCCGCGCCATAATCGGGACTGCCTGATCTATGAACAACGGCATCCTCATCATCGCCCACGCGCCGCTGGCCAATGCACTGCGCCAGTGCGTGCTGCACGTGTTTCCCGACGCCGCCGACAGCGTGGTGGCGCTGGACGTGCAGCCCAATGTGCGGCCCGAAGAGTCGCTGGCGGCCTGCCGCATCGCCATGGACCAGATGCGCAAGCAGCAGGTGCTGGTGCTGACCGACATGTTCGGCGCCACGCCCTGCAATGTGGCACAGCGGGTGGTGGACGGTGTCAAGTCCCGGCTGATTGCCGGCGTCAACCTGCCCATGCTGCTGCGCGCGGTCACCTACCGGCACGAGCCGCTGGACTCGCTGCTGACGCGTGCCTTGGCGGGTGGCGCCCAGGGCGTGATGCAGGTGGCGGTGACGGCACCGCAGAACCAACAAAAACCCAAGCATGATCAAGATTACCGCGACCATCAGCAATAAGCTGGGCCTGCATGCACGCGCTTCCGCCAAACTGACCAAGCTGGCGGGCAGCTTTCCTTGCGAGGTGTGGATCGCCCGCGGTGAGCGCCGCGTCAACGCCAAGAGCATCATGGGCGTGATGATGCTGGCCGCCGGCATAGGCTCCGAGGTGGTGTTGGACGCCGATGGCGAGCGCGAGCAGGAGGCGCTGGACGCCATGCTGGCGCTGATCAACGACAAGTTCGGAGAAGGCGAGTGACCTTTGCCATCCACGGCCTGGCGGTGGCACGCGGCATTGCCATAGGCAAGGCCGTGCTGGTGGCCTCCAGCCGGGTCGACGTGGCGCATTACTTCATCGGCCCCGACACCATCGAGGCCGAGATCACCCGCATCCGCAACGGCCGCAACGTCGTGGTGGACGAACTGCACCGCCTGCAGCAAAGCGTGGCCCACATGGGCCCCAAGGACGCACCGCACGAGCTGACCGCGCTGTTGGACGTGCACCTGATGCTGCTGCAGGACGAGGCGTTGGTGGACGGCGTCAAGCACTGGATTTCAGAGCGCCTGTACAACGCGGAGTGGGCGCTGACCACCCAGCTGGAGGTGATCTCGCGCCAGTTCGACGAGATGGAGGACGAGTACCTGCGCGAGCGCAAGGCGGACCTGGAGCAGATCGCCGAGCGCATCCTGCGCGCCATGAAGGGCGTGGCCTCACCGGTGGCGCCACCGATACACCCGCGCAAGAAATCCAACCAGGACCTGCTGCTGGACGACACCGTGGACGTGCCGCTGGTGCTGATCGCGCATGACCTGTCGCCGGCCGACATGCTGCAGTTCAAGCAAAGTGTGTTTGCCGGCTTCGTCACCGATGTGGGCGGCAAGACCTCGCACACCGCCATCGTGGCGCGCAGCATGGACATCCCGGCGGTGGTGGGCGCGCGCCTGAGCAGCCAGCTGGTGCGCCAGGATGACTGGGTCATCATCGACGGCGACGCCGGCGTGGTCATCGTCGACCCCTCGCCCATCATCCTGGCTGAATACGGCTTCAAGCAGCGCCAGGGCGAGCTGGAGCGCAGCCGGCTGACGCGCCTGCTGCACACGCCAGCCGTCACCATGGACGGGCAGAAGATCGAGCTGCTGGCCAACATCGAGATGCCCGAGGACGCGCCCGGCGCGCTGAAAGCCGGTGCCGTGGGCGTGGGGCTGTTCCGCAGCGAATTCCTGTTCATGGGCCGCCAGGGCAACCTGCCGGGCGAGGAGGAGCAGTTCCAGGCCTACAAGCGCGCCATCGAAGGCATGCAGGGCCTGCCGGTGACCATACGCACGGTCGACGTGGGGGCCGACAAGCCGCTGGACCGCTCGGTGCGCGACGAGGCGCACCTGAACCCTGCCCTGGGCCTGCGCGCGATACGCTGGAGCCTGGCCGACCCGGCCATGTTCCTGACGCAGCTGCGCGCCATCCTGCGTGCCGCCGCCTTCGGCCAGGCCAACCTGCTGATCCCCATGCTGGCGCATGCCAGCGAGATACGCCAGACGCTGTCGTTGATCGACTTTGCCCGCGCCGAGCTGGACAACCGGGGCATTGCCTACGGTCCGGTGAAGCTGGGCGCGATGATAGAAATCCCCGCCGCCGCGCTGGCCGTGCGCATGTTCCTGAAGTATTTCGACTTCCTGTCCATTGGCACCAATGACCTGATCCAGTACACGCTGGCCATAGACCGCGCCGACGAATCGGTGGCCCACCTGTACGACCCGCTGCACCCGGCGGTGCTGGGCCTGGTGGCACAGACCATCGCCGAGTGCAACGCCCAGGGCAAGGGCGTCAGCGTGTGCGGCGAGATGGCGGGCGACACCAGCCTGACACGGCTGCTGCTGGGCCTGGGCCTGCGCAGCTTCTCCATGCACCCGGCCCAGGTGCTGGCGGTCAAGCAGGAGGTGCTGCGCGCCGACACGACCAAGCTGACACCGTGGGCGCAGCAGATTCTGCAAGACGACGAGCCCGCGCACCGCCTGGCACGAGTCTAGGACCCCCACGGTCGCTCACTGCGTGTAGCTCCCTGCCCCCCGAGGGGGCCGCAAATTCCCTTGGGGCGGCCCGGCGGGAATTTAGCCCTAGCGGCGCCCGAGCAACGCCGCACCCACGATAAGTGCCGCTGCCAAGATGATGCTGGCGCTGGGCGCCTCACCGCGCAACAGCAGCAACAACAGCGTGGACAGCAGCGGCGTCAGGAACGACAACAGGCCGATCTGTGCCGCGCTGCCGCGCTTTAGCGCCGCATCCCACAGGTAGAAGGCGGCACCCAGCGGGCCCAGCCCCATCACGACCAGCAGCAGCCAGTCCTTGCCGCTCAGTGCCACCGAAGGTTCCAGCGCCGCATGGCAGGCCAGCGCCAGCGCGCCGGAGACCGCCGCGAACAGGCCGATGGCGGCGGTGGGGAAAGGCGTCACCCGCTTGGTCAGCAGCGAGTAGCTGGCCCAGACGAAGGCCGAGGCCAGCGCCGGCAGGTAGCCCCAGGCAAAGCCGCCATCCAGCGTGCGCCCGCCGCTGATGGCCAGCGCGGCGCCGGCAAAGCCCAGCAGCGCGGCCAGCAGGTGCATGCCCTTGAGCTTGACGCCCGGCAGCAGCAGCGGCGCCAGCACCACGATCAGCAGCGGCCACAGGTAGTTGACCAGGTTGGCCTGCACCGGCGGCGCATGCCGCAACGCGATGAACAGCAGGAAGTGGTAGCCAAACAGGCCGTAGATGCCCAGCGCCAGCGTGGGCCACGACACCCGCCATTGGCGCCAGTACAGCAGCGAGGGCAGCGCGCCGATCAGCAGCGCAATGCCGGCCAGCAGAAAGGGCGGCACATGCGCCAGGGTGACGCTCAGGCTGGCCAGCGAGGCCCACAGGGCGATGGCGCCCAGGGCCAGCAGCGCGGGGTTCAAGAGGTGGTGGCGGGGGTCGCAGCTTGCGAAGCGTGTTCAGCGCCGCCCGCCGCCGCATGCGCCTGCTGGTCCGCGTGGTAGCTGGACCGCACCATCGCCCCCACGGCCGCATGCTTGAAGCCCATCTTGTAGGCCTCGGCCTCGAACATCTTGAAGGTGTCCGGGTGCACGTAGCGGCGCACCGGCAAGTGGCTCATGCTGGGCGCCAGGTACTGGCCAATCGTCAGCATGTCGATGTTGTGCGCGCGCATGTCGCGCATCACGGTGAGGATTTCGTCATCCGTCTCGCCCAGGCCCACCATCAGGCCGCTCTTGGTCGGCACGTCGGGGAACAGCGCCTTGAACTTCTTCAGCAGGTTCAGCGAGAAGGCGTAGTCCGAGCCCGGCCGCGCTTCCTTGTACAGGCGCGGGATGGTTTCCAGGTTGTGGTTCATCACGTCCGGGGGCGCGGCCTTCAAAATCTCCAGTGCGCGGTCGTCGCGGCCGCGGAAGTCGGGCACCAGGATCTCGATCTGCGTCAGCGGCGACAGCTCGCGCGTCTTGCGGATGCAGTCGACGAAATGCTGGCTGCCGCCGTCGCGCAGGTCGTCGCGGTCCACGCTGGTGATCACCACATACTTCAGCTTCAGCGCGGCGATGGTCTTGGCCAGGTTGTCCGGTTCGTTGGCGTCCAGCGGGTCGGGCCGGCCATGGCCGACGTCGCAAAACGGGCAGCGCCGCGTGCACTTGTCGCCCATGATCATGAAGGTGGCCGTGCCCTTGCCGAAGCATTCGCCAATGTTGGGGCAGGAGGCTTCCTCGCACACCGTCACCAGCTTGTTCTGGCGCAGGATGTCTTTGATCTCATAAAACCGCGTGGTGGGCGAGCCGGCCTTCACGCGTATCCACTCGGGCTTCTTCAGCACCTCGCCCGGCTGCACCTTGATGGGGATGCGGGCCAGCTTGGCGCCGGCCTTTTGCTTGGCGCTGGCGTCGTAGGTCTCGGTGCTCTGGGCAACGCGCACGACGTTGCCGGTCTCGGTGGTGCTCATGGCCTCTATTGTAGAAACATGCCGGGTTTCCGGTCGGCCGTGCGGCCTTTCTCACATCGCCCGGCGGTGCAGCGTGGCTTCCAGGTGGTGGTGGATGGCGTCGGTGTCGTAGTCGGGGTTGGCCTGGCGGACCACCGTCTCCCACTGGTTGACGAACATCACCCGCGCCGGGTTCTTGTGCAGCAGCTCGCGCTTCAGGAAGGGGCAACCCATCACGGCGATCAGGTGGTCCCAGAAGAAGTGGCTGCCGTTCAGCGGCACACCGTTGTCCACCGCCCGGAACAGCGTGGCCAGGAAGGCCTGGTGTTGCGGGCTCAGCGTCTTGTTGGTCAGCGCGCCATCGCGGCGCACCGCATCGCTCAGGGCCTGGGCGGCCTGGCGGTAGGGGAACAGCGCGGCGCAGCGCAGGCCGCCGCGCATCATGGCGCGCGTCAGCCCCAGCTCGTAGCGGCGCACCACCCAGGTCTTGGCCTGCACATACCGCACGCCGGACCAGAAGGCCACAAAGGCCGGGTTGCGCAGCGCCGGCTGCTTGAACAGCACAAAATAGCTTTGCAGGTGGAAGGCGCTGTCCCAGCAGTCGGTGATGCCCCAGACGCTGGCGTGCGCTGCATCGGCCTTGGCCAACACGTCGTTCAGGTTGCGGAATGGGCCGTACACGCTGTCGTTGACGATCAGCAGCTCATCCAGGCTGGCCAGTTGGCCCAGCAGCAGGCCTATGCCGTCGCGGTAGGCGCCGAAGTCATAGCCCAGGTTCTGGCGCCGTGCCACCAGCGCGCAGCGCTGGCGCACTTGCTGCAGCCCGGCAGGCTGCAGGCGCGGGGAGTTGCTGACGAAGACAATCTCGAAGCCGGCCGCCAGCAGCTCGTCCAGGTAGCGCAGCACGAAGTCGTGCACCACGCCCTGGGGGTCGAAGTGGCCGAACACCGCTACCTTGGCCGCGCCGGCCAGGCTGCGCTCACCCGGCCACTGCTCCTCGATGTAGTGCGGCTGGCGGCGCAAGAAGCTGGCGCCATAGGACAGGTAGGCCAGCGGCACGGACCCTGCACGCAACAGGCGCCGCCACAGGGCCAGGCAGGCACGCAGTGGTTGTTCCACGAATGAGGCGAGCAGGCGGTCCATGGGCGCTATTCTGGCGCCAGATCAGGGAGACAAATAGGTGTTTAACTTGCTGGCTATGACCGGGATCACATCTTCACAGCTGGCGGACACGCCCAGCGTGGCCAGGTCCACCGTCTGCAGGCCGGCGTAGCCACAGGGGTTGATGCGGGAGAACGGCTCCAGGTCCATGGCCACATTCAGCGCCACGCCGTGATACGTGCAGTGGCGGCTGACCTTGATGCCCAAGGCAGCGACCTTGCCCAGGCCGGTAAAGTCGGGGCCGCCGGTTGCGCCATCCGGTCCGGCGGTGGCCCGCGTGGGCCGTTGTGCCAGCAGTGCGTGTGAGCCCGGGTCGTCCAGCCGCACGTAAATGCCCGGCGCACCGGCCACGCGGTGGCCGGTGACGCCAAAGTGGGCCAGCGTGCGCAACACGGCCTCTTCCACCCGGTAGACGTATTCCTTGACGAAGTAGCCGGCACGCTGCAAATCCAGCAGCGGGTAGGCCACCACCTGGCCGGGCCCGTGGTAGGTGACCTGGCCGCCGCGGTTGCTGGCCAGCACGGGGATGGTGCCGGGGTTCAGCACATGCTCGGGCTTGCCGGCCAGGCCCTGGGTGTAGACGGGTGGGTGTTCGCACAGCCACAGCGCATCGGGCGTGTCGGCCGTGCGCGCGGCCGTGAAGGCCTGCATGGCCTCGTAGGTGGGCAGGTAGTCCACCTGGCCCAGGTTGCGCTGCACGAACTCCACGGCGCCGGACCGGCTCAGAGCACCATCTTCACCATCGGATGCGTGGACAGCGTGCGGTACAGCTCGTCGAGCTGCTCCCGGCTGGTGGCGGTGATGGTGATGGTTACGCCCAGGTAGTTGCCGGCCTTGCTGTCGCGAAGTTCCACCGTGCTGGCGTCGAACTGGGGGTCGAACTGCTTGGCGATGGCGGTGACGGCATGCACGAAGCCGTCCACCTTCGCGCCCATCACCTTGATGGGGAAGGACGAGGGGTACTCGATCAACGAGTCCTTGCGTGCATCGGGCTGGGCCGGCGGGGTGGGGGTGGTCATGGTGCGGACGTGTTCTGTTGTATGCAGCGCTGCTTGGCCTGCGCATAGCCGGCCAGCAACCGTTTAAAAATGGGGCCGGGTTGGCCATTTGCAACCGGCTGCCCGTCCAGCGTGACGATGGCCAGCACCTCGCGCACGGCCGAGCTCAACATCAACTCGTCGGCATCCAGCACTTCCTGGCGCGAGATGCGGCGCAATTCAAACGGTATGCCCTGGGCCTGGCAAATCTCGGCAATCAGCCCGTAGCGCACGCCGGTCAGCGCCAGGTGGTCCTTGGGCACGCCGGCCAGTTTGCCGTCCTTCACCACCCAGATGTTGCTGGCGGCGGCCTCGCTGAGCCAACCGTCGCGGAACATCACCGTCTCCACCGCCCCGACGTCGTAACTGAGTTGGCGTGCGAACACCGCGCCCAGCAGGCTGACGCTCTTGATGTGCGCCTTCTGCCAGCGGAAGTCTTCTGCGGTGATGCAGGCCACGCCCTCGGCCTGCTGCTGCGCCGTGGGCACGCCCATGCGGTCGGCCATGACGAACACGGTGGGCGCAATGTCGGTGGGCATCACGTGGTTGCGCAGCGCCACGCCGCGCGTGACCTGGATGTACACGCTCTGGATGTTGGCCGGAGGCTCACCCGCCGGGATGGACTGGCGGTGCCGCGCCAGCAGCTCCTGGGCAATGGCGCGCCACTGCGCATGCGTCATCGGGTTGGCCATGCGCAGCTCGGCCAGGCTGCGGTCCAGCCGCGCCATGTGGTCGTCAAAGCGGAACAGCGCGCCTTCGTAAGCCGGGATCACCTCGTAGACGCCGTCGCCGAAGATGAAGCCCCGGTCCATCACGCTGATCTTGGCGTCGGGCAGCAGCGTGTAGTCGCCGTTCAGGTAGCAGGGCAGGGGGGGCAGGGAGGTCATGAGGAGATTATCGGCGTGGCGGCAGCAGCCGTGTTTCACCGATCTTCAGCACGAAAAAGGCGTCCTCGGGCAGCTGGCGGGCCTGGCGCGCCTTGGCCAGGTCCAGCGGCGGCTGGTCCAGCGGTTCGTCGGTCAGGCTGAAGGTGCCCCAGTGCATGCCCAGGCTGCGCTGGCTGCCCAGGTCCAGATGCGCCTGCACGGCTTCGCTGGGGTTCATGTGTTGCAGGCGCATGAACCAGCGCGGCTCGTAGGCGCCTAGGGGCAGGATACTCAGGTCAAAGCCGCCCGGGTTGCGCTGCGCGAAGCGCGCACGGGTGTCGGCAAAGTCCTTGGTGTAACCGGTGTCGCCGCTGAAGTACCAGTGGAAAGCGGGGCCAAACACCGCCCAGCCGCCCCACAACGTCTTGCGGCGGTCAAACAGGCCACGCGCCGACCAGTGCTGCACCGGCACAAGGTTGAACTCCACCGTGTCATCCGTCAGGGGCCGGGCACCCGCGTCCACCACCTGGGTGCGGCCATCGCCACCACGACGCACCCGCACCTGCTGCCACCAATCCAGCTCCACCACCTGGCGCACACCCAGGTCCTGCATCCAGCCCTTCAGGCCCAGCGGCACCAGGAACAGCGTCTTGCCTGGTGCGCGTTTCTCCAGCGCCTCAATGCTGCCGGCGTCCAGGTGGTCGTAGTGGTTGTGCGAAATCACCACCACGTCAATGCCCGGCAGGTCGGCCAGCGCAATGCCGGGTGGCTGGGCGCGCTTGGGGCCGGCGAACTGCACCATGAAGGCATGGTCGCTGAAGATCGGGTCGGTCAGCACATTCAGGCCGCTGGCCTGCACCAGTGTGCTGGCGTGGCCTATCCAGGTGACGGCTGGGCGCATGTGCTGCGCGTCCAGCGCGCCGTTGGTCTTGATCAGTGCCAGGTCGGGTGTCTGCGCCGGCGTGGGCTGTTGCGGCGGCTTGGGCAGGTCGGCGCGCCAGGCGTCCCATTTCCAGCGCAGCAGATCGCTGAGTGGCCGCTCTATCGTGAGTGTGTAGTTGTTGTGGAAGCCATCGTCGTCATG
Organism: Hylemonella sp. P2_B10; assembly: GCF_056404875.1. Classification (NCBI taxonomy): domain Bacteria; kingdom Pseudomonadati; phylum Pseudomonadota; class Betaproteobacteria; order Burkholderiales; family Comamonadaceae; genus Hylemonella; species Hylemonella sp. P2_B10. The sequence goes on from NZ_JBFUDE010000003.1 coordinate 25,388, forward strand.
GTGCGGACTGGCGGGCAGCGGCTGCGCGCAGGCGCTCAACAAAGACAGTAGTGAGGCGGCCAGCACCAGCTGGAGCAGCCTGCGGCATATGGACGATGAGGAACTGGACATGTTTTCAGGTCGCGCAGGGTCCGTGCTATTACTTAGCGGGTCATTGTCGGAGGGGCTGGGTTTCTACGTATAATCAGGGGCTTTGTGACAATCTGTGCGTAACCTGGGTGTAATTTACGATGTCGAAAATTACGCCCTTGGGTTTCGAGGATGCACAAGAGGAACCGGGCTACCCGCCGCTGTCCGCCGAACAGGCGAAATTGCTGCGGTTGCAGCAACCACCGTTGTCGCCCTGGAGGGTGATCGCGGTCCAGTTGCTGGTGGGGTTGGTGCTGACCGCGCTGGCCTGGGTCTGGACGGGGCGTTCCAACGCTGCTTGGTCGGCCGGTTACGGCGCCCTGGTGGCCATCATTCCCGCCGCCTTGTTTGCGCGCGGCTTGATGAGCCGGTTTGCTTCGGTGAACGCCGTGATGGCCGGCTTCGGGTTCTTTGTGTGGGAGATGGTCAAGATTTCCGTCAGCGTCGCCATGTTGTTTTTGGCGCCGCGCGTGGTTCCGGATCTGGACTGGTTGGCGCTGCTGATCGGCCTGATCCTGACCCTGAAAGTGTATTGGGTGGCGCTGTTGATGCGCCCGAAGGCGCGTCGCAGCGCCGCTTAACGAAGTTTTATTGAATAGAGTCGACGACATGGCACCTGTAGAACAAGCCGCTGCCGGCCCCTCGGCCAGTGAATATATCGTCCATCACCTGACGCACTGGCAGAACAAGCCCATGGGCGACAACATCGTGGACTTCACGGTGTTCAACATCGACTCCATCTTCTTCTCCGTGCTGATGGGTGTGCTGGGCTGCTTCTTCCTGTGGAAGGCGGCGCGCAGGGCCACGGCCGGCGTGCCCGGCCGCTTCCAGGCCGCGGTGGAAATCCTGATCGAGGTCGTCGACGGCCAGGCCAAATCCATCGTGCACAACGCCACCAGCCGCAAGCTGGTCAGCCCGCTGGCGCTGACCGTGTTCGTCTGGGTGCTGTTGCTCAACGCCATGGACTTGCTGCCGCTGGACCTGCTGCCCTGGCTGTGGGGCCATGCTTACGAAAAGATCACCGGCCACGAGGCCGCCCACGCCTATCTGCGCGTGGTGCCCTCGGCCGACCTGTCGGTCACCATGGGCCTGGCGCTGGCCGTGCTGCTGATCAGCCTGTTCTACAACATCAAGATCAAGGGCCTGGGCGGCTGGGGCCACGAGCTGGTCACCGCGCCCTTCGGCACCAGCAAGAACCCGGTGTTCGCCGCCATCCTGGCCGTGGTCAACCTGGCTGAGCAACTGATCTCCTTCACCGCCAAGACGGTGTCGCACGGCATGCGGTTGTTCGGCAACCTGTACGCCGGCGAACTGATCTTCATGCTGATCGCGCTGCTGGGCGGCGCCTGGGTCGGCTTTGAGCCGACCAGCATCGGGCTGGCGTTGTTGCACATCGCCTCGGGCTGGCTGTGGGCCGCCTTCCACCTGATCATCATTTTGTTGCAGGCCTTTGTGTTCATGATGTTGACGCTGGTCTACATCGGGCAGGCGCACGACGCCCACTAAGGCCTCAGGGTTTCAGTTTTCGGTTTGGTTTTTTTCTTAGTTCGTTAGTTAGTTTTCTTCTTAAGGAGTCATCATGGAAGTCATCAGCTTTGCAGCCATCGCCGCCGGCATCATCATCGGTCTGGGCGCCCTGGGTGCTTGTATCGGTATCGGCATCATGGGCAGCAAGTACCTGGAATCCGCTGCCCGCCAACCCGAACTGATGGGCGAGCTGCAGACCAAGATGTTCGTGCTGGCCGGTCTGATCGACGCCGCCTTCATTATCGGTACCGGTATTGCCCTGTGGTTCGCCACTGCCAACCCGTTCCTGGCGCAAATTTCCCGTCTGGTCAAGTAATCCCATTGACCATTTCGCTCTGGAAGTAAGACCATGAGTATTAACGGGACACTGATCGTCCAGATCATCGTCTTCATCCTGCTGGTCGCGTTCACGATGAAGTTCGTCTGGCCGCCCATCGCGGCAGCCCTGGACGAGCGCGCCAAGAACATCGCCGACGGCCTGGCCGCTGCCGACAAGGCCAAGGCCGATCTGTCCGCCGCCAACAAGCGGGTGGAAGACGAGCTGGTCAAATCGCGCACCGAGACCACCGCACGCCTGGCTGACGCCGAGCGCCGCGCACTGGGCATCATCGAAGAAGCCAAGGCCAAGGCCAACGAGGAGGGCGCCAAGATCATTGCCGCCGCCAAGTTGGAGGCCGACCAGCAGGCTGTGAAGGCCCGCGAAGCCCTGCGCGAGCAGGTGGCTGCGCTGGCCGTCAAGGGCGCTGAGCAGATTCTGCGCAAGGAAGTCAACGCTTCCGTGCACGCCGAGCTGCTGGGTCGCCTGAAGACCGAGCTGTGACGCGGCAGGAAAGGCATCAACACCATGGCTGAAACCGCCACCATTGCCCGTCCTTACGCGGAAGCGCTGTTCAAGGCGACCGCGGCCGATCTGGCGTCCACCGCCCAGTGGGTGGACGAGTTTGCCGCCATCGCCGCCAACCCGCAGCTGCTGCAGTTCGCCGACAACCCCAAGGCCAGTGCCGAGCAGGTGTTCGACGTCTTTGCCGGCGTCGTCAAGGCGCCGTTGAACGACGCGGCGAAGAACTTCCTGCGCACCGTCATCGCCAACGGCCGCCTGGCTGTGTTGCCGGAGATTGCGGCGCAATTCCGCGCGCTGAAGAACGCCCAGAGCGGCTCCAGCGACGCGGTGGTGCACAGTGCTTTCCCGGTGGAAGGCGCCGCATTGGCCGAAGTGGCTGCCACGCTGGAAAAGCGTTTTGGCCGCAAGCTCAACGTCACGGTGCAACTGCAGCCTGAGCTGATAGGTGGCATTCGCGTGGTGGTCGGCGACGAGGTGCTGGACACCTCCGTCAAGGCCCGTCTGGAACAAATGAAAGTGGCGCTCACGGCCTGAGGCGTTTGCCCTCGCGCTGTGGACCCTCAACCCTAGAAAGAAGGAAAGAGTCATGCAACTCAATCCCGCGGAAATTTCCGAGCTGATCAAGAGCCGCATTGAAGGCCTGTCGGCCAGTGCCGACATTCGCAACCAGGGCACCGTGGTGTCGGTGACCGACGGCATCTGCCGCATCCACGGCCTGTCCGACGTGATGCAGGGCGAAATGCTGGAGTTCCCTGCCGGTGCCGATGGCTTGCCCACGTATGGCCTGGCGCTGAACCTGGAGCGCGACTCCGTCGGTTCCGTGATTCTGGGTGCCTACGAGCACATCTCCGAAGGCGACACCGTCAAGTGCACGGGCCGCATTCTGGAAGTGCCGGTCGGCCCCGAGTTGAAGGGTCGCGTGGTCAACGCGCTGGGTCAGCCTATCGACGGCAAGGGCCCGATCAACGCCAAGATGACCGACGTGATCGAAAAGGTCGCCCCGGGCGTGATCGCCCGTGAGTCCGTCAGCCAGCCCATGCAGACCGGCCTGAAGTCCATCGACTCCATGGTGCCGGTGGGTCGTGGCCAGCGCGAGCTGATCATCGGCGACCGCCAGACCGGCAAGACCGCCGTGGCCATCGACGCCATCATCAACCAGAAGGGTCAGAACATGACCTGCGTCTACGTTGCGATCGGCCAGAAGGCCTCCAGCGTGAAGAACGTGGTGCGCTCGCTGGAACAAGCCGGCGCGATGGAGTACACCATCGTGGTGGCCGCCACCGCTTCGGAATCCGCCGCCATGCAGTACGTGTCGGCCTACTCCGGCTGCACCATGGGCGAGTATTTCCGCGACCGTGGTGAAGACGCGCTGATCATTTATGACGACCTGTCCAAGCAGGCCGTGGCCTACCGTCAGGTCTCGCTGCTGCTGCGCCGCCCGCCAGGCCGCGAAGCCTACCCCGGCGACGTGTTCTACCTGCACAGCCGCCTGCTGGAGCGCGCCGCCCGCGTGAATGCCGACTACGTCGAAGCCTTCACCAAGGGTGCCGTCAAGGGCAAGACCGGTTCGCTGACGGCGCTGCCCATCATCGAAACGCAAGCCGGTGACGTGTCGGCCTTCGTGCCCACCAACGTGATCTCCATCACCGACGGCCAGATCTTCCTGGAAACCTCGCTGTTCAACGCCGGCATCCGCCCCGCCATCAACGCCGGTATCTCGGTGTCGCGCGTGGGTTCTGCCGCCCAGACCAAGCTGGTGAAGAACCTGTCTGGCGGTATCCGTACCGACCTGGCCCAGTACCGTGAGCTGGCTGCGTTCGCGCAGTTCGCCTCCGACCTGGACGAAGCCACCCGCAAGCAGCTGGACCGCGGTGCCCGCGTGACCGAGTTGCTGAAGCAGGCCCAGTACAGCCCGCAGCCCATCAGCATCATGGGCGCCACGCTGTTCGCGGTGAACAAGGGCTTCCTGGATGACGTGGACGTCAAGAAGGTGCTGGCTTTCGAGCACGGCATGCACGCCTACCTGAAGGACAAGCACGCCGCGCTGCTGGCCAAGCTGGAAGCCGACAAGGCCATGGACAAGGATGCCGAAGCCGAATTGACCGCTGCCATCACGGCGTTCAAGAAGTCGTTCGCCTGATTTCCGACCTGACGACTCAAGGAGCCTTGTATGGCAGCAGGTAAGGAAATACGCGGCAAGATCAAATCGGTGGAAAACACCAAGAAGATCACCAAAGCCATGGAAATGGTGGCCGCCTCCAAGATGCGCAAGGCGCAGGAGCGGATGCGCGCTGCACGCCCGTACAGCGACAAGATCCGCAACGTCGCCGCCAACTTGGGCCAGGCCAACCCGGAGTACACCCACCCGTTCATGCAGACGAACCAGGCCAAGACGGCCGGGTTCATCGTCGTCACCACCGACAAGGGGCTGTGCGGCGGCATGAACACCAACGTGCTGCGCGGCGTCACCGGCAAGCTGCGTGATTTGCAGAACGCCGGCGTGTCCGCGCAGGCCGTGGCCATCGGCAACAAGGGCCTGGGCTTTCTGTCGCGCGTCGGCGCCAAGGTGGTGTCGCATGCGACGCAACTGGGCGACACGCCGCACCTGGACAAGCTGATCGGCCCCGTCAAGGTGCTGCTGGACGCCTACACCAAGGGTGAAGTCAACGCGGTGTACCTGTGCTACACCCGCTTCATCAACACCATGAAGCAAGAGCCCGTGGTCGAGCAGTTGCTGCCCTTGTCGGCCGACAAGATGCAGGCCGACGCCAAGGCTCACGAGCAGGCCACCGGTGCCAAGCACTCGTGGGACTACCTGTACGAGCCCGACGCGCAGACCGTCATCGACCAGCTGCTGACCCGCTATGTGGAAGCCCTGGTGTACCAGGCGGTGGCCGAGAACATGGCGTCCGAGCAGTCGGCGCGCATGGTGGCCATGAAGGCCGCCACGGACAACGCCGGCAGCGTGATCGCCGAGCTGAAGCTGGTCTACAACAAGACCCGCCAGGCCGCCATCACCAAGGAATTGTCGGAAATCGTGGCCGGTGCCGCCGCCGTGTAAGCGGCAGCCAGACCCACAGGTATTCAGTTAAAAGTTTTAATTATTGGAGCGACAAATGGCTCAAGCAAATGCAGTGCAAGGCAAGATAGTTCAGTGTATCGGCGCCGTGGTGGACGTGGAGTTCCCGCGCGACAAGATGCCCAGCATCTATGACGCCTTGAAAATGGAAGGCTCCACGCTGACGCTGGAAGTGCAGCAGCAGCTGGGCGACGGCATTGTGCGCACCATTGCACTGGGCTCGTCCGACGGCCTGCGCCGCGGCATGATGGTGTCCAACACCGAAAAGCCCATCATGGTGCCGGTGGGCCAGGCCACGCTGGGCCGCATCATGGACGTGCTGGGCGCGCCCATCGACGAGCGCGGCCCAGTTGATGCCACGCTGCACATGTCCATCCACCGCAAGGCCCCCACCTATGACGAGCTGAGCCCGTCGCAGGAACTGCTGGAAACCGGCATCAAGGTGATCGACCTGGTGTGCCCGTTCGCCAAGGGCGGCAAGGTGGGCCTGTTCGGCGGCGCCGGCGTCGGCAAGACCGTGAACATGATGGAACTGATCAACAACATCGCCAAGGCGCACAGCGGCCTGTCGGTGTTCGCCGGCGTGGGTGAGCGCACCCGTGAAGGCAATGACTTCTACCATGAGATGGCCGACTCCGGCGTGGTGAAGCTGGACAACCTGCCCGAATCCAAGGTGGCCATGGTGTACGGCCAGATGAACGAGCCCCCGGGCAACCGTCTGCGCGTGGCGTTGACCGGCCTGACGATTGCCGAGTCCTTCCGCGACGAAGGCCGCGACGTGCTGTTCTTCGTCGACAACATCTACCGCTACACGCTGGCCGGCACCGAAGTGTCCGCGCTGCTGGGCCGCATGCCTTCCGCCGTGGGCTACCAGCCCACGCTGGCCGAGGAAATGGGCCGCCTGCAAGAGCGCATCACCTCCACCAAGGTGGGCTCCATCACCTCCATCCAGGCCGTGTACGTGCCGGCCGATGACTTGACCGACCCGTCCCCCGCCACCACCTTCGCCCACTTGGATTCCACCGTGGTGCTGTCGCGCGACATCGCCTCGCTGGGCATCTACCCCGCCGTGGACCCTCTGGACTCCACCAGCCGCCAGCTGGACCCCAACGTGGTCGGCGAAGAGCACTACACCACCGCCCGCGCCGTGCAAGGCACGCTGCAGCGCTACAAGGAACTGCGCGACATCATCGCCATCCTGGGCATGGACGAACTGGCCCCTGAAGACAAACTGTCGGTGGCCCGCGCGCGCAAGATCCAGCGTTTCCTGAGCCAGCCGTTCCACGTCGCCGAAGTGTTCACCGGTTCGCCCGGCAAGTACGTCACGCTGGCTGAGACCATCCGCGGCTTCAAGATGATCGTCAACGGCGAGTGCGACCACCTGCCCGAGCAGGCCTTCTACATGGTCGGCACGATTGACGAAGCCTTCGAGAAGGCCAAGAAGGTCTAAGCGGCAGCCTCTGAAAGCCACACCATGAACACCATCCACGTCGATGTGGTCAGCGCCGAGGAGTCCATCTTCTCCGGCGAGGCGCGCTTTGTTGCCCTGCCGGGTGAAGCCGGCGAACTGGGCATCTACCCGCGCCACACGCCGCTGATCACCCGCATACGCCCCGGTTCGGTGCGCATCGAGCTGGCCAACGGCAATGAAGAGTTCATCTTCGTGGCCGGCGGCATCCTGGAAGTGCAGCCCAACGCCGTCACCGTGCTGTCCGACACCGCCATCCGCGGCAAGGACCTGGACGAAGAAAAGGCCAACGGCGCCAAGGCCGCGGCCGAAGAAGCCATGAAGAACGCCAAGAGCGATGTGGACTTTGCCAAGGCTGCATCCGAGCTGGCCGTCATGGCAGCCCAGATCGCCGCTTTGCGCAAGTACCGGCAAAAGAAGTAAGCAGCGCCGCCCGCGCGACGCTGCCCGGACCAGCCCCGCTCCCACCGGACCGGGGCTTTTTCTTTGGGCGGCGTCAAAAGCGCGGCACAATGGACCCAACCCCCCGCGATTCAACCCACCATGCCAAGAGCCAAGCAACAGCTCGCCACCCTGGGCGGCAGCGCCGACGATGTGGAGGCCGCGTTCTACGAGGCCCTGCAGACGGCCGACATCGACAAGCTGATGGCCTGCTGGGCCGACGACGACGAGATCGTCTGCGTGCACCCTGGCGGCCCGCGCGTGGTCGGGGCGGGTGCGATACGCGCCGCCTTCGACGCCATGTTCAGCAACGGCAGCATCGCCGCCGTGCCGCTGCAGGTGCGCAAGGTGGAGTCGTTGGCCAGCGTGGTGCACAACGTGCTGGAACGCATCGCCGTGATGACGCCGCAGGGCATGGTGGACGCCTGGGTGCTGGCCACCAACGTCTACCACAAGACGCCGCAAGGCTGGCGCATGGTGGCCCATCACGCCAGCCCCGGCACGCAGGACGAGGCGCAGGAACTGCACGACGCGCCACCGCAGGTGCTGCACTAGGAGCCGTTCCCCGTTGAACTACAGCGCCCCCTGGTGGTTGCCCGGCGGCAACCTGCAAACCATCTGGCCGCCGCTCTACGCGCGGCGCGTGTTCGGGCCGCACCCCGAGTACCGGCGTGAGCGTTGGGACACGCCCGATGGCGATTTCATCGATGTGGACTGGCTGCAGACGCAGGCCGGGGCCGCACCGCAAGCCCATGCTGCACAGCCGCACACCCAGGCAGGTTCACCCAAGCCGCTGCTGGTGCTGTTCCACGGCCTGGAGGGCACCTCGCGCAGCCAGTACGCCGAGGCCTTTGCCGATTTCGCCCGCGAACGCGGTCTGGACTATGCGGTGCCGCACTTCCGTGGTTGCAGTGGCGAGCTGAACCGCGGGCCACGCGCCTACCATTCGGGTGACCATGAAGAGATCGGCTGGATACTGCAGCGCTTTCGGCAACAGCGCAGCGGCCCCCTCGTGGCGGTGGGCATCTCGCTGGGCGGCAACGCCCTGCTGCGCTGGGCCGAGGAGATGGGTGAGGCCGCCAGCCAGGTGGCCGGCACCGTGGCCGCGGTGTGCTCGCCGATCGATCTGGCGGCCGGCGGCTGGGCCATAGGGCGTGGCTTCAACCGGCTGGTCTATACCCGCATGTTCTTGAACACCATGAAGCCCAAGGCGCTGCGCAAGCTGGCGCAGTTCCCGGGCCTGTTCGACCGCGAGGCGCTGGTCGGCGCGCGCGACCTGTACGAGTTCGACAACGTCTTCACCGCACCGCTGCACGGCTTCAAGAACACCGAGGACTACTGGGCGCGCGGCTCGGCCAAACCGCACCTGCACCGCATACGCATTCCCGCGCTGGTGGTCAACGCCCGCAACGACCCCTTCGTGCCGGCCTGGTGCCTGCCGCACCAGAACGAGGTCGGGCCCTGCGTCACGCTGTGGCAGCCGGCGCATGGCGGCCATGTGGGTTTTCCCAAAGGCCCTGTTCCCGGCCATGTCAGGACCATGCCCGACGCCGTGGGCGGCTGGCTGTTCGGACAATAGGCGCTCAACCGGCCGCGAACTCCCCCCATGGACGACATCGTCAAGCAAGCCCTGATCAAGTGGCCTAATGTGCCGCACTGCTACGGCTGGCTGGGGCTGGACGCGCGCGGCCACTGGTACCTGCGCGACATGGCCGCACAAGCCGCTGGCGCCTTTGCCGGCGGCGCGCCGGGTGCCAAGGGCGACCTGCTGGCGCACGAAGGCCTGATGGCCTTCATCAACCGCAACTACGCGGCCGATGATGCCGGCCAGTGGTTCTTCCAGAACGGGCCGCAGCGGGTGTACGTGGAGCTGGAGCTCACCCCCTTCGTCTGGCGCGTGAGCGCCGACTTTTCCGTCACCGCCCACACGGGTGACAGCGCGCGTGCCCAGCGCTGCCTGGTGGACGAGCATGGCCGCGTCTTCATCGAGGCTGATTTGGGGCTGGGGCTGGTGCACACGCTGGACGTGGGCCTGGCCGCCGAGGCGGTGCAAAGCGGCCTGTGGGTGCCCAAGGATGTGTTGGCGGCCGAGTTGCCGGCGCATTTTGGCTTTGTGGCCAGCCCGCAGGCACGCCACAACGTTGCTGGTTGAGCCCGGCCGGCTTGGCGCCGCGCCTCAGTTCGCCAGCGGCTCCAGGCTCAGCGTTTGCGTCAACCGGTGCTCGGCACCGGGGGCCAGCGTGATGCGGTCCTCGCCCGCATTGGCCACTTCGACGCAGAAGAAATGCGGCCATTGGTCGGCGCCCACGTCGGCCATGGCGGCGGCCTGCTCCGCCCCTGGGTTCCACACCACCACCGAGTGGCTGCCAGATGCGCTGATGGCGATGCGCCGGCGCCAGGCCGGGTCGCTCAGCATGTAGCGGCCGCTGGCCTGGGCGTAGATGCGATCGCAGGCGGTGTCCAGCGCGAAAGGCTGCTGTTGCAAGTGCTCACTGTCGCCCTGCAGCTTGTCGCGGTAGCGCAGGCCTTGCAGGCCTTCTATCGCCACCTGGCCGGCATCACCCACCGCAAAGTAAGTGTGCAGCCCCTGGGTCAGCACAAAGGGGGCGGCGCCGTGGTTGCGGGTGTGCAGGGTTTGCGTCAGCGTGGCGCCCAGTGTCAGTGTCTGGCTCAGGGCCAGCCCTGCAGCCCAGGGGCTGGCCGCGCCATCGGCAGGCACCAGGCGCAGTTGCACCAGGTCATCCGTGGCCTGCACGTCCGCCAGCTGCCAGGCCGCATTGCGCACCGGGCCGTGCTGGGCGCCGCCCTCGGGCATGCCCTGCTTGGCAAACCAGGGCCAACACACCGGCACGCCGCCGCGGATGGCGGCGGGCAGCGGTTTCAGCCGGGGTGACAGCCAGAACACCTCGCGACCGCCCTGGGGCGCCCACGACAGCAGTTGGCCGCCATGCCAGGCCACAAAGGCACTGCCGTACCGGGTGGTGATGCGCAGACCTTCCAGTCCGGCGTGTTGTGAGGGGCTCAGCTGAGGGGGCAGGTCGGTCTTCATGGGCGGTTCAAGGCAGGGGTGGTGCCTGGGGTGGCCAACAAAAAAAGGCCGGTTTGTGACCGGCCTTTTGGGGGAACTGCGTTGCGATGCCTCTTACTTGCTGGCCGCCGGGGCTGCGGCCGAAGCGGCACCTGCGGCCGCCGGAGCAGCCGGTTGCGGGAACTTGGCGCCGCCGGCGTTGGCCATGTAGACCACGGCGCGGGCCACTTCCACGTCTTCAAAATCGCCACCGCCCTGCGCGCCCATGGCGCCCTTGCCCTTCAGCGCGGAGTGCAGCAGCGTGTCATAACCGGTCTTGATGCGCGGGCCCCAGGCGGCGGCATCGCCCAGCTTGGGGGCGCCGGCCACACCCGCGCTGTGGCAGGTGGTGCACTGGGCCTTGAAGACGTCTTCGCCACTCTTCAGAACGCGGTTGGCGTCGCGAATCTGCACCAGGCCCACCTTTTGGATGCGCTCGGCCACGGATTTCTCGTTTTCCACCGCACCGGGGGCCGTCTTGTTGGCCGAGGTCACGTAGTACACCAGGCCGATGATGGCGAACACCGGCACCACAAATGAGAAAAACACGGCCAACAGCAGTTGCTTCGGCGTCTTGATGGGGCCGGTGTGTTCTTCTTCGACGTGGCTGTTGTCGCTCATGGTGTCCTCGAAAATGCAGGGGGCTGGAAAATCAACCGCCGATTATACCGGGCACCCCCCACCCGGGCCGGCGCCCAGCCAGCGCCAGCCATGGGGCAACAGCTGGTTACGCGCGGGTATGCCGGGCGGTGTACCATGCTCAGCCATGAAAGTCGATCCGGCCATCATCGCGCTCGCCGCCGAGAACGTGCGGGCCGAGATCATCAGCGACAAAGGGCCGACGCTGAAGCTGGACCCGGCCATCGTGCAGAAAATCAAGGAAAAGGTGCCGGTCTTTGCCGGCATGAGCCTGGAATGCCTGCTGCGCACGCTGGCAGTGGCCGAGTACTACCCGGTGACCGCCGACGAGGTGGTGTTCACCGAAGGCGACATCGGCGACTCCTTTTTCGTCGTCGTGGCCGGCGAGGTGCGGGTGGAAAAGCAGCGCAATGGCCGCGCCGTGGAGCTGGCCCGGCTGGGTTCCGGTGAATGCTTTGGCGAAATGGCCCTGGTGGGCCGGCATGTGCGCTCGGCCACCGTGCGCGCGCTCAATGCCGTCAGCACCATGCGCTTTTACCGCGAGCGGGTGGACGCCAACCCGGAAAGCGCCCACCTGATCTACCGCAACATCGCCCGCATCCTGGCCGGCCGGCTGGACGAGTCCAGCGAAATGCTGGCCGAACTGGTCGGTGGCCGGGTGGATCCGGTGGACGTGGCTATCTCCACGTCGCGTGGCTGACCACCGGCGTCAACGCCGGTACAGGTCGGCCCGCGTCAGCGGCAGCGCGGGCTCCAAGCCGCGCCGCGACGCCAGGATCTGGTAGATGCCGGTGCTGCCGTTGTCGAACTCGCGTGCGCAGGCCGCCATGTACAGCCGCCACACCCGGTAGGTGGGTTCGTCCACCTCTTGCAGCGCCGCTTCGCGTTGCGCCTCCAGCCGCTGCACCCAGTGGCGCAGCGTCAGCGCGTAGTGGCGGCGCAGCGCCTCCACGTCCTGGATCTCGAAGCCGGCGCGCTCCATGCCCAGCTGGATGTTGCTGACGCAGTCCAGCTCGCCGTCGGGGAAGACATAGCGGTTGATGAACTCCGAGGCCACCGCGTCGTGGTTCCAGCCTTCCTCGTCGTGGGTGATGCCGTGGTTCAGAAACAGGCCGCCGGGGCGCAGCACGCGCTGCACCGTGGCCAGGTAGGTGGGCAGCTGCTCCAGGCCCACGTGCTCGAACATGCCCACGCTGCTGACCTTGTCGTACACCGCCTCGCCGGGCAGGTCGCGGTAGTCGCGCAGTTCCAGCGTCACGCGGTCCTGCAGGCCCAGGCTGGCGATGCGCGCGCGCGCATGGTCCAGCTGGCGCTGGCTCAGCGTGATGCCATGGGCCTGCACGCCGTGGTGTTGGGCCGCCCAGCACACCAGCGCGCCCCAGCCGCAGCCAATGTCCAGCAGCCGCTCACCAGGCTGCAGCCGCAGCTTGCGGCAGATGTGCTCGAGTTTCTGCCGTTGCGCCTGGTCCAGCGTGTCGTTCTCGTGCTGGAAATAGGCGCAGGAATACACCCGCAGCTCGTCCAGCCACAAGCCGTAGAAGTCATTGGAGACGTCGTAGTGGAAGCTGATGGCGGCGCGGTCGGTTTCGCGGTTGTGCTCGTGGGCAAAGCCGCGTGCGCTGCGTTCGGCCGGGCTGTGCGAGGGCAGCTTCAGGCTGTCCAGCAGCAGCGCGAGCTTTTCCCGCCAGGGCAGGGAGATGGTCTCGAAATGCTCCTTCAGCGCCAACGCGCTGTAGAGGTCGCCCTCTACGTCCACCTGGCCCCTGAAGTAGGCGTCGGCCAGCGCCACCGGGTTGCCGCGCGTGATCAGCCGTCGCAGCACCGAGGGGTCGCGCAGCACCAGCGTGAAGGCCGGAGTGCCGCTGGTCAGCGGCAGGAACTTGTCGTTCCACAGCTTCAGCGCAGCTTGGCCGTTGAAGCCATGCAACAGGCGCTTGAGGATGCGCAGCGCCACCTCGGCGTGCGCGCTGGAGACGCCAGGAAAAGCGCCGGGTGAGGTGGTAGAAGTCGCTGCCATGCTTCACTCCTTTCTCTGCACCGCCCGGCCTGTCAAACCGGGGCTGCCCGGGGCCGCCATGGCCCCATGCCAAAGTTTTACCGCGCGCCCGAACGGTGCGCAACCGGGGTTGTGTAAACCCTTGGTAATCGTCTCGGAATTGGCCGGATGGCGCTGTGTGCCGCCACACACAGGGCTGTAAAGCTGGGCCAGGCTGTTGCCGCTCAGCGCCAGGCCGGGCCGAAGAAGCCTTCAAAGCCCTGCGGTGGCTCGGCCCGTCCATTGCGCACCACCAGCCGGGTGGTGCCGGGCATCACGCGGTGCGTGTCGGGGTTCAGCGGGTCGCCCGGGTAGGCCATCACGCGCAGGCCATCGACGTCGGTGACATGCGGGCGCACCACGTGGGGCGGTCGGCCGGCGGCCTCGGCCAGCACCGAGGCCACGCTGGCATGGCTGGCCAGGTGCGACAGGCTCATCAATTGCGGCGCCATCACCGCGATGTCGCCCTGCCAGTAGCTGTGCAGCGCCGCGTGCGGCGTGAACCATTGGCTGTGCACCGCCTCGTGGTTGTCGTGGCGGGCGGTCTGCGCCGCTGGCATGCGGGCGACGAAGAAACGGGTGTCGAAGCGCCGCGTGGGGGAGGAGATGGAATTGGGTGGCGTCACCCAGCGCGACCAGGGCAGCAGCTGCCGGGTGTCAACCTGCAGTTGCTGGCGTTGCAGCAGGTCGTAAAAGTGCTGCCCCATCTCGACCGTGGCGCCTGGTGCCAACAGCACGCCGCATTCCTCGAACACCTCGCGCGCGGCTGCCAGGTAGATGCCGGCCGCCGCCTGCGGGGCCAGCTCGGCCTGGTCCAGCGCGGCGTGCAGGGCGGGCGGCGCCTGGTCCAGGTGTGCCAGCAGTTCGGGCCGGGCGTCGGCGGCGTCCACCTTGCCGCCGGGGAACACATAGGCGCCGCCGTAGCCGCCGGACTTTTCATGCCGCTGCACCATGAACACTTCCAGGCCCTGGGCGCCGTCGCGCAGCAACAGCACGGTGGCGGAGTCCACGGGGTGTTTGGGAAAGGGGGCGGGTGGCGGGGTGTCTTGCATGCGATGGGCGTGCAACGCCAGGATGCGCTGCGTTCAGCCTGGGGGTCTGCCACGGGCCAGCAGGCGCTGGGCCAGGTGGACCACCGGCGCGTCAATCATACGGCCATCCAGCGTGAAGACGCCGCCGCTGTGCGCCGCAAAGCCCTGCACGACCCGCTGTGCCCAGTCGCGCTCGGCCGTGCTGGGGGCAAAGGCGGCATTCACCACCGGCACCTGGCTGGGGTGTATGCACAGCTTGCCGCCAAAGCCACCGCGCCGGCTGCGCGCAGCATCGCTGGCCAGCCGGGCCAGATCCTGAATACTGGGCGTCACACCGTCCAGCGGCGGCTGCAAGTTGGCGCGGCGTGAGGCCAGCACCACCGCCAGCCGCACCGGCAGCAACTCGGCCTCATCGGCATCGCAGGCCAGGCCGGCATCCAGCTGGAAATCCAGGTTGCCAAACACCAGGCGCAGCACCTGTGGGGCGCTGGCCAGCGCCGGCAACGCGTCCAGCCCGGCCACCGATTCCACCAGCGGCAGCAAGGCGCAGTCGGGGCCTGTGGCCTGCGCCAGGCGCTGCAAGGGGGTGGCGCTCTCCGCCTTGGGCAGCACCACGCCGCCCAGGCCTTCGGCCGCCAGTGCCTGCACCAGCGCCAGGTCGCCGTCATGCCAGGGCGTGGTGCAGGCGTTCATGCGCACCAGCAGGCGGCTGCATTCCGGGGTGGAGAGCTGCACAAAGGCTTCGCGCAGCAGGCCGCGCGCACGCGCCTTGTCGGCGGGCGCCACGGCATCTTCCAGGTCGACGATGGCGCCATCGGCGCCCGAGGCCAGCGCCTTGGCCAAACGCTCCGGCCGCGTGGCTGGAACGAACAGCAGGCTGCTGGCGTGTGCCAGCGGGTGAGGTCGCCCATCGCGTGGTAAAGCGCCCGCGGGTGTTCCCGATGCCAGGCCGGACGGACTCATGCCGCTGCCGCGGCCAGCAACGGCCCCACGCGCGGCCACTGGGCCACCTGCCACAGCCGGGCCAGCGCGGCCTGCATCTCGGCCTCGGTGGCGCCGCCGCTGAAGGCCGCCAGTCGCAGTGCCTTGGCGCTGATCTCGTCTCGACTCAGCGTGTTGCCGGGGTCGCCCTTGGGCTCATCCACCCGGCCGTGCAGTACGCGGCCGTCCAGGGTGTGCACGGTCACCTTGCCTATCCAGCGTGCCGGGTAGGCGGCGTCCACCTCCGGGTCCAGCAGCATCACCACGCGGGCGCACAGCGCCTGGGTGTCATCGTCCTTGAAATGCCGGTCAAACTCGGCCAGCCCGGCGTGGCCAAAGCGTGCCACCAGCGCCAGTACCGTGCCCATGGAGAACTTGCTCTGGTGCACGGTGGCCGGGTCCACCACCGGGCCCAGCACGTCGATGGCACCCTGGTGCACATGGGTCTGCACATAGGCCAGGTCTTGTGCCTTCAACCCGTGGTTTTGCATCACCTGCAGCAGCGCATCGGCAGCAGGGTGGGTGTGACGGCATGACGCGTGGTATTTGAACGAGGTTTCGGCCGTGGCCCAGCGTGTGCCCAAAGCCGCGGTGAGTTTGGCCACGTCGGCGTCGCTGGACATGCCGGCGGCCATGCCCTGTGGCCCTTCCAATATTTGCGCTGCGCCGGTGAAGCCGTCTTGCGCCAGGTAGGCGGCCATCAAGCCGGCGCCTGCCGCGTGCGCGGTGTGCAACTGCTTGCTGTCAGCCGCGGTGCGCAAGAACTCCCACAGCCCGGCCGCCTGTGTGCCGGCGGAACCCAGCGCATGCTGCATCTGCGCCGCGTTCAGGCCCAGCAGATTGCCCACGGCGGCAGCGGCGGCCAAGGTACCGGCCGTCCCGGTGGTGTGGAACACCTTGTAGTGCGAGCGGCCCAGGAACTCGCCCGCGCGTATGCCCACCTCGTAGCCAGCCACACTGGCCGCCAGAAACTGCGCACCGCTGGCGCCCAGCGCCTGGGCCACTGCCAGTGCGGGTGGAAACACCACTGTGGCCGGGTGGAACACCGAGCCGTTGTGCACGTCGTCCTGCTCGGCCACGTGCGAGGCCGCCGCATTGGCCATGGCGGCCAGGTAGGGGCTGCTGAAGAGGCGCTGCGTGATGACCTCGCTGGGCCCTCTCTGCGGCCCCATGGCCAGCGCGAAGCGGGTGATGGCCTCCACCGGCCGGCCACGGCCGAACCGAACCAGTCCACCAGCAGGTCCTCGGTCTTGCGCAGCACCGGTTCGGGAATGTGCGCAAAGCGCAGGCTGGCGGCGAAGGCGGCCAGTTGTGCGGTGGCGCTGGCGTCGGGCGTGTTCACGGCAGTGGCATCCATCACACCGCCCCCGCCGCACGCAGCGCGGCCACGTCGCCGTCCGCCAACCCCAGCTCGCGCAGAATGGTTTCGGTGTGCTGGCCCACGCTGGGCACCGCGTCCATGCGAGGCTCAAAGGCATTGCTGCGCCCGGGCGGCAGCAGCGCCGGAATGTCGCCAGCTGGCGAGCCCACCGTGCGCCAGCGCTCACGCGCCTTCAGCTGCGGGTGGGCCCACAGGCCGGCCATGTCATTCATGCGGGCGTTGGCGATCTGGGCCTGGTCCAGCCGCACCTCCACCTGCGCGGTACCCAGCTTGCTGAAGGCCTCGACGATCAGCGCTTTCAGCGCCGCGCGGTGTTCATTGCGTTTGGCGTTGCTGTCAAAGCGCGGGTCGCTGGCCAGCGCGGCGTCTTGCAGCACCTGTTCGCAAAACACCTTCCATTCGCGCTCGTTCTGCAGGCCCAGCATCACCGTGCCGTCGCGGGTGGTGAACGGGCCATAGGGGTAGATGCTGGCGTGCGCGGCGGCCGCGCGCGGCGGCGGCGGCGCGCCATCAAACGCGTAGTACAGCGGAAAGCCCATCCACTCGGCCAGCGACTCCAGCATGGACACGTCGACGTGCGAACCCTTGCCGGTCTTGCCGCGCAGCAGCAGCGCCGACAGCACGCTGGTGTAGGCATACATGGCCGCCGCAATGTCAGCCATGGAGTTGCCGGCCTTGCAGGGTTCGTCCGGCGTGCCGGTGACGGACAGCAGGCCGGCCTCGCTCTGGATCAGCAGGTCATACGCCTTTTTGTCGCGGTAGGGGCCGTCTTCGCCATAGCCGGAGATGTCGCAGACGATCAGTTGCGGGTGGCTGGCGCTGAGCGCCTCATACGACAAGCCCATGCGCGCGGCAGCACCGGGCGCTAGGTTTTGCACCAGCACATCGGCCTTGGCCAGCAACTGCTTCAGCGCGTCAAGCGCCTGCGGGTGCTTCAGGTCCAGCGTCAGGCTTTCCTTGGAGCGGTTGGTCCAGATGAAGTGCGACGACTGGCCATTGACCCGGGTATCGTACGCGCGGGCGAAGTCGCCGCTGCCGGGGCGCTCGACCTTGATCACGCGCGCGCCCAGGTCGGCCAGCTGGCGGGTGCAGAAGGGCGCCGCGATGGCGTGTTCCAGCGAGACGACGGTGATGCCGTCCAGAGGGCGGGTCATGGGTTGCTCCCGGTGTCAGAAGGACCGTGGCAGACCGAGGATGTGCTCGGCCACGTAGGAATAAATCAGGTTGGTGGAGATCGGCGCCACCTGGTACAGCCTTGTTTCGCGGAATTTGCGCTCGACGTCGTACTCATTGGCAAAACCGAAGCCGCCGTGGAACTGTATGCAGGCGTTGGCCGCCTCCCAGCTGGCCTTGGCGGCCAGGAACTTGGCCATGTTGGCCTGGGCGCCGCAGGGCTGGCCGGCGTCGAACAACTCGCAGGCCTTGAAGCGCATCAGGTTGGCGGCTTCCACCTCGATGTAGGCGTCGGCGATCGGGAACTGCACGCCCTGGTTCTGGCCGATCGGGCGGCCGAATACGACGCGCTCGCTGACGTACTTGGTCACGCGGTCCAGGAACCAGTAGCCGTCGCCAATGCATTCGGCGGCAATCAGCGTGCGCTCGGCATTCAGGCCGTCCAGGATGTACTTGAAGCCCTGGCCTTCCTGGCCAATCAGGTTCTCGGCGGGAATCTCGAGGTTCTCGAAGAACAGCTCATTGGTCTCGTGGTTCACCATGTTGGCGATCGGCCGCACCGTCATGCCGCTTTTCTCGGCCAGGCGCAGGTCCACCATGAAGATGGACATGCCCTCAGATTTCTTCTTCACGTCGGCCAGCGCCGTGGTGCGGGCCAGCAGGATCATCCAGTCCGAGTGCTGCACGCGCGAGATCCACACCTTCTGGCCGTTGACCACATAGCGGTCGCCTTTTTTCACCGCCGTGGTCTTGATCTTGGTGGTGTCGGTGCCAGTGCTGGGCTCGGTCACGCCCATGCTTTGCAGCCGCCATTCGCCCGATGCGATCTTGGGCAGGTACAACTCTTTTTGCGCCTGCGAGCCATGGCGCAACAGCGTGCCCATGTTGTACATCTGGCCATGGCAGGCGCCGGAGTTGCCGCCGCTGCGGTTGATCTCTTCCATGATGACCGAGGCCTCGGCCAGGCCCAGGCCGGAGCCGCCGTAGTCGGTGGGGATCAGTGCCGCCAGCCAGCCGGCCTTGGTGAGCGCGTCCACAAACTCCTCGGGGTAACCGCGTTTGTCATCGATCTTGCGGTGGTATTCGTCGGGGAACTGGGCGCACAGCGCGCGCACGGCGTCGCGTATCTCTTGGTACTTGTCAGGGGTGCTTTTGATCATGGGGATGTGAGGTGAAGAAGCTCAGGCCAGCTCGGCTTCGGCTTGCATGGTCAGCCAGCCGTCATGGTCCTGCGCCCACAGGTGGGCGCCCTTGCCATCGGCCGACGGTTGGCCGTTCAGCCGGAAGGGGTGCAGGTCGAACGTCGGCCGCACGGCCTTGAAGCTGAAGCGTTTGACGATCGCATCCGGCCGCTGGCGGCGCAGCAGGTCCACCAACAGCGTGGCGATCAGCGGGCCGTGCACGATCAGGCCGGGGTAGCCTTCCACCTGCGTGACGTACTGGCGGTCGTAGTGGATGCGGTGGCCGTTGAAGGTCAGCGCCGAGTAGCGGAACAGCAGCACGTCGTCCGGCACCACCTCGCGCTGCCAGGCTGCGCCGGCCTGCGCAGCGGTCGGTGGTGGCACCGGGTCACCGGGGCGGGCAGCGGGGCGGTAGACGATGTCATGCTCCTCCGTCAGCGCCAACCCTTTGGCGTTGTGCACCTCGTGGCGAACCAATACGAAAACCAGGTCGCCACTGCGCCCGGCCTTGTGTGTGACGGACTGGATGGTGGACTCGCGCCGTACTGTATCGCCCAGCTTCAGCGGGTTGCCGCTTTGCCATTCCAGCCGGCCGCCGGCCCACATGCGCCGGGGCAGCGGCACCGGCGGCAGGAAGCCGCCACGTTTGGCGTGGCCATCGGGGCCGAGTTGGCTTTGCGGCGGCTGCGGCAGGAAATACAGCCAGTGCCACAGCGGCGGCAGTAGGGCGCCGGGTGTGGGCGGCGGGTCGTCGCGGTCCAGCGTGGCCGACAGGCCGCGCAGCGGGGCGGCGGTGATGTCGTCGTGCAGCGTCTCGCGCCGGCCGGCCCAGGCCTGCAGCTGGGCCAGGGTGGCGGCATCCACGGTGGGGGGGTTGTCCGGGGTGTTCATGGCTGCCATCGTCGTCGCAGCGGTGCACCAAGGCAATCACTGATTTTGAAACCGCCACTTCTGAAATTTGGAAGGCTGGGTGCTTTCTCATATCAAAACCGGGCATGGCTTTTGAAAACCTGAAGGGTTTTCGTCTTTGCGCTAGCATGCGGCATGCATTTCGACCTGGTGGACCTGAAGCTGTTCGTCTGGGCCTGCGACGAAGGCAGCCTGACCAAGGCGGCACAGCGCCAGCACCTGTCGTTGGCAGCGGCCAGCACGCGCATCAAAGCGCTGGAAAATCAGGCCGGCCAGGCGCTGCTGTACCGCGAGGCACGCGGCGTGCGCCTGACACCGCCGGGCGAGGCCTTTTTGCACCACGCACGCGGCGTGCTGCGCCAGGTGGACCAGCTCAGCAACGACTTGCAGGAGTACACCGGTGGCCTGCGCGGTCATGTGCGGGTGTTTGCCAACACCACGGCGGTGATGGACTTTTTGCCCGAAATCCTGCCGGTGTTCCTGGCCGCCAACCCGCGCGTCAACGTCGACCTGCAAGAGAAACCCAACGCCGAGATCGCCCGTGGTGTGCTGGAGGGCCGGGCCGACGTGGGCATCGTCGCCGGCCAGGTGGACATGCTGGGCCTGCAGGCGATCCACTTCAGCACCGACAGGCTGGTGCTGGTAACCGCGCGCAGCCACCCGTTTGCCGGCTTGGGCAGCATCGCCTTTGCCGACACGCTGGACGAAGACATGGTGGGCATGAGCGCGCACAGCACGTTGCAAAACTTCCTCGGCCAGGTGACGGAAAGCCTGGGCAAGGCACCCAAGCTGCGCATCCAGCTGTCCAGCTTCGACGCCATGTGCCGCATGATTGGTGCTGGCGTGGGCATAGGCATCGTCCCCGAGAGCGCCGCGCGCCGCAACCGCGAGGCCATGGGCCTGGCGCTGGTGGAGCTGACCGACGCCTGGCGCATACGTGAGCGCTACATCTTGCTGCGCGACCGCGACAAGCTGCCGCCGTATGCGCTGTCACTGATCGACACGCTGTGCGCGCATTACCGCGAGCAAGACAGCCCGGTGGCGCCTGACGCCGGGGCTGGCGTGAAGAAGGCGCCAGCGCGCGCGACCAGCCTTAAGCAGCGCTGAAGCCCGGGTCTTGAATTCGCCAATTGTCAAAGCCGGGGGCGGCGGGCACACTGCCCAGGTTCAGCACAATAACCCCCGGAGACAAGCCATGAGTTCTTCCGCGCACAAGCGCACCTCTTCCATTCGCCGTCAGCTGCTTGCCGCAGCTGCCCTGGTGGCTCTGCTGTCAGTCGCGCCTGTGGCGCAGGCGCAAGCGCAGATCGTCATCAAGTTCAGCCACGTGGTGGCGCCCGACACGCCCAAGGGCAAGGGCGCCGAGCGTTTCAAACAACTGGCCGAGGAACGCACCAAGGGCCGGGTGAAGGTGGAGCTGTACCCCAACAGCCAGCTTTACAAAGACAAGGAAGAGATCGAGGCGTTGCAACTGGGCTCGGTGCAGATGCTGGCACCGTCGCTGGCCAAGTTCGGCCCGCTGGGGGTGAAGGAGTTCGAGGTGTTCGACCTGCCCTTCATCTTCAAGGACACGCCGTCGTTCCGCGCCGTGACCGAAGGGCCGGTGGGGCAGGCGCTGTTCAAGAAGCTGGAGCCCAAGGGCATCAAGGGCCTGGCCTACTGGGACAACGGCTTTGACATCATGAGCGCCAACAGGCCGCTGCACCATGTGGCCGACTTCAAGGGTCTTAAGATGCGCATCCAGAGCTCCAAGGTGCTGGACGCCAACATGCGCTCACTCGGCGCCATCCCGCAGGTGATGGCTTTCTCCGAGCTGTACCAGGGCCTGCAGTCCGGCGTGGTGGACGGCACGGAGAACACCCCGTCCAACGACTACACGCAAAAGATCCACGAGGTGCAAAAGCACATCACCGTGTCCAACCACGGTCACATCTCGTACGCGGTGATCGTCAACAAGAAGTTCTGGGAAGGCCTGCCGGCCGACGTGCGCACCACGCTGGAAGGCGCCATGAAGGACGCCACCACCTACGCCAACGCCATCGCCGAGACCGAAAACGCCCAGGCCATGGACAAGATCCGCGCCAGCGGCAAGAGCATCGTCTACACGTTGGCGCCGGCCGAGACCGAGGAATGGCGCAAGGCCATGTTCGTGGTGCACAAGGAGATGGAAGACCGCGTGGGCAAGGACACCATCGCGGCGGTGTACAAGGCCTCCGGCTTCGTGCCGCCGAAGTGACCAGGCATTGCAGGCGCGCACCGTGATGCGGTGCGCGTTGTGCTGTTTCAGGGCCGCACCGGGGTGCGGCTCACGCTCACCTGGCGGCCCACGCGCTCTTGCGCCTTCAGGTCCACCACCTTGCCGGCCAGCGTGCCATCCTCGCGCAGCACATAGCTCCAGCGTATGCTGACGCGCGCATTGGCGAAGTCGGCCCACCACTGGCCGCGCTGGGCGTCGTAGTCAAAATCCAGGTCGTACATGGGTTGCGGCGCCTGCTGCACGTACTTGAAGGCATGCAGTGTGATCCTGGCCGGCGCAGCCGTGCTGGGCACGAATTCATACATCACCGTCTCGTCGTTGCAGGCGGCGTTCCAGTCGGCCTTGACGCAGAGGGACGTGCCGTACCAGCGACCCAGTATGCGGTTGGCTTCACCAGTGTCTGCGTGCGCGGCGCACACGGTCAGCAGGCTCAACAGCGCAGCCAAGCCGCGATGGCACGAATGAGCGAGGAAGTTGGGGGTGTTCATGCCGCAACCTTAGCGGGCGCGGGCGCCAGGGGGCAAGCCCTTTGCGGCGCCTGGTGGGATGGACGGCGGTTTCCGGGGGGTCAGCAGCGGAAAGTGCACGAGCCAAGCACGCTGCGCGCGAGCGAAGTCATGACCGGAACGGCACGTCAGGCTTCCCGGTACCAGTCCGACAGCGTGCTCATGTCGTTGTCCCACCCCGTCATCGGCGCCACCAGCTTCCTGGCCAGCCCCGTGACTTTCTTGCGGAACATCAGCGGCACGATGAAGCCTTCGCTGCACACGATGTCATTCATCTTGATCATCAAAGCGGCGCGTTTCGCCGGGTCCAACTCGCCCTCCGCGGCGCGGTAGGTCTTGTCAAACTCGTCGCTGTGCCAGCGGGTGTAGTTGCGGCCCTGCCACTTGTTGGCCTTGGTGGCGATTTCCCAGGAGGTGCAGGCCTTCAGGTGCACGTCGGGGTCAGGGCTGCCCTGGGTGCGCGCGAACATCTGCATGTCGGCCCAGAATTTGCCGGCGGTTTCGGGGTTGCCGACATCGCTGGAGAAGAACACCGCGGGCACGATGCCCTTGAGCTCGACGTCAATGCCGGCCTTCTGGCAGGCCTGCTTGATGATGGTCTGCATCTTCTGCCGCGGCGCGTTGATGGAGGTCTGGAACAGGAAGCGCAGCTTGTGCCCGCCCTTTTCGCGCACGCCGTCGGCGCCGCGCTTGTAGCCGGCGGCGTCCAGCAGCGCGTTGGCCTTCTCCACATTGAACTCGGCCTTCATGTTGGGGCTGTTGAAGCGCGGCGGGTTGTTCACCAGGTTGGCCGTGCCCACGCCGCTGCGCCCGAGGATGTACTCCTGCATGCCCTTGCGGTCCATCAGCAGGCCCAGGGCCTTGCGTACCGCAGGGTCGCTGAGCACGGGGTGTTTGGTCTTGATGCTGGCGCGCTCGCCGTCCACTTCCTTGTTGGGGTCGGTGGCGTTCAGCATCAGGTGCTCCACGGTGCCGCCGCTGGAGAAGTCCACCCGGCCCTTGCCGGCGGCTTCCATGCGCAACAGCACCTCGTCTTCCACCAGCGGGTTCCAGCAGTAATCGCACTCACCGGTTTGCATCAGCGCGCGTGCGGCCGAGACGGCGTCGCCGCCGCCTTTCAACTCGATGGTGTCGAAGTACGGGCGGTTGGGCCGGTGGTAGTTGGCGTAGAGCGCGCCGCGCGCCATGTCACCGGGCTTGAAATCAACAAACTTGTAGGGACCGGTTCCCACGGGCTTCAGGTTGTTGGGCGCCTCGCGCGACTTGGCGCCCTGGAAAGGGGCGAACAGGTGCTTGGGGATCAGCTGGGTGGTGGTGTAGATGCCGGGCCAGAATGGCGTTGGCCTGGCGAATACCACGCGCACGGTGTGGGTGTCCACCTTCTCGAACTTCAGGTTCAGGTAGTTGCCGGAGGTGAAGGTGGCGGTGGCGGGGTCGCTGGAGAACTGCCAGTTGAACACCACGTCGTCGGCGGTGAAGGGGGTGCCGTCGTGCCAGGTGACGCCTTTCTTCAATTTCCAGGTGACGCTCTTGCCATCGGCGGCCAGGCCGCCGTTCTCGCGGCTGGGAATTTCCGCCGCCAGCACCGGCACCAGGTTGGCATCCTGGTCCCAATAGGCCAGCGTCTCGTAGAAGATGTTGCAGGCCTCCACATCCTTGGTGCCATTGGCGAAGTGCGGGTTCAGCAGCGTGGGGGCCTGCCAGATCAACAGCTTCAGCGCGCCGCCCCCGCCACGCTTGGTGGGCTTGTAGGCCGGCACGGCCGCCTGGGCCGAAGCCACGCCGGCGTGCATCAGCAGCACGGAGGCCATAGGGGCCGTCAGGCCGGCCCCGACCAGGGTTTCGATGAAGCTGCGGCGCGACAGGTCGCCGGCTTTCACGGCACCTACCAGGCGCTTGATGTCTGTTTCGTTCATGCCGGCCACACTCCTTTGCGCGATGCGCCAGTCTAGCGGTGAACGCCGAGCCTGTACATGCGCATGCCAGGGCAGCCGCCAGCGAGCCGGTACGCTGCGAGCAGGCCTGGCAGCCCTCAGCGAGCCGACTGAACGGTGATCCAGCCCTGGCTGAGTGCGTATTTGGTGAGTCCGGCCGGGGTCTCGATGCCCAGCTTGCGGCGCAGGTTGAGCCGGTGCGTCTCGACGGTGCGTACGCTGACGTTGAGCTGCTGCGCCACCCGCTTATTGCTGCTGCCCTGCGCCAGCAGGGTCAGCACCTCGCGCTCGCGGTCGGTCAGCAGGGGGGGTACGTCGCCAGTGGCGGCAAATGCCGCCGCCACGGTGGAGCTGAAATAGATGCCGCCGGCAGCGACGGACTTGATCGCCATGATGATTTCCGTCGATGGGGAGTCCTTCAGCACATAGCCGTGGGCCCCAGCGCGCATGGAGCTCAGCACGTACTCGCGGTTGTTGTACATGCTGAGGATCATGATGCGCGTCTCCGGCACCAGGTCCGCCAGTTGGGCGGTGAGCTCCACGCCGCTCATGTCGGGCAGGTTGATGTCGACCAGGGTCAGCCGGGGTCGCAGTGCGATGGCCATCGCCATGGCTTCGCTGGCACGGCCGGCCTCGCCCACGATGCGTATGCCGGGTACGTCGCCCAGGCGGGCGCGCAGGCCGTCGCGCACCAGCTCATGGTCGTCCACCAGCATCAGCGTGATGTCGCTGTCGTTGTTCATGCGGGTTGCGCCTGGTGCGCCAGTGTCGCCAGCACCTGCGTTTTGCCGGGTTGGGAGCGTATGGCCAGCGTCCCGCCGCCGTGCTCCAGCCGCTCGCGCATGTTGCGCAACCCAATGCCGGCACCGCGCGACTGCTCGACCCGGCTGAGGTCGAAACCGCAGCCGTCGTCGGCAATGGTCAGGGTCAGTGCGCTGCCATCGTCCACGAGCTCCAGGCGCACATGCGACGCGGCCGCGTGGCGGCTGATGTTGGTCAGCGCCTCCTGGGCGACGCGAAACAGCGTGGTGGCGTTTTGCTCCTGCAGTGCCTCCACCGTCGATGTGATCCTGGTCTCCACGGCAATGCCCGTCTGTTGTCGGAATTCGTCGGCCAGTTGCTGCAGCGCCGCCGGCAAGCCCAGGTTGTCCAGCAGGGATGGCCGCAGATCGTGTGAAATCCGGCGGATTTCCCCGATCGCCGTGGCCAGTCCGCTCAGGCCCTTGTCGATGTGGGGCGCCGCGTTGCCACGGCCCTCGTTCAGCCGCTCCTGCGCCAACTCAAAATGGAATTTGACGGAGACCAGCAGTTGGCTCAGGCCGTCGTGCAGCTCCCGCGACACCCGGGCGCGCTCCTCTTCCTGCAGGGTCACCACCCGCTGTGCCAGCGCCGCCAGCTTCTGGTCGGCCAGGCGCCGTTCGCTGAGGTTCAACGCTGTTCCGCCCGCAAACACGGCCAGCGAAGCGACAACGGCCACGATGGCCAGCTGCACCAGCGTGGCATCGGTGTGGCGGCTGACCTCCTGGCGGGTCTGCTCCACGCTGTGCGCCAGGTCGTCGAGGTAGGCGCCGGTGCCCATCATCCAGCCCCAGCGTTCCAGCATGACCACGTAGCCCAGCTTGTCGGTTTCCTGCCCAGTGGACGGCTTGCGCCAGGCGTAGCGTTGGAAGCCCCGGCCGGAACGGGCCGCATCGATCAGGCTCTGGATGACCGGCAGGCCGGTGGAGTCGCGCATCTCCCACATGTTGCGGCCCACCAACTCCGGCTGTCGCGGATGCGCCAGGTTGGTGCCTTTGAGGTCATAGACGAAAAAATAACCGTCATCGCCGAAGTTCATGGCGCTGAGGGTGCGCAGCACCTCCGCCTTGGCGGCGTCGTCATTGCGCCCGGAGGCGTACAGGTGGTTGATCGAGGTCTGGGCCAGCTCGACATAGTGCCGCAACTCGGCGCGCTTGGCGGTCAGCATGCTCTCTTGCAGCAGCCGCTGCTCATCGCTGCTCAGGCGGCGCGCCTGCGTCGTCACCAGCATGCCGATGATGACGATCGCCGCGATCAGGGGCATGACGCCCAGAACGATGATTTTGTGTTTGATGCGCAAGCGTTTTCTCCTGCGTTGTCTCCGTCTTTCATTCTAAGGACATGGCCTCCTGTCTGCGGACTCTATGTAGTACTACTGAGCCGCCACGCGTAGTACTGCGAATGGTCAAGCGTGCCGCGGGCGACGAACAATTTGCCACCGGTCCCGTTCACGCGGGACACGGCCAAGGAGCCAGTGAGTTCCGTAGAAAGACAGAGGAGCAGATCGTGATGTTCATGGCGGTGTCCGTCCCTTCGCGGGGCTGGGCAGCCGCCAGCTCGGCCAGCTCCGGTGCGTTCCCGTTTTCGTTCCAGTCGAGACAAATTCCATTTCAGGAGACAAGATGATTCGCTTTGCAAAATTGGCCATTGCGGCCGCGGTGGTCGGTCTGGCGGGTGGCGCTTTCGCTGCCGATCCGATCAAGATCGGCGTGGCCGGCCCCTACACCGGCGGTTCCTCGTCCATGGGCGTGAGCATGCGCGATGGCGTGCGCCTGGCGGTGGCCGAGATCAACAAGTCCGGCGGCGTGCTGGGCCGCCAGCTGGCGGTGGTGGAGCGCGACGACGAGGCCAAGAACGAGCGCGGCGTGCAGATCGCCCAGGAGCTGATCAACAAGGAAAAAGTGACCGCCACCGTGGGCTACATCAATACCGGCGTGGCCCTGGCCTCGCAGCGCTTCTACCAGGAAGCCAAGATTCCGGTGATGAACAACGTCGCCACCGGCTCGCTGGTGACGCAGCAGTTCAAGGACCAGCCGGAAAACTACATCTTCCGCAACGCCGCGCACGACAGCATCCAGGCGCCCATGATCGTGGAAGAGGCCATCACCCGCCGCGGCTTCAAGAAGGTCGCCATCCTGGCCGACTCCACCAACTACGGCCAACTGGGCCGCGAAGACCTCGAGAAGGCGCTGAAGGCCAAGGGCATCACACCCGTCGCGGTGGAGAAGTTCAACATCAAGGATGTGGACATGACGGCCCAGCTGCTGAAGGCCAAGGAAGCCGGCGCTGAGGCGGTGCTGACCTATGGCATCGGCCCCGAGCTGGCGCAGATCGCCAATGGCATGACCAAGCTGGGCTGGAAGGTGCCGATGATTGGCAGCTGGACCCTGTCCATGGCCAATTTCATCGACAACGCCGGCCCCGGCGGCGAAGGCGCGCGCATGCCGCAAACCTTCATCCAGGAGGCCAACACCGTCAAGCGCAAGGCCTTCATCGACGCCTACCTGAAGGAATTCAAGCCCAAGAACGGCCGCATCGACTCGCCGGTGTCCGCCGCCCAGGGCTACGACTCCATCTACCTGCTGGCCGCCGCCATCAAGCAGGCCGGCAGCACCGACGGCCCCAAGGTCAAGGAGGCGCTGGAAAACCTGAACGCGAAGGTTGACGGCGTGGTGACCAGCTATGACCACCCCTTCACCAAGGACGACCACGAGGCCATCACCGCCAACATCCCGGTGTTCGGCGAGGTCAAGGGCTCCAAGGTGGTGTACGCGTATGAGGACGACCGCAAAAAGGGCGCCGACATCCGCGTGAAGGCTGCCAAGAAGAAGTAAGCCCACGGGCGCCCCAGGCACTCGGCCGGCAACCGCCGACTGGGTGCCTTTTTACATCAGCACCACTATGCAAATCCTGCTCCAACTCATCTACAGCGGCATCGCGCTGGGCATGATCTACGCGGTCATCGCCTTCGGTTACCAGCTGACCTTTGCCACGTCTGACACGCTGAATTTCGGCCAGGGCGACGCGCTGATGCTGGGCGCCATGGTGGGGCTGACGCTGGTCAACCTGGGCCTGAACTACTGGCTGATGATCCCGCTGGTGATCCTGTTCGGCATGGTGCAGGGCGGCGTGGTGGAGCGCATCGGCGTGCGCCCGGCGATCAAGATCAAGAGTGAATTCGGCTGGATCATGTCCACCATCGCCCTGGGCATCATCTTCAAGAACGTGGCTGAGAACCTGTGGGGCCGTGACGACCTGCGCTTCCCCTCGCCGCTGCCCGAGTCGCCCATCAAGTTGCTGGGCGCCAACGTGCTGCCGATGGAACTGCTGGTGGTGGTGGGCGCGGTGGTGATGATGCTGGCGGTGGAGTTTTTCAACCGCAAGACCATTTACGGCAAGGCCGTGGTCGCCACCTTCAATGACCGCGACGCCGCCAAGCTGATGGGCATCAACACCGGCCTGGTCATCACGTTTTCGTATGCGCTGTCGTCGGCCACCGCCGCCGTTGCCGGCGTGCTGATCGCACCGCTGACGCTGACCGGCGCCACCATGGGCGCGGTGCTGGGCCTGAAGGCCTTTGCGGTGGCCATCATCGGCGGGCTGACCAGCGGCATGGGCATCATCGTCGGCGGCATCATCCTGGGCGTTGCCGAGACCACCACCGGCTTTTACCTGTCCACCGGCTACAAGGACGTGCCGGGGCTGGTGCTGCTGCTGATCGTGCTGGTGGTCAAGCCGGCTGGCCTGTTCGGCAAGACCGCCATCAAGAAGGTTTGACGCGGCAAGGTTCGCAAAGAGAACAACGAAGATGACAACGAAGCGCAACGTTCTGGTGTTCGCGGTGGTGTTCCTGGCGCTGCTGGCCGGTGTGCCGCTGCTCACGCACAACCCGTACTACATCCACCTGGTCGAGACCATCATGATCTACGCGATCCTGCTGTTCGGCCTGGACATCGTGGTCGGCTACACCGGCCAGGTGTCGCTGGGCCATGCCGGCCTGTTCGGCGTCGGCTCCTATGCCGCCGGCGTGCTGTTCATGAAACTGGGCGCGCCGGTGTGGCTGACCATACCGGCTTCCATCGCGGTGACGGCGGTGTTCGGCGCACTGCTGGCGCTGCCGGCGCTGCGCGTCACTGGGCCGTATCTCGCGATGGTGACGCTGGCTTTTGGCACCATCATCCAGATCCTGATCAACGAGATGACCTTCCTCACCGAAGGTCCGCTGGGCATCAAGATCCCCAAGCCCAGCCTGTTCGGCGCGCAGCTGGACGAGCGCGGCTTCTACTGGCTGGTGCTGGTGATGCTGGGGCTGTCCATGCTGGTGGTGGACCGCATCCTGCGCTCGCAGCTGGGCCGCGCCTTTGAAGCGCTGCGCGGCAGCCCGGTGGCTTCGGACTGCATGGGCGTGTCGGTGTACCGCTACAAGGTCTATGCCTTCGTCATCAGCGCCGGCTTTGCCGGCCTGGCCGGCTGCCTGTACTCGTATTCCGAGCAGTACATCTCGCCCAACACCTACAACTTCGAGCTGACGGTGCTGTTCCTGCTGGCCGTCATCATGGGCGGGCGCAAGACGCGCAGCGGTTCGCTGCTGGGCGCCACCATCATCGTGTTGCTGCCCAAGCTGCTGGACGACCTGGAGATGTTCCGCATCGTCGCCTGCGTGCTGGCGGTGCTGATGGCCATCGGCGCGGTGGTGGGCATCGCCAGGAAGATGACGACGCCGAAGCAGATGGCCATCCCCGTGGTGGGCACCATCGCGCTGGCCGGCTTCTCGTTCTGGCTGCAATCCATCACCGACTGGCGCCTGTCCATCTTTGGCCTGATGATCTTGTTCGTGGTGTACTACCTGCAGGACGGCATCGTTGGCTTCGTGCGCAAGCTGCTGAGCTACCGCAAGGCGGCGCCGCGCGTGCCGGCCAGCGCGCAGCAGATTGCCGACACCCACAAGGACGCGCTGGTGCAGGCCTCCGGCGCCGGCGGCGACCAGGACATCCTGGTGGCCCAGGGCGTGCTGATGCAGTTTGGCGGCCTGAAGGCCCTGAACGACGTCAACCTCACCATCAAGCGCGGCAGCATCCACGGCCTGATCGGCCCCAACGGCTCTGGCAAGAGCACGATGATGAACGTGCTCACCGGCATCTACGTGCCCACGGCCGGCAGCCTGGCGTTTGGCGGCCGCTCGCTGGTGGGGCGCACCTCCAGCGATATCGCGCTGTCCGGCATCGCCCGCACCTTCCAGAACGTGCAGCTGTTTGGCGAGATGACGGCGCTGCAGAACATCCAGGTCGGCCTGCACCACACCTTTGCCAGCAACATCGCCGACGTGGCGCTGCACACGCCGCGCTTCAAGCGCGAAGAGACGGCCGGTGCCGAGCGCGCCATGGGCCTGTTGCGTTTCGTCGGCCTGGACGACCTGGCCTTCGAGGAGGCGCGCAACCTGCCCTATGGCAAACAGCGCCTGCTGGAGATCGCCCGCGCGCTGGCGCTGGACCCGCAGCTGCTGCTGCTGGACGAGCCGGCGGCCGGCCTGACGGCGCCGGACATCAAGGAGCTGGTGTCCATCATCCGCAAGATCCGCGACCACGGCATCACCGTGATCCTGATCGAGCACCACATGGACGTGGTGATGAGCATTTGCGACACCGTCTCGGTGCTGGACTTTGGCCAGAAGATCGCTGAAGGCAAGCCAGCGCAGGTGCAGGCTGACGAGAAGGTCATCGAAGCCTATCTGGGCGGCACGGCGGCGTAAGGAATACACACGATGTTGAGCATCAAGAATCTGGTGGCGGGCTACGGCAAGGTGCAGGTGTTGCACGGCATCTCCATCGACGTGCCCAAGGGCAAGGTGGTGACGCTGATCGGCTCCAACGGCGCCGGCAAGACCACCACCATGCGCGCGGTGTCGGGCATGATCAAGCCGGTGTCGGGCGAAATCTCGCTGCACGGCAAGCGAGTGGACGGGCTGGAGTCGTACACCATCGCCAAGCTGGGGCTGGCGCATTCACCGGAAGGCCGGCGCGTGTTCGCCACCATGAGCGTCACCGACAACCTGCTGCTGGGCGCCTTTCCGCGCCTGACCGGCAGCCGCCCCAAGGGCGATGTACCGGGCGACCTGGAGCGCGCGATGGAGTTGTTCCCGCGCCTGAAGGAGCGGCGCAACCAGCTGGCCGGCACGCTGTCGGGCGGCGAACAACAGATGCTGGCGATGGCCCGTGCGGTGATGCTAAACCCCGAGATCGTGTTGCTGGACGAACCCTCCATGGGGCTGGCGCCCATCCTGGTGGAGGAGGTGTTTCGCATCATCACCAACCTGAAGGCCCAGGGCGTGACCATGTTGCTGGTGGAGCAGTTCGCCGCCGCGGCGCTGAACGTGGCCGACTATGGCTACGTGTTGGAGAACGGCAAGATTTCAGTGCACGGCGAGGCCACCAAGCTGCGCGACGACCCTGCGGTGAAGGCCGCCTATCTGGGCGGCGGACATTGATCGGGTGGTGCGGCTGGCGGGGATCGAACCCACGACCCTTGGCTTCGGAGGCCAATACTCTATCCACTGAGCTACAGCCGCATTGCTGGAGACAGCGATTTTCGCACAGGTTGGGGCAGGCCCTGTGCGGGGCGCTCATTCCAGCCGGGGGGCCTTGAATTTCTCTTGCAGGAACTGTGAATGGTTCAGGAACGCCTGCGCGTCCTGGGCCGCCAGGTCGTCGGTCAGCTCGGCGACTTTCTGGCTCAGGTCGTCCAGCGTGGCCTGGAAGGTGTCCTGTGCAGTTTGGCCGTTGGACAAGCGCTTGGTGGTGGCATATTGCTGCGGGATGGACAGGTAGGTCTTCAGCGCATCGGGCAGGTAGGACAGCGCGATGTGGCGTGCATGGAAGCTCTCCTCCAGCGACAAATTTCCCTTGCTGCGCTCCCATTGGTCCAACAGCTCGTGGAGCTGCTTGACGAGGTCCAGCACCTGGGTCTGCAGGCTGGCTGGCAGGCGCCGGCTGGGGTTGTAGTCCACCAGCTGGCGCACCGCGTTCAGGGCGTTGACCATGCTGGTGCGGGCATCGCCGTCGTCGGCAAACACCAGATCGTCCCACGGGTCGCCCGTCAGTTTCGGAAAGCCCAGCCACAGGCCGCCGATGCCGAAGCCTGCACCATAGCCCAGCACGGCCAGGGCCGGCCCGCCCCATTCGGTCAGGCCCAGGCCATTGGCCAGCAGGGCCACGGTGGCCAACCCCAGGCCGCACCAGTTGGCGGGCGATTGCAGGAAGCGCAGCAGTTTGTTCATGCGGCCGCTACTGGTATGCCCGGATGTCCTTGAACACGCTGTACAGGGAAGCGCGGCGCGCGTCGAACACCCGCCCGCCGGTGGTCTTCACCAGGTCCTTCAGCGCAGCCTCGTTGGCCTCGCCAAACAGCACCATGAACACCGGTATGGCACGCACATCCTCCGGCAGCGCCGCATAGTCGGCCTTGAATTCCTTCAGCGTGCGGCCCTTGTTGCTTTCGCCATCGGTGAAGGCCACCACCGAATACTGGTAGCCGGGGTTCTTCTGGCGCTCGGTGTTCATCATCACAACGGCCTTCAGCACCGCGTCATACAGTGCGGTGCCGCCATTCATCTGCAGGCCTTCGGCGTAGTCGCGCACGTTGTCCAGCGTCTTTTGCTTGGCGGCGGAGTCGCCCTGCTGCAAGCCCTTGCGCGGGTTCTGGGCGTTGGTGCCGCGCGCGGCGGGCACTTCGAAATACACCGGGTTGTTGACCTTCTCCGAGAAAGTCAGCATCCACACTTTCTCGCGGCTGGTCAGGCGCGCGATGCGCCCGGTCAGCGAACTGTCGTCACCGGCAATGTACTGCAGGGCCTGCACCAGTTGCTGGCGCCGCCCGCCGGAGTTCATGCTGCCGCTGACGTCCAGCACGAACGTGGAGGCGATGGGCGTGCGGAATTCGTTCAGGTAGGCGTCAATCAGCCCGTCGGCCAGCGCCCGGTCGGTGGAAAACGGCAGTTCCACCAGCAGGCTGCCTTGCGGGAACAGCCCGGCCTGTGCCTTGGCCACCTCGCTGTTGACCGGGCGGCGCAGCGTGGTCTTGGCCAGCCAGGTCTGTGCCGCTTCGCCCTTCAGGTAGGCCACCACCTTCAGATACTGCTCGCGCTTGGCGTCATTGAGCAGCATCAGCGGGTAGTCGGCCGTGGCCACACCCTCGTGCGGGTAGACCAGTGTCAGCTTTTCGCGCAGCTTGCCCGACTGGTTCAGCGACAGCAGCCAGCTTTCGTAGTTGATGAAGGCATTGATGCGGCTGCCTTGCTGCTCGATGAACTTCTCGCTCAGGTAGCTGCTGTTGTCGCCCACCAGCTTGTAGCCCTTGACGAAGCCGGCAATCGCCTCGCGGTTGACGTCGGCCGCCGTCAGCGCTTCGGACTTTTGCGCTGCCGAGGCCACCACGCCCATCAGCGCCATGAAGCCCTGGTTGGAGGTGGCCGGGTTGGACAGTGCATAGCGCAGCTTGCCGTCCTTGGCAGCCTGGGCAATGTCGCTCCAGGTCACCTTGCTGCCGGCGCCCTGCGGCTGGTCCCAGCCCAGCGTCTTGGCCTGGCTTTCGCTGACGCCCACCACGATGGGCGACAGCATGATCTTTTCCTGCAGCTTGACGCGCGCCTGGCCCTGCGGGTCGGACAGCAAATACTTGGCGTTGGCGAACCAGGCGGCGTCGGCATTGGCCTTGCCGGTTTGCACCGCCTCGGTGCTTTCCATGGTGCCGCCGTAGTTGAACTTGAGCTTGACGCCGGTGGCCTTTTCAACCATCTCTTCCAGCGGCTGGGCGTCTTTCAAATCGGTGGTGGCCAACACGGTGAAGATCTGCGCCGCCGGCTGCTGGGGCTGGGCCGGGCCCGCGGTGTCTGTGTCGGGCTTGCCCTTGCACTGGGCGAGGACGATGGCCGCCAGCAGCAAACCGCCCAAGATCATTGTTTTCCCATTGGCCACGTGGTGCTCCCTGTTGGTTGAAAACGATGGCAGCCTGTGCAGCTGGCCGCCTACTGCGCCATCTCGCGGCTGATGACGTCGATCATCTCGCCCATGATCTCGAAGCTGGGCGGGTCGATCACCTGGGTGATGCGTTCTTCCACCGCCAGGCCGGCCGCCTTGGCGCTCTTGACGAAATACCCGCTGTCGGCGATGCGAAAACCGTATTCCACCGCCAGGCGCTGCAGGTCCGCATCGGCGGCCAGCAACTCGCCCAGCTTCTTGGCGCGCTCGCTGCTGGCCACGAACACCACCTTGTTGAACAACGTGGGCTGCGGGTACAGCAGCACCATGCCCGGCGCCAGGCCTTTCTTGGCCATGGCGTAGTTGACCAGCTGGTTTTCGTAGATGAAGGCCATCGGCGTCTTGCCGATGCCGATGGACACGTAGTCGTCAAAATTGCCGTTGACGTAGTTTTCCTGGTAGCCCTGGCGCTTGAACAGGCCCACCACCGCGCGCGCCATCTTCTGTGCGTTTTCGCGGTCGGTCACCAGTTCACCGCCGTTGGCGGCATAGCTGGTCAGCGCCAGGTACATGGCGGCCGAATTGCTTTTGCGCACGTCGGTGGTGGAGACCAGCACGCTTTTTCCCACGTCATAGGCCTGGGCGCCTTTCAGGTCCTTCCAGCGCTTTTTGTCCAGCATGGTCTGCGTCAGCTTGGCCAGGTCGACATTCCACACCCCGGGGCTGGCCTCGCGCGCCATGTCGTTGGCCGCCAGGATCTGCGCAATGGGTGTCCAGGAGGCGATCACCATCGGCGTGTAGATGGGCGAGTACGGCGTGGCGGCGAGGTTGGCCTTCTTCGCCGCGTCGGCGATCTGGTTGGCGGCCACCACGCCGGACGGGTAGAAGAAATCGGGCATCTGGCCCGACACCACGCGCGCCGCCATGTCGCGTGAGCCCACGCGGCTGACTTTCAGCCGGTAGCCGTGGGCGGCCAGGGCACGCTGCACCCGCTCGTCCTGGAAGTAGGGTTCCACGTCGACCGCGATCAGGCCACTGAGCTCCTGCACCGGCACGGCACCGGTCAGCTTGCCGGCCACGCCGCTCAAGGCCCCGCTGCCCTGCGGCTGCTGCCCGGTCTTGTACACCGACAGGTAGGCCGCGCCGCCGAAGGCGGCCAGCAACACGGCGGTGATGACGACCTTGCTTGCTTTGTTCATGGCTCCGCAGTATCGCGGAAAAAACGCAGGGGCAAAAGGCCAGTAACATGCGCGCATTGAGCTTGTGACGCATCTGAACGCTTAAAAAGGAGCATGTGATGTCCGACAGCACGCAGCAGACCAACACTGCCACGCCCGCCAGCTTCCAGTTGACGCCGCCCGAGGTGCTGACGCCGTTGGCCGCACCCGCCGCCAAAACGGCGGTGCCGCTGGCGCCTGCCACCAAAACGGCGGTGGAGGAACAGGTCGACCGCTTCATGCAGGGCCTGTTGACCGAGGACGTCCAGAGCGACGCCTTCCGCGCCAAGCTCGACAGCGCCTTCGCGCTGGGCAAGGAGGAGATATCCATCGCCTCCAGCATGATGCAGGGCCGCTTCATGCAGCGCAACTTCGTTGGCATCGAAGACAGTTCCGCCTTCAAGGCCATCCAGGACATGCGCGGGCACCTGGACGAGCTCAACCCCGGCAAGGACGGCGACCTGTTGCAGCCCAACAAGCTGTTCGGCCTGATCCCCTATGGCAACAAGCTGCAGGCGTATTTCCGCAAGTTCGAGAGCGCGGGCACGCAACTGCAAAAGAGCATGCAGCAGATCTACAGCGCGCGCGACGACATGCAGCGCGACGTGGTGGAGGTCGAGGCCACGCGCACCCGGCTGTGGGACGGCATGCAGAAGCTGGCCGCCGCCATTCATTTTGCCGAGACGCTGGACGGCCAGCTGGCGGCCAAGGTGGACAGCCTGCAGGCGACCGACCCGCAACGGGCCACCGCGCTGCAGCAGGAGGTGCTGTTCTACGCCCGCCAGAACCTGACCGACATGCTGACCCAGCAGGCGGTGTGCACCAACGGCTACCTGGCGCTGGACGTGCTGAAGAAGACCGGTCGCGAGATGATCAATGGCTGTACGCGTGTGGCCACCACGGGCATGAGCGCGCTGGCAGTGGCGCAGACCGTGGCGCGGGCCACCGGCAACCAGATCAAGGTGATGGAGATGCTGCAGGGCGTGAACGCCAGCATCGAAAACCTGATCGCCGAGACCGGGCGCCAGCTCAACGCGCACGTGGACAAGACCGCCCAGTTCGCGGCCAACCCCATGATAGGCATCGACAAGATCAAGGAAATGTTCGACCAGACCTTCAAGGCCATGGACGCGATGGACAGCTTCCGCGCCAAGGCCATCGACGTCATGGGCCAGAACAACAAGATCATGGGCGAGCAGTTGAAGCTGGCCGACCAGTATGTGGACCGGGTGCGCCAGCAAAGGGCGCGCGAGGCCACGCAGAAGTCTGCCGGTGGGCCGGTGTCACTGTAGACACCGGGCTGGACGATGCCGACGGCGGCTCAGTTTTCGGTTTTTTTCAAGGCCAGCGCGGCGTCATACAAGGCATTGCGCGACTGACCGGTGATGTCCGCCGCCAGCTTCACGGCGGTTTTCAGCGGCAACTCGGGCAGCAGCAGCTTCAGCACCTTCAGGTCATGGCCGGCATCGGCAGCGACCGGGGCCGGGTGCAACACCAGCGCGAACTCACCTTTGGTGCGCTGCGGCTGCTGCGCCAGCCAGCCCGTCAACGCCTGGGCCGGCATGGTGGCAATTTCCTCGAACTGCTTGGTCAGCTCCCGCCCCACGGTGATGCGGCGCTCGCCCAGTGCCTTCAGGCTGTCGGCCAGCGCCTCGATGCGGTGGGGTGCCTCCAGCAGCACCACGGCGCGGTGCTCGGTGGCCAGTTGCTCAACCGCTTGCGTGCGCTCACCCGCCTTGGCGGGCAGGAAGCCCTGGAAAATGAAGCCGTGCTGGTGCTCGCTGTCGCTGCCCACACCGGCCACGCTGAGCAGCGCCGTCACGCTGCTGGCGCCGGGCAACGGCACCACGGGCAATTGCAGCGCGGCCACGGCCGCCACCAGGCGCGCGCCGGGGTCGCTGATGCCGGGCGTGCCGGCGTCGCTGACGTAGGCCACCCGCTGGCCTTGTTGCAGGCGGGCAATCACCGTGTGGGCGGCTTCGGCCTCGTTGTGCTGGTGCACCGCCAGCAGCGCGTGCGCGGCGCGGTCCAGGCCGTAGGCGCGCAGCAGCGTCTGGGTGTGGCGGGTGTCCTCGCAGGCGACGCAGTCGGCCAGCGCCAGCACATGCAGTGCGCGCAGGCTGATGTCGGCCAGGTTGCCTATGGGCGTGGCCACCACGTACAGCGCGCCCTGCGGATAATGCTGGTTGCCGGCGGCCTCGCGGGCCGCGGCCAGCGCGCTTGCATAACTGGAAGCCAAAAGACGTGTCCCTTTTTTCCAAAGACCAGAAAGCACAGCCCGGCGCGGCGGCCACCCCCACCACCAAGGCGGTGGGCGACGCCGCCGAAGACCAGGCGCTGCGGCATTTGCAACAGGCCGGTCTGCGCCTGCTGCAACGCAATTATCGGACGCCTGGGCGTGGCGGCGGCGAAATCGACCTGGTGATGCGCGACGCCGACGGCACGCTGGTGTTCGTCGAGGTGCGCCGCCGGGCCAGCGCCAGCCACGGCGGTGCGGCCGCCAGCGTGGGCGGCGTCAAGCAGCGGCGCATCGTGCTGGCCGCCCGGCACTACCTGATGCGCCTGCCTGCGCCGCCGCCATGCCGCTTTGATGTGGTGGCGGTGGAGCCCGCGGGCATGACCTGGCTCAAGGCGGCATTTGACGCCGGCTGAGCCGGAACTTGTCACCGAATGTCACCGCTGTGGCGATGCGGTGAAAAGCCATGCCTCGCGGTTATCATCCGGGCCATGCTAGAGCAACGGATAGAACAGCACTTCATCGACAGCGCCGACCTGAAATACCAGTCGGCCCAGGTTCTGAGCAAGCCCATCGCGGCGGCGGTGCAGGCCATGCTGGCCTGCGTGACCAGTGGCGGCAAGGTGCTGGCCTGCGGCAACGGCGGCTCGGCGGCTGACGCCCAGCACTTTTCGGCCGAGTTCGTCGGCCGTTTTGAGCGCGAGCGGCCCGAGCTGGGCGCCATCGCGCTGACCACCGACAGTTCGATCCTGACCGCGATCGCCAACGACTACGACTTCGCCAGCATCTTCTCGCGCCAGGTGCGTGCCCTGGGCTCGCCCGGCGACGTGCTGCTGGCCATCTCCACCAGCGGCAACTCGGCCAATGTGCTGGCCGCCATCGATGCCGCGCACGAGCGCGAGATGGTGGTGGTGGGCCTGTCGGGGCGTGGCGGCGGCAAGATGGCGCACGCGCTGCGCGACACCGACGTGCACATCTGCGTGCCGCATGACCGCACCGCCCGCATCCAGGAGGTGCATATTCTGGCGCTGCACTGCATCTGCGATGCGGTGGACGCCCAGCTTTTAGGTGAACAGGAAAACCCACCATGACCATGACGACGAATCGGGGAAGATATTGGGCCACGGCCAAGACGGCGGTGGCCGCGCTGGTGCTGGGTGGCAGCCTGAGCGGCTGTTTTCCAATCCTCGTTGGCGGCGCTGCCGTCGGCGTGATGACCGCCATTGACCGCCGCACCTCGGGCGCCCAGCTGGAGGACGAGGGCATCGAGTTCCGCGGCGCCAGCCGGATCCGCGAGGCCCTGGGCGACAAGGCCCACGTCAACGTCACCAGCTACAACCGCCAGGTGCTGCTGACCGGCGAGGTGGCCAGCGAGCAGGACCGCCAGACCGCCGAGCAAGTGGCCGGCAAGGTGGAAAACGTGCGCACCGTGGTCAACGACACGGCGGTGCTGGGCATCTCCACGCTGTCGCAGCGCTCCACCGATTCGCTGGTGACCACGCGCGTGAAGGCCGCGATGGTGGACGAGAAGAACCTCTACGCCAACGCCTTCAAGGTGGTGACCGAGCGCGGCACCGTCTACCTGATGGGCCGCGTGACCCAGCGCGAGGCCGACCTGGCGACCGAAGTCACGCGCACCACCACCGGTGTGCAGAAGGTGGTGCGGGTGCTCGAGATCATCAGCGAGGATGAGCTCAAACGCCTGGTGCCGCCGCCTGCCGGGCCAGCGCCTGTGTCCGACGCGACGCCTAGGAAGCCTTAGCCTCTGGCTATGGCCTGCTCAGGGCGCTATTTCAAGCGCTTGATCAGGCTGGACGTATCCCAGCGCTGGCCGCCCATCTGCTGCACGTCGGCGTAGAACTGGTCCACCAGCGCGGTCACCGGCAACCGCGCGCCGTTGCGCTTGGCCTCGTCCAGCACCAGCCCCAGGTCCTTGCGCATCCAGTCGACGGCGAAGCCAAAGTCAAACTTGTCGGCCACCATGGTCTTGCCGCGGTTGTCCATCTGCCAGCTTTGCGCGGCACCCTTGCCGATCACGTCCAGCACCTGCGCCATGTCCAGGCCGGCGCGCTGACCGAAGGCGATGGCCTCAGACAGGCCCTGCACCAGGCCGGCGATGCAGATCTGGTTGACCATCTTGGCCAGTTGGCCGGCGCCGCTGTCGCCCAGCAGGGTGACGGCGCGCGAAAAGGCCATGGCCACCGGTTGGGCGCTGGCGAAGGCGGTGGCGTCGCCGCCGCACATCACCGTCAGCAAACCGTTTTGGGCGCCGGCCTGGCCGCCGGACACCGGGGCGTCGATGAAGGTGATGCCTTTGTCCTTGGCGGCTGCGGCCAGCTCGCGCGCCACGGCGGCCGAGGCGGTGGTGTGGTCCACGAACACGCTGCCCGGCTGCATGCCGGCCAGTGCGCCGTCGGCGCCCAGCACCACGCTGCGCAGGTCGTCATCGTTGCCGACGCAGCAGAACACGAACTCGGCGCCTTGCGCGGCCTCGCGCGGTGTGGCGCCGGAGCGTGGTGCCGCGCTGTCGGCGAATTCGGCGCACCAGGCGGCGGCCTTGGCGGCGCTGCGGTTGTACACCGTCACGGCGTGGCCGGCGCGGGCCAGGTGGCCGGCCATGGGGTAGCCCATCACGCCCAGGCCCAGGAAGGCGGTTTTGCGCGAAGGAGTGGTTTCGTAAGTTTTCGGATTGATGTTGGGCATGGCAAAAAGATGCGCCGGCGAATGCCGGCGCTCGTGAAGGTTGACGAAAAGTGGCTTAAACGATGGCGAAATTCTCGGTGCCGGCGCTCAGGTCCTGGCTGCGGCCGCGCTGGCTGTTGAGCTTGATCTGCAGGCGCAGGTCGTTCAGTGAGTCGGCGTTGCGCAGCGCGTCCTCGTAGGTGATCATGTTGTTCTCGTAGGCATCGAACAGCGCCTGGTCGAAGGTCTGCATGCCCAGGTTGCGGCTCTTCTTCATGATTTCCTTGATCTCGGACACCTCGCCCTTGAAGATCAGGTCGGAGATCAGCGGGGTGTTCAGCAGGATTTCGATCGCCGCCGTGCGGCCCTTGCCGTCCTGCTTGGGGATCAGCCGCTGCGACACCAGCGACTTCAGGTTCAGCGACAAGTCCATCAGCAACTGCGGGCGCCGCTCTTCGGGGAAGAAGTTGATGATGCGGTCCAGCGCCTGGTTGGCGCTGTTGGCGTGCAGCGTGGCCAGGCACAAGTGGCCGGTCTCGGCAAAGGCCACCGCGTGCTCCATGGTTTCGCGGTCGCGGATTTCGCCCATCAGGATCACGTCGGGCGCCTGGCGCAGCGTGTTCTTCAGCGCCGCCTCCCAGCTGTCGGTGTCCAGGCCCACCTCGCGCTGCGTCACCACGCAGTTCTTGTGCGGATGCACGAATTCCACCGGGTCCTCGATGGTGATGATGTGGCCGTAGGTGGTTTCGTTGCGCCAGTCCACCATGGCGGCCAATGTGGTCGACTTGCCCGAGCCGGTGGCACCCACCAGGATGACCAGGCCGCGCTTGCTGGTGGCCACCTCTTTCAGCACCTGCGGCACGCCAAGGCTGTCGATGGTGGGCAGCACCATGGGGATCACCCGCAGCACCATGCCCACCTTGCCCTGCTGGATGAAGGCGTTGACGCGGAAGCGCCCCACGCCCGGCGGCGAGATGGCGAAGTTGCACTCCTTGGTGCGTTCGAACTCCGCCACCTGCTTGTCGTTCATGATGGAGCGCGCCAGCGCCAGCGTGTGCGCGCCGGTCAGCGGCTGCGGCGACACCTTGGTCACCTTGCCGTCCACCTTGACGGCGGGCGGGAAGTCGCCGGTGATGAACAAGTCGCTGCCATTGCGGCTGACCATCAGCTTGAGCAAGTCATTGATGAATTTTGTGGCCTGATCGCGTTCCATGGCGGGTGTTACTCCCTAGGGTTCATTTCTGTTCACTGAGACGCGCGCTCACCACGCGCAGGCGCAATGACAGCTTGCGGGCTAGAAGGGCGATCAGGTTGGCGGCCAACGGCGGGTCGGCCAGCATCATGTCGTCCATGGCATCGGCGCTGAGCACGCCGATTTCGCACTCACCCACGGTGGTGCATGCGGAAAATCGCATGCCGCTGTCCAGCAGCGACATTTCACCCAGTATTTCACCCGGGCGGGTTTCGGCCAGCCGCAGCCGCTCGCCCCAGGGCTGCATGCGGTCCACCGCGATGGTGCCCGACAGCAG
Organism: Hylemonella sp. P2_B10; assembly: GCF_056404875.1. NCBI lineage: Bacteria > Pseudomonadati > Pseudomonadota > Betaproteobacteria > Burkholderiales > Comamonadaceae > Hylemonella > Hylemonella sp. P2_B10. The sequence goes on from NZ_JBFUDE010000003.1 coordinate 67,401, forward strand.
CACCACCATGAAGTTGCCGTATTCGTCCTGGCGGATGATGTCGCAGTCCGGCTTCACCTTGCAGAAGTCGAAGAACGGTTGCATGCGGCCCACGGCCTGCGGGCCCAACCGGCTCATGAACTTGTCCTTCTCCCACAGCGCCTGCATCAGCTGCGCGCCGCGCTCGGGGGCCAGGGGCTTGGTACCCAGCTCTGTGCTGCGGGCGCTCCACGGCGTCATCAGCGTGGCATCCAGCCCCAGGTCGGCAAACGCGGTGGTGAACAGCAGGTTGGACGCTGGCGCGCGGCCGGCGGCCGCGCCTTGCGGCTCACGCACAGCGCCTGGCGAATCGGTGACCGGGTGTTCCATGGCGCTGGGGGCTCTGTCTTTAGCCGGGGAAGTTTTCCGGGATCTTGGCCTTGCCGCGCGCCTCGGCCGGGGAGATCACATTGCGCCGCACCAGGTCGGTTAGGTTCTGGTCCAGCGTCTGCATGCCCACATTGTTGCCGGTCTGGATGGAGGAGTACATCTGCGCCACCTTGGCCTCGCGGATCAGGTTGCGGATGGCGGGCGTGCCCAGCATGATCTCGTGCGCCGCCACGCGGCCCTGGCCGTCCTTGGTCTTGCACAGTGTCTGCGAGATCACCGCCTGCAGCGACTCGGAGAGCATCGCGCGCACCATTTCCTTTTCATCGGCGGGGAAGACGTCGATGATGCGGTCAATCGTCTTGGCCGCGCTGGAGGTGTGCAGCGTGCCAAACACCAGGTGGCCGGTTTCGGCTGCCGTCATGGCCAGGCGAATGGTTTCCAGGTCGCGCATTTCGCCCACCAGGATGGCGTCCGGGTCTTCGCGCAGTGCGGACTTCAAGGCGGCGGCGAAGCTCAGCGTGTGCGGGCCGACTTCGCGCTGGTTGATCAGGCACTTCTTGGATTCGTGCACGAACTCGATCGGGTCTTCCACCGTCAGGATGTGGCCGAACTCGGTTTCGTTCAGGTAGTTGACCATGGCCGCCAGCGTGGTGGACTTGCCCGAGCCGGTGGGGCCGGTCACCAGCACCATGCCGCGCGGTTTCAAGGCCAGTTCGCCGAAGATCTTGGGCGCGTTCAACTGCTCAAGCGACAGGATTTTGCTGGGAATGGTTCGGAACACCGCGCCGGCGCCGCGCTGGTGGTTGAAGGCGTTGACGCGGAAGCGCGCCAGGCCGTCGATCTCGAACGAGAAGTCGATTTCCAGGAATTCCTCGTACACCTTGCGCTGGGTGTCGTTCATGATGTCGTACACCATGGCGTGCACCGCCTTGTGGTCCAGCGGCTCCACATTGATGCGCCGCACGTCGCCGTGCACGCGGATCATGGGCGGCAGTCCGGCCGACAAGTGCAGGTCGGACGCCTTGTTCTTCACGCTGAAGGCCAGCAGTTGGGTAATGTCCACGAATCCCCCGGAAGTTTTTTTGATACGCTCGCCGTCAATTATGACCATGATTGCGCAGAACCTCCAGCACGTTCGCCAGCGTTTGGCCCAGGCGTGTGCGGCGGCCGGCCGGCCGGCTGACCAGGTGGCCCTGCTGGCGGTCTCCAAGACCTGCGGCCCCGAGGCGCTGGCCCAGGCCTTCGCCGCCGGCCAGCGCGCCTTTGGCGAGAACTACGTGCAGGAGGCGCTGGACAAGATGGCGGCGCTGACGCACCTGGCCATCGAGTGGCACTGCATAGGCCCGCTGCAAAGCAACAAGACCCGCCCGGTGGCCGAGCAATTCCACTGGGTGCATTCGGTGGACCGGCTGAAGATCGCCCAACGGCTGAGCGAGCAGCGGCCGGCCACCCTGCCGCCGCTGAACGTGTGCCTGCAGGTGAATGTGGACGGCGGTGCCAACAAGTCGGGTGTGGCCATGGGGGAGGCGCTGGCACTGGCGCGCGCCACCGCGGTATTGCCGCGGCTGCAATTGCGCGGCCTCATGAGCATTCCTGAGCCTGCCAACGAGGCGGAGGCGCTGGCGGTGCACCAGCGCACCCGCGCGCTGTTTGACGAGCTGGGCGCCGCGTTGGGCGATCAGGCGCCGCGCTGGGACACGCTGTCCATGGGCATGAGCGCCGACCTGGAGGCGGCGGTGCGCGCCGGGAGCACGATGGTGCGCGTGGGCACGGCTATTTTCGGCGCCCGAAGTTAGCTAGCCCCCACGTCCGGCACTTCGTGTCCGTCCTGCCCCCCGAGGGGGCCGCGTTTTGCCTTGGGGCGGCCCTGCGGCAAAACCAGAGCCGCTGCCTTCCTTACTGCTTGGGCAGCGTGATCGGTTTGACACTGCCGCAGTCGGCCGACAGCCAGCGCCCTGTGGCTTGCATGCTCATCTGGTGTTCGGCGCCGCCGCGTGTCGCGCGGGTGGTCATCTGCATGGTGTAAGACTCGGCACCGTTGAAGGTGAACGTGCCTTCACCGCTGGAGGGCGGCTGCGTGCAGGTGAAGCTCATCTTCATGGTGTTGCCCACGCGTGGCGACAGGGTGTTGGTGCAGCCATGCTGGGCCGCCTGGCCGGTGGACATCTGGCCGCGCTTGACCATCTCCTCCGTCACGCACACCTTCATCGTCATGCCGCCGCCGGGGCCACCCGCGCCCATCTGCACGCCGTTCTTGGCCATCGCGCCTTCCACCATCTTGCGTTGCTCGGGCGACATGGCCGCCATCTGCGCCTGCATCTGGGCTTGCGCCTTGGCTATTTTTTCGCTGTCAGCGCCGCCGCCAGCCATTTTGCTGGTGATTTCCCACAGGCCGGGCTTCTGCTGTGCGTGGGCGCCCAGGCTGGCCAGGGCCAGCAGGCCTGCCATGACAAGGTGCTGTTTCTTCACTCCGGTCCCCTTCAAAAAGTGATGGACCATTGTGGCCAAAGTCCGCCGGCTTGGGAACCGTGTGCAACCGGGATTTACATTTGCCCAGCTTCTCCGTGGCGCGTGGCGCTGCGGCTGCCATGGCCTGATGCCGTCAGACCAGCTTGAGCAGCGTGGAGTTTTTCACTTCCTCCATCACCGCATAGGTGCGCGTCTCGCGCACGCCCGGCAGTTGCCACAGCACGGTGCCGGCGAACGCACGGTAGGCCGTCATGTCGGCCATGCGGGTCTTCAGCAGGTAGTCGAAACCGCCGGCCACCATGTGGCATTCCAGGATTTCGGCGTGCACCTGCACGGCGGCCTTGAAGGCATCGAACACATTGGGCGTGGTGCGGTCCAGCAGCACTTCCACGAACACCGTCATGCCCGCGCCCAGCTTGGCCGGGTCCAGCCGGGCCTGGTAGCCCAGGATGTAGCCGTCCTTGGTCAGCCGTTGCACCCGCGCCAGCACGGCGGTGGGGGACAGTGCCACGGTTTCGGCCAGCTTCAGGTTGGAGACCCGGCCGTCTTGCTGCAGCGCGTCCAGAATCTTCAGGTCGATGCGGTCCAGATCCGCCAGCTTGCCGTCCATGTTTGGTTAATTATTCAGAAGTCAGGCAATTAATAGGTGAAATATTCACCGCATTTGCGGTAATCATCGCACGATTCACCAAATTTTCCGCAGTTTCCGCATGTCCAGCTCTTCCCGTTTGCCTTTTCCCTACCGACCTGAATCCGACGTGGTGTCGCAGCGCCTGGCTGCGCTGGCCCATGCACTGGACTGGGCCACAGCCGCCAAGGTGGCTGTGCCTTGGGTGCAGGCGGTGCGCGAGAACCCGCCGCCTTTCTGGGCCATGGAAAGCCTGCTGAAGGAGTACCCCATCTCCAGCGCCGAGGGCCTGGCGTTGATGCGCCTGGCCGAGGCCTTGCTGCGCGTGCCCGATGCCGAGACCGCGATCGCACTGACGGCCGACCAGTTGGGCCGGGCCGATTTTGATGGTGCTGGCGACAAGGTGCTGGCGCGGCTGTCGTCGGCCGCCATCAGCATGTCCAAGGTGTTCCTGCCCGAGCCGGGCGCTGCCGGTGGGCCGGGCCTGTTGTCGCGCCTGGGCGCACGCACCGTGGTGTCTGCCACGTTGCGCGCGGTGCAGTTGCTGGGTCGCCAGTTCGTGCTGGGTCAGACCATTGACGACGCCATGGGCGAGGCGCGCGATGCGCGCGCGCGCCAGAAGCAGTTGCGCTTCAGCTACGACATGCTGGGCGAGGGCGCCCGCACCGCCGAGGACGCCCGGCGCTACCTGCACAGCTACCGCAACGCCATCCAGGCCATTGCCGCCGCCAAGCCGCCCGGCAGCACGCTGGAGGAGGGCGATGGCATCTCCATCAAGCTCAGCGCCCTGCACCCGCGCTATGAGGATGCGCAGCACGCGCGCGTGATGGCCGAGCTGGTGCCGCTGGTGTGGCAGCTGTGCGAGATGGCGGCTGCCGCCAACATCAACCTGACCATAGACGCCGAAGAGGTGGACCGGCTGGAGCTGTCGCTGGACGTGTTCGAGGCGCTGGTGGCCAAGGTCGGCGCCGAATGCCCCAAGTGGCGCGGCCTGGGGCTGGCCATGCAGGCCTACCAGACGCGCGCGCTGGAGTTGATAGAGCATGTGGCCGGCCTGGCCCGCAAGCACGGCGTGCGCCTGATGTGCCGTTTGGTCAAGGGCGCCTATTGGGACGCCGAGGTCAAGCGGGCACAGGAATTGGGCTTGCCCTGTTACCCGGTGTTCACCCACAAACACCACACCGACATCTCTTACCTGGCCTGCGCCCGCGCGCTGCTGGAGGCGCCCGACGCCATCTACCCGCAGTTCGCCACCCACAACGCCGCCACCATTGCCGCCATCCTGCAGATGGGTGCGCGCACCGGCGCGGCGTTCGAGCTGCAGCGCTTGCATGGCATGGGCGAGGGCGTGTACCGCGAGGTGCTGAAGAACCCGCTGATCGCCTGTCGCGTCTACGCCCCGGTGGGCGCGCACCGCGACCTGCTGGCCTACCTGGTGCGCCGGCTGCTGGAAAACGGCGCCAACTCGTCCTTCGTGCACCAGCTGGCCGACGAGTCCGTGGGCATGGACGAACTGCTGATCTCGCCGCTGCGTCTGGAGGCGAACAGCTCGCTGCCGCTGCCGGTGAACCTGTTTGGCTACAGCGCGGACGGCAACCCCAGCGGCGCACGCAAGAACAGCAGCGGCCTGGACCTGACCGTGCCCGCCATGCGCGAGCCGCTGTTGGCGGCGCTTCAGTCCTCCAGCGTGCCCCAGGTGCCCGAATTCGACCCGTCGCAGGCCGGCCAGGCCTGGCAGCGCGCGGACCACAGCTTTGCGCCATGGAATGGCACGCCGGTGGCCGAGCGTGCCGCCGTGCTGCGCCGCGCCGCTGACGCGCTGGAGCAGCAACTGCCGGCTTTTTGCGCCGTGCTGGTGCGCGAGGCCTTCAAGACCTGGGGCGACGCCGTGTCCGAGGTGCGCGAGGCGGTGGACTTCCTGCGCTACTACGCCGACCAGGCCGAAGTGCTGATGCGCCCGCTGGCCCTGCCAGCGCTGCCTGCCGCCTGGGCCGGCGGGGCCCACGGTGTCAGGCCGGCGCTGTTTGGCGTCACTGGCGAGAGCAATGAGCTGCGGCTCAGCGGACGCGGCGTCTGGGTCTGCATCAGCCCGTGGAATTTCCCGTTGGCCATCTTCATGGGCCAGGTGGCCGCCGCGCTGGCCACCGGCAACACCGTGCTGGCCAAGCCGGCCGAGCAGACCCCTGCCGTGGCGCTGGCGGCGGTGCGGCTGCTGCATGCGGCCGGTGTGCCGGCTGATGCGGTGCAACTGCTGCACGGTCCAGGCGAGACAGTGGGTGCGGCGCTGGTGGCGCTGTCGGAGATTGCCGGCGTGGTTTTCACCGGCTCCACCCAGGTGGCCAAGATCATCCAGCGCGCGCTGGCGGCCAAGGACGGCCCCATCATCCCGCTGATCGCCGAGACCGGCGGCATCAATGCCATGCTGGTGGATTCCACCGCGCTGCCCGAGCAGGTGGCCGATGCGGTGGTGCAGTCCGCCTTCCGCAGTGCCGGCCAGCGCTGCTCGGCGCTGCGCCTGCTGTGTGTGCACGAGGCCGTGGCCGACGGCGTCATCGCCATGATCCAGGGCGCTGCACAGGAACTGGTGGTGGGCGACCCCGCGCAGCTGAGCACCGATGTGGGGCCGGTGATCGATGCCGAGGCCTTCGACGGCATACAGCAGCACCTGCGCCGCTTGCAGGCTCAGGCCAAGCCCTTGCACGTACCCACGGCCATGGCCCAAGTTGGTGCGTCAGCTGGTGCGCCAAGCCATTTGATAGGGCCTCACATGTTCGAGGTCGCCTCCATCGCCGACGTGCGGCACGAGATCTTCGGGCCGGTATTGCAGGTGGTGCGCTGGGGCGGTGACCCACTGGCGGTGGTGGCGCAGATCAACGCGCTGGGCTACGGCTTGACCTTGGGTCTTCAGACCCGCATTGATTCGCGGGCCCAAGCACTAGCCGCGCAGGCCAGAATCGGCAATGTGTACGTGAACCGGAACATGATCGGCGCCGTAGTTGGCGTACAACCGTTCGGTGGCGAGGCCTTGAGCGGCACCGGCCCCAAGGCCGGTGGCCCTTACTACCTGCACCGCTTCTGCGCCGAGCAAACGGTCACCGTGAACACCACCGCCGCTGGTGGCAATGCGGCTTTGCTGAGTGGTGCCTGAAAATGGTGCATGGGGAAAACCCGCATACGCGATGCCGTAAGATAGTCGGCTTGGCGGCAATTCGCGTTGCGGGCCGTGTGCCCTTGGCACAAGGCTTGCAACGAGTAAAACTACATTTGCTGGAGAGCCGCCATGTAAAGAGTTGGAGAAGTAGCCCGTCAGCTTGGGGTCAGTTGAACTGGCACCGTGTTAGAATGGGCCCCCTTTTCGGCCGGGGTGCGGGCGCGTGCATGCGTGCTGGCGGGCTGACAAAACCTGGTGACGTAGAAAGCCTGTCCGGCTTGGCCCGGCTTTTGCGTTGTGTTCAATCACAAGTGCAAATCTTGTACGTAAAAGTGTGTGCGGTTGGGTAGAGAGTTCCTTTAGAGTTCACTACAATACCAGTTCAATACCGCTGCCTCTCAATCTCAAAAGGAAACCGTTGTGTCAATCAACACGAAATCTTTCATTCGCGCTTTGACCGGCGCAGCAGTTTTGGCTGCCTTCGCCTTCCTGGGCACGGCCGCACAAGCGCAAGCCCCCGCTGCACCCGCTGCTGCTGACGCAGCCTCGGCCACCGTGGCCCCGCCCGCTGCTGCTGCTGCCCCCGCGCCCGCCGCCGCAGGCGCCCCCGCTGCCGGTGCCCATGGCGAAAACCCCTATGGCCTGGAAGCGCTGTGGAAAGGTTCCGACTACATCACCAAGACCGTGCTGATCCTGTTGATCATCATGTCTGTGGGTTCCTGGTACATCATGTTCGTCAAGCTGCTGGAGCAGTCCAAGATTGGCCGCCAGTCCAAGGCCGCCGCTGCGGACTTCTGGACCGCCGGCACCGTGCAGCAAGGCGCTGCCGCTCTGGAAATGAGCAGCCCCTACCGCTTCATCGCCGAAGCCGGCCTGGAAGCCACCAAGAAGCACGAAGGCCTGATGGGTCACATCCCGCTGAGCGACTGGGTCACCATGGGCATCCAGCGCGCCATCGAGCGCGTCCAGCGCAGCACCCAGTCCGGCCTGTCCTTCCTGGCCACTGTGGGTTCCGTCTCCCCCTTCGTCGGCCTGTTCGGCACGGTGTGGGGCATCTTGAACGCCCTGACCAGCATCGGCGCCTCCGGCCAAGCCTCCATCGACAAGGTGGCCGGCCCCGTGGGTGAAGCCCTGATCATGACCGCCATCGGCCTGGCAGTTGCCGTGCCGGCCGTGCTGGCCTACAACTTCCTGGTCGGCCGCAACAAGGTCGTGATGGATGACGTGCGCGCCTTCGGTGGCGACCTGCACTCCGTGATTCTGGGTTCGTCCAAGAAGGTCTGACTGCCAACCGCTCGTTGAGCGAACATTAGGAATTCCCTATGTCAATGAACGTTGGCTCACCGGATGGCGACGATGACGCCGTCATGTCCGACATCAACACCACGCCGCTGGTGGACGTGATGCTGGTGCTGTTGATCATCTTTTTGATCACCATCCCTGTCGTCACCACCGCCATCAAGCTCGAGCTCCCCAAGGAGCGCGTGGAGTTGCGCGAAACCAAGCCGGAAAACATCGTCATCTCAGTTGATCCGCAAAGCAACATCTACTGGTTTGACGCCCGCATCAAGAGCGTCAACGACCTGGTGGACAAGCTGAAGACGGTGTCGCAGAAGAAGCCCCAGCCCGAAGTGCAGATCCGCGGCGACATGACCGCGAACTACGAAGGCGTGGGCAAGGTGTTGTATGCCTGCCAGCGTGCCGGTATCACCAAGGTGGCCTTCATCACCGAACCGCCCCCTCTGGGCGGTTGACGGGCTCGGACTCACTTTAAGGATTCTTCCCATGGGAATGAACGTAGGAAAGGGTGGCTCTGAAGAGCCCCAAGTGATGATGGACATCAACACCACGCCGTTGATCGACGTGATGCTGGTGTTGCTGGTGATGCTGATCATCACCATCCCCATCCAGTTGCATGCCGTCAACCTGGAGATGCCGGTGGGAGCGCCGCCCAGCAACAACAAGCCTGAGGTGGTGAAGATCGACATTGACGACCGCAGCACCGTCTACTGGCAAGGCGTGCCGGTGGCCAGCGGCGCCGAGCTGGAAAGCAAGATGTCGGCAGCCGCCGCGCAGGCGGTGCAGCCCGAGGTGCATCTGCGCCCCAACAAGGCCGCCAAGTACCAGGTGGTCGCCAATGTCTTGTCCACCACCAAGCGCTTGGGTCTGACCAAGCTGGCGGTGATCGGCAGCGAACAATTTGTCCAGTGACACGGCCATGATGATCAGCAGCAGCTATGAATACAGGCCGGTAGACCCAACCCGGCGCTACAAGGGCATTGCGATCGTTGTCGTTTTGCACATCGGCATCGTCTGGCTGTTCGCCAGCGGACTGGCCCGCAAGACGCTGGACATCGTCAAGAAGCCGCTGGAAGCAGCGGTGATTCAAGAGGTGATCATCCCGCCGCCGCCGCCGCCGCCGCCCAAAGAAATCAAGCCGCCCGAGCCGCAGGCACCCAAGGTGGAATCGCCGCCGCCGCCGTTCGTGCCGCCGCCGGACGTGCCGGTGCAGTCCACGGCGCCGGCCATCACCGCTGTGGCGGCGCCGCCGCCCACCCCGGCCGTGATTGCCCCGCCGCCGCCGCCGGCGCCGCCCGCACCGGTGCGCAACCGCTCCGACATCGGCGTGGCCTGCCCCACGCAGGTGAAGCCCGAAATGCCGCGCAAGGCGCAGCAAGAAGGCATCTCTGGCGTGGTGAAGGCCGAGGCCGTGATCTCCAACGGCGTGGTGAAGGAAGTGAACATCCTCTCCGGCCCGCGCATTTACCACCAGGCTGTTCGCTCGGCCATGATGGCCTACAAGTGCACGTCCGACGGTGAAGTTCGTGCCACGCAGGAGTTCAACTTCAAGCTCGACGACTAGTTCGCGGCTTCTCTGCGGCAGGCGGCGCAAGCTGCCTGTGCGGGGCTACACACAACAGGCTGTGGGGTTTACCCTACAGCCTGTTTCTTTTTCTGTTCGAAAAGCCCTAACAGTCGCCCTTGTCACGATTTTTTGCGGCGCAGCATTTGATAATTCTTGGTGGTTTCACCCCTCCTTCACAAATCTATAAAGAGAGAGAAATAAGCACCATGTCGACTCGCCCCCATCCCCAACCCCAAAAATCCTTCCGTCCCCTGCCCGTGATGCTGGGCATCGCCATGGCCTGGCCCATGGCACAAGCCGTGGCCCAGACCACTGCCACTGGCCAACTGCAGGCCGTGACCGTGACGGCCGAGCGCCGCGTTGAAAACATCAAGGACGTGCCCAATTCGGTGTTCACCCTGTCCGGCGAAAAGCTGGACGTGATCAACTCCAGCGGCGAAGACATCCGCATGCTGTCGGGCCGCGTGCCCAGCCTGAACATCGAATCGTCCTATGGCCGTTCCTTCCCGCGCTTCTACATCCGCGGCTACGGCAACACCGATTTCCGCTCCAACGCCTCGCAGCCCGTGTCGCTGATCTATGACGACATCGTGGCCGAGAACCCGGTGCTCAAGGGCTTCCCGCTGTTTGACGTCGGTCGTGTTGAAGTGCTGAACGGCCCGCAAGGCAGCTTGTTCGGTCGCAACACGCCGGCCGGCGTGGTCAAGATAGACTCGGTGCGCCCGTCCAACAAGGCGCTGGATGGCTATTTCAGCGCCTCCTACGGCACCTATGGCACCGCCAACCTGGAAACCGCCTTCAACCTGCCGCTGACTGGCGCCTGGAGCGCGCGCGTGTCGGCACAGGTGCAGCGCCGCGACGACTGGGTCACCAACGACAAGGGCCCGACCAAGAACCTGGAAGGCTATGACGACAAGGCCCTGCGCGTGCAGGTCGGCTACAACGACGGCGGCAGCTTCAGCGCCCTGCTGGGTGTGCATGGCCGCAACCTGGACGGCAGCGCCCGCCTGTTCCGCGCCAACATCATCAAGCTGGGCACCAACGACCTGGTGGACGGATTCGACCCGGCCAAGATCTTCACCGACGGCATCAACAGCCAGCACCTGCAGACTGGCGGCGCCAACCTGCACCTGAACTGGTCGCTGGCCGATGTCAACATCTACTCGATCACGGGCTACGAGACCGTTTCCGCCTACAGCCGCGGTGACATCGACGGCGGCTACGGCGCCGCCTTCCTGCCCACCGGCGGTGGCCCGGGCACCATCCCCTTCCCGTCGGAAACCGCCGGCTCCATCCGCGACCACAAGCAGGTCACGCAGGAGTTCCGTGTCGAATCCAAGGGCAATGCGCCGCTGTCGTGGCAGGCCGGGCTGTACTTCTTCAACGAGTCGTACGGCTTTGACAGCTACACCTACAACACGCTGGGCGGCAACGTGCAATCCGGCCAGCCGCTGCGCACCGACCAGACCAATGACGCCTGGGCCGTGTTCGGCTCTGTCAACTACGCCTTCAGCCCGCAGTTCAGCATGCGCGCCGGCCTGCGCTACACGCAGGACAAGAAGACGCTGCTGACCCAGCCGCTGCCCGCCGGCGACCCGAACCCCCCGGTCACCAGCAACGGCCTGGGCTCCAAGTCGGACGACTCCAAGGTCAGCGGCGACCTGAGCGCCACCTACAAGCTGGACAAGGACACCAACATCTACGCCCGCGTGGCCACGGGCTTCCGCGGCTCCTCCATCCAGCCGGCAGGCCCCTTCGGCCCGCTGAACCAGGCTGGCCCGGAAACCACCACGTCGTACGAAGCCGGTATCAAGAGCGACCTGTGGGACAAGCGTGGCCGCGCGGCGTTCACCGCGTACCACTACGAAGTGAAGGACCAGCAGCTGACGGCGGTGGGTGGCGGCAGCAATGCCGTGCGCCTGCTGAATGCGGCCAAGAGCGTGGGCCAGGGTATTGAAGCCAGCCTGGACGCCTACATCACGCCGAACTTCCTGGTCACCGGCAACGTCAGCTACAACCACACCGAAATCCAGGACCCGACGCTGGCCGTGGGTGTGTGCGCCAGCTGTACCGTGCTGAACCCGAAGAACGCTGCTGGCCAGGCCTTGATCAACGGCAACCCGTTGCCCAACGCGCCGGAGTGGATCTACAACGTCACCGCCCGCTATGGCATCCCCATGGCCAACGGCGGTGAGTTCTACATCTACACCGACTGGAGCTACCGCAGCGAAGTGAACTTCTTCCTGTACAAGTCCACCGAGTTCACCGGCCAGTCGCTGCTGATCGGCGGCCTGCGCGCCGGCTACACCTGGGACAACGGCAAGTACGAAGTGGCCGTGTTCGGCCGCAACATCACCAACCAGGTGAAGGTCACTGGCGCGATTGACTTCAACAACCGCACCGGCTTCATCAACGATCCGCGCACCTATGGTGTGCAGTTCAAGGCGCAGTTCTGAGCGGGTTGCGCATCGCCCTGTGATCGTTCGCTCAGGCAAGCGTCACTCTGAAGGCAGCGATCGCAAGGTCGCTGCCTTTTTGTTTGTTCGCTACCTCATGAAGGAAGCGCTGCGTGATGGGTACGCTGCCGACGCCGCTGGTGCGCGTGGCTACGCGGATGTCCCCCGGGCCTGCGGCCCTCCTCCTTGATTCCGCTTCGCCACGCGCCCCAGCGACATCGGGTTAATTGGCGCTCCCAGCGGAGACAGATCAAGAAAATTGTCGAGTTTGTGAGCGCCTTCGTTTCCAAACAGAAATCTGACTAATGAGCGATTGGGTAGGCAGTCATGAAGCTGCACGTTGGCTCTGGGCGCTTCTGGCAGATATGGTGCCCAACAATTGCCTCAATGTATGGGTGATGTGGTTGTTTTGATCGATGGAGACCCAGGTCTCAAGAGTGCCGTACTTTGGTCGACCAGCGGCGGCAGACATGATGTATTCACCACCCCAGGAGTCGGAGCCGCGGAAATCCTGTTGCCGAACCAGTGCTTTCGATAGTTCGTGGTGCTGAGCTGTGTCGTCTCGCCAAGATGCTCCTTTGACAATGATCCACTCCGTGTCGGTGGTGTATCGAATTTTTGCAGCTGGCTTGATTAACTTCGGATCAAAGTCGAAGTAGTCTGGATGAACTACGCCGTAGTCAGCGTAAGCTACGTCTTGATGGCGTTCCGAAAGCTGTTGCCATGTAAGGAAATCCGTCCGGCTTACGCGGTTGAGAGAGTTTCGTTTAAAGCTAGCCATGTCCGGAACAATGGCGGAACTCGCAAAAACAATTCGTGCGGGGGCAAGCCTGCGTATTTCAGATAGAGCTCTAATGAACTGAAGCTGAACAGCATCTGACGAGATGCCATGAATGGATCGAAAGTCCATAAATATGTGAAGCGGCAAACCACCGGCACCTATTTCGGAGACGAGGCTGCTTATCCGATTGACAAGCATGCTCGGTAGCTGAATGTCTTCAGCCTCAAGTCGAAAGGCGATAGCGTCGATACCGGTAATTACCACTTCGCGTATGGCAAGCTTATAGGCAATGTCACGCTCTAGCCCCACAACTGGAATTGCACGCACATACTCAGATGCGATCTTGTTGTGAAGGACGGTCGCCGGATGAACCCCATTTAAGCACCGGGCAGACGGAGTTACATCAAATAAATCTACATAGCAGAGTCCTCGGCTCTTCCAGCAGGAGGCGATATTGAGTGCCTGCTTGGTAATGTGTTCTTGCACATCGCTGCCATTCAATGCACCTTCACCTAACGCCAATACATCAAAAAACGGCTGAATACACTCTTTAGTGTGAGTGTTTAGATTGACCAATGCCTTAGCTTCGCCGCGTTTGGTCTTGAGTATTGGCGTGTAGACGTAACTTGTCATTCGTGGTCACCCGGTCCAACAACATGAAAAATAGCTTTTATGTCTTGAAGAGTAGCAAACTCTTTAAGAATGTGATATCTACCTGATTCCCTTTGAATCCGCCCAGCAACAATTGCAGGATGAATCATCAAAGCGTCGGCAAGCCTTACGACCGCCTCACTTCGCTTTGTCCGGTAAGCTTCGCTGCTCTTCCAAACTTGCCGTGGAATGAAAGCCTCAGCTGCAAGAATGTTCGCCTCTGCCTCTTGTTCATTTTCGTGACTCTGGTCATCCTCGTCTACAAACGCCGAATTAGTCCTTCCGAGATGGCGCTGAACATGAACAAGTTCGTGCATTAGCGTAAACCAAAAGTAGTCGATCCGGTTGTACCGCAGAGTTAAGCCAATGACCGGAGTGCCATCTTCGTCCAATATAGCTGCGCCATCCAGCTTGGTCTTTGGCAAATGAGGCTCAAGGACTAACACTATTCCCTTCATTGCCAGAAACTCTCTGGCCAATAGCGGTCCTTGGTCTGACCTACTGAGTTTTGCGAGTTGCCTCAAGAACTCATCAGTAATAGATCCATGTACATAGCGTGTGCCAGGTTTTTTTAGTTCGCGCGACCGAACCAAGACTCGCGCTATCCAAGCATAAATGGCATACAAGTTTTCTTCCTTTGTTATGCCACTTAGTGTTTTGCGCAGAAAGACAGGTGAACGATGAATTGATGTTCGAGCAAAGAACGAGCGAATAAGTGACTCGCCTGTTTTCCCTTCTCCCAACTCTTTGTCAAACCAACCGCGCTTCTGCATCTCTCTGACAGGAAATTTCTGCCAATCAAAGTCAATTGCATCTGGCTGCACTGGTCTAAGAGAGCCAATCAATATTCCAGCGGGAATATTCAGCCTCTCATGAATCGTTCGAATCATTTCGACTGTTAGGTCCCGCTTTCGATTCAGGACTTCAGATGCTCGGCTCTTGCTTCCGAGGATGTCCGCAAGGTCTTTTTGCTTCAGGCCTAGTTCGGCCAGCCGCACTACTATCGCCTCAACGGGATCGGGGAGGTCGAACTTAAATCGTTCTTCCTCGTACTTTTCAAGCAAGACCGCAATAACCGCCAGCTTCTCGCCCTCTTTGCTGCCCAGGGCAGGGTCAGACAGAGCCAGTTCTCTGGCCTGTTCAAGGAGCGCGGCGTATTGAAGATCGTCACGAATTACGCGCAGTTCCATATTCAAGAACCTTGAGTTTGTGAGGATTCAACTTCTGTTACGGCAAGCACAATTAGAGTTCCAGTGTTAAAGGCAATCTGCGCGGATACAACGCAACCTGCCGTCATTGAATAAAAATAAGCGATGTTCGGCGTCAAGAATTTGGTCGCCGGAAAGCTTGTCAGAACGTCATCCTGATTGCGCCAAGAGGCCTCCCGAGCTATCCCGAGCCACAAAACCAGCGTTGCCCCAGCCGCAGGGGACCGCTGGATATACAGGTCAATGTGCTTGCGCCCCATCAAAATCATGGCCGCAGTCTAACACGATGTTCCCAAAAATGGAACATATACAAAAGGTGGGAACTTGTGCTAATATTGCTTGGCACTCGCCCAATGGGAGTGCCAAGAAAAAAGCCACCCAAGGAGTTCCAGTCCAGCGGGTGGCTTGGCTGAGCTACCTTATCCGGTGAAGCCTAGCCGCCTACGACGAGCGTAGAGCGCAGAGTTTAACCTGTCTCTTCGGAAGAGGTTTTTAATGATCCGGGAAAAAGCTGCCCTTTTCAAGGAGGTTGAAATGGCAGGAACCAAAAAGCCCGGGCAAAGCACGGGCAACCAAGGCGGGATCTACCAAGAGGTAGGTCCTCGCGGCGGCAAACAGCCGAACTACTCGACTGTTCCGGACAATCGTCCGTTGCCGCCTACCACCCAGCCTGGTCATGGCTGGGTGCCGGTGAAAACCACGCCGAACAGCAAGCGCTGAACGGTGCTGGCATCGAAAGAGGCGGCTTCGGCCGCCTCTTTTTCATTTCGCTGTTCGTGTCGTACTGGACAGTTATCTCCCCGCCGCCTTGCGCATCAACGTGCTCTTGCCGAACAGCGACTCGATCAGGTCAACGGCCACCTCGGCGGTCCGGTTGCGCACGTCCAGCGCCGGGTTCAGCTCCATCACGTCCAGCGAGCCCAGGCGGCCGGTGTCGGCGATCATTTCCATGCACAGTTGGGCTTCGCGGTAGGTGGGGCCGCCGCGCACGGTGGTGCCCACGCCGGGGGCGACGTCGGGGTCGAGGAAGTCGACGTCGAAGCTGACGTGCAGGTGGGTGTTGGCATCCACCAAGGCCAGGGCCAACTCCATCGCATGGCGCATGCCCATCTCGTCGATGTAGCGCATGTCGAACACGTCCAACCCGGTCTCGTGCACCAGGCGCTTTTCGCCCTCGTCCACGCTGCGTATGCCGATCTGGCGCACCCACTTGGGGTTGATGGCCGGCACCTGGCCGCCGATCTCGGTCAATTCTTTGGGGCCGTTGCCGCACAGGCAGGCCACAGGCATGCCGTGGATGTTGCCGCTGGGGGTCAGCGTGTGGGTGTTGAAGTCGGCATGGGCGTCCAGCCACAGCACGCGCAGTTTCTTGCCGGCTTCGCGGCAGTGCCGCGCCACTGCGCTGATGGAGCCTATGCCCAGGCTGTGGTCGCCGCCCAGCAGGATGGGCAGGCGCCCGGCGGCCAGCTCGGCGTGCACTGCCTCGTGCACGGCGCGGTTCCATTGCACCACCTCGTCCAGGTGGCGGTAGCCATCCACCGGTGGCAGCCAGGGGTTGGTGGGGCCACTCAGGTTGCCGCGGTCGGCAACGTCCAGGCCGCGCGCCTGCAAGGCGGGCACCAGTTGCGCCACGCGCAGGGCTTCCGGCCCCATGCTGGCGCCACGGCTGCCGGCGCCCACGTCGGTGGGCGCCCCAATGATGCTGATGCTGCTTTGCTTCATGCGCGGATTGTCTCCGTTTTCGGCCCGCGCCGGCTGCCCGTCGGCCTACTGAAAGTCAGACATCTCGTAGAGCGGCCGGATTTCGATCTCGCTGGGGCCGGGCATGGGGTTGGGACAGCGCTTGACCCAGGCGACGGCCTCGTCAATGTCCTTGACTTCCCACTGCCAGAAACCCGCGACCAGTTCGCGGGTGGCGGCGAACGGTCCGTCGATCACCGAGCGCTTGTCGCCGTCGAAAGCGATGCGCTTGCCTTGCGATGACGGCTTCAGGCCGTCGCCGGCCTTCAGGATGCCGGCCTTGACCAGCTCGTCGTTGTACCTGCCCATGGCCTCCAGCAATTCCTGGGGGGGGAGGATGCCCTTTTCGCTCTCCTCGGTCGCTTTCACAAACACCATCACACGCATGGTCTTCTCCTGGTGATGTGGCCGGCCCCACTGGCCTGCCGCACGCGTGCATTGTGACTGCCTGGCCGCCTTTCTGTGCGCTCAGGTACGGTCGATCTTCCAGGCCAGCGCCACCGAGGTGGTGGTCTTGACCACCCCGTCCAGCTCACCCATCTCGTCCAGCAGCGCGTTCATGCGCACGGCGGATTCGGCGTGCAGCAGCGCCACGTAGTCGAACTCGCCGCTGACGGCGCACAGCTGCCGCACCTCGGGCATGCGGCTCAGCTGGCGCACCACGTCTCGCCCGGCCTTGGGCTGCACCGTCAGGCCGACGAAGGCCTGCAGGCCCTGGTTGACGATGTCCTGGCCCAGCTTCACCGTGTAGCCGGCGATCACGCCTTCGCGTTCCAGCCGGTTGATGCGCGCCAGCACGGTGGTGCGCGCCGTGCCCAGCTTGCGCGCCAGGTTGGCGGTGGATTCGCGCGCATTGGCTTGCAGCAGCGCGATCAGTTGGCGGTCCAGCGCGTCGCGGCGGCGCTCGCCGGCCTCGGCGGCGGGCGCTGTGTCGATGCCCGTGTTGCGGCGGCGGCTGGCGCCGCGTTTGGCGGGGGTGGAGGTGGCCATACGGCCATTATGGCAAATTTGAATGTCATATCGACCAAATATGCATCTGAATCGTCAAACTCACTATGGATTCTGACCAAACTCCGCCCTAGACTTTGCGCATCCGCTGTCACATCTCTTTTTGTTCTTTTTGTCTGGAGCTTTCACCATGATGCGCGTCGTTCTCCTGGGTGCCGGTCACATCGGCCATACCATCGCCAGCCTCTTGTCCAACACGGGCGACTACCAGGTCAAGGTGGTGGACCGCAGCGCTGAGGCGCTGAGCACGCTGAAG
This sequence comes from Hylemonella sp. P2_B10, assembly GCF_056404875.1. Classification (NCBI taxonomy): domain Bacteria; kingdom Pseudomonadati; phylum Pseudomonadota; class Betaproteobacteria; order Burkholderiales; family Comamonadaceae; genus Hylemonella; species Hylemonella sp. P2_B10. Next base: position 84,963 of record NZ_JBFUDE010000003.1, read on the forward strand.
AGCCTGAAGGTGGAGACCTCGGTGGTCGACACCGCCGACGGCGCCGCGCTGCTGGCCGCGCTGAAGGGCTATGACGCCGTCATCAACGCGCTGCCCTACCACTTGGCCACCATGGCCGCCACGCAGGCGCTGGCCGCCGGCTGCCATTACTTCGACCTGACGGAAGACGTGGCTGCCACCCGCGCCATCATGGACCTGGCCAAGGGCGCCAAGACCGCCTTCATGCCCCAGTGCGGCCTGGCGCCGGGCTTCATCGGCATCGTCGCGCACCACCTGACGAAGAAGTTCGACAAGCTCAACGAGGTGAAGATGCGCGTGGGCGCGCTGCCGGCTTTCCCCACCAACACGCTGAAGTACAACCTGACCTGGAGCGTGGACGGCCTGATCAACGAATACTGCCACCCCTGCGAAGCCATCCACGACGGCGAGAAGATCGAACTGTTGCCGCTGGAAGGCCTGGAGCACTTTTCGCTGGACGGCACCGAGTACGAAGCCTTCAACACCTCGGGCGGCCTGGGCACGCTGTGCGAGACGCTGGCCGGCAAGGTGGATGTGCTGGACTACAAGACGGTGCGCTACCCCGGCCACTGCGCCATCATGAAGATGCTGCTGCAAGAGTTGCAGTTGAAGCACGACCAGGAGACGCTGAAAGACATCCTGCGCCGCTCCATCCCCATGACCATGCAGGACGTGGTGCTGGTGTTCGTCACCGTCAGCGGCGAGCGCGATGGCAAGCTGATGCAGGAGGTGTTCGCCCGCAAGATCTTCGCCGACCGCAGCGAGACCAATCCCATGAGCGCGATCCAGATCACCACCGCCGCGGGCATCTGCGCCGCGGTGGACCTGTTCCGCGAAGGCAAGCTGCCGCAAAGCGGCTTCATTGCGCAGGAGCAGGTGGAGCTGCCGGCTTTCCTGGCCAACCGCTTCGGCTCGGCCTACCAGCAGTCGCGCCAGGTGGAGTCCATTGGCTGATCAGTGCTTCTTCAAGCGCCGATAATCCCGCATCGTTTTTGGAACCGTGAGAGAAACCACCATGCAAGTTGAAGCCCTGCTGCAATCCCTGGGCGTGCCGGCCAGCGCCACCCAAGGCGGCGCCATCGCCACCCGTTCACCGGTGGACGGCGCCGTCATCGGCCAGGTGCACGCCACGCCAGTGGCCGATGTGGCCGCCACCGTGGCCCGGGCGCACACCGCCTATCTGGGTTGGCGCGCGGTGCCGGCACCGCAGCGCGGTGAACTGGTGCGCCTGCTGGGCGAGGAACTGCGCTCCAACAAGCAGGCGCTGGGCCAGCTGGTGTCGCTGGAAGTGGGCAAGGTCACCTCCGAGGGGCTGGGCGAGGTGCAGGAGATGATTGACATTTGCGACTTTGCCGTCGGCGTGTCGCGCCAGCTGTATGGTCTGACCATCGCCTCCGAGCGTCCTGGTCACCGCATGATGGAAACCTGGCACCCGCTGGGTGTGGTGGGTGTCATCACCGCCTTCAACTTCCCGGTCGCCGTGTGGGCCTGGAACGCTGCGCTGGCCTTGGTATGCGGCGACGCCGTGATCTGGAAGCCGTCTGAAAAGGCACCGCTGTGCGCGCTGGCCGTGCAGGCGCTGTTTGAGCGTGCTTGCGCGCGCTTTGGCAAACCGGAGCAGACCCAGGATCTGTCGCAGCTGGTGCTGGGCCTGGCCGACGTGGGCGAGGCGCTGGTGGACCACCCGCAGGTGGCGCTGGTGTCGGCCACCGGCAGCACCCGCATGGGCAAGGCCGTGGGCGCCCGCGTGGCGGCACGTTTTGGCCGCTCGCTGCTGGAGCTGGGCGGCAACAACGCCATCATCGTCGCGCCGTCGGCCAACCTGGACATGGCGGTGCGTGCTGTCGCCTTTGCCGCCGCCGGCACCGCCGGCCAGCGTTGCACCACCGCGCGTCGGCTGATCGTGCACGAGGCGGTGTATGACGACCTGGTGGGCCGCCTGAAGCGTGCCTATGCCAGCTTCAAGATCGGCCGCCCGCAAGATGAGGGCACGCTGCTGGGCCCGCTGATCGACAAGCAGGCATTTGACGGCATGCAAGCCGCGCTGGGCCAGGCCCGTGAACAGGGCGGCCAGGTGGTGGGCGGTGAGCGCGTGCTGGCCGAGCAATACCCCGACGCCTACTACGTCAAGGCCGCGCTGGTGGAAATGCCGGCGCAAAGCGCCGTGGTCTGCCACGAGACGTTTGCGCCCATCCTGTACGTGCTGAAGTACAGCCAGCTGGAAGAGGCCATCGCGCTGAACAACGCAGTGCCGCAGGGCCTGTCGTCCGCCGTCTTCACCAACGACATCCGCGAAGCCGAGCAGTTCGTGTCGGCCAATGGGTCAGACTGCGGCATTGCCAACGTCAACATCGGCACCTCCGGCGCCGAGATCGGTGGCGCCTTTGGTGGTGAGAAAGAAACCGGCGGCGGGCGTGAGTCGGGCTCGGACGCCTGGCGCAACTACATGCGCCGGGCGACCAATACCGTCAACTACTCGTCGGCGCTGCCGCTGGCGCAGGGTGTGAAGTTCGACATCTGATGCGCTCTGGCTGAGCCCGATCCCGTTCGGGCTGAGCTTGTCGAAGCCCTGATGAAAAAAGGCCCCTGACGGGGCCTTTTTTCATGGTGAGGGATGGTGTTTACTGCACCACCGAGATATTGCGCCCCGCCACATCCCGCTGCGCCGGGTTGCCGGCCACGGTGATGCTGCCGGCGCCGCTGGTGCGTGCCACCACCGACTGTGTGACATAGGCGTCGATGTCGGACGAGCCGGAGGTGCTCAGGCGCGCGGTCTGGCTCTTCAGCCCCTTCAGGTTGGCGCTGGCCGAACCGGTCAGGCTGACCTTCAACTGGCGCACCTCGCCACCGGCTTGCACAATGCCGGAACCGGAAATGTCCACGTTCAGCTCTTCACCGCGCAGGCGGCCCAACGTCACGCGGCTGGAGCCGCTGGCGTCCAGCTTGACGCTGTCGGTGTCCAGTGCCTGGGCGTTGATGCGGCTGGAGCCGCTCAGCAGCAGGTCCAGGCGGGCGACTGAGCCGGCCAGTTGCATGTTGCGCGAGCCGCTGCTGCGCAGGGTGAAATCACCGCCCTTCAGGCCGCTCACCACCACCTGGCCGGAGCCGGAGGCGTGAATGCTGCGCAGCGACGGCACCGTCAGCTTGGCGCGGATGTCGTGCTCGGTGCGGAAAGAGCCATTGACCCACAGCTTCAGCGTGCCGCCGTTCACTTCGGAGCGCAGCAGCGGCAGCAGGTTGCCGTCGGCCTGCACCTCCAGCGAGGCAACCGGGCCCACCTGCACGTCCAGCGCGATGGGGCCGCTGACCGCCAGTTCGGTGAAGGTGCCGTCCAGCGTGCGCCGCTCGGTGGTCAGCTGGCCATTGCCCACCACGCGATCGCCAGAAAACTGCCATTCGGAACGGCCGTCCTGCGGCGCGGCGACGACGATGGTGCAACCCGCCAGGATGGACAGGCCGCAGATGAGCAGGAAGGAACGCATGATTTTTCTCGCTTGGACAGTGGAGTGGTGTGTGGACAGCTTTGTTTCAGGACGCCACTGTAGGGGTGCCGCCTACCGCTTGCGAGTGGATTGCGATGAAATGGCGAAATCGGCGACGGTTTGCAAGCAGGCGGGATGAATTGCCAACTGTTACAGCCAAGCGCGGACCGCTGGGCTACAGTCGTGCGATGCAATGGCGTCCCTCCAGTTGGCGTACACGGTTGGCCATCGTGCTGGTGATGCTGGGCGCGGGCCTGGCGCATGCGCAACCTGGCTGCGATCGCAGCCCTGTAACCTGGGCCTGCTTCGGCGTCTTTGAGCTGCGCTTTACAACGCCCCAGGGCGGCAGCCTGGTGCGCTTGACCCATTTCTCCAATGGCGAAACCTTGGCTGAGATGGCCTCACCCGGCGGCAGCTCCAAACGCCTGCTGACGGTGCCGCCTGGCAACCTGTCGCTGGCGTTCGGACTGGCGCCTGACGAGTCTTTGCAAGCGGGCGCGCGCAACCCGTTCATGTTTATGGACATGGCGTTTGCCTACCCCGCCATGGCCTTGCAGGTGGCTTACCCAGCCGGTCCGGCGGCGGTGCCTGCCGCCGGGATGGATGTGCCGGTGACGATAGACGGAAAAACCCCGGTGGTGGTGCGCGTCGCGCGTCGCGCCGACGGGCAGGTGGCGTTCCATCTGAAGCTGGCCCACCAGGGCTCTACGCAGGAGATGGATGGGGTGTGGGTGGCGCGACTGGCCGAGCCGTGGCCGGATGACTTTCCCGTGGGGGATTGGCGATTCGGCGACGATGCAAGATTCAGTACCCTGGGCCAGGCGCGTGGGGTCGCACGGGCACGCCGCGTGCCGTGATGTCGCCCTGGAATCGGTGCCGAGCCGGCTTAGTGGGGTTGGCGTAGGCGCCAGGTCTGCCACACCAGACCGTAGGCCAGCAAGGCCAGCGTAAATGCGGGCAGAGTGGCAAACACCATGGCACTGGCCTTTGCAGCCCAACGGGGCTCGCTGACCATCGTCAAGCTGTTGGGCGTCAGATGAAGGCCAGTCCAGATGCCAATCAGCAAGGGAATGAGCAGCAATGCCGCAACCACGGCAAGTTTGGCCGGCGGGCTCAGTGTCACCGGCAAGCGGGCCAGTTGAACCGGTGCCTTGCGGTACCAGCGCAGGCTCCATGTCCCCAGCAGTGCCAGCCCCAGCACGGTGCTGCCATGCTGCGCCAGCGAGTACCCGTAGGTGGTCATGCCATGTACCGTGAACAAGGGCTGTTGCAGCACGGGAATCAGGCCGGTGCCCCAGCTTTTTTTGTGGGTGAATGCGTCCCAGATGTCATGGGTGATCGTGCCGCACAGCAGGGACACCAGCACGGCACCCCAGTGCACGGCGGGCAACGAGGTACACGTGGCCGCTTGTGTGGCCAGGCGGTTCAGCACGCTGTCGGGCAACAGGGCCAACAAGGGGCCTTTCAGCAGCTTGTGGAACAGCAGGTAGGCCGACAAACCGACGGGCAGGCAAAACCACAGCATGCCAGGCAGGCTATGGCTGTCCGTACGCGCGACCGGCAGCGCCAGGAAGTAGGGCATGTCGGGGGCACAACTGCCAAACACCAGCGCTGACAGCACACCCCAGCGACCCAGAGGCCGCAACAGGGGGATGGCCGCCGCGGCGTGCGCCAAGGTGAAGGGCATGCCGAACTGACAGGTGCGGTTTGCGGTGCCTGTTCAGGCGGCCGGCGCCAGCTTGAACACCGGCGCGCGCCGCCCCACCGGGTTGCCGCGCAGGTTCAACAGCGGCTCGGCGCGCCATTTGGCCAGTTGCTGGCGCTGGGTGTCATCCAGCCAACCCAGCTGGTCCAGCACCTCCACCGTGGCAGCGAACAGCGCTGGTTTGTTGGCGTCGCTGATCTTGATGGCAAAGCCCTCGCCGCGGCTCTTGCTGGCGAAGGCCTGCACGCCGTCGGCGCCTACCTTGGTCACCCAGTCGCCGCGGCCGGCTTGCATGAAGGCGAGGTCGCTGCGGGCGGTGCCGCTGACCATGTCCGGGTGCGCCGTCATGGCCGCACTGAGCTGCGCGAAGGCTGGGGCGAAGTCGCTGTCGTCCTGCGCGCCGCTGGCCAGGCGTGCATAGGCACGGGCCAGGTTGGACAGTGGCATCGCGTAGTTGGGGGCCGAGCAGCCGTCTATGCCCATGGCCAGGTCGCTTTCGTTCAGTCCGGCGGCGCGTGCGACGTCGCGGCGTATGGCCTGCTGCAGCGGGTGTTGCGGGGCTATGTAGTCAGCGGTGCTCAAGCCATGCTGCACGCAATAGGCCAGGAAGCCGCTGTGCTTGCCACTGCAGTTGTGGTTGCGCTCATCAAAGACATAGCCCGGCGGCGGGGCCTTTTCCAGCGCGGTGAACAGGTGCGGCACATGGCAGCCGCATTGCAGCGCCTTGTACGTCAGGCCGGCCTTGTCCAGCATGCCTTGCACCTGGGCCACATGGCTGTCTTCGCCGTTGTGGCTGGCGCACAGCAAGGCCACCTGTTGTTGGTTGAAGCCAAAGTGCTGCGGGCCGCCGGCCATCACGAAGGGCAGCGCTTGCAAGGCCTTCAGCGTGGAGCGGGTGTAGCTCAGCCAGTGTGGGTTGCCCACCTGGGCCAGCAGCTGGCCATGGCGGTTGACCACGGCGATGGCGCCGAAGTGCAGGCATTCGGGGGTGTCGGCGCGCGACAGTTCTATCAAAGGGGCGAAATCGGTCATGGCGTGATTGTCGGCCAAGCGCTGCCTGGTAGCTGGTTGTCGCCTGCTTGACCGGCCTGTCCCCAACGGCTGCCGCACAATCCCTGCATGATGCAAATCCGTTCCCCCTTGCAAGCGCAATTGGTGCAGTGGGCCGTGCAAACCGGCCAGGTGGTGGCCGCTGGCGACGTGCTGGTGATCCTGGAAGCGATGAAGATGGAGCACGAGCTGCGGACCGACAAGGCTGGCCGCGTGGCCGAGTTGTTTTTTGACGCTGGCGCGGTGGTGCAGGAGCACGACGTGCTGCTGAGCCTGCAGCCGGTGATCGCAGACGCAGTGGCTGCGGCGGTGGCATCGCCCATGGCTGCTGCGGCCGCCGCAGCGCCTGCCGTGCGCGCCGACCTGGAACGCGTGCTGGACCGCCACGCGCTGACGCAAGACGCAGCCCGCCCCGAGGCCATGGCGCGCCGCCACGCGCTGGGCCAGCGCAGCGCGCGCGAGAACATCGCCGACCTGTGTGATGACGGCAGTTTCATCGAATACGGCGCGTTGGCTGTGGCCGCCCAGCGCAGCCGCCGCAGCGCCGAGGACCTGATGGCCAACACGCCGGCCGACGGCATGGTCACCGGCGTTGGCAGTGTCAACGGCACGCTGTTTGACGAGCCGCAGGCCAGCCGCTGCGTGGTGATGAGCTATGACGCCACCGTGCTGGCCGGCACCCAGGGCATGCGCAACCACCAGAAGACCGACCGCCTGCTGGGTATTGCGCTGCAGCAAAAACTGCCAGTGGTGTTGTTCGCCGAAGGTGGTGGCGGCCGGCCGGGCGACACCGACATGCCCATCGTCGCCGGCCTGCACGTGGCCACCTTTGCCAGCTATGCGCGGTTGAACGGCCAGGTGCCGGTGGTGGGCATCGTCGCCGGCCGCTGCTTTGCCGGCAATGCAGCGCTGCTGGGCTGCAGCGACGTCATCATCGCCACCCGCAGCAGCAACATCGGCATGGGCGGGCCGGCCATGGTGGAAGGTGGCGGCCTGGGCCAGTTCAAGCCAGAGCAGATCGGCCCGGCCAGCGTGCAGCACGCCAATGGCGTCATTGACGTGCTGGTGGATGACGAGGCGGCGGCGGTGGCGGCGGCGCGCCATTACCTGTCGTTCTTCCAGGGCACGGTGAAAGCCTGGCAGGCGCCGGATGCGCAGGCGCTGCGCGACGTGGTGCCGGAAAACCGCTTGCGCGTGTACGACACCCGTGCCGCGTTGCGCGGCGTGGCCGATGCCGGCAGCCTGCTGGAGTTGCGCGCCGGCTTTGGCCTGGGGATACATACCGCGCTGGCGCGCATCGAAGGCCGGCCGGTGGGCCTGCTGGCCAACAACCCGCAGCACCTGGGCGGCGCCATCGATGCCGACGCGGCTGACAAGGCGGCCCGCTTCATGCAGCTGTGCAACGCGCACGGCCTGCCGCTGGTCAGCTTTGTCGACACGCCCGGCTTCATGGTCGGGCCGGAGATTGAGGCGCAGGCGCAGGTGCGCCACGTCAGTCGCATGTTCGTGGCGGCGGCGCACCTGCGCGTGCCCACCTTCAGCGTGGTGTTGCGCAAGGGCTACGGCCTGGGCGCCATGGCCATGACGGCCGGTGGTTTCCACGCCCCGCACTTCACCGTGGCCTGGCCCACCGGCGAGTTCGGCGCCATGGGATTGGAGGGCGCCGTCAAGCTGGGTTACCGCAAGGAGCTGGAGGCGCAACCTGAAGGCCCGCAACGCGAGGCGCTCTACCAACAACTGGTGGCCAGGCAGTACGACAACGGCAGCGCGCTGAACATGGCCGCCACGCTGGAGATCGACGCCGTCATCGACCCGGCGCAAACCCGGCATTGGCTGGTGCAGGGTTTGGCCTCCAGCCGGGTGGTGCCAGGCGCAGGCTTGCCGGTGGACACCTGGTAGCGTATGCTGGGCGCGCTTCGCCAGACTCGCATGAGGTCGCCATGATCCACAAGCATTTCACCGCCATTCTGTACGTCACCGGCTTCATCACCATGCTGCCGCTGTTCCAGTTCCTGTTTCCGGCCGATGTGCTGAAACTGGTGGCGCTGCAAGTCACCGAAGACGCCGGTTTGTTCCACGCGCAGCACTGGGGTTTGCTGGCGTTCTGCATTGGCGCCTTGCTGGTGTATGCGGCGCGCCACCCGCAGTTGCGCCGGCCCATCGTGATGGCTGCCGCGGTGGAGAAACTGGGCTTGTGCGCGCTGATCGCCGCCGGCTGGAACAACCCTTCACTGCACGGCACGCATGGGGCCTTGATCGTGGATGGTGTGTGTGTGGTGCTGTACGCCCTCTACCTGTTCACCGATCCGAAGCCGGTGGCTGAAATGGCGTCCACGGGGAGATGAGATGTACAGCCGGCGAACGCGGGTGCTTGCAATGCGGGCCCTGGCCTTGTGGTTGCTGCTTGCCGGGCCTGCGCAGGCCGACTGCCCGCGCCTGGTGTTGACGGCTGACCCCGGGTACCCGCCGCTGCACTGGTACGACGGCAAGACCCTGCGCGGCGCCAGCATCAGCATTGCCCAGCGCGTGCTCACCGACCTGGGCATTCCCCACGAGGTGCGCTACGTGGGCCCGCTCGCCCGCGTGATGGCCATGGCCGAGCGCGGTGACGTGGACATGGTGACCACGCTGAAGAAGACGCCAGAACGCGAGGGCTTCCTGCTCTACCCCAGCACGCCCGCTTTCGCCAATCCGGTGGCGGTGTTCGCGCGGCGCACCCACGAGTTCCAGTACCGGGAGTGGCGCGACCTGGTTGGCCTCAAGGGCGGTTTCACCCGCGGTAACCTGTTTGGCAACGGTTTTGACGAGTACCTGCGCGACAAGCTCAGCGCGGAAGAGGCGCCCAGCGCCGAAGCCAACTTCAAGAAGCTCAGTCTGGCGCGCATCGACTACTTTGTCACCGGCTACTACGCCGGCATGGCCTACCTGCTGCAGCGCGGCGACGAGGAGCGGTTTGTCGCGCTGACGCCCTTCGTCACTGACGCGCCCAATTTCATCACGCTGACCAGGAAGGGGCATTGCGCCGGCAAGCTGGCATTGATCGACGCGCAACTGGACAAGCTGCGCAAGAACGGCGTGGCCGACGAACTGGTGCGCGAGGCCTTCAAGGCCTGGAAGGCCAAGCCGGTGTTGCCGCCGCTGTAAGGCCGCGTTTCAGAAGCGGGGCAAGTCGGGATGCGCCAGTTGTCCGCCGCGCACCAGCATCTTGCCGTACTCGGCGCAGCGCTGCAGCGTGGGGATGACCTTGCCGGGGTTCAACAGGCCCTTGGGGTCAAACGCGCGTTTCACCGCAAACATCTGCTCGTTCTCGGCGGCGCTGAATTGCACGCACATGGAGTTCAGCTTTTCCACGCCCACGCCGTGTTCGCCCGTGACGGTGCCGCCCATGGCCACGCTGGTTTCCAGGATGTCGGCGCCGAACAGCTCAGCGCGGTGCAACTGGTCCGGGTCATTGGCATCGAACAGGATCAGCGGGTGCAGGTTGCCATCGCCGGCATGGAACACGTTGGCACAGCGCAGATGGTATTTCTGCTCCATCTGCTGGATCGCCAGCAGGATGTCGGCCAGCCGCTTGCGCGGGATGGTGGAGTCCATGCACATGTAGTCGGGGCTGATGCGCCCGCTGGCCGGGAAAGCGTTCTTGCGCCCGCTCCAGAAGCGCTGGCGTTCGGCCTCGCTGTTGCTGACCGCGATGGCCGTCGCGCCGGCTGCGCGCAGCACCTCGCTCATGCGGCCGATTTCCTCTTCCACCTCGTCGGGCGTGCCGTCGCTCTCGCACAGCAGGATGGCCTCGGCGTTCAGGTCGTAGCCAGCGTGCACGAAGTCTTCCACCGCGGCGGTCATGGGCTTGTCCATCATCTCCAGCCCGGCCGGGATGATGCCCTTGGCGATCACCGAGGCCACCGCGTCGCCGGCCTTGCGCACGTCGTCAAAGCTGGCCATGATGCAGCGCGCCAGCTGCGGCTTGGGCACCAGCTTCACCGTCACCTCGGTGGTGACGGCCAGCATGCCTTCGGAACCGATCACCACACTCAGCAGGTCCAGCCCCGGCACGTCGGGCGCGCAGCCGCCGAAGGTGACCGGTTCGCCCTCGATCGTGAAGCCTTTCACCTGCAACACGTTGTGCAGCGTCAGCCCGTACTTCAGGCAGTGCACGCCGCCGGAGTTTTCGGCCACGTTGCCGCCTATGGTGCAGGCGATCTGGCTGCTGGGGTCAGGCGCGTAGTACAGGCCCAGCGGCGCTGCGGCCTCCGAAATCGCCAGGTTGCGCACGCCGCACTGCACCACGGCGGTACGCGACACCGGGTCCAGCTGCAGGATGCGGTTGAACTTGGCCAGGCTCAGCGTCACGCCCCGGGTGTGCGGCATGGCGCCGCCGGACAGCCCGGTGCCGGCGCCACGCGCCACCACCGGCACCGACAGCGCATGGCAGGCGCGCAGCAGTGCCTGCACCTGCTCGGTGGTTTCGGGCAGCGCCACCACCAGCGGGCGGGCGCGGTAGGCCGTGAGGCCGTCGCATTCGTACGCGGTGGTGTCCTCGGATTGCCACAGCAGCGCGTGCGCCGGCAGCAGCGGCTGCAGGGCGGCCACCACCTTGGCCTGCAGGGCGGCGGCCTGCATGGCGTCGTTTTCGCGCACGGTCTGTGGGGCATTCATGCAGCCACTTTACGCCAAAACGGCGGACGCCAAAATGGGATAATTCGCCCCCTCTGCCTCGCTTGAACCTCCAGGAGCCCCCACAGTGTCCGACCGCCTTGCCGTGCTGCCGCAGTATGTGTTGCCCAAACGGGCGCTGACCGCCTACGCGGGCATGATGGCGGGTGCCCGGCTGGGGGCGCTGACCACCCGGACCATACGCAACTTCATCCGCCGCTATGGCGTCAACATGGACGAAGCGGCCAATCCGGACCCGGCCAGCTACAAGAGCTTCAACGAGTTCTTCACCCGCGCCCTGAAGCCCGGTGCGAGGCCCCTGGCGCCGGCTGAGTTCATCTGCCCGGTGGACGGCGCCATCAGCCAGTTTGGCGCCATCGAGCGGGACCAGATCTTCCAGGCCAAGGGGCACACCTATTCCACCACCGCCCTGGTGGGCGGCGACGCCACCTTGGCGGGGCGCTTTGACAACGGCAGCTTTGCGACCATCTACCTCAGCCCCAAGGATTACCACCGCATCCACATGCCCTGTGACGGCAAGCTGGTGCGCATGATTTACGTGCCTGGCGCGCTGTTTTCGGTCAACCCCACCACGGCGCGCGGCGTGCCGGGCTTGTTCGCCCGCAATGAGCGGGTGGTGTGCGTGTTCGAGACCATCAACGGCCCCTTCGTGCTGACACTGGTGGGCGCCACCATCGTCGGCAGCATGGCCACGGCCTGGCATGGTGTGGTCAACCCGCCGCGCGGTGGCCCCGTGCGCGAGTGGCAGTACGACGCCATGGGACTGGCGCTGAAGAAGGGCGATGAGATGGGCCGCTTCCTGCTGGGCTCTACCGTGGTGATGCTGTTCCCCGCCGACACCGTGAACTTCAACCCCGACTGGGCCCCGGCGCGGCCTGTGCGTCTGGGTGAGAAGATGGGTGACCTAGTGCGCTGAGCAAGCTGTCGCCGATGCTGCGCGGGTGGCCTGTCTATGGCTGCCGACGCCGCTGGTGCGCGTGGCTACGCGGATGTCCCCCGGGCCTGCGGCCCTCCTCCTTGATTCCGCTCCGCCACACGCCCCAGCGACATCGGGTCAATTGGCACGCGCAACGCTGAAACGCCGGAATCCGGAACGCAGGACGTCAGCACACCAACCACGTTCGCAGGATCAGGTCGTCATGGCACTCTGCGCAGCGGCATCAAGGAGGAGGGCCGCAGGCGCGGGGGACAGCCGCGGAGCGGAGTGCCGTGGCGGCCTGATCATCGCCAACCGGCTTGCCGCACTGCTGGACTCAATGCCCCGGCGCGCTCTTTTTCTGGCCGTACATGGCCATGTCGCTACGGTGGGTCAGTGAGTCCACGGTGTCGCCTGGCCCGGCCGCTGCCACGCCCACGCTGATGGTTACGGACAGCCCGGGGCGCACGGTGGACCATTCGAACTGCCGCACCGCCGCCTCGATGCGCGCGCAGGCCTGCTGCGCGATGGCGATGGGTGTGTGCTTGAACATGATGACGAACTCGTCACCGGCCAGGCGCGCCGGCAGGTCCTCGTCGCGCACATGCGAGCGCAAGATCTGCGCCACGTGCTTGAGCACGGCGTCGCCCACCTGGTGCGAGAAAGTGTCGTTGACGCTCTTGAACTTGTCGATGTCGATCAGCGCCACGCAATGCGGTTGGCCCCTGTCCGAGCCGTCGTTCAACAGTCTGGCGGCGAACTGCTCGAAGCGGCGCCGGTTGGCGATGCCGGTCAGCGAGTCCTCCATCGACAGCTTTTCCAGCGCGCGCGAGGTGACCTCCATGCGCGCCATGCTTTGTTTTTGCTCGCGCAGGTTGACTTGCCACTCCACCACCTCTTCGCGGCTTTCCAGCGAGTCGGCGCGTATCTGCTGCTCGCGCAGGCGCAGCTGGCGCAGCTCTTCCAGCGCCAGCGCGTGCTGGCCTTGCTCGGTGAACAGCTGCGAGCTCAGCAGGTAGCCCAGGCAGGCCAGTTGCTCGTGCTGCACGTCGGTGGCCATGGCCACCATTTTCTTGGCGTATTCGGTGGCGCTGGCCAGGTCTTTTTGCGCCCAGCAGATTTCGGCGCGTACCCAGCATTCCAGTGCGTTCAGCCAGGTGTGGGTGCCGTAGCGCTGGGCCCACATGCCGACCTTCTCCACGTCTTTTTGCGCATGCGCCAGGTTGCCCAGCCAGCAGTCGTTCAGCGCCGAGGAGAACAGCAGCACCGCCGAGGTGGTGACGTTGGTGCCGTGCAAAAAGCCGGTGGCCTCGCCTCGGTTGGCCAGCTCCAGGAAGGCCTGGCGCAGCATGTGCTGGCGCTGCGGCGAGGGCAGGGTGCCGGTGTAGTAGCGCTGGTAAAAATTGCGCACCACCTCGGCCCACCACTGGTTGACGCAGACCTGGAAGGTGCTCAAGGGCGGCCTGGCCGCGTTGGCGATCTGTATCGCCATGTCGAAGGCCTTCTCGGCCTTTTCCAGGCTGCGGCTCCACAGGTAGGCAATGCCCAGGTAGTTGTAGGCCAGCAGGCTGTGGTCGCCCGAGGGCAGCAGCTCGCTGAGGCGCACCGCCAGCAAGGCGGTTTCCACCGCCTCCTCGTTGCGGCCCAGGTTGATGGACACGAAGGCGTGCGTGGTCAGCGCCATCACCTCGCCCGAGGTGTCGCCCAGCAGGTGGAAGATGTTGGCCGCGCGCCGGCTGGCGCGGTGCGCGCGGCGGTAGCGCGACACCATGCGGTCGCAATGCGCCAGGCATAACAGGGCACGGGCCTCGAACACGCTGTCCTGCTGCTGTTCGGCGGCCTTCAGCAGCGCCAGCGCCTGTTCACGGCCTTGGCTGATCTGGCCGGCATCCAGCGCCGCATGAGCGCTTTGCAGCAATGCATCCAATTGGCCCTCCCTGGGCGGCGCGCGTAATGTGTTGTCCATACTGTGGTTCAGGCGTGCTGTCGCCTCTTGGGGGCGCTGGCACGGGGCAGGCAAGTCTTGCAATGGTAGCGAATGTGCGCTTGCATGGTGTGACCTGGCTCAATTCTTAGCCGCGGGCGCGGCGTCGTTCACGGGCGCAGGTGCGTCGGCGTTGTCGGGTGCAGGTGGCGAGTCGTCGGCAAGTGCCGGGCTTGGGTCGGCATTCACTTCGCCCCGGGGCGGGGCGCGCAGGTCTATCACCACGGTGTGGGCGATCTTGTCCTGGATGGCCTGCCGGTTCACGTCCCACAGCACTTGGGCAAAGCCCACCATGCCGGTGGCCATGCCGGCGGCGTAGCCACCGTAGCGGCTGAAGCAGCTCATCACGTTCAGCGGCTTGCCGGTTAGCTCCACCACGCGCAGGCGCATCAGCTTCTTGCCCAGCGTCTGCCCCTGCAGCCAGGCCGGCACCAGCGAAAAATACACGATGGCCCAGCCAAAGCCCACGCCCAGGCTGTCCAGCCAACGCTTGGCCTCCTGGCGCCATTGGAAGGTCTTGGGCTTGCGCGCTTCTTCCAGCTCGTCCTCCAGCTGGGCGATGCGCTCGGCATCGGTTTGTTGAGGTGGTGAGGCGGCGGGCGCAGGCGCGGAGGCGTTGGCGGACAGCACCGGGGCTGTTGGCGCCGAAGCGGCCGACAAGGCGTTGCTGACCACATTCGCAATCGCCTTGGCGCGGGCCGCGTCGCGCTCCTCCTTGCTGCGGCCGTCGCTGGCCTTGTCGGCGTCTTCCAGCTCTTGCCGCAAGGCCGTGGCCGCGGCCTCGGTGCGTTTGGCGGCATCGCGCTTGCGTTTGGCTTTGCTGCTGATCGCCGGGCGGTCTTCGTCCTGCTGGTCTTCCCAGAAGTCCTTGCCGTGCTGAACGCCCAGCCACAGGAAGCCCAGGCACAGCAGCCACAACAGCCATTTGCGCTGGCGCGAGGTGGTGGTGGCCGCCTGCCGCTTGCGCAACTGAAAGCCCAGCAACACCAGCCCCGCCACCAGCCACAGGTTGCTGGCGCCCGACAGCATGGCGATCAGCAGCAGGTCTATGCCGATGGCCACCAGACGCCGGCCGGGCTTGGCGAGTTGCAGGCCCAGCACCTCGGGTGACACGTTGAGCGCTTCGGGTGTCACCCAGGCCGGGCCCTTCAGCCGCGCCCGGGCCTGCTGGATGCGCTGCTTGCCCTGGGCGATCACTTGAAGATGACGGTCTTGTGGCCGTTGAGCAGCACGCGGTGCTCACCGTGCCATTTGACGGCGCGCGCCAGCACCTGGCTTTCGGTGTCGCGGCCCAGCGTGGCCAGGTCGTCCACCGTCCTGCTGTGGTCCACCCGGGCCACGTCCTGCTCGATGATGGGGCCTTCGTCCAGGTCGGCCGTCACGTAGTGGGCGGTGGCGCCTATCAGCTTCACGCCACGGTCATGCGCCTGCGCATAGGGCCGCGCGCCCTTGAAACTGGGCAGGAAGGAGTGGTGGATGTTGATGGCGCGGCCAGCGAGTTGCTGGCACAGGTTGTCGCTGAGGATCTGCATGTAGCGTGCCAGCACCACCAGCTCAGCCTCTTCGCCCTGGATGATCTCCAGCTGCTTGGCCTCCACCGCCGTCTTGGTGGCCGCAGTCACTGGCAGGTGGTGGAAAGGCACGTTGTAGCTGGCCGCCAGCTGGTAGAACTCGCGGTGGTTGGAGATGATGGCGCGTATGTCCAGCGGCAGCAGGCCGCTCTTCCAGCGGAACAGCAGGTCGTTCAGGCAATGCCCTTCCTTGCTGACCATGATGACGGTGCGCATGGGTTGGGCCGTGGCATGCAGGCTGAACGTCATTTGGTAGGGTTGGGCGAAGCTGGCCAATTGCGCGCGCAACTCGGCATGCGTCAGCTGTGCGCAGGCAAACTGCACGCGCATGAAGAACAGGCCGGTGTCGTGGTCGTTGTACTGCGCGGCTTCTTCGATGTTGCCGCCGCGCTCCAGCAGGAAGCCAGACACGGCATGCACCAGGCCCAGGCGGTCCGGGCAGGACAGGGTGAGGATGTAGGTGGGAGTCATCACCCGGGGATTGTCGCAGTTTGCTGCGCTGCCGCAGACTGGCCCCACCGCAGCGCCATGCGGGCCTTTGCAAACTCAGTAAACTGTGTCTTTTGGGCGCCACTGGCGCCAGGCGCAGGAGACCCCGCATGGCTTATACCGACTTCAACATGGACAACCAGTGGTTGCCCTTCACCCCCAACCGCAGCTTCAAGCTGGACCCGCGGGTGTTCGTCAAGGCCGATGGCATGTACTTCACCACGCACGACGGCAAGCAGGTGATCGACGGCATCTCCAGCCTGTGGTGCGTGGGGGCAGGCCACAACCGCAAGCCCATCAACGAGGCCATCAAGAAGCAGCTGGACACGCTGGACTATGCCACCGCCTTCCAGGCCAGCAACGACCGCGCCTTCCAGGCCGCGGAGATGATCGCCAACATGGCGCCTGGGGACCTGAACAAGGTGCTGTTCTGCAATTCCGGCTCGGAAGCGGCCGACACCTCGATGAAGGTGGCGCTGGCCTACCACCGCGCGCGTGGCGAAGGCCATCGCAATGTGTTCATCGGCCGCGAGCGCGGCTACCACGGCGTCGGCTTTGGCGGCATGAGCGTGGGCGGCATCCCGGCCAACCGCAAGGTGTACGGCACGGCGCTGTTGCCACGCGTGGACCACATGCGCTTCATCCACGACCCGGTCAACCACGCCTACATCCACGGCCAGGAACCGGAATGGCAGGAAGACATCCTGCTGGAACTGGAAAACCGCATCTTGCCGCTGCATGACCCCAGCAACATCGCCGCCATCATCGTCGAGCCGGTGGCGGGCAGCGCCGGTTGGTACCTGCCGCCCAAGGGCTACCTGAAGCGCCTGCGCGAGATCTGCGACAAGCATGGCATTTTGCTGATCTTTGACGAGGTCATCACCGGCTTCGGCCGCATGGGCACCAACTTCGGCGCCGACTACTACGGCGTGGTGCCCGACATGCTGAACTTCGCCAAGTGCGTGACCAATGGCGTCATCCCCATGGGCGGGGTGATCTGCCGCGACCATCTGTACAACACCATGATGGCCGCCAATGAGAAGGCACCGGCGCACGCCATCGAGTTCTTCCACGGTTACACCTATTCCGGCCACCCGGTGGCCTGTGCGGCGGCGGTGGCCACGTTGAACCTGTTCAAGGAAGAGAACCTGTTCGCCCGGGCTGGTGAAATGGGCAAGGTGCTGGGCGACAGCATGCACAGCGCGCTGAAGGGCCTGCCCAACGTCATCGGCATCCGCTCGCTGGGCCATGCGGCGGCGGTGGAGCTGTCCAGCATCGCCGGCCTGCCGGGCAAGCGCGCTTACGACATCTTCCTGGACTGCTACCACAAGGGGGCGCTGGTGCGTCCCGCCGGCGAGAACCTGGTGATCGCACCACCCTACATCGTGGAGCGCGGCCAGATCGAGCAACTGGTGGGCACGCTGGCTGACGCGATCAAGAAAAACGCCTGATTTGCGGCAGCGTTGGCGTAGCTGCGGGCCAGCTCATGCATATCGACAATCCGTTTTGGCCCCAGTTGGAGATCGACCTTGCCGATACGTCAGGGATCATTGTTCCGAAAGGCCGGGTAGAAGCGGAGTATTTTGAAGAACTTCGTGCGAGCGTTCGAAAGTACGCCGCTGCAGTGGAGTGGGTATCAGCCAAAGTTGAGGAGCCTGGCTTCTCAAATAAGGAGCTCGGTTCAACCGTAGCGGGTCACCTGCTGGCCACCACTCGTGGCTATTGGCTGATTTATGAGCCGAATGAGCGCACGTACTATTGCTTCTGGGGGACTGACCGTTCGCAATTGGGAGCGTACGGCGTATGCGGTAATCCGCTTTATTGCTGGTGGGACTGAATGCAGCGAATCATCGGCGGCCATGCTTACTAAGTCATCCGAGTTCGCAGCTCAGTGGATCACCACCGGGTTCTGCGCCAGGCCGGCATACTGGTCCAGCGTGTCTTCCACCTCTTGCTGGGTGGGGGTGTTTTGCTGCCAGGCCACGATCTGGCGCTGAAACAGCTCGGCCCAGGAACCGTCCAGGTAAACCTCCTTGCCGGAGCGTTTGTCGACGATCTCGAAGCCGTGGCGCGCCAGCATGGGCGGCGCCGTCCGGGGCTCCTCCTGCCGGCTGCTGGCGCCTTGCCGTGCGTCCTCACCCATGCCCGCATTGGCCAGCATGTGCAGCACCGAGAAGGACTCGGAGTCGTAAAGCATGTTCATGGTAGGGCAGTTGTCCTGTAAAGAAGCCGTGTTATTTCGCAGATAGCAGCTTTGATGCCAATTTCAAGGGCTGGTTCAGCAACTTCACACAGTCACGGGGGGCCGTCGCTGCGCCACTGCATGTCCACAAAGCCGCCATCGGCCTGGGTGATGCGAATGCGCACCGGCAGGTAGCCCCGGGATGGGGCGAACCACAGCTCCACCCGCTGGTCAAAGTCCAGCGCCGGGGCATGCACCAGTTTGAGGCCGGTGACGCGGCCGCCGGCCAGGTTCAGCGGCTCTTCGGCATCCACCGTGAAGTCCCAGTCTTCGGCGCTGCGCGGCCCCACGGTCTGCATGCTGATGTGTGTGCCAGGTGGGTATTTGGCCGGTTCGGCCGCCAGCATGCCGGCCAGTTGCATGAAGATGCTCAGGCGGTCTTGCGCCATGGGTTGCAAGGGCGCGTCTGGCGTGTTGGCGCTGAAGGTCACGCGGGCGGGGTCGTCGCGGAAATGTGCCGCCAGCTCGCTGCGCGACTTGTCGGAAAAGCGCGTCGGTGCCAGTGCATGCGCGGAGATGCGCCCGGCGCTGGTCTGCACCCGGGAGCCGAGCAGGAAGGCCTTGATCTCCATCCGCGCCGTGTAGCTTTGGCCGTCGTGCTGCCACAGCAATTCACCCTGGGCGCGCAATGGGATGCCCTTGGCCTCTGCCAGCACGTCATAGCCCATGCGCACCGGGGCCAGCGCCTGGTAGCGCGTGGCCAGCAGGCGGCGCTGCCCGGCGGATGGGGCACTGGCGGCCGGTGCGGCTGAGGAGGCGGTTGCTGGAGGGGCCGGTACTGCGGGCTGGGGGGCGGAGGCGGTAGCCTGCGATGCGGCGGCTTGGGTGTCAGCACTGGCGCCGGGCTTGGGGTCTGGGCGGGTCTCGTTGCCGTTGGCAGCGGGTTCGGCCAGTGCGGTGATGGTGGGTGCGGCGGCGGCTTCCATGTCCGGCGTGTCAGCCAGCGCTGGCGCTGCCGCTTTGGGGGCTGGTGGCGGCGGGGCCGCGCGCGGTCGGCGCCGCACGGTTGTCGTGGCTGGCGGTGGGGTCTCAGGCGCGGGCGGTGCGGCCACCGGTGCTGGTGCGGCCGTGATTACCCGGGTGGTCAAGGGGGCCACGGCACCGGCCGCCGGCTGCCGCGCCGCATGCGAGGCATACTGCAGCAGGCCCAGATGCGCCAGCAGCACGGCGGCTGTCAGCGCCAGCAAAACCCGGCGGGGCGCGATGTTCATGTGCTTTAGAATTTTCCGTCCTGCCCGGCTTGTCAGGCCATGGGCCAGTTTATAACCACGCGAAGAGACCCTCTTTACCCCCATGAAACTCGCCACTTACAAAGACGGCTCCCGCGACGGCCAACTGGTCGTGGTGTCGCGCGACCTGAGCAGCGCGCACTATGCCACCGGCATCGCCAACCGCATGCAGCAGGTGCTGGACGATTGGAACTTCATCTCGCCGCAGTTGCAGGACCTGTATGACCTGCTGAACAGCGGCAAGCTGCCCCACGCCTTCACCTTCGACCCCAAGCAGTGCATGGCGCCGCTGCCGCGCGCCTACCAGTGGGCCGACGGCTCGGCCTACATCAACCATGTGGAGCTGGTGCGCAAGGCGCGCAATGCCGAGGTGCCCGACAGTTTCTACACCGACCCACTGATGTACCAGGGCGGCAGCGACGATTTCATCGGCCCCTGCGACGACGTGATCTGCCCCAAGGAAGAATTCGGCATCGATTTCGAGGCCGAGGTGGCCGTCATCACCGCCGACGTGCCCATGGGCAGCAGCCCGGAGCGCGCGTTGGACGGCATACGCCTGGTGATGCTGGCCAACGATGTGAGCCTGCGCAACCTGATCCCCAACGAGCTGGCCAAGGGCTTCGGCTTTTTCCAGAGCAAGCCGGCCACGGCCTTCAGCCCGGTGGCCATCACGCTGGACGAGCTGGGCGAGGCCTGGGACAAGGGGCGCGTGAACCTGGTGGTGCAGTCGACCTGGAACGGCCGCAAGGTGGGCATGTGCGACGCCGGGCCGGAGATGACGTTCCATTTCGGCCAGCTGATCGCCCACATCTGCAAGACACGCAATGTGCGCGCCGGCTCCATCATCGGTTCGGGCACGGTCAGCAACAAGGGCGTCGAGTCCAACGGCCGCACCGACTGGCCCAAGGGTTACAGCTGCATCGCCGAGAAGCGCTGCATAGAGACCATCCAGGACGGCAAGCCCTCGACCGAGTTCATGAAGTTCGGCGACACCATCCGCATCGAGATGAAGGGCAAGGACGGCCAATCCATCTTCGGCGCGATTGACCAGACGATTGCCTCGGCCAAGTAGGACTGCCGCTCAGTCCACTGGCATTGGCGAGATCAGGCCGTCACGGCACTCAGCTCCGTGGCTGTCCCCCGGCCTTCGGCCTCCTCCTTGATGCCACTGCGCTGAATGCCATGACGACCTGATCCGGCGAATGTTGTTGGCGTGCGGTGTTCCCGCATTCAAGCGTTGCGCCAGTCAATTAACCCGATGTCGCTGGGGCGTGTGGCGGAGCGGAATCAAGGAGGAGGGCCGCAGGCCCGGGGGACATCCGCGTAGCCACGCGCACCAGCGGCGTCGGCAACCGCCAATAGCATCGCCCGGCGTTGGCTGTTACCAGAGTGCAGGCTCACCCGCCGTGCACAATCTGCTGCGCAAAGGTCTTGAAGCCGCGCAGCATCATCTCGATGGACAGCGCCACCAGCACCAGGCCCATCAGGCGTTCCAGCGCGATGACGAAACGGTCGCCGGCCAGGCGCTGAATGCGCTCGGCCAACACCAGGATCACGGTGCTGACCACCATGGTGGTGCACAGCGCGCCGATCCACTCCAGGCGGCGCTCCGGCGCCTGCGACACCAGCAGCAACACCGTGGCCAGGGCCGAAGGGCCGGCCACAGCGGGGATGGCCAGGGGAACGATCAACGGCTCGGCGGCCAGCTCGGCCTCGGCCGAGGGGGGTGGCGGAAAGATCATGCGCAGCGCGATCAGAAACATGATGACGCCGCCGCCTATCTGCAAGGACAACTCGCTCAGGCCCATCAGTTGCAGAAAGCGTTCGCCCAGGAACATGAAAGCCAGCAGCACCACAAAGGCGATCAGCACCTCGCGCACGATCACCCAGGGGCGGCGGCGCGGCGGGACGGGCTTCAACGCGTTGGCGAAGATGGGGATATTGCCAATGGGGTCGGCCACCAGGATCAGCAGGATGGTGGCGGAGGCGAAGCTGTAGTTCATGCGCGTCGGCCCATCGAGCCGGTCAGCTGTTGTACACCGAGGCCAGTGAGCGAAAGCCCTTGATTTCCATCGGGTTGCCGAAGGGGTCGCAGAAGAACATCGTCCACTGCTCGCCGGGCTGGCCGGCAAAGCGCTGCTGCGGTGGCAGCACAAAGGGCACTTGCGCCAGCTTCAGCCGGTCGGCCATGGCCTCCCACAGCGGGTATTCCAGGATCAGGCCGAAGTGCGGCATGGGCACCAGCACGTCGCCCACATGGCCGGTGGCGGCGGTCTTGAACGGCTCGCCCAGGTGCAAGGACAGCTGGTGGCCGTGGAAATCAAAGTCCACCCAGGTGTCGGTGCTGCGGCCTTCGGTGCAGCCCAGCACGCCGCCATAAAAGCGGCGCGCCTCCATCAGGTTGGTGACGTTGAAGGCCAGGTGGAACAGTGCAGTGGCGTTCGGCTCGCGCATGCATTCAGCATAGCAGGGAAGGGGCGGTGTCGCCATGTCGGCGCCGGTCGTCGGCGCGTGCGGGCACAATCGCCCGAGCAACATTTCGCCTACCGACGGAGACCCCTCATGACCAACCGCTACCAGCGCTACAGCACCCTGCACATCACCCGCCGCGGCGCCGATGGCGCCGTGCTGGACATCCAGATGCGCGCCACCAACGGCAAACTGCCCACCGCCGGGCACGACGGCCACCGCGAACTGGCCGAAATCTGGCGTGACGTGTCGGCCGACGACTCCGTGCGCTGCGCCGTGCTGCGCGGCGAGGGCATGGGTTTTTCCGGCGGTGGCGACCTGGCCCTGGTGCAGGACATGGCGGACGACTTCGCGGTGCGCACCCAGGTGTGGAAAGAGGCGCGCGACCTGGTCTACAACCTGATCAACTGCGACAAGCCCATCGTCAGCGCCATGCATGGCCCGGCGGTGGGCGCGGGCCTGGTGGCCGGGCTGCTGGCCGACATCTCGATTGCCGCCAAGGGTGCCAAGATCGTCGACGGCCACACCCGGCTGGGCGTGGCGGCCGGCGACCATGCGGCCGTCATCTGGCCGCTGCTGTGCGGCATGGCCAAGGCCAAGTACTACCTGCTGCTGTGCGAGCCCATCAGCGGCGAGGAGGCCGAGCGCATCGGCCTGGTGTCGCTGGCGGTGGACGAGGACCAGTTGCTGGCGCGTGCCTACGAGGTGGCCGACAAGCTGGCCGCCGGCAGCCAGAGCGCGCTGCGCTGGACCAAGTACGCGCTGAACAACTGGCTGCGCCAGGCCGGGCCCACCTTCGACACTTCGCTGGCGCTGGAATTCATGGGCTTTGCCGGGCCAGACGTGCGCGAAGGCGTGGCCAGCCTGCGTGAGCGGCGCGCACCGCGCTTCTGAATTCCTCCGCCGTTCGCGGCACCGTGGCCGTATGCCTGCGCCATCGTCCGCAGCTACACACGCGCTTCACGCAAATGCGGCAAAATGGTCAGGTGCTGATGCGCAAGCTGTCCCTCGCCCTGCTGCTGCCCCTGTTGATGCTGTTCGCGCAGCAGGGTGCGCTGTGGCATGAGATTGGCCACTTGAGCCGTGGCGGTGCGCCCCAGGGTGTGCCGACCGGTGTGTCGGCCGATGTGCCGGCCAGCGCATCGCAGCAGCAACAGCGTGAGCAGTTGAAGTCCCTGGACAAGCTGTGCGAGACCTGCCTGGCCTACGCGCAGCTGGCCTCGGTCGCCAAGACCGATGTGCTGCCGCTTGACCTGCTGAGTTTTGGCTTCGGCTTTGCCCGCATCGTCGCGGTGCTGGCCATCAGCGCCGATGCACCGGCGCTGCGGGCGCGCGGTCCGCCCCCTTTCCTGTAGTCGACTTTTCCCCGTTTCGCAGCGCGTGCCGTGAGCATTCACGGTGCGTGCCTGTGCGTTTTGTCTCGTCTACAGGAATTTCTTTTCATCATGTTCAACACCCGCAAACAGGGCGTGGCTTTGGCCATTGCGCTCGCATACCCCTTCTTCGCCACCACCACCGCCTTCGCCGCCGATGCGCCCGCGTCCACGGACACCGCAGCGGCAGACACGCCGTCCCCCACCGCCACCAAGCTGCCCAATGTGGAAGTGGCCGTCACACGCCAGCGGCTGGACGCCGCGCGCAACGGCCTGTCGCCCAGCACCGGCAGCACGCTGTTCCGCTTTGACCAGCAGGACATCCAGAACCTGCCGCTGGGCGATAACACGCCCTTGAACCAGCTGGTGCTGCAGACCCCCGGCGTGGTGCAGGACTCGTATGGCCAGCTGCACGTGCGCGGCGACCACGCCAATGTGCAGTACCGCATCAACGGCGTGCTGATCCCCGAGGCCATCAGCGGCTTTGGCCAGGCGCTGGAGGCCCGCTTTGCCGACCGCGTCAGCATCCTCACCGGTGCGCTGCCGGCGCAGTATGGTTACCGCACCGCCGGTGTGGTCGATATCCAGACCAAGGGCGCGGCCGACGAAAGCAGCAACAGCGGCAACCTGGGCCTGAGCTGGGGCAGCAACGGCCTACTGCAAACCTCGCTGGAGCTGGGCGGCAGCCGCGGCCCGTTCAGCTACTACCTCAGCGGCTCCTACCTGCGCAATGACCTGGGCATCGAGAACCCGACCTCGCTGCGCGACGCGCTGCACGACCAGACGCAGCAGAACAAGGGCCTGGCCTATTTGTCCTGGCTGGTGGGCGACGCCAGCCGCGTCAACCTGCTGATGGGCGCCAGCAACAACCGTTTTCAGATTCCCAACGTGCCGGGCCAGATGCCCGGCTTCACGCTGGACGGCATTGCCACGGTAGACTCCGCGCTGCTTGACGCGCGCCAGCAGGAGCGCAACCGCTTCACCGTGTTGGGGTTGGAAAGCGCGCTGGGCGCCGACGTGGACTACCAGTTGTCGGCCTTCAGCCGCACCACAGACGTGCGCTACCAGCCCGATGCGGCGGGTGACCTGGCGTTCAACGGCATTGCCGCCAACATCCTGCGCCGCAACGAGGCCTATGGGGTGCAGGCCGACCTGGCGTGGCGACTGAACCCCGCGCATACGCTGCGCGCCGGCCTGTTCGCGCAGCGCGAGCGTTTCGACACCTTCAACAATGCCCAGGTGTTCCCCGCCGATGACGATGGCAACCAAACCTCCGGCATACCGTTGACCATCGCCGACAACACCCGCATCGACGGCCACCAGTGGGGCGTGTACCTGCAGGACGAATGGCAGCCCTGGAAGGGCCTGACCGTCAATTACGGCCTGCGCTATGACCGCGTGAAAACCGTGGTGGACGAAAGCCAGCTCAGCCCGCGCTTAGGCGCGGTGTGGGACATCAGCCCACAGCTGCGCGTGCACGCCGGCTATGCGCGCTACTTCACGCCGCCGCCCACCGAGTCCATAGACACCACCACGGTGCAGAAATTCTTGGGCACCACCAACGCGCTGCCATCGGATGCCAACACCGCCGTGCGGTCTGAGCGTTCGGACTATTTCGACATCGGCCTGTCCTATGCACTGACGCCCAAACTCACGTTGGGCGCCGACGCCTACTACCGCAAGGTCGAGCACCTGCAGGACGAAGGGCAGTTTGGCAACGCGCTGATCTTCTCCGCCTTCAACTACGCGCGCGGCAAGATCTACGGCCTGGAGCTGTCGGCCAGCTACAAGGACAGCGCCTTCTCCGCCTATGCCAACCTGGCCTTCGCCCGCGCCTTTGGCGCGCAGGTGGAGACCGGTCAGTTCAACTTCGGCGAAGACGAGCTGGCCGCCATCGCCAGCCAGTGGGTGCACCTGGACCATGACCAGTCCATCACCGCCTCGGCCGGCTTCTCCTGGCGTATGGAGAACAAGCTCACCCTCAGCGGCGATGCGCTGTTCGGCAGCGGGCTGCGCAGCGGTTTCGTCAACAGCGAGCACCTGCCGGGCTACGCCACGGCCAACCTGGCGCTGGCGAAGGCGTTCGATGGCGGCCCGGGCGTGGGCAAATTCGACGCCCGGCTGACCGTGGTCAACCTGTTTGACCGGGTGTACGCGTTGCGCGACGGCTCCGGCATCGGTGTGGGCGCGCCACAGTTCGGCCAGCGCCGCAGCGTGGTGCTGAGCCTGAACAAGCCGTTCTGAGGCGGTGGGGGCCAGCTAATACGCCACCCAAGGACCGGTGCCCTTGGGTGTGGCTTGCGTCTCTATCGCCGTGACTACGCGGCGACCGAAGAAGAAGGGCAGGCCCCAGTCCATGGCCGTACTGTCGCCCATGGGGCCGGCCAGGGTGGGGAACACCGCGTATTGCGAATTGCGCACCAGTAAATCCGCGTTGCCCACCGTGAAGCTGACGCTGCTGCTGACGCCATTGAGGCCGATGTTGGTGGCCTGCAGTGTCAAGGGGCCAGTGGGGCAGTAGAAGCCCGGCGCCCGGCTGCTGCTGGAGCAGACGGCCGGGCCGCTGGGGTCGAAGAAGATGCCGTTGGAGCCCGAATCGATGAAGCTGTTGGGCATGCTCTTGCCGCCCAGCACCGTGGTGAAGTCGCCCGAGCTGTCCAGCGTCAGCACGGCTTCCGAACCCATCTGGTTGTTGCTCTGGGTGCCGATGCCAAACACCATGCTGCCGCTGACGGATATCGCCCCGTTCTGCGCCGGGCTGGGCAGGATGATGATGACGCCGTTGTTGTCCTGCGGGAACTGCGCCACCGGGTTTTTCAACTGCTGGGCCAGCGCGGCACGGGTGTTCACGCAGGTTGCGCCGCTGCAGGCGTAGTAGAAACCGTTGTTGGTGATGCTGACGCAACCCGGCCCGCAGTCTTCCTTGAACACGCTCAGGCCAATGATGCCGTTGGCGCCAAAGCTCTCGGGCGTGTTGGTGGCCGTGCTGCCGTTGGAACAGGCGCGCGGTGCACTGCCGAAGCGGCTGTCGCCCACCACCTGGATGGGCACGCTGCTGGCCTTTTCGCCGGCCATGGACACATCGGCCGTCACCACCGGGCCCCACAGGAAGCTGCCGTCCACGAACTGCGCGCAGTTCATCAGGGATTGCGTGCTGCTGGCGGCCGTCAGCGGCAGGCCATCGAGGGCGGGCGCCAGCACGCCGGCCAGCACGCGCAGGCCGGAGGAGCCGGTGTCGACGATGATGTGGTCAATCGTCTGGCACTGGGTGGTGCTGCCAGGCATGCAGATGGTGACGTCGGTGTACAGAATGTTGACGTCTGAGCCCGAGGGGCCGGCATCCACGGTCAGGGCCGCCACATTGTTGACGGCGCAGGTAGACGGATTGGCCGCGCAGCTGAAGCCCGACACCGTGCCCACATAGGCGAGTTGGTTGCCGGTGACCGGCCCCAGCACATACACCGCGTCACCCGCAACGGCCAGGAAGGTTTGCGTCTGCGGGTAGAAGCGGTAGATGAAGCCGTTGCCGGCCTGGTCGGCCGGGCTGCCGGGGAACAGCGTGGGAAAACTGCTTTGCGCCCAGTCCATCAGGGTGCTGGCGGTGAAGGGCACCGCGCTGGCCAGCTGCCGCACCTGGGCCAGCCGGGACGCGAGCAGGCTGCTGCTGCGCAGGCACTGGCCATTGACCAGTGTGTAGCCGGCCTCCAGGCTGCTGCACAAGGCGGCGTCCACCACCGCATCCTGCTGCCGAAGTTGTTGTGGCGTTACCGGGTTGGTGCCGCCGCCATCGCCGCCGCCGCAAGAGGCCAGCGTGCCGGCCAGGGTCGCCGCGGCGAACCGGCGCAGGCTGGTTTGCAGGCCCGTCGTCAAGCCCGTGTGCAGACGTTCAAGCCAGCGTTTCATGGCTGCAAGTCCGCAATCGCCACGCCGCTGGGCAGCAGTGCGGGGGCATAGGCCTGGCCGCTGAAGCGGCGCATGCGCCCGTTGGAGCGCAGCACCAGCGACGCGTGCTGTACCGCCACCGGCCCACGGCGCAGGCCCTGGGCCTTTTGCTGACGCAGTTGCTCTTGGTAGACCGGCAGGTAGGTGCCCAGCACGTCCTGCATGTCCGGCAGCACCGGGCCGCGCCAGGTCAGCGCGAACACCTGGCCGCTGCGGCTGGTGAATTCGCGCAGCACGGTGCCGTTTTCCAGCGTGGTCTCGTGCACGGTGTACAGCGCCGAGGCATTGGCGCTGCTGGCCTGGCGTTTGATGGCCGCCGACGTGGTCTGGCTGGACAGCGGCGCCGCGCCCAGCGTGGCGCCGGCCTGGCTGGTGGCGGTGGCCAGCAGCATGGCCCATGCAAGGTGAAACAGAGAGCGGGTACGGTTCATGCCCGGATGGGAGTGGAGGAGGGTGGGATTGCATCTTAACGGCGCGTGGCGGCGCCACGCGGATGTCCTTACAAACCGTTGCACTGGCGCAGGCCCCGGTTTACGCGGTCTGCCCAATGCATGCGCGATGGCGTGCACCGCAGCCTGGGGTTTTGCCAGCCCCAGGCCGCGCCGGGACACCGGGGCGGCGACAATGGCGGATGGCCGGATTGGCCGACTGATGCGGAGACTTTGATGATGTGGAAGAACCCGTTGTGCCTGCTGGGCCTGATGGCCATGGGGGTAGTGGGTGCGATGGGCGCCGGCCTGGCGCAGGCGCAAACCGCCACCCCCGCTTCTGCCCCTGCGGTGGAGGTGCGCGACGCCTGGGTGCGCACCACCGTGCCAGGCCAGAAGGCCACCGGCGCTTTCATGAAACTCACCGCCAAAAGCTCGCTGCGGCTGGTGGGTGCCAGCACGCCCGGTGCCGGCCTGGCCGAGGTGCATGAAATGAAGATGGACGGCGACGTGATGAAGATGCGCGCGCTGGACAGCGGCTTGGCCCTGCCGGCCGGCCAGACCGTGGAGCTCAAGCCCGGCGGCTACCACCTGATGCTGATGGACTTGAAGGCTGCATTGCCCAAGGACAGCAAGCTGCCGCTGACGCTGGTGTTCAAGGACGCCCGGGGCCAGGAGAGCCGGCTGGAGCTGCAGTTGCCGGTGGGCGTGGCGCCGCCGCCGTTGCAAAGCAGCAAACCCTGAGTGTTCTCAGGCCTGGCCCCATCGCCAGCCGCCCCGCATTGGGGTAAGCTGTCAGGGCAACGTGGCCCCGCGTTGTTGGAGCAACCATGACAGACACTTCCGGCGCTGGTTTCGGCAAATTCGTGCCAGGCTTTGACTTCCTGCAGAACCTGGCCAAGGGGGCGAGCAGCTCCATCCCGCAGATGCCCAACCTGGCCAACTGGGTGGCCCCGACACTGAACGTGGAGGAGCTGGAAAAGCGCATCAGCGAGCTGAAGAACGTGCACTTCTGGCTGGAGCAGAACTCCAAGGCGCTGGGCGCCACCATCCAGGCGCTGGAAGTGCAGAAGATGACGCTGGCCACGCTCAAGGGCATGAACTTCAACATTGGCGACATGGCCAATGCGCTGAAGCTCAAGGCTGCTGATTCGGTGGTCACCGGCGTGCAGCGCGTCAGCGAAAAAGCCGCCAGCACCGCCAAGACACTGTCAGACGCGGCCGGCGGCGTCACCGGCGCCAAGAAGGGCCGGGCCAAGGCAGCGCCTGGCGTGGCCGGCCTGGTGGACCCGCTGCAGCTGTGGGGCTCGCTGACGCAGCAGTTCCAGCAGATCGCCGCCAGCGCCTTGCGCGATGCCGCCAAGCAGACCTCGCTGGACGTCACCAAGAACATGGCCACCGGCCTGGCCAAGGAAGCCATCAAGTCGGCCGCTGGCGTGGCCAATGCCGCCACCAAGGCCGCCGGCAAACGGGTGGCTGGCGTGGCCAAGCGGCGCAGCAGCAGCGCGCGCAAGACGCCGCGCGGCGGCGGCTGAACCTGACGCTGGAGGGTCTGCCATGCGGTTGTTCCCCTATGGCCATGCCACGCATCCGCAGTGGCAGATGGCGGCCGGCCTGGTGCTGGCGCAGTTGCGTGCGCAGATGGCCTTGCCCGGCCACGCGCACCACCCCACGCTGGCGCTGCTGTACATCACCGACCACTATGCCGGCGCGGCCCAGGACATCCTGGAGCACCTGAGCGCCGAGTTGCCCGAGGTGACGGACTGGTCCGGCACCGTGGGCATAGGCATTGCCAGCAACAACGTGGAGTATTTCGATGAGCCCGGCCTGGCCGTGTTGCTGTGCGAGCTGCCACCCGACCAGTACCGGGTGTTCTCCGGCGTGGCGCCGCTGGGCCTGGGGTTTGAGGCGCACACGGCGCTGGTGCATGCCGACCCCAGCACCCCGGACCTGCAGGAGCTGATCCAGGAAATGGCGGCGCGCACCGCCTCGGGTTACCTGTTCGGCGGCCTGTCGGCAAGTCGCACGCACAGCGTGCAATTTGCCGTCGGCGGCAATGGCAACATCAGCGGCCATGGTGCGGCCAGCGGGGTGTTCAGCGGTGGCTTGAGCGGCGTGGCCTTTGGCGAGGGGGTGGCGCTGGTGTCGCGGGTCACGCAGGGCTGCCTGCCGGTGTCCAAGGTGCGCCGCGTGACGGCCTGGCAGAGCAATGTGGCGACCGAGCTGGACGGCGAGCCGGCGCTGGACGTGATGTTGGCCGACCTGCAGGTGTCGCTGGACGAGCCCAACGAGGCGCTGGCCGCCGTGCGCGCCACGCTGGTGGGCCTGAAGCGCGCTGGCGATGGCAGCGACCGCCCGCTGGTGGGCCGCACCGGCAATTTCGGCAGCGATGTGCTGGTGCGCCACATCATCGGGCTGGACCCGGCCCGCCATGGCGTCGCCGTGTCCGAGCACCTGGAAGATGGCATGGAGCTGGCCTTTTGCCGCCGCAACGCCCAGGCCGCGCGCGCCGACCTGACGCGCATCTGCGCCGAGATCCGCGAGGAGCTGGAGCCGCAGGAAATGACCATGGACACCGCCTACGCGCTGGCCGCCAGCGAGGCCGAGGCCGGCCCGCACCCGGCGCGCGGCATTGCCGGCGCGGTGTATGTCAGCTGCTCCGGCCGAGGTGGCCCGCACTTCGGTGGGCCCAGCGCGGAAATGCAGATCGTGCGCAAGGCGCTGGGCGACGTGCCGCTGGTGGGCTTCTTTGCCGGCGGTGAAATCGCCCGCCACCACCTGTATGGCTACACCGGCGTGCTGACTGTCTTCCCCGGAAACTAGGCCCCCACGGTCGCTCACTGCGTGTAGCTCCCTGCCCCCCGAGGGGGCCGCAAATCCCCTTGGGGCGGCCCGGCGGGGATTTAGCCCCCACGCGCCGCTTGCTCACGCGCCAGCAGTTGCAGCAGTTCAGCCATGGGCATGGGCTTGCCGAACAGCCAGCCCTGGGCCAGCTGCACGCCGCGCTCGCGCAGGAAGTCTGCCTGCGCCGGCGTCTCCACACCCTCGGCGATCATCGCCAGCTTCAGCGACTTGGCCATCTCGATGATGTGCAGCACCACATGGCTGGTGGCGGCATCGGTGCCTATGGTGTCGACGAAGGACTTGTCGATCTTCAGGTGGTCCAGCTCGAAGCTGCCCAAGTAGGACAGGCTGGAGTAACCGGTGCCGAAATCGTCCACCGCAACACTGATGCCCAAGGCCCGCACGTCGCGGATGATGCCGCGCGCCACCTCGGCATTGACCAGGCCGCGCTCGGTGGCCTCCACCATGATGGCGCGTGGGCTGGCGCCACTGTCGCGCAGCAGGTCCTTCAGCAACTGCACCGTGGTGGGCGATTGCAGGTCGGTGTGCGACAGGTTGATGCCCACATGGCAATCCGGGTGCGCCTGGAACAGCGCCGACGTGTCGCGCGCCGCCAGTTGCAGCACGCGGCGCGTCACCTGGGCGATCAGGCCCGACTCCTCGGTCACCGGGATGAACACATCCGGCCGCACCATGCTGCCGTCACGCCGGCGCCAGCGCAGCAGGGCTTCGGCGCCCACGCAACGGCCGCTTTGCAGGTCGATGACGGGCTGGTACAGCAGGAACAGTTCGTGTCGCCGCAACGCGGCCCTCAGCAGTGCCGGCATGGACAACTGCCGGCGCGTCAGCAGGTAGACCGCCGCAGCCAGCCCCAGGCCGGCCAGCACGCCAAACGGTACCGCCACGCGCGCAACGCTGAAGGCGCGCTGCTGCACGCTGGCCAGCGGCACCGCCGCCAGCGCCACCGTTCCGTATTCGGGCGAGCGCGCCACCACCACCAGGTGGCTGCCATCGCTGAAGCTGGCATGCCCGCCGGGTGGCGGCACGCGCAGCCATTCCGGCTTGATGTTGCCGCGCGTGGCGCGCGTGCGCAACGTCGTTGGCGAGTAGGTGGCCAGCACGGCGTCCGGCTCGGTGGTGCTGACGTCTATTGGCAGAGATTCATGGATCACCGCCGCGTAGCCGTTCTTTTCCACCACGATGAAGGTGATGCCTGGTGCGATGGCCAGGCGCACCCGCGTGCGCAAGATCAGGCCGCTTTGCGCGATAGGCAGGTCGTCGGTCTGCAAGGGCACGCCTTCGCCATGCCGGCCCAGCGACGAGCACATCAGCCGGCCGTTGGCCACGTAGCCGAGGGTTTGCAGGTAGCTGGAGGTCAGGTCCAGCTCGCCCATCAGCGCCATTTGCGCGTCCGAGCAGGGCTCCGCCGTGCCGGCCTGGTTCAGCCGCTCCAGTCCCATCCTCAACTGCTTGTTGGCTCGCTCCGAGCGGCGCAGGATGTCCTGCGCATAGCCGTCCACGCGCTCGGTCTCCGCCGCCATGCCCTGGCGCTGCGCCAGCTGCCAGGACAGCAGCACCGGCAGCACCAGCGCCAACATTCCCAGTGGAATGGCCACGGCAATGGCGGCGGTGCGGTTCATTTGCGCAAGGCGGTGAAGGCGCCGAATTCCCAGTCGCGCATGCCCAGCAGCAAGGTGTAGCCCTGGCGGTGCGCCTCGTCCAGCTTCTGGTCAGCCTGGTGCTGTTGGGCGAAATCCTGCGCCACCCGTTGCAGCCGCTCCAGGAAGGAAGGCGCCAGGCTGCGGCTGATGCTGCCGTGCACCAGCAACAGGCCCTCGGCGTGGCCGTCAAAGCCGCCGGAGAAATAATCCAGCGCCGCGTGGTCGCGGAAGTAGTTCATCACCGGCCCATGGGGGCGCCAGCGGAAGGCCTTGGAGAGCTTCAGCCGGTAACGGTTCAGCGGTTTGAGCTCGATGATGCCGACGTGGTCCAGCCGCACCAGGTACTTGACGCACTCGGCCTCGCTCAGCCGGTAGTAGTCCAGTATCTGCTCCAGCGTCCATTGGCTGAGCACGCAAATGGCCATCAGCAGCAGCTTCTTGTCGGCCACCACCGCGCGCTCCTGCTCCAGGCTGAGCTGGGCCAGCAGCGGCTGGGCGTCGGCCACGCGGCGTGCCAGCTCGCCGAAATCCAGCTTCAGCACGCGGCAGATCGCGTCGATGCGCGACAGCGGCATGTCACCCTTGGCCAGCATGCGCTTGACGCTGGACTCGGCCATGCCCAGCGCGTCCGCCAGGCTGGCATAGGTCATCTGGGCTGACTTCAGTTCCTTTTTCAAGGCCGTCACCAAGTCTGCGGTGGTGCTCATTGCCTACCTCCTCGTCGGTATAGTTTTTTGATACGCGCCGGCCGACTTTGGGCAACTGTATCGCTTTTTCGGCTCGGCCACGGCGCAAGTTTCCACACTGGGGGCTCTTTGACAAAGGAGTTCAGCCATGGAAGCCGATTTGAAGACCAGCCCATCAAGCCCATCGCGTTCGCTGGGCGCGGGTTTCCTGAAAAAGTTGTCTGTCCGGCTTTCGCGCCGCGAAGCGGCCCTGTTGCTGGCCGTTCTGGCCGGCGTGCTGCTGGCCTGCCTGGCGCCGGCCGTGGCCCAGTTTGACCACTACCATGCGTTTGCCGACCAGCGCACCTGGGGCCAGCTGCCCCATGCGCTGGACGTGTTGAGCAATCTGCCATTCGCGCTGCTGGGGCTGTGGGGCTTGCTGTTGTGCTGGCGCGGGCGTGCAAGCGCCATCCCGGCGGCGCAGTGGCGCATGGCGTTGCTGTTCTTCATCGGGCTGGTGGGCACCGCGGCGTGCTCCAGCTACTACCACTGGGCGCCGGATGACGCCCGGCTGCTCGTGGACCGGGGTGGCATGGTGCTGGCGTTTGCCGGCCTGCTGGGCCTGGCCGCCTGCCACCATGTCAGTGCGCGCGCCGGCCAAACATTGGCCGCAGCGGTGATGTTGCTGGGCTGGGCCAGCCTGGCGGCTTGGCAAGCCAGTGGCAATGTGCTGCCGTGGTGCGTGCTGCAGTTCGGCGGCATGGCACTGCTGCTGGGCATGGCGCGCTGGCCCGCCGCGCAAGCAGGCGGCCTGGCGATCCGGTGGGGCCTGCTGATCGCGCTGTACGCCGCGGCCAAGGCGCTGGAACTGCTGGACGCGCCGCTGTACCAATGGAGCCAGCATCTGGTGTCGGGCCACAGCCTGAAGCATGTGGTGGCGGCTTGTGCGGCCTTGCCGGTGATCGCTGCATGGCACCGCGTTGACACGGGCAAGCCCTAGAATGCCCCACACTGTCACCGCCCGCCCGTGCGTCACCCGGGCCCCGTTTTGCCATAGTCTGTTTGCCGCGTCACAAGCCAGCAGGAGGTTCCCTTGAACAGCGAGACCGTCAACCCCACCGGCGCCAGCAGCGCAGCGCCCGAGCCTGAGCATGCCAACCAGTTCGCCCTGTTGGGCCAGCGCCGCTTCGCGCCGTTCTTCTGGACGCAGTTTTGCGGCGCCGGCAATGACAACGTGTTCAAGTTCGCCTTCACGGTGATGGTGACCTACCAGCTCAGCGTCAGCTGGATGGCGCCGCAGATGGCCGGGTTGGTGATTGGCGCGCTGTTCATCCTGCCCTTCCTGCTGTTCTCGGCCACCAGCGGTCAGCTGACCGACAAGTACGACAAGACCCGGGTCATACGCTTCGTCAAGAACCTGGAGGTGGGCATCATGCTGCTGGCGGCGGTTGGTTTCATCACCGCCAATGTCGCCATCCTGCTGGCCTGCACCTTCCTGATGGGGCTGCACTCCACGCTGTTCGGGCCGGTCAAGTTCGCCTACATGCCCCAGGTGCTGGATGAGCATGAGCTGACCGGCGGCAACGGCATGGTGGAGATGGGCACCTTCGTGGCCATCCTGCTGGGCAACATCGCCGGCGGCCTGCTGGTGGCGATTCCCGACACCGGGCACCGCGACGTGGCGATCGCCTGCGTGGTGCTGGCGCTGATCGGCCGGGCCGTGGCCCAGTTCATCCCGTCGGTACCGGCCACCGACCCGGGCCTGAAGATCAACTGGAACCCCATCACCGAGACCTGGCGCAATCTGAAGCTGGCGCACGGCAACGTGGTGGTGTTCCGCTCGCTGCTGGGCATCAGCTGGATGTGGTTCTTCGGCGCCGTGTTCCTCAGCCAGTTCCCCAGCCTGGCCAAGGAGGTGCTGCATGGCAACGAGCAGGTGGCCTCGCTGCTGCTGGTGGTGTTCTCCATCGGCATAGGCACCGGCTCGCTGCTGTGCGAGGTGCTGAGCCGCCGCCATGTGGAAATCGGCCTGGTGCCGCTGGGCGCCATCGGCATGAGCGTGTTCGCAGTGGACCTGTACTTTGCGCTGCGCGGTCTGCCGCCCTCGGCAGAGATGGGCGTCAGCCAGTTCCTGGCGCAGCCGGCGCACTGGCGGGTGATGGCCGACCTGGCGTTGCTCAGCCTGTTTGCCGGCCTGTACAGCGTGCCCATGTACGCGCTGATACAGCTGCGCAGCCAGCCCACGCACCGGGCCCGCATCATCGCCGCCAACAACATCCTGAACGCGCTGTTCATGATCGCCAGCTCGGTGATCGCCGGCGCGCTGCTGGGGGCGCACTTCACCATACCGCAGATCTTCCTTTTCACCGGCCTGGCCAATGCGGTGGTGGGGCTGTACATCTTCCTGCTGGTGCCCGAATACCTGCTGCGTTTCATCGCCTGGGTCGTCACCCACTTCATCTACCGCTTCAAGGTGCAGGGTGAGCGCCATATTCCGGTGGAGGGCGCTGCCGTGCTGGTGTGCAACCACGTCAGCTTTGTCGACGCCATTTTGCTCATGGCGGCCAGCCCGCGGCCGATACGCTTCGTGATGGACCACCGCATCTTCCAGGTGCCGGTGCTGGGCTGGCTGTTCCGCCTGGGCAAGGCCATTCCGATTGCGTCGCAAAAGGAAGACCCCGCCACTTACGCGGCCGCCTTTGACGCCGCCGTCAAGGTGCTGGAAGAGGGTGACCTGTTGGCCATCTTCCCCGAGGGCGGCATCACCAAGGACGGCCAGTTGCAGGAATTCAAGGGCGGCATCATGAAGATCCTGGAGCGCCAACCTGTGCCCGTGATCCCGATGGCGCTGACC
This sequence comes from Hylemonella sp. P2_B10, assembly GCF_056404875.1. Taxonomy (NCBI): domain Bacteria; kingdom Pseudomonadati; phylum Pseudomonadota; class Betaproteobacteria; order Burkholderiales; family Comamonadaceae; genus Hylemonella; species Hylemonella sp. P2_B10. Next base: position 120,559 of record NZ_JBFUDE010000003.1, read on the forward strand.
AACCTGTGGGGCTCGTACTTCAGCCGGGTGGAGCAGGGCGGCGCCATGGTGCGGCCGTTCCGCCGCGGGGCGTTCAGCCGCGTGGGGTTGAACGTGGGTGAAGCGCTGGCACCGGGCCATGTGACGCCCGAGGTGCTGCGCACGCGCGTGGCAGGGCTGCTGGCGCTGGGCTGACAAGCCGGCCGGAGAGCTTGTCCGGGAGCACGGCCCGGTATCTCCAGGCGATACCCGCAGTCCGAGCGGCAGCCACTTCGCCGCCATTGCTGGTCTTCGCGCGGGCAGCGGCCCACACTTCGAGCGTCATCCACTCGAAGCAAAGGTCTTCACATGCAAGCGCTGATACACCGTGACTCCAAAGCCTGGCAGCTGCAGGTCTGGGTGTCCTTCTTGGTTGCCGCGTTCCTGTGCGGCGTGGGCCTGGTCTGGCTGCCGGGCCGGGACCTGGACCGCGCCTTCATGGTGATGGGCTACCTGTTTTGCCTGTCGGCCGCCTTTGTGCTGGCCAAGCATGTGCGTGACAGCGAGAAGGCGCAGCGCGAGGGCCAGGCCAGCGACACGCCGCTGTTCCGCGTGGTGGTGTGGGGCGGCTTTGCGCTGGCCATGGCGCTGACCGGTTGGGGCCTGCTGCGCATGGAGATCAACGACACCTACAAGGCCTTTCTGGGCATAGGTTGGTTGTACCTGATCACCTGCACCTTCACGCTGGCCAAGATGCTGCGCGACCGCCACGAGGCCGATGTGCTGGACACACGCCTGGCGCCGCCGCCGCTGCGTGCGGTGGCCGACAGCGCCAAGGCCGGTTCACTGTGAATTTGTTGGTCATTTTCTATTCAGGAGTTCTGACATGAAGCAAGGTATTGCAGGGGTGTGCGCGGCCGTGGTGCTGGCGCTGGCGGGTGGCCTGGCTGCCCCGGGGGCGCAGGCCCAAAGCGAGCTGTCGGCGTTGAGCGCGGTGTCTGCGCTGCCGGTGGCCTCGGTGCTGACCGGCGCCAGCGTGGCGGCCGGCGCCGTGATGGTGTTTCCGCTGGCCCTGTCGGCCACCGGGGTGGTGCTGACGGTGAAGGTGGTGGAGGTCAGCGCGCGCGGCACGGTGCTGGTGCTGGAGCGCGCGTCCGACGGCGCCCGGGTCAGCGTGGAAGTCTCCGGCAAGGCGGCGGGCGAGTTGTCGCTGGGGGTGGGCACGGCGGTGACGGTCAGCGTGGTGGGTGCGGGGGTGATCCTGTCGGTGGCCGGCAATGCGGTGGCCTTCATCCCCAATGCGCTGGGCCGGGCTCTGCTGTACAACGAGCGGGTGACGCGGTGAGGGCGGCGCGTACCTGGGTCCCTGGGTGGGCCGCTGTGTGGCTGGCGCTGCTGCTGTGCTGGTGCGGCGCTGCGCAGGCCGGGCGCAGTTGCGAGGGGCCGCGCCAGCCCAGTGCGCAGACGGTGGCGCGCGGCCTGACGCTGGCGCAGCGCACGCATGACAGCCTGGAGGCCAGTGGCGCGCGCGTGGTGCTGCTGGCCCGGGCCGGGCAGGACCTGAGCCGCTACGGGCTGCGCTACTCGCACCTGGGGTTGGCCTATCAGCAGGACGATGGCCAGGGCGGCCACGTGTGGCGCGTGCTGCACAAGCTCAACGAATGCGGCAGCGCCCGCGCTGACATCTACCGCCAGGGCCTGGGTGAATTCTTCCTGGACGACCTGTGGCGCTATGAAGCCGCCTGGGTGGCACCCACGCCCGACATGCAGACACGGCTGCTGGCGCTGCTGCAGGACCCGCAGCGCGCGGTGGCGCTGCACCGGGCGCCCTACAGCCTGGTCAGCTACGTCTGGGGCATCAAGTACCAGCAGTCCAACCAGTGGGCCATCGAGACGCTGGCCAGTGCCATGGAAGACAGCATAGGCAGCCGCGAGCAAGCCCAGGCTTGGCTGCAGTTCAAGGACTACCGGCCCACCACGCTGCGCATCGGTGCCTTTACCCGGCTGGGCGCGCGCATGTCCAGCGCCAATGTGGCCTTCGACGACCATCCGGACGACAAGCGCTTTTCTGACCGCATAGAAACCGTCACCGTGGATTCCATCTTTGTCTGGCTGCAGCGCACCCGGCTTGGCGGGCCACCGGTCCGGGTCAGCGAGTGGCAGTAGGCTTGCGCAGCAGCATGGCCTGGCGGGTGATCATGTCGGCCAGTGTCTCGCCCACCGCCTGCTCGTCCAGGGTGGGGTCGTCGAACATCATTTCCAGCGCGGCATAGACCATTTCCACCGCCAGGCGTGTCAACACCGCCACGCGCGGCACGTCGGTCTGCGGGTGCACGCTCATGAAGGCCTGCTGAATCAGGCCGCTGACGTGCGCATGCGAGTCAATGCGCACCTGGGCCAGCGCCGGCACTGCGCGCAGCGCCCGCGTCACCCACAGGCCTTCGGGCATCTCGCGCGTGACCGCCAGCGTTTGCTGGTACAGCGCGAAGATGCTGGCCGCGAAGGCGGCCTGCGGCAGCTTCATGGTTGCAGGCGTGGCCCAGGCCTGCACCAGTGTGTTTTGCACCGTCATCAACCGCGTGCCGAGTTCACGCAGCAGCGCGTACTTGTTGGGGAAATAGCGGTAGAGTGCCGGCGGCGAGATGCCGGCGCGCTCGCACACCAGGTTGGTGGACAGGCGTTCTATGCCCACTTCCGCCAGCAGCAGCGCCGTCACGCCCAGGATGTGTTCGTACGTGGCCACGGCGCGCTTCTGGCGCGGCATGGCCTTGCCGGCCAATTCGGGCTGCAGGGCTTGCGCACGGGGGGGCGGGGTGGCGGGCATGTGATGGTGAAAGTTAGTAATAGCTATTCTATGAACAGGCAAGGCGCCTTGGCAAGATTGTGCAGGCAAAGCGCCGGGACATCGCGCGGCGCGGTGACTTCAACGTCCGCCGCCGGTTAACATCGCTGCCACTTCATCAACAACCCATCGTGGGGGAGCGTGGCAATGGCTTTCGCGGCACTTGCGTTATCGGCGGGCCGGGCATGGCAGCGCGCCCGGATGGGATGCGCCTGGGGCTTGGGCCTGCTGATGGTCTTGGCAGCGGGCCACGCCCACGCGGCGGAGGGGCCTGATTGCAGCCGGCCGCTGACACTGGCCTTGCACGAGCACGGGTTGTTGTATTCAGCCGCCACCGGCGCCGGCATTGACAAGGACATGGCCGACGAACTGGCCCGGCGCAGCGGTTGCAAACTCATCGTCACCGTGATGCCGCGCGCGCGCATCTGGCAGCTGATCGAGTCCGGCGCGCTGGATTTCAGCCTGTCGGGTATCACCAATGAGGCGCGCGACAGGTTCGCCGCCTTCGCCTGGTATTTTTCCAACAAATACTACGTGCTGGTGCGCAAGGACAGCAAGGCCCAAGGCCTGGCCGATTTCATCGCCAACCCGCAGCTGCAACTGGGCGTGATACGGGGCTTTCGCTACAGCAAGAACGCCAACCAGCTGGTGGACACACTGGCCGCGCAGCGCCGCGTGGTGTATTCCTCCGGCCTCGATCCGTTGTACGAGGTGCTGACCCAGGGCGGCATACACGGCATGATCATCGAACCGTTTGACTATTCGCAGGTCACCAGCGCGCAGATACGCGACATCACCAGCGTGCTGGACACGCAGGACCCGTCGGTTCCGCACGGGCTGATCATGTCGCGCAAGGCGCTGTCGCCGGCCGAGCAGGACAAGTGGCGCCAGCTGGTCAACGCCATGCGCGCGGACGGTACGGTGAGGCGGATTTTCGAGAAATACTTCAAACCCGACCTCGCGTTGGCGATGACCAATTTCTGATGGGCACCGTGTGACCTGGTTTCGTCATCAAGCGCTGGCGCTGTTCATCCTGTTGGTGTCGCTGGGCGTGACCGCCTGGATGTGGCAGCACGAGCGCGAAGAGATGCAGCACGCCATGCAGGCCAAGGCCGACTTCAACCTGCGCGAGCTGAGCAGCCGCATCGAGCAGCAGATGGCCGCCTACCAGCAGATGCTGCGCGGCGTGCAGGGCCTGTATGCCGCCAGTGAGCGGGTTGAGCGTGCCGAATTCCTGACCTATGTGGACGCCTTGCAGTTGGGCGCGGATTTTTCCGGCATAGACGGCGTGGGCCTGGTGCCGCTGCTGAACGGCGCGCAAAGAAGCGCGCACGTGGCGGCACAGCGCCAGCAGGGTTTGGCCGGCTACGACATCCGTCCCACCGGCGAGCGCGCCCAGTACGCGCCGCTGGTGCAGCTGGAGCCCGCCGGCACGCGCACCCAGCGCCTGCTGGGCCTGGATTTGCTGGCCGAGCCGCAGTACCGCGTGGTGCTGGACAAGGCACGCGATTCCGGCGCTCCCGCCATCACCGCCAAGCTGAAAATAGCCCCCGATGGCCCGGGTGATGGCCAATATGGTTTCTGGATGTTCCTGCCGCTGTACGGCAAGGGTCTGGCGCACGACAGCGTGGCACAGCGCCGCGCGGCGCTGGTGGGGTGGGTGGCGGCGCCGTTTCGTATCAGCGACCTGATGGCCAGCCTGTACGGCGAGCGCGCCATGCAGACCGGTTTTCGCATCCACGATGGCGTGCAGTCCAGCCCCGACGCGCTGATGTACGACGGCATGCGCCATGCCAGCGGCGGCGAAGTGTTCACCTCGGCCACCGAGTACATGCAGATCGGCGGGCGCACCTGGACCTTGCAGGTGCAGTTCGTGCCGGCGCTGGAGCAAGCTGGCAGCACCGACCGCCTGCAGTTCATTGCCGTGGCCGGCATCTCCCTGAGCCTGCTGTTGACGCTGCTGACCTGGAACCTGGCCACCAGCCGCATGCGTGCCCGCTCGCTGGCGGGTGAAATGACCAGTGAGCTGCGTGCCAGCGAGCACCGTTTCAAGCAACTGGCGCAGCACGATGTGCTGACTGGCCTGCCCAACCGCTCGCTGTTCTCGGACCGACTGAACCAGGCGCTGGCGCAGGCGCGGCGCGACCGCGCCAAACTGGCCATGATGTACCTCGATCTGGACAAGTTCAAACCGGTCAACGACACCTTGGGGCACGCCGTGGGCGACCTGCTGCTGAAAGAGGTGGCCAGGCGCATGCAGGCTTGCGTGCGCGAATCCGACACCGTGGGCCGCATAGGCGGTGATGAATTCGTGGTGCTGCTACCGCATGTGGACAACCAGGACGATGCCTTGCTGGTGGCCGAAAAGATTCGCCATGCGCTGAACCAGCCCTTCGAGCTCGAAGGCGGGCACGTGGCCAGTATCTCTTCCAGCAGCGGCGTGGCCGTCTACCCCGACCATGGCACGGACGACATCAGCCTGTCGGCCGCTTCCGACCAGGCCATGTACGTGGCCAAGGAATGCGGTCGCAACCAGGTGCGACTGGCCGCCGCACCGATGGTGGCCCACGCAGCGGCCGTCGCCACGGCGCGCTGACCCTCCAAAGCAGCGAAATCCGGCTTCGCCCACCCGCATTACGCGGGCTTGGGGCCGTCGCCGGGTGAAATAATGGCCTGTGTGCAAAATGCGCCTATTTTTGGCGGTAGGAGAGGCATGGCTTCGGTTGTCTGGCAATGGGTGCTGCGGGTGGGTGTCCTGGTGGGAATGGCCTGCGGTATGGCCGCCTGTGGCGGCGGTGGCGGGGGCGGCAGTTCCGGCCCCACCACGCCACCGCCCACGCCCACCACGCTGACGGCGCCGGTCAACCTGGCGCCGGGCACGCTCGTGGCGCCGTACCCCACATTGCTGGGTTGGTCGGGCCAGCTGAGCTGGAGCGCGGTCAGCGGCGCCACCTCGTACAAGGTGGCGGTGCGCGATCTGGCCAGCAACACGCTGGCGGTGGACAGCAGCAGCAGCACCAACGCGCTGGCCGTGAACCTGACCAATGCCGCGTCCAAGCAATACAGCTGGACTGTCTCGGCCTGCAATGCCGACGGCTGTTCCCCCGCTTCCAGCGCCGCATTCTTCAACACCCAAGCGGCCCCGGCGCTGCCTGGCGTGCCCACCAACCCGGTGCCGGGTGACCCCGGCACCTACCCGCTGCAGGCCACCTCCAGCATCAGCTTTGGCTGGGATGCCATGCCGGGTGCCGCTTCGTACACGGTGCTGGTGACCACCACGGCCACCGGCGCGGTCAACCGCCAGTCCGTCACCGCCAACAGCCTGACGCTGGACCTGACGCCCTCCACCCAGTACAGCTGGATGGTGCAGGCCTGCAACAGCAGTGGCTGTTCTGCCAACACCGCCGCGCTGACCTTCCTGACCAGCAGTGCGCCGCCGGTGCCGGCCACCACCATCACCGGTGTCGCCGGCGGCAGCAACACCTCGTTCGCGCTGCGCTCAGATGGCACGCTGTGGGCCTGGGGGGCGAACGCCAAGGGCCAGCTGGGCGACGGCTCGGTGTTGCCGCGCAATGCGCCGGTGCAGGTGGGTACGGACTACATCGCGGTGGCCTCCAGCGCCACCAACACGCTGGCAGTGCGCAGCGACAACACGCTGTGGAGCTGGGGCCTGGGTGGCGCACTGCTGGGCGACGCCACCGTGGCCGAGCGCCATGCGCCGGTGAAAGTGGGCACGGGTTTCAAGGTGGTGGCCATCGGTGCCAGCAGCGCCATGGCAGTGAAGACCGACAACAGCCTGTGGGCCTGGGGCAAGGGCTACCTGGGCGACGGCAAGAACGCCACCAGCCAGACCACGCCGCTGCAGGTGGGCAGCAATTTCGCCAACGTGTCCGTGGGCGCGGGCAATGCCGTGGGCGTGGACAGCAACGGTGGCCTGCTGGTGTGGGGCGGCTACACCACCGCCACCCAATCTTGCGACCCGCAGGCCGCCGCCGCGCCGCAGGCCGCGCCGCTGCTGATTGGCACGGCCTATGCCAGCACCGCATCCAGTGGCAACAACGGGTTTGCCGTCGCCGCCAATGGTGACCTCTATGGCTGTGGCGACAACAGCGCTGGCCAGCTGGGCCTGGGCCATACCGTGGCCATTTCCTATTGGATGAACCTGGGGCCGGGCTACAAGATGGTGGCCGCCGGTCTGCGTCACACGCTGGCACTGAAGGCCGACGGCAGCCTGTGGGCCTGGGGCGACAACAGCCTGGGCGCGGTCGGCGACGGCAGCGGCAGCAACCAGCTCAGCCCGGTGCTGTTGGGCACCGGTTTTGTCGCCATCGCCGCCGGTGACACCCATTCGCTGGCCATCAAGGCCGACGGCACGCTGTGGGCCTGGGGCTCCAACGGCGCTGGCGAGCTGGGCGATGGCACCACCGTCAACCGGCTGGTGCCGGTGCAGGTGCGCGGCTTGTAAGTTCAGATCAGCGGCGGCTGCCGCTCCTCGTCCAGCGTGCGTGACAAGTGGCCTGTTGACGGGCCGTGGTGCAGCAACCCGCCCGCGTGCACAGGCACTGCGCTAGCCGCGGGATCATGCGTCAGCAACGGGGCTGGCGGGCCGGCCAGCACATCAGCGCTGTTGGCGGGTAGCGCGTGGTCCCCGCCCTGCGCGGTAGCGCCAGTCGAGCTGGCGCTGGCATCTGGTGTGGCGCCGTCGGCGCCGCTGCCCGGCGTGTTGCCCTTGCCGAACCACACGTCAACCAGCTCATGCACCTTGCCATCCTGGGTGGTGTAGGAAGAGATCAGGCCCAGCAGATTGCCGTTTTCGACTTCGGTGCCCACCTGCGGGGCCAGGTTCAGCGCCACGATGCCCAGCTGGTCCATGCTGACCAGTTCACCGGCGTCAGATTGGCCGTTCTGGTTGCGGTCCGCCCAGACCTTCAGCTCGGTGAAATTGGCGTCGCGGTTGCTGATCTGGCCATCGTGGTTGCTGTCCAGCGCGGCCAGGGCATCGAAGCCATTGCGCGCCAGCTGGCCGCTGACCAGCGTGGCGGTGCCGAACAGCTCGCGCCCGTTGTTGATGAGGCCATCGTGGTTCAGGTCGCGCACCAGCAGTCCGTCGCCCGGCGCCACCCAGCCTGTGTGGCCGGCCGTGCCGGTGGCGTTGAGGTCGAAGTGGACGCCATTGCTGGCCGCCGCCGTGGTGTGCACGCCGTCGCCGTTCAGATCCAGCACCAGCGGGCTGTTGATGACGGCGTTGATCTGGGCGCTGTTCATCACATTGATCTGCGGGCTGGTGAAGGACGTCACATGGCTCATGTCCATGCTGGTCAACTGGCTGACGCTCAGCGCCACCACTTGGTCGGTGGTCAGTGCCGGTATCTGGGCGGTGTTCAGCGCGAACATCTGGGCGGTGGTGGTGGCCTGGATGTCGGCAATGCTGATGACCGAGATCTGTTCGGTGGTCAGCGCGCGGAAGTCAGTGGTGGTGATGGCCGCCCACTGCGCGGTGCTCAGCGCCATGATGGCTGCGGTGCTCAGGTCGTCAATCTGGTCGGTGCTGAGCGCGCGAATCTGTGCCGTGCTCATGGCGGCGACATGGGCCGTGTCCAGCGCGGCGATGTGGGCGGTGTCCAGGCTGGCGATCTGGGCCGTGGTGAGCGCGCGGAAGTCGGCCGTTTCCATGGCCGCCACCTGGTCGGTGCTGAGCGCCTTCAGGTCGGCGGTGGGCACGGCACTCCATTGCGCGGTGGTCAGTGCCACCAGCGCGTCGGTGCTCAGCGCCGCAAAGGCGTCGCTGGCAAGTGCCCTGATTTGTGCCGTGGTCAGCGCCGGCGCCTGCTGCGGCGTCAGCACGGCCAGGTTGTCGGTGGTCAGCGCAATGAACTGGGCGCTGGTCAGCGCGCGCAAGTCTGCGGTTTCCATCGTGGTGAACTGGCCCGCCGTCAACGCGCGGATGTCGCTGGTGGTCACCGCCACCCATTGCGCGGTGCTCATGGCCACCAGATCAGCGCTGTTCAACGTGGTGAACTGGCCGGTGGACAGGGCCTGGACCTGGGTGGTGGTCATCGCCGCCACATGGGCGGTGTCCAGCGCGGCGATCTGGTCGGTGCTCAGGCTGGCGATGGCTGCCGTGGTCAACGAGGCAAATACCGCCGTACTCAATGAGAGGATGGCGTCGCTGGCCAACGCCGAGAGCTGCGCGCCGGTGAGCGCGCGGAACTGCGCGCTGGTCAGGGCCTGCAACTGGCTGGCGGTGAGCGCGGCGATGTCGGCGGTGTTGATGACGGACACCTGCGCGGTGGTCAGCGCGCGCAGGTCGGCCGTCTCCATGCTGGTGAACTGGTCGGTGCTCAGCACCTGAATCGCCGCTGTCGACATTGCCGCCCACTGGCCGGTGGTCATGGCCACCACATCGTCGGTGCTGAGCGCGGCGAGCTGGCCCGGACCCAGTGTGCGCACTTGCGCGGTGCTCAGTGCCGCCGCCTGCGCTGGTGTCAACGCGGCGACATGGGTGGTGGACAGGCTGGCGATCTGGGCCGTGGTCAGCGCGCGCAGGTCGTTGGTGACGATGGCGGTGAATTGGTCGGTGGAGAGCGCGCGCAGGTCGGCGGTGGTTACCACGGCCCATTGGGCTGTGCTCAGGGCCACCAGGTCGTCGGTGTTCAGCGTTGAAAACTGGCTGCTGGTCAGCGCCGCCACCTGGGCCGTGGTCATGCCCGCCACATGGGCGGTGTCCAGCGCCGCGATCTGGGTCGTGCTCAGCCCGGCGATGGTGGTGGTACCCAGTGTGGCGAAGGTGGCCGTGCTCAGGGACAGCAGCGCGTCGGTGGCCAACGCCGCCAGCTCGGCGGTGGTGAAGGCGCGGAACTGCGCCGTGCTCAGCGCTTGCAGTTGGGCCGACGTCAGCGCCGCCACTTCGTCGGTGCTCAGGCCCGCGACCTGCGCGGTGGTCAGCGCGCGTATGTCGGTGGTCTCTATGGCGGTGAACTGGTCGGTGCTCAGCGCCTGCAGGTCGGCGGTGGTTACCGCCGCCCATTGGGTGGCGGTCATGGCCACCAGGTTGTCGGTGCCCAGCACGGAGAACTGGTCGGTGGTGAGCGCGCGTACCTGCGCGGTCGTCATGGCCGCCATGTGGGCGGTGTCCAGCGTGGCGATCTGCCCGGGGCTGAGCGAGGCGATGGTGCTGGTGCTCAGCAACGCAAAGGCCTGCGTGCTGAGCGCGGCGATGTTGTCGGTGCCCAGCGCCGCCAGTTGGGCCGAGCTCAGTGCCTTGAACTGCGCGGTGGTCAGCGCCTGCAGTTGTGCCACCGTGATGGCGGCGATGTCGTCGGTGGCCAGGCTGGCGATCTGGGCGGTGGTCAGCGCGCGCAGGTCGGCCGTCTCCACGCTGGTGAACTGGGCCGAGGTCAGCGCCTGCAGGTCGGTCGTGCTGACGGCAGCCCACTGGGCCGTGGTCATGGCCACCAGGTTGGCGCTGGGGATGACGGAGAACTGGTCACTGGTCAGCGCGCGCACCTGCGCCGTGGTCATGGCCGCCATGTGGGCGCTGTCCAGCGCGCTGATCTGCGCCGGGCTAAGCACGGCGATGGTGTCGGTGCTGAGCAGCGCGAAGGTGCCGGTGCTCAGGTTGGCGATCTCGGCCGGCGTCAGCGCCGCCAGCTGGGCCGCCGTCAGCGCTCTGAACTGCGCTGTGCTCAGCGCCTGCAGTTGCGCCGTGGTCATGTTGGCGATGTCGGCCGTGGTCAGGCCGGCGATCTGTGCCGTGGTCAGCGCGCGCAGGTCGGCGGTTTCGATGACGGTGAACTGGTCGGTGCTCAGCGCCTGCAGGTCGGCCACCGGCACGGCAGCCCACTGGGCAGTGGTCATGGCCACCAGGTTGGCGCTGGGGATGGCGGCAAACTGGTCGCTGGTCAACGCGCGTATCTGTGCCGTGGTCATGGCCGCCATGTGGGCGGTGTCCAGCGCGGCGATCTGGCCGGTGGCCAGGCCGGCGACGGTGGTGGTGCTCAGCAGCGCGAAGGTGTTGGTGGTCAGCGCCGCTATGTCGGCGGACGTCAGCGCCGCCAATTGGGCCGCTGTCAGCGTCCTGAACTGTGCGGTGCTCAGCGCCTGTATCTGGGCCGTGGTCAACGCGGCGATGTCGTCGGTGCCCAGGCTCACCACTTGCGCGGTGGTCAGCGCGCGGATGTCGCTGGTCTCGATGGCGCTGATCTGCGCGGTGCTCAGCGCCAGCAGGTCGCCGGTGGTGACAGCCGACCACTGGGTGGTGGTCATCGCCACCAGGTCGGCAGTGCTCAGCGAGGCGAACTGGTCGCTGCTCAGCGCGCGCACCTGCGCGGTGGTCATGGCCGCGATGTGGGCGGTGTCCAGCGCGGCCAGTTGCGCGGTGCTCAGGCCGGCAATGGTGGTGGTGCTGAGCTGGGCGAACGCGGTGGTGCTCAGCGTGGCGAAGTTGTCGGTGCCCAGTGCCGCCAGCTGGTCGCTGGTCAGCGCCTTGTATTGCGCGGTGGTCAGCGCCTGCAGCTGCAGGGTGGTCAGCGCCGCGATGTCGTCCGTGCTCAGGCTGGTGATCTGCGTGGTGGTGAGCGCGCGTATGTCGGCGGTCTCCAGGCTGGGGATCTTGTCTGACGTCAGCGCCGCGATGTCGGTGGTGCTCACCACCGCCCATTGGGCCGTGGTCATGGCCACCAGGTTGGCGGTGCTGAGCGCGACGAACTGATCGCTGCCCAGCACCTGGATCTGCCGCGTGGTCAGCGCCTGCACCTGGGTGGTGTTGAGCGCGGCGATGTCGCTGCTGCTCAGGCTGACGACCTGCGCGGTGGTGAGCGCGCGCAGGTCGGCGGTCTCCAGGCTGGGGATCTTGTCTGACGTCAGCGCTGCGATGTCGGCGGTGGTCACCGCGGCCCATTGGGCGGTGCTCATCGCCACCAGGGCGGCGGTGCTCAACGCAGAGAACTGGTCACTGCTGAGCACCTGGATCTGCCGGGTGGTCAACGCGGCCACGTGGGCGGTGTCCAGCGCGGCGATCTGCGTCGGGCTGAGCAGCGAGATGGTGCGGGTGTTCAGCGCCGCGAACACCGCCGTGCTCAGCGCGCCCACATTGTCGGTGCTGAGTGCGGCCAGCTGGTCGCTGTTGAGCACGGCAAACTGCGCGCTGGTCAGCGCCTGCACCTGCGGCAACGTCATCGCCGCCACTTCCATGGGCGTCAGGCTGGCAATCTGGCCAGTGGTCAGCGCCCGGATGTCGGCGGTTTCGATGACCGCGAACTGGTCGGGCGACAGGGCCTGGACGTCCGCCGTGGGCACCGCCCCCCACTGGCTGGTGCTCAGGGCCACCAGGTCGTCGGTGCTGAGTGCGGTGAATTGCGTCGGCGTCAGCCCCCTGATCTGCGCAGTGCTCAGGGCCGCCAACTGGTTGATCTGCAGGGCGGCGATCTGGTCGCCACTCAGGCTGCCAATCTGCGCCGACGACAGCGCGCGCACCTGGTCGGTGCTCCAGGTGCTGAAGGCTGTGGCGCTGACGGTGGGAATCTGCGTCGCCGTCAAGGCCGCGATCTGCGCGCTGCCAAAGGTGGCCCATTCGTCGACAGAGATGCTCTGCACCGCCGCCGTGGAAAGGCTGGCGATGCGCGCCGGGCTCAAAACGGAATAAATCAGACCCATGACAGGGCTGGCCGGACGGCTTGTGGGTCCGCCGGGCATGAAGGGAAAGAGGGTTGCTGCAGCATGGGTCGCAATGGCGTGGGTGCCATGTTTCAGTCTAATTCAAGCCCCCCGGCTTGAACATGACATTTGGCCGGGGTAGCAGGCCCTTTTTACCCCCTTTTCCCGCTTGCCTCACGCCCTTGTCCGCCGGGTTGCTGCGCCGCCGCTGGCGGTACGGCGTACGGTTAGACCCCGCGTGCGCGGTCGGCGTGGAACTGGCGCACGAATTCACCCAACTGCCCGGCGTCCAACGCAGCGCGGATCTCACGCATCAGGTTCAGGTAGTAGTGCAGGTTGTGGATGCTGGCCAGCATCGGGCCCAGCATCTCGCCGCAGCGGTCCAGGTGGTGCAGGTAGGCGCGGCTGAAACCGCCGGTGGCCTGGCCGTTCACCGTGCTGCCCTTGCAGGTGTAGCAGGTGCAGGTCTCGTCCAGCGGCCGCGGGTCGGCCTTGTGGCGGGCGTTGCGGATTTTCAGGTCGCCAAAGCGGGTGAACAGGTGGCCGTTGCGGGCGTTGCGGGTGGGCATCACGCAGTCGAACATGTCGATGCCGTTCTGCACGCCGGCCACCAGGTCTTCCGGCGTGCCCACGCCCATCAGGTAATGCGGCTTGTGGGCGGGCAGTTTGGGGCCGATGTGCTGCAGCACCCGCATCATGTCTTCCTTGGGCTCACCCACGCTCAGGCCGCCCACGGCGATGCCGGGCAGGTCCAGCGCATTGAGCCCGGCCAGCGAGGCGTCGCGCAGCGCTTCATGCATGCCACCCTGCACAATGCCAAACAGCGCATTCGGGTTCTGCAAACGCGCAAACTCGTCCTGGCAGCGCTTGGCCCAGCGCAGGCTCAGCTCCATCGACAGCTTGGCCTCGCGCTCGGTGGTGATCTGGCCCTTGGTCTTGGGCTCCACCGACACATAAGGCGTGCATTCGTCGAACTGCATCACGATGTCGGAATTCAGCGTGGTCTGGATCTGCATGGAGATCTCGGGCGTCAGGAACAGCTTGTCGCCGTTCACCGGCGAGGCAAAGCGCACGCCTTCCTCGGAAATCTTGCGCATCTCGCCCAGCGACCAGACCTGGAAGCCGCCGCTGTCGGTCAGGATGGGCTTGTCCCAGCACTCGAACTTGTGCAGGCCGCCGAACTGCTGCATCACGTCCAGCCCCGGTCGCATCCACAGGTGGAAGGTGTTGCCCAGGATGATCTGCGCGCCCATGTCGTGCAGCGAGGCCGGCATCACGCCCTTGACGGTGCCATAGGTCCCCACCGGCATGAACACCGGGGTTTCCACCACCCCGTGGTTCAGCGTCAGGCGGCCACGGCGCGCGTGGCTGGTGGGGTCGGTGGAGAGCAATTCAAAGTTCAGCATGATGGGGTCAATCCAAAGGGGTGCGGGGTGTGCGCTGGAGCAGCATGGCGTCGCCATAGCTGAAGAAGCGGTAGCGCTGCGCTATCGCGTGGCGGTACAACGCCATGATGTGGTCGTAGCCCGCAAAGGCGCTGACCAGCATCATCAGTGACGACTTGGGCAGGTGGAAATTGGTCAGCAGCAGGTCCACCACCTGGAATTGAAAGCCGGGGGTGATGAAGATGTTGGTGTCGCCCTGGGCCAGGCCGCTGCGCGCCCAGGATTCCAGCGTGCGCACGCTGGTGGTGCCCACCGCCACAACCCGGCCGTCACGCGCGCGCGTCTGGGCGATGGCATCCTGCGTGGCCTGGGGCACCTCATACCATTCGCTGTGCATGCGGTGTTCGGCGATGTTCTCGGTCTTCACCGGCTGGAAGGTGCCGGCACCCACATGCAGTGTCACGCTGGCGCGCTGCACGCCGTGCGCCTCCAGCGCGGCGAGTACGCCAGCGTCGAAATGCAGCGCGGCGGTAGGCGCCGCCACGGCGCCGGGCACGCGGGCGAACACCGTCTGGTAGCGCTGCGCATCCTCGGCCGAATCCGGGTGGTCTATGTAGTGCGGCAGCGGCACATGGCCGTGGCGCTCCATCAGCGTATAGGGGTTGTCGCCGGCGGGGTTGTGCAGCCGCAGGCGGAACAACGGCCCGTCCTCATCCGGCCAGCGGCCCATCAGTGTGGCGTCAAACCCACCCTGTGTGGCGCCCCCGGCCATGTGCAGCACACCACCCACCAGCGGCTTCTTGCTGACCCGCATGTGCGCCACCACGTCGTGCGCGCCGGCTTGGTCGACCGCCTCGTTCAGCACGCGCTCGATCAGCAGCTCCACCTTGCCGCCGCTGGACTTTTCACCATAGATGCGGGCCTTGACCACCTGCGTGTCGTTGAACACCAGCAAGTCGCCTGGGCTCAACAACCCTGGCAGCTCGCGGAAGATACGGTCCACGGGCGGCGCGGCGCGGCCATCCAGCAGGCGCGAGGCGCTGCGCTCGGCTGCGGGGTGCTGGGCAATCAGTTCGGGGGGGAGCGAAAAATCGAAGTCGCTCAGCGTGAAGGTGCGCATGCTGTTTCCTGAGGGCTGTACCGGCCCGTGCCATGAAATGAAGGGCGCTATTGTCGCATGGCGCCTGCATTGGTTGGCATGTCGGCTTTTCAGCGTTGCGCGTGTCAACGAGTCCGATGTCGCTGGGGCGCGTGGCGGAGCGGAATCAAGGAGGAGGGCCGCAGGCCCGGGGGACATCCGCGTAGCCACGCGCCCCAGTGGCGTCGGCAGCCAGAGACCGAGTCGCCCGAGCAGGGCTCAAGGAGGCCCGGCAATACCCGACCACAACTCGTTCAGGTCCGGGAAATTCCAATCCAGCGGGTCCTCGCGCTGCACGATCTTGTCTTGCGTGGCCGGCTTGGACAAATCGACCAGCTCCGGCATGGTGCGCATGTCGGACTTGACCGAAAAGAACACCTTGACGATGGGCGCCGTCAGCGAGCCGCTGGACTGCTCCGTCACCACACCCAGCCGGCCCGAAGCCAGACGCACCAGCGAGCCGGTGGGGTAGATGCCTATGCTTTTGACAAAAGCCTGGAAGATCTGGGGATCGAAGCGCCCCGGTGCCCATTCCGCCATGCGTTGCAGCGACACCGCCGGGTCCCAGCCCACCTTGTACGGCCGGTTGGAGGTGATGGCGTCGTAGACGTCGCACACCGAGGCCATCTTGGCAAACAGGTCGATCTGGCCTTCCGGCAGCGTCTGCGGGTAGCCGCTGCCATTGACTTTTTCGTGGTGCTGCAGGCACACGTTCAGCGCCGTCGGCTCGGTCACGCCGCTGTCCACCAGCATCTGCCAGCCGTCGCGCGGATGCCGCTTGACGATCTCGAACTCGGCCAGCGTCAGCGTGCCGGGCTTGTTCAGGATCTCCAGCGGCACCGCCGCCTTGCCGATGTCGTGCAGCAAGCCGCCCATGCCCGCCAGGCGCACTTGGGCGTCGTCCAGGTTCAATTGGCGGGCCAGCGCCACCATCAACGCGCACACGGTGACCGAATGCATATAGGTGTACTCGTCGGCCGACTTCAGGCGGGCCAGGCTGATCAGCGCGCCGGCATTGCGCGTGACCGAGTCCGAAATCTCCTGCACCAGCTGCTGCGCGCCCGACACGTCCACCGAGCGGCCCATGCGCGCCTCTTCGAAGATGGACTGCACCGCCGCCTTGGATTGCGCGCGTATCTTGTTGGCCCGAAACAGCTCTACCGAGGCTTCCACCCGGTCGAGGTCGCGCGCGGGGGTGTTGCTGGCCTGCACGTCGGCCGCCACCTCGGCGGCCGTGGCCAGCTGCGCCACCGGTGCATGGGCCGCCGGCACGTCCAGCCCCTTGGAGGTGTCTATCCAGACCTCCTTGATCTTGCTGGCGCGTATCTGCGCCAGATCACCGGGTTCGGTCAACAGGAAGCTGTTGCGCCAGAACGGGTGGTCCAGCCAGGAGCCGCAGAACTCCTTGATGTGCATCCCCAGCACCAGATCGCCAACGCCGATTCGCTTGAACATCGGGGTCAGGATACCCCCAAACCCCGCCAGGCCGCCTCGCAACAACCCGTGTTGGCGCCAATCTGGCGTATTGGTACAACAAGGCAAAATCGGCCCATGCCCGACAAAGCGCAGCCGCCCGCCAACACCCTGAGCCCGCCGCAAAAGGCGATGCTGAAGCTGGGCCTGCGGCGCGACATCGACCTGGCGCTGCACCTGCCGCTGCGCTACGAGGACGAAACCCGCATCACCCGGCTGCGCGATGCCCGGCCGGGTGACGAGGTGCAGATTGAGGGCGTGGTGACCACCAATGAGGTGGTCTACCGCCCGCGCCGCCAGTTGCTGGTCACGCTGGACGACGGCTCGGACACGTGTCAGTTGCGGTTTTTCAATTTCTACCCGTCGCAGCAAAAGGCTTGGGCGCTGGGGGTGCGCGTGCGCGCGCGCGGCGAGCTCAAGGGCGGCCTGCTGGGCTGGACCATGCTGCATCCGGCCTGCAAGGCCGCCGGCGGCGAGTTGCCGCAGGCACTGACGCCGGTCTACCCCACGGTGGCGGCGCTGCCCCAGGCTTACCTGCGCAAGGCAGTGCAAAGCGGCCTGGCGCGCGCCGAACTGTCCGACACCCTGCCGCCGGGCACTGCGCCGCCGCCGGGCCTGCCGCCGTGGTGGTCGTTGCAGCAGGCCCTGCAGTTTCTGCACCACCCGACGCCGGATGTGTCGCTGGATGCGCTGGCAGACCGCAGCCACCCGGCCTGGCTGCGGCTGAAGAGCGAAGAATTGCTGGCCCAGCAGCTGTCGCAATTGCAGGCCAAGCAGGCGCGCGACAAGCTGCGCTCGCCCCGGCTGACCACCCGCACGGGGGAAGGCTCACTGCACCACCGGTTGATGCAGGCGCTGCCCTTCCATTTGACCGGCGCGCAACAGCGCGTGGGGGACGAGATTGCCGCCGACATGGCGCGCCCGGTACCCATGCACCGCCTGTTGCAGGGCGACGTGGGCTCGGGCAAGACGGTGGTGGCCGCGCTGGCGGCAGCCCTGTGCATGGACGCCGGCCACCAGTGCGCGCTGATGGCACCGACCGAAATCCTGGCCGGCCAGCACTTCGTCAAGCTGGTGGGCTGGCTGGAGCCGCTGGGCGTGCGCGTGGCCTGGTTGACCGGCAGCCAGAAGAAGAAAGAGCGCGCCGCCATGCTGGCGCTGATCGCCTCTGGCGAGGCGGGGCTGGTGGTGGGCACCCATGCGGTGATCCAGCAGCAGGTTGTCTTCAAGAGCCTGGCGCTGGCGGTGATCGACGAGCAGCACCGTTTCGGCGTCGCCCAGCGCCTGGCGCTGCGCGACAAGATGGCCACTGGCGACCTGGAGCCGCACCTGCTGATGATGAGCGCCACCCCCATACCGCGCACCCTGGCCATGAGCTACTACGCCGACCTGGATGTCTCCACCCTGGACGAGCTGCCGCCCGGCCGCAGCCCGGTGGTGACCAAGCTGGTGGCGGATGAGCGGCGCGAGGAGGTGGTGCAGCGCATACGCGCCCAGTTGGCGCAGGGGCGCCAGGTGTACTGGGTGTGCCCGCTGATCGAGGAGAGCGAGGCGGTGGACCTGGTCAACGCCACGCAGACGCACGAGGCCCTGCAGGCCGCGCTGCCGGGCATCAGCGTGGGCCTGCTGCACTCGCGCATGCCGGTGGCTGACAAACGCGCGGTGATGGCCGAGTTCGTCGCCGGCCGCATGGGCGTGCTGGTCAGCACCACGGTGATCGAGGTCGGGGTGGACGTGCCCAACGCCTCGCTGATGGTGATCGAGCATGCCGAGCGCTTCGGCCTGAGCCAACTGCACCAGCTGCGTGGCCGGGTGGGGCGCGGCGCGGCGGCCTCGGCCTGCGTGCTGCTGTATGCGCGCGGCGAGGGTGCCCGGCTGGGCGAAACGGCGCGGGCGCGACTGAAGGCCATGGCGGAAACGCCCGACGGCTTCGAGATCGCCCGGCGCGATCTGGAGATCCGCGGCCCCGGCGAATTCCTGGGCGCGCGCCAGTCCGGCGACGCGCTGCTGCGTTTTGCCGACCTGGCCACCGATGTGCTGCTGCTGGAGTGGGCGCGCGCACTGGCGCCTGAGATGCTGGCGCGTCATGCCGGGCTGGCGCAGCGCCACGTGCAGCGCTGGCTGGGGGACCGGGCCGAGTACCTGAAGGCCTGATCGCCCACCATTGTGCGGGCGAACCGGCGCCGCGACAAGCCCACCGGGCGGCCTGAGTTGGTACACAATGGGGTCAACGGACAGGGGCACGCGCGGCTTCCCGTGACAACCCAAGACGGACGGTACGGATCTGATGGACGACGATTTTCTGCTCGAAGACGATGTGGCGCGCCCGGCGGATGCGCTGCCCGAGATGCGCCCGTGGCGGGTGCTGATCGTGGACGACGAGCCCGATGTGCACGCCGTCACCCGCTTCGCGCTGCGCAACGTCAGCTACAAGGGGCGCGCGCTGGAGCTGCTGTCGGCCCACAGTGGCGCCGAGGGCTACGCCCTGCTGGCGCGCGAGCCCGACATCGCGCTGGTGTTCCTGGATGTGGTGATGGAAACCGAGCAGGCCGGCTTGCAGCTGGCCCAGGACATACGCAACAAACTGGGCAACCACCTGGTGCGCATCGTGCTGCGCACCGGCCAGCC
This sequence comes from Hylemonella sp. P2_B10, assembly GCF_056404875.1. Lineage (NCBI taxonomy): Bacteria > Pseudomonadati > Pseudomonadota > Betaproteobacteria > Burkholderiales > Comamonadaceae > Hylemonella > Hylemonella sp. P2_B10. The sequence continues at coordinate 139,637 of NZ_JBFUDE010000003.1, forward strand.
GGGCCAGGCGCCTGAAGAGAGCGTGATCGTCGACTACGACATCAACGACTACAAGGCCAAGTCCGAGCTGACGGCGCAGAAGATGTTCACCACCGTGATCGCCTCGCTGCGCGCCTACGACGGCCTGCTGGCCATAGAGCGCAACCGCCAGGGCTTGGCCAAGATCCTGGAGGGCTCGGCCAACCTGTACGAGATCCGCTCGCTGCGCGAATTCGCCTCCGGCGTGCTGAACCAGATCGGTGCCATCCTGGACGTGGGCGCCGACGGCGTGCTGTGCGTGCTCAGCGATGAGCGCCCCGGCGATGGCCCGCAGACCCGGGTGATCGCCGCCACCGGCAACTACGCCCCGCTGGGTGAGCAGGAGACCCTGCCCGACGACCACGAATGGTCCGGGCTGATCGCCAAGGCCTTCGCCGAGAAAGGCAGCCAGTACCACCCGGCGGTGGATGTGCTGTTCGTGCACACCAAGCAGGGCCACCAGTTTGCCGTGGTGGTGACGCCGCCCTGGCCGCTCAACGAGCTGCAGCGCAGCCTGCTGGCGGTGTTTTGCGACCGCATCTCGGCGGCCTTTGACAACCTGCACCTGTACGGCCAGCTCAAGCAGGCCCAGGAGGCCACCGTGGTGGCGCTGGCCGACCTGGCCGAGTCGCGCGACGCCGACACCGGCGGCCATGTGATGCGGGTGTGCCGGCTCACGCAAGCCATTGCCGAGGAATTGCGCGCGCGCGGCAAGTTCAGCGCGGAGCTGACGCCCGAATTCATGGCCATGGTGGGCATGGCCAGCATCCTGCACGACGTGGGCAAGGTGGCCACGCCCGACAACGTGCTGCTCAAGCCCGGCCTGCACGACAGCGACGAACGCAACATCATGCGCCACCACGCTGCTGTTGGTGAGCGGGTGCTGACGCGCGCGGCCAGCATGCTCGCCGGCATCAACTACCTGTCCTACGGCGCCCAGATTGCCGGCGGCCACCATGAGCATGTGGATGGCAATGGCTACCCGCGCGGCCTCAAGGGGGGCGACATCCCGCTGGCGGCGCGCATCGTGGCGGTGGTGGACGTGTTTGACGCCCTGCTGCACAAGCGCCCCTACAAGCAGCCCTGGCGCATGGACGAGGTGCGCGAGTACGTGCGCTCGCGCAGCGGCACCCAGTTCGACCCCGACGTGGTGGACGCGCTGTTTGGCTTCATCGACACCCACAAGCCCGACTGGCTGGTGGGCGATGGCGGACACTGACGCACGGACCGCCGCCACACCCTACCCTAGAGCCGTGCCATGACCCTCACGGAACTGAAATACATCGTCGCCGTCGCGCGCGAGAAGCATTTCGGCAAGGCCGCCGACGCCTGCTACGTGTCGCAGCCCACGCTGTCGGTGGCGGTGAAGAAGCTGGAAGAAGAGCTGGAAGTCAAGCTGTTCGAGCGCAGCGCCAACGAGGTCGCGGTGACGCCGCTGGGCGAGGAGATCGTGCGTCAGGCGCAGGCGGTGCTGGAGCAGGCCGCCGCCATCAAGGAGATCGCGCGGCGCGGCAAGGACCCGCTGGCCGGTTCGCTGAAGCTGGGCGTGATCTACACCATCGCCCCCTACCTGTTGCCCGACCTGGTGCGCCAGATCATCGCCAAGAGCCCGCAGATGCCGCTGGTGCTGCAGGAGAATTTCACCGTCAAGCTGCTGGAGATGCTGCGCACCGGCGAGCTGGATTGCGCCATCCTGGCCGAGCCCTTCCCCGACACCGGGCTGGCCACTGCGGCGCTGTACGACGAGCCCTTCTTCGCCGCCGTGCCCGCCAACCACCCGCTGGCGGCGCAGACCCACGTCAGCGCCGACGACCTGAAGAAGGAGACCATGCTGCTGCTGGGCAATGGCCACTGCTTCCGTGACCACGTGCTGGAGGTCTGCCCCGAGTTCGCGCGCTTTTCCAGCAGCGACACCGAGGGCATACGCCGCACCTTCGAAGGCTCGTCGCTGGAGACCATCAAGCACATGGTGGCCGCCGGCATGGGCGTCACGCTGGTGCCGCGCCTGTCCGTGCCGGCCGATGCGCTGGAGCCCAAGCCGCGCCGGCGCGCCAGCGAAGACGCCTACGTCAAATACCTGCCGTTCGACGGCGACCCGCCCAAGCGCCGCGTGGTGCTGGCCTGGCGCCGCAGTTTCACCCGCTACGAAGCCATCGCCGCGCTGCGCAACGCCATCTACGCCTGCAAGCTGCCCGGTGTGGTGCGCCTGTCCTGATGTCGTCCCTGAGTTCCCCCAGCCCGGTTGCGGGCCGCCTGGCCCTATACCTTGACCTGATCCGCTGGAACCGCCCCGCCGGCTGGCTGCTGCTGCTGTGGCCGTCCTTGAGCGCGCTGTGGATCGCCGCGCACGGCTTTCCCGGCTGGCACCTGCTGGCGGTGTTCACGCTGGGCACCATCCTGATGCGCAGTGCCGGCTGCTGCGTCAACGACGTCGCCGACCGCGATTTCGACCGCCACGTCAAGCGCACCGCCCAGCGGCCGGTCACCAGCGGCGCGCTCAGCGTCAAAGAGGCCCTGGCCGTGGGCGCGGTGCTGGCGCTGGCGGCCTTTGGCCTGGTGCTCACCACCAATGCCGCCACCATCGCCTGGTCGTTCGCGGCCTTGGCGGTCACGCTGGTCTACCCGTATGCCAAGCGCTTTGTGTCCATGCCGCAGGCCGTGCTGGGCGTGGCCTTCAGCTTCGGCATCCCCATGGCCTTTGCCGCCGTGCAGTCGCACGTGCCGCCGCTGGCCTGGGCGCTGCTGGTGGGCAACCTGTTCTGGGTGCTGGCCTATGACACCGAGTACGCCATGGTGGACCGCGACGACGATCTGCGCATCGGCATGAAGACCTCGGCCATCACGCTGGGCCGCTGGGATGTGCCGGCCATCCTGGTGTTCTACGCCGTGTACCTGGCGCTGTGGTGGGTTTGCCTGGCCGATGAACGCTTAAGCTGGCCCTTCCTCGCCGGGCTGGTGGCAGCGGCAGCACAGGCGGCTTGGCATGGCCGGCTGATCTGGAGCCGCAGCCGCGACGGCTGCTTTCGCGCCTTCCGGCTCAACCACTGGCTGGGATTTGCGGTGTTTGCCGGCATCGCGCTGGGCTACGCCCGGCCCTGACGGCGCACGCTGCCCTGCTGTTTGGGAGTCAACGCTTGTCCAAGCTGCCCCAGGTCAGGACATCGGCGCGCCTGAAGCCGCTGGGCGTGCGCCAGTTGGCGCCGGTGTTCAACCTGGTCCAGCTGGGCAGCCGTCAGGGGCACTTCACCGCGCTGTACCTGCAGCCGCAGTTCATGGCCGGTCTGGGCCTGCAGTTGTTCACGCTGTTGCTGGGCTGGCTGCGCCTGCCCGGCGGCGTCTGGCACCGGGCCCACGCCCGCGTGCTGGTGCTGCACGGCCAGTTTGCCGGTTTCGTCATCCTGCGCAAGGGCCCAAACGGGGCGTGTGAGATCTACATGTGTGCCCTGTTGCCCGCGCTGCGCGGCCAGGGCCTGGGGCGCCAGATGCTGCAACAGGCGCTGGCCGCCCATGCGCGGCCGGGGCAGCAGGTGGTGGCGGACTGCCTGCCCGCCTCCAAGGCCATGATGGCCCTGCTGAGCAGCCTGGGCTTTGGCGCGTCGGCCCCTAGGTCGCGCTTGCCCAGGCGCTACGAGACGGTGTGGCGGGCGGCCTGATCTGAAAGTCGGCTGGCGCGCGCAGTTTCAGCGGCGGGTGGCCTTTTTCTTCTTGGCCACTTTGGCCTTTTTCGCATGGTGCTTGGCGGCGTGGCGTTTCTTGGCCACGTGCTTCTTCGCCTTGACCTTCTTGACTTTGGCTTTGGCCTTGGCCGAGGTGGCATGGGGCTGTTGGCTGGACGGCTGCTTGGCCTGAGCTTCCACAGGCAGCGTGGACAGTGGCAAGGCCAGTACGGCGGCGCTGACGAGGCTGGCAATCAGTTTTTTCATCGGGTTTCCTGCTGTTTTTATGGGCATGTGGGGGCGCGTTGCGCCTGAAGGGCGATGGCCGCTACCGGCTTTCAACGCGTGGCTGGCGGCGGGCGTTGACGATGGACTGCGCTACTTGCTGCCGAACTCATCGCCCAGTTCCTTGGCGCGCTGGGCCGCCATGTGCAGGGCGCGCACGAACAAGGCCTTCACATTGCTGTCATCCATGGATTCTATGGCTGCCGCCGTGGTGCCGCCCTTGGAGGTGACGCGCTGGCGCAGGATCTCAGGCGGTTCCTTGGAGGCCTTGGCCAGCTCGCCGGCGCCTATGAAGGTGGCCACCGCCAGCCGGTAGGCCTGCTCGCGCGGCAGCCCCATGTCGGCACCGGCGGCCGTCATGGCCTCCATGAAGTAATACATGTAGGCCGGGCCAGAGCCCGACAGCGCCGTCACCGCGTCCAGCCTGTCCTCGGCGCCCAGCCACAGGAACTCGCCCACGTGGCCGACGATCTGCTCCACCTTGTACTGGTCGGCCGGTGTCACCGCCTCGCGTGCATACAGCGCGGTGATGCCCTTGCCGATCAGCGCCGGCGTGTTGGGCATGGCACGCACGATGCGTTGGGTGTTCAGCCAGTGGGCCATGCTGTCGCTGCGAATGCCGGCGGCCACACTCAGGTGCAGCGCGTCGCGGGTGTAGAACCGCACCTGCAGCGCCGCCTCCTTGAAGATCTGCGGCTTGATGGCCCACACCACCGTCTGCACGCCGTTCAGGTGCGGGCCGGGCGTCTCCTGGGCGTCCACGTTGTAGTGCTGCTTCAGCCGCTCGCGGGCCTCGGCAAAGGGCTCCACCACGTCAATCAGGTGGTTGGGCTGGCCGGCCTTGATCAGGCCAGCGATCAGTGCGCTGGCCATGTTGCCGCCACCTATGAAGGCGATGCGTGTGTCGGACATGGGCAGAGTGTAGACCCAACGCGCCCGCACCCGCGGCGCACTAGCCTGTACCGCCGGCATGCGCTAAGCTTGCCGGCAAAGCTATGCACTCCTACATACTCGCGCTGGATCAGGGCACCACCAGTTCACGGGCCATTGTGTTTGACCGCCAGGGCAAGGTGGTCAGCCTGGCGCAGCAGGAATTCACCCAGCACTTCCCTAAGCCCGGCTGGGTCGAGCACGACGCGCTGGACATCTGGCACTCTCAACTGGCCGTGGCGCGCCAGGCGCTGGCGCAGCAGGGGTTGGCGGCAGCCGACATCGCTGCCATAGGCATCACCAACCAGCGCGAGACCACGGTGCTGTGGGACCGCAAGACCGGCCAGCCGGTGGCACCCGCCATCGTCTGGCAAGACCGCCGCACCGCCGCGCAGTGCGACGCCTTGCGCAAGGCCGGCAAGGCCGCGCTGATCCAGAAAAAGACCGGCCTGGTGCTGGACGCCTACTTTTCCGCCACCAAGCTGGCCTGGCTGCTGGACCAGGTGCCCGGCGCCCGCGCCCGCGCCGAGCGCGGCGAACTGGCCTTTGGCACCGTGGACAGCTGGCTGCTGTGGAACCTGACCGGTGGGCGTGTGCACGCCACCGACGCCAGCAACGCCTCGCGCACGCTGCTGTTTGACATCCACCGACTGTGCTGGGACGACGCGCTGCTGGCGCTCTTCAACATCCCGCCAGCGGTGTTGCCGCGGGTGCTGCCCTCCAGCGCCCGGCTGGGCGAGACCATGGCCGACCTGCTGGGCGCGCCCATCGCCATCTGCGGCATGGCCGGCGACCAGCAGGCCGCCACCTTCGGCCAGGCCTGCTTCAGCCCCGGCATGGCCAAGAACACCTATGGCACCGGCTGCTTCATGCTGATGAACACGGCGGCACGGCCGGTGCGCAGCCGTCACCAGCTGCTCAGCACCGTCGCCTGGGCCGGCCCGCCCGCGCCGGCCGGCGCCGTGGGGCGCCCTGGCACCAGCGACAGGCTGGCCTTGCAGCCGCAGCAGGCCTGCTACGCGCTGGAAGGCTCGGTGTTCATGGGGGGCGCCACCATCCAGTGGCTGCGCGACGGGCTGCAGATGATCAAGAGCGCCGACGAGGTGGAGGCGCTGGCCGCCAGCGTGCCCGACACCGGCGACGTGTTCCTGGTGCCTGCCTTTGCCGGCCTGGGCGCGCCCTATTGGGACGGCCATGCCCGCGCTGCGCTGCTGGGCATGACGCGCGGCACCAGCCGCGCCCACATCGCCCGCGCCGCGCTGCAGGCCATTGCGCTGCAAAGCGCCGATGTGTTCGCTGCCATGGCCAGTGACGCCGGCCTGGCCCTGACCGAGCTGCGGGTGGACGGCGGCGCCAGCCGTAACAACCTGCTGATGCAGATGCAGGCCGACATCCTGGGTGTGCCGGTGGTGCGCCCCCAGGTCACCGAAACCACCGCGCTGGGCGCGGCCTACCTGGCCGGCTTGGCCTGCGGCTTCTGGTCCGGCGCCGACGAGGTGGCGGCTCAGTGGGCGGTAGATCGGCGTTTTGAGCCCGCCATGGCCAGTGCCGAGCGCGAACAGCGGCTGGTGCGCTGGCGCCAGGCGGTGGAACGCACCCGCCACTGGGCACAAGGCGCCCCAGCATGAGCCTGGACGGCGCCGGGCCCTTGCCCACTGACCGGGCCGAGTTGCTGGGCCGGCTGGCGCAGCAGCAGGCCTATGACGTGGCCATCGTCGGCGGCGGCGCCACCGGCCTGGGCATTGCGCTGGACGCCGTCACCCGTGGCCTGAGCGTGGTGCTGGTGGAATCGCACGATTTCGCCAAGGGCACCTCCTCGCGCGCCACCAAGCTGGTGCACGGCGGTGTGCGCTACCTGGCGCAGGGCAATGTGGCGCTGGTGCGCGAAGCCCTGCACGAGCGCACCACGCTGCTGCAAAACGCCCCGCACCTGGCGCAGCCGCTGGCCTTTGTGATGCCCTCTTATAAGTGGTGGGAGACGCCGTTCTACGGCGCCGGGCTCACACTCTATGACGCGCTGGCCGGCAAGGCTGGCCTGGGCAAGACCGAGCTGCTGAACCGCCAGCAGGTGCTGAGCCTGCTGCCCACCGCCCGCGACGCCGGCCTGCGCGGTGGTGTCAAGTACTGGGACGGCCAGTTCAACGACGCCCGCCTGGCCTTGACGCTGGCGCGCACCGCCGCCGCCCACGGCGCGCTGCTGGTCAACTACTGCTGCGCCCGCGACCTGTTGTTCGACGCCGGCAAGGTGGCCGGCCTGGTGGCCGAAGATGTGGAAACCGGCCAGCGCTTTCGTATCCAGTCCCGCTGCGTCATCAACGCCACCGGCGTCTGGGTTGACCAGCTACGCCAGGTGGATGGCGATGCCAACAAGGACGATGGCCGTCACCCCACCCGACCCATGGTGGCGCCCAGCCAGGGCGTGCACGTGGTGGTGGACCGCGAATTCCTGCCCGGCGACACCGCACTGATGGTACCCAAGACGGCCGACGGCCGGGTGCTGTTCGCCGTGCCCTGGCTGGGCAAGATCATCCTGGGCACCACCGACACGCCGCGGCATGACCTGTCGCGCGAGCCCCACGCCTTCAAGCAAGAGCTGGACTTCATCTTGCAGGAATCGGCCCGCTACCTGCGCCGCGCCCCGACCCGCGACGACATCAAAAGCATCTGGGTCGGCCTGCGCCCGTTGGTCAAGCCGCAGGACGACGACGGCGACAACACCAAGGGCCTGAGCCGCGAGCACACCGTGCTGGTCAGCCGCAGCAACCTGGTCACGGTGACCGGCGGCAAATGGACCACCTACCGCGCCATGGCCGAAGATGTGCTGACCAAGTGCATCAAAAAATCCCTGATCAAGGCGCCTGAAGAGGGAGTGACTGCTAACTTATCATTGCTCGGCGCGGGCGAGGAGGGCGTGGAACACCATTCTTTGAGTGAACCTGCCGGCCTGCATTCCTATGGGGTGGAGGCCGAGGCCGTGGAACAACTGCCCGGCGCGCGCCAGGACATCCTGCCCGGCCTGAGCGAGGCCATGGTGCGTTTTGCCGCCCGCCATGAGTACGCGCGCACCGTGGAAGACGTGCTGGCGCGGCGTTCGCGCTGGCTGTTCCTGGACGCCAGGGCCGCGGCCACGGCGACTGAGCGGGTCGGCGCCCTGCTTGCCCACGAGACCGGCAAAGACCCGGAAATCCGCGCTTTCGAAGCCCTGTGCCGGCTTTATTTGCGTTTACCCTAACCGGGGTTGTTGACGGCCCCGGATTTCTTTGGCACAATAGCAGGCTTCGCTTAATTTCAAGCGGATAAGCATTTCTGCCTAACGAAGGCTGTGCGAGTGGTTTGCACAGTTGCCGACAGGCCCAAGACTGACTTGGTTTTCTTCCTTGCCCTGTGGCAAGAGGTCTTCCAGGTGCAAGTTGGGAATATTTGACATGATCCAAACTGAATCTCGGTTAGAAGTCGCCGACAACACCGGCGCGAAGTCCGTCCTGTGCATCAAGGTGCTGGGTGGGTCCAAGCGCCGCTATGCCAGCGTGGGCGACATCATCAAGGTGAGCATCAAGGAAGCGGCTCCCCGTGGGCGCGTCAAAAAGGGCGAGGTCTACAGTGCCGTCGTCGTGCGCACCGCCAAGGGCATCCGTCGTGGTGACGGCTCGCTGGTCAAGTTCGACGGCAATGCCGCCGTGCTGCTCAACAACAAGCTCGAGCCCATCGGCACGCGCATCTTTGGACCGGTCACGCGCGAGCTGCGCACCGAAAAGTTCATGAAGATCGTGTCGCTGGCACCCGAAGTTCTTTAATCCAAGAGGCGCGTCATGAACAAGATTCGCAAAGGCGACGAGATCATCGTGATCACCGGTCGCGACAAGGGCAAGCGCGGCAAGATTGCGCTGCGCAAGGACGAGACCCATGTGGTCGTCGAGGGCATCAACCTGGTGAAGAAGCACACCAAGCCCAATCCCCTGAAGGGCACCACGGGCGGCATCGTTGAAAAGGCCATGCCGATTCACCAGTCCAACGTGGCAATTTTCAATGCTGCAACCGGCAAGGCTGACCGTGTTGGCATCAAGCTGCAGGCTGACGGCAAGCGCGTGCGCGTCTTCAAGTCCAGCGGCGAAGAAATCAAGGTGGCATAAATGGCGCGTCTGCAACAACACTATCGCGAAAAGGTCGCTCCCGAGCTGACCGCCAAGTTTGGTTACAAGTCGCCCATGCAAGTGCCGCGCCTGACCAAGATCACGCTGAACATGGGCGTCAGCGAAGCTGTCGCCGACAAGAAGGTCATGGAAAACGCCGTTGGCGACCTGACCAAGATCGCCGGCCAAAAGCCCGTGGTCACCAAGTCCAAGAAGGCCATCGCCGGTTTCAAGATCCGCGAAGGCCAGGCCATTGGCTGCATGGTGACGCTGCGCGGCGTGCAGATGTATGAGTTCCTGGACCGTTTCGTCACCGTGGCCCTGCCCCGCGTGCGCGACTTCCGCGGCATTTCCGGCCGCGCGTTCGACGGCCGTGGCAACTACAACATCGGCGTCAAAGAACAGATCATCTTCCCTGAGATCGAGTATGACAAGGTGGATGCCTTGCGCGGCCTCAATATCAGCATCACCACAACGGCCAAGACCGACGAAGAGTGCAAGGCACTGCTCGCGGGCTTCCGTTTCCCTTTCAAGAACTGAGGTGGCACGTGGCTAAAATGGCTTTGATCGAGCGCGAGCTCAAGCGTGACAAACTGGTTGCCAAGTACGCGAAGAAACACGCGGAATTTAAGGCAATCGCCAACGACGCAAAGCGCAGCGACGAAGAGCGCGCAGCCGCCCGCCTGGGCCTGCAAAAGCTGCCGCGCAACGCAAACCCGACGCGCCAGCGCAACCGCTGCGCCATCACCGGCCGTCCGCGCGGTACCTTCCGCCAGTTCGGCTTGGCACGCGCAAAAATTCGTGAATTGGCTTTTGCTGGCGACATCCCCGGTGTCACCAAGGCAAGCTGGTAAGCGGCAGGAGATTTAAACATGAGCATGAGTGATCCCATTGCCGACCTGTTGACGCGCATCCGCAACGCGCAGATGGTGGCCAAGACCACCGTCAGCGTGCCTTCTTCCAAAGTGAAGATCGCGATCGCCCAGGTGTTGAAAGACGAAGGCTACATTGACGGCTTCCAGGTCAAGACCGAAGCCGGCAAGTCCGAGTTGGAAATTGCCCTGAAGTACTACGCCGGTCGCCCCGTGATCGAGCGTATCGAGCGCGTCAGCCGTCCCGGCCTGCGCGTGTACAAAGGCCGCGACGCCATCCCCCAGGTCCAGAACGGTCTGGGCGTGGCCATCGTCACCACGCCCCAGGGCGTGATGACCGACCGCAAAGCGCGCGCCACCGGTGTCGGTGGTGAAGTGCTGTGCTACGTGGCCTGATGCGGCATTGAAGGAGTAACTGAAATGTCCCGTATCGGAAAAATGCCAATCGCCGTCCCCGCAGGTGTGGACGTGGCGATCAAGGAAGACCAGATCAGCGTCAAGGGCACCGGCGGCACGCTGCTGCAAGCCCAGTCCGCCCTGGTCAAGGTGAGCAGCGACGCCGGCAAGCTGAGCTTCGCGCCCGCCAACGACTCGCGCGAAGCCAATGCCATGAGCGGCACCATGCGTCAGCTGGTGAACAACATGGTGGTCGGCGTCAGCAAGGGCTTCGAAAAGAAGCTGTCGCTGGTCGGCGTGGGCTACAAGGCCGCCGCCCAAGGCGCCAAATTGAACCTGACGGTGGGCTATTCCCACCCGGTGAACATCGACATGCCTGCTGGCATCACCGTCGCCACCCCGACGCCCACGGAAATCGTGGTCAAGGGTGCCGACCGCCAGCGCGTCGGTCAGATCGCCGCTGAGATCCGTGCTGTTCGTCCCCCGGAGCCCTACAAGGGCAAGGGCATCCGTTATTCGGATGAGAAGATCACGATCAAAGAGACCAAGAAGAAGTAAGGAGCTGCATGATGTTGACCAAAAAAGAGCAGCGTTTGCGCCGTGCGCGCCAAACCCGCATCCGTATTGCGACGCAGGGTGTGGCCCGCCTGACGGTGAACCGTACCAACTTGCACATCTACGCTGCCGTCATCTCCGGCGACGGCGCCAAGGTGCTGGCCAGCGCGTCGACGGCGGAAGCCGAAGTGCGCAAGTCGCTGGGCGCCTCCGGCAAGGGTGGCAATGCCGCCGCCGCGCAGCTGATCGGCAAGCGCATCGCCGAGAAGGCCAAGGCCGCCGGTGTCGAAAAAGTGGCGTTTGACCGCGCAGGTTTTGCGTACCACGGCCGCGTCAAGGCGCTGGCTGATGCGGCCCGCGAAGCTGGCTTGCAGTTCTAAGCAGATCGGAAACTAAGATGGCTAAAGTTCAAGCAAAGATGCAGGGCAAAGGGGCCGAGGGTCCCGAGGACGGCCTGCGCGAGAAAATGATCGCGGTCAACCGCGTGACCAAGGTGGTCAAGGGTGGCCGTATCCTGGGTTTCGCAGCGCTGACCGTGGTCGGTGACGGCGACGGCCGCGTTGGCATGGGCAAGGGCAAATCCAAGGAAGTGCCGGCTGCCGTGCAGAAGGCCATGGAAGAAGCCCGCCGCAACATGACCAAGGTGTCGCTGAAGAATGGCTCCATCCACCACATGGTGAAGGGCCACCACGGCGCTGCCAACGTGATGATGGCACCGGCCCCCAAGGGTACCGGCATCATCGCCGGCGGCCCGATGCGCGCGGTGTTTGAAGTGATGGGCATCACGGACATCGTGGCCAAGAGCCACGGTTCCACCAACCCCTACAACATGGTTCGCGCCACGCTGGACGCACTCAACCACGCCACCACCCCCGGCGAAGTGGCTGCCAAGCGCGGCAAGTCTGTCGAAGACATCTTCGCCTGATCGGGAGTCTGAACATGACGACAACGCAACAACAAAAAATCACGGTGCAACTGGTTCGCAGCCCCATCGGCTGCAAGGAATCGCACCGCGCCACGGTTCGTGGCCTGGGCCTGCGCAAGCTGCGCAGCACCAGCGAGCTGGTCGACACCCCCGAGGTGCGCGGCATGATCAACACGATCAGTTACCTGGTCAAAGTGCTGTAAGAGGCTGACGATGCAACTCAACAACATCCAACACGCTGACGGTGCCAAGCACGCCAAGCGTCGCGTCGGTCGCGGTATCGGCTCCGGCCTGGGCAAGACTGCCGGCCGTGGCCACAAGGGTCAAAAGTCGCGCGCCGGTGGCTACCACAAGGTGGGCTTCGAAGGCGGTCAGATGCCCATGCAGCGTCGCTTGCCCAAGCGCGGCTTCAAGTCGCAATCGCTGAAGTACAACGCTGAAGTCACCCTGGCGGCCCTGGAAGCCCTGGGCGCTGCTGAGGTCGATCTGCTGTCCCTGAAGGCCGCTGGCCTGGTGGGTCAGATTGCCAAGGTCGTGAAGGTCGTCAAGACCGGCGCGCTGACCAAGGCCGTCAAGCTGACCGGCATCGGTGCAACGGCAGGTGCCAAGGCAGCCATCGAGGCAGCCGGCGGCTCCATCGCCTAAGCCAAAGCGAAGCTTGTTGAAAGAACACGCACGTGGCAACTAACGCGGCTCAAACTGCAAAGGCAGGCGGCAAGTTCGGCGATCTGAAGCGCCGGCTGGTCTTCCTGTTGCTGGCGTTGATCGTCTACCGCATTGGGGCGCATATCCCCGTGCCAGGCATCAACCCGGACCAGTTGCAGCAGTTCTTCAAGGGCCAGGAAGGCGGCTTCCTGGGCATGATGAACATGTTCTCGGGTGGCGCGCTGTCGCGTTTCACGATCTTCGCGCTGGGCATCACGCCGTACATTTCGGCGTCGATCATCATGCAGCTGCTGACCTATGTGCTGCCCACCTTCGAGCAATTGAAGAAGGAAGGCGAGGCCGGCCGGCGCAAGATCACCCAGTACACGCGCTACGGCACGCTGGGCCTGGCCCTGTTCCAATCCATGGGCATCGCCCTGGCGCTGGAAAGCTCGCCCGGCCTGGTCAATGTGCCTGGTTTTGGTTTCCGGCTGACGGCGGTGTGCACGCTGACCGCAGGCACCATGTTCCTGATGTGGCTGGGTGAGCAGATCACCGAGCGCGGTCTGGGCAACGGCATCTCCATCCTGATCTTCGGCGGCATCGCGGCCGGCCTGCCCAATGCGATTGGCAGCCTGCTGGAACTGGTGCGCACTGGTGGCATGTCCATCATCGTCGCGCTGGTCATTGTGACGCTGGTGGTGCTGGTGACCTTCGCCGTGGTGTTCGTGGAGCGCGGCCAACGCAAGATATTGGTGAACTATGCGCGCCGGCAGGTTGGCAACAAGGTCTATGGTGGCCAGTCGTCGCACCTGCCGCTGAAGCTGAACATGGCTGGTGTGATCCCTCCGATCTTCGCCTCGTCCATCATCCTGTTGCCCGCCACGGTGGCCAACTGGTTTGGCAGCCATGAGTCCATGCGCTGGCTGAAGGATATTTCCTCCAGCCTGGCGCCCGGCCAGCCCATCTACACGCTGCTGTATGCGTCGGCCATCGTGTTCTTCTGCTTCTTCTACACGGCGTTGGTGTTCAACAGCCGCGAGACCGCAGACAACCTGAAAAAGGGCGGTGCCTTTGTGCCTGGCATCCGTCCCGGTGACCAGACCGCCAAGTACATCGACAAGATCCTGCTGCGCCTGACGATGGCAGGTGCCGTCTACATCACGCTGGTGTGCCTGCTGCCGGAGCTCCTGATCCTGAAGTACAACGTGCCGTTCTACTTCGGCGGGACCTCGCTGCTGATCATTGTTGTGGTGACCATGGATTTCATGGCCCAGGTTCAGAATTACATGATGTCGCAGCAATACGAGTCGCTGCTTAAGAAAGCTAATTTCAAGTCATCTTAGGTAGCTGAGGGAGCATGTCCAAGGACGATGTCATTCAGATGCAGGGCGAGGTGGTTGAAAACCTTCCCAACGCAACGTTCCGGGTGAAACTGGAGAATGGCCACGTAGTACTGGGACACATATCGGGCAAGATGCGCATGCATTACATACGCATCCTGCCAGGTGACAAGGTCACCGTGGAATTGACGCCGTACGACCTGAGTCGTGCACGCATCGTGTTCCGGGCCAAGTAGGGCCGGGGACAGCAGGGTTGAAAAGTTTAGGTTAGGAGAACGAAATGAGAGTTTCCGCTTCGGTGAAGAAGATTTGCCGTAACTGCAAGATTATCCGCCGCAAGGGCATTGTTCGCGTGATCTGTTCCGACGCGCGTCACAAGCAGCGCCAAGGCTGATTGCTAGAGTATTTAGAGGACCAACATGGCACGTATCGCTGGCATCAACATTCCGCCGCATCAGCACGCTGAAATCGGCTTGACCGCTATTTTTGGCATTGGCCGCACCCGCGCCCGCAAGATTTGCGAAGCGACTGGTATCGCCTATTCCAAAAAGGTCAAAGACCTGACGGATAGCGACCTGGAAAAAATCCGCGACCAGATCGCTCAATTCACCATTGAAGGTGACCTGCGCCGCGAAACCACGATGAACATCAAGCGTTTGATGGACATCGGCTGCTACCGGGGCTTCCGCCACCGCCGTGGCCTGCCCATGCGTGGCCAGCGCACGCGCACCAATGCGCGCACGCGCAAGGGTCCGCGCAAGGCTGCCCAGTCTCTGAAGAAATAACAGGCATTGAAAGAACACTATGGCAAAAGCTCCCGCCAATAATGCCGCGCAGCGTGTGCGCAAGAAGGTCCGCAAGAACGTTGCTGACGGCGTCGCCCACGTGCACGCGTCGTTCAACAACACCATCATCACGATCACCGATCGCCAGGGCAACGCCCTGTCGTGGGCATCGTCTGGTGGCCAAGGTTTCAAGGGCTCGCGCAAGTCCACCCCGTTCGCCGCCCAGGTGGCGTCCGAAGTGGCTGGCCGCGCTGCCATCGAACAGGGCATCAAGAACCTGGACGTCGAGATCAAGGGCCCCGGCCCCGGTCGCGAGTCTTCGGTGCGCGCCCTGGCCGCACTGGGCATCCGCATCAACCTGATCGCTGATGTGACGCCCGTGCCCCACAACGGCTGCCGCCCGCAAAAGCGCCGTCGTATCTAAGTTTTTCTCAACCAAGCCCACCGCCGTTGACCCCAGGTTGACGGCTCCCGCGGCAAGTCCCGCGGCAGATGTTTAAAGGAAGTTCAAGTGGCACGTTACCTCGGCCCCAAGGCCAAACTCTCACGCCGTGAAGGCACCGACCTGTTCCTGAAGAGCGCACGCCGCTCCATCAGCGACAAGGCCAAGTTCGACTCCAAGCCCGGCCAGCACGGCCGCACTTCGGGCGCCCGCACCTCCGACTTCGGTCTGCAGCTGCGCGAAAAGCAGAAGGTCAAGCGCATGTACGGCGTGCTGGAAAAGCAATTCCGCCGTTACTTCGAAGAAGCCGACCGCCGCAAGGGCAACACCGGCGCCAACCTGCTGTTCCTGCTGGAATCGCGCCTGGACAACGTCGTCTACCGCATGGGCTTTGGCTCCACCCGCGCTGAAGCGCGCCAAATGGTGTCGCACAAGGCCATCCTGGTGAACGGCAAGTCCGTCAACATCCCGTCGTACATGGTCAAGACCGGCGACGTGGTGGCCGTGCGCGACAAGTCCAAGAAGCAGAACCGTGTGGTCGAAGCCCTGCAACTGGCCCAACAAGTCGGCATCCCGGCCTGGGTCGAAGTGAGCCTGGACAAGGCCGAAGGCACCTTCAAGAAGGTGCCCGATCGCGACGAATTCGGCGCTGACATCAACGAATCGTTGATCGTCGAGTTGTACTCGCGCTAAGAAGAGTTGAATCCGTTCCTGTACCGCGGGGCACCGCGCTACAGGTGCTTCACCAGCCTTACCGGTGTAACGAGCCGGGGGTATTGACAGGAAGTCTTGATGCAAACCAGTCTGCTAAAACCCAAAGCAATCAACGTCGAGCAACTCGCCCCGAATCGCGCCAAAGTGGCGCTGGAGCCGTTTGAACGCGGCTACGGCCACACGTTGGGCAACGCGCTGCGTCGGGTGTTGCTGTCGTCCATGCCGGGTTATGCTGCCACCGAAGTGACCATTGCCGGCGTGCTGCACGAGTATTCGTCGATTGACGGCGTGCAAGAAGACGTCGTCAACATCCTGCTGAATCTGAAGGGTGTGGTCTTCAAGCTGCACAATCGTGACGAAGTCACGCTGAGCCTGCGCAAGGACGGCGAAGGCCTCATCACCGCCGCCGACATCCAGACCCCGCACGACGTCGAGATCATCAACCCTGATCACGTCATCGCCACCTTGTCGCACGGCGGCAAGCTGGACATGCAGATCAAGGTCGAAAAGGGCCGCGGCTATGTGCCCGGCACCATGCGCCGCCACGGCGACGAGCCGAGCAAGTCGATCGGCCGCATCGTGCTGGACGCATCGTTCTCTCCGGTCAAGCGCGTCAGCTACACCGTCGAGAGCGCCCGCGTTGAGCAGCGCACCGACCTGGACAAGCTGGTGGTCGAGATCGAAACCAACGGCGCCATCAGCGCGGAAGACGCAGTGCGCTCCTCGGCCAAGATCCTGGTCGAGCAGCTGGCTGTGTTTGCCCAGCTGGAAGGCAGCGAGCTGGCCGCATTTGACGCCCCGGCACCGCGCGGCAACACGCAGTTTGACCCCATCCTGCTGCGCCCCGTGGACGAGCTGGAGCTGACGGTGCGTTCCGCCAACTGCCTGAAGGCCGAAAACATCTATTACATCGGTGACCTGATCCAGCGCACCGAAAACGAGCTGCTGAAGACCCCCAACCTGGGTCGCAAGTCGCTCAACGAAATCAAGGAAGTGCTGGCCTCCCGTGGCCTGACGCTGGGCATGAAGCTGGAAAGCTGGCCGCCCGCAGCGCTGGAAAAGCGCTGATCTGCGATCACATTGAGAATTGAATAACAACAGGGGCGGCCGCAAGGACCGACCCCGTGCCCGGGCAGTACCTGATTACGGCTGCCCGTTTTATAAACTGAACTGAAAAGAAAGCACCATTACCATGCGCCACGGTCACGGCCTCCGCAAACTCAACCGCACCAGCGAGCACCGCCTCGCCATGCTGCGCAACATGATGAATTCGCTGATCGAACACGAAGTCATCAAGACCACCGTCCCCAAGGCCAAGGAATTGCGCCGCGTGGTCGAACCCATGATCACCCTGGCCAAGGAACCCACGCTGGCCAACCGCCGCCTGGCTTTTGACCGCCTGCGCAGCCGCGACAGCGTCACCAAGCTGTTCAACGACCTGGGCCCCCGCTTCAAGGCGCGCCCGGGCGGCTACACCCGCATTCTGAAGATGGGTTTCCGTGTTGGCGACAATGCCCCCATGGCCCTGGTCGAGCTGGTGGACCGCCCCGCAGTTGAAGAAACATCTGCCGACGCAGCAGCCAAAGCTGAATAAGTAGAGTAGAATACTAGATTACCGCGCGATGGAGCAGCCTGGTAGCTCGTTGGGCTCATAACCCAAAGGTCGCAAGTTCAAATCTTGCTCGCGCAACCAAATCCCTGAGTGGTTTGCACTCAACGAAACGCCCACTTTTTAGTGGGCGTTTTTGTTTTGTGCGAAGGCTGCCTTGCCGCCAATATCTGCTTACGTCGCGCTCAAAGCGGCAGTACTATTGACTCCTTGGTCGTGGATATTGGACTCTCACCGCGTCCAATCAGATAAAAAAGGGGGTGCACTTGAAGCTGCAAACTGTCCGTTTGTCGAATTTCCAGTGCTTTGGGCCTGCACCCACAGAGGTTGCGTTGGACAGCGTGACCTACCTCATCGGTCCCAACGCCTCAGGCAAGACCGCGCTGCTCCAGGCGTTGTGCCGGATGTTTGCCTTCGACCCGAGTCAGCGGCGGGTCCAGAAATCCGATTTCCACATCCCACACGACGAGGACGAGGCGCCCGCAGAACGAGAGCTTTGGATCGAGGCTGACTTCCTATTTCCTGAATTGAACGACGACGAAGAGGGGAGCACGGTGGCCCCGTTCTTCGGTCACATGCGGCTTGATGATATTGATGGGACTCCACGAGTTCGGTTTCGCCTAGCCGCCAAGCTCGATGCGGACGGTGCGATCGACGAAACGTTCGTGTACATCCTGGACCTCAATGATGACGGCACGCCGTTGAGCACCGCCACAGTCGCCCGGTCCGAGCGCAACCAGATCCAGTTGCACTACCTACCCGCGAGGCGAGACCCCTCTGACCACATCGCCTACGGCTCCAACGCGCTGCTAGGCCGCCTGCTTCGCGCGATTAACTGGGAGGCAGAACGGGCCAAGGTCAAGGAGCTGACTGGTCAGATCAGCGACAGCCTGGCGGAAAACGCCTCCGTGGCAGCCTTCAGCGGAACTCTCAAAACGACATGGACGGCCCTTCACAGGGGGAAGTATTTCGCGGACCCTTCGGTGACCTTCGTCGCCTCAGAAGTCGAGTCGCTGCTGCGGCACCTGTCGGTTTCCTTTGCGCCGGGCCACGATCAGAATCTGGTGGACTTTTCTCGGTTGAGCGATGGGCAAAAGTCTATGCTGTACTTGTCCCTGGTCCTGTCAAGCCAGTCTATAGGCAGGGCAGTGCTGTCGGGCGACGACAGCTTTGACGTCGATAAGCTCAAGCCTCCCGTCTTCACTATCGTGGCGGCAGAAGAACCGGAGAATAGCCTGTCGCCGCACTTTCTGGGCCGCATCGTGAAGGCGCTTGCAAAGATGGCAGAAGGTGATGATGCCCAAGCCCTGATCGCGACCCATTCGCCGTCCATGCTGCGCCGCGCGGACCCGGAGCATCTGCGGTATATGCGCCTGACTGAAGAACGCATCACACGCGTCACTTGCATCGTGCTGCCCGCAGAGGACGATGGAGCGCACAAATATGTGCGCGAGGCGGTGCAGGCGTTTCCCGAACTCTACTTTGCGCGGCTGGTTGTCCTGGGCGAGGGCGACAGCGAAGAGATCGTGTTGCCCCGGGTGCTGCAGGCCAAGGGTGCCGCGGTGGATGACTTCGCCATAGCCATCGTCCCCCTGGGCGGGCGGCACGTGAACCATTTTTGGCGGTTGCTGGAAAGCCTGCAGATTCCCTACTTCACGCTGCTGGACTTGGATACTGGCAGATACCAGGGTGGCTGGGGGCGATACAAATACGCAAATGACCAGTTAGCCCTACACGCGCCCGACAAGGTGCTGCCGGCCGACCAGCCGATACCAAAATGGAACTCCACCAAATACAAGGTTCTGGACCCTGATTACGGTGAATATCTCGATACCTTCGCATCACGCGGGGTGTTTTTTTCGCTCCCCCTGGACCTGGACTTTGCCATGATGCAAGCATTCCCGGACGCATTTGGCGCGACGCCCGAGCCGCCGGACGATGCGGCGATCCAGGCGGTACTGGGAAAGAGTTTCTACGACGCAACTCAGTACAGCGATGACGATCAGGCGCTGTTCTGCAGCTACCACGGGCGCTTTAAGCTCGGTAGCAAGCCAGCTGCCCACATTGAAGCTTTAACGGGGATCAGCGACGAAGACCTGCTGGAGAATTTGCCTGAATACCTAGACAATCTTGCGGATGCCATTCTTGCGCGCTTGGCGGAGTTGCCCGAGTGATTCCGGCCAGCACTTGGACACCGGCCGGTAGCCTGACCCTGGAGCCCAACGCTCTACTGGCGGCGAAGGAGCCGCAGCGCTGCCTGGCGATGACCGCCGGTCCGGGCGCTGGCAAATCAGAAATGCTGGCCCAACGCGCCGACTTTCTTCTGCGAACCGGCCTCTGCCGGTACCCAAGGCGCATCCTGGCCATTTCGTTCAAGGTCGACGCCGCGAAGAACTTGAAGGACCGCGTCCGCCGGCGCTGCGGGATGGAACTGGCGTCCAGATTCGACAGCTTCACCTTCCACGCCTTTGCCAAGCGCATCGTTGACCGGTTTCGGCCGCTACTGACGGGAAAGGATGCGCTTGTCGCAGGGTACAAGATCGGCACGCAGCGGCTAACCAGCGAGCAAATCGAATTCAAAGACCTCGTGCCTCTTGCTCTACAGATCTTGAACAGTTCGGATCAGGCCAAGCACGCAATTCGACAGACCTATACCGATGTCTTTTTGGATGAGTTCCAAGACTGCACGGATGCGCAGTACGAGCTGGTAAAGGCAGCGTTCCTTGGCACGGGCATTCGCCTGACTGCGGTGGGTGACACCAAACAGCGCATCATGGGGTGGGCCGGGGCGATGGATGGCATTTTTCCGAGGTTTGCACATGACTTCGACGCTATCCCGCTGAACCTCTATCGCAACTTCCGGTCACAACCAGTCTTGCTTCGCATGCAAAACGAGGTGATCGGCGACCTCGATGCTGCATCCGCCATGGCGGATGACCAGATCAAGGGGGAAGGCGGAGAAGTGTTTGCCTTGGAGTACGAGACCGCACAAGAGGAAGGCGAGGGTATGGTCGGCCAAATCGCCAAGTGGCACGGCCAGGGCATCCCCTACTCCGAAATCGCAGTCCTGTTGCCCCGCCAAGTCGAACTATACGGGGCCCAGCTGATAGCAGCATTAACAGCCGCAGGCATCCCATTCCGCAACGAACAGCAGCTTCAAGATGCCTCTGCTGAGCCGGCGGCCAGGTTGATTGTGGACTTCCTTGCGAGCCTCTACGGGGAACGGGAACCTAAGGCCTGGGTGCGCATGATGGAACAGTTGGCTCCGTTTGAAGAGGGCGACGAGGGACAGACCGTTCGCCAAGAGTTGCAGAGGTTTGTCAAAAAGCAGCGCAAGGACCTGATGATGGAGGAGCTGATCGACGGCCAGTACTCCAGCTGGAAAAAAGCGGTAGTGGCTTTTCTAAAATTCGTTGGCGGCGAGACCCTGATGGCCCTCTCCCCCGACTACGAGGCCAGCGCACGCTTGAACGAGGTGATAAAAGACACCGGCAAGCACATTTCCCGCATGCTCAAGGAAGAGCCTGATTTGCTCAAGGCGCTGCGGCTGTTCTCCGATGACCAGTCAGTCCGGATACTGACCGTGCACAAGAGCAAGGGCCTTGAGTTTGACACGGTGATCCTGCCCGCGCTTGAGACCGACACCTGGTGGACCAGAGAGCCCAAGGAACAGCTATGCGTGTACTTTGTGGGGATTTCGCGCGCAAAGAGTCGCTTGGTGCTGAGTTGCGCAAAGCAGCGCGACCGGCCGGAAGGCCATACAGGGCGTTGGCTCGTTGACCGCACTCCACAGGAGGACTATTTTCGCTACGCGTATCCATTTGTCTCGGGAAACTGACCGCTCAGCGCATTGGCGTGGCCGGAAAGTCCGGATGCGTCACTGCGTATATGGAATTCGGAACTTATCGCAAGCGGCCGGCGCTGGGCAATACGGGCAATGTTGTGGGCCGGACTATAGCGGTTTTATCAGGCTATTTGAATAGCCCTTCGCGAATGCGCCACACGCTGTTTGGGCAGCGTTAATCATTGATGCCGGAGCTAGTTCCCGAATCAGTATCATCAAGCTTTCACAAGGAGACAAGATGAAACCCAGCTTCTGGTTGGCGCTCGCCGCGGGCGCATTCCTCTCCCTTTCGGCAGCGGCCCAGGAGGTCACGCTGACCCGGCTCGATTGCGGCAGCGGGACCAACGACCCCAGGCGCTTCAGTGACACCTTCGCCTATACCGAGACTACGAAACCCTTCACCTTCAGCTGTTATGTCATCCGACACCCTGCCGGCATCATGGTCTGGGACACCGGCTACCTGCCGGGCTCCAATGCCAGCGCGACCAATGCGCCGCTGGCTGATCTGCTCAAGCAGATCAACGTCAATGCCGACGATGTGAAGTTTGTCGGGGTCAGCCACTTTCATGCCGACCACACCGGCCAGCTGGCCGTGCTCAAGAACGCAACGCTGCTCATCGGTAAAGGCGATTGGGACGGCGTCACCGCCAACCCACCCATGGGCGGCGCGAATGCGAAGGGCTTCGCCGAATGGATCGCCGAGAAGCGAAAGGTCGAGGCGCTGACCGCAGACAAGGACGTCTTCGGAGACGGCACCGTCACGGTTCTACGCGCGCCTGGGCACACACCTGGGCACAGCATGCTGCTCGTCCGCCTGAAAGAGAAGGGAGCAGTGATCTTGAGCGGCGACGCCGTGCACTTTCATGAGAACTACGTGAACGAAGGCGTGCCGACCTTTAACTACGATCGTGCCCAGACACTCGCGACGATCCAGCGCATCAAGCAGATCGAGAAGAACCTGAAGGCGACAGTCATCATTCAGCACGACCCGCGAGACATTGGCAAACTGCCGGCTTTCCCAGCTGCGGCTAAGTAAGCAGGCTTAGGGCGCTGTGCCCCGGTGGCGCGACGACATCCACGCCAGCCCGCAAGCCACCGGATGCAAGCACCCCATCAGCACAAACACCATCGCATAAGAGTTGCCGCCCACCAGCTGCCCCACTACCTGCGTGGACAGCGCGCCCCCAATGCCGCTGCCGGTGCCCATGATGCCGAACACGGTGGCAATGGAGCCCTGGGGATACTTGTCCACCAGCAGCGCGCCGTGGTTGATCTGGAACATCAGGTGCGAAAACGTCACCAGGGCCGCCAGCGCAAGCATCACCGTGTCGCCAACGCCCAAGGCGATCAACATGCCGGCGGGGGCCATCATGGCTGCCAGTGTCATCACCATCAGGCGGCTCTTTTGCGGTGCTGCGCCCCGCTTGATGAGCCAGCCCGAGGCCAGCCCGCCGGCGATGCTGCCAATGTCGGCCGCCAGGTACACGATCCAAGCCAGCTGGGCCACTTCCAGCAGCGTCATGCCGCGGCCTTCGCCCATGTATTTCGGAAACCAGAACAAATAGAAATACCAGACCGGGTCGGCCACCAGGCGGGCCATCATCAGGTACCAGATGGACTTGTCCTTCAGGATGGCCATCAGCGGCAGCTTGTTGTTGGGCGCTGATGCGGTGGTCTCAACGGGCTGGGCCGGTGTCTTGTAGATGGCCAGCCAGGCCACCAGCCACACCAGCCCGGCCGCGCCTGTCACCACAAAGGCCGCGCGCCAGCCGTGCGACAGCGCCAGCCAGGCGATCAGCGGCGGCGCGATGGTGGCGCCAATCATGGCCCCTGCGGTGTAGATGCCCACCGCCAGGCCACGCTCGTGCGCAGGAAAGTTTTCGCTGACAGCCTTGGGCGCTGCCGTGTAGTTGCCGGCCTCGCCCAGGCCAAGGGCCGCGCGGGCCGCGCTGAGCTGGCCAAAATTCTGCACCAGCCCGGTCAGCATGTTGGCCACGGACCACCAGCACACAAACAGCGCCAGGCTCAGCTTGGTGCCGAGCTTGTCGGTCAGCCAGCCAGAGATCAAATACGCACAGGTGTAGGCGATCAAGAAGAACTGCACCACCCGGGCGTAGTCCAGCGCCGTCATGCCCAGCTCTTGCTGCACCTGGGTGGACAGGATGGACAGCGTCTGCCGGTCGACGTAGTTCAGCACCGTCGAGAAGAACAGCAGCGCCAGGATGACCCAACGCCGCCGGTTCGGCAACAGCGCGTTCACTCGCGTTACCCGACGTCTTTGGCAGCCAGGCGCAAGGCGTCCACCAGCTGTTCGGTGGATGCCTCGGGGATCCAGCCCGAAAGCGCCATGCCGGCGTGGGCCGGGTCCCCGGTGGACACGGCCACGACGTGGAAGGCGCGGTCATCCGCCACGTGGATGCGCGCATAGCCCAGGGTGCGCACCTCGTTCAGCTTGGCCAGCAGTTGTTCAATGCCGTCCGGGTATTGGGGGATGTCCTTGTCCTTGTAGATGCCGCGCACCACGTCGTCCGCCAGCTCCGACAGCAGCACGATGCCAATGCCGCTGGTGGTTGCCGGCAGCAAGCCGATGCGGCCCAGCGCGCGTGACGCGTCCACACCCGGTGGCGCGTGGAACAGGTAGCTGACGTTGTCCTTCCACAGCACGCCTAAAGCGACGGTCAGGCCAAATTTGCGCAGGCCTTCCAGCACCGGCAGCGCACGCCGTATCAGGCCCGAGGCAAACAAGCTCTGCGCGGCCAGCACGTGCATGCCGGCACCGGCGGTGTATTTGCGGTTGGCCGTCTGCCTGGCAATGCCCAGGTAGGTCAGGGTCTTCAGCAGCCGGTTGACCTTGGTCGGGTCGATGCCGATGCGTCTGGCGATTTCGCGGCAGCCAATAGGCTCTGACGACGTTGCCAGCGCCTGCAGCGTGGCAATGCCGTCTATCAAGCCCTGGTTGGGCTGTGCACCCAGCAATGACTCCATGCTTCTTACTTCCTGTTCCGGGCTACCGGGTTCATTATTGGACAAGTTCCGCGTGCTGCCAGAAGCGTGCGTTGGGCTCCACCCCCAGGCCGATGCCGGTGGGCACCCTGTACTGGTCGCCCTGAAACGCCATGTCGGTGTCCAGCAGCTGCAGGTTGCGCTCAAAAACCGAATGCTGCCATTCGTGTTTCCACAGGTTCGGCAGCGTGGCGCTGGCATGCAGGCTGGCCGCCAGGAAGATGCCGGTGCCAATGGTGGCATGGGGTGCGATGGCCACGCCGGCTTGGTGTGCCAAGCGGGCAATGCGCAAAAACTGGGTGATGCCGGTGTGCGCCATCTCGGGCTGTATCAGCGCCAGCTTGCAGCTTTGCAGCCGGTTGCGCACTTCATGTTCGGTGTACCACTCCTCACCGGCGGCGATAGGGCACTGCGCCGCCTGGCACACCGCTGCCAGGCCGGGGGTGTCTTCCGAGGCCACCGGCGCTTCGAGAAAGCGCGGTTGAAACGGCTGCAGCTGCTGCGCCAGCGCGATGGCCCCGGCGGCGTCAAACTTCCAATGCAGGTCGGCCATGATGTCCGCAGCAGGCCCCAGCGCTGCCCGCAAGGCGGCAAACTCGGCCTGGATGCCCTCGTGGCTGACCACCGCGGCAAACTTGAAAGCCGAGATGCCTTTGCTTTGCCACTCGGCCGCCATGGCCACCCGCTGCGCCAGCGTGGCCGCCGGCAGGCCCGACAGGTAGCCCGGCACCGTGCGCTGCTGTTGCGTGCCCAGCAAGGCGGACAACGGCTTGGCACTGGCCTTGCCGCGCAAGTCCCACAGCGCGATGTCCAGCGCTGCGATGGCGTCCACGTGGAAGCCGCTGGTGCAGCCGCGCACCCGCATCAGGCCATACAGCAGCTCCCACAGGGCTTCGACATCTTGCGCGCCGCGCCCGAGCAGCACCGGTGCCAGCAGGTCGTTGATGATCTCGCAGGTGGCTTTGGGGGCGCAGATGCCGTAGGTTTCGCCCCAGCCCACCAGGCCGTCTGCGGTGGTGATGCGCACCACCACCGAGCGGTCGACCGTGGGGTAGATGGTGCCGTTGCCCGTGCGCACGATGTAGCCGCGGCTGTTGACGGACTCGCCCGGCCCCAACGGGCCGAGGTAGGGCACGTCGCGTGGCAGGGTCACCACGAAGGTCTCGATGCGGGCAATGCTTGCGGTGGCCATAGGCTGGTTTGCCATTGTGGTGCAGATCAGGGCAGCGGCAGGATGTCCCGCAGGCGGTGCAGCAGCGCGTCCAGCTCCAGGCGGTCGAAGGGGTCGAGTTCTGGCCCTGGCGCGCGGGTGTGGTCGTGCTCGATCAGGCCCCGGCGCTTGAGCACCGCCTTGGTCAGCCGCCAGCGGAAGTTGGCCTGCATGCTGAGCAGGGGCAGCGTGCGTTCGAACAGGTCACGTGCGCCTTCCGTGTCGCCCTCGGTGTATTTCTTGTACATCGCCACATGCAGCTCGGTGATCTCGCTGGCGGGCATGGTGCCCTTGGCGCCGCGGGCCAGCTCGTCGATCAGGTAGCGTGCGCCGGCACCGCCAAACACCGCCGTCAGCTGGTCACCGGCCAGGTGGGTCAACTGGGTGATGCGCTGGCCTGAAGGGGGCGCCTCTTCCTTGACGAACTGGATGCCGGCCACTTTGCGGGACAGGTTGGCCACCCGGTCCAGCGCCATGCCTATGCCCATGGGCGCCGGTGCGTTCTGCAGCATGATGGGCAGCCCGGATGTGGCGTGGATGTGCTGGAAGTAGCCGGCCATGGCGTCCAGGTCATTGGCATGCTCCCGGGGGGTCAGGATCATGGCCGATTTGGCGCCTGCCTGCGCACCGGCAACGGCGTAGGCCGTGGCGTCATCCACGTTGGCCGCGCTGGCGCCGACCACAAAGGCTATGCGCTGACGGTTCCACTGCCCAACCTCTTGGGTCAGGTCCAGGCGCTCGTCCTTGGTGAGCATCTCGTACTCGCTGGCAATGCCGGGGAAAACCACCCCGCTGGCGCCGGACGCGATGACGTACTCCAGCACACGCCGGGTGCCTGGTTTGTCGACAGCACCGCTGGCCGTGAAGATGGTGGGAAGGATTGGCAAAACGCCGCCCAAGTTGGACATAGAGGGTCTCCGCAGGTCGGTTGCTGAAATTTGGTTTGCGTAACAATGTTGCTATATAAGCATAACATGCATGTTGCTATCTATGGAACATGGGAGAAACCCCGCGTCAAACCCTTTGAAGTGGCCAATTAGCAAGGGTAAACACCAACGTCGGCGTGGTAAATCCTGATTGATCACCATTTTTTGTTGCTTTAATATATACATTAATCGTGCAGATAAAGTACACCCGAAGGACTCGGGCGACTTGCTCCTCAGCTGCATGGTTCGAATAATTAAAGGAGACAACTGTGAAAAAACGCTTCGTCCGGGGTTTGGTGATGACTTCCGCCCTCGCTTCGCCGGTGGCCATTCCGCTGGTCGCCGTCGCGCAGACCACCCCTGCCAGCCCGTCAGCGGCCACGCCCGCAGACGCAGCCAAGAGCCAGGATGGCGCCCAGCTGAACACGGTGACAGTTACCGGCATCCGGGGCAGCCTGGAGTCGGCACGCAACTTCAAGCGCGACGCCACCCAGTTTGTCGACGCCATCGTGGCCGACGACATCGGCAAGCTGCCCGACACCAACGTGGCTGAATCCCTGGCGCGGGTGTCCGGCGTGCAGGTTGACCGCGGCATCGGCGAGGGCACCAGCGTGTCCGTGCGCGGCCTGCGCCAGAACGTCTTCCTGCTCAACGGCCGCGAGATTGTGGATTCCACCGGCCGTGGCGGCACCGGGCTGGACCAATTGCTGACCTCCACCTATGGCTTGCTGGCCATGGTGCCGTCCGAACTGATCTCGCGCCTGGAGGTGACCAAGCTGGCGGGCGCCAACGAGATTGCCGGCGGCCTGGGCGGCATCGTCGACATCCGCACCCGCATGCCGCTGGACGGCCCGGCGTCGCAAGTGGCGCTGAAGGTGAGCGAAAACTATGAGCAGCTGCCGAGCAAGACTGGCAATGAGTTCTTTGGCCTGTACTCGCAGAAGTTTGCCAACAACACGGTGGGCTTTCTGGCCTCGATTTCCACCGGCACGCGCAACCTGGAGCAGCAGGGCCTGGACACCTTCTCTGGCTACCGGACCTACGTCGACGCCGGTGTGACCCGCTTTGGCAACCAGGACGTGCGCGCCACGGACATCCAGGAAAAGCGCAAGAAGGTCGGCTTTGACGCGGTGCTGCAGTGGAAGCCCAGCGCGGGCCTGGAGCTGACGGCGGACACCTTCTATTCGAAGCTGGATTCCAACCGCGACCGCTACTGGCTGTCGTTCACGCCGACCTCGGGCCTGACCAATGCGACCTACTCCGCCAACAACATCCTGCTGAAGGGCAATGCCGCAGGCCCGGTGCTGACCAACACCGAGTTTGCCGACGTAGCGTCGGACATGAGTTCGTCCGCGCTGAGAGCCAAGTTCACCATTTCAGACAGCTTCCGCGGCTCGGCGGAAGCCTCTTACGGGCGGGCCAGCCAAAGCTACCACCAGCTGTACCTGCGGCTGCAACCGCTGGCGTCGATCACGCCCAATGTGGACTTTGACCTGACCAATGGCGACTTCGGCTCCTTCAAGATCAACGGGCTGAACGTGGCGGATGCGTCGCAACTGCGGCAGACCATCCTGTTCGACAACCTGTACCGTGCCAGCAGCACGACCAAGGCCGTGCGGGCCGACTTCAAGTGGGCGTTGGACTCGTCGCTGGTCGACTCCTTTGAGTTCGGCGCGCGCTACAACACGCTGGACGCCAAGCAGAACCCGTTGCGGGCCGACATCCGGCCTGCCGGTGGCATTCCGGCCACGCAACTCTCGGCTTTCCTGCAGACCTACAGCAACAACGACTTCATGTCCGGCAACTTCGTCGGCCTGCCCAGGAGCTACATCACGGCGTCGCGCAGCGCATTCACGGGCTGCAGCGCCTTCACGGCCTTCCCGGTGATCACGCAGGATCCGCAGTGCCTGAACGGCGCCACGGTGGCAGCGGCAGTGGCCTCGACATTCCAGGTGAATGAGGCTTTCACCGAGGCTTATGCCAAGCTGAACTTCGACACCACCATTGCCCAGAAGAACCTCTCGGGCAATGTCGGCGTGCGGGTGGTGCGGCGGCAGATGGACTCGATCGGCAACCTGATCGGCGCCACCGGCGCGACCACGCCCACCACCTTCACCCGCGATGACCAGGAAGTGCTGCCCTCGGCCACCTTCCGCTGGGCACTGGACCCGAGCACCCTGGTGCGCTTTGGCGCGGCGAAAGTGGTGGCCTTCCCGAACACGGCCGATCTGAACAACGGCGTGACGCTGAACAACAACGCGATCTTTTCCAATGGCGTGCAGATCCAGACCGGCAGCGGCACCGGCGGCGCGCCCGGGCTGCAGCCGTTCAAGGCCAACCAGCTGGACGTGTCGGTCGAAACCTATTTCGGCAAGCAGGCCATGGCCTCGCTGGGTGTGTTCAACAAGGACGTGTCGAGCTTCATCATCCAGCAGCAAAGTGCCGAGAGCTACGGCGGCGTCAACTACCTGATCAACCGCAAGGTCAACGGCCAGGGCGCCACGGTGCGGGGTGTGGAGGCGCTGGTGCAGATGCCGTTCTACTTCCTGCCGCAGCCCTTCAACGCCTTTGGCGTGATGGCCACCTATTCGTACATCGACTCGCGCACGCCCATCGTGGACGCTGCCGGCCGCACGCTGCCGTTCCCCGGGCTGTCCAAGAACAACATGAACCTGGTAGGCTATTACGAGGACGGTGCGGTCAGCGTCCGCCTGGCCTACAACTGGCGCAACCCCTTCCTGCTGAGCTTGTCTTCGGCCAACACGGGTATCTACAACGACGAATACAAGGACTTGTCGGCCACCCTGCGTTACGACTACAGCAAGACGCTGTCGTTCGGCTTTGAGGCCAACAACCTGCTCAACAGCATGCAACGCACGTACGATGGGTCCACCGAGGGCCTGCGGACCAATGTGGTCTTCGGGCGCATCTACAAGGCCAACCTGAACCTCAAGTTCTGAGGGGAGTGTGAGAATCAGGTGAGCACGAAGGAAAGCGGGCATGTCTTCATCTGAACTCAGCGACAGGCGGATCCTGGTCACCGGCGCGGCGAGCGGCATCGGTGCTGCCATCTGCAAGTTGTTCATCGAGCAGGGGGCCCTGGTCGCCGGGCTGGACATCAACCCGGTGACGGGGACGGATTGCAACTGTCCGGTGGACCTGGCCAACGAGGGCCAGCTCGCCGCCACCCTGGCGCGTGTGGAGGCGGAGTTCGGCATGCCGGACGTGGTGGTGCACGCGGCCGCCATGCCCGGCAAGGGCAGCTGCCTGGACACCCCGCCCAGCGCCTTTGCCGCGGTTTACAACGTCAACGTCATCAGCGCCGTGCAGCTGATCCAGTGGTGCGTGCCGGCCATGCGGAGCAGGAAGAAGGGTTCCATCATTTTGCTGTCATCGATCAATGCCGACTTTGCAACGCCCACGCTGGCGGCTTACGCCGCCTCGAAGGCGGCCCTCAACAACCTGACGAAAACGGCCGCCCTGGAGCTGGCCGGGGAGGGCATACGCGTCAACGCGATCGCCCCCGCGTCCATCGACACGCCGATGCTGCGGGCTTCGTATGGCACCACGCCCGAGGGCCTGGCCGCGCTGGCGCAAAACGTCCACCGCCATCCGCTGGCGCGCTTTGGCCAGCCGGAGGAGGTGGCGCAGCTTGCGTTGTTTTTGGCCTCCGATCGCTCGGCCTGGATCACCGGCGCCATCATGCCCATCGACGGAGGCGCCAGTGTCACACGCAGGTGAAGGGATGGCCAACGAGTTTGTTGGGGTGAATTGGGGCAGCTCCAATTTCCGCGCTTACCGCATCGCCGCCGACGGCGCCTTGTTGGACGAATGGTCGAAGCCGGCTGGCGTCAGCGGGCTGGACAAGGCCGGTATGGCGAGCCTGATTGAGGAGCTGCATGCGCGCTGGCCTGGCCACGGGCAGGTGTATGCCAGCGGCATGATCGGCTCGAACATCGGCTGGCAGGAAGTGCCTTATGCCATGGCGCCAGCCGGCCTGGCAGAGATTGCCGGGGCCACGGTGGCGGCGCAGATCGGCCAGGTGCCGGTGCGCATCGTCCCCGGCGTCACCTGCAAGCGCGCGCATGACGGCGGGCCGGACATTCTGCGCGGCGAGGAGATTGAACTGTTTGGCTTCTCGGCGCTGCAGTCGGGTTTCGACGGCATGGTGGCCCTGCCGGGCACGCACACCAAGTGGGCCATGTTCAGCGCTGGCCGGATTCTCGACTTCTTCACCAGCATGTCCGGGGAGATGTTTGACCGCTTGACGGCGGCCGGTCTGCTGGCCTCCATCGTCGAGGGCGAGGCGGGGCTGAACGATGCCTTCCAGGACGGTGTGCGCCTGGGGCGCGAGCGTCAACTGGGGCTTGGCACCTTGTTGTTTGGTGCGCGCGCCAAAGTCATACGCGGCGAGCTGCTGCGGCGGGATGCCGCGTCCTACATCCGCGGCCTGCTGATAGGCTCGGAAATTGCGGATGCGCTGGCGATGTACCCGCACCTGCAGGGCGCCACCATCCCGTTGATCGGCAACGGGCCTTTGTGCGCCTTGTACGCCGGTGCGCTCGAAGCCATGGGCATCCAAAGCCACTTCGTGGTCTCGAAAGATGCCTGCCTTGCAGGCTTTCGAGCGCTGCATGGTGCCTGCGCATGAGCAGCAGCGCCCCATCGCATCTGGAGCGCCTGGAAGCGGCGCTGCAAGCGGCGCCGCTGGTGGCCATCCTGCGGGGGATCACGCTGGATGAAGCTGAAGGTGTGGTGACGGCACTCTATGACGCGGGCATCCGCATCGCCGAGGTGCCGCTGAATTCGCCCAAGCCCTTCGAGACCATCGCGATGCTGGTGGCGCGGTTCGGCGACCGGATGGTGATTGGTGGCGGCACCGTGACAACCCCGGCCCAGGTGGCGCAACTGGCCCAGTGCGGGGCGGCCTTGTGCGTGTCGCCCAACACGAACCCAGAGGTGATCCGGGGCGCCGTGGCCGCCGGCATGGTGGCCATGCCGGGGTTTCAGACGGCGTCCGAAGCCTTCGTGGCCATTGAGCATGGCGCGCGCTATGTGAAGTTCTTTCCCGCAGGGGGCAATGCCTCGGCGCTGTCTGCCATGCGCGCCGTGCTGCCCAAGGATGTGCGGGTTGTCGCCGTGGGGGGGGTGGGTGTCCACAACCAGGAAGAGCTGCTGGCGGCTGGCGCCACCGTGTTCGGCATCGGCTCGGAAATCTACCGGCCTGGCAACACGGCTGCCCAGGTTGGGGCGTCGGCCAAGGCGCTGCTGGCCGCCATGGGGCATGGCGGGCCTGTGAAGCGCGTGAGCCTGGTCTGCAACCCTGAGGCGCTGATTGGCGAGGCACCTTGTGTGGTGAACAACGGCGGGGCGATCCGTTGGGTCGACCCGTTGCAGAAGCGATTGATGACGGCCAGCCTGCCGAGTGGTGTGGTGACGCGTACCGGGTTGCCTTTTGCTGTTTGGTCCATCGCCGCGTTGCCTGCGGGCCATTTGGCCGGTACGGTGGACGAGGGCTTTTGCACTGTTGATTCGAACACGGGCGTGGTCGCCAAAGGGCCTGCCGCCGCGCAGGCACCGGGCTGCCGCTTCAATGACATGGCGGTGGACCCTTTGGGCGGCTTGTGGGCCGGCTCCATGCACAAGGGTTTGCTGGCCACGACGGGGGCGTTGTTCTACGCGCCCACCGCTGCCGCAGCTTGCCGCCAGGTGGCGCAGGGCCTGGGCGCGCCCAACGGCATGAAGTTCAGCCCGGATGGCAAGACGCTGTTCGTGCTGGACACCCAGGCGCGCACACTGCTGGCCTTTCCTGCGGACATCGAACGCGGGACATTGGGCGAACCGCACGTGCTGACCGACTTCATGGGCATCCCCGGCAAGCCCGATGGCATGGCCTTGGGCGACGGCGGCACGTTCTGGGTGGCCATGTGGGGCGGCAGCTGCGTGGTGCAGATCGCGGCCAATGGTGGGCTGCTGCGCACAGTGGCCCTGCCGGCGCCGCACGTCAGCAGCGTGTGCCTGGATGCCCAGGGCACGCTGTATGCGTCCACGTCCCGCATGCGGCTCAGCCTTGACCAGATTGCCCAGGCGCCTGGTTCGGGCGGGCTGTTTGCGATCAAGCTGAATACCTAGGCCCCAGATGGGCCGCCTTGTTGATGCCAAGCGCCATGCGACACAACGATCTGGACCTGCTTCGAAAAGTCGCCAACACGACCATGACCTGGAACTACCGCGTCTGGGGTTTTGGCGAGGCCATCAGCCTCAGGGGCCTGTTGCGCGCGGGGGATGTGTTGGGCGACGAGGCGCCGTTCGGGTTTGTGCACGGCATCCTGCGCAGCTGGTTGGGGCGTGGCGTGGCCAGGAGCCCGGAGGACCATGTGGGCGCCGGCCGCGAACTGATGGACATGCACCAGCGCACCGGCGACCCGGCCTTCCTGGAGGCCGCACGCAAGATGGCGCATTTGCACGCCCACTTCGCGCCCGGACCCCATGGCGCACGCTGCCACCGGCCCGACACGCAGGGCTGGCGTCACCAGATCTGGGTCGACTGCATGGACGTGGACGGGCCTTTCCTGGCGGCGCTGGGCCGGCACACCGGCGAGGCGGCATTCACCGACCAGGGCGTGCAGGAACTGTTGGGCTATGCGCGCACGCTGCAGCATGACGATGGCTTGCTGTCACATGGCTTCGAGAAGGACAGCGGCCGCAACGGGGAACTCTGGGCCCGTGGCAACGGCTGGGCGCTGATGGGGCTGGTGGACACGCTGGCGATCCTGCCGCGCAACCACCCTGGCTTTGCAGAACTGCGCGACCGCACCGCGCTGCTGGCCGCAGCGCTGAAGCGGCATCAGCACCCGCAGGGGCTGTGGCACACCGTGGTCGACCGGCCGGAGACCTATCTGGAGTCCACGCTCGCGGCCATGGCCGCGTATGCCTTGCAAGAGGCGTTTGAACACGGCTTGCTGGACCGGCAGGAATACGGCGACATGGCACGGCGTGCCCGCGCGGCCATGCTGGACCAGGTTGATGCCAACGGCGCACTGCAACTGGTCAGCGAAGCCACCCCGGTGGGCGCACTGGCCATCTATGCCACGCGGCCGTTTGGCGTTTTTCCATGGGGGCAAGGCCCGTTGCTGCTCGCACTCACTCAGGACACAGCATGAAGATCGTCAAGGTGGATGCCTTTGCCATCCAGGCCAAGCAAACGGATGACCGTGCCTATTGGGGCAGCCGCGCCTGGGGGGCAGAGCAGTCCGCAGGCCAGGTGGAGTTGTCCACCCAATACCCCGTGCCGCTGCGGCGCAAGTTTCTCTACTCCAAGAGCATTGACTGCGTCATCGTCCGGATCGAGGCCGACAACGGCATGGTGGGCTGGGGCGAGTGCAAGGCACCCGTGGCACCGCAAGCCACCGCGAGGATTGTGGAGCTGCTGCTGCGCGATGTCGTGCTGGGCGCGGACCCGAGGGAGACCACGGTGCTGTGGGAAAAGATGTACGCCGGCATGCGGGTGCGTGGACACCGTGCCGGTTTTTACCTGGAGGCCATCGCTGGCGTGGACATCGCGCTGTGGGACCTGGCCGCGCAAGCCGCCAACGCACCCATCTCCACATTGCTGGGCGGCAGGTTTCGCGAGTCCATCCGCGTGTATGCCTCTGGCATCCCCTCACTGCCCCTGGATGCGCCTGAGGAAGCGATCGCCGCGCTTGCCGATGAAGCCGCTGCGCTGCAGGCCGCCGGCTACACGGGCGTCAAGATGGCCATCGGCAGAGGGGTCAAAGGCGATTTGCGCTGCGTGCGCGCCATTCGTGACCGCATGGGAGACAACTTTGCCATCTATGCGGACGCCGCAGGGGTGTATTCCCGCGCGGACGCGCTGCGTCTGGGTTTTGAGTTGCAGGATCTGGGGGTCGGTTTTTTTGAGATGCCGATACCGCCTGAAGATGTCGAGGGTTACGCCGAGCTGGCCAAGGCGCTGGCCATGCCCATCGCCTTGGACTCGATCATGAGCCGCCATGAGACCGTGGAGCTGATCCGCAACCAGGCCATTGACCTGGTGCAGCCCGACGTGTGCCGAGCCGGCGGCATCACCGAGTGCCGGCGCATCGCCGAGCTGGCGGACTGCTTCGGCATCGCCTTCCAACCGCACGTGAGCATTGGCTCTGCGATCCACATCGCGGCCAGCGCGCACCTTGCCGTTGCCATGCCCAACGCCATGGTGTGCGAATACTGGATTGGCCGCAACCCGATCGGCAATGCCATTCTGGAGCAGCCCATTGAGGTCAAGAACGGCCACCTGTTTGCACCCACTGCGCCGGGCCTGGGCATTGCCATGAAGACCGACCAGTTGCTGGCGCATGCCGTCCCACTGTAGAGGCGCCCCGCCACATGCGCGACTTGTATCTGCTCGTTGGGCAGTCCAACATGGCGGGAAGAGGGGCGGTCGAAGCCATGGACAAGCTGGCGCATGGGCGTGTCGAGTTCCTTGACCGTTGGGCGGCGTGGAAGCCCGCGGTCGACCCCCTGCACGATGACAAGCCGGACCTGGTGGGTGTCGGGCCGGGAAAGACGTTTGGTGCGGCTATGGCACAGGCATCACCCGGCGCGCACATTGGCCTGGTGCCTTGCGCAGTGGGGGGCTCTTCCATTGCATGCTGGGAACCGGGCGCCGCGCACCCGGAAACTGGCACCCACCCTTTCGACGACATGCTCAGCAGGGTGCAAGCCGCTTCGCCGGCAGGCACCTGGCGGGGCGTGCTCTGGCACCAGGGGGAGGCCGATGCGAATCCGCAGGACGCACCGGCGTATGAGCCGCGTCTGCGCTCGCTGATTCAACGCATTCGCGCCGTGCTGAACAGCGCGGACTTGCCATTTGCCATCGGGCAGCTTGGCCAATGGCCTGACGCGGCGCCGAACCTGTGGTGGAAGCACATTGATGACGTTCACCGTGCAGTCGCCGCCAGCACGCCGTCGGTGGTCTTTGTGGGGGCTGATGGCTTGGCGCACAAGGGGGACAGGCTGCACTTCGACGCCAGTTCCGCCCGCGAATTGGGCCGGCGCTATGCGCGCGCGATGCTCCACCTGCAGGCTTTGACGGCCTGAGGGCTGTCGGCTAGCCCACCTGGCGCTGATGCGCGTAGCACCATTGCCAGCTCTCTCCGGGCTCAATAGAGCGTATGACAGGGTGGCCGCTTGTGGCGTAGTGCTTGGACGCATGTTGGTTCGGCGAATCGTCGCAGCACCCCACATGCCCGCAGTGCAGGCACATGCGCAGGTGGAGCCAGCGTCCGCCCATGCGCACGCAGTCTTCGCACACGCGCTCTTGCGGCAATGGTGGCACTGTGGCGGGAACATGTTCGCAGGGCTTGATGCTCATGGCGCGGCTCTCTTCTTATGCTGTGGCGCCGGACTGGGTCCGCTCCAGGTATTGATGAATTTGCGCCACCACGTTGGCACCTTCGCCAATGGCCGCGCCCACGCGCTTGGTGGATGTGGACCGTACATCCCCAATGGCGAAGACGCCGGGGATGCTGGACTCCAGCGCGGCCCGGCCCTCGCCGGCAGTGACCACAAACCCGCTGCGGTCCATGTCCACCGGGCACCCGCTCAGGCACTCGGTTTCGGGCGTGGCGCCGATGAACAGGAAGAGGTTGCGGGTGGCCACTTCGGTCCGCGCACCGGTGTTGAGGCAGACCAGCGTCAAGCCCTGCAGGCCGGCCGCGATATCGCCGTGAAGCTCGGCGATCTCCCGGCGCACCAACAGCTCTATGGTGGGCGTGGCGGCGATGCGGTCGATCAGGTAGCGTGACATGGTGGCTGACAGGCCGGCGCCCCGCACCAGCATGGTCACCTTCGCAGCATGCGCGCTCAGGTACACGGCGGCCTGGCCGGCCGAGTTGCCACCACCGACCAGCACCACATGCTCGTTTTGGCACAGCTTGGCTTCAATCGGCGACGCCCAATACCAGATGCCGCGCCCTTCCAGGGTGGCCACATTCACGGCCTCCGGGCGGCGGTAGCGCGCGCCAGTGGCGATGACCACCGTCTTGGCCTTGATGACGCGCCCGTCACTCAGGCGCAGCCGCTTTCTCGCGCCGGCGGCAGGGGGGCAGTCCAGCGCGGTGACTTTGGCCGGTATGAAGATGTCGGCGCCAAATTTTTGCGCCTGCACGTAGGCGCGGCCGGCCAGCGCCTGGCCCGAGATGCCGGTGGGGAAGCCCAGGTAGTTCTCAATCCGAGCGCTGGCACCGGCCTGGCCGCCGAAGTAGCGGCAGTCCAGCACCACCACTGCCAGGCCCTCGCTGGCGGCGTAGACGGCGGTGGCCAGACCGGCGGGGCCGGCGCCGATCACCGCCACGTCGTACTCCTTGTCCACCGGGCCGGACGGCACCAGCCCCATGCAGGCAGCCAACTGGGCTTCCTCCGGGTCGACCAACACGGAGCCGCTGGGGCAGATCGCCAGCAGGCTGGGGTGCCGGCCCTCGTATTGCCGCCAGATGTCGCGCACCTCCGCATGGTCTGGCGTGAAGACCTGATGCGGTTGCCCGTTGCGGCGCAAGAAGGTTTGCATGCGCACCACGGCCGCGTCATGCGCGTGGCCCACCAGAATCGCGCCGCTGGCCGAGCTTTCGATCAGCGCCACACGCCGCAGGATGAGTGCGCGGGTGATGCGCTCGCCCAGCTCCGCCTCCGCCACCAGCACCTGCCGCAGCTTGTCGGGGGTGATGAGCAGGGCTTCGATGTCTTCGTCGGCATGCGCATCCACCAGCGCGGGCGCGCCTGAGAGTTGACCCACTTCGGCCAGGAACTCCCCTGGACCGTGACGCCCGATGGACGTCACGTGGCCGAGGCCATCGCGCAGCGTGATGGTCACCGAGCCCGACAGCAGCAGGATCATCCCCGGGCTGGGCTCACCCGCCTGGACCAGGCGGGCGCCCTTGGCAAAGTGCACCGGCACGCCGAAGCGCGCCATGCGGGCGAGCTCCGCATCAGCCAGGATGGGGAACATCTGGTCGGCCCGCGCGGCCATCGTGGGCGACGCGGGGGATTCACCGGGTTGGCCGAGGTTGTGCTCGGTGGGCGTTGGGCCCTGTTGCATGACGCCTCCCTGGCTAAGCCGTTACCGGCTGTTCAGCCCATTGCTCCATCACCTTCAATACCTCCGGCAGTTGCGCGATGAACAGGTCCACCAGGGCCGGATCAAAGTGCTTGCCGCGCTGCCCGCGCAGGTAATCGACCGCGCTCTCGACGGCCCAGGCCTGTTTGTAGGGCCGCACCGTTGTCAGCGCGTCAAACACGTCGGCAATCGCCACAATGCGCCCCATCAGCGGAATGGCCTCGCCCGCCAGCCCATTGGGATAGCCGCTGCCGTCCCATTTTTCGTGGTGGGTGGCCGCAATGTCACGCGCCATGGCCAGCATGCCGTGGTCATGCTGGCCAATGATGTGGGCGCCGATGGCGGCGTGCGTCTGCATCACCGCCCATTCCTGCGCATCCAGCGGCCCGGCCTTTTGCAGGATGCGGTCGGGGATGCCGATCTTGCCGACATCGTGCATGGGCGCGGCGATCAGCAAATCATCAGCCTGTGCCGCGCTCAAGCCGGCTGCCAGGCCCAGGATGCGCGCATAGTGGCTCATGCGGATCACGTGCAGGCCGGTTTCGTTGTCCTTGTACTCGGCCGCCAGACCCAGCCGCTGCACGATCTGCAGCCGGGTTTCGCGCAGCTCGTCCAGGTGCACCAGTGACAGGTGGGTGCGCACCCGCGCCTTGACGACGGGCGGGCTGACCGGCTTGGTCAGAAAGTCCACCGCACCGACCTCGAAACCAGCGAGCTCGTCGGCCGTGTCCATCAGCGCGGTGACAAAGATCACCGGTATGGTGGCCGTCAGCGGATCGGCCTTCAGCCGCCGGCACACCTCGTAGCCGGTCATGCCGGGCATCATCACGTCCAGCAGCACCAGGTCCGGGCGTTCGCTGCCCACCAGCTCCAGCGCGCGCGCGCCGTCCTTGGCGAACGACAGCCGGTACTGGTCTTGCAGGATCTGGCGCAGCAGTTGCAGGTTGGTCGATTCGTCGTCAACCACCAGGATGCGCGGCGCGAGGGCGGTGGGAAGCGTCATGGTCACTTGGCGGAGGAAGGCTGCGGGCAGTCCGCCAACAGGCCGGCCAGCAGGGTTTGCGCGTGCGCGAAGTCAAAGTCGTCCAGGGCCTTTTGCAGCGAGCCCAGCCGCGTTGCCGCCACATGGCCGGTCAGCGCCGCCGTCAGGCGCGCAAAGACCGCGTCGTCCAGCGCGCCGCGCGCGAAAGCCTGCTTCAGCGTGGCGCCCAGCGCCTGCACCTCGGCGGCGTCCAGCGGGCGCGGCAGCGCGGCGCCACTCGCCACCGGCATCGGGTCGGCCGCCAGCGCGGTGGTGATGGCCGCCTGCGCCGTGGCCCAGGCGCCCGCCAGCTCGTCGGTCAACGCCGTGGGCAGCGCATGGCCGTCGGTTGCGGCCTGCTCCAGTTGCGCCAGCGTGTGCGCCAACTGGTCCAGCCCCAGGTTGGCCGCCGTACCGCGCAAGCGGTGCGCGCGCTGTCGCACCACCGCGCGGCTGTTGGCGGCAATCATGCCGGCCAGCGCGCGCTCGGCATTGCTCAGCTCGGCGCTGAAGGCACGCAGTGCGCGCAGGTAGGGCGCGCGCTCGCCACCCCAGCGCTGCAGCGCCGTTGCGAAAGCCAGCACCTGCGGCGCACCGGCCACGCCGTCCTCGTGCGGCGACGGCGCCGCCAGGCCCAGCACGTAGGCGATCTCGCTGGTCAGTGCCGGCAGGTCTATGGGTTTGGTGGCAAAGCCGTCCATGCCGGCATCGCTGGCGGCGTGGCGGTCGGCGTCGAGCACGCTGGCGGTCATGGCAATCACCGGCACGCGCGGCGTGCCCGCAGCGGCCTCGTTGGCGCGGATCTGCCGCGTGGCGTCCAGGCCGTTCAGGTTGGGCATTTGCACATCCATCAGGACCAGATCAATCTTGCCGCTGCGCGCCACGTCCACCGCCACCGAGCCGTCGCCGGCGGACAGCACCGTGTGCCCTTGTTTGCCCAGCAGCAGCGCCAGCAGCTCCAGGTTTTGCGGCACGTCGTCAACGATCAGGATGCGCAGCGGCGGCAGCGTCACCGCCAGCCGTGGCTCGGACGGCGTGCCCGCCGTGTTGCGGGCCGCCGCCAGTGGCAGTTGCACGTGAAAGCGGCTGCCCTCGCCGATCACGCTTTCGGCCCAGATACGCCCGCCCATCAGCTCCACCAGTTGCTTGCTGATGGTGGTGCCCAGGCCGGTGCCGCCGAAGCGCCGGCTCATGGAGGCGTCGGCCTGCGTGAACGGGTCGAAGATGGCGTGCAGGCGTTCCGCGGCAATGCCTATGCCGGTGTCGGTGATGGTGATGTGCAACTGCTCCTGCATGGGCGTCACGCTCAGTGTGACGCTGCCGTGCTCGGTGAATTTGACGGCGTTGCCCAGCAGGTTGGTCAGCACCTGGCGCACCCGCAATTCGTCGCCGTGGAAGCTGATGGGCAGCCGGCTGTCGTAGTCGATGTGCAGGCTCAAGCCCTTGCTGCGGGCGGTGGCACCCAGCGTGGACGACAACTCGTCGATCAAGGCCAGCATGTTGAAGTCGGCCAGCTCCAGCTCCACCGCGCCCTTGTCCAGCTTGGCGGTGTCCAGTACTTCGTTGAGCAGGCGCAACAGCGAGCCGGCGGCGCGGCGCACCGTTTCCAGGTGGCGGCGCTGCACCGGGGCCAGCTCCTCCAGCAGCATGACGTCGGTGAAGCCGAGTATGGAGTTCATCGGCGTGCGGATCTCGTGGCTCATGTTGGCCAGGAAGGCCGCGCGGGCAACCGCCGCCTGCTCGGCCCGGTCCTTGGCATCGCGCAGGTCTTCTTCCATCTGCCGGCGTTCGCTGATGTCGAGCACCACACCGTCGAACCATTTGATCTGCCCCTGGTCGTCACGCACCACGCTGCCGATTTCCCACTGCCAGCAGATGCTGCCGTCGCGGTGCTGCAGGCGGTATTCGACCTGGAAGGACTGGCCGCCTTCCACCGCCTTGGTGATGGCCTCGCTGACGCGCGCGCGGTCGTCGGCGTGGATCAGTTGCCGGTAGCAGCGAGGGGGCGCATAGCCAACGAAATCGTCTGCCGGATAGCCGGTGATGCGCTCCACCGCGTCGCTGATGAAAATCAGCGGCCAGTCCTGCGCGATCATGCTGCGATAGCAGATGCCGGGGATGTTGGCGATCAGCGAGCGCAGCTGCTGTTCGCTGTCGCGCAAGGCCTGCTCTATCGCCTTGCGCTCGCTCAGGTCGGTGATGAAGCAGACGAACAGCTTGCGATCGCCCAGGTTGGCGTGGCCGTAGGCGTTGCGTATGGCCACGATGCTGCCGTCCTTGCGCCGCCCCAGTACTTCCCGACTCTGGCCGGACACCTGGCCGCTGTCGGCGCGCAGGTAGTTGAGGATGCCGTCGTGCTCCGACTGCTCCGCGTTCACGATCAGCTGTCGGACGTTGCGCCCCACCATCTCCTGCTGCGACCAGCCGAAAATCCGTTCCGCCGCCGCGTTGAAGGTCTGAACCACGCCGTCGGCATCGATGGTGATGACGCCGTCCACGGCGGTGGCCAGCAGCGCGCGCATCCAGGATTCGCTCTGGCTGAGCTGGTGGTACAGCTCGCGGTAGCGCAGCAGGCCGTTGGCCGCCATCACGAACACCGAGAAGGCCACCGTGATCAGTGCCACCGCCAGCGCGATGAAGGTGGCGTTCTCAATGCCACCCGTCAAGCTGGGCGGCGCAGCGCGGCCGACGAAGCGGGCCGCCGCCATGCCGGTGTAGTGCATGCCGGCAATGGCGCAACCCATGACGATGGCGCTGAACAACAGCAGCCAGTTTTCGCTGAAGCGCTTGCCCAGGTTCTTGCGCAGCCCAAAGCGCACCCACAAGGCCAGCGTGGCCAGCACCACCGCCACGATGATGGACAGGCCAAACATCCACGGGTCATAGCGCTGTGCCAGCGGCAGGCGCATGGCCGCCATGCCGGCATAGTGCATGGCGCCAATGCCGGCACCCACCAGCACGCCGCCCACCAACAGCGCGCGCGGGTCCATGCGCTGGCGCCCGATCAGCGACAGCGCGACGAATGAGGCCGCAACGCTCGGCAACATGGACAGCAGGGTCAGCGTGGGCTCAAAGCTGACGCCGTCGCACAGGTTGAAGGCCAGCATGCCGACGAAGTGCATGGCCCACACGCCGCTGCCCAGGGCCAGGCTGCCGGTCAGCAGGGCCAACACGCGCAGCCCGCGGCTGCCTGTGGCGGCTGCCTGGCCGGTCATCAACAAGCCCATCCAGGACGTGAGGATGGCGATCAGCACGGAAAGGCCGACCAGCCGCCAGTCGTAGAAGCCGTAGGTCAGCAGCGACGGGTCTTGGGGCGGAGAAAAGAGTTGCAACAACAGCGTGGTATTCATGGATGCACCTGTGTGTGTTGGGCTCTCCTGGCGCGGCTGCCGCGATCAGCGAAGCTACACCGCCTGCGTGAGGCGTTCGCCAAAGTTTAAAGCATTTGGCGTTTTGCCTGTGGCCGCGAATGGGCTAGTATGCCGCCATGACCACTGGAGCCCTGCGCGACGCCACAGACCACAAGCTGGTCACGCTGTTGCAGCAGGATGCCCGCGCCAGTCTGACCACGCTGGCCAAGGCGGTGTGCCTGTCACGCACGGCGGTGCAGGCGCGCATCACCCGGCTGGAGCGCGAGGGGGTCATCATTGGCTACCGTGCGGTGCTGGGCAAGGTGCCGGTCGACCAGGGCGTGAGTGCTCTGCTGGCCATCACCTTCAGCCAACGGCCCTGCAAACCGGTGGTGGCGCAGTTTCGCCCTTGGCGCGAAATCGTCAGCTATTACTCGGTCACCGGGCCTATCGATGCCTATGTGCTGGTCAGCGTGAAAGACGTGCCGGAGCTGGGCCAGCTGGTGAATCGCTTTTCCGCCATCCCCGGCATCGCCTCGGTGTCGTCGTCACTGGTGCTGGAGTCAAGTTAGATAGCCCCCACGGTCGCTCACTTCGTCTAGCTCCCTGCCCCCCGAGGGGGCCGCAAATCCCCTTGGGGCGGCCCGGCGGGGATTTCGCATCACCAGATGCGGGCACGCTTCTCCGGCGGCAGGTACAGCTTGTCGCCGGGCTGGATGTTGAACGCCTGGTACCAGGCGTCGACATGGCGCACGGCATTGGCGCGGCTCTCGGGGGGCAGGTGGGTGTCGGTGGCGAGGTACTTCTTCAGCGCATCGTCGGTCAGCGTCTTGTGCCAGCGCCGGGCAAAGGCGATGAAGAAGCGCTGTTCGCCGCTCAGCCCATTGATCACCACGTCCGGCTTGCCGCCCAGCGCGGCCAGGTAGGCGTCGTGCGCGGCATGCAGGCCGGCCAGGTCGGCGCTGCTCTCGCCCAGCGTGCGCGGGCTGTTCACGCACACGCCCGGCAGCGGGCACTCGGTGGCGATCTGCTCGGCCAGCAGCGTGCCGGCAGCCTTGTAGTTGGCGCTGTCCGCCGCGCTCCACCACTGCAGCAGGTTGCCACGGTCGTCGTAGTCGCGGCCCAGTTCGTCAAACGTGTGGCTGACCTCGTGCGCCAGGCCGGCACCGGCCGAGCCGTAGTTGGACGCGATGTCCCCCTGCGGGTCGAAGTAGGGCGGCTGGAACAGGCCGCTGGCGAACTGGATGCTGTTGGGGCTGAAGTTCAGAATGGCGCCGGTGGTTTGCGGCAGCAGCGCCCACTCGGCCGGGTCCACGGGGCGCTTCAGCTTGGCCAGGCTTTGCGCCCAGGCAAAGGCTTCGGCGCGGCGCAGGTTGCCGTGGGCGTCGCCGCGCACCACCCGCAGGCTGGTGTAGTCCGTCCACGTCTTGGGGTAGCCCAGGCCCAGCGCCAGCGTCCTCAACTTGCGCTGCGCCATGGCCTTGCCGCTGTCGGACAGCCAGGTCAGCGCCGCGATGCGCGGGCCAAAGGCGGTGCGTAGGCGCTCCACCATCGTGTGCACGGCCTGCTGTGACTGTGGCGGGAAGTGGCGCGCGGCGTAGGCCTTGCCGATGGCGTTGCCCAGGGCTTGCGTGGTCATTGCCGTGGCCAGCGCATCGCGCTCGCTGGCTGCGCCATCGCGGTAGGCCTGCGGCAGCACCGGCGCGTAGTGCGTCAGCAGGTGGAAGGTGGCATAGGCCTTCCAGGCCTCCAGCGGCTGCTGGGCGACCAGGGCTGACACGTCTTTGACGGCGCCGGGTTGCCAGACGGTGAAGTGCGCGGCTTTGCCCAGCCCGGCCGCGCTGAAGAAGGCAGGCCAGGGGATGCCGGGTGCCAGCCGCTCGAAGTCTGCGCGGCGCCAGCTGTTGTCGGTCTTGGGCACGTCGTCGGTGTCGGCGCGCGTGGCGTGGGCGTGGGCGATGGCGGTCTCCAGCGCCAGCACGGCGTCGGCGCCGCGCTGCGGGTCGGGCAGGCCGGCCAGCGCCAGCAGGCGCGCCGCGCGTGTGCGGTACGCCTCGCGGGCCTGGGCCTGCGCCGGGTTGCTGCCGAGGTAGACCTCGCGGTCCCACAGGCCCAGGCCGCCTTGCGTGACGTGCACGCTGTGGTGGTCCGGGTCATGGAAGCCTTGGTGCACCCAGATGCCGAACAGGCCCGCCACCCGCGTGTTGCTGCCGTCGTCCAGGCTCAGGTGCCGCGCCAACCACAGGGACAGCGCCCGCCGGTCCTTCCACGCGGCGATGGCTTTCAGTTCCGTTTGCACGGCGGCCAGTGCCTTGGTTGCTTTCACGGGGTCGTCGGTGGCCAGGCTGGCGTGGTAGTCGCCGATTTTTTGCTCGTCTGCCGTCTTGGGTGCGGTCACCACCTCGGTCAACAATTTCTGCACGCGTTCACGGTTGCGCGCGGCCAGCATGGGGGAGATGCCGTCGCGTGCCGGGTCACCCGCTGTCTGCGGCGCGGAGGGCCAACCGTCATTGGCATAGCGGTAA
Organism: Hylemonella sp. P2_B10; assembly: GCF_056404875.1. Taxonomy (NCBI): domain Bacteria; kingdom Pseudomonadati; phylum Pseudomonadota; class Betaproteobacteria; order Burkholderiales; family Comamonadaceae; genus Hylemonella; species Hylemonella sp. P2_B10. The sequence goes on from NZ_JBFUDE010000003.1 coordinate 183,934, forward strand.
AAATTGTCGCCCGGCCTGGCGGCGGTGGGCGGTTCTTGCTGGCCGGCCAGGGCGATCACGGGTGCCCAGGCCAACAGCAGGGCGGCAATGCGGGTGTGGTGGGTGCGCATGGTGGGCGTGCCTTCAGGCAAGGTGGAGCAGGGCTTCGGTGGTGGTGACGCGGGCAAACTCGCCCGCCAGGCTGGTGATGTGGGCCAGATGCAGCGTCTGGGCATCCACGGCCTGGCCCTGCGGCCCGCGTTTGCCGAAGCAAGCGCAGGCGTCTTCCACCAGCGTCACGCCGAAGCCCAGATTGCCGCCCATGCGCACCGTGGTGGACACGCAATGGTCCGTGGTCAGCCCCAGCACGGTGATGCGGCCGATGCCACGCTCGCGCAAGTGCGCTTCCAGCCCGGTGCCGATGAAGGCGCTGTTGACCTGCTTGGACACCAGCAGCTCGCCGGCCACTGGCTCGAACCCCGGCTTGAAGCGGTGGCCTCCTGTGCCGGGCTGCAGGGGGGAGCCGGGTTCGGTGGAGTCATGCCGCACCCAGACCACCGGGCGGCCTTGCCGCCGCCAGTGCGCCAGCAGGCGCAGGCCCTTGTCTTCCGCGGCCGGGTTGTTGCGCTGACCCCAGCGGGCGTTGTCAAAACCCTGCTGCATGTCGATCACGACCAGCGCGTCATCACTCAAATCGCCCACGGCATTTCCTTTCTGGCGCACAGCATGTGCTGCGCCAGACTTTAGGGCGCGGGCCGTTCAGCGGGCAACACGCAAACGGGCGTTTTCGTGTGCGAAACGTTCGTCTTGAGGGCGGCGTCTAGGCAAAAGGAAAGCCGGCCCATCGGCCAGTGAACTGCTAGCCGGTGAACTGCGTCACGAAGCGCTCGCTGTGCTGCCACAGCGAGCGGGCCAGCTCAACATCCTGCGCCAGCGCGCTGGGCGTCTTGGGTTGGCAGCGGTCGTAATACAGGCCGGTCTGGCTGGCCAACTCCGGCGCGCTGGCGCAGTGCAGCGTGGTCAGCGCGCCTTCTTCCGGCGTGATCATGCCGCGCAGCTTGATCAGCGGGCGCAGCGGCCAGGGCACGTGGCGCCAGACGTCGGTGGCCACCACGCCAGGGTGCAGCGAATAGGTGGTGATGCCGCTGTTGCCACCCAGCCGGCGTGCCAGCTCGGCGCTGAACAGCACGTTGGCCAGTTTCGAGTCCGAATACTCGGCAATGCCGGTGCGGGAACGCTTGCTCTGGCGCAGCGCAGCAAAGTCCAGCCCCTTGGAGCGGTAGTGTGCGCGGCTGGCCACGGTGACCACCCGCGCCGGTCCGCTGGCACGCAGCGTGTCCAGCAGCAGCTGCGTCAGCAGGAAGTGGCCCAGGTGGTTGACGCCAAAGGCCAGTTCGAAGCCGTCTCGGGTCACGCCCTTTTGCCCGGCCAGGCCGGCGTTGTTGATCAGCACATGCAGCGGCAGGCCGCGCGCCACAAAGGCCTGCGCACAGGCGCGTACCGAGGCCAGGTCGGCCAGGTCCAGCGGCAACCATTCGATGGGCGTGGCACCGGCAATGCCTGCCACCTCGTTCATCAGTGGCTGCGTGCGCTCGCGCGACAGGCCGGCTGCAAACACCCTGGCGCCACGGCGCGCCAGCTCGCGCGCGGTGATGCGGCCTATGCCGGTGTTGGCGCCGGTGATCAGCACCACGCGGCCTTGCATCGCGGTGTCGGGGGAGGTGGAGGTGTTCGTGCTCATGGTGCCGCAGTGTCGCAGCAATGGATGACAGGTGGCAACGCGGTGGGTGCCCAAAGCCTTGCTGCACGGGGATGCGAAACCGTTTCCATATCCACCAACCAAGCGCCGTGAGCAAGCTGCTGGAAGCGAGAACGCTTCATCTGACACGCTGGCGACAAACCTAGGGTTACCACTATAAAAACGTTTCCGCAAACATCGCAAACTGGCTGCATGACCACGTCGCCCGCGCCAAAGCTTGCCGTTTCCCGCCGCCTGCCGCTGCGGCCGCCCCCGTACGAGCCGGAGGTGCAGGCCGCCGTGGACAGCACCGCCTTCAAGGGCCTGTCGCCGTTGAACCTGCGCCTCGCGCTGGCCAACCACGCCAAGCTGGGCCCGGCCTTTCAGGCCTTGGCGCATGTGGTGCTGTTCAAATGCGCGCTGCCCGAGCGCGAGCGCGAAATCGCCATCATCCGCACCGGTGCGCTGACGCGTTCCGAGTACGAGTGGGGCATGCACGTCAGCATTTATGCCGAGCGTTGCGGCCTGTTGAAGGCACAGGTCAGCGAATTGACTTGCGCCAAGAGCTGGCGTGACCTGAGCGCCAGCCTGTGGACCGACAAGGAGCGCCTGATCGCACGCATGGTGGACGAAATCCACCAGCATTCCACCGTGTCGGACGACACCTGGGCTGCGCTCAGTGCCGGTTGGCCGCAGGAGCAGGTGATGGAGTTGATCTTCTCGTCGGCCTTCTACCACATGGCGGCGTTTTTCCTCAACACCGCTGCCGTGCCGCTGGAGGATGGTTCCGAGCGTTTCCCGGCTGGCCTGCGCCAGGCTGCGGTACCGGCATGAAGCACAACGGTACCAAGGCCAAGGTCACCATACGCGAGGTGGCCGCGGCCGCCGGCGTGGCGGTGGGGACCGCTTCGCGGGCGCTGAACCGCGTGGGCCGCGTCAGCGAAGACACGGTGGCGCGTGTGACCCGCGCCGCGCGCGAGCTGGGCTACCAGCCCGACGCGGTGGCGCAGAGCATGCGCACCCGTTCCACCGGTGTGGTGGGGCTGCTGGTGTCCGACATTGCCAACCCGCTGTACGCGCGCATCTTCAGCGCCATCGAGGCGCGGCTGCTGGCAGCCGGCTATGTGCTGTTGTTGGCCAACACGCACAATGACGGCCGGCGCGAAAAGACGCTGGTTGATCTGTTCCGCCGTCGCCGGGTCGATGGCCTGATCCTCGGCCCCTGCGAAACCGAGACGCCTGACTACCTGGCCCAGTTGGCGCAAGACACCCCGGTGGTGGCGCTGGACCGCGACTTCACCGGGCCCAACGCCGGTGTGCACGTGGACCACTACACCGGCGCCTTGCAGGCCACACGTTACCTGCTGAACCTGGGCCACCGCCGCATCGCGCTGCTGACACCCGGCAGCGTGCTGCGCCCGGGCCGCGAGCGCATTGCCGGTTTCAAGGACGCCTATGCCGAGCGCGGCCTGCAACCCGAGCCGCAACTGATACGCGCCGAGCGCTCGGCGATGGACTTTGCCTTCAGCGAAGCGCTGGCGCTGCTCGGGGCGCCGCAGCCGCCCACCGCGTTTCTGGGCCTGGGCACGCGCATCTTGTCGGGCGTGCTGCAGGCGCTGCGCCATGCCGGCCGCACGGTGCCGGAGGACGTCAGCGTCATCAGCATTGGCGACACCGATCTGGCGACGCTGTTCAGCCCCACCATCACGTCGCTGAACTGGGACCTGGCGGCCGTGGGCACGGCAGCAGCCGAGCTGCTGCTGCGCCGCCTGGGCAGTGCGCAGGCCACGCAAGAGCCCGAGCGCATCCTGATGACCACGCAGCTGGTGCTGCGCGAGTCCTGCGGGCCGGTGGCGGGGTTGCCGGTCCCAACGTCTGCCAACAAACCAAGCGGCCGTCAGGCCAAGGCGGTGCCATGAGCGACAACCGCGACAACCGTCCATTGGGCAGCGGACGCCTGGCCGGCAAGGTGGCCATCGTGGTCGGTGCCGGCTCCATAGGCGCGGACATCAGCAACGGCGCCGCCTGTGCGGTGACCTTCGCGCGCGAGGGCGCGCAGGTGCTGTGCGCCGACCGCAACCTGGAAGCGGCGCAGGACACGGTGCGGCGCATCAAGGCCATGGTGGGTGATGGTGATGGTGGCGCTGGTGGCGGCAGTGGCGAGGCCTTTTTGGCTGACGTGCGCAGCGCCGCGCAGATCAAGGCCATGGTGGACCACTGCCTGGCGCGCTTCGGCCGTGTGGACATCCTGCACCACAACGTGGGCGTGGAAGAATTCGGCGAGCTGATCGAGGTCACCGAAGAGTCCTGGGACCGCGTGCACGCCATCAACCTGAAGGGCGCCATGCTGAGCAACCGCGAGGTGGTGCCGCACATGATGCGCCAGGGCTTTGGTTCCATCATCAACATCTCGTCCATTGCCAGCCGCAAGTGGAGCCCCATGCAGTTCCTGTCATACAGCACCTCCAAGGCGGCGCTGAACCACATGACGCGCGTGGTGGCACGCCAGTATGCGGCGCACCAGGTGCGCTGCAACGTCATCGTGCCGGGGTTGATCGACACGCCGCACGCCGCTGCACTGTTTGCCAACGAAGAAGAGCTGCGCAAGGGCCGCGAAATGCGCAATGCCCGCTGCCCCATGGGCCGCCAAGGCACCGCCTGGGACGTGGCCAACGCCGCGCTGTTCCTGGCGTCTGACGAGAGCCGCTACGTCACCGGCCTGGAGCTGGTGGTGGATGGTGGCCTGTCGCTGTGAACCGATACCCACCAACACCTACGAGGAGAACCACCATGCGCCCCCTGTTGATGATCGCTACCCTGCTGGGCGCTTTCAGCGCCGCCGCCGCCCATGCCGAGGGCGTGGCGGACTTTCCGTCCAAGCCGATACGCTTCGTCTCCATCTCCGCGCCGGGCAGCGGTGGCGACACGCTGACGCGCATCCTGGCCGAGAAGATGGGCACCTTGCTCAAGGGCAGCATGCTGGTGGACAACCGGCCCGGCGCCGGCGGCGCCATCGCCACCGAGTTGGTGGCCAAGGCCCCCGCCGACGGCTACACCATCGGCATTGGCGGCGCCACCACCCATGTGCTGTTGCCGGCCATCAACCCCAAGCTGCCCTACAACTCGGTGAAGGACTTCGCCGCGCTGGGTCAGGTGGGCACCGCCTCCATCCTGCTGGTGGCCACCAATGACTTCCCGGCCAACAATATCAAGGAGCTGGTGGCGCTGGCCAAGAAGTCGCCCGGCGCTGTGCAATATGCCACCTGGGGCAATGGCTCGACCGGGCATTTCTGTGCCGGGCTGCTGAGCCTGCGCACGCAGATCGAGATGAGCCACATCCCCTACAAGTCGGTGGCGCAGATACAGACCGACATGCTGGGCGGCCATGTGAAGCTGGCCTTTGTGGACATGGCCTCGGGCTCGCCGATGGTGAAGTCCGGCAAGCTCAAGGCCTTGTCGGCCTGCACCTCGCGTTCGCCCAGCCTGCCCAATGTGGCCAGCTACGACGACGAAGGCATTGATTTCGCCGGCAAGCGCATGGGCGCGCTGCGCTGGGCCGTGTATGCCCCGGCTGGCACACCCAAGCCCATCGTGGATAAGCTGTCGGCTGCGCTGAAGCAGGTGGTGGAGATGCCCGATGTGAAGACCCGCCTGCTGGACCTGGGCATCACCGCCGCCTATGTGGGGGGCGATGAGCTGCGCGACATGACCACCGCCGACATCGCAGCCTGGAAGCAGATCGCCACCGCGGCCAACATCACCATGGACTGAAGTCCACATGGCAACAGAAGCTACCCCGCCACGCCAGACCACAGGCCCGCTGCTGCATGGCCGCACGGTGTTGATTTCCGGCGCCGGCCGCGCGCGCGGCATAGGCAAGGCCACCGCGAAGCTGATGCTGGCCCATGGCGCGGCGGTGGTGCTGCTGGATTTGGATGAAACCGATGCGCGCCAGGCGGCCGCCGATGTGGATGAAGGGCAGGGCAGGGCCCTGGGGCTGCGCTGCGACGTGACGGACGCTGCCTCCTGCCAACAAGCGGTGGCGCAGGCGTTGGCCTGGTCGGCGGCACGGGGCCGCATCGACGTGCTGGTCAACAACGCCGGCATCACGCAAAAGCGCGCCATCGCCGACATCACCCCTGAAGACTACGCGCTGATCACCGACGTGGTGCTGCGCGGCACGCTGCAGTTGACGCAGGCCGTGCTGCCCCCCATGCAGGCGCAAGGGCAGGGCAGCATCGTCATGGTGTCGTCCATGTCGGCGCAGCAGGGTGGTGGCGTGTTTGGCGGTGCGCACTACTGCGCCGCCAAGGCCGGTGTGCTGGGTTTCACCCGTGCACTGGCGCGCGAGTACGGGCCGCAGGGCATACGCGCCAACGCCGTCACACCGGGGCTGGTCATCACCGACTTTTCGCGCAGTGGCCGCACCGACGAGGAAAAGCACGCGCTGGGCCAGTCCTGGCCGTTGCCGCGTGCCGGCAGTGCGGACGAGGTGGCGGGCGCCTGCCTGTTCCTGGCCAGCGACCTGTCCAGCTACGTCACCGGCGCCACGCTGGATGTGAATGGCGGCGCCTACATGCGCTGAGCCCGCGTTTGTTTTGAAGGAGTTCCAATGAGTCACTTGTTCGGGCCAGTGCGCCAGGTCGGCTATGTGGTGCGCGACATCGAGAAAGCCATGCGCCATTGGGCCGAACTGGGCGTCGGGCCCTGGTTCTACAAGGAGAACGTGGTCTCCACCGAATACACCTACTACGGCAAGCCCTCTGCGCTGCCCAAGCTGTCCATCGCGCTGGCCAATTCGGGCGACATGCAGTTCGAGCTGATACAGCAGCGCGACGACGCGCCCACGCTGTACCTGGACACGCTGCAGCGCAATGGCGAGGTGGCCCAGCACGTGGCCTACTGGACGCTGGAGCGGTTTGATGAATTCTGCGCCGCCATGCGGGCACGCGGCTATGTGGAGGGCCACAGCGGGCGCATGGGCGCCAACCGCGGCCGCTATGCCTACTTCCTGCGGCCGGACCACCCCAGCGCGATGGTGGAAATCTCGGAGCTCAGCGGCGGCAAGGGCGAATACTTTCAGCAGATACGCCAGGCCTCTGTGGGCTGGGACGGCAGCGAGCCCATACGCCGCATGGGCTGAGCCATCAGGCTTCGGCCGGCACCACCACCTCGTCCGCTTTGCCCTGGCGCGACTTGCGCACAAACGACACGAACTGCCAGGTCATGAACACCGCGATCAGCGCCAGCAGCGTGCCGCTGATGGGCCGGCTGACAAAGGTGGCAAAGCTGCCGCGCCCCAGCAGCAGCGCGCGGCGAAAGTTCTCCTCCAGCATCGGCCCCAGGATGAAACCCAGCATCAGCGGCGCCGCCTCCAGCCCCAGGCGCATGAACATGTAGCCCACCGCACCGAAGATGGCGGTGGTGTAGATGTCGTTCAGGTTGTTGTTGATGCTGTAGGTGCCAATGCAGCAGAAGAACAGGATGGCCGGGAACAGCACCGCGAACGGGATCTTGAACACGGTGAGCCAGTAGCGCACCAGCGGCACGTTCAAAATCACCAGGAACACATTGCCTATCCACATGCTGGCCACCAGGCCCCAGAACAGGTCGGGGTGGGTGGCGATCATGTTCGGCCCCGGCTGTATGCCTTTGACGATGAAGGCCGCCATCATCAGCGCCATCACCGCGTTTTCCGGGATGCCGATGCTCATCAGCGGGATGAAGCTGGTGCGCGCGGCCGCCTCGTCAGCCGCCGCCTGGCCAGCCACGCCCTCGATGGAGCCGTGGCCGATTTCGTCCTTGTATTTGCTGAATTTCTTGTCGATGGCGTAGGCCGCAAACTGGGCGATCACCGGGCCGCCGCCGGGCAGGATGCCCAGCACCGAGCCCACCACGCTGCCGCGCAGCGCGCTGGGGATGATGCGCTTGAACTCCGCCCAGGTGGGGATCAGCTTGATGGTGCCGTTGAAGGGCGTGCGCTCTTCCTTGTTGTCCAGGTTCTTCACCACTTCGGCGATGCCAAAGCAACCCAGGGCGACGCTGACCAGGCTGACGCCGTCCGCCAGGTTGGGCAGGCTCATGGTGAAGCGCTCGGCGCCGCTGTTCACGTCCGTGCCTATCAGGCCCACCAACACGCCCACCAGTGCCATGGCCAGGCCATTGAGCAGGCTGCCGGTGGTGACGAAGCTGACGCACACGAAACCCACCAGCATCAGCGCGCAGTAGTCGGCCGGGCCGAACAGGAAGGCCACTTCACCCAGCATGGGCGCCAGCGTGGCCAGCACCATGATGGCCACGGTGCCGCCGATGAAGCTGGAGATGCCGGCGGTGAACAGCGCCAACCCGGTCTTGCCTTTCAGCGTCATCTGGTAGCCGTCTATGCAGGCCACGATGCTGCTGGCGTGCGGAATCTTCATGGTGATGGCGCTGACCGAGTCGCCATACTGGGCGCCATAGTAGATGCCGGCCAGCATGATGAGGGAACCATCGGTGGGGATGGAATAGGTCAGCGGCAGCAACAGGCTGATGGTGGACAGCGGCCCCAGGCCGGGCAGCAAGCCGATCAGCGTGCCCACCGAGCAGCCTATGGCGCAGTACAGCAGGTTATGCCAGGTCAGGGCGTGGCCAAAGCCGAAGGCGAGGTTGTGGATGATGTCCATGGGGTATGACTCAGTACAGCGGCAGGTTCAGGCCCAGCAGCTTGTGGAACATCAGCGCGACGATGACCAGGCCGACGGTGATCTTCACGCTGCGCTTCCAGGTGTGCGAGGTGCCGGCATAGGCCGAGCAGAACACCAGGAAGGCGATGCCCACGATCATGTTGATGAGCTGGGACAGCACGACAAAACCCACCAGGCTGCCCAGCACCAGGGCGACGTTCTTGAACTGGTAGTCGATCGGCACGGCTTTGACGAAGCGCGAGCGCACCACGGTGGCGATGCCGATGAGCAGCAGCATGCCGCTGACCACCAGCGGAAACAGGCCAGGGCCGGCGCGGCTGAATTCACCGATGTTGTAGCTCAGCGAGACGCCACCAAACAGCAGCGCAATGGCCATCAGGAACAGGCCGCGGACGAGGTTGAGGTCATTCATGCGCCGAGTTTGGCGCGGGTTTGTAAAGGCCGTGTTAACACGGCTGAACGTGCGAGACAGTGCTCGCGTGCTGTGACCGGTGGTGTCAGCGCGGCGCGGCCATGCCCAGGCGCAGTTTCAGTGCTGCGTTGTCATCCGCGCAGAAGAAGCGCAGCAATGCGCGCGCTTCGCCCGCCTGGGTCGACGTGCCGGCCACCGCGCCGACGAAGGTGGTGACGATCTCCAACCCGGCCGGCATGCCGCCCAGCAGCGTGATGCCGTGCACACCCATCAGCTCGCTGAGCTGCTGCAAGCCCAGGTCCACCTCGCCGCTGGCCACCAGTTGGCCCACCGGCACGCCCGGCGTGGCCTGCACCAGGCGGCCCTTCAGCGTGTCCGTCAAGCCCCAGCGTTCCACCAGTTTCAGCAGGGCGTTGCCGCTGGGGCCGCTGGAGTAGCCCACGGCGCGGGCGGCGAGCAGGGCCGCGCGCAGCGCGGCCTCGCTGCTGATGTCGGGCTTGGGCGCGCCAGCGCGCACCGCCAGCGCCACCGCCGAGTCGACGATGGCACAGCGTCTGCCCGCATCCAGATGGCCGCCCTCGGCCAACTTGTCCATGGCGTCGCGCGCCAGCACCACGATGTCGAAGGCTTCACCGGCCTGCACGCGCTTGGCCGCGTCCACGCCCCCCACAGACTCAAGCTTCACCTGCACGCCTGTGCGTTGCTCGTAGGCAGCAGCCATTTCGGCCAGCACCTGGCGGGTGGCCATGGACGAAATGCCGGTCAGGGTGGTCATGCAACAAGGCCTTGTCTAGGGAGTTGGCGTGATTCTGGACGCGACCGCCCTGACACACCAGCGGTGACGTCGGCTAACTGCTATGCCTTTGCGGCATGACCACGCGTCACCGGTCTGGCAGCAGTTTTTGGATGCGCTTGGATTCGGCGCGGAATTCCGGCGTCAGCCAGGTTTCGTAATGACCGGCGATGGCTGCGCGCGTGCTGGCCTGGTCCAGCCGGGCATTGAGCTGGGCGATCACCGCCTTGCCCAGTTCGCTGTTGGAGCACGCCACGTAGCTGGTGTTGAAGCGCGGCTGCTCCGTCAGCTCGTAAAAATGCAGTTTGTTGGGGCCGTTCCAGCTGCGGTCGTTCAGGTGCCAGGTGGCCTCGTAGGGGTAGCCCAGCACGCCGTCCACCCGCTCCACCGCGGCCATGCGCATCAGGCTGCGCGCGGCGGCCTGGAAATTGACCTGGTACACCGCTTTGCTGCCGGTGCGCGCTTCCACCAGCTTGTCCACGCCGGCGCCGTAGCGGCGCTGGCCCTCCACGCCGAGCACGAAGTCACCACGCGCCAGCAGCGCTTCCAGCGAGATGCGGCCGCTGGCGTCCACCAGCGGTGTGAACTTGTGCGCGTCACCGGCGCGCACGAACAGCCCGGGCGGGATCATGGCCAGGCTGGGGCGCGAGAACACCATGAACTGCTCGCGTTCGGGTGTCTTCACGGCGCTGGGGATGCAGGCATTGGGGTCGGACTTCAGCATCGCCAGCACGCGCCCCACCGAGGCCACCTTGGTGCTGTGCTTGTAATCGCCCAGTGCCGGCATGAACTGCTTCTGCAGCGCCTGCTGGTGAAAGCCCACTTCCTTGCGGCCGGCCTCCACCACGTAGTGCGGCGGCAGGTCGGGGATGTACCAGGTGATTTCCGGCGGTGCCGCATGGCTGGCGCTGGCACACGTCGCCAGCAAGGCCGCGCAGTGCCGCCGCCAGTCCCGCCAATGCACCAAGTTCGCCAGTTTCTGCCTCCTGCGTGACAGTGTACATGTACGTTGTGGCGGTTTTTCAATGCGGATCGTGGATACTGTAGGCTGCGATGCCCGCCCGGTTGGCTTGTTCGCATTGCCGGCGCCCGCATCACCCATCCTGACCATGTCCAAACACCGTTTGTTGTTGCCAAGCCGCGCTTTTGCGCTGGTGTGTGTCGCCTTGCTGGGGCTGTTGAGCAGCCTGCCCAGCCATGCCGCGCCGCCCACGCGCATTCGCCACAATTTCACCGGCCAGCAAAATGCCGGTGAGCTGGGCTGGGAGGCGATGGTGCTCAACCTGGTGCTGGAAAAATCCCGGGCCAAGTATGGCGACTACGCGCTGGACAAGGTCGAGGGCATCAGCCAGAACCGCGCCTTCAGCGAGCTGTCCACCGGCCACCTGGACGTGGTCAGCAGCATGACCGACCTGAACCGCGAAGCCCAGGCCACGCCCATACGCTATTGCCTGTACAAGGGGCTGCTGGGCATCCGGGTGGGCATGGGTTTGCCCGAACAGGTGGCACGCCATGAGCCCACCGACAGCCTGGAAGCGCTGCGCAAGATAGAGCTGGGTCTGGTGTTCGACTGGCCCGATTTCAGCATCCAGACTGATGCCGGCCTGAAGGTGGTGCGCCTGCCCAATTTTGCCGCTGGCCTGGCGGCCCTGCGCGCCAATGGCCCCAAGCTGCTGCCCATGGGCATCGTGGAAGCGCAGCCCATTGCTCAGGCCAAGGGCCTGGACGTGGTGAAGAGCTGGGCCATTGCCTACCCCACGGCGTACTACTTCTTCGTCAGCCACAAGAATGCGGCGCTCGCCGAACGGCTGAACTACGGCTTTGAGCAGGCCGTCAAGGACAAGAGCTTTGACGCGCTGTTCAACAAGACACTGGGGCCGCTGATCGCCGCTGCGGGCCTGGAGCAGCGCCGCTTGTTCGTCATTCCCAACCCCTACCTGTCCAAGGCCACGCCCTTTGCGCGCAAGGAGCTGTGGCACCCGGTGGTGCTGGAGAAAATCCTGCACTGACGCGTGACTGCGTCACTGTTGCCAGTGAGGACTTTCGCCGCTGCACCCCTAGCGTTATTACCGGTGCGCCGCCTGGCGTTTCGTGCAACACTGCCAGCCGGCATGGAACCCATGAAGGTTGGCATGCCCTCACTTTCGAAGGACATTTGTTCATGAAACGTCGTCAACTTCTCCAGGCCGTGGGTGGTCTGTCCGTTGCCATGCAGCCCTTGCTGCCCGCATTTGCCCAAGGCACCACGCTGAAGATTTCGCACCAGTTCCCCGGTGGCAGCATCAAGGAGGGCGACTTCCGCGACCGCCTGGTGCGCACCTTTGCGCAAGAAGTCGAAAAGCGCACCAAGGGCGCGCTGAAGTTCGAGATCTACCCGAACTCTTCGCTGATGAAGACCAACGCGCAGTTTTCCGCCATGCGCAAGGGCGCGCTGGACATGTCGCTGTTCCCGGTGTCCTACGCCGGTGGCGAGGTGCCCGAGACCAACATCGGCCTGATGCCCGGCCTGGTGGTGTCCTACGAGCAGGCCTACACCTGGAAGAACAAGCCGGTGGGCGCGGAGTTCACGCGCATGCTGGCCGAGAAAGGCATTGTCATCGTCAGCTGGATCTGGCAGGCCGGCGGCGTGGCCTCGCGCGGCAAGCCCATCATCGACCCGGAGGACGCCAAGGGCATGAAGGTGCGCGGCGGCTCGCGCGAGGTGGACATGATCCTGAAGGAAGCTGGCGCCTCGGTCATCAGCCTGCCGTCCAATGAAATCTACGCCGCCATGCAGACCGGCGCCATGGACGCGGCCATGACGTCCTCCACGTCATTCATCTCGTTCAAGCTGGAAGAAGTGGCCAAGTCGCTGACCACCGGTCGTGCCGGCGCCTACTGGTTCATGCTGGAGCCGTTGCTGATGTCCAAGAGCATCTTCGACGCCCTGCCCAAGGACCAGCGCGACGCCATCCTGGCCGTGGGCGCCGACATGGAAAAATTTGCGCTGGAAAACGCCAAGCGTGACGACATCGAGGTGGCCAATGTCTACCAGAAGGCCGGCGCCAAGGTGGTCGACCTGAACGCCGCCGCCATCAAGAAATGGCAGGACCTGGCCCGCCGCACCGCCTGGAAAGACTACGCCGCCAAGAACGAGGGCAGCGCCAAGTTGCTGGCGCTGGCTGAGCAGACGCTGTAATGGGGGTCGCTCCACCGGCGGCGCATGCGCCTGGCCCCAAGCGCCGACCGCGCCTGGCGGCGTTGGCCGCCGCGGACGCGGTGCTGCAATGGGTCAACCTGCAGGTGCTGCGGGTGTCCATGGTGGTGCTGGTTGGCGCGTCCTGCGTGCTGACCTATTCGGTGCTGACACGCTATTTCCTGAAGTCCGCCACTGACTGGCAGGACGAGGTGTCGGTGTTCCTGCTGGTGGGCGCCACCTTCATGTGCACCGGCTACGTGCAATCGCAGCGCGGCCATGTGGGCATTGAGGCACTGGCCTCGGTGTTGCCGGCAGCCGTCAACCGCGTGCGCCTGCTGGTGGTGGATGCGGTGTCCACGCTGTTTTGCGCCTTCTTCAGCTGGAAGTCATGGACGCTGCTGCACGAGGCCGTGAAGGACGGGCAAACCACTTCCAGCGCGCTGGCGCCGCCGCTGTGGATTCCGTATGGGCTGATGATGGTGGGCATGGGGCTGCTGACGCTGCAACTGCTGCTGCAGACGCTGGTGCGGGTGACCGGTGAGGTGGAGGTTGAAGCACCGAATGACGCAGCGCGCAGCGCAGGGGTCTCACCATGAGCCCACTGGCGATAGGCATTGCATATGGTGTTGCCACGTTGCTGGTGATGTTCTCCGGCATGCCCATCGCCTTTGCGTTGGGCACGGTGGCGGTGGGCTTCATGTATTTCTTCATGCCGGCCTCTTCGCTGGACACGGTGACGCAGAACGTCTACGAAGAGATGGCCAGCATCACGCTGCTGTCCATCCCGCTGTTCATCATGAAGGGTGCGGCCATCGGCAAGTCGCGCGCCGGGCAGGACCTGTATGGCGCCATCCACGTCTGGCTGCACAAGGTGCCGGGCGGCCTGGGCATCGCCAACGTGTTCGCCTGCGCATTGTTCGCGGCCATGGCGGGCTCGTCGCCCGCCACCTGTTCAGCCATCGGCTCGGCCGGCATCCCGGAGATGCGCAAGCGCGGTTACTCGCCGGGCTTTGCGGCCGGCATCATTGCCGCCGGCGGCACGCTGGGCATCCTGCTGCCACCGTCCATCACCATGATTTTGTACGCGGTGGCGGCCGAGCAATCGCTGGGCCGGCTGTTTCTGGCCGGCATAGGCCCGGGGCTGATGCTGGTGGTGCTGTTCGCCGGCTACGCGGTGGTGCGCGCGCGCAAGGAATACAAACTGGCCCTCGCCGTGTACGAGCAAGGCGGCGTCAAGTCCGCCTACCTGGACGACGAACACTTCACGCTGCAGCAGAAGGTGGAAATGCTGCCGCGCGTGCTGCCCTTCGTCACGCTGCTGCTGGGCGTGATGGTGGCGCTGTACGGCGGTTACGCCACGCCGTCGGAAACCGCCGGCCTGGGCGGCCTGCTGGCGCTGGGACTGATCGCCGTGGTCTATGGTCTGTGGCGCCCGCGCGATGTGGCGCCCATGCTGGCCTCCACGCTGCGCGAATCCACCATGCTGATGCTGATCATCGGCATGTCGCTGCTGTACAGCTATGTGATGAGCCACCTGCACATCAGCCAGGGCGCGGCGCAATGGATCGTTGGCCTGCAACTGTCACGCTGGGTGCTGCTGGCGGTGTTGCTGGGGCTGGTTATCGTGCTGGGCTTCTTCCTGCCGCCGGTGTCCATCATCCTGATGACCGCGCCCATCATCCTGCCGCCGCTGAAGGCCGCCGGGTTTGATTTGATCTGGTTCGGTGTGGTGATGACCATCGTGATGGAGATGGGGCTGATCCACCCGCCAGTGGGGCTGAACATCTTCGTCATCAAGAACGTCGCGCCGGACATCCCGCTGAAGGACGTGGTCTGGGGCGTGATGCCCTTCGTCGGGCTGATGTTCGTGGCTGTGTTCCTGCTGTGCTTTTTCCCGGGCATCGCCACCGGGCTGCCCAACCTGATCATGGGCACCAAGTAGCCTGAGCGCGCTGTGCGTTGGCGGTTTGCCGACGCCGCCGGTGCGCGTGGCTCCGCGGCTGTCCCCCGGGCCTGCGGCCCTCCTCCTTGATGCCGCTGCGCTACGCGCCCCAGCGACATCGGGGCCGTTGGCGGACCTGACGCTCAAATGCCGAATGCCGTGGCGGCCCGATCCTCACCAATGCCAGTGGTGTTCACATGCGCGCGGCACAATAGGCCCGTGTTGCATATCGCGGGGATTGTGGAGTCATGAAATTGCTTTTGCGCCAGATCGTCACGTTGACCGGTTGCGCCGTGCTGGCCGGCATCGCGCAGGCTGCCGAGGTCAAGCTGCGGCTGCTGGAGACCACCGATGTGCACATGCACCTGCTCAATTACGACTACTACCAGGACAAACCGAGCGAGCAATTTGGCCTGGCCAAGACGGCCACGCTGATCGCCGCGGCCCGGGCCGAGAACCCCAACAGCCTGCTGTTCGACAACGGCGACCTGCTGCAGGGCAGCCCGTTGGGGGATGTGGTGGCCAAGATCAAGCCCTTGGCTGCCGGTCAGGTCCACCCCGCCTACCGGGCGATGAACCAGCTGAAATACGACGCCGCCAACCTGGGCAACCACGACTTCAACTTCGGCCTGGACTTCCTGCGCCAAGCCATGCGCGGCGCGCAGTTTCCCATCGTCAGCGGCAATGTGTACGAGGACGATGGCAGCGGCAAGCCGGGCCGCCATGCCTTCACGCCGTATGTGATCCTGCAGCGCAGCGTGGTGGACACCACCGGCAAGGCGCACACGCTGAAGGTGGGCGTGCTGGGCCTGGTGCCGCCGCAGATCATGCAGTGGGACAAGGCCAACCTGCAGGGCAAGGTGGTGCCCCGGGACATGGTGGCGGTGGCGCGCGAGCTGGTACCGCAGATGCGTGTCCAGGGCGCGCAATTGGTCGTCGTGCTGCCGCACACCGGCCTGGACAAGGTGGACGCCGGCCCCGGTGCCGAGAACGCGGTGGCTGCGCTGGCCCAGGTGCCGGGGGTGGACGCTATTCTGTTCGGCCATGCGCATGCCGAGTTTCCCGGCACCACGTTCGCAAGCTACCCCGGCGTGGATCTGGCGCGCGGCCGCATCCATGGTGTGCCGGCGGTGATGCCCGGCAAGTGGGGCGATCACCTGGGCGTGGTGGACCTGCAATTGCAGGTGGATGCGCAAGGCCAGTGGTGCGTGCTGGACAGCCAGGCCAGCCTGCGCAGCGTCAACCCACGTGGCGGTCCGGTGGTGGCGGCCGATCCGGCTTTGGCGCAAGCCTTTGCGGTTGAGCATGCGGACACGCTGGCCTATGTGCGCCAGCGTATTGCCGACAGTGCCGTGCCGCTGAACAGCTACTTCTCGCAGGTGGCGGACGACGCGTCGATCCAGGTGGTGGCCGATGCGCAGCGCGACTACCTGCGCCGCCAGCTGCGCGGCACACCCTACCAGGACTTGCCGGTGCTGTCGGCCACGGCACCGTTCAAGTCCGGCGGCAGCCAGGGCTGGACGTATTACACCGACATGCCCGCCGGCCCGCTGGCAATCAAGAACGCAGCCGACCTGTACCTGTACCCGAACACGCTCAAAGGCCTGCTGATCACCGGCGCACAACTGCGCGAGTGGTTGGAGATGTCGGCCGGGCGCTTTCGCCGCATCTCCCCACAAGCTCCAGCGGTGCAGGAGTTGCTGGAGCCTGGGTACTTTTCCTTCAATTTCGACATCATTGACGGCGTCAGCTATGCGCTGGACATCACGCAGCCGCCGCGCTACGACGCCAAGGGCACCCTGATGGACACTAAGGCCAGCCGTGTGCGCGAATTGCAGTGGCAAGGCCAGCCGGTGGCGGACAGCCAGCGCTTCGTCATCGCCACCAACAACTACCGTGCCGGTGGCGGCGGCAATTTCCCCGGCGTGGCGCAACTGCCGGTGGTGCTGGACGCCGCCATCGAAAACCGCGAAGTGCTGATGGACTATCTGAAAGCCAGCCAGCCGCTGCGCCTGGTGGCCGATGGCAACTGGCGCGTGCTGCCCGTGCCGGGCGTCAGCCTGCGCTTCCTGTCCGGCAGCGCTGGAGCGCGTCATACCAGCGCGCAGGGGCCGGTGCGCTGGTTGAAAGACAACGGCGACGGCTCGGCCTGGTACGAGCTGGCGCCGTGAATTGACCCTACTGCGGGACGGGAGGGGCTCCCGGCCGTCACACACACGTCCTAAGATGGGCCATCCCCCAGGTCCCACCATGTTTCGCAGTGACAGCCCCAGCCAGACCGCCATGCAGGTGGCGCTGAGCCGTGCCGCCCACCAATTGTTCGACCGGCCCCGGTTGATGGACGATGCGGTGGCCTTGCCGCTGCTGGGGCCGGCCGGTGCGCTGGCGCTGTTGGCAGGTGGCCTGCTGCACAGCACACCGCTGGCGCGCCAGTGGCGTGCCTACCTGGTGGCGCGCAGCCGCATCGCCGAAGACGAGTTGGCGCTGGCGGTGCGGCGCGGTGTGCGCCAGTATGTGGTGCTGGGCGCCGGACTGGACACCTTTGCCTATCGCAACCCGCACCCGGCCGAGCGCCTGCGCGTGTACGAGGTCGATTGGCCCGCCACCCAGCAGCGCAAGCGCCGGCTGCTGGCCGACGCCCGCATAGCGCTGCCAGCGGCATTGCGCTTCGTGCCGGTGGATTTCGAGGCGCTGGGCCTGGCGCAGCAGCTGGTGCGCGCCGGCCTGAAGGCGCATGAGCCGACTTTTTTCTCCTGGTTGGGGGTCAGCATGTACCTGAGCGAGGCGGCGGTGCGGCAGATGCTGGGCTTTGTGGCTGGCATGCCGGCGGGCAGCGCGCTGGTGTTCGACTACCTGGTGCCGCCCAACAGCCTGCCGGTGGCGCAGCGCCTGTCGGCGCAGGCGGTGGGGGCCATGGTGGCGCTGGCCGGTGAGCCGTGGCGCAGCCACTTTGAGCCGGCTGCCATGGCGCACGAACTGCGGGTGTTGGGCTGCCAGACGGTGTTCGACATGGGCTTTGAGGCCATCAACCAGCGCTTCTTTGACGGCCGGCGGGATGGCTTGCAGGTGGGGCCACTCGTGCGGGTGGTTCATCTGCGGGTGTGAACCCCGCCGCGCCTCACATGTTGCGGAACAGCCCCATGAAGGGTTGGCTGACGCTCAGCGTCTCGGGTCGGTTTTTCAGCTTGACGATGCCCTTGCCGGTGTCGTCGCGCGTGATGGAGGCAATGGCCTTCAGATTGACGATGGTGGCGCGGTGGATCTGTTTGAACTGGTTCGGGTCCAGCACATCCAGCAGTTCGCGCAGCGGCTTGCGCAGCAAGGCCTCGCCCTCGGCCGTCATCACCACGGTGTACTTGTTGTCCGACTGGAAGTAGGCGATGTCCTCCACCATGATGAGCCGGGTTTCCCGGCCGGCGCTGGCGGTGATCCAGGCCAGCGGCGCCTGACCCGCGCCGCCTACCGTGGCCGGCAGCGCGGCGCGCAGTTGCGCCACCAGCGCCGCCAATGCGCCGGCGTCCTGCGGCTGGCCGCTGTCGGCACGCACCCTCAGCCGTTGCACGGTGGCCTCCAGCCGCTCGCGCGCCACCGGCTTCAGCAGGTAGTCCACCGCCCCTTTGTCGAAAGCGTCTATCGCGTACTGGTTGAAGGCGGTGACAAACACAATCTGCGTGCGCGGGCTGGCATGCGCCATCGCGTGCGCCACTTCCAGCCCGGTCAGCCCGGGCATGCGTATGTCCAGAAAGGCGACGTCGGGCTGATGCTGGCCCATGGCCTCTAGCGCGCTGCCACCGTCTTCGCACTCGGCGAGGATGGTGAGTTCGGGCCAGACCTCACCCAGCAAGTCCACCAATGATTGGCGCAGCAGTTCTTCGTCTTCGGCGATCACACAACTGGGCATGGTGGGCTCCTCAGGCCGCGTGCACCGGCTGCGCCGGCACGGTGATGGTGGCGGCCACGCCGGCCGGGAAGTTTGCGCCAATGGCAAAGCTGGCGGCGTCGCCATAGGCCAGGCGCAGCCGCTCGCGCACATTGCGCAGGCCTATGCCGGTGCCGGCGCTCTCGGCCGAGAAGCCGCGGCCGTCGTCGGCCACCGTCACCGCCAGGCCTTGTTCGGTGGCGCGCGCCAACACCCAGATGGTGCCGCCGCCCGGTTTGGGCTCCAGCCCGTGCTTGATGGCGTTTTCCACCAGCGTCTGCAACATCATGGCGGGGAAGGCCATGGCCTGCAGCGACGGTGCTATTTCCACCTGGGTGTTCAGGCGTGAGCCCATGCGGATCTTCAAAATGTCCAGGTAGGCCAGCGTGCGCTTGAGCTCATCGCCCAGCGTGGAGGGGGCGTCGCCGGTGCGTGGCAGCGAGTGGCGCAGGTAGGTGATCAGGTTGCCCAGCATCTGGTCGGCGCGCACCGGGTCGTTGCGCGTCAGCACCTGGGCACTGGCCAGCGTGTTGTACAGGAAGTGCGGCTCCACCTGTGCATGCAGCAGGCTCAGCTTGGCCACCGCCAGCTCCTTCTCGGTGCTGGTCTGCACAGCGGCGCTTTGCTCGCTGCGCCGGCGCTCGGCAATGCGGCGGATGATGGCGCGCGTCAGCGCCTCGGCGTTTTCCAGGTTGGTGCCGTCGTCCACCTTGAACCAGTCGCGCCAGGCGCTGCCCTCGGGCTCGCAGATCAGCGTCACGCTGCCGGTGCCGTCGTGCGGCGTCACCGTGGCCAGGATCTGGTTGCGCCAGGCACCCAGCCACGGCGAAGCCGGCTTGGCGCCCGCCTTGGTGCGGTAGGGGTCGAAATGCTTCACCTTGGCGCGTATCTGCAGGCTGTCGCGGGCACTTTCTATCTCTTCGGAGCGCGGCAGCTCGCGCACCGCCGCGTCGACGATGTCGAAGGCCTCGCCGGCCTCGAACGGGATCTCGATCTGGCGGCGCTGGCGGCTGCTCAGCAGGCTGGCGTCCACCCGGCCGGCGATCAGCCGCACCCGGTGCACGTGCGAGATGGCGGTGGTCATCTTCCAGCCAATGACCAACAGGGCGGCGAACACGAAGGGCGCGGTGGGACCGCTGCGGCCACTGTTGGCGGTCAGCCAGATCAGCAGGGACAGGACAAAGGCGCCGGCCCAGGCCAGGCCGATGCGGAAAACGAAGAAACTGCTGGAAATCATGGTGCTGGACCCCATTGTCGTGAAACTGGGGCCAAGGTTAGCAAGCGGGCGCAGGCGCAGCCAGTGACCTGCGACAAAGCCGGCCCGGCGGCGACGGACCCGGCCCTGGGCGGCGTCAACCCCGGCATGATGGTACCGGCCAGGCGTGCCACCGGTCGCCGCAGGCAATAATGGCGATTTTGCAGCCCCCGGTCTGCACATTCAGGAGAGTCTTGCCATGCTGAAAATCCTAGGTCTGGTGGTGGCCGTGGCGCTGGTTGCGGTGCTGGTGCTGGCGACCCGCAAGCCCGACAGCTTTCGCGTGCAGCGCGCCATCACCATCCAGGCGCCGCCGGAGAAGATTTTTGCGCTGATCAACGACTTCCACGCCTGGGCGGCCTGGTCGCCGTGGGAAAAGCTGGACCCGGACATGAAGCGCACCTTCACCGGGGCGGCCAGCGGCCCGGGCAGTGCCTATGCCTGGGAGGGCAATTCCAAGGTCGGCCAGGGCCGCATGGAAATCCGTGAGATGCAGGCGCCGGCGAATATCCGCATCCAGCTGGACTTTCTCAAGCCCTTCGAGGCGCACAACACTGCGGTGTTCACGCTGCAGCCCATGGCCGACGGCACCCATGTCAGCTGGGTGATGGAGGGCCCGGCGCCCTTCATTTCCAAGCTGATGCAGGTGTTCATCAGCATGGACGCGATGGTCGGCAAGGACTTCGAGGCCGGCCTGGCCAACATGAAGGCCGCGGCGGAGAAAAAATAACGCGTGAATTCACGCGGCGCGTGTCGATCACGCGCCGCGCCGGACGGCTCAGCGCGGGAAGGTCACGCCCGGCAGCACGCGCGCGGCCAGTTTGGAGTTGGTCTTCAGCAGCGCGGTCTCGTCGCACATCACCTGGCCGGTCTCGGCCAGCAGCACATCCTTGGCGTCCTTGCGCGCCTTCTCGGCGGCCAGTTCATCGGCCAGGCTGCGCTCGTTGAACTGCAGGCCGTCATCCTGTTGTTGCCGTTTGATGCCGGCGCTGGCAGCCAGTTGCGCCGCCGAAGCGTTGCCAGTGCGCTCTTCGCGCGCCTTGGCGCGGGCTTCCAGGCGGTCGCGTTCCTTGCGGCGCTCGGCCTCGTTGAGCGAGATGACGTTCTTCTTGCGCTGGGTGTGGACTTCGGCAATGTCCTCCAGCAGCAGCTTGTACTCCTTGTCCTGGGCCACGCGCGAGTCGTGACGCGCCTGCAGCATGGGCAACAGGTCGGTCAGGTCGCCAATGGGGCTGTAGTCGGCCGCCTTGACCTGCGTCCAGGGCAGGGCGTTGTCGTAGCTGGATTCGCCGAAGCGCTCGGCATCCAGCGCGCTGGGCAGCGCGATGTCGGGCGTGACGCCGCGCAATTGCGTGGCGCCGCCATTGATGCGGAAGAACTGTGCAATGGTCATCTTCAGCTCGCCCAGCTTGGGCTTGTTGGGCGCCGGCAGGTTGGCCGCGTCGGCCAGGTCCACAATGGTCTGCACCGTGCCTTTGCCGAAGCTGGGTTCACCGATCACCAGGCCGCGGCCGTAGTCCTGGATCGCGGCGGCGAAGATCTCGGAAGCCGAGGCCGAGGCGCGGTTGATCAGCACGCTCATCGGGCCGTTCCAGGCGGCCGGATTTCCGGTGCCGGAGATGCCCTGCACGCTGATCTGGCCGCGCGAATTGCGCTGCTGCACCACCGGGCCCTTGTCCACGAACAGGCCGGTCAGGTTGACGGCTTCGTTCAGCGAGCCGCCGCCGTTGTTGCGCAGGTCCAGCACCACCGCATCCACCTTGTCGGTGGTGCGCAGCTCGGTCAGCAGGCGCGAAACGTCGCGCGAGGCGCTCTTGTAGTCGCGCTCGCCGTTGCGCCGGCCATTGAAGTCTTCGTAGAACGAGGGCAGCGTGACCACGCCGATGCGGCACATGGCGTTGGGGTTGCCGGCGCTGGCCTGCTTGACCTCCAGCACCGTCTTCTTGGCCGCCTGGGTGTCCAGGCTGATCTTCTGGCGTGTCAGCACCACCAGCTTGTGTTTGCCGTCGGGGCTGGCATCGGCCGGCAGGATGTCCAGCGTCACCTTGGAGCCCTTGGCGCCGCGTATCAGGTTGACGGCGTCGTCAATGCGCCAGCCCACCACGTCGGTCATGACGCCCTTGTCGCCCTGGCTCACACCCAGGATGCGGTCGCCCACCTTCAACTGCTCGGACAGCATCGCCGGGCCGCCGGCCATCAGTTCGCGGATGGTGATGTACTCGTCGCGCTCCTGCAGCACCGCGCCTATGCCTTCCAGCGACAGCCGCATGTTGATGTCGAAGTTTTCCGAAGCGCGCGGGCCCAGGTAATTGGTGTGCGGCTCCACCGCCGAGGCGTAGGCGTCCAGGAAGGTCTGGAAGGCGTCCTCGCTCTTGAGCTTTTGCAGGCCCGTCAGGTAATTGGCATAGCGCTTGTCCAGCGTGGTGCGTATGGACTTGGCGTCCTGCCCGGCCAGCTTCAGCCGCAGCCAGTCGTTCTTCACGCGGCGGCGCCACTGGTCCTGCAGTTCCTGGTCAGAGGGGGCCCAACTGGCCTTCTCGCGGTTGAAGGCATAGCTTTCGTTCAGCGTGAAGTCGGGCTCGGTCTTCAGCAACTCGCGCGCGTAGCCCAGGCGCTGCGCCACGCGCTGCTGGTACAGGTTGAAGAGGGCAAACGGCTGGCTCAGGTCACCACCCAGGATGGCGTCGTCCAGCTTGGTGCGCAGGCCGGCATACCGGTCCAGATCGAGCTGGGTGAAGAACAGCTTTTCGCCGTCCAGCGCCTTCAGGTAGGCGTTGAAGATTTTTTCCGACATGGCGTCGTCCAGCGGTACGCCCTTGTAGTGGTAGCGCGTCAGGAAGTACGCCGACATGCTGGCGGCCGTGGCCTGCTGCGGCAGGGGGCTCAGTGCGGTGCTTTTGGCCGTGCTGGCCACAGTGTCGGCCGCCAGCGCGTAGCCGGCCGCAGCCATGGCAACGACAGACCAGGCCAGTTGATGCTTCAGTTTCAAGGCAGGTTTCTCGCTCACAGTCATGGGCGGCCGGGATGGCCGCGCCCAGTCGGGTCCGTGGCGGCCCGGCAAGGGGATTCGATGGCAATTTAGCCGCCGGGTTCCCCAAAAACAGGCCGCGTTGAACCATTATCCGGGTAAATGCCGGGTGAAGTTGGCGGGATTGTGACGGTGCGCAGGCCGCCGCATGGAGGGCGGCGCGTTACGGCAACGCGGAATCCGGTGGCCGCGAGTCCATGGGCAGGGAGTCGGAAAACTGAAAATTGTTGCGCCCCGCCTCTTTGGCGCGGTACATGGCGTCATCGGCATTGCGCAGCAGATCGGTCAGCTCTTCACCGTCTTGCGGGTAGCTGCTGATGCCCATGCTGGCGGTCATCAGCAACTGGTGGCCACCCAGCTGGTGCATAGGCTGCAGGGTTTTCTGCAGCTTTTGCGCGATGTGGGTGACCTCATGGTGGGTGTCGCCGTCCTCCACCAGGATGACGAATTCGTCGCCGCCCAGCCGCGCCACCAGATCACCTTCGCGCACGCACACGCGTATGCGCATGGCCACCGCTTGCAGCAGCAGGTCGCCGACGGTGTGGCCGTGGCGGTCGTTGACCTCCTTGAAATGGTCCAGGTCAATGAACAGCAGCGACAGCCGGCCGCTGCGGCGCTCGACGCGGCTGAGCGAGCGGCTCAAGGCGTCCATGAACATGGCCCGGTTGGGCAGGCCGGTCAGTTCGTCGTGGAAGGCGCGGTGGTGCAGCGCCTCCTGCGCCAGTTTGCGCTCGTGGATGTTGTTGATGGCGGTCACCAGGCAGGGCTGGCCGGCGTACAGCGTGCGCTGGGAGGAGATCAGCACCCAGAAGACCGTGCCCTGGGTGTCGCGCAGGCGCACTTCCCAGTCGCGCACGCTGCCGTGTTCCCGCAGCGCCTGCATCACCTGTTCCCGGTCCTGCTCGCGCTCATAGAAGGCATGGGGTTTTAGGCCGGCCCAGCCGTCCTCGGGCACCTTGAACTGCTGGCAGGCGCGCTGGTTGGCATAGACCACCGATTCGTCGGTCAGGCGCACGATGATGATGGGCAGCGGCGCGAACTGCAAAAGCTTGCGCAATTGGTCGCGGCTGTCCACCAGCGCAGCCTGGAAATTTTCGTTCTGGCGCACCAGCCGGCGCGACAGCAGGTAGGCCACGGCCAGCAGCACCATGCCCACCACCAGCAGGGCGAGCTGCAAGGCCTGCGCGGTCTTGCGCGAGATATCGCCCAGCGTGAAGGAGAAGGCGTCCTCCAACGGCGTCAACTGCTGGTTGATGCCTTGCAACTGCAGCAGGTAGGCGCGGGTGGCGGCAGGGTCCATGCTGCCGCTGCGCACGGCGGTGTGGATTTGTTCGCCCAGCGCCATCAGCCGCTCCATGTGGCCGTCGGCCTCGCGCCAGATGGCCAGTGCCTTGTCGATTTCTGCCAGGCCGCGGAAGTTGTGGAACAGGCTGATCATGCCGGCCACGTCGTCCGGGTGGTTGCGCCCGCGCAGGAAGCCGCTGCCGGCCTGACCGGCGTCGGATTGCGGCTTTTCCATCTCCAGCCGGGCCTGTCGGTCGCCCAGGGACACCGCCAGCGCCGCCTGGTAGGCCTGGTAGTCGCGTGGGTCACGGTCCGTCGCGTAGCGCGACAGCGCCAGCACCGCTTCCTTTTGCGCCTTCGACCACAGGCCCTCGCCGCCCACGTAGGCCCGCGTGGCCGACATCAGGCCAATGCTGTAGTAGGTCAGCGCCAGCATGCACACCACCACGGCCATGAAGATCCAGACGATGGCGATCAGCCGGCGGCTGAAGCCACCCTGGACAAGGCGCTGGGGAAGGGGCTCGGCGGGAGGGTCTGAATTCATCGCTTGCGCGCCAGTGTTAGTCCGTCGCCCAACGGCAGCAGGCTGATGTCCACGCGTGGGTCGTGGTGCAGCTTGCGGTTCAAGGCCTGCAGGGCCAGCGTGTCGGGGTCGCTGGCGGGGCGCGCCACGTTGCCGCCCCACAGCACGTTGTCGATGGCCATCAGCCCGCCGGGGCGCAGCAGACTCAGGCAGCGTTCGAAATAGTCGTCATAGCCGGTCTTGTCGGCGTCGATGAAGGCGAAGTCATACTGGCCGGCCTCGCCGGCAGCCAGCTTGGCGTCCAGTGTGTCGGCCGCCTGGGCGATGTGCAGGTCGATTTTGTGCGCCACGCCGGCCGCCTCCCAATAGGGCTGACCAATGCTGGGGTAGTCGTCATTGATGTCGCAGGCCAGGATGCGGCCGTCCGGCGGCAGGGCCAGCGCCACCGACAGCGCGCTGTAGCCGGTGAACACGCCCACTTCGATGGTCTGGCGCGCGCCCATCAGCTGTACCAGCAGCGCCATGAACTGGCCTTGCTCGGGCCCGATCTGCATGCCGGCGCGTGGGTGGTTGCGCGTGGCGGCACGCAGGCCGGCCTGGGCCGGGTGCTCGCGCAGCGAATGGTCGAGCAGGTACTGGTACAGGCCATCGTCCAGGTTGAGGCTGCGGTTCGTCATCGGGGTCTCCTGGTCATGCGCCCGGCGCGGTGCGCCGGCCTATTCCTGGTTGCCTTTGGGATAGTAGCTGTTGTACTTGGCCACGGCGGCATCGTGGACGGCCTTGTCGCCGCTTTTTTGCGTGCAGCTGACCCGCAGACGCAACTGGTATTCAGCCGGCACCTTGCTGGCGCCCTCATCGGCCTGGATGTCGCGGGCGGTCTCCTGCATCACGCGCGGGCAGTCGTCGCTCATGTAATAGGAAAACAGCAGCGAGCGGCGGATGTCGAATTCGGTGCCGCCGTTCCTGAAATAGCGGTTGGCCCAGGTGATGGTCTGCGCATATTCCTTGCGGGCGAAGTGGCTGCGCGCCAGGAAGTCGCTGAATTTCAGTTCCTCGTCGGGCGGGGCGCGGCCGGTTTCCAGCACCGCGGCCATGCTCTGCAGGATCTGCGCCATGTCGTCATTGACCTGCGACAGGATGCCCAGGCGGGTGCGTTCCACGATGTAGGCCTGGTAGGGCGTCTTGCCGGACAATGGGTCCGTGTCACGCAGCCGGGCCAGCGCTTCCGGGTACTTCTTGGCCTTCAGCAAGTCCTGCGCGGCCAGCACGGCCTGCCTCACGCGCTCGGCGGTGTCGGCGTTGGGGGCCGGCTGGCTCCAGGCGGGCAGGCAGCAAGCCAGGGTGAGCAGGGCCGTCAGCAGGGCTGGGCGGACGCGTTCAGGAAGGGTCATGGCAGTCAGTGGGTCGGGCGAGAAGGCGACGCCGCGATGGCGCGTGCGTCTGCAATGCATGCTAGCAGGCTTGTGCAAACAGCAGGTAAGCGGCTGCAGCCGCATCTGGGAGGAAGCCTGCTCGCGACCCCCGGTCCCAAGGTCGGCAAGTTCTTGGCAACCCCGTTGCCGCACTGCCTGCTACTTCACTTCCTGGGATAGTAGCTGGTGTGCTTTGCAACGGCCATGTTGTAGGTGGCCTGGTCGTTGAGCTTTTGGGCGCTGCTGGCCAGCAGTTTCAGCTGGTACTCTGCCGGCGTGCGGTTGGCTTTCTCGTCGGCCTGGATGTCGCCATTGACCTCCTGCACCACGCGGGCGTAGTCATTGCTCAGGTAGTGCGCGTACAACAGCGAGCGGCGCATGTCGGCGTCGTTGCCGCCGGCCCTGAAGTAACGCGTGATCCAGGTGATGGCCTTGGCATAGTCCTTCTGGTTGAAATAGTGGCGCGAGAGCAGGTCCGCGAATTTCAATTCGTCGTCGGGCGGAGTCTGGCCGGTGGCCAGCACGGCCTCCAGCGATTGGATGAGCAGCGCGTTGTCGCTGGTTTGTGAGGCGGCGGCCACCCGGGTACGCTCCAGCAGGTAGGTGTCACTGGCGGTCTTGCCAGGCAGTGCATCCACCTCCCGCAGCTTGGCCAGCGCCTGCGGGTATTTTTGCGCCTTCAGCAACTCCTGCGCGGCCTGTACACCCAGTTTCACACGGTCGCTGTTGCTGAGTGCTGGCGCGGCTGTGGCGGGCTTGCCATCGCGCGCCTTCTGATCGCGTACCAACTCGTCGGCATTCTTGGGGCCAAGAGGCTGGTCGGTGGTGTAGTTGGCGCCGTTCAAGGTGCCAGCGCCCTGGAATTGGCACCAGGCTGTGGCGGGCAGACCCAGGGTCAGGACTGCCGCCAGCATGGACGGCCAGAGAACGGGTGAACGCACGGTCATTGTCGATCTCCTGCGGGTTACCAACTGTTGCGCAATTCGCGCAGCCGGGTGAACACCGCCTGCCCATCAGGCTGTGCCGGCAGATCGGGGAAGCTTTCGCGCAGCCGGTTGATCAGGCTCGCGCTGTCGAGGCGGAAAAAGCTGTTGTGCCGCTTTTCATCCGCCAGCGTGGTCACCACCGCCTGGGCCGGGTCCTGGCCCTCGGCCTGCGCCAGCAGATCCCGGGCAGCCTGGTTGTCGGGCTCGCGCGACAGCGTGAACTTCAGGTTGTTCTCCAGGTACTCATGGCCCGGAAACACGCGCGTGTTGCCGGGCAGCCCGGCCAGCAGCCGGGTGAAGGTGTCATACAGCTTGTGCACGTCGCCGCCGTTGTGCACATTGCCGGCACCGGCGTTGAACAAGGTGTCGCCGGAGAACAGCGCCGGCTGCTCGGTGTGCGCCATCAGGCAGATGTGGCACAGCGTGTGGCCGGGCGTGTCCAGACACTCCAGCTCCACCGTCTTGCCGACCTTGATGACGTCGCCCGCGCCCACGCCCCGGTCCACGTTGGCGATGCGAGCGCCAGCATTGTGGTGGGCGATCAGCTTGGCGCCGGTGGCGGCCACCACGGCTTCGTTGCCGCCGGTGTGGTCGTGGTGCTCGTGGGTGTTCAGGATCTGCGTGATCTGCCAGCCCCGGGCCTTGGCCGTGGCCAGGCATTTCTGGTGGTCCAGCGGGTCGATGGCCAGCGCCTCGCCGGTTTCGGGGCAGGCCACCAGGTAGTTGAAGTTGCGGTAGGCGTTGGCGGTCCAGATGCGTTCGACGAGCATGGCGGTGTTGCTTCCTTGGAGGTGGCGTTTCATTGTAGGAAGAATGCGGGTATGCTGCCTGCCGTGTCCACTTCCGGCCCTGCGCCCGCTCCTGCTTCCGTGCCCGCTGCTGCCAGGACGCTGCTCATCGTCTACCACACGCAGACTGGCGGCAGCGCGCAAATGGCGCGGGCCGCCGCCAGGGGCGCAGCGGATGTGCCGGGCTTGCGGGTGCGCCTGCTGCCCGCGCACGAAGCCGGGCCTGAAGACGTGCTGGCCGCGCAGGGCTACCTGTTCGTCACGCCGGAAAACCTGGCGTCCATGGCCGGGGTGATGAAGGACTTCTTCGACCGCAGCTACTACCCGGTGCTGGAGCGCGTCAACGGCCGGCCCTACGCGCTGATGGTGTGCGCCGGCAGCGACGGCAGCAACGCCGCGCGCCAGCTGGAGCGCATCGCCACCGGCTGGCGGCTGAATCAGGTGGCGCCGGCACTGATCGTCTGCACCCATGCGCAGACGCCCGAGGCCATCCTGGCGCCCAAGACGATTTCGGCGGATCGGTTGCAAGCCTGCGAAGAACTGGGGCAGGCATTGGCCCACGGCCTGGCTATGGGGATTTTTTGAGCAGCGCGAGTTTGTCCTGCTGCATGCTGTTGTAGAGGTTCACTGCTTTCAGCGCCAACTGGCTGCGCAGTTTTTCCTGGCTCAGCTGTGACGCCGTCGCCGCGTAGTCAGTATCGCCCAGCCGCCCGGCGCTGGCGGCGGTCTGGAAGGCGCTGTCCTGGGCCACGTCGGCAGCGGCCTGAAAACCGCCCTCGATGCCGCCCAGCCTGGCCTGGGCCGTGCCAATCTGGGCCAGCGCGGCGTCAATGGCGCTGATGGCCTGGCTGGCATTGCCGCTGTTGCCGACATCCAGGCCGCCCAGGCCCAAGCCTGTGCTGCTGGCATCCGGCAAGTTCAGCGATTGCGTCTGACCGGCATTGGCGCCGGTCTGGGCGGTGGCTGGCAAGCGGCCGTCCAGCAGCGGTTGGCCGTTGAACAGGCTGGCGGTCACCGTCTGGTCGATGCCACCGCTGAGCTGGGCGATCTGGGTCTGCAGGTCTTTCAGGTCGCTGGAGCCGTAAACGCCGCCGTTGGCCGCCTGCACCGCCAGCGCGCGCATGCGCTGCAGCGAGTCGGTGATCTGGTCCAAGGCGCCGCCGGCCGTGTCGGCCAGCGCCAGCACGTCCATGGCATTGCGGCTGGCCTGCTGCTGGCCTTGCGCCTGGCTGTTCAGCGCTGTCAGGATGGCCTGGCCGGCGGCATCGTCGGCGGCGGAGGTGATGCGCCGCCCCGAGCCCAGGCGTTGCAGCGCCGTTTGCAGGCCACCGCTGTTGGCGGCGCTGTTGACCAGGGTGGAGCTCAGGGGGCTGATCACGGTGCGAGGCTGTTGCGCAAGTGTTTCTGCGTTGGTGAAATGCTAAGCTGAAAAGGCATTTTTTTCAAATCCAGCCACGTTGGCTTGACCCGACCCGGCTGCGCGCCCATACTGCGCCAGCGGTTCCTGCCGCAGGAGGTAAAGCCATGAAACCCATGCACGCACTGTGGTGCGTCACCGGCCTGTTGGCCGGTTGCGCCGCCAACCCACCGGCCGCGCCGACGGCGGTGGCGCAATTGACGCCCACCAAAGGCAACACGGCCCAGGGCACGGTGCGCTTCGTGCGCAGCGGTGACCTAGTGCGGGTCAGCGGTGAGATCAAGGGCCTGAAGCCCGATGCCGAACACGGTTTTCACATCCACGAGAAGGGCGACTGCTCCAGCGGCGACGGCATGAGCGCGGGCGGCCACTTCAACCCCGGCGCCAAGGCCCACGGCGCGCACGATGCCGCCGAGCACCATGCAGGCGACCTGCCCAGCCTGAAGGCCGATGCCACGGGCAGCATCAAGCTGGATTTCACATCCCGCACGCTGGGGGTGGGCAGTGGCGACAGCGACGTGGTGGGCCGGGGCCTGATCGTGCACCGCGATGCGGATGACTTCAAGACCCAACCCACCGGCAACGCCGGGCCGCGCATCGCCTGCGCGGTGATTGTGCGCACGGGTTGACACGGGTTGCGCTGGGCCGGGAGGCGCCAGGCGCGCTGGCCCGTGCGCCTGTGCTGATGCGGGGATGCCGGGCTGGGCCGCTTGCTGGCACACTACGCATACAGCAACGCCTACCGCACCGCGCCCTCCTGCCGCCATGACCGACACCGACGACAGCCACCCTTCCGCCCAGAGCAATCCCGAACCCGTACAGCAGTTGCCGTTGAAAGCCATGCGCCTGCGCGCCGGGATGGCCTTGCAGACCAAGCGGCTGGTGGCCGGGTCGACCAAACGCGAAGGGCTGTTCCTGGCGGCGATGGAGGGCAAGGGCGTGATGGTCGGCCCGCAGGGGCCGGACGGTGAGCAGACCGGACTGGTGGAGGGCGAAATCTGCGTCGTGCGCGGCTTCACCGGGCAATACGAGTTTTCCTTTCTCAGCAAGGTGTTGCAGACCTTCGAGAAGCCGTTTCCCTACGCGCTGCTGGCCTACCCCAGGCATGTGGATGCGCGGCTGGTGCGCCGCTCCATGCGCACCAAGGCGTCCTGGCCCATGCAGGTGTGGCGGCCCGAGGCGCCGCAGCAGCGCCATGAGGCCCGGCTGCTGGACATCAGCGCCACCGGCGCCATGATGCAGTTGCCGGTGAGCCTGGCCATCGTCGGCCAGACGGTGCAGCTGGCCCTGTCAGCCGAACTGGAGGGCGACACCCAGCAACTGCAGGTGAATGCCGTGGTGTGCCACGCCAGCACGGCCCCCGACGGCGGCTACCACTTCGGCGTCGCTTTCACCGAGTTGACCGCCCAGGACAAGTTGGTGCTGCATGTGATGACGCAGCAGCCGGCCGCCAAGCCCGAGTGACAGTGCGCAAGGGTTCGCTCAGCGTTTTTCGCGCCGTTCCTGCACGCGCTGCGCCATTTCCGGCGACAGCGCTGCCAACGCGCCATTGAATTCGGTGCACACGCCATTGCGGGTGCTGCCTTCGCGGTCCTGGTAGGACACGGAGGTGCCGGCAGCCTTCCCGTTGCAGGCGGCGCTGGCTTCGGGCGAGATCAGGCGGTTGCGCAGGCCACGGTCAGGCATGGCGGCCAGCGTGCCATTGAAACTGCGGCAGTGGCCCTCCACGGCATTGCCCTGGCGACCGGTGAAGGACACCGCATCGCCTTCGGCCTTGCCCGTGCAGGCGTCTACCGCCGCCTGCGGCATGGGGCGGGCGCCGGCGGGCGCACTAGCGGGGGCGGCGGATTGAGCCTGGGCTGCCTGCGCGGCGACCACGGCCAGCAGCGCGGCCAATGCC
This sequence comes from Hylemonella sp. P2_B10, assembly GCF_056404875.1. NCBI lineage: Bacteria > Pseudomonadati > Pseudomonadota > Betaproteobacteria > Burkholderiales > Comamonadaceae > Hylemonella > Hylemonella sp. P2_B10. The sequence goes on from NZ_JBFUDE010000003.1 coordinate 215,171, forward strand.
AGGCGGGGAAGGAGGGTGATGGGGTTCATGGCGGTGGTCCTGGTCAAATCAGGGCCGGCGTGCGCGAACAAGGCGCCACAATTTTTCGCCGGCTTGGCGCCAAATTTATGCGGACAATGTATCTGGAATGTGTGTCCCGCGCTAAAACCCGACCATGATTGAAACACCTCCCGCATTGCAAACCCTGTCCACCGACCCGTTGGGCCACGCGTTGCGCCCCCATTGGGCCTTGCAGGACGGCATGCACTTTCTCAACCACGGCTCCTATGGCGCCACGCCGCGCCACGTGCTGGCGGCACAGGACGCCTGGCGTGCGCAGCTGGAGGCCCAGCCGGTGCACTTCATGGGTGCGGTGTTGCCCGAGGCCTTGCGCCACACGGCCAGCCGTCTGGCTGATTTCCTGGGTTGCGCGCCGCAACGCCTGGCCCTGGTGGAAAACGCCACCGATGGCGCCAACGCCGTGCTGCGCTCCTTCCCTTGGCAGCCTGGTGACGAGGTGGTGGTGGCCAACCATGCCTATCCGGCGGTGCGCCACACGCTGCAGTTCGTCGCCCAGCGCCATGGCCTGGTGGTGAAGTTCGCCAATGTGCCGTTTCCGCTGCCGTCCGCGATGGCGATCGCCGACGCCTACTGCCAGGCCATCACCGCGCGCACCCGGCTGGCCATCGTGGACCATGTGTTCTCGCCCCTGGCCGTGGTCACCCCGCTGGAGCCCGTGCTGGCGCACTGCGCCCGCCTGGGGGTGCCGGTGCTGGTGGATGGCGCCCATGCGCCGGGCATGCTGCCGCTGGGGCTGGATGCCTTGCAGCCGCACTGGTACACCGGCAACTGCCACAAATGGTTGTTCGCGCCCAAGGGCTGTGCCTTTCTGTACGCGTCCGAGGCCGGCGCGGCCAGCCTGCACCCCAGCGTGATCTCCAACTTCCATGGCCAGGGCTTTCCGGCCGAGTTCGAGTGGCAGGGCACGCGCGACTACAGCGGCTGGCTGGCCATCCCCGCCGCGCTGGATTTCCTGCAGGCCTTCGGCGTGGCGCGCTACCAGCAGGCCTTGCGGGCGCTGGCGGCCCAGGCGGCCGGCGACCTGGCTGCCGCATGGGGCGTCGCACCGCCCGCGCCGCAGGACGCCTTTGCCGCCATGGTCACGCTGCCCTTGCCGTCAGGTGCTTGCGGCAACTCTGAAGCCAGTGACGCCGACGCCCGCCGCTGGCACGATGTGCTGTGGCAGCGTTACCGCATCGAGGTGCCGGTGATGGTGTTCAACCAGCGAATGTGGCTGCGCATCTCGGCTCAGGTGTACAACCAGGCGGCCGACTATCAGGCTTTGGCAGAGGCGGTGCTGGCCGAGTTGGCGGACACTTCAGCGGGGGCTGTGGCGGCGTCGCCGTAGAAGCGCCAGCCGGCGCCGCCAGCCGCCTTGGCCTGGTACATGGCGGTGTCGGCGCGCTTGAGCAGTTCTTCGGCGCTTTCGGACTGGCCCAGGAACAGGGTGGCGCCCATGCTGGGGGTGCAGCGGTGTGTGTGGCTGCCCAGCGGGTAGGGTTCGCTCAAGGTGGCCAGCAGCTTGGCGCCCCGGCGCTCTACCTGCTCGCGCGCTTCTTCAGGCGTGCTGCCCAGCGCCTGCAGCATCACCACGAATTCGTCGCCACCCAGGCGCGCCACGGTGTCCATCTCGCGCACGCTCTGGCGCAGGCGCTGGGCGACCTGCTGCAGCAACAGGTCGCCGGCGTCGTGGCCGTGGGTGTCGTTGAGCAGCTTGAACTTGTCCAGGTCGATGAACAGCAGCGCACCATGCTGGCCGCTGCGCGCGCTGGCGGCGGCGCCGGTTTGTAGGCGGTTGGTCAGCATGCGCCGGTTGGGCAGCCCGGTCAGCGCGTCGAAATAGGCCATGCGCGCAATCTCCTGCTCGGCCAGCTTGCGCGCCGTGATGTCCCGGCCGACGCCGCGGTAACCCAGCATTTGCCCCTGCTCATCCAGAATGGGCTGGCCGCTCAAGGCCATCCAGCTGGGCTGGCCCGCCGCGTCCTGGGCCAGCAGCTCCAGGTCGTGGAAGGTGCGGCGTGCCTGCAGGTCGGCCTGGTGGCTCTCCCAGTCCTCGGCGCTCATGTTCAGCGCGCCGGTTTCCCAAAAACGCTGGCCGATGCGGGCCACACCGGCGCAACTGTCGCCCGACACCAGCGCGCCTTCCAGCCGGACGACGCGAAACTGGCTGTCCTGCTCCCAATACCAGTCGGAGGACAGCTCGGTCAGGCTGCGAAAGCGCGCTTCGCTGTCCCGCAGTTCAGCGGCGGCGGCCTTTTGCTGCGTGATGTCGGTGGCTGCGCCGTACCAGGTGGTGCTGCCGCTGGCTTCGCGCTCAGGCATGGCGCTGACCAGCAGCCAGTCCAGGCCGCCTGCGGGGTGCGTGACCTGGATCTCCATCTGCACCGGTGTCAGCGCTTCGGCCGACTGCGCAATGGCCTGCAGCAGCAACTCGCGGTGCTGGACGCTCACCGCCTCCAGCAACGCGCGCCCGTCGCCGCAGGCTTGCTCGGGCGTCAGGCCGAACAACTGCTGCACCGCGTCGCTGACGAAGGTGAAGTTCAAGGCGCCATTGCCCTGGCGCTTGAGCTGGAACACCATGCCCGGCACCCGGCTGGTGATCTTCTGCATGAACTGCAACTGGTCGCGTACCGCGTCCAGCGCATTGCGCTCCACCGTGATGTCCTGCAACACGCCGACCCGGCTGCGCAGCTCGCCTTGGTCGAAATTGCCTTTCACGCGGGTGCGGAACCAGCCGATCTCGCCCAGGTTGCTGACCGCCCGGTATTCGATGACCGCGCCATCCATGGCCTGCATGGCGGCGACGAACAGCTGGCGGTCATCGGGGTGGATGTGGTCCAGCGTCATGCTGGCCTTTTCCAGTTGCCGCGAGCCGAAGCCGACGATGGCGTGTATGCCCTTGGACCAGCGCGGTGCCGGCTCGCCCGGAATGGTCACCCAGTGGCCCACCAGCGCCATGCTCTCGGTCAGCTCGTACAGCTGCACCTGCTGGTTCAGGCGTTCATTGGCCTCTTGCAGCGCACGCTCCACCGCCCGGATGCGGCGCGTGCGCAGTTTGCCGGCCTGCTGCAGCAGGCCGCGTTTTTTGGCTTTTTTACGTGATGCCATGCGGCGTCAGTTGGAGTGTGTGGGGTAGGGAGCCGGGGTGGCCGGTTCCCGACGCGGGTACGATGGCCCCTATTGTCGCGCAGTGCGCAACCGCCGCCCCGGCTGGGGCCTGGCTGGCGGGATTGTTGGGGGCACCGTATGGGAACAGCGAAAAAGAAAGTTGCAATTCTGGGCGGTGGCGTGGGCGCCATGACGGCCGCCTGGCGCATCACCAGCGAGCCCGGTTGGCAGGACAAGTACGAGATCACCGTCTACCAGATGGGTTGGCGCCTGGGCGGCAAAGGCGCCAGCGGCCGGCGCCCGCCGCATTGGCGCATCGAGGAACACGGCCTGCACATCTGGCTGGGCTTCTACCACAATGCCTTTCGCATGCTGCAGGCGGCGTTCGCCGAGATCAATCCTGTGGCCGCACCGGCGCCGGTGGGCAATACGCCGCCGCGCATGGCCAACGGCGTCTTTTTGCGCTGCGAAGACGCCTTTTTGCCGCACAGCTATGTGGGCGCCTACCAACTGTTCGAAGGCCGCGCCACGCCCTGGATGGTGCACATGCCCACCAACGCCCAGGTGCCATGGACCGGCCAGGCCTTGCCGTCTCTGTGGTCCTACCTGTTGGCGTTGGTGCAGTTGCTGCTGAAGCAGGCGGGTGACGATTGCCATGCCCATGTCTATGTCGGCGAAGACCCGGGCCGGCACCGCGATGTGGTGGGTTGGCTGCGCGAGCAGGTGGGCGCACTGGCACTGGCGGCGGTGGAGTTGGGCGAGTGTGCCGGCCTGGCGCTGCTGACGACGCTGGCCCATGCCATGGCCCAATTGCCAGGGGACGCTGCCTCGCAAACGCGGCGCCAGCACGAGCTGCTGGCGGCCGTGCTGGCGCGCTTGCAAGCCTGGGTGGCGCACGAGTTCGAACGCGCCACAGCGCATGACCTGGATGGCCGCCGCCACCTGCTGATGATCGACTTCATCGCCACCTCGGTGCGCGGCCTGTTGCAAGACCGGGTGCTGGAGGGCCGTCCCCTGGGCGCGCTGGATGAGGAAGTCCGCACCTGGCTGAAGCGCCACGGCGCCATGCCGGTGACGGTGGATTTCGACGCCAACCCGCTGCTGCGGGTGTTCTATGACTTCGTGTTTGCTTTCCGTGACGGTGACTCCAGCGACCCCGAACGCAGCGCCGATTTCGCCACCGCGCCCACGCTGCGCACGCTGCTGCGCATGTGTTGCACCTACAACGGCGCCATCTTCTGGATGATGCGCGCCGGCATGGGCGACACCATCTTCACGCCGTTGTACAAGGCGCTGGCCCAGCGCGGCGTGCGCTTCAAGTTTTTCCACAAGGTGCAAAAACTGGCGCTGTCGGACGATGGCCGCTCGGTGCAACGCATCCACATGGCGCGCCAGGTGGACACCTTGCAGCCCTACCAGCCGCTGATCAACGTCAAGGGGCTGGATTGTTGGCCGTCGTTGGCGCAGTACGACCAGATTGTGGGCGGCGGCGCCTTGCGCGCCGAGGTCGAGCGCCAGGGGCTGGATCTGGAGTCGCTGTGGTTCGACTGGAAGAACGCTGAGGAATTCAGCCTGGAAAAAGGCCGCGACTTCGACACCGTGGTGTTTGGCATCTCGCTGGGCAGCGTGCCTTTGCTGTGCGAGGAGTTGTGCCGCGCCAACCCGGCCTGGCAACGCATGGTCGATCAGGTGAAGACGGTGTGCACCACCGGCGTGCAGTTCTGGCTGCGCCCGGCGCTGGCCGAACTGGGCTGGCAAGCACCGCCACCGATCCTGGATGGCTTTCACGAGCCGCTGGACACCTGGGCCGACATGAGCCACCTGCTGCCCATGGAAGACTGGGGCACCCAGAGCCCGCCGCGCAACATCGCCTACTTCTGCGGCGCCTTGCAGGCCGGCCCGTTGGAGCCGCAGGACGCCGCCACGCCGCGGCGCGCTGTCGAGCGTGTGGCACAGGCCACGCAAGACCTGCTGGACGGCCAATTGGGCGGGTTGTGGCCGCAGGCGGTGAATGCCGCCGGGGCGTTGAAAGATGGCTGGCTGCTGGACCGCTACCAGCGTGCCAATGTCGACCCCAGCGAGCGCTACGTGCTGTCGGTGGCCGGCAGCGAGGCGGCGCGCCTCAAGGCCAACGCCAGCGGCTTTGACAACCTGATCCTTACCGGCGACTGGATAGACAACGGCTTCAATGCCGGCTGCGTCGAGGCCTCGGCCATGGCCGGACTGCAGGCCGGCAACACGGTGCTGGGCAAGGACTTGTACGACGGCGTGATCGGCCAGGAACTGAACTGAGCCGCCGCGTCTGCGGGTTGATGTTCAGCCGGCGCGGCCGGTCCAGCGGCGCTCCAGCGCGTTCAGCCATGTCGGTGCCTGCGGGTCGCTGTCCCACTCGGCCAGCATGGTGTTGATCTGCTGCTGCGACTCTTGCGGCAGGGCCAGCGGCCGGGTCTGGCTCATCAGGTAGCGCGCCATCAGCGGGTAGCCCACCAGCCGGGTCAGGAAGCGGATGATGGAAAAGCGCGGCACGAACAGCCGCACCAGCGCATCCACTGCCCGCGCCAGGCCCAGCATCACGGCAAAGGCCAGCCGGGCCGCCAGCGGTTGGGCGCCGGCAATGCCGATGTCGTGCGCGGTCTGGGCGCCGCACAGGTGGCGCGCCATCAGCGTGCCAAACGGCTTGAGCAGCCGCACTGGCGTGTTGGCGGCGATGTCGGCCATCAGCGCCTGGCCCAGCGCCGGGCGGGGGTCGGGGTCGTGCGGGCGCGCGCGGGCGCGCTGTTGCAGCAGTGCGAACAAGGCCTGGGCATCCACCATGGTCCAGGCCATCAGCCGCTCGTCCACCCCCAGCAGGCTGCCGGCCACGTTCCAGCAGTGCAGGTAGGCGCGCTCGTCATCGGCCGTCAGTGCCAGGCCCAGGCGGCGCAGGCTGCGCAGGTACACGTAGCCAAAAGTGAGCAGGATGTAGGCCAGTTCCTCCTGGTTGCAGGGTAGGCCTTCTGCGCTCAAGTTCCAGCCGTGGTTGTACAGGGCCTCGAACATGCCGGCATCCGGGTCTTCGGCGCGCAGCCTGACCAGCAGCGGCCGGGCCTGGCTGGGGTGGCCATGCAGGATCAGGTTGCGCACCACCGCATGGATCAGCCGCACCTTCAGCATCTGGCGCACACCCAGGCCGCGGCCTTCGGCCAGCCCGCCCTTCATCATCACCGGGAACAGCATGGCGGCGGTGGCGCGCACCCGGTGGTCGGTGTGCTGCACCAGCTGGCCGGTGATGCGCAGCACGGTGGACAAATCCGGTGCCACATAGCACTCCGGCAATGCGGCGCAGAACTGCACGGTGCATGACAGCAGGCCGTAGCTGAAAAAGCTCTGCTCGGCGCGCATGATGCTGGCTGCATCGTGCCAGGCCGGCAGCCGGTGGGCAGCGGCCACGTAGTTGGCCAACAGCGGGCCCAAGTCCGGGAACTGCGGGTCCGGCGCGGGTGTCCAGCCCGCCAGGGCGCCATTGGCCGGAAGGCCGTTCAGCAGCCGCGTGGCGGACGCCAGCCGTGCAAAGCGCTGGGCCACGGCGGGATGGTCGGCGTCCAGCGGCGCGTCCTCCCAGGTGCCGGCAATGCGCTGTGCCGCGTCATCGGCCAGCGGGTCAGCGGCCAGGCGCAGGCGGTCCAGCTCAGCCGCAGTGGGCAGCGCGAAAGCAGGGTGGGTGTCACTCATGTCGGACGGGCTTTCAACAGATGGCGCAGCAACTTGCGCAGCTTGGCTGGCGGCACCGGTTTGTACAGCAAGCTCAGGCCGGCGGCGCTGGCACGGTAGGTCAGCTCCTCGTCGGTGTCGCCGCTGATCAGGCAGGCCGCAAGCGCGGCGCCGGCTTGCTGGCGCAAGACCTGGATGGCGTCAATGCCGGTCTCCGAGTCGCGCAGCCGGTAGTCGCTGACGATCACATCCGGCCGGCCTCGCTGTTGAACCAACCGGCTGGCCTGGGCCAGGCTGTCGGCCAGGTCCACCTCGAAGCCCCAGGATTGCAGCAGGCTGACCAGCGCCGTGCTGCCCAGCGCGTCGTCCTCCACCACCAGCAAGCGCCGGCCGGCGAACTCGTTGGCGGCCGGCATCTCTAGCGCCAGCTCGCGGTCGGCTTGTGCTTGCGGCCGCGCCTCGGGCGCCCGCAACGTGAAGCACGAACCCCGGCCCAATTCCGAGCGCAATGACAGTGGGTGACCCAACAGGCGGCAACTGCGGTCCACAATGGCCAGGCCCAGCCCCAGGCCCTTGGCGCGGTCGCGCTCCAGGTTGCCAACCTGGAAAAACTCGCTGAAGATCTCGCGGTGGTGGCGTTGCGCGATGCCCACGCCGCTGTCGCGAACCTCGATGCGCAACTGGCCGGGCTGCGCCGCCGGGCGCACCGCCACCAGCACCGTGCCTTCGCGGGTATAGCGCAGCGCGTTGTCCACCAGGTTTTGCAGCACGCGCTGCAACAGCACCGCGTCCGTCAGCACCCAGGCGTGCGACGGCCGGATGCGCAGGCGCAGCCCCTTGGCGGCGGCCACGCCGCTGAAGCTCTTGCGCAGCTGCTCCAGCATGGGCGCCAGCGGCACGGCGGCCAGCTGCACCTGCACCGCATCGGCCTCCAGCTTGGACATGTCGAACAGCGTGGTCAGCATGTCCTGCATGGCCACCACCGAAGCGTCCAGGCCGGTCACCATCTGGCGCGTGGCGTCGTCTAGCGGTCGCTGGCTCAAGGCCGCCACAAACAGGCCCATGGCATGGGCGGGCTGGCGCAGGTCATGGCTGGCGGCGGCCAGGAAGCGCTGTTTCTCCAGGTTGGCGGCCTCGGCCGCGTCTTTCTTCTCGCGCAGCAATTCGGTCAGCGCGCGCAGCCGCACCTCGCTTTCCTGCAACTGGGCGGCGGCGGCTTTCTGGGCCGTGATGTCGGTCACGGCGCCGAACCACACCACACTGCCGGTGGCCTCGCGCTGCGGCACCGCATCGGCCAGCAGCCAGCGCAGGTTGTCGCTATCGAGGGCGACACGGAACTCGCAGTTCCAGCGCGCCAGCGTGTCGGCCGAGGTGCGCAGGCTGGCGCGCACCGCCGGCATGTCGTCGGCATGGATGGCCGACAGCATGGGCTGCGCGTCCTCGCGCAGCCGCTGCGCTGGCACCCCGAACATCTGTTCCACCGAATCGCTGGCGAACGGGAAGAACAGGCTGCCGTCAGGCCGCAGTTCCAGCTGGCACACCATGCTGGGCACGTTGCGGGTGATCTGCTGGATGAAGCCCAACTGCTGTTGCAAGGCGTCCAGTGCGGCGCGCTCGGGGGTGATGTTCTGGATCACGCCTATGCGCGATTTCAACTGGCCGGCATCGTAGTTGCCTTTGACGCGGGTACGGAACCAGCCGTAGACGCCCAAGGCATTGCGTGCCCGGTACTCGAACTCATGGCCATCCATGGCCAGCATGGCGTGCTGGAACTTCGCCCGGTCCTCGGGGTGCAGGTGGTCCAGCGACATGCTGGCACCCTCCATCTTGCGCGAACCCATGCCCACCATCTGGTGCAGCCCGCGTGACCAACGCGGCTTCGGGTCGCCCGGGTAGTACACCCAGTGGCCGACCCGCGCCATGGCCTCCGTCAGCTCATACAACTGGAGTTGTTCGCTCAGACGCTCGTTGGCCTTTTGCAGGGACAGCTCCATGGCCAGGATGCGCCGTGCCCGGTAGCCGGCTGCCTGCAACTGCGATGCCTGGCGCTTGGCTCTCCTCCTCGTCCCCATGCTGTCCCTTTCGTTGGCGCGCCGGTGATCGCGCCGCAAAATACCTGGCCTTGTCGTTTTGCCGCAGTATATTGGCGCCTACCCCGGCAGCAAAGCCGCAATGAAGGAATGATCATGAAGACACGAGCCGCCGTGGCCTGGAAGGCCGGCGCCCCCCTGAGCGTAGAAACCGTGGATCTGGAGGGCCCGCGTGCCGGCGAGGTGCTGGTGGAGATCAAGGCCACCGGCATCTGCCACACCGACCAGTTCACGCTGTCCGGCGCCGATCCGGAAGGCCTGTTCCCCGCCATCCTGGGCCACGAAGGCGCCGGCATCGTGCGCGAGGTGGGTGCCGGTGTCACCGGCCTGAAAGCCGGCGACCATGTGATCCCGCTGTACACGCCGGAATGCCGCCAATGCAAGTTCTGCCTGTCGCGCAAGACCAACCTGTGCCAGCTGATACGCGGCACCCAGGGCAAGGGCCTGATGCCCGACGCCAGCAGCCGCTTCTCGCTGGATGGCCAGCCCATCCTGCACTACATGGGCACCTCGACCTTCAGCAACTTCACCGTGGTGCCGGAAATCGCACTGGCCAAGATCCGCTCGGACGCGCCGTTCGACAAGGTCTGCTACATCGGCTGCGGCGTCACCACCGGCATCGGTGCGGTGCTGTTCACCGCCAAGGTGGAGGCCGGCGCCAACGTGGTGGTGTTCGGCCTGGGCGGCATTGGCCTGAACGTGATCCAGGGCGCGAAGATGGTGGGCGCAGGCAAGATCATTGGCGTCGACATCAACCCGGCGCGCGAGGCCATCGCGCGCCAGTTCGGCATGACCGATTTCGTCAACCCCAAGGACGTGGGCAACGTGGTCGACGCCATCGTGCAGCTGACCGATGGCGGCGCCGACTACAGCTTCGAATGCATTGGCAACACGCAGGTGATGCGCCAGGCGCTGGAATGCACGCACAAGGGCTGGGGCCGCAGCATCATCATCGGCGTGGCGCCGGCCGGCGCCGAGATCAGCACGCGGCCGTTCCAGCTGGTGACGGGACGCAAGTGGGAAGGCAGCGCCTTTGGCGGCGCGCGTGGCCGCACCGACGTGCCTAAGATCGTGGATTGGTACATGGAAGGCAAGATCAACATCGACAGCCTGATCACCCATACGCTGCCGCTGGAGCGCATCAACGAGGGCTTTGAGCTGATGGAGCGCGGCGAGTCGATACGCGCAGTGGTCGTGTACTGACAGGCGCCGGCGGCAAGCCGAAGCGGCTAGCTACAAGTTGGCGACGATGCCCTGGTTGAGCAGGTAGGTCGTGGCCGTGAACGCCATGCTGGGCCTGGCCTGCAGCAGTTTGACCCAGTTGCCGGCAACGTCGGCACCGCTGTGGGTCGGGTTGGCGGGCGTGGCGGGTGCGGGCACGCTGGCCGTGGGCGCAGCCACGGGCTTGTAGCGCCCGGGGGCTGGCGGCAGCATGCTCAGCATGCCGTTGGCGTTGTAGGTCTGCAGCTGGGTGCCATTGGCACGCAGGCCGGCGATGAGGCTGGCGTTCGACGCCCACCGTGCCGCCAACTGTGTCTGTCTGCCAGCGGCACTGGCAGACAGCGTCTGGTAGACGCTGGCCCGGGTGGCGGTGCCTGGGCTGGTGCCGGAAACAATGGTCATGGCGGTAGCCTCCTGCGTAGCAAGACCCATCATGAACCGGATTGCCGGTTTTGTACCGCCAGCCGGGTTTTCTTTTGTAACAGGGCGCGCGGGTGCTCAGGCCGGCCCGGTCATCAGCGTCTTCAGCCGGTCGTGGCCGGCCCGGCTGATGGGGATTTGCGTGCCGTCATGCAGCACCGCCAGCTGGCTGTCCTTGCTGGGCCGCTCTATGCTCTTCAGCCGTGCGATGTTGATCAGGTAGGAGCGGTGCACGCGCACAAACTGGCGTGCGTCCAGCTGCGCCTCCAGGTCGGTCAGGCGCTGCGTCTTCAGCAGTTCGCGGCCGCTGAAGTGGATGGCGATGTAGTCGTCCTGCGCCTCCACGTAGTCCACGCTGTCCACCGGCACGATGTGCACCTGGCCGCGGTCGCGCACCAGGATGCGCTCCAGCTTCTCGCCGGTGCCGGCCGCCACCAGCTGTGGCAGCTGCGGCTGCGGCTGGCGCAGTGTCTTGCGCGCCTGCGCCAGCGCCTCGTCGAAGCGCACTTGCGAAAAGGGTTTCAGCAGGTAGTCCACCGCGTGGTGGTCGAAGGCCTTCAGCGCGTACTGGTCGTAGGCGGTGGTGAAGATCACGCCGTGGTCGCGGCCGGTCGCCTCCAGCACCTCGAGGCCCGACAGCTTGGGCATCTGGATGTCCAGCAACACCAGCTGCGGCTGCTGCGCCTGTATCACCTCGACCGCCTGCTGGCCGTTCTCGCATTCGCCGATGATCTGCATGTCGGCATGGGTCTTCAGGAATTCGCGCACCAGGCGGCGCGCCAGCATCTCGTCATCGACGATCAGCACGGTGACGGGGGCGAGGGGGTTAGCGCTCATGGTGGGTATTGTCCAATTCCAGCGGCAGGGCGACGTGCACTTCAAAGCGCTCCGGGCTGGTGGCCTTCCAGTCCACCCGGGCCTGGCCGGCATACAGGCTGTCGAGTCGGGCGCGCAGGTTCTTCAGGCCGGTACCGGTGCCGCCCGTGGCGGGCGGTGCGTCGGCATCCATGGGGTTGACCACGTCCAGGTACAGCCAGGCGTCCCGAGCTGCCACCTGCACGGTGATGCAGCCGCCGTCCACCCGGCTGCGTATGCCGTGCTTGATGGCGTTTTCCAACAGCGGCTGCAACAGCATGGGCGGCAGCAGCGCGTGCAGGGTGTCCGCGGCGATCTGCCAGCTGGCCTCCAGCTTGTCACCGAAGCGCACCTTTTCGATCGCCAGGAAGTTCTGGCACAGCGCCAGCTCGTCGGGCAGCGTGATCTTTTTCTTTTCCGACAGCGCCAGCGTCTGGCGGAAGAACTGCGCCAGCTCGATGGTCATCTGGCGTGCGCCGGCCGGGTCCATGCTGGTCAGCGCGCTGATGGAGTTCAGGCTGTTGAACAGGAAGTGCGGGTTGATCTGGGTGCGCAGCATCTGCAGCTCGGCCTCGCGCGCCAGCACATGCGATTGGGCCTCGCGCTGCTGCGACTCGCGCAGCGTCTCAAACGCCACCAGCACGTCATGTGCCAGCAGCGACATCAGGTACAGGCCGCAGCCGGCGGCAAACAGCAGCAGGTTCAGGCTGGGCGTCAGGCGCAGGGCCACGTCCTGCGGCAGCACGGTTTGCGCCAGCAGCGCCCACAGCTGGCAGATCGCCAGCCAGGCCAGGCTGGACGCTGCCGCCGCCGTGGCGAAGGCCGCCAGGCCGAGGAAGAAATGCCGCCGCGCAAACGGCAGCGAGCGGCAGACGAAGTAGGCCGACGCGGCCACAAAGCCCAGCACCAGTGCCATGGGCACGGCAAACAGCAGGCTGCCGACCCAGCCGGCCTGGTCCCAGCGCACCAGCAACCAGGCCCACAGCAGGCCCATGGCCAGGCACAGGCCGGCATAGCCCAGCAGACGGCGCGTGTCGGACAACAGCGGGTGCATGCGTGGGGGCTTAGTACACGACAGTGACGATCGTGGGGGCCATATCCTTAGTTGAGGATTTCCACGCCACCCATCAGCACGTAGCCGTCAATGACCAGGCGTTTGGCCGGCACCGCCGGCGGCACCGTCTTGTCGTCGATGCCGCCCATGATGGGCATGCCCTGCACCACCACCGCCCAGTCATTGGGCACCTTGATGGTGATGCCGCCCCAGAAGGCGAACACGTGGATGGCCGCCTGGTCCGCGCTCATGGTGGCACGGCGCAGGTCGAGGTCGGCGCCGCCCATCACCGCGGTCATTTCGGCGCCGGCGAAGTCCTGGCCGTCCATTTTGGTGATATTGCCGCTCATCAGCGCCATCACATCCAGCGCGCGGCCGTCCAGCGTCGGCATATCAGGCGTCGGGCCGCCCAGCGGCCGTTGCAGCCGGTCCTTGAAGATCACCAGCAGGCCGGCGAAGATCAGGATCGCGGGCCACAGGTTGCGCCACTCCAGGTGCAGCAGGCCAAACCCCTGCAGCGTCAGCAGCACGCCGGCCAGCAGCATGGCGCCGCCCACCAGGTAGCCGGAGGCAGTGCGGGTCTGGTAGATTTTCAGGGCGCCGAAGGCCACGAACACGGTGGGCCAGAAGTGCACGGCCAGGCGGACATCGAACAGCTGCAGGTTGTCCAGCAGCGCCAGCACGCCGACGATCAGGAAGATGCTGCCCAGCAGCACCCGGCGTTGTATGCGTTCGCGGCTCATGACGGGGTCCTTTCGCTGCCCTGGGCGGACGTGTTGGTGGCGGCGGTGTTGTCGATGGCGGCGCGCCGGCCGGACCAGGCCAGGCCTTCCAGGATGCGCGTCAGGCCGAAGCCTATCAGCACCAGCGGCCAGGTGGTGCGGAACGACCAACCCCACAGGTGCTCCAGGCAGGCGTAGACCCAGAAGGCGACCAACACAGTCATCAGGCCGCGCACCAGGTCGTCGGGCCGGGTGGCGCCGACCATGCGGCTCAGGCCGGCAATGGCGATCAGCGCCGGCCAAAAGTGCCACAGCAGCTGGTTGTCCATGATGTTCATGCGGTCCATCAGCAACAGGCTGCCCAGCGCGATCAGCACCAGGCCGCCGAACCAGCGCCTGCGCTGGTGGGCTGCGTCGCGGGCCTTGTCAGTGTCAGTCCACATGGAGGGGGTCCTTTCCATCGTGACGGGGGCGATTGAGTTCATGGGCTGGACGATACGCAAGGCCGGCCGGCCTGTCGCGCGTTTTTCGGCGAATGGCGGCGGTGCCTCGGTGGCTGACGCGGCGGTATGCCGATGGTTTGTACGCTTATGGCCGCCCCGGGGCTTGGGTTATAAATCCAACAGACAGCACACAACAGCTACCGGAGCCCCGCCATGAACCTGATGAACCTTTCCGTCGCCAAGAAGCTGTGGGGCGCCATTCTGCTGCTGCTGCTGGCCATGCTGGTGGTGTCCGGCCTGGCGTTGCAACGGGCGCTGAGCGTGGAGCGCCAGGCCATGGCCGAGGTGGTCCAGGCGCACGAACTGGTCGAAAAATCCATCCAGTGGCGCGGCATGACGGAGGCCACCATTGCGCGCAGCATCGCCTCGTCGCTGAGCACCGACCCGGGGGTGGAGGCGTTCTTCAAGGACAACCTGGCCAACGACACACCCAAGATCCAGGCGCTGCGCGCCCAGATCGAGAAGGATTCGCCGGCGCAGGAAGACAAGGATCGCCTCAAGGCCCTGGTGGTCAAGTTTGGCGGGCCGCTGCTGGCGGTGAGCGCCAACATCAAGAAGATTGCCGAAGCCGACAAGGCTGCGGTGCCGGCCGAGGTGCGCAAGAGCTACGTGCCGGCCGCCAATGCCTACATTGGCGCCATCAGCGAGTTCGTGCAGGTGCAGCTGGACAAGGCCGAAGCCGCGCGCAAGGCGGCCGACGCAGCCACCAGCAGCGTGGTGACGTACGCCGCGGTGGGCGCCATCGTCATCATTGTGCTGGGCATGGTGGTGGCCATGTTCCTGGTGCGCTCAATACGCGAGCCGCTGCAGGAGTCCATTGGGGTGGCCAAGGCGATCAGCAACGGGGACCTGACGCGTCGCGTCAAAGCCGGTCGCCGTGACGAATTCGGTGACCTGATGAGCGCTTTGAGCCAGATGACCGACTCCTTGGGCACGGTGGTCTCCAAAGTGCGCACCGGCTCCGAATCCGTGGCCACCGCCAGTGCCGAAATCGCCCAAGGCAACCACGACCTGAGCGCCCGCACCGAAAGCCAGGCCAGCGCGCTGGAGCAAACCGCCGCGTCCATGGAGGAATTGAGTTCCACCGTCAAACAGAATGCCGATTCCGCCCGCCAGGCCAACCAGCTGGCCATGAGCGCCTCCAGCGTCGCCGTGCAAGGCGGCGAGGTGGTGGGCCAGGTGGTGGAGACCATGAAGGGCATCAACGAGGCCAGCCGCAAGATCTCCGACATCATCAGCGTCATCGACGGCATCGCCTTCCAGACCAACATTCTGGCGCTGAACGCGGCCGTGGAAGCTGCCCGGGCCGGTGAACAGGGCCGGGGTTTTGCCGTGGTGGCCAGCGAGGTGCGCAGCCTGGCCGGCAGGAGCGCCGAGGCTGCCAAGGAAATCAAGAGCCTGATCAGCACCAGCGTGCAGCGGGTCGAGCAAGGCAGCAGCCTGGTGGATCAGGCCGGCACCACCATGGGCGAGGTGGTGGCCTCCATCCGGCGGGTGACCGACATCATGGGCGAGATCAGTGCGGCCAGCAGCGAGCAGTCACAGGGCGTGGCGCAGGTCGGCGAAGCGGTGCAGCAGATGGACCAGGCCACGCAGCAGAACGCTGCGCTGGTGGAGGAAATGGCGGCTGCGGCCAGCAGCCTGAAGGGGCAGGCGCAGGAGCTGGTGCAGGTGGTCTCGGTGTTCCGCCTCAGCGGCGATGGCTTCACCCATACCGTGTCAGCGCCCGCGCCGGTGCGCTCGACGCAGCCCAAGGCCGTTCCCTTTGCGGGTGTCGACCGCCGCAATGTCGGCGTGGCCAAGGGCGCGGCTGCCCGGGGCAAGTCGCCGGTGGCGTCACCCAGGCCAGCGCCCAGCGCTGCCGCACCGGCTCAGGCCAGCGCGCCAGTCGCCGCCCCAGCCGCGGCAGGGGGCGACGGCGACTGGACGACGTTTTAGGGGCATAGCCCCCACGCTCGTCACTTTGTGTACTCGCTGGACAGGCCGATGGCCAGAGGCCATGGCTCTTCAGCGCGTCCAAACCCGCACTGGCGGGTTTGGAGCCGCGGGCTTCAGCCCCAAGGGGGCAGCAAATTCCCTTGGGGCGGCCCGGCGGGAATTTACTGGCAAGCAGCCAGGCTCAGCCAACTGGCCTGGGCGCCCAGGTCCAACAGGCCCTGGGCGTTGAGCCAGTACAGGTGGTTGTTGCTGCTGGAAAAGCCCAGGTAGCTGTTGCTGGCGGCGTAGTAGCGGAAGTAATACGGCGCCACGCTCAATGAACTGCTGGCCGGCGAGAACAGCGTGGGGTAGGTCTTTTCGGCCCAGTTGAACAGGCAGTCCTGCGGGCTCACCACCGGGCCGGTGGCCACCGCCACGCGCTTGGCCGTGCTCCAGTCGGCATAGAAGCCGTACATGCCGGCACGCACCTGCAACAGCACGGAGCCTGCCTGCGTGGGCGTGAAGCTGAAAGCCGTGCCATTGGTGCTGGCGGGGGTGCCGGCGGTACCGACCGTCTCCACCCCGGCCACATGGACGTTGTCGATGTACCAGCCTATGCCGTTGCTGGCCTGCGGATAGAACGAGCCGTTGCCGATCTGGTAGCGAAAGCGCAGCAAAAAGGTCTTGTCGGCATATGCCGCCAGCGACACCTGTTTGGTGGAAAAGCTGGACTCGCCAAAGCTGCTGGTGCTGCCGCTCTGCTGGCCGGCCTGGGAGAACAGCGCGGTCCACGAGGCGCCCTCGTCCAGCGAAATCTCCACCTTGGCCACCTGCGCCGGAGACGACAGGCCCAGCCGGCTGCTGAAGCTCAGCACGGCGCTGGGGGTGCCCACCAACGGCATCTTCAGCTGCAGCACCTGGTCGGCAAACTGGGTGTGGGCCAGGTGGAAGCTGTTGGCGCCGCTGGCCGCCGCGTCGCTGGTGATCACCGCGTAGCCGGCGCTGGTACTGGTTGTGAAATTGCTGCCGCCGCTCTCCGCCCCATCGTCCAGTGCATAGGCGCTGGTGCTCAGCGCGCGCCATTGGTAACCGGTGGCACCACCCTGGGCGTTGAAGCTGTAGGCACTGGCCTGGCCGGTGCTGGCGCTGGCCGGGCCGCTGACGGCAAGCGCCGGGCTGCTGCCGGCCTGGTCGGGGTCGAACACGGTGACGCTGTAGCTGAAGCTGCGGCTCTGGCCATTGACCACCACATTGCCCACCGTCACCTGGTACGCCGTATCGGCTGCCGGCTTGGCCCAGCTCATGCCGTCGGTGTAGCTGCCGGGCAGCCAGACCAGCGTGTTCTCGCCATAGCCATTGGTCACCGGCTCCAGCCGGGTGGCGATGGCTGCGCCGTTTTCCGTCATGCTGACGGTGGCCTTGGAAAAGTCTGCGCCCGGGTACGACAGCGACCAGCGCGGGTACACCACCGTGTAAGGTGCATAGCCCTTGGCCGGCCAGGCCACGAAGTCGTCGCGTACCGCAGGGCGGGCGTTGAAGTAATTGCTGTCCTGCACCCACAGCGCGTTGGCATTGTTGAAGCTGCCGGCGTCGGCCACATCGCCGGTGCCCATCAGCTTGGTCTGTGGGTACAGCACCCAGCGGCGGTGGCCCACCACGTTGTTGCTGGCACCAGGGTCTTGCATGTAGCCGCTCGTCACCGCATCCGAACCGGCGTTGCCCAGTGCGATGTTGGATTTGCCGGCGGCCTCGGCCCCGTTGGCGTTGTAGCAGGCCCAGGTGTTGGGCGGGAAGTGGTTGAGCTGGTTGTTGGCGCTCATCAGCAGGGCGGCTTGCTGCGCCTTGGCGCTGAAGCTGGCATCGAACTGCACGGCCGCCGGCACCCCCGCCATGGCGCGAAACCAGTTGATGCGGCGCAGCGTGGCGGCCTTGTAATCGGCCGAGGTGTCACCGGCGTTGCAATTGGCGATGCTGCCGCTCCAGCCGCTGGCGATGCCGTTGGAGGAGGCGAACACCGTGCGGTAGAACAGCCTGGCCGTGTCGCGGTCCTGCGGCGTGACGCTGTAGCCGCCGTCCACCGTCTGTGCCAGGCGGCGCGCCAACAAGGGACCGCCGGGCTCCAGGCCGGCCAGTGTTTGCGGCGCGCGCGGGCCAGGGGCGTTGAAGGCGCCCGGCTGCGGCGCATTGGCCATCGGTACCGGGCTGGAGCCGCCACAACCGGCCAGCACCAGCATGGCCAGAGGCCAGGCCAGAAGGGAGCGACGCGTGGCCGGGAACTGTGGCAGAGGCATCGGCTCAGTATAGGGACCCCGGTTGCCGCTGCAAAGCCCTGATGGCCGCGGCCGGGCACAATGTGTTTCAGAGTGTTTGTCATGCGGCGGATTGGCCGCTGGAGTTCCAATGCGCTTTGCCGTGAAGTTTTTGTGGCGTGGTTTATGGTGTGTGGTGTTGGCCGCGGGGCTGATGGCCTGTTCCGGATTGTCCGGTGGCCCCGGCGGGCCGCGTACGCTGGTGGTGCCGGTGGAGCGCTTGCAGCGCGCCGTGGGCGAGCATTTTCCCTACAAGCAAGGCATCACCGGCTGGCTGGACCTGAAGGTGGAGGCGCCGCGCCTGACGCTGCTGCCGGAACGCAACCGCATCAGCGCCGATATTGACGCCAACCTGTCGGGCCGCTGGGTAGACCGCAGCTACCACGCCAGCCTGGGGCTGGAGTTTGGCCTGCGCTTCGAGCCCAGCGACAACAGCATCCGCATCACCCAGCTGCAGCTGACGCAGGTGCAACTGGCCGATGTGCCCGAGCATTTCAGGGCCGCCGTGCGCCAGCAGGCACCGCAAGCCGCCCAAGGCGCGCTGACCACCGACATGAAGTTGTACCAGTTCAGCGACGAGGACATCCGCAAGGCGCGCGAGGCCGGTTACCGGCCGGCCGAGGTGCGCGTCACGTCGGGCGGCATCAGCATCACGCTGGTACCGATATGACCCCCACGGTCGCTCACTGCGTGTAGCTCCCTGGACAGGCCGATGGCCAGAGGCCATGGCTCTTCAGCCCGTCCAAGCCTGCGCAGGCAGGCTCGTAGCCGCGGGCTTCAGCCCCGAGGGGGTCGCAAGTCCCCTTGGGGCGGCCCGGCGGGGACTTCAGCCGCGCGCGAGGCTGACGCCGCCATCAACGACCAGCGTGGCGCCCACCACATAGTCCCCAGCGCGCGAAGCCAGGTATATCGCCGCTGCTGCCATGTCCTCGTCGGTGCCAATGCGCCCTGACGGGATGCGTGCCGACACTTCCTCGGCATGGTCGCGGGCGTCCTTGTTCATGCTGGAGGCGAAGGCACCGGGCGCAATGGCGCTGACAACGATGTTGTCCTGGATCAGCCGCAGCGACATGCGCTTGGTCAGGTGGATCAGGCCGGCCTTGCTGGCGGCGTACGAATAGGTCTCTTGCGGGTTCACCGAGATGCCGTCGATGGAGGCGATGTTGATCACCTTGGCGCAGCGTGTCTTGGCGGCGCGGCGCATCGGCTCACTCAATTCCTTGGTGAGGAAGAACGGCGCCTTCAGGTTCAGGTCCACCACCTTGTCCCAGCCGCTTTCAGGAAACTCTTCGTACGGCGCGCCCCACGCGGCACCGGCGTTGTTGACCAGGATGTCCAGCTGGTTTTCGTGCTTGCCATAGGCATTGGCAAGCGCCTTGGCGCCCTCCAGCGTGGACACGTCGGCGGGCAAGGACACGCAGTGGCCCAGTGCCGACAGCTCCTTGGCGGTCTGGTCGCAAGCGTCGGCCTTGCGTGCCGAGATGTAGACGCGCGCGCCTTGGGCCAGGAAGCCCTGGGCGATCATGCGGCCTATGCCGCGCGAGCCGCCGGTGATCAGCGCGGTGCGGCCCTTCAGTGAAAACAGTTCGGTGGTGTCCATGGGGTTGGCTCCTTCAATCATGGCCGGGTTGCAAAGTCGGCCGCCAGTTTGCCCTGGCGCGCGCCGATTCTGCGTCTCCTGTGAGACTGGCGCATGCTTGACGGGCTTGCACGCTGCTTGGTTCGATGGCTGCCGACGCCGCAGGTGCGCGTGGCTACGCGGATGTCCCCCGGCCCTTCGGGCCTCCTCCTTGATTGCGCTCCGCCACGCGCCCCAGCGACATCGGGGCCGTTGGCGGGCGGGGCGCTGGCATGCCTGACACTGGAACGCCTGCCACGCTCGCAGGATCAGGTCGTCATGGCACTCTGCGCAGCGGCATCAAGGAGGAGGCCCGCAGGGCCGGGGGACAGCCGCGGAGCGGAGTGCCGTGGCGGCCTGATCACGCAAACCAACGTTGCGTTTTCGGCCGCATGCACCTCACTGCGGCTTGGAAGCCGGCGGCGTGACCCGCATCACCCGCAGGTTGGCTTCCTGCACCTTGTAGTCCGCCGGCACCTTGAACAGGGCGGCGTCGGGCTCACCGCGTTTCAGGTTGGCCAGGCGGTAGACCACCTCGCCGCTGCGCGGGTCGGCGTCGCGGGTGGACAGCGTCAGCATCAGGTCCGGCGAGGTCCATTTTTCACGCGTGATGACGATGGGCTTCTCGTTGCCCACCTTGCCGGCTTCAATGGTCCAGGTGGTGCGTTCGCCGCTGGCCTTCACGCCATCGATGTCGCGCTGCCCCAGCGGCGTGGTTGCGCCCGGGCCGCGTGGCGTCATGAAATTCCAGTTGCCGGTGCTGATGTGGATGTTGGCCGGCAGTGCCGGCATCGGCGGCATGTTGGCCGGCAGCGGCATGCTGGCGTCGTTAGGCAGGCGCAAGCGCGTGACCAGTTCGCGCGTTCTTGCGCCTGAAGCCGGTGTGGAGGCGGCGCCCTCGGGCGTGGGCGCCATGCGGTAAATCCGCACCTCGCGCTGCGTGCGGCCGTTGGCCCCGCGCGACTCGGTCTGCGTCTCGGTGATCACCACCGGCTCGGGCGGCGCTGCCGGTGCGGCTGGGGCCGCTGGCGCGGCCGGCACCGGGGGAACAGGGGGCACCGCCGGCACGGCGGCCACGGGAGGCAGCGGCGGCAGGGTGCCCTTGTCGCCGAATTGTGAGCGCATGCGTTCGCTGAACTGCCGTCCCCAGTCGCGCATCTGCTGCGCGTAGTCGCGCCACTCCTTGCTGTCGGTGGCGTCGTGCGTGAAGCTGGCGATGTCGAACACGCGGCGCGGCGTGGCGGTTTTCTCCTGCGGGTCCAGTGTCCACTGGCGCTTGGCCACCGGGTCGTTGATGTAGATGCGCTTTTTGCCGTTGACCTCGGTTTCCTGCCGGGTGCGGCCCTCGCTGTCGCGGCACAGGCGGGTGGTGGTTTTGTGCACGATGCGGTTGCCGTCGGCCAGCGTCTGGATGCTTTCGTTGATGGCATCGGCGCAGTAGGGCGCGCCGTTGACGCGGCGCTCCTGCATCAGCTCGGTGGCCGCCATGGGCAGCGTATCGCTGGCGAAGTCAACGTTGAAGTTGGCGGACGGCGCCAGGGCGATCAGCTCACTGCGTGCGGCCGGTGCGGACGCGCGCTCGGGGGCATCGTCCAGCGAGACCAGTGCCCAGCCGGGCGCGCAGGCCAACGCGGCCGCCAGGGCCAGGCTGTTCAAGAGGGGGTGGCGCATGATGAAACTCCAGTGCAAAGATGAAGGTGTGTGACAGGGTTGGGAAGCGTGGATTCAGGGCAGGCGCACCGCCAGCACGTCGCCGCGGGCGTTGACCAGCAATTCGGCCTGCACCGTGTCGCTGGCGCGCGAAGGATCGAAGGGCGCGCCCAGCGAGGCCAGGTTGGCGTGCGACAACTCGGTGTGCACCAGCCAGGCGGCGCCGGTGCGCGCCATGCTGCTGGTGGGCACCAGTGGCACGAAGCCGGGGCCGGCCCAGGCGTCGTCCTGGCTGGGTGCGCCGGGCATGCCGGGCTGCATCAGCACGATCAGGCCCACCGTCATGGCCAGCAGGCAGGCGGTGGCCCAGCGTGGGCCGTCGCCGCCGGCATCAGGCCCGCCCACGCCCAGTGGTGACAGCCGGGCCAGCCACAGCCAGCCGCGCTGGCGCAGCGAGGGCTTGGCGCTGGCGGCAGGTGCCTGCAGCACCTGCGTATGGCGCAATTGCTCGAAAGCGTCCAGCAACTGGGGCAGCACATGCGGTGGCGGCACCAGCCGGCGCAGGCCGTCACGCGCTTCGCGCAGTTGCTGCGCCAGCGGGATGGCTGGCTCGCTGCGGCCGGCGTCGTCGCTGCTGAAGGGGAAAAGCTCATGCCTGAACATGGTCGCTCCTTTGGTCGGAAGGGGTGGGGCAGCCAGGCCCCGGGGTGCCGGCGGGCTGCGCCAGCAGTTGCGCCAATTGCTTGCGGGCGCGAAACAGGCGGGTGCGCAGCGTGTTCAATGGCGCGCCGCTGATCTGAGCCGCCTGCGCGTAGTCGTACTCCTGCAGGTCCACCAGGATCAAGGCTTCGCGAAACGGCAGCGGCAGCTGGCGCACCGCCGCCAGCAGCGCCTCGGTGTTTTGCCGCGCCACCAGCAGCTCCAGCGGCCCGTCGGCCGGATCGGCGATGCCCGGCGGCAGCGCGTCGGCGGCATTGTCCAGCGGCTCGGGCACCTTGGGCTCGCGCAACTGCGCCAGCAGCAGGTGGCGGGCAATGCCGCACAGGTAGCCACCCAGCGAGCCGCGTTCGCCGGCGTAGCCCTTGGACTGCTGAATGAACTGCATGAAAGCCTCCTGCATGGCGTCGGCCGCCCACGCCGGGTTGCCGCACAGGGCCAGGCCGTAGCGGTACACGGCCGCACTGTCGCGCGCATACAGCCGCGCCAGCGCCTGGCGGTCGCCCTTGGCAATGCGCTGGGCCAGCTGGGCATCGGTCTCGGCGACGGGTTCGGCGGTGACGGTCTCGGGTGCGGTCATCGGTGGGGCGGGTACTGTCTCTATTGGGCCATGGGTGGCAAAAAGTTCCCACCGTGTTGCCGCCAGGGGCTCTGGCGCCCCTGGCGGGCTTGTTCCTACAATCGGCGGGCACCTCCGTTTCCCCTCCTGAGCCCCACGATGAACGCTGTCACCCCCGACAAACTGACCAACCCCTTGTTGCAGGACTGGGATACCCCCTATGGTCTGCCGCCCTTCGACCGCGTGCAGCCCGCGCATTTCGTGCCGGCTTTTGACGTCGCGTTGCCGGCGCACCTGGCCGAGATCGACGCCATCGCCGATAACCCGCAGCCGCCCAGCTTTGACAACACGCTGGCGGCGCTGGATGCCAGCGGCCGCCTCTACAACCGGGTGGCATTGCTGTTCCACAACCTGACGGCCAGCGAAACCTCGCCCGCCTTGCAGGCGGTGCAGCGTGAGATGGCGCCGCGCATTGCCGAGCACGACAGCCGCATCTACATGCACGCCGGCCTGTTCGCGCGGGTGGATGCGCTGTACCAGCGGCGCGAGGCCTTGGGGCTGGACAGCCAGCAGTTGCGCCTGCTGGAGCGCGTGCACCTGGATTTCGTGCGTGCAGGTGCCAAGCTGGCGCCCGCCGAGCGTGCGCGCTTTGTCCAGTTGGCGACCGATCTGGCCGGCTTGCACACGCAGTTTTCGCAGAATGTGCTGGCGGTGGAATCCAGTTACCTGTTGGCGCTGAAAGGCGAGGCCGACCTGGCCGGCCTGCCTGAATCCGCTCGCGCCGCCGCCCGCACCGCGGCGCAGCAGCGCGGCCTGCCCGAGGGCAGCCATGCGGTGACGCTGTCGCTGTCCTCGTTCGAGACCTTCATGAGCTTTTCCAGCCGGCGCGACCTGCGCGAGACGCTGTGGCAGGCCCGCTGCGGCCGTTGCGCCCAGGGCGGCGAGCATGACAACCGCGCGCTGGTGGCGCAGATTGTGGCGCTGCGCCAGCAGCAGGCCGCGCTGCTGGGCTACGCCAGCTATGCCGACTATGCGCTGGTGGACCGCATGGCCGGCCATACCGCTGCCGTGATGGAATTGCTGCAGCAAGCCTGGGAGCCCGCGAAGGCCAAGGCCACCGAGGATCGGCAATTGCTGGTGGCCATGGCGCGCCAGCTGGGCGAGCCCGAGGCCATAGCCGCCTGGGACTGGCGCTACCTGGCCGAGAAAGTGCGCCAGCAGCGCTATGCGCTGGACGACGCCGAGGTCAAACCCTATTTCACGCTGGACAACATGATTGGCGCCATGTTTGACTGCGCGCAGCGCCTGTTCGGTGTCTCGTTCATCGAGCAAAAGGGCATTCCCCTGCACCACGCCGACGCGCGCCTGTGGGAGGTGCGCGGGCCGGACCAGCAACTGCTGGGCCTGTTCATCGGCGACAACTTTGCCCGCCCGACCAAGCGCGGCGGCGCCTGGATGAGCGTGTTCCGCAGCCAGTCCGGCCACGACGGCGGCACGCTGCCCATCGTCATCAACAACAACAACTTCGCCAAGGCCGACACCACGCTGCTCAGCGCCGACGACGTGCGCACGCTGTTCCATGAATTCGGCCACGGCCTGCATGGCCTGCTGTCGCAGGTGCACTATGAGCGCCTGGCCGGCACCCAGGTGCTGCGGGATTTCGTCGAACTGCCTTCGCAACTGTTCGAGAACTGGGCGGTGGAGCCGCAGGTGCTCAAGCGCCATGCGCGCCACTACCAGAGCGGTGCGCCCATTTCCGATGCGTTGCTGGACAAGCTGAAGGCGGCGCGCGAGTTCAACCAGGCCTGGGCCACGGTGATGTATACCGGCCCGGCCTTAATGGACATGGCCTTGCATGCGCTGCCCAACGGCACGCCGGTGGACATGGCCGCCTTTGAGGCCCGGCAGTGCGAGCTGCTGGGTGTGCCGCACGACATCGGCCAGCGCCACCACCTGGCGCATTTCCAGCACCTGTTTGCCAGTGCCGGCTATGCGGCTGGCTACTATGTGTACATGTGGGCCGAGGTGCTGGAGGCCGACGGCTATGACGCCTTCATCGAGGCTGGCGACCCCTTCGATGCTGCCACCGCGCAGCGCTTGCTGGCGAACATCTACAGCGCCGGCAACCGCGAGGACCCGGCGGCCGCTTTCCGCGCCTTCCGCGGTCGCGATCCGCAGGTGCGGCCTATGCTGGCCAAGCGTGGTTTACTGGTCTGAAACGCTGGTTGAAATCCGCCGTTGCGCACCCGTTCTGGTTGCTGCGTCGCAGCACTGCCTGACTTGTTGCGCAGCAGCATTACAACTGCTTACAGTTCTAACGGTTCAGTTGCGTATCCTGTCATCAAGCCATGCAGGCGGCGGCCTACCATGGTCTTGAAATGTGTGAAAGCGAAGCCGGCTTTGTCGGCACGCGTTCAAGGAGGATCATCGTGGCTTCCACCGGGTATCGCATCGAAAGCAACAACACCATGACCAGTCGCCTGTTGCCCGATTCGGGTTTTCAGGATCTGTACCAAGACATGTCGCTGGCCGTTGCACTGGCGGCCAAGAGCGTGTCACCGTATGGCCAGGAGGTGCGGGTCATCCATGTGCCCAGCGGCGAGGTGGTGTTTCGCGCTGGTTCCGGGGACACCCAGCCTGCGGATCTGGACGACCTGTAGTCCGGCGGCACCCTCTTTTGTTCTTTCTTCTCAACTGAAGATATCGAACAAGCCCGCTGCCACCTCGGCGGCGGCAACCGCCACGGCTGCTGTGCCGACCGCGCCCGCAGCCGTTGCGGCCGTGCTGCCGGTTGCGGCGCCTTCCTTGGTTTGATCTGAGCTTTGTTGGGAGGCGCCGGCAACCATCATCTGGTTCAACTCACCGCCGTCAAACCAGACGCCGTGACAGGCGGTGCACACGTCCAGCGTGACGCCGCGTTGGGTGATGTAGCGCATGGCGGCACCGTCCACGGCGCAACGCGCGCTGGAGGTCTGGCCTTGCTGGTCCAGCAATTGCCGAAAGTCGCGCGCTGCCTGCGCCGGGTCTGACAGGTGTTTGAAGAAGCCGGGCAGTTGCGCACCGGGCAGCCAGCGGCCATCGCATTCGGCGCAGTGATACATGCGGACGTCGAACACATCCTGCCGCGCCAGTGCGCCATGCTGGCGCGGGCAGCTGAGCGCCGAGTCCTGGCTGGCAGATTTGAAGAAACTGAACAGGCCCATGCGCGTCCTCCGGCAAGCACGCCATCGCCCGGGGCAGGGCGATGCCGGTTGCGGCAGCAGTATGGCGGCCTGTCAGACCGGGGTCAAGGCGGGCCTGTCAGTCGCGGCGCTGGCCGTCGCGACGGTGGTCGTCACGGTCATGGCCGCGGCCGTTACCGTGACCACGATCGTCCTTGTCCCAGCCGCGGTGGCGGCCGCGGTCATGCGCGCGCTCACGCTGCCACTGCTCGCGCACCCAGCGGTCATGCACAAAATACACCGGCTGGCCGCAGGCTGAATAGCGGCCGCAGTACCGGGCCCAGTGCAGGCGGTGCGTTTCGGGCACGTACAGGTAAATGGGCTGGCGCACCACCGCCATCGGTTGCTGGGTGATGATGACCGGCTGCGGTGCCATCAGCAGGGGCTGCGGGTAGTTGCCGATGTTGATGCGGCCGTACACGCCGGGCTGGTTGATGCCAATGGAAACGCCGACGTTGGTCTGCGCGGACGCCGTGCCCAGCGCGCAGGCGGCCAGGGCGAGCAGTGTGAGAAGTTTTTTCATGGTCAACGCCTTCTTGCTTGGAGTGTGGGTGTTCCTGTAACGCCTTGCGCCGGGCTGGTGCCGACGCCGGATACCTTGTGTTGCAAATCAGCGCGGCGCGCCGAACACCTGCACCCAGTAAATGCCCTGGTCACCCTCGCGCGCCAGCGCATAGGCCAGGCCCATGTCGGTGTAGACCGGGTCCATGAGGTTGTCGCAATGGCGCGGGCTTTGCAACCAGCCGGCCACCACTTCCTGCGCGCTGCCCTGGCCGGCGGCAATGTTTTCCCCCACTTTGCGCCAGGCATAGCCGGCCCGGGTGGCGCGCTGGCTGACCTGGCTGCCGTCGGGCGCTTCATGGGCGAAGTAGTTGTTGCGCGCCATGTCGCGTGCGTGCTGCTGCGCGGCCACGGTCAGCAGCGCTTGCGCCTTCACCGGCGGCGCGGGCCGCCACAGCCGGTTGCCGCAGCGGCGGCTGGCAGCGCGGGCCTGGTTCACCAGTGCCAGCACCTGCTGGGCCACCTGGGCGGCATCCTCAACCGCCGGTGCGGTGAAAGGCAGCGCCACCACCAGCCACAGGTCGCGCCCGCTCTGGTGCAGGCCGACTTCCTTGAACCCCGGCTTCAACAATTCGGCACAGGCACCAGCGGGAAACTGGGCTTGCAGCGGCTGGGCCAGATCCATACCCCGCACATGCAGAGTCAGCGCCTGCCGGGCGCGGTAGCCCGCCTGCCGCAGGGCTTCTGGCAGAGGGTTGCCGTCTGCCAGTTGCCTGGCGGCACGGGACGCGCGTGGGCTTTCTTCCAGCTCCGGGCTCGCGCCCGGCAGGCCGTCGCAGCCTTGGGAGCGCAATTTGTTCAGCGCTGCGATGATTTTGCTGCGCTGCGACATCTCTTGCGGCTGGGCCTGGGCTTGCACGGCCTGCACAAGCAGTGCGCCAGCCAAAGCCAGCGCCAGAACAAAGACCGCAGAGCGCTTGATGGGCTGCATGGGCCGGATTGTGGCCGGGAATTCCCCTGGTCTGAATATTGCCATGTAAAAAGCAGCCTTGACATTAATTGTCTAGGCAATTAATATCACGGCATGAATACAAACCCACCCCCTTCCAGCGAAGACGACGAGGCTTCGGAGCCGTGCCGGATGCTGCGGGCACTGGACTTCTACGATCCCCAAAACCTGCTGTCTGGCGAAAGCGTGGGCTACATGATGCGCCGCAGCGTCACTCTGGTGGGCCAGGCGGTGGCGCGCGAGTTGGAACCCAAGGGCCTGACCAATGCCCAGTGGATGCCGTTGCTGAAGCTGTTCAAGACCGGCGGCATGCCGGTGGCTGAACTGGCCCGTGAATGCGACCTGGACGCCGGCGCCATGACCCGCCTGCTGGACCGCATGGAGGCCAAGGACTTGTGCCGCCGCGTGCGCTCGGTGGACGACCGCCGCGTGGTCAACCTGGAGCTGACCCCGCATGGCCGTGACATGGCCGCCGAGATCCCGGTGGTGCTGTCGCGCGTGCAAAACGAGATGCTGGCCGGCTTTTCGATGGAAGAGTGGGAACAGTTGAAAGATTTTTTGCGCCGCATTCTGGTCAATGCCAAGACCCTGCAGGCCCAAGGAGAAAACCATGAGCAATGACAACAACAACACCGGCGCGGGCCTGCGCCTGACAGCCCTGCTGGCCGCACTGGCCCTGGCGGGCTGCGCGGCCATGACCGACGTCAAGCAGCAGTCGCACCTGCGCGATGTACCCGCTGTCGGCCAAGTGCCAGCGGGCGCTGCCCAGGCCCCGGTGGCGGCACAGTGGTGGCGCGAGTTTGGCGATGAGCAACTGAGCCAGCTGATCGCCCGCGCCACCGCCAACAACCCCAGCCTGCAATTGGTGCAGGCGCGCCTGCGCCGCGCGCAGGCCGGTGCCGATTCTGCGGACGCCGAGGGCAAGCCGCAACTGGGCGCCTCGCTGGACCTGACGAAGCAGCAGTTCAACAGCAATGGCATCTACCCGCCGCCGCTGGCCGGCACCACGCGCGAGCTCGGCACGCTGCAGTTGAACGGCAGCTGGGAGCTGGACTTCTTCGGCAGGCACAGCTCGGCGCTGAAGGCGGCGTTGGGCACTGCGCAGGCGGTGCAGGCCGATGCGCAGGCGGCGCAACTGCTGCTGTCGGCCAACGTGGCGCGCAGCTATTTCCAACTGCTGCGCTACAACGAGCAACTGAAGATCGCGCGCCGCGTGCTGGCCCAGCGCGAGGACCTGCTGAAGCTGGTGCAGCAACGCAAGAATGCCGGCCTGGACACGCAGCTGGAACTGCGCCAAAGCGAATCCGGCCTGCCGGACGCCAAGCTGCAGATCGAAACCCTGAATGAGCAATTGGCACTGACGCGCAATGCGCTGGCCGCCCTGGTGGCGGACAAGGCCGTGGTGGACGCGTTGGTGCTGCCGGCGCTGGACGGCATCAAGGTCTCTGCCAACCCGGCCTACGTGGCCGCCGATACGCTGGGCCAGCGCCCCGATGTGTGGGCCGCACGCAAGCGGGTGGAAGCCGCCACGAGTGACGTGGACGTGGCCAAGACGCAGTTCTACCCCAACGTCAACCTGGTGGCCTTTGCCGGCCTCAACGCCATCGGCCTGAGCCGCCTGTTCGAGTCTGGCAGCCAGCAGTGGGGTGTGGGGCCGGCGGTGCGCCTGCCCATCTTCGAGGGTGGCCGCCTGCGCGCCAACCTGCGCGGCAAGGCGGCTGACCTGGACGCCGCCATCGAAAGCTACAACGTCGCCGTGGTGGAAGCCGTGCACGAGGCTGCCGACCAGCTCAGCTCCGGCCAGGCCATCGCCGCCCAGCAGACGCAAGCGCGCCAGGCGCAGACGCTGGCCGAAGGCAGCTACGACATCGCCGCCCAGCGCTTCCACGCCGGCCTGAGCACCGCCATCAGCGTGCTGAATGCGGAGACCGCCGTGCTGGCCCAGCGCCGCGTGGGCGTGGACCTGACGGCGCGCGCGCTGGACAACCGCGTGGCGCTGATACGCGCCATGGGCGGCGGCTACGCGCCGGCCAGCCATGCCGTGGCCCAGGCCAAGCCGGCCTCCTGAACATCTCGACAACTCGCAACAGATTCCAAGACACAAGGCACACACCATGAGCACCAACAACAACGCCGCTCCCACCGCGCCGGCTGGCAATGGCAAACGCAAACAAATCCTGACCCTGCTGGGCGTGGTGGTGGCGATCGCCGCCGCCGGCTGGGGCGCCTACGAATGGCTGGTGGCCAGCCACTATGAATCCACCGACAACGCCTATGTGGCGGGCAACGTGATCCAGATCACGCCGCAAATCGGTGGCACGGTGATGGCCATCATGGCCGACGACACCGATTTCGTGAAGGCTGGCCAGCCGCTGGTCAAGCTCGATCCGGCCGACGCCAAGGTGGCGCTGGACCAGGCCGAAGCCAACCTGGGCCAGGTGGTGCGCCAGGTGCGCACGCTGTATGCCAACAACGGCAGCTTCGCCGCCCAGGTTGCCGTGCGCGAGACCGACGTGGTCAAGGCGCAAACCGACGTGGCCCGCGCCACCGACGACCTGAACCGCCGCCAGTCCTTGACCGGCAACGGCGCCGTTTCCACCGAAGAACTGCAGCACGCGCAAAGCGCGCTGACCGCCGCCAAGAGCCAGCTTTCCGCAGCCCAGGCCGGCGTGGTGGCCGCACGCGAGCAACTGGCCAGCAACCAGACGCTGACAGAAGGCACCAGCGTGGAGCAGCACCCCAATGTGCAGGCCGCCGCCGCCAAGGTGCGTGAAGCCTACCTGGCCTACAGCCGCGCGGCGCTGCTGGCGCCGGTGGACGGTTACGTGGCCAAGCGCACCGTGCAACTGGGCCAGCGCGTGGCTGCCGGCACGCCGATGATGGCCATCATCCCGCTGAACCAGCTGTGGGTGGACGCCAACTTCAAGGAAGTGCAGTTGCGCAACATCCGCATCGGCCAGCCGGCCAAGCTGACCGCTGACGTGTATGGCAAGAAGGTGGAGTACAAGGGCACGATTGCCGGCCTGGGCGCGGGCACCGGTGCGGCGTTTGCGCTGCTGCCGGCGCAAAATGCCACCGGCAATTGGATCAAGGTGGTGCAGCGCGTGCCGGTGCGCGTGCTGCTGGACGCCCAGCAACTGGTGCAAAGCCCGTTGCGCGTGGGCCTGTCCATGGATGTGGAAGTGGACA
This sequence comes from Hylemonella sp. P2_B10, assembly GCF_056404875.1. Classification (NCBI taxonomy): domain Bacteria; kingdom Pseudomonadati; phylum Pseudomonadota; class Betaproteobacteria; order Burkholderiales; family Comamonadaceae; genus Hylemonella; species Hylemonella sp. P2_B10. Next base: position 245,563 of record NZ_JBFUDE010000003.1, read on the forward strand.
CCAGCAAGCGCGACGGCCTGTCGCTGGCCAGCGTACCCAGCAAGGCGCCGGCGCAGCAAACTACCACACTGGCCTCCAGCGACGACGCTGCCAACGCCGAGGTGCGCAAGGTGATTGCCGCCAACGAAGGCCGCGCACCCAAGGCTGCGCACTGAGCCTGCTGCCAGAACCGCACGCACACCACACCGCACAGGCTTCTCCCATGTCAACTTCCAATCCACCTGGTGTGTATGAGCCGCTGAGCGGTTCGGCGCGCATGTGGGGCACCATTGCCCTGTCGGCCGCCACCTTCATGAACGTGCTGGACTCGTCCATCGCCAACGTGTCGCTGCCGGTGATCGCCGGCGACCTCGGCGTCAGCCCCAACCAGGGCACCTGGGTCATCACCAGCTTTGGCGTTGCCAACGCCATTTCGCTGCCGCTGACAGGCTGGCTGTCGCAACGCTTCGGCCAGGTGCGCCTGTTCATGCTCAGCATCATGTTGTTTGTGTTGTCGTCCTTGCTGTGCGGCCTGGCCCCCAACATGACCACGCTGATCGTGTTCCGCGCCGTGCAGGGCTTTGTGGCCGGCCCCATGATCCCGCTGTCGCAGACGCTGCTGCTGTCCAGCTACCCGAAAGCGCTGGCCGGCCTGGCCATGGCGCTGTGGGCCATGACCACGCTGGTGGCGCCGGTGATGGGACCGTTGCTGGGCGGCTGGATCACCGACAACATCTCCTGGTCGTGGATCTTCTACATCAACATCCCGGTCGGCATGCTGGCGGCTTTCATCACCTGGGGCATCTACCGCCACCGCGAGAGCGTCACACGCCAACTGCCGATAGATGGCGTCGGCCTGGGCCTGCTGGTGCTGTGGGTGGGGGCGCTGCAGATCATGCTGGACAAGGGCAAGGAGCTGGACTGGTTCCACTCCGCCGAAGTCACGGCGTTGGGCGTGGTGGCGTTGTTGGGCTTTGTGTTCTTCCTCGCCTGGGAGCTGACCGAGGAGCACCCGATCGTCGACCTGACGCTGTTCAAGCGGCGCAACTTCTGGGCTGGCGCGCTGGCCCTGGCGGTGGGCTACGGCCTGTTCTTCGGCAACCTGGTGCTGCTGCCGCTGTGGCTGCAGCAGTTCATGGGCTACACCGCCATCGATGCCGGCATGCTGCTGGCGCCGGTGGGCTTGTTCGCCATCCTGCTGTCGCCGGTGGTGGGCAAGAACATCACCAAGGTGGACCCGCGCTGGCTGGCCAGCCTGTCCTTCCTGGTCTTTGCGCTGGTCTTGTGGATGCGCTCCAACTTCAACACCCAGGCCGATTTCGGCACGCTGATGCTGCCCACCATCGTGCAGGGCGTGTCGATGGCCTTCTTCTTCATCCCGCTGGTGACCATCACCTTGTCGGGCTTGACGCCAGACCGCTTGCCTGCCGCGTCCGGCTTGTCCAACTTCGCCCGCATCACCGCCGGTTCGTTCGGCACCTCGATCGCCACCACCATCTGGCAGGACCGCGCGGCCATGCACCATGCGCAACTGTCAGAGCTGGTCAACCAAGGCAGCACGGCCACGAACAGCGCGCTGACCGGCCTGGGTGCCGCAGGCATGAGCCCGGAGCAGGCGCTGGGCACCATCAACCGGCTGGTGGACCAGCAGGCCTTCATGCTGGCGGCCAATGACGTGTTTTACGTGTCCGCGGTGTTGTTCGTGCTGCTGATCCCCTTCGTATGGATCACACGGCCGCAGCGGGCCGGTGCCGGCAGTGCGGACGCGGCGGCGGGCGCGCATTGACGGCGCACCGCTTCGCAGTGGTCTGTCCCGCAAGGAACAGCCAACATCCGACAAAGTGTTAAGGACAGAGCACCGCTTTGCAGTGGTCTGTCCCGCAAGGTCTCAGTAAGACAACTGGAACCGCTGCCCCTTGTAGCGCAGCACGGCGGCGCGAGGCTGTATCTGCTCCAGCACCACGCCAGCAGCAACCTCATCCTTTTCATGCAGCACCTGGCCGTTGATGATCAGCAGCCGGTGCGCCGCGTTGTCGGAATACGCCGAGCCAGTGATGGCCAGCTTGGGCAACTCGGCGCGCAGGGTGGCTGGCAACTCATCCAGTGTCACTGCCCGGGTATCTGCGCGCGGCGGGGCTGCTGCTTCCACGCGCGCGGGTGCTGAGGCGGAAGCCGCCGCCGGCGAGGGGGCCGGCGCAGCGGCTGCCACCGGCGCTGTTGCTGCCTGCTGGGCGATGGCCGGTGTGGCGGGCTGCTGCATCACCACCGGCGTGGCGGCGGCCGGCGCCGCAGGCTGAAGGGCGGGGCTTGGGCTTGCTGGCGTGGCCGCAGGCCAGAAGTGCCAGGCCACGAAGCCTGCCAGCAGCAGTGCGCACGCGATGGCGATGGCCGGCCACGGCAGGCCCCGGCGGTAGGGCTGTGTGTCGGCAAACACCACCCGCGTGGTGCTGGCGGCGGCGCCGGGCAGCAGGTCACGGGTGCGCTGCGCATCGGCGCGGCGCAGCGCGTCAAGGATGTACGACATGGTCGGTGTTCTCCGTGCGCAGCAGGCGTGGTTCGGCCACACCGGCCGTGCGGTTCAGCTGCATCAGTGTCATGGGGCCAGGGCGGCCGTCGGGTTGCAGGCCCTGCGCCAGCTGGAAGGCCTGGATACGGCCGCGCAATGTGGCGTCCAGCGTCTGCGCCCCGGTGGGCGGGGGTTGGGCGTTGAAGCGCGCCAGTTGCTGGGCCAGCCAGTCCACCGCCGGGCCGGCCTCGCCCAAGCCTTTGCCGCCAAAACCCGGCGGCGCGCGCCAGAAGGTGGCGAATTCGCCACGCCACAAATTGGCCAACGTGGCCAGCGGCAGGCTATAGGGTTTGCCGTCCACCTGCAGCCGGGCGCTGTGGTCACCCAGGCCGGTCAGCAGTGCGTAAAACGGTTGCTTCTTGTCGTCGTACAAGGTCACGATGCCGGGCCGGGCCAGCTGGCGTATCAGCGCCAGGCTGGTGTTGCCCTTGAAGCAGGGCGTCTGCGCCCGTGCGGCGGCCTGGCAGGGCGGCTCAGCGCTGGGTGGCAGGCCCCACAGCGGCGCCAGTTCGCGCCAGGCCTGGTCTTCATCACGCAGAAGGGTCAGCGCCGCCAGGTTGCTGGCCGCGACGGGGGCTGGGCCTGGGCTTGCTGACGTTGCAGGCGCGCTTGCACCTGAATGGGTGGAAATTGCCGCCAATTGCTCGGATTTATCGTTTTTTGCGCTTCGTTGCTTCGAATTGTCGATGCCGCTCTGGGTTGCAGCGTTGCTCGCGGCCTCGGTCCGGGCAGGTTGCTGCCGCGTGCCCAGCCAGACCGCCGTCAGCACACCGACGAGCAGGGTGACACCCAGCCCCACCCAGGCCAGCGTGGCGATGGGTGACAGCCGCCGCCAACCGCTGCCGCCGGTCGCGGCGCGCGGCAGAAAAACCTCTTGCGCCGCCGCGTCCACCAATTTGCGGTCCACCACGCTCTGGCCCTGGGCATAGGCGCCCAGCAGCGCACGGTCGCACAGCAGGTTGATGCGCCGGGGCACGCCCCGGGTCAACTGGTGGATGCGCCGCGTGGCCGCGCGGCCAAACGGCAGCGGCCCGGTCATGCCGGCCACGGCCAACCGGTGCGCCATATAGTGCACGCTTTCAACCTCGGTCAGCGGCCCCAGGTGGAAGCGTGCCACGATGCGCTGCGCCAGTTGCTCCATCTCGGGCCGGGCCAGCAGCTCACGCAGTTCCGGCTGGCCGATCAGCACGATCTGCAGCAGTTTGCGCTGGCTGGTTTCCAGGTTGGTCAGCAGGCGCAGTTGCTCCAGCACGTCGACGGCCAGGTTTTGCGCCTCGTCGATCACCAGCAGGCTGTTGCGTCCCTGGGCATGCGAGGCCAGCAGGAATTCGTTCAGCGGGTCGATGTAGTCCTTCACCGTCGCCGGCCCTGACCCTTGCGGGGCCACCTTCAACCCAAACTCGTCGCAAATGGTTTGCAGCAGTTCCAGCACCGTCAGCTTGGGGTTGAAGATGTAGGCCACCTGGCAGTTCGCCGGCACCTGCTCCAGGAAATGCCGGCACACCGTGGTCTTGCCGGTGCCGATTTCGCCGCTGAGCAGCACAAAGCCGCCACCCGCCTCCAGCCCATACAGCAGGTGCGCCAGCGCCTCGCGGTGGCGCTCGCTGAGGAACAGGTAGCGCGGATCGGGGGCGATCGCGAACGGGTCCTGCTGCAGACCGAAGAATTGGGCGTACATGCCTAAAGGATACCTGGGTGGCGGCCGGCGCCAGCTTCACAGAGCGTGTAGACTCCTGTTTGAGAAAGTGAGTCGGCGCTTGCATTTGAATCGCCAGCCCCAAAATAGACTCCATGAACGCCACCCAAACCCCCATTGTCCGTATCGATACGACTGTGCTGCGCGTGTTGGCGGCCCTGTTGCAGCGGCTGGACGACAGCCGCGTGGATGTGGACGCCGCGCAATACGCCTCGGTGGTGGCGCGTCTGGTGAACGAAATGCAGGCCCTGGCCTCCAACAGCGAGTTGGCTGATATACTGGACGCCTATCCAGCCGCCGCTGAGCTGTACGAGAACATCAATTACCAGTATGCAGGCCTGTGCCGCTCTGTGTTGGACACCGCGCTGACTGCCGAAGGGCAGGCCAAGGCGGCGATCGCGCAGGCCATGGGCAAACCAGTGAAGGGATCCCTCGATGGCAAGATCTGAAGCAAAAACAGCGGTCCTGGCCGACGGGCTGCGCTACAAGTCCAAAGTGTCAGGCTCTCCCTTCCAGGCCGCGGCATCTTTTGGCGCGGCCACCATGTCGTGCTTCTTGTGCGGCAAACACCGCGCGCGCTCGCTGATGGGCACGCGCAAGGTGCTGGGCAAGTCCCAGGCGGTGTGCTCGCCCTCCTGCAAGGCGCTGGACGAGGCCGCCGCTGTCAAAAAATAAGCGGCTGCCAGCCTTCGTTACGCAAGCCGGAACACGCTGACCGAGCCCACCAGCTCCTGCGCCTGCCCCTTCAGGCTGCTGGCCGCAGCCGCCATCTCCTCCACCAGCGCAGCGTTCTGCTGCGTGGCCTGGTCCATCTGCTGCACCGCCTCGCCCACCTGCGCCACGCCCTGTGACTGCTCTGTGCTGGCCGCGCTGATCTCGCCCATGATGTCGGTCACCCGACGTATGCTGGCCACCACCTCGCTCATGGTGCTGCCGGCCTGATCCACCAGGCTGCTGCCTTGCTCGACCCGCTGCACGCTGGTGCTGATCAGGCTCTTGATTTCCTTGGCGGCTTCAGCGCTGCGCCCGGCCAGGGAGCGCACCTCGCTGGCCACCACGGCAAAACCCCGGCCCTGTTCACCGGCCCGGGCGGCTTCCACGGCCGCGTTCAGCGCCAGGATGTTGGTCTGGAAGGCGATGCCGTCGATGACGCTGATGATGTCGGAGATCTTGCGGCTGGCCTCGTTGATGCCCTTCATGGTTTCCACCACCTGGCCCACCACCTCGCCACCCTGCACCGCCACGCTGGAGGCGCTCATGGCCAGCTGGTTGGCCTGGCGGGCGGAGTCGGCGTTTTGCTTCACGGTGGAACTCAACTCTTCCATGGAGGCGGCGGTTTCTTCGAGTGCACTGGCCTGGCTTTCGGTGCGGGCGCTCAGGTCGTGGTTGCCCTGGGCGATTTCGGCGCTTGCGGTGGCCACGGATTCGGAGCCGGTGCGCACTTTGGAGACCACCTGTGACAAGCTGCCCTGCATCTCGCTGAGCGCACGCAGCAGTTCGGCGGTTTCGTCACTGCCTTCCACCCGCAAGGGGTGGCTCAGGTCGCCTTGCGCGATGCGCCTGGCGCTCTGGCTGGCCTGCTGCAGCGGCGTGGTGATGGAAGCTGACAGCGCAAAGGCCAGGTAGCTGCTGAGCAGCACGGCGGCAATGCCGCCGCCAATCAAGATCATCTGCCCGTCAGCCGAGTTCTTCTCGGCGGCGGCCAGCGCCGCGTCCATGGCGGCCTGCTGCTTTTGCTCCAGCTTCAGGATGGAATCGCTGTAGGCCTGGGCCAGCGGCTTGAGCTGTTTTTCCATCACCTCGGTCACGTCCTCGCCGGCCATCTTGTCCTTCAGCACCTTGGCGCGCGGCGTGCGGTAAGCCTCGCGCGCCTTGTCTATCTCGGCCACCATTGCCTTGTCCTCGTCCGTCTGCAGCAGTTCCAGCAGGCGCTTGCGCGAGGCGGTGGTGGTTTCCGAGGTCTTGTCCATGTCGGCCTGCCAGGCCGCCATGCGCGAAGTCATGGGGTCCAGGATGGCGGCGCGCGTGCGCACCCAGTTCAGGTCGATGGTCTGGCGCCATACCGACGCCAGCCGCAGCTTCTCGGCGTCCACCGTGCCCAACGCATGGGCGGTGCTGGAGAGCTGCTTGAGCCGCCATACCCCGACGGCGGCGCTGGTGGCCAGTATCAGCAGGACGATGCCAAAGGCCAGGGCCAGGCGTTTGCCTATGCGCAGATTGCGAATACCGGATGTCATCTGTGGGGCCCTCTTGCTGACGCTTCGTGGTCGTGATCGTGAACTGCCATGATAGACGCGCCGGTCGAGGCGCCGCCCCGGTGCCGGCAGGCGGTTGGGCGAGGGCTTTGCGGATCGGGTCTAATAGAGGGTTTTCCAACCATCTATCCGGAGCCCTTCATGGCCAAAGAACCCAGAACCGAAGCCGAACGCAAAGCCACCCCCCGCCCCACCCCCCTGCCAGGCCAGACGGTGCGCACCGTGCGCGGCCAAAAGCGCAGCCTGGAGCGCGGTGTTGCCACGCGCAGCAAGAAGAACCCCGGCAAGCGTCCCAGCAAGGGCGGTTGATCGCCCTTTCGGGCTTGGCCCGAATTCCAGTGGCCGGCCGTTGAATGCGGCTGGCTGCTGATGCCTTCAGCGCGCGGCAGCTTCATCGCCGCAAACCCCTCGCATCTGGCCCCGCCTTTCGGGCTTGCTGTGTGCGCAGGGCTACAGACTCCCCCAGCGAAGCGCTCACAGAATGGGCTTCCAGGCCGTCCGGTCGTGGGTGTTGCTTTTTCCGGAGTTGTTCATGAGCCAATACAAGATCGCCGTGGTGGTGGGCAGTCTGCGCAAGGATTCGCACAACCTGAAGCTGGCCTTGGCGCTGGCCAAGTTGGCGAGCGCCGACTTTTCGTTTGAGCACGTCACCATTGGCGACTTGCCACCGTACAACCAGGACGACGATGGCCACCAGGCCGAGCCGGTGCTGCGCCTGAAGGCCGCCGTGCAGGCCGCGCAGGGCGTGCTGTTCGTCACGCCCGAATACAACCGCTCCATCCCCGGGGTGTTGAAAAACGCGCTCGACAATGGCTCGCGTCCCTATGGCAAAAGCTGCTGGGCTGGCAAGCCGGCCGGTGTCATAGGCGCTTCGATCGGCGCCATCGGCACAGCGCTGGCGCAGCAGCATCTGCGCAATGTGCTGGCCTACCTGGACATGCCCACCCTGGGTCAGCCCGAGGCCTTCATCCAGGTCAAGGAAGGTTTTTTTGACGCCGATGGCGGGGTGAGCGAAGGCAGCCGCAAGTTCGTGCAAAGCTGGGTGGATGCCTACATGGCCTTCATCAAAAAGCACAGCGGCGGCTGAGGCTGCCCACCGCCCCAAAGCAAAAAGCCCGCATCTGCGGGCTTTTTGGTGATTGGCGCCAGCTGGGCTGGCGCCGGGTGAGCAAGCCCCTCAGGCCGCCACGGCCTTGGCGCTGTCGTTGGCAGCCACGGTGCCGGCGACGATGCGGGTATCCGCCGCCGCCTTGTTCAGCGCCTCGGCCTTTGCCGTGTCGCCCATCGCCACGCCCTCGGCGCGCACAAACTGCACGTCGGTGATGCCCAGGAAACCAAATACGGTCTGCAGGTAGCTCTCCTGGTGTTCCATGCTGCGGCCACCTTCGCTGGTGGAATACACGCCACCGCGGGTGGAGGCGACGATCACCTTCTTGCCGCCGGCCAGACCCTTGGGGCCCTTGTCGGTGTAGGTGAAGGTGCGGCCCGGCTGGGCGATGCGGTCCACCCAGGCCTTCAGCTGGCTGGGGATGGAAAAGTTGTACAGCGGTGCACCTACCACGACCACGTCGGCGGCCAGGAACTGGCTGACCAGCGCTTCAGAGACAGCGTTTTCATGCTTTTGCACGTCGGTGAAGTTCGCGCCTGCGGCGGCGCGGAAGCCCAGCGAGTCGGCCGACAGGTGGTTGGGGGCGTCCTGGGCCAGGTCCAGGTAGTCCACCTCGGTGCCGGGGTGGTTGACGCGCCATTCGGCGACGATGTTTTGGGTCAGTTGGCGGGAAACGGAGTTGCCACCCATGACGCTGGAATCGATGTGCAAGAGTTTCATGATGTTTCCTTGAAAGAAGTTGATGAGCCGATGGGGATAATTGTGCGGACGAAGCTAATCATTGATAAGCTGGCAAAAATGCAATAGATTGTTCTACTGGCGGGACAATGGAGGCGCCCATGCAGGATTTAAACGACATGCTGTACTTTGCCGAGGTGGTGGATCGGGGCGGTTTTGCCGCCGCCGGGCGGCACCTGGAGGTGCCCAAATCCAAGCTGTCGCGCCGCGTGGCGGAGCTCGAAGCGCGGCTGGGCGTACGCCTGTTGCAGCGCACCACGCGCAAGTTGTCGCTGACCGAGGTGGGCGAGGTCTACCACCGCCACTGCGTGGCCATGCGCGACGCCGCGGAGGCCGCCAGCGAGTCGGTGGAGCAGGCCCAGACCGAGCCGCGCGGCACCATCCGCGTGGCCTGCCCGGTCACGCTGGCCCATTCCACGCTGGGGCCCATCATGTCGGTGTTCCTGGCCCGTTACCCGCAGGTGAAGGTGGACATGCGCGTCAGCAACCGCGTGGTGGACCTGGTGGAAGAGGGCGTGGACGTGGCGCTGCGCGTGCGCCCCACGCTGGAGGCCAGCGGCAGCCTGGTGGTGAAAAACCTGGGCCTGACCCACACGCTGCTGGTGGCCAGCCCGGCACAGCTGCAGCGCCAGGGCCGGCCCACCGGCGTGGACGACCTGACCCGCCTGGACATCCTGAGCATGTCGGCGCAGGACGGCAAGGCCACCTGGCACCTGGTGGGGCCGGGGGGGGCACAGTATGCGTTCGTGCACCAGCCGCGTTATGTGGCCGACGACATGCTGACGCTGAAGTTCGCTGCGCTGTGCGGCAGCGGCATGTGCGTGTTGCCGGACTACATGTGCCGCGATGAGCTGAAAGACGGGCGGTTGGAGCTGGTGCTGCCGGGGTGGGAGCCCCGCCCTGGCATCTTCCACGCCGTGTTTCCGTCGCGCCGCGGCATGGTGCCGGCGGTGCGCCGTTTCCTGGACTTCCTGGCCGAATACACCGACGGCGAGGGCGCGCCGCGCGCGCACCTGCACCAACAGACACGGATCGGCCAGTGAAAGGGCGGTGAACCGCATGCCAATGCCCGGACAGCCCTGGAATAACCCCGAAAGCGTGTGCGCGCCGTACAAGCCGGTGTGAGAATCCGCCCATGCCCGACAAAGACACCCGTTCGGATGAGCAGCTGATGCTGGCCTACGCGGCTGGCGACATCGCTGCCTTCGAGACCCTGTATGCCCGCCACGAGGTCGGGCTCTTGCGCTTTGTGCGGCGCCTTTTGGGCAGCGAACTGGCCGACCGCCACGGCGATGAGGTGTTTCAGGACACCTGGCTGCGCGTGGTCAATGCACGCGCCAGCTTCCAGCCGCAGGGCGCTTCTTTCAAGACCTGGGCCTACACCATTGCCCACAACGCCGCCATGGACCGGCTGCGCGTCAAGGGGCGCGACGTCAGCCTGGACGCGCTGGCCACCTCGGCAGACGGCGGCGAGGACAGCGGCGACCCGCTGGATTGGCTGTGCCCGGCGGTGGACATGGCCCATCCCTCCAGCGAAGACCTGGCTTTCTGGCGTGCCGCCGGCCAGCAGTTGCTGCGCTGCCTGGACCAGTTGCCGGACGCGCAACGCGCCGCCTTCCTGCTGCACCATGAAGACGGCGCCAGCGTGGAAGAGCTGGCCCAACGGCTGAACCTGGGCTTCGAGACCGTGAAAAGCCGCCTGCGCTATGGCCTGGCCAAGCTGCGCGGCTGCATGGGACACTACCTCAGCGTGCTCGAAGGCGGGGCCGCCACATGACTGAACTGCGCGACGCCCGCTTGAAAAAGGCGCTGGAGCACGCGCCGGACGAGGCTGGCGCGCCGCCGCATGCGGTGCGCGCGGCCATTCACGCGCACGCCGCTTCACAGTTGCGGCCGGCGTTGAAGGCGGAGTTGCCAGAACCCCGCCCCGCTCCAGCCCGGCCGTCCTTCTGGCGCTGGTTGCTGGGCGGCGGTGGTACGCCCGCAACGGCCCGGCCCTGGAATGCGGCATTGGCCACCGTGTTGCTGGCCGGCTTCGTCACGCTGGTGCTGCGCTACGAGCAGACCGAGGCGCCGCAGGAGGTGAGTTCCAGCCTGCCGGCACCCAAACAAGTGACCCCTGCTGCGCCAAAGACCTCACCGCTGGTCGACCGGGTGCTGCCTGAGGAAACTGCCAAGAGCCAGGTCCCGATGGCAGCAGCGGAACAAGCTGGGAAGGACATGCCGGCCAAGGCGGCCGATTCAGCCGTTGCAGTGCCGGCGCGCAAAGCCGTTGCCTTGGCGGACAAGAAGTCCGACGCGCTGGCCACAACGGCGCCTGCTTCGCCACCGCCGCAGCAACCCTCAGGTGTTGTGCAAGCCACGCGCGTGCCGCCGCCTGCGCTGCCACCGCCACCCAGCGCGCGCGCGGATGAGGCGCGCGTCATGCAAGAAGTCACTCCGGCACCGAAAGCCGCCGCCGAGCGCGCGCCCGAGCCCTTTGCCGCGCCACCGCTGCCAGCGCCTGCACCTGCACCTGCACCTGCACCTGCACCTGCCTCGGTGATGCGGCCCGCGCCGGCTGCGCCGGCCATGGCGGCGCCCAGGCCCGAAGGGGTGACAGGCGGCCTTGCCGAGCCCGCAGCGCTGCCGCCGCTGGAAGCCAGGCGCGAGTCCGCCACGAGGAACAGCATGGCCAAGGCGCGTGCGCCGGCCGCGGAGGCCGTTGGCGACAGCAGCGTGGCATCGGGTGGCGCTGCGCCGGGGCGGGCACTTGGCAGCCTGGCTGCGGCGAAAGTGCAGGGGGCGCCGCTGCTGCTGCCGGCAGATTGGCAGACGCTGCGCGTGCGGCACGGCGACCAGTGGCGCAGCTTCACGCGCAGTCAGGCCGCTGCCGTGGCCGATGTGCTGGCGCGTCTGCCCCTGCGCCGCCAGGGCCAGGCCGCGCCGCTGGCAATGGCGGGTGGGCCGGACTACCTGTTGGTGCTGCAACGCGACGGCCAGACGCTGGCCACGCTGACGCTGGCCGGCACGGTGTTGCAGGGCAGCCTGGTGATCGAGGGCGAAGAGGCGGCCGGCCCGCAGGCCGTGCAGGTGGTCCAGCCACCGGATGGCACCCAGCTGGCGCGCCTGCGCACACTGCTGGACAGCCTGATGCCGCCTACAGCGCGCTGACCTGCACCGCGCAGTCGTAAAACGTGGGCGCGTTGCCCATGTCGGTCAGGCGCTGGCTGGTCAGCTCGTTGACGTTTTTGCCATCGTGGCCCAGCTTGCGCCACCAGACGCCCAGGCCGTTGACCACGCCGGGCCGCGCGCGCGCCGACACCTCCACGCGGCAACGGTATTCGCCCCGCTGGTTGAACACCTTCACCATGCCACCCGACTGGATGCCGCGTGCCTGGGCGTCATTGGCGTGCATTTCCAGCAGCGGCTCGCCTTCGATGTCGCGCAGGCTTTGCACGTTGACGAAGGTGGAGTTCAGGAAGTTGCGCGCTGGCGGTGAGATCATCGCCAGCGGGTAGTCGGCGTCGCTGCCAGCTTGCTCGTAGTTGGGCAGGTAATCGGGCAGGCCGTCCTGGCCCGTGGCGGCCAGCTGTGCGCTGAAGAACTCACACTTGCCCGAGGGCGTGGGAAATCCGCCATCGGCAAACGGAGCCTCGGGCGTGGGCAGGGTGGCGAAGCCCTGGGCCAGCAGGGTGTCGAAGGGCACCAGCTTGCCAAAGGCGCGCCGGCACAGTGACTCATCATCTTCCTCGAACGCCGCACCGGTGTAGCCCATGTGGCGCGCCAGCTCGCGAAAGATCTGCGTGTTGGGCTTGGCTTCGCCCAGCGGGGCGATGGCCGGGCGGTTCAGCACCACGTCGGTGTGGCCGTAGCTCAGGTGCACGTCCCAGTGTTCCAGCTGGGTGGTGGCGGGCAGCAGGTAGTCGGCGTAATCGGCGGTGTCGGTCTGGAAATGCTCCAGCACCACCGTGAACAAGTCCTCGCGTGCGAAGCCAGCCACCACCTTGCCCGATTCGGGCGCCACCGCCACCGGGTTGCTGTTGTAGACGATCAGCGCTTCCACCTGAGGGCCAAACTCGGGCGACGCTGGGCGCAACAAGTCGTCGCCAATGGTGCTCATGTTGATGGTGCGCGGCGTGCGCCCGGCCAGCAGCTGGGGCATGTGCAGCGCTTCCTTGTCTACCGGGAAGGTGCCCGAGCTGGACAGCAGCACGCCGCCGCCCCGATGCCGCCAGGCGCCTGTCAATGCCGGTAGTGAGGCAATGGCACGCGCCGCGTTGCCGCCGCCGCGCGTGCGCTGCATGCCGTAGTTCATGCGTATGGCGGCCGGTTCGCCGCGCTGCGCACATTCGCCGTAGTCGCGCGCCAGAGAACGCACCTGCTCGGCGGGTACGCCGCACACTTCGGCCACACGCTCGGGCGGCCATTGCAGAGCGCGCTCGCGCAAGGCCTCCCAGCCCAGCGTGTGTTGGGCGATGTAGTCGTGGTCCAGCCAATCGTGGCGAATCAGCTCGTGCATCAGCCCCAGCGCCAGCGCGGCGTCGGTGCCGGGCTTCAGCGCGATGTGTTCCTGGCATTTGTCGGCCGTTTCGGTCTTGCGCGGGTCTATGCACACCAGCTTGGCGCCGTTGCGTTTGGCCTCTTGCGCCAGGCGCCAGAAGTGCAGGTTGCTGGCAATCGAATTGCTGCCCCAGATGATGATCAGCCTGGCCTCGGCAAAGAACTCCACCCGCATGCCCACTTTGGCGCCCAGTGTGTAGGTCATGGCGGTGCCGCCAGCGGAAGAGCAGATGGTGCGCTCCAACAGCGAGGCGCCCATTTGGTTGAAAAAGCGCGCCGCCATGCCCTCGCCCTGCACCAACCCCATGGTGCCGGCGTAGCTGTACGGCAAAACAGCCTGCGGGTCGCGGCTGGCTATGGCGCCCAGACGATGCGCTATGTCCGCCAGCGCGTCCTCCCAACTGACGCGCTCGAACTGGCCCGAGCCCTTGGGCCCGCTGCGCTTCATCGGGTGCAGCAAGCGGTCTGGGCTGTAGGTGCGCTGGGTGTAGCGCGACACCTTGGTGCACAGCGCGCCGTCGGTGTGCGGGTGGGCCGGGTTGCCCTGCACCTTGGTGGCCACGCCATCCACCACGGTGGTGACCAGGGAACAGGTGTCGGGGCAATCGTGCGGGCAGGCGCCCAGGATGGTGGTGGTGAAGGGCAGGCTGTCCATGAAGCAAAAATGACAGGAGCGGGGTGGATCGGGGGTAGTGGCAAAGGCCAGGCGGTTGGGCGCATGCGACAAGCATCACGGGAACCGGGAGGTTACCGTTGCCTGTCCGCCATAAATAGCAATAATGCCATGATGATCACCAGACGGCAATTTTCCCTTACCGCCGGCGCCGCCTTGGTCGCCCCTGTCAATCTGGCGCGCGCCCAGGGCAGCGGTGCCATTGTGCTGGGCCAATCAGCGGCCTTCACCGGCCCATCGGCCCAGCTGGGCATCCAGTTTCATTCTGGCGCCAAGGTCTGGTTCGACCAGATCAATGCGCAGGGCGGTGTCAATGGCCGGTTGATCGAGATCAACAAGCTCGACGACGGCTACGAGCCCGACCGCTGCGCCGCCAACACCACCAAGCTGATCGACGACAACGTGTTCGCGCTGTTTGGCTACATCGGCACGCCCACCAGTCTGGCCGCGCTGCCGCTGGTGAACAAGGCGGCAATTCCGTTCCTGTTCCCCTTCACCGGCGCCATGGGGCTGCGCAATCCGTTCAGCAAGCCCGTGTTCCACCTGCGCGGCTCGTACAACGATGAGACCGAGTTGATCGTCAAGCAGCTTACCGAGTTGAGCCTGAAGAAGGTGGGCGTGTTCTACCAGAACGACGCCTATGGCAAGGCCGGCCTGGATGGCGTCACGCTGGCGCTGCAGTCGCGCAACCTGAAGCCCGTGGCCACTGCCACGGTGGAGCGCAACACGGTGGCGGTGGATGCCGCCGTCAAGACGCTGGCCGCCGCCATGCCCGACGCCATCGTGCAGATCGGCGCCTACAAGGCCTGCGCCGCCTTCATACGCGCGGCGCGCAAGGCCGGCTACGGCGGCACCTTCTTCAACGTGTCCTTCGTCGGCACGCAGGCGCTGGCCGACGAACTGGGCAAGGACGCCACCGGCGTCGTGGTGTCGCAGGTGATGCCCTCGCCCTACAACCGCGCCAGGCCCATCGCCCGCGAGTTCATCGACAGCGTGAAGAAGGCCGGCGGCGGCGCGCACGCCAATTTCTCCAGCATGGAAGGCTACCTCGCCGCCAAGGTGTTCACCGAGGGCCTGCGCCGCGCCGGCGGCAAGGTGACGCGTGACGGCCTGGTGACGGGGCTGGAGTCCATGAGCGATGTGTCCTTTGGCGGCTTCACCGTCAAGTTTTCGCCCACCAACCACGTGGCTTCGCACTTTGTCGAGCTGTCCATGCTGACGGGCGACGGCAAGGTGAGGACATAGCCCCCACGGTCGCTCACTGCGTGTGCTCCCTGCCCCCGAGGGGGCCGCAAATCCCCCTGGGGCGGCCCGGCGGGGATTTCATCGCCATCATGGGTTTCCCGATAACGCGCTAGACTGGCCGCTTCCCCAAAGCCAGCTCATGGAGACTTCATGAAGGTCATCGACAGCATCGTCACGCAGGCGGCCGGCATTGCCGCTGTGCGCCGCGACATCCACGCCCACCCGGAATTGTGCTTCCAGGAAGTGCGCACCGCCGACCTGGTGGCCGCCAAGCTGACCGAGTGGGGCATCCCCATCCACCGGGGCATGGGCAAGACCGGCGTGGTGGGCATCATCAAGAACGGCAGCTCCCCCCGCGCAATCGGCCTGCGCGCCGACATGGACGCGCTGCCCATGCAGGAGTTCAACACCTTTGCCCACGCCAGCACCCACGCCGGCAAGATGCACGCCTGCGGCCATGACGGCCACACCGCCATGCTGCTGGCCGCGGCCCAGCACTTCGCCAAGAACCGCAATTTCGACGGCACGGTGTACGTGATCTTTCAGCCGGCCGAAGAGGGCGGCGGCGGCGCGCGCGAGATGATGAACGACGGCCTGTTCGACAAATTCCCGGTCGAGGCCGTGTTCGGCATGCACAACTGGCCGGGCTCCGAGGTGGGCAAGTTCGCCGTCAGCGCCGGGCCGGTGATGGCCTCCAGCAACGAATTCAAGGTGACGATTCGCGGCAAGGGCGGCCATGCCGCCATGCCGCACAACGGCGTCGACCCGGTCACGGTGGCGGCACAGATGGTGCAGGCCTTCCAGACCATCATCAGCCGCAACAAGAAGCCGGTGGACGCGGGCGTGATCTCGGTCACCATGATCCATGCTGGCGAGGCCACCAACGTCATCCCCGACAGCTGCCAGCTGCAGGGCACCGTGCGCACCTTCACCATCGAAGTGCTGGACCTGATCGAGCGGCGCATGCAGCAGATGGCCGAGCACATCTGCGCCGCCAACGAAGCCACGTGCGAGTTCAGCTTCCACCGCAACTACCCGCCCACCATCAACTCGCCGAAAGAGGCCGAGTTTGCCCGCCGGGTGATGATGGACATCGTGGGCGAAGCCAATGTGCTGCCACAGGAGCCCACCATGGGCGCGGAAGACTTCGCCTACATGCTGCAGGCCAAGCCCGGTGCCTACTGCTTCATCGCCAACGGCGACGGCGCCCACCGCGAGATGGGCCACGGCGGTGGCCCCTGCATGCTGCACAACCCCAGCTATGACTTCAATGACGACTTGATCCCGCTGGGCGCCACCTACTGGGTGCGGCTGGCCGAGACCTGGCTGGCGCCAGGCAAGACGGCGGCCTGAGCCACCCCCAGGCCGCATGCTTGCAATACCTGAGGCCTTCTCTGCCCACTACGCGCAGGCGCGCGTCAAATTTCTTGAAGCAGCGGCCACGGCAGGCCTGGCGCTGGAATCCATGCCCCATCCGTTGCCCGGCGCGCAAGGCGAGGTGCTGGCCATGGACGTGGCGCGCGATGGCGCCGCGGATGCGCAGCGCCTGCTGATCGTCAGTAGCGCCTGCCACGGCGTCGAAGGCTTTTGCGGCAGCGGCGTGCAGGTGTTCGCGCTGCACGACGCCGAGTGGCTGGCGCATGCGCGCGCCAACGGCGTGGCGGTGCTGTACATCCACGCGCTGAACCCGCATGGCTTTTCGCACCTGCGCCGCGTCACGCACGAGAACGTGGACCTGAACCGCAATTTCCAGGATTTTTCAAAACCGCTGCCCGTCAACGCCGCCTACCGCGACGTGCACCCGCTGCTGCTGCCCGCGCACTGGCCGCCCGATGCCGCCAATCAGGCCGCCACCGCCGCCTACGCCGCCCAGCATGGCATGCCGGCCTTGCAAGCCGCCACCACGCAGGGCCAGCACGAGTTTGCCGATGGCCTGTTCTACGGCGGCACGGCGCTGACCTGGAGCAACACCACGCTGCGCGAGGTGCTGCGCCGGCATGGTCGCCAGGCCAGACACATTGCCTGGATAGACCTGCACACCGGCCTGGGGCCCAGCGGCGTGGGCGAGCGCATCTACGCCGGCCGCGATGACGCCGCCGCCGTGCAGCGCGCGCGCCAATGGTGGGGCGGCCCGGACGGCAAGGCCATCACCTCCATCTACGACGGCTCATCCAGCTCAGCCTTTTTGACCGGCCTGATGTGGGGCTCCATCTATGACGAATGCCCGCAGGCACAGCACACCGGCATTGCGCTGGAATACGGCACGCTGCCGCTGATGGACATGATCACCGCGCTGCGCGCCGACCACTGGCTGCACATGCATCCTGAAGCACCCGCCGACCTGGCCGCCAGCATCCACCAGCAGATGCGCGACGCCTTCTACACCGACACCGATGCCTGGCGCGGGCAGATCATCAGCCAGGCCAGGCAGGCGTTGTTCCAAGCCGCTGACGGGCTGGCGGCTTGATAGGACGGCTGCGCAGTGCAGCAGCGGATGCTTGGTTTGGGGATCACGCCGACACGGCTGGTGTGCAGGCATTCAAGCGTCGCGCGTGCCAATTGACCCGATGTCGCTGGGGCGTGTGGCGGAGCGGAATCAAGGAGGAGGGCCGAAGGCCCGGGGGACATCCGCGTAGCCACGCGCCCCAGTGACGTCGGCAGCCATCAGTCCAGTGGCGTTGACCTGGCCACGCCTACCAGTGGCGTTGGCTACCAGCAATTCCCACGCCGCGCCGCCAGTGCTTCAGCCAAATCGGCTTTTCCCAATCTGCAACAGCCCGTCAAAGATCAGGCTGTCCACCAGCTCAAACGGCACCGACATGCTGGGTGCCATCTTCCAGCCCGCGCCGCCAGTCATCAGGCAGGCCGGCTCGGCGCCGCAGCGGCGGCGCACGTGCTGGATCATGCGCTCCACCGCGCCGGCAATGGCATAGGTGCCGCCGCTGGTCAGCGCGTCGCTGGTGTTGGTGGGGAATTCGCGCACCTCGCCGGTGGGCACGTGCAGGCCAGCGGTGCCGGACTCCAGCGCGCGCAGCATGATGCCGTGGCCGGGCAGGATCAGCCCGCCGAGGAACTTGCCGCTGGCGTCCACCGCCTCCACCGTCACTGCGGTGCCCACCATCACCACCACCATGGGCCGCGCCGGGCCTTGCGCCAGCATGTGGTGGTAGGCGCCAATCATCGCCACCCAGCGGTCGGCGCCCAGGCGCGTGGGGTGGTCGTAGCCGTTGGTCAGGCCGGCTTCGGCCTCGCTGGCCACCACCCATTGGGCCGGCACGTCCCACAGCTCCATCTGCTCCTGCACGCGGCGTTTCACCGCATCGCCGGCCACCACGCAGCCCAGCATCTTCTGGGGGGCAGCCAGCCGGGCCCAGGCACCCTCGGCCAGCTTGTCGATGTTTTCCAGGAACTCCGCGCCCTGGGCCAACAGCTTGGCGCCCGGCCGGGCAGCCTCGTACTGTGCCCATTTGAGCCGGGTGTTGCCAATGTCCAGGGCCAGGAAGGTCATGAGGTGTGTGTTGTTAGCGTCGGCCGGGGGGCCAAGGGCATTATGCTGAATTCCCTCAGCCGAGTCGGGGTCGGGGAATCGGCCGGACGCCCTCATAGGCGCGCGCGGCGCGCAACACCAACGCGTCGCCGAACATGGGGCCGACGAACTGCAGGCCGATCGGCAGGCCGTCTCGCGTCAGGCCGCAGGGGATGGTGCAGGCCGGCTGCTGCGTCAGGTTGAACGGGTAGCTGAACGGCGTCCAGCCCAGCATGGCGGCCGGGTCCATGGGCACCTGGCCGGCCGGCCGGGCGTCGAAGGCTGGCACCGCCACGGCAGGCGTCACCAGCAGGTCCCACTGCTGCATGAACTGGCGCATGTGCGAGCCCAGGGCGCCGCGCCGCACGGCCAGGCGTTGCAGTTCCAGCGCGGTGATCTTTTCGCCCAACTGGGCCTGGGCCGCAAAGTCGGGGTCGGGCTGCGCGCGCTGCTCTGGGGTCAGCCCGTTCCACAGCATCCACATGCCGGAGAACCACAGGCCAGTGGTGATGTCCAGCGGGTCGTCAAAGCCCGGGTCCACCAATTCCACATGGGCGCCCAGCGCCTGCAGTTGTTGCACAGCGGTCTCCACGGCCGCCGCCACCTCGGGGTGCACCTGGGCATAGCCCAGCGTGGGGGAATACGCGATCTTCAGGCCGGCGATGCCGTCGTTCAGGCCGGCGGTGTAGTCGCTGTCGTCATAGGGCAGCGACGTCCAGTCGCGCGCGTCGGGTTGCTTCAACACGTTCATCATCAGCGCCGCGTCTTGCACGCTCATCGTGTGCGGCCCCAGATGGGCCACCGTGCCCATGGGCGACAGCGGGTAGGCCGGCACGCGGCCAAAGCTGGGCTTCAGGCCGAAGTTGCCGCAAAACGCCGCCGGGATGCGCACCGAGCCGGCGCCATCCGTGCCCACCGAGAGCGGCCCCATGCCGGCGGCCACCGCCGCAGCTGTGCCGCCTGACGACCCACCGGAGGTCTTGGCTGGGTTCCAGGGGTTGCGGGTGATGCCGGTGCGGGGCGAGTTGGTCTCGCCCTTGCAGCCGAATTCGGGCGTGCAGGTCTTGCCGAAGATGACGGCGCCGGCCTCGCGCAGCCGTGCCGTGGCCGGTGCATCCACCTCCCAGGGCTGGTTGGCGTCCACGCTGTGGCTGCCGCGCAGCGTGGGCATGTCCTTGGTCAGGATCAGGTCCTTGATGGACACCGGCACGCCGTCCAGCGGCCCGCAGGGCGCACCCCGCTGCCAGCGAGCCCGGCTGGCCGCGGCAGCTTGGGCGGCCTGCTCCGGCGCGGTGAAGCAAAAGGCATTCAGCACGTCGTTGTACTTGTCCAGGCGCGCGAACACCGCGCTGGCCGCCTCCACCGGCGAGGCCTGGCGGCTGCGGTAGAGCTGCAGCAATTGGGTGGCGGTGCAATCGGCAAGGTCAGTGGGCAAGGCGGTCATGGTGGGCAATGGCCTGATGTTGGGATGGAGGGGGCTGCCCGGCACGGTAGCAGAGACCGCCAGGTTTGGCGAGGGACGGCCCAAATGCGTCATTGAGTGGTGGCTGCGCCGCGCTGCCCATGGCGTCGTCCATACCCGTAAATGCGCGTTTCATCACATGCGGATTGCGGCCACCACAGTGGCTTTTTAAGCTGGCGGTCCTATGCAAGCTTTGCTGACAAGCCCAATGGCCACCGCGCGCTGGTCTGCTGCCCGGCCGCGCAGGAGCGCGCCGTGTTGAGAGCGCTGAATCCTGAAGTGAGTGGAAGCTTCTTTTCCGAAGGTGACAACTTACCACCCGAGCTGGTGTTCACCCAACTGGCAGGCGGCGTAGCCCACGTGGTGCTGCAGCGCTTTGCAGCGCCGGGCTTTGCCATGCTGTTGCGCGACGAACTGCACCGCGCCAGCGCGCTGGTGCTGGACCTGCGCCGCAACCGCTGCGGGCCCGAGCGCAGCAGCCAGGCCTGGTGCGTGCTGGCCTACCTGATGGACCAGCCCTTTGCCACCTTGCGCTGGCTGCGGCTAGGCGGCCAGGGCCAGGCCCAGCCGGCGGCAGCCGGCACCTGGAGCAGCACCACCGCCCGGCCATTTGCCGGCCCCGTGGTGCTGTTGCTGGGGCGCCAGACCGGGGCGGCCGGCGAAGACTTCGCCGCCAGTTTCGATGCCGCCCACCGGGGCCTGCTGATGGGCGAGCCCACCGGCGCCGATGGCCTGGGCGTGCCGCCGCACCAGCGTGTGCAGGCATCAAGCGGTGACCTGCAGGCCGGGCGCGACCCGCTGCTGCTGGCTGCCTGGCAGGCCCTGCAGCCGGCGTTGGCTGCTCGGGTTATGGGTGGTTAACAAATCGGCCATTGAGCTGAGGCGGGCCGCTTCATAAAATTGCCGTTTTCCTTTGGCGAAGGCCGGTGTTGATTCGCGCCCGCTGCACTGCATTTCGTCGCACCGCGCTGGCGGCCCTGCGGCGCTGTTGCGTAAGCTGTGGGGCAATGCATCAAGGTCATACGCTGTCACACACTTTATGAACGCCCGTCAACTGCCACCGAAGTCCGCCAGCGCTTTTGCGCCAGGCGTGGCCGTGCGCGCCGACATGGCGTTCGAGCTGCTGCCGGGCAACATCGGCCACCTGGTGCTGCGCAGTTTTGAAGACCCGGGGCTGCCGCAGCGCTTTGCCGCCGCGTTTGAGCGCATCAGCGCCACCGCCGCGCTGGTGGTGGACCTGCGCCAGGCCAGCGGTGCTGGCAGTGCCCAGGCCTGGCAGATCCTGGCCTGGCTGATGAACAAACCCTTCAGCACCGTGCGCTGGATGGGCCCGGCCAGCGTGTTGGTGCGCCGCCGCACGCCGTTTGCCGCCGCCGGGCTACCGGCCGCAGCCGGTCAGCCCTGGAAGGTGACGCCGGCCTACCCGCGTCCGCTGGCGGTGCTGCTGGGCGCCGCCACCGAAGGCGCGGCCGAAGATTTTGCCGTCACCGTGACCGCCGCCCACCGTGGCCTGCTGTGGGGCGAGCCCACCGGCGGCATCAGCGGCGCCAAGGGCCGGCCCGGCGTGCAGCCGCATCACCTGCTGCGCGCCAGCGCTGAGGAGGCGCGCGCCGGCCGCGACAGCGTGCTGCTGGCGGCCTGCCAGGCCTTGCAAGCACAGCTGGCCGCGCCAGCCAAGCCGGTTGTGAGGCCGTTACAGGAACATGCCGCCCGAGGCTTCGATGCGCTGGGCGTTGATCCAGCCGGTGTCGGGCGACAGCAGCGCGGCCATCACGCCGCCGATGTCGTCGGGGAGCCCCACCCGGCCTAGCGCGGTCTGGCTGGCGACGAACTGGTTCAGCTCGGGGTTGTCGCGCACGCGGCCACCGCCGAAGTCGGTCTCGATGGCGCCCGGCGCCACCACGTTGACGGAGATGCCACGCGCGCCCAGTTCCTTGGCCATGTAGCGGCTCAGCACCTCGATGCCGCCCTTCATGGCGGCATAGGCGGCGTAGCCCGGCAGCGCGAAACGCGCCAGCCCGGAAGACACATTCAGGATGCGCCCGCCATCGGCCATCAGCGGCAGCAGCTTTTGCGTCAGGAAGAACACACCCTTCAGGTGGATGTTCACCATGTCGTCGAACTGCGCTTCGGTGGTCTCCATCAGTGAGGCGTGCATGCCGGTGCCGGCGTTGTTGATCAGGAAGTTGAAGCGCTCACGCTGCCAGCTGCCTTGCAGGGCCTGCTTCACCTGGGCGGCGAAGTCGGCAAAGCCGCGGCTGTCGGCCACGTTCAGCTGCAGGGCGACGGCGCGCTGGCCCAGCTGTTCAATCTCGGCGACGACGGCGTCGGCCTCGGCCTGCTGGCTGCGGTAGGTCAGGATGACATCCATGCCGCGGCGGGCGCTGTGCAGGGCGGCGCTGCGCCCCAGGCCGCGGCTGCCGCCGGTGATCAGGACGATGGGGCTGGTGGTGGTGTTCGTGCTCATGGTGGCTTCCTTCAGGGTTGGTTGTGCGATGGAAGGAAGTCTATTGATGGCCTTGAAATAGATAAATATGTAGAATTTGATTTAATTATTATTAAAAATAAGAACAATGAACCCACTGGACCGCATGCAGGTGTTCACCCGGGTGCTGGAGCTGGCCAGCTTCACGCAGGCGGCCGATGCGCTGAATCTGCCCAAGGCCACGGTGTCCAACGCGGTCCAACAGCTGGAGACGCAGCTGGGCACGCGCCTCTTGCACCGCACCACCCGCAAGGTGCAGCCCACGCAGGACGGCCAGGTGTTCTACGAGCGCTGCAAGGACATGCTGGCCGACATGGAAGAGCTGCAAGGCATGTTCCAGCAAGGCCCCCAGGCACTGCGCGGCCGGGTGCGGCTGGACATGTCCACCGGCCTGGCGCGCCATGTGGTGGTGCCGCACCTGCCCGCGTTGCTGCAGGCGCACCCGCTGTTGGAAGTGGAGCTGAGCAGCACCGAGCGCCGGGTGGACCTGGTGCGCGAAGGCTTTGACTGCGTGCTGCGCACCGGCAGCGTGCAAGACGCCAGCCTGGTGGCGCGCCCGCTGGGGCAGTTGCGCATGCTCAACTGCGCCAGCCCGGCCTACCTGGCAGAGCACGGCACGCCGCACACGCTGGACGACCTGGCCACGCACCGGCTGGTGCATTTCGCTGGTGTGCTGGGCGCCAAGCCGCTGGGCTTTGAGTACATGGACGGCGCGCAAGACCGCTTCCTGCCCATGGCCGGCGCGGTGACGGTGAACAATGCCGAGGCCTACCACGCCGCCTGCCTGGCAGGGCTGGGCATCATCCAGGTGCCGGTGCTGGGCGTGGTGGAGTCGCTGGCCGTGGGCCGTGTGGTGCCGGTGCTGCCCCAGCATGTGGCCCGCGCCATGCCGTTGACGCTGCTCTACGCCAACCGGCGCAACCTGTCCAAGCGCGTGCGTTTTGTGATGGACTGGCTGGCCGGCATCGTCGGCGATTACCTGCAGGGGCAGGACGCGCCGGCTGCCAGCGGCCCTTAGGCTTTCAGCGCAGCTTGCCTACCACCGACAGGATGGGTTGCAGCACGCTGGCGCCCAGCTTTCTGGAGCGTTCGCCGTTCCAGCCCACCACAGCGTCGGGCAGGTCGGCGTTGTCCTTGAACGGCATCTCTATCGTGTTGGCCAGGCAGTCGAACTGCTGGCTGACCCAGTTGGTGGCCAGCGTGGGGTTGGCGCTGTTGGGCGCCGCGCGGCCATAGCCGTGCCGGGCTTGAAAGTCCGGGCAGGTGGACAGCCAGGCGGCCTTGAAGGCGTTTTGCAAACCGTCCAGCCGTTCGTTGAAGCCCACATTGCCTTCGGCACCGGCGACGAAGTTGTAGGGCAGGGCCTCGTCGCCGTGCACGTCCAGCATCATGTCCACGCCGGTGGCCTGCATGGCTTGCCGCACCAGGAACACCTCGGGCGAGCGCTCCATGGTCGGGCTCTGCCACTCGCGGTTCAGGTTGGCGCCGGCGGCATTGGTGCGCAGGTTGCCGCGCACCGCGCCGTCGGGGTTCATGTGCGGCACAACGAAAAATTCGCACTGGCGCAGCAACACCTTGGCCACCGGGTCGTCTTCGTCCAGCAGGCGCTCCAGGAAGCCTTCGATGAACCATTCGGCCATGCTCTCGCCGGGGTGCTGGCGGGCGATCAGCCAGACCGTGCGCTTGGGCGTGTCCGCCGCTGCGCCTTCACGGTCGGTGATGTGCAGCAGCGTCATGTCGCGGCCGTCCAGCGTCAGGCCCAGGTGCCGCACGCCGGTGTGGGGCGAAGCGGCAGCCGAGCCTATCAAGTCGAGGTGGCGCTCATACGAGTAGGGCTCGAAATAGGCGAAGTAGATGCTGTGCGTGTCCGGCGTCACCTGCGCCGTCAACACCTGGCCGTCGTAGCTGCTGGGGATGCGAAACCAGTGTTGCCGATCATGGCTGGCCATCACGTGGTAGTCCTTCCAGCCGTCGGGGTAGGCGGTCTGGCCGGCGTTCATGAAGCGCAGCGTGACTGGCACGCCGGCCGCGCCCTGCAGGCGGAAGTGGAACCACTGGGCGAATTCGCTGGCGTTGTCGCGGCGGATGTTCAGGCGGATGTCGGCGGGGTCAGCCAGGCTCAGCACCTCGATGGCGCCGGCGTCGAAACTGGTGGAGATGTGCAGTGGGGGTTGTGTCATGTCGTTCAATGGATTGCGTCACTTCGCAAAGGCCTTGCGCGAGCCGTCCTCGAACACCGCGTCATCGCGCAGCAACTGGCCGGTGGCGTCCCAGGCGCGCTCGCGCTGGATGTTGCCTTTGTCGTTGTAGGTATTTTCCGCCACCAGCCGGCCTTGCTCAGAAAACTGCTGGTGTACCCCTACTGCGCGCTCGCGGTAGCGGGCTTCCACCACGTAGCGGCCTTGGGCGGCCAGCTGGCCGTTGTCGTGGAAGCGCTTGGCGTCGTGCACGTCCGTGCGGCTTTCCAGCTGATAGCCGTCTTCGCTTTTCTTCTGGCCATTGAGGTAGAAGCGGGTGTCTTTCGCCAGGCGGTTTTGCTGCTGGTTGTTGACGTCGACCAGCGCGAACACCTGCTCGCGCACCAGCGTGCCACTGCCGTCGGCGAAATCGCGTTCGCGCAACTTGATGGACGGCTGCGCCTCAGTTTTCAGCCGCCACAGCACCTCTTTCAGCTTCACGCCGTCAGCGCTGAATTGCTGCTGCAGCCGCTGTTCGCCCTGCACCTCGTCCACCGAGGCCGGCTTGCCGTTGTTGTGGAAGCTGACAGACTTGGTGGCGGCGCCGTTCAACCAGGTGTTGGCGGCGCGCAGCGTGCCGTTTTCGGCGAACGTTTCCACCGTCGAGGCCTTGCCATTGAAGCCGCACAGCGTGGTGTCGTCCACCCAGGGTGCCAGCAGCGGGCGCGGGCCGCAGGCCAGCTCGCTGATCTGGCCTTTGCGTGTGTACTGCACCGAGGCGCGTTCGCGTGGCTGCTGCTCCTCTCCGACCCAGGCCACCCGGCGCGGCGAGCCGTCCGGGTACCAGGCGCGCACCAGGCCCACGGTGCTGCCGTTGCGCGCGGTCTCGTCCAGCACCACGGTTGTGCCGTCGGGCGCAAACTCACGCGCGCGGCCGTCGCGGTTGCCTTTTTCGTTGACGCTGAACTCGCGGTTGAGCTTGCCGTCCTTGAAATAGCGCACCAGGCCTTCGAACTTGCCGGCGCGCAGCTCCTGCTCGCGCACCAGCACGCCGCTGTCGCGGTCCTTGCAGCGCATGATGCCGGTCTTGTCGCGCGTGGTGGACCCATTGGCCGGGTTGACCGATTCGCCGTTGACCGTGCAGTCCTCCACCGCCCATGCCGCGCTGCCGCCCAGCGCCAGCAGCGTGGCGCCCAGCGCCAGGCGGGCGATCATGAGTGCGCCGTGGTGCATGCCCGTGCTCACTGGGCCTTGTTGGCGAACCACTCCGGCGCCAGCTCCTTCAGCTTGGCAAACATCTGCTCATGCAGCTTGTTCACCGCCTTCAGCGGCCGCACCATCACCTTGAACTGATTGATCTTGCCCTCGGCATTCCATTCGATCATGTCGACGCCGTTGATCAGCACGCCGTCCACCGTGCTTTGGAACTCCAGCACCGCCGAGTGGTCGTTGTACCACTCGCGCGGGTAGGTGAAGCTGTCGTTGTTCAGCACCTGCAGTGCTGCCCGCAGGTAGACCAGCGTCACTGCCTTGCCGCGCTGCGGCGTGTGCACCACGGGGGATTCGAACACCACGTCATCGGCCAGCAATTCGGCCAGGGCTTGCTCGTCCTTGGATTGCACGATGTGGTGCCAGTGCGTGATGGGGGTGGGCATGGCGGGGCTGGTCATGGAGGCTCCTTGTTATTGGGGTGGTGTTTTGCCAAGTGTAGGTTCAGAATGCGGCATCCCTGCGCACGGCAGTCCCATGAAGCAACCCCGCCAAAGCCGCCTTTCCCTATTGGAGCGCCGCCGCCTCAAGCGCGGCGCGAAAGAGGCCGAACTGACCCAGCAGCGCGAGAAGGACAAGGCGCGCGCGCAACGCGAGTTGGCCAAGCGGCATGTGCTGGTCAACCCCGCCAACTTGCGGCCCACGGGCAGCTACGGCGCGCCAGAGTTTATCCAGCGCGGCTACTACGTGGACATGCCGTTCAATTGCAAGTGCTGCGGCGTGGCCCAGGTATGGACCGAAACGCAGCAAAAATGGTGGTACGAGAGCGCGAAGGGCGATGTGTGGACCATTGCCGTGCTGTGCCGCCCGTGCCGCAGGCGTGAGCAGGCAAGGCGGGCGGCGGCGCGGGAGGTGCACCTGTCCGGCTTGGCGGCCAAGGGCAAGCGGCCGGCTTAGCGCCGGCGAGTGGCCTCACACCTGCGCAGGCGCCACCGTCACCGCATCCCGCATGGTCACAAACTCTTCCGCCGCTGTCGGGTGGATGCCGATCGTGCTGTCGAATATCGCCTTGGTTGCCCCCGCCTTCATGGCCACGGCAAAGCCCTGCACGATTTCGCCGGCGTCGGCGCCCACCATGTGCAGGCCCACCACGCGGTCGGTGGCGTCGTCCACCACCAGCTTCATCAGCGTGCGCTCGATGCTGCCGCTCAAGGTGTGTTTCAGCGCCTTGAATTCGCTGCGGTAGACGCGGATGGCGCCCAGCTCGCGCCGCGCGTCGTGTTCGGTCAGCCCCACGGTGCCCACGTTGGGGTGGGTGAAGACGGCGGTGGGGATGTACTGGTAGCTCATTTGCCGCGCCGCCTTGCCCGTGGGCGGGCCGAACAGGTGGTCCACCAGCGCCATTCCTTCGCCCAGTGCCACCGGCGTCAGTTGCACGCGGGCGGTGACATCGCCCAGCGCGTGGATGCCGGGCACCGATGTCTGGTAATGCGCGTCGACCTGCACCGCGCCGTTGTCGCCCGTGGCCACGCCAGCGGCGTCCAGGCCCAGACCGCTGACGTTGGGGGCGCGGCCGGTGGCGTACAGCACGGTGTCGGCTTCCAGCGTGCTGCCGTCTTCCAGCGTGGCTTCTATGCCGCCAGGCACGGCGCGCAGCGCCTTCACATCGGCATTCAGCCGCAGGCGCACACCGGCCTTGCCCATCTCGGCGGCCAGGAAGCCGCGCACGTCGTCGTCAAAGCCGCGCAGGATCTGCTTGCCGCGGTACAGCTGCGTCACCTGCGCGCCCAGGCCGTTGAAGATGGAGGCAAATTCGCTGGCAATGTAGCCGCCGCCCACCACCAGCAGGCGTTGGGGGAACTGGGGCAGGTCGAACATGTCGTCCGAGATGGCTGCCAGCTCATGGCCAGGAATGTGGGGCACCATGGCGTGGCCGCCGGTGGCCAGCAGGATGTGGCGGGCGCTGAGGGTTTGTTGTGCGGCGCCATCTGGCGGCTGCAAGCTGACGGTTTGGGCGCCGGCCTGTTCGCCCGCCAGCCGGCCCCAGCCGCGCAGCACGGTGACGCCGGCGCCTAGCAGCAGCTGCAGGTAGATGGCGTTCAGGCGGTCGATTTCCTGCTTGCGGTTGGCCTTCAGCACCGCCCAGTCAAAGCGCGGTGCTTCGGGCAGCATCCAGCCGAAGCCGGGCGCCTCGTGGAAGGCCTCGGCATAGTGGGCGGCAAAGCTGTACAGCTTTTTCGGGATGCAGCCCACGTTGACGCAGGTGCCGCCCAGGGCGCCGGCCTCGATCAGGCCCACGCGCGCGCCGCGCTGCGCCGCCATGCGGGCGGCGCGCACGCCGCCGCTGCCGCCGCCGACGACCAGCAGGTCAAAGTCCAATTCGGGCATGGTTGCCGTCCTTCAGTTCGCAAAGGGGCTCAGCATGCCCGTTACGGCGCGGGGCTGCAAGGCGGCAACGGGTATTACGCCGCGACCAAGGGGAAAGGCGCTGGGGAAGCCACTTGCAGCAGAAAACCGGGCAGGCAAAACAAAAGGGCGGATGATTGCTCATCCGCCCTTGTGGGGCGCCCGCCGATGTTGCGACGGGCAGGCTTTGAAGAAGCGGTTGCTTACTTCTTGGTGGCGCCAGCTTCGCCAGCGACGGCGGGGGTCTTGGCGGCAGAAGAACCTTCAGCCTTGCGGGTGGCCTTGCCGTCTGCCTTTTCGGTGGCGGTGGCGGTGGCCTTGGGGGCTTGCTTGGCACCGGCGGCGTCGCCTTCAGCCGTGGGGGCCTTGGCGGCAGCAGCGCCTTCAGCCTTGCGCTTGGCCTTGCCGTCAGCCTTTTCGGCGGCGGTGGCGGTGGCCTTGGGGGCTTGCTTGGCGCCGGCGGCTTCGCCTTCAGCAACCGGAGCCTTGGCGGCGGCAGTGCCTTCAGCCTTGCGCACGGCCTTGGCA
Organism: Hylemonella sp. P2_B10; assembly: GCF_056404875.1. Taxonomy (NCBI): domain Bacteria; kingdom Pseudomonadati; phylum Pseudomonadota; class Betaproteobacteria; order Burkholderiales; family Comamonadaceae; genus Hylemonella; species Hylemonella sp. P2_B10. The sequence goes on from NZ_JBFUDE010000003.1 coordinate 274,158, forward strand.
TCGGAAGCAGCGGGGGCGGCGGCTTGGGCGTAGGCGCTGACGGCCAGCAGTTGAGCCAGGGCGACGCTGATAGCGAGGGTTACTTTTTTCATGTCGAGAGGTCCTTAATGATTGAGAATGCGTAACAAAGAGTACCGGCAGCCACCAATGCGCCATCCCGGGCTTGGAAACTGACAGGTATTCTAGGTCAGTAACGGCGCAGCCCACCATTCTGTTGACGCGCGCCGCCCGGCCTGCACAGGATTTGCATCTTGCGCGCAACACCGCATGGCCGCTCATTTGCTGCGCCGCAGCATGACTCATCGCGTACCGCAGCCGAAACCGGGGGTTTGGTGTCCGGCGGGGCTGTGCTGATAATGCCTTGCATGCCAGCCCCTATCGCCCTTGTCTTGCGCACCGGCTTCATGTGCATCACGCTGGTCGGCCTGACGGCCTGCCAGCAGCAGGCGCGCGACAGCTTTCCCGGTTATGCCGAGGCCGACTACGTGCGCCTGGCCGCGCCGCTGGGCGGCACGCTGGCCAAGCTGTACCTGAAGCGGGGCGACGCCGCCGCCGCCGACGCGCCGGCCTTTGTGCTGGAGCAGCAGAGCGAGGCCGCAGCGCGGCAAGAGGCCGAAGCCCGCCAGCAGCGCGCGCAAGAGCTGTTGACCAACCTGCAGCGCGGCAAAAGGCCGGACGAGATTGCCGCGCTGGAGGCGCAGCGTGCGCAGGCGCAGGCGGCCCTGGATTTGTCCAACGCCGAATACAAGCGCGTGGCCGACCTGGTGGCCAAGCGTTTCAACTCACCCGCCAGCATGGACCAGGCGCGCACCGCGTTGGCCAGCGACCAGGCCAAGGTGCGCGACGTCGACGCCCAGCTGCGCCTGGCGCGCCAGGGCGCGCGCGACAACGAGGTCAAGGCCGCCGAGCAGGACCTGAAGGCCGCGCAGGCGCAGGTGGAGCAGGCCCAGTGGCGAGTGGGGCAAAAGACGCAGAAAGTGCCGCAGGCCGGCGACGTGGTGGATGTGCTGTACCAGCCCGGCGAGTACGTGCCGGCCGGCGCCCCGGTGTTGACGCTGCTGCCACCAGAAAACGTCAAGGCGCGCTTCTTCCTGCCGCAGCCGCTGCTGGGCAGCGTGGTGCTGGGGCAAGAGGTGCAACTGAGCTGCGATGGCTGCGGCGCGCCCATCGCGGCCAAGCTCAGCTTCATCGCCCGCGAGGCCGAGTTCACCGCGCCGCTGATCTACAGCCAGGAGAACCGCGCCACGCTGGTGTTCATGGTGGAGGCCCGGCCCGCACCGGCCGACGCGCGCCGCTTGCACCCCGGCCAGCCGTTGGAGGTGCGCCTGGCGGCGCGCGGCAAACAGGCGGGCCAGTGAACAGCGCGGCCACCGGCGCGCCCGCAACGCCAGCGCCGCCGCCGGCTGGCGAGCCACCGGTGATTGACGTGCGCGGCCTGACCAAGCGTTATGGCGACCGCACCGTGGTGGACCACTTTGACATGCAGGTGCCCAAGGGCCGCATCTACGGCTTCCTCGGGCCCAATGGCAGCGGCAAGACCACCACCATCCGCATGCTGTGCGGCCTGCTGACGCCCGACGAAGGCGAGGGCACCTGCCTGGGCTACGACATTCGCACACAAGCCATCCAGATCAAGCGCGAGCTGGGCTACATGACGCAGCGCTTTGGCCTTTATGAAGACCTGAGCCTGGAAGAAAACCTGGACTTCATCGCCCGCGTGTACGACGTCCGGGACCGCCCGCAGAAGGTCACCGCCACGCTGGAGCGCCTGGGCCTGGACAGCCGGCGCAAGCAGTTGGCCGGCACGCTGTCGGGCGGCTGGAAGCAGCGCCTGGCGCTGGCCGCCTGCCTGATCCACGACCCCAAGCTGCTGCTGCTGGACGAGCCTACCGCCGGCGTGGACCCGGCCGCGCGGCGTGACTTCTGGGACCAGATCCACGACTTGGCGGCGCAGGGGTTGACGGTGCTGGTCTCCACCCACTACATGGACGAGGCCGAGCGCTGCCATGCGCTGACCTACATCGCCTATGGCAAGCTGCTGGCCCAGGGCACGGTGGCCGAGGTGATTGCTGGTGCCGGCCTGGTCACCGTGTCTATCGCCGGCGAGCAACTGATGGAGGTGGCGCACGAGCTGCGCGCCAAGCCGCAGATACGCACCGTGGCGCCGTTCGGCAACGCGCTGCACGCCAGTGCCGGCAATGATGCTGACATGCAGGCCGCGCTGGACACGCTCACGCGCAAGGACCTGCAGGTGACGCGCATAGAGCCCAGCCTGGAGGACGTGTTCATCGCGCTGATGCAGGCGTCGCAGGACAACTTCACGCCGCAGCAAAAAGCCGAAGCGAAGGCGACGTCATGAGTTGGGCCAGAGTCCTCGCCGTATTGATCAAGGAATTCCGCCAGGTGCGGCGCGACAAGCTGACCTTCGGCATGATGGTGGGCGTGCCCATCATCCAGCTGCTGCTGTTTGGCTACGCCATCAACAGCAACCCCAAGCACCTGCCCACGGCGGTGCTGGTGCAGGACCACAGCGAGTTCTCGCGCAGCTTCGTCGCCGGGCTGGAGAACTCGCAATACTTCCAGATCACCAAGCGTTTGCAAAGCCAGGCCGAGGGCGACGCGTTGCTGGCCAATGGCGAGGTGCAGTTCATGCTGGTGGTGCCGGCGGATTTTTCGCGCAAGCTGCTGCGCGGCGAGCACCCTGCGGTGCTGTTGGCCGGCGACGCCACCGACCCCTCGGCCACCGGCAACGCGCTGGCCACGCTGTCAGGTATCGCGCAGACCAGCGTGTTGCGCGAATTGCGCGGCGCCAGCGCCGCCTTGCGCCCGGCCGAGATGCCGTTCGAGGTGCGGGTGCAGCGCCGCTACAACCCCGAGGGCAACACCAGCTACAACGTGGTGCCGGGGCTGATCGGCGTGATCCTGACCATGACCATGGTGATGATGACGGCGCTGGCCATGACGCGCGAGGCCGAGCGCGGCACGATGGAAAACCTGCTGGCCACGCCGGTGCGGCCGTTCGAGGTGATGCTGGGCAAGATCGCGCCCTACATCGTCATCGGTTATGTGCAGGTCAGCGTGATCCTGATCGCCTCGCGCCTGCTGTTCGACGTGCCCATGGTGGGCAGCATCGCGCTGCTGTCCGGGGTGATGGTGCTGTTCATCGCCGCGCAGCTGGCAGTGGGATTCACCTTTTCGACCATCGCGCGCAGCCAGCTGCAGGCCATGCAGTTGACGTTTTTCTACTTCCTGCCGTCCATGCTGCTGTCGGGCTTTATGTTCCCGTTCCGTGGCATGCCGGGCTGGGCGCAGGCGATCGGCGAGGTCATGCCGCTGACGCATTTTTTGCGCGTGGTGCGCGGCATCATGCTGAAGGGCAATACCTGGGCGGACGTCACCACCCACCTGTGGCCCATCGCGCTGTTCATGCTGATCACCGGCCTAGTAGCCTTGTGGCGTTATCGCGAGACCGTGGATTGACGCGCTTACGACGCTGATCACTGCAGACACTGCGGTGGCAAGTTGGTGATTGCCGACGCCGCTGGTGCGCGTGACTCCGCGGATGTCCCCCGGGCCTGCGGCCCTCCTCCTTGATTTCGCTACGTCACGCGCCCCAGCGACATCGGACACGTTGGCGCTCGTGGCAATGGCAGGCCTAAGGCGTTGGCAAGATCAGGTCGTGGTGGCGTTCAGCGCAGCGGCATCAAGGAGGAGGGCCGAAGGCCCGGGGGACAGCCGCGGAGCTGAGCGCCGCCGCGGCCTGATCCCCAAACCACAGTGGCTGGGAGTGCTCGGAAAGCCGGCAGCTCAAGCAGCAGCGCGCCGCGTCCGTCGCGCAGGCGCCGGCTTGCTGGCCACCAGCTTCAGCGGCGCCACCTTCTTCTTGGTGGCGGGTTTGCGGGCGCGCTTTGCGGGCGGCGCGGCAACGGCGGCCTCGGCAACCGTCGGTTTGGCGGTGGCGGTAGCCTTGTGCAGCGCCTTTTGCTCGGCCTTCTCCGCCGCCTTCTCGGCTTCCAGCACCGGCGTCAGCCGCAGCAACTCAGCGTGCGCGGCCTGCATCAGCCGGGCCAACTCGGGCAGGTCGGGCAGGGCCTTGCGGCAGGCGGTCAGGCCGAAGTCCAGCGAGCCGTTGTAGCTCTGCACGGTGACGTTCAGCGCCATGCTGTGCACGGCGATGGACACCGGGTAGTAGGTGATCATCTTGGCGCCGGCCATGTACAGTGCAAACTTGGGACCGGGCACGTTGGAGATGGCAACATTGGCCAGCGGGGGCATGCGGTTGGCCAGCTTGGAGCGGCCGAACAGCGACGCCATGCCGCTGAGCAGCCAGGGTGCGCCTAGTGACGGGAAGTCAGTGGGCGTGACGGACTTGACGCTCGCCGACGTCGCCTTGGCCGCCGAGCTGGAGCGCTTGATGGCCTGCAGCCGTTCCAGCGGGTCGGCGATGTGGCTGGCCATGCTGACGCGCATCATGGACACCTGGTTGTTCATGTCGGTGTTGCCGGCCTCGCGCAGGCTCACCGGCACCGCCGCCAGCATCGGTTCGGTCGGCGCGCAGCCCAGGTCGCCCAGGTAGTTGCGCAGGGCGCCGGAGCAGATGGCCAGCACCACATCGTTCAGCGACGCGTCGTTGGCCTTGCCGATGTGCTTGATCTCCGCCAGCGGCAGCGAGAAGCTGGCGAACAGCCGCTGGTTGGTGATGCTGACGTTCAGCGGCGTCTTCGGTGCAAACCAGTTGGTCTTTTCGGCGCCTTGCACCGCCGGGTTGGGCCGCAGCAATTGGCGCGCGGTGCCTATCATGGCTGGCAGCGTCTTGGCCAGCTTGATGGTCTGCAGCGCGGTGTTCTTCAGCCCGGCGGCGGTCAGCTCGGCAATGCCGAAGTTGTCGGTCGCCATGGCGCGGCGGGGCGGCGCCTTCTTCACCTCGCGCGGCACCGGCCCCAGGTCCATGATGGCATTGGCCAGCACGGCGCCACCGGCACCGTCCAGCGCGCAGTGGTGCACCTTGGAATAGAACGCCACGTGGCGGCTGCCGGGCGGCGCGTTGGCCGGCGTTTCCAGCCCTTCAATGACGTAGAACTCCCACAGCGGGCGACTGCGGTCCAGCAGGCTGGAGTGCAGCCGGCCCACCAGTTTGTCCAGTTGGGCGCGGCTGCCCGGCTTGGGCAGCACGGTGCTGCGGATGTGGTATTCCATGTCCAGGTCGTCGTCGGCCACCCAGATCGGGTTGGCCAGCTCGAACGGCATGTTGACCAGCTTGCGCTGGAAGATGGGCGACAGGTGCATGCGGCTGGCGATGTGCTTGCGCACGTCTTCCAGGAAGTCGCCGTCGTAGCCTGGTGGCAGCTCAAAAATGTTCAGCCCGCCCACGTGCATGGGGGTTTCCGGGGTCTCCACGTAAAGGAAGGTGGCGTCCAGCCCGCTCAGATGGTCCATGGCAACTCCAGATGTTGGGCAACCATCTTGCCAGCTTTGTCCTGGGGCGGGCCACCTGAACGGCATCCTGACAAACCCGCATGGGTTGCCGGGTCGGATCTAAATAAGTTGTTTAAAGATACTAATTTAGTTGCTTTAAGAAACTTTATGGTTTACAGTCAGCGTATGCCGCGCCTGAAACCCAACGATTCCTGCTGTTCCGTCGCCAAGGCCATTGACCTGCTGGGCGAGCGCTGGATGTTGCTCATCGTGCGCGAGGTGGCCTTCGGCACCCGCCGCTTTGACGACTTCATCGCCAATCTGGGCATTGCCCGCAATGTGCTGACCAACCGGCTGGCCACGCTGGTGGCTGCCGGCGTGCTGGAGCAGCAACCGCTGCGCTCGGACGGCCGGCGCATGGGCTACCGCTTCACACCCATGGGTGAAGAGCTGATGCCCATGCTGATCGGCTTCATGCAGTGGGGTGACCGCTGGCTGCAAACCCCGGACAGCGTGCCGGTGCGCGTGCTGGAGCGCGCCACCGGCAAACTGTTGCCGTCCGTGCGCATACGCAACGACGAAGGCAAGGCGCTGGGCCTGCGCGACCTGGACTGGGAACCCGGCCCAGGCGCTGGCCACCCGCAAGTGGCGGCGCTGGTGAAGGCCTACGAAGCACAGCGTGTTGCAACGCCGCGGCCCGTGCCGGCGTCGCCAACAGCCGCCAAACCGGCCCGCAAGGCCGCCGTCAAACGAACCTGAGGAGCTCCGCACCATGAACCTTTACCTGCGCCTGATCTGGACCTGGCTGCGCGCCCGTTTCTTCAAACCCGACATCCAGATGGGTAACACGATAGAAATGCAGCTGCGTGTCTGGCCCAATGACCTGGACATCAACGGCCACATGAACAACGGCCGCTACATGACCATCACCGACCTGGCCCTGGTCGAGTATTTCACCCGCAGCGGCTTTCTGCCGCTGGCGCTGCGTCGCGGCTGGCGGCCCATGCTGGGCGGCAGCCTGATCTCGTTCCGGCGCGGCTTGAAGCCGTTCAAGACCTACACGCTGCGCTTCGCCGTGCTGTGCTGGGACGAGCGCTGGAACTACTTCCGCTTCGAGTTCCAGCACCAGGGCCAGACCATGGCGGTGGGCTACAGCAAGGGTGCGGTGGTGGGGCGCGACGGCATCGTCAGCAGCCTTGAGACCCGTGCCGCGCTGGGCCAGGACCCGGCATCGCCCGCCTTCCCGGCTGCGGTGGCCGCGTGGATAGAAGCCGACCGGCTGGTGCGCGGGGTGGCAGCATGAACGGCATCGTCACATTCACGGCCTGGCTGCTGGTATTGGCCTTTTCGCTGATCGGCGCCATCCACGCCTACTGGGTGGCGGGTGGCCGCTGGGCGCTGGCAGCCGCTGTGCCGACGCTGCCCGGCAAAAGCAATTCAGAACCCCGGCGCAAGGCCTTCAGCCCATCGGGTGCCGCCACGCTGGCGGTGGCGCTGGGCTTGTGGGGCATCGCGCTGCTGGTGGCCATGCGCGCCGGCCTGTGGGCCGATGCCGTCACCCACGTCGCGCTGCAAGGCATGCTGGCCCTGTTGGCGCTGGCCATGTTCGCCCGCGCCGTGGGCGATTTCAGGCTGGTGGGCTTCTTCAAGACGGTGACCGGCTCGCGCTTTGCCTGGTTGGACACGCGGCTGTTCTCACCGCTGTGCGTGGCACTGGGTGCGGGGCTGGCCTGCGTGGCCTTCGCCGGCTAGCCAATAGGCACTACCATTACGTACCTGCGCGCCGCGCAGCCCCACAAGGGCTGCGGGGCGTTTTGCCACAAGCTACTGAAAACGGAACTACCGTACCGCCATCACCATGTCTTCTGCCATTTCACCATCCCCCCTCTCGGATACCCGCCGCTGGGCCTGGCTGCCGCCCGTGGGCAGCTGGGGCTATTACGCGCTGCTTGCCGCCATCGGCATGCTGGTGCTGGGGCCGCTGGGCGGCATCACCGCCGCCTTCATGAACTTTTCCATCGGCTTCTTTGTCGGTGGCCAAGTGCTGGCCGGCATCCTGGGCTCGGTGGTGACTTATGGCTACGGTGCCGAGGGCAAGCACGGCGCCAACTACATCCAGACCACGGCTGCATCCGTGGCCGGCATGATGGCCATGAGCACGCTGATCCAGGCCATGACCTGGATGGGCATGCCCGCCATTCCCGCCTGGCAGCTGATCACCTACATGATGTGCATTGGCATGATGGCCGCCGGCATCGGCATGCTGTACACGCCCATCCTGGTGGAGCGCATGCGGCTGACGTACCCGTCGGGCCTGGCGGTGGCCAACATCCTGCGCGCATTGACCGACCCGGTGCTGCTGAAGCGCTCGGTCGGTCGCCTGTTCGGCGGCATGGGCACTGGTTTTGCCGGCGGCCTGGCGGCGGCCAAGCTGCCGATTCTGGGCGCCATCGACCTGTCGACCTCCACCTTCGGCGCCGGGCTGATCGTGGGCGCCCGCGTCGGCGTGCCGGTGATCGTGGCCGGCGTGATCTTCTGGCAACTGACGCCATATCTGGTCAGTATTGGTTGGCTGCGCGAGGGCGAGCCTTATCGCAAGCTGTCTTTCCTGATTGGCCTGGGCATGGTGCTGGGCGCGGCCATCGTGGACATGAGCCTGATCTTCTGGCGTGCCGTGGCACGCCTGCGCGCCACCGCCGACGGCAACCTGACGCCCGCCCCGGAAGAGCAGCGCACCGGCCCGCGCGCCAGCACGCCGCGACTGCTGGCCTGGGTGGCCTGCTGGACGGTGGCCACCATCTTCTGCGGCACCCAGTTCTTCAACGAGCCGCTGCTGTACATGCTGATCGCCGTGGCCCTGGTCTATGTGTTCGCCATGGTCAACGGCATCTCGCTGGGCCTGACGGACAACAACCCGATTTCGTCGGCCTTCGTGGTCACCGTGCTGGTGCTGGCCAGCATAGGCCTGAAGGACCCGGTGCTGGGCCTGCTGGCTGCCATGGTGGTGTTCATCTCGGCCAGCGTGGCCGGCGACATGCAGCAGGACCGCTCCACCGGCTGGCGTTTGGGCAGCAACCGCACGCTGCAGTTCCGCTTCCAGGTCGTGGGCCTGGTGCTGGGCGCGGTGATGGCGGTGGTGATCGCCAAGCTGTTCATGACCGCCTACCCGGTGCTGAACCTGGACCAGACGGTGATGAGCAAGGATCAGGCACCGGCGCTGTGGACTTCGGCCATGACCTACAAGTTCGTCGGCGCGCTGCGCAGCCTGGCCGACCCGAAACCGTTCCAGACCCACGCCATCCTGCTGGGCATTGGCCTGGGCTTCGCCATCGAGGTGGTGCGCAAGCTGCTGAAGGCAGCGGCCAGCTACAGGCGCTTCGTGGCCAGTGGCAAGGCCGGCTTTGCCACCGATTTCGCGCTGGACGCTTTCCTGCTGCCCAGCCCGTATGCGTTTGCCTTCGGCTGCTTCATCAACTTGCACACCTCGGCCTGGTTCGCCGGCGGCAGCGTGATCTCCAGCCTGGTCAACACCTTCACCAAGCCCAAGGAGGGTGAGGATGCGCTGCCTTCGGACATGAGCTCCACGTCGCTGGTAGGGGGAGGGCTGATCGCCGGTGACGCACTTGCGGCACTGGCGCTGGGGGTGGTCGGCCTGCTGGCGGTGATCTGACGCTCAGGGCGCGGGCGCCAGGTGCCCCCGGTCGAATTTGACCGGGTCGGTGGGCTGCAGGCGCTTGCGGAAGAACTCGGCCCGTTGCTCTTTGTAGTGCTTGCGGGATTCCGGCGTCAGCCAGGGGATGGCGGCTTCCACATACGCCTTGTTGCCGGCCAGCCGGGCCACCAGGGCATCGATCTTGACGATGGCCTCGCGTCCCCAGGGTGTGCGTGGGCACGCAATGCCCGACACCTGCGGTGCCGTGCCGGCAATCGGCACCGCCAACAGGTGTCTGTCCTTGAAGAACCCAGGTTCCGTGTGCTGCCGGTAGGTCAGCGCGAAGTCGTAGTCCACCGTGTAGTCGGCGCGGCTCAGCGCCACCATCTTGAACAGGTTCCCGCCGCCGGACGCCGGCGCCACGAATTCCACGCCGGCATGGCTGCTCTCGTCTTTCAGCAGCGCGTCCACCATGGGCATATAGCTGCGGCGGTGCTCCATCACGCCTCGCAGGGCGGCTTTGCGGAACAATGGGTCAAGCAGCACCTCGCCGGCGGCATTGCGCGGCAGCCGCGGCAGCACGTCGGGCCGGGTGATCAGCTGCAGCGGAATGACGAAGTTGGTGGGCGAAAAATACGCGATGCGCTCGTGCTCCGGCGTCAGCAGCAGGCCGTTGAGGCAGCTTGGTGCGCCGCTGGCCAGCAACGCGATGGCCCGCGGCACGTTGGACACCACGTAGCGGTGCTCCACCTGCGGCCATTGCTGCACGATCATGCGCAGCAGCACGTCGGTGACGCCGTCTGTGGGTTTGCCGTTGACGGGCTTGGCCAACGGCGGGAAGTCCTGCATGAGCCAGGTCATCACGGGCTTCTCGGGCGCCGCCAGGCACAGGCCTGACACCACCAGGGACACGGCCGCCAGCAACCGCGGCAGATGAGCGGAAAACGTCATACCCCGATTCTGCTTCAGGTTTTGCCGCACAATGCCCGCTATGATCACCGTACACCACCTGAACAACTCGCGTTCGCAGCGCGTGCTGTGGCTGCTGGAAGAGCTGGGCCTGCCTTATGAGATCAAGCACTACCAGCGCGACCCGAAAACCATGCTGGCGCCGCCGGAGCTGCGTGCAGTGCACCCGCTGGGCAAGTCGCCGGTCATCACGGACGACGGCAACACGCTGGCCGAGTCGGGCGCCATCATCGAGTACCTGGTGCAGCGGCACGGCGCAGGCCGCCTGAAACCAGCCGACGGCACGCCCGAGCAGCTGCGCTACACCTACTGGCTGCACTTCGCCGAGGGCTCGGCGATGCCGCCGTTGTTGCTGAAGCTGCTGTTCAACAAGATCGAGAAGGCGCCGATGCCGTTCTTCATCAAACCCATCGCACGCGGCATCTCGGCCAAGGCGAAGAAATCGTTCATCGATCCGAACATCCGCGCACAGTTGGATTTCATGGAGGCGGAACTGACGCGCAGCGCCTGGTTTGCCGGTGACGAATTCAGCGCTGCCGACATCCAGATGAGCTTCCCGGTGGAGGCCGCCGCCGCGCGCAGTGGGCTGGACGCCAGCCGGCCCCAGCTGATGGCGTATCTGCAGCGCATCCATGCGCGGCCGGCGTACCAAAAGGCGTTGCAGCGCGGTGGGCCGTATGACTTGCTGAGCTGAGTCTTTGTAAAGCGATTTGGGGGCCAAGAAAGCCTGAATCGCTTTACAGGTCTACCAGATTTGGCGCTTTTGCATAGGCGCCGTAAAGATATGCAAATAGCGGGGTTTTCTGCCTTTATCAGCCGCGCTTGCACCTGTCACTGCCGATATCCAATGGAACTCCTTCAACCCACTGAACGAGGTCCCAGCGATGAACATCAGCAGCATTTCCTCCACCTACAGTGCCTTGGGCACGAGTGCCGTGTCGGCGCCGCAGGTCAGCGGCGACATGCCACCACCGCCGGATGACGATTCCGGCCAGGTGCATCGCCGTCACGGCGGCCACGGCCATGGCCAGGGCGGCAGCCAGATGATGCAGGCCGTAGCGCAGGCGCTGCAAAGCCTGGGCCTGTCGCTGCCTGACAAGACAGAGGCCACCGATGGCGCCACGGCGGTGTCGGCGACAGACGCCGCCAGCAGCGCCACGTCGGCCACCACCAGCAGCGCCACGGCCAGCACCGCAAGCAGCGCTACGGGTGATATCCGCAAGGACATGCACGACTTCATGCACGCGCTGTTCGAGGCGGTGAAGGCCGACAGCAGCGCGGACAACGGTTCTAGCAGCGGCAGCAGTGGCGACAGCGGACAAGGCAACGGTGACCCGCGCGCCAATTTCGCTTCGGGCCTGGCGGCGCTGGTCACGCAGGCCGCCAATGGCAATGCGCCCAGCGAATTGCAGTCGGCGTTCGCCAAGCTGCAGGCCGACCTGACTGGCAGTTCCGGCACAGACACCGGCAGCAGCGACAGCACGGCGACCGCCAGCACGACCAGCGGCAGCGGCAGCGCCGCGCAAGCCACTTTACAGGCTTTATTGACGCAATTGCAGCAAAACCTGGGTTACGGCAGCAGCGCCAGCCTGGCGGCCACCGGCAACGTCATCAGCACCCAAGTCTGAGACGGGGCTGGGCGGACAGCCGGCGGCTGTGTTTCCTTGCTGTAGGCCTTTGCCTGACAATGCATTGCGCCGTACGCCGACTTACCGTCTTGGGGTGGCGGCAGTACAGTGACTTGACCGCGACACAATGCTTGCGGTCAAGGAGCCTGACATGATTACTGCCCCCATTCCACTGAACCCCTTTAGCCTGATGATGGAGCCTGACCGGGTGTTGAAGGCCATGGAGCGCTCCACCGAGTTGCGTCACCTGCGCCGCCGCACGCTGCGGCCGCTGGACAAGCCCGCCATCCCCTACAGCGCCGCCACCCTGCAAGCCATGCAGGACGACGAAGACGAAGGCAACGACGCGCGGGCCATGGCACTGGACGACGACATCGCCCCCTGACCGCGCCCTGCCTTCTCCTCCCTAGAGAGCTTCCCCCAAAACACCCCTGGGTCTGTCCGCATTGTCCGTTCCCACGCGCGCACCTTAAAGTGCGCGGCAGTTGCATGAACGGATTTGCGAGATGGATTTTGACTACATCGTCGTCGGCGGCGGTTCGGCCGGCAGTGTGCTGGCCGCCAGGCTGAGCGAGAACCCCCACGTCAATGTGGCCCTGCTGGAAGCCGGTGGTGCCGACAGCAGCGTGCTGATCCATTGCCCCGCCGGCCTGGCGCTGCTGGCCAAGACGCACCAGCACAACTGGGCTTTCGAGACTGTGCCGCAAGCTGGCTTGAATGGTCGCAAGGGCTACCAGCCGCGCGGCAAGACGCTGGGCGGCTCCAGCTCGGTCAACGCCATGGTCTACATCCGCGGCCAGCGTGAAGACTACGACGCCTGGGCCGCCGCCGGCAACCCCGGCTGGGGTTATGACGACCTGTTGCCCTACTTCAAGCGCGCCGAGCACAACGAGCGCGGCGCTGACGCCTTCCACGGCAGCGGTGGCCCGCTGAACGTGATGGACCTGCGCAGCCCCAACCGCTTTGGCCCGGTGTTTGTGCAGGCCGCGCAGCAGGCCGGTTACCCGCTGAACCCCGACTTCAATGGCGCCAGCCAAGAGGGCGTGGGCATGTACCAGGTGACGCATAAAAATGGCGAGCGCCACAGTGCCGCCAAGGCCTACCTGACGCCCAACCTGGTTCGCCCCAACCTGAACGTCATCACCCAGGCCCACACCACACGGCTGCTGCTGGAAGGCCGGCGCGTGGTGGGCGTGGAATACAGCGTGGACGGCGCGCTGCAAACCTTGCGCGCGCGCCGCGAGGTGCTGCTGTGCGCCGGGTCCCTGCAGTCGCCGCAGGTGCTGATGCTGTCGGGCATTGGGCCTGGCGAGCATCTGCAGAGCCTGGGCATTCCGGTGGCGCACGCCTTGCAGGGCGTGGGCCAGAACCTTCACGACCACGTGGACGTGGTGGCGGTGTACAACGCGCCGGAGCTGACCGAGCTGTTCGGCCTGTCGTTGACCGGCATGGTGCGCGCGTTCAAGGGCATTCAGGAATGGCGGCGCAGCCGCAGCGGCATGCTGACCACCAATTTCGCCGAGGCTGGCGGCTTCATCAAGAGCCAGCCGGGCGTGGCCACGCCGGATTTGCAGCTGCACTTCGTCATCGGCAAGCTGATGGACCACGGCCGCAAGACGGTGTTTGGCCACGGCTATTCCTGCCATGTGTGCCTGCTGCGGCCCAAGAGCCGCGGTGCGCTGACGCTGGCCAGTGCAGACCCGCATGCCGCGCCGTTGATCGACCCCAACTTCCTGGGCGAGCGCGAGGACATGGACGCGCTGCTGCGCGGCTTCAAGCAGATGCGGCAGATCCTGCAACAGCCGGCGCTGGCGGCCTTCCAGGCGCGCGAGGCGGCGATGTCGGCCGGCGCTCAGACTGATGCGCAGCTGGAGCAGTTCATACGCAGCTACGCCGACACCATCTACCACCCGGTGGGCAGTTGCCGTATGGGCAGCGACCCCATGGCCGTGGTGGACGCCCAGTTGCGCGTGCACGGCATGCAGGGCCTGCGCGTGGTGGACGCCTCCGTCATGCCGCAGGTGGTCAGCGGCAACACCAATGCGCCGGTGATTGCGATGGCCGAGAAGGCGGCGGACATGATCCGTAAAGAGGCCATCCTGGCTTAGCCCTCAACTGGCCCTAAACTCCCGGGCCATGCAGACTTACTACCAGGCCACCGCTGACGCGAACCTGCATTTCGCGCCGGCACATGGCGCGCAGGAGATCGACACGTTGGTCATAGGCGGCGGCTACGCCGGCCTGGCCACCGCCTTGAGCCTGTTGGAGCGTGGCCAACGCGACGTGGCTGTGCTGGAAGCTCAAACCATTGGCTTTGGCGCCTCCGGCCGCAATGGCGGTTTCGTGTTTGGCGGCTTCAGCCTGGACAATGCCGCGCTGGCGGGCCAGCTGGGCCTGCCTGCCGCGCGCGGGCTGTACCAGCTGACACTGGACGCGGTGCAGCGCATACGCCAACGCATTGCCACGCATCACATCGACTGCGACGCCCACTACAACGGCGTATTGCTGGCCAACTGGTTTCGCGACGAAGCCCCCTTGCGCGCCTTGCAGCAGCGCATGCAGGACCAGTTTGGCGTCGCCTGGCAGTGGCTGGACCGCGACGCCACGCGCGCCCGGCTCAACAGCCAGCGCTACCACGCCGCGCTGCTGGAGCCCAACGCCTTTCACTTCCACCCGCTGAAGTACGCCCAGGGCGAGGCCCGCGCGCTGCAGCAGGGCGGCGTGCGGGTGCACGAGCACTCGCGCGTGACGGCCATCACGCCGGATGGCGCCGGGTGGCGCGTGGCCACGGCTGATTCGCAATGGCGCTGCCGCCAGGTGGTGGTGTGCTGCGGCGGCTACATCGGCGCGCTGTATCCGGCGCTGGCGCGTGCCGTGCTGCCCATCGCCACCTATGTGATGACCACCGAACCGCTGGGCGAGCAGCGGCTGCGCGAGGCCATGACCACCCCCGCCGCGGTGTACGACACCCGCTTTGCCTTCGACTACTACCGGCCGCTGGCCGACACCCGCATCCTGTGGGGCGGGCGCATTTCCATCCGCGACCTGGCGCCGCCGCAGGTGCAGCGGCTGCTGCGGCGCGATCTGTTGCGGGTCTACCCGCAGTTGGAGGGCGTGCGCATCAGCCATGCCTGGAGCGGGCTGATGAGCTACGCCCGCCACCAGATGCCGCAGATCGGCCGCCTGCCCAACGGCCTGTGGTACGCCATGGGCTTTGGCGGCCACGGCGTGGCGCCCACCACGCTGGCCGGCGAGGTGCTGGCGCAAGCGCTGGTGGGTGAGGCACCCATCCCGGCCGGCTTCGCGGCCTATGGCCTGCCGCGTACTTATGGGCCGCTGGGTCTGGCTGCGGCGCAGGCGCATTACTGGTGGGCGCAGGCCAGGGACGCACTGCGCGAACGCATGTAAAGCGCCGCCACCCTTGCCCCCGGCGCAAGGCCGCCGTATGCTTGGCCGGCCCGCTCAGGAAGACAGCCGAAAGACCGCCATGGACCAAGCCGTACGCGATGCCGCCAGCCCCGCCACCGGTGACAGCAATTCCACCCCGCCAGCCAGCCCGCCGCTGGTGCGCCACATGCGGCAAATCCTGCTTTGGCCGTTGCGCTTGATGCCGCTGCCCGCCACGGAGCCGCGCCGGCCCTGGCAGATTCTGCGCGAGCTGCCCGGCTCGCCCTGGCAGGAGGTGGCCGACGAGTTCACCGGCGACGCCGCCAAGTTCCACGAGCGGCACTACAACGAGTTCGTCACCTTCCTGCCCTATGTGCAGCGTTTCCTGTATGGCGAAGGCCGCGCGCGCCGGGAGGCGGGCCACGGCCACAGCGGCGCGGATTCGCCCATGCGGGTGTTCCGCCGCCATGACGTGGCCGCGGTGCGGGTGCAACCGCGGCCGGGCGACACGCCGGTGCTGCTGAACATCGTGCACGTGGACCTGTACTTCTTCCTCGACGTCGACCTGGTGCTACTGAACGTGGAGGTCAGCACCGACAACCTGCCGTTGCCCCAGGCGCAGGAGCTGTTGTACCGCTTTGGACGTGGCTACCCGGCCGGTTGGGACGCCGAGGGCATGCCCATGCACAGCCCGGCCAGCGTGCAGTGGCTGGGCGCGGACGGCCAGGTGCTGGCGAGCTCGGATGCCCAGGACCGCAATGCCTTCATGTCCCATGTGGCGGAGCACCGGGCGCCGCGCATTGCCCAGCACTGGGCCTTCATGCTGCACCCGCTGATCAACCACCATTCGGGCGAGGCCGGTCTGCTGCGCTACCGCCAGATCGAGTACTACCGCATGCCGCTGATGGGCTATCTGGGGCTGGACGACCCGCGTGCCGTCAGCCGCAGCGAGTTCATCCGCCTGGGCCTGGTCACCGGCGCTAACCCGGAAGACCGCGGCAGCGACAACAGCCTGCCCTATGGTGAGGACCACCTGGCCGACTTCGAGCACCGCTTCTGCTACGACCGTTTCTGGACCCGTGGCGGCACCGCGCCCAACACCCGCTACCTGTGCAGCGGGCATTCGCTGATCGTGGTGGGCGACGCCAATTCCACCTTTTACAGTTGCCGCGACCGTGGCGTGCTGGCGCAGTTCCGCCACCAGCACTTCATGCTGTTCCTGATCGCGCATTTCCAGAAGGCCGCGCTGTTGATGTATTCCGACAAGCTGGTGGAGGCGCTGCAGCAGCTCAACATCCAGGACCCAGACAGCGTGCGCCGCTTCAAGCGCGCGATCCGCAGCAGCTTCGAGAGCTTCTTGCGCTTCACCCACCGCTACTGGTTCCACGAGGTGGCCGAGCAGGCGCAGTCGCGGGCGCTGTTCCACATGTGCGCCAACCACCTGGGGCTGGATGCGCTGCACAAGGAGGTGAAGGAGCGCGTGGCCGACATGAACACCTACCTGGAAGCCGACAGCCTGCGCCGACAGGCCAACACCGTGGTGCGTTTGACTGTGGTGACCATCTTCGGCCTGATAGGCACCGTCACCACCGGCTTTCTGGGCATGAACCTGATCGCCGAGGCCGATGCCCCCATGAGCCGGCGCGTGGTGATCTTCAGCATCGTGTTCGTACTGACCACTCTGTTGACCGTCTACACCATGGCCAAGTCAAAGCGCTTGTCGGATTTCCTGGACAATCTGTCGGACGAGCGCCTGACCGTGTGGCAGAAAACCAAGTCGCTGGCGGCCATCTGGGGCCGCGCACCGCAGGACTGATTGACCGCCCAGGCTCCCCATTTCCATTGTTGTTCAAGACCACCGATGACCGCTGCCTATTCTTCGCTGACCCACACCTTCACCCGCCTTTACCGTTACCAGCACCTGGGCGCCTTCGTCGGCTGGGACCAGGCCGCCATGATGCCACCCAGTGGCAACGACGCCCGCGGCGCCGCGATGGCCGAGCTGCAGGTGCTGATGCACCACACGTTGACCAACAAGGCCCTGCCCAGCCTGATGCAACAGGCCGCGCAGGAGCCGCTGGATGCCCTGCAAAAAGCCAGCCTGCGAGAGATGCGCCGCGACTGGGAGAAGGCCAACCTGCTGCCCGAAAAGCTGGTGGAGGCCAAGGCGCTGGCCGGCTCGCGCTGCGAGCACGCCTGGCGCAGCCAGCGGCCGGCCAACGACTGGAAGGGTTTTCTGGAGAACCTGCGCGAGGTGGTGAAGCTGGCGCGCGAGGAGGCGCACATCCTGTCGCAGGCCGGTGGCTTGAGCCCCTATGACGCGTTGATGGACAAGTACGAGCCCGGCACGCGCAGTGCCGACATAGAGCGCATCTTTGGTGACGTGAAAACCTGGCTGCCCGGGCTGATCCGCCAGGTGCAGGACAAGCAGGCCGGCGAGACCACGCTGGAGGCCAAGGGGCCATTCGCCATCGACAAGCAGCGTGCGCTGGGGCTGGAGATCATGGGCTTGCTGGGTTTTGATTTCAACGGCGGCCGGCTGGACATCTCCACCCATCCGTTTTGCGGCGGCGTGGCCGAAGACGTGCGCATCACCACCCGCTACAACGAGGACGACTTCAAGCGCAGCATGATGGGCATCGTGCATGAGACCGGCCATGCCCGTTACGAGCAGCGCCTGCCGCGCGAGCTGGTGCACCTGCCGGTGGGGCGGGCGCGCTCCATGGGCATCCATGAGAGCCAGAGCCTGTCGTTCGAGATGCAGATTGGCCGCAACCCGGCCTTCCTGCGTCTGATTGCACCGCTGGTGAAAAAGCACCTGGGCGAGCAGCCGGCCTTTGACGCCGACAACCTGGTCAAGCTGTACACCCGCGTCAAGCCCGACTTCATCCGCGTGGATGCTGATGAGTTGAGCTACCCGGCCCACATCATCCTGCGCTTCGAGATCGAGCGCGCGCTGGTGGACGGCGCCATCCAGCCCGACGACATTCCGGCGCTGTGGGACGAGAAAATGATGCAGTACCTGGGCGTGGACACGCGCGGCAACTACCGCAACGGCTGCCTGCAGGACGTCCACTGGACGGACGGCAGCTTTGGCTACTTCCCCAGCTACACGCTGGGCGCGATGTACGCGGCGCAGTACTTCCAGGCGATACGCGCGGCCCATCCGGATGTGGATGCGCGCATGGCAGCCGGCGACCTGTCAGTCGTCTTCAACTGGCTGGAGGCCAACATCTGGAGCCAGGCCAGCCGCTGGGAGACCGATGAGCTGGTGCGCCGCGCCACCGGCGAGACGCTGAACCCGGCGCATTTCAAGCGCCACCTAGAGCACCGGTACCTGGGGGTCTAGCTCGGGCGGGCCGGCCTTGGCGGTGCCCTTGTGCGGCGCCGGCAGGCTGCGCACATTGCGTATCACGGGGTGGCGCCAGGCCCAGGCGGCCAGCAGCAGCGAGCCGATACCGCCAATGCCCAGCGCATAACGCAACCCCAGGTGTTCGCCGACGTACCCGCCCAACAGCGCGCCGGGGCCGGCCGGTATCAGGATCAGCCAGCGCATGGTGCTGGTCATGCGGCCCAGCAGCGGCTCGGGCGTCACCGCCTGGCGCAGCGCCAGGAAGTTGATGAAGATCAGCACCGCACCGGCTGCAAAGCACAGCAGCATGAAAACAAAGGAGACGATGCCCCAGGTGCCCACCGGCGCCAGTGCCAGTTGCAGCCAGCCCACGCCGGTGACGGCAAAGCCCAGCACCAGGCACGGCCCCGGGCCGACGCGGCGCGAAATGCGGTTGCCCAGCGTGCTGGCGGTGATGGTGCCGACACCCAAGCCCACGTAGCACAGGCCGACTTGGTTTTCGTTCAGCCCCAGCTCGCGTGTGGCCACCAGGATCTGCACCACCATCGCGCACTGGTGCCACAGCTGCCAGCAACCCACTGCGGTGGCCAGCGACACCAGCAGCTTTTGGCTGCGCACGAAGTTCAGGCCCTCTTTCAGGTCGCGCCAGAAGTGCGCGTCTTCCTTGGTCTTCAGGTTTTCGGTGACTTTCAGGCCGCGCAGGATCCACACGCTCCAGAACAGCAGCGCGGCATCGGCCAGCAGCGCGAACGGCGCGCCCACCACCTTGATCAGCGCGCCGGCCACGCCCGGCCCCGCCACCTCGGCGCCGGAAGAAGCCAGCGCGTTCTTCGCGTGCGCCTCCACCAGCCGCTCGCGCGGCACCACCTGCGTCAGCACGATCTGCGCTGCGGTCCCGGCGGTGACGAACACGCAGCCAATGGCAAACGCCACGCAGTACATGTAGGGCATGCTGAGCCAGCCCAGGTACCAGCACAGGGGCACACTGGCCAGCACCACGCCGATCATGCCCTCGCCGGTCACGTAGACCGGCAGCTTGCGCACCCGGTCCAGCCACACGCCGGCAGGCAGCGACAACAACACGAAAGGCGCCAGCTCCACCGCGGTGAGCACGCCCATCTGCGACGGCGTGGCGTGCAGCAACACGGCGGCTGTCAGCGGCAGCGCCAGCATGGTGATCTGGCCTCCGAAGGAGCTGATCAGGATGGACGACCACAGGCGCCGGTACGTGGCATCACGCAACAGGTCCTGGGGCGGCAGCGCGAACCGGCTAGGCCACCATTTGAGCAGCCAGGAATGCCAGCGGCGCCCTGCGCTTGTGGCTTTGGGCGACATGAATGTGAACGGGAGTGCAACGGCGCCTGGCGTGGGTAACGACGGCGCCTTGGTATGTGCTCCATTCTAGCGAAGCTGTCGTGACCGCGTTGTGGCGGGGGACACGCTTTTTGTTTCTTCACGCATGCGGTTCGCTGGTGGCATTGGGTTGATGTCGTTTGGAGCACGATGTTTGGCGTGTTGATCCGGCCGCCACGGCACTCCGCTCCGCGGCTGTCCCCCGGCCCTGCGGGCCTCCTCCTTGATGCCGCTGCGCAGAGTGCCATGACGACCTGATCCTGCGAACGTGGCTGGTTGGCGTTCCGGCATTCAGGCGTTCCGGCGCGGCGTGCGCCAATTGATCCGATGTCGCTGGGGCGTGTGGCGGAGCGGAATCAAGGAGGAGGGCCGAAGGCCCGGGGGACATCCGCGTAGCCACGCGCCCCAGCGGCGTCGGCAGCCAGCAACCTTCGTCGGGAACACTGGCCCACAACGCGCGCAGAGCTACGCGGCAACGCAGCTCAGCAGGATGTCAACAAGCTCGCCCGGCGCCGTGATCATCGGATCATGCCCGGTGCGCATCTCCACCACGCGCGAACCCGACAGCCATGCGCCGCCCCAGAACTCGCGGCTGGCCACGCGCGGGCGTATCGCGTCTATCGTGCCCAGCGACGGCGCGACGCAGCTGATGAAGGTGCGCGGCAGGCTGGCCACGCGCTGCTCGTCGAACTGCAACGCGGCCTCATAAGGCTGGGCGGGTTGCGGGGTCTGGCGGCGCTTGACCCAATCGTAGTCATCACCGGAGAGGCCGAACACTGCGGGGTCCGGCGCCGGGAAGGCGTTCAGCGGCGAGGCTTTCGCGGCTTCCAGCCGTGCATTGCGGGTCGTGGGCGCATGCGTGCTGCCCCAGGCTTCGCCCGGCTTGGGCACCACGGCGTCCACGTAGACCAGGTGCGACAGGCGAGGGGTCATGCGGTCGGCCACGGCGGTGACCAGCATGCCGGCGTAGCTGTGGCCCACCAACACCACGTCGCGCAGTTCTTCGGCTTCGATGGTCTGCATCACGTCGGTGATGTGCGTCTCCAGCGTGATGTCGGCACTCAGCAAATGGGCGCGGTCGCCCAGGCCGGTCAGCGTGACAGCGTGCGTGCGGTGGCCGGCACGCATCAGCGCCGGCAGCACGCGCTGCCAGCACCAGGCGCCGTGCCAGGCGCCGTGTACGAGAACGAAATTGGCCATGATGACGGTGGCTCCTTCAGAGTGGCACCGCGGACGGCGCCTGCTTCGTCACATGTTGCGCCGGTACTGACCACCCACCTCGAACAGCGCACTGGTGATCTGGCCCAGTGAGCACACGCGCACCGCGTCCATCAGCACCTCGAACACGTTCTGGTTGTCGATCACGGCTTGCTGCAGCCGCTTGAGCATCGCGGGTGCCTTGCCGGCGTGGTGGGCGTGGAAGTCGGCCAGGCGCTTGAGCTGGCTCTGCTTCTCTTCCTCGGTGGAGCGGGCCAGCTCCAGCTTGTCCTGCACGGCGTCGCCATGCGGATTGCGGAAGGTGTTGACGCCGATGATGGGCAGCTCGCCGGTGTGCTTCAGCATCTCGTAGTGCATGCTCTCGTCCTGGATGCGGCCGCGCTGGTAGCCGGTTTCCATCGCCCCGAGCACACCGCCGCGTTCCGCGATGCGCTCGAACTCGGTCAGCACAGCTTCCTCCACCAGTTCGGTCAGCTCTTCAATGATGAAGGAACCTTGGTTCGGGTTTTCGTTCTTGGCCAGGCCCCACTCGCGGTTGATGATCAGCTGTATCGCCATCGCGCGGCGCACGCTGTCTTCGGTGGGGGTGGTGATGGCCTCGTCAAACGCGTTGGTGTGCAGGCTGTTGCAGTTGTCGTAGATGGCGATCAGCGCCTGCAAGGTGGTTCGGATGTCGTTGAACTGGATTTCCTGCGCATGCAGGCTGCGTCCCGACGTCTGGATGTGGTACTTCAGCTTCTGGCTGCGTTCGTTGGCGCCGTACTTCTCTTTCATGGCCACCGCCCAGATGCGGCGTGCCACCCGGCCCATCACGGTGTATTCCGGGTCCATGCCGTTGCTGAAGAAGAAGCTCAGGTTGGGCGCGAAGTCGTCGATGTGCATGCCGCGCGCCAGGTACGCCTCCACAAAGGTGAAGCCATTGCTCAGCGTGAAGGCCAGCTGGCTGATCGGGTTGGCCCCGGCCTCGGCGATGTGGTAGCCGCTGATGGACACCGAATAGAAATTGCGTACGCCGTGGTGCACGAAATACTGGGCGATGTCGCCCATCACCTTCAGGCTGAATTCGGTGGAGAAGATGCAGGTGTTCTGGCCCTGGTCTTCCTTCAGGATGTCGGCCTGCACCGTGCCGCGCACGTTCTCCAGCACCCATTCGCGTATCTTCTGCGCCTCAGTGTCTGTGGGCTCGCGGCCATTGTCGGCCTTGAACTTGTCCAGGTTCTGGTCGATGGCGGTGTTCATGAACATCGCCAGGATGCTGGGCGCCGGGCCGTTGATGGTCATGGAGACCGACGTGGCCGGGTTGCACAGGTCAAACCCGCCGTACAGCACCTTCATGTCGTCCAGCGTGGCGATGGACACGCCGCTGTTGCCCACCTTGCCGTAGATGTCGGGTCGCGGCGCCGGATCGGCGCCGTACAGCGTCACCGAGTCAAAGGCGGTGGACAAGCGCTTGGCCGGCAGGCCTTCGCTGAGCAGCTTGAAACGCGTGTTGGTGCGGAAGGCGTCGCCCTCGCCGGCGAACATGCGGGTCGGGTCCTCGCCCTCGCGCTTGAAGGCGAAGGTGCCGGCGGTGTAGGGGTAGCTGCCCGGCACGTTGTCCAGCATCAGCCACTTCAACTGCTCGCCGTGGTCTTCAAACTGCGGCAACGCCACCTTGCGGATGACCGTGCCGGACAGCGATTTGACGGTCAGCGCGGTGCGGATTTCCTTGTCGCGAATCTTCACCACGTACTCGTCACCGGCATAGGCCTGCTGCATCTGCGGCCACTGGGCCAGCAGCTTTTTCGCCGTCGGATCCTGCACCGCCTCGCGCTGCTCGGCCAGGTCAATGGCCGCCTCGGCGGCGCGCGCCTTGTCGGGTTTGCCCACGGTCAGCATCTGGGCCGCCGCGCGCAGTTGCTGGATTTCGCGCGCCAGCTTGGCCTGCTCGCGGGCACGCTGCTTGTAGCCGCGCACCGTGTCGGAAATTTCGGCCAGGTAGCGGGTGCGCGCTGCCGGCACCACCGGCGTCTGGTTGGTGCTGGCACGGCCGGCCACGTGCGGCAGCATGCCGTCCTTCAGCGCCAGGCCCAGTGCGGCCAGCCGGCGCTTCAGCGCCTGGTACAGCGCGGTGACGCCGTCGTCGTTGAAGCGTGCGGCCATGG
The DNA here is from genome assembly GCF_056404875.1 of Hylemonella sp. P2_B10. Lineage (NCBI taxonomy): Bacteria > Pseudomonadati > Pseudomonadota > Betaproteobacteria > Burkholderiales > Comamonadaceae > Hylemonella > Hylemonella sp. P2_B10. The sequence goes on from NZ_JBFUDE010000003.1 coordinate 297,276, forward strand.
TGCCGAACACCGGCATCTGGTCGGCCGGGGTGGTCCAGGCCTCCTTGTTGCGCTGCACCTGCTTGGAGACGTCGCGCAGCGCGTCGGCCGCGCCCTTGCGGTCGAACTTGTTGATGGCCACGAATTCGGCAAAGTCCAGCATGTCGATTTTCTCGAGCTGGCTGGCGGCGCCGAACTCGGGCGTCATCACGTACATGGGCACATCCACATGCGGCACGATGGCGGCGTCGCCCTGGCCTATGCCCGAGGTCTCGACGATGATCAAATCAAAACCGGCGCACTTGCAGGCCGTCAGCACATCGGGCAGGGCGGCGCTGATCTCGCTGCCGAAGTCCCGCGTGGCCAGGCTGCGCATGAACACGCGCGGCCCGGCCTGCCAGGGGCTGATGGCGTTCATGCGGATGCGGTCGCCCAGCAGCGCGCCGCCGCTCTTGCGGCGCGACGGGTCGATGCTGATGACGGCGATGCGCAGCGCGTCGCCCTGGTCCAGGCGCAGGCGGCGGATCAACTCGTCGGTCAGCGACGATTTGCCAGCACCGCCGGTGCCGGTGATGCCCAGCACGGGCGTCTTGGTGTTGGCGGCCTGTGCACGCAGTGTCTCCAGCAGCTTGGCATCGGCCTGGCCGGCCTCCAGCACCGTGATCAGCTGCGCCAGCGCGCGCCAGGCGGCCGGCTCGCCACCTTGGATGGCTTGGATACTCTTGGGGGCGTGGGCTGACAGGTCCTTGTCGCACCGCATCACCATCTCACCGATCATGCCGGCGAGACCCATGCGCTGGCCGTCTTCGGGGCTGTAGATGCGTGTCACGCCATAGGCCTGCAGCTCGCGGATTTCCGGCGGCACGATGACACCGCCACCGCCGCCAAACACCTGGATGTGTTCGCCGCCACGTTGTTTCAGCAGGTCCACCATGTACTTGAAGTATTCGACATGGCCGCCCTGGTAGGAGCTGATGGCGATGCCCTGCACGTCTTCCTGCAGCGCGGCGGTCACCACTTCATCGACACTGCGGTTGTGGCCCAGGTGGATCACCTCGGCGCCCATGCCCTGCAGGATGCGGCGCATGATGTTGATGGCGGCGTCGTGGCCGTCGAACAGGCTGGCCGCGGTGACGAAACGCACCTTGTGCGTGGGGCGGTAGTTGGCGAGGGCCTTGAATTCGGCGGACAGGTCGGTCATGGCGGGCTTCCAGAACCGGCGCCCCAGCCGGCACCCTGGGGCAGGGGCCTGGCCGCGCGCCGTCAATTGACGTTTACGTAAACGTCAATCTTACTGCTTTTCCCGTTCGGCGGGGCCACTGCGTACTGGATAGCCGTTCAGCCTCCGCCATAGAGGTACTTGGGCAGCCACAAGGTCATGCCGGGCCAGATGTACATGAACACCATGCACAGGATGACGATCAGCATGTAGGGCATCATGCCGGCGAAGATCTGGTTCAGCGTCACATGCGAGGGCGATACCCCCTTCAGGTAGAAGGCCGACATGGCCACCGGCGGCGACAGGAAGGCGGCTTGCAGGTTGACGAACACCAGCACGCCCCACAGGATGGGGTCGATCTGGAAGTGCGCCAGCAGCGGCAGGAAGATGGGCACGAAGATGACGATGATCTCGGTCCACTCCAGCGGCCAGCCCAGCACGAAGATGATGGCCTGCGACACCAGCAGGAACTGCAGCGGCGACAGGTTCATGGACAGCACCCAGCGCTCCACCAGGCCCTGCCCACCCAAGAGCGCGAACACCGCCGAGAACAGCGCCGAGCCGACGAACAGCCAGCACACCATGGAGGTGGTCTTGGCGGTCAGGAACACCGCCTCCTTGATGCGGGCGAAGGTCAGCGTGCGGGCCTGCCAGGCCATCAGGAAGGCACCAGCCGCCCCCACCGCCGCCGACTCGGTGGCCGTGGTGATGCCAAACAGGATCACCGCCAGCACGACGAAGGTCAGGATGCCCAGCGGCATCACCGAAGTGACCAGCATGCTGAGGATTTCGTACTGCTCGGCATCGAACTTCCAGTAGTACCAGGCCAGCAACAGGGCGCAGACGGCGCAGGTGATCCAGAAGCCGGTGTAGAACGCCGGTGGCACGGGCTCCGCCTGCTGCGCCTGCACCTGCGAGGGGTCGCCCAACTCGCGCAACGGTTCTTCGACGGCGGCACCGGGTGGCGGCTGCAAACCGCCGCTGGCTGGCTTGGCCTGCGGCGTGCTGCCGGGTGGCTCCTGCAGGCCACCGCTGGCCCCCGGCGGCTCTTGCAAACCGCCGCTGGCGCCTGGGGGCTCCTGCAGCCCGCCGGAGCCGGGTGGCTCTTGCAGGCCACCGGAAGCGGACGGCGCTGCGGCGGTTTTGGCAGCGCCTGCGGCAGCCTTGGCCTGCACCTGCGCAACCGGCGGCGGGGCGGCGTCGGGCTGCGAATGAATGACGACATACCACCATACCGCGCCCAGCGTCACCAGCGCGAACCCCAGCGGCACCAGCGATTTCAGCAAACCGCGCAGCAGCCACCACCAACGGATGGCAACCCCCTCGGGGCCGTCGCGCAGCGCGCGGCCGGGTGCCACCACGGCGGCCAGGAAGGCCGGCAGCATGCGTGGCGAGTACCGGGCGGAGATGTGGGCCAGCCAGGGCGGCACGGGCACCCGCATCTGGTCCATGGGCAGGCGGGGCGCGATCTTGGGGTTGATCAGCACCCAGCCGATGACGTAGACCAGGTACAGGAAAGCCAGGAAAAAGCCCGGGAACATGGCCGCCGCATACAACTTGACCACCGACTGGCCGGCCACAGCGGCATAGACGATGATCATCACCGACGGCGGGATCAGGATGCCCAGTGTGCCCCCGGCGGTGATGACGCCTGCGGCCAGCCGCGTGTCGTAACCGGCGTTGAGCATGGGCCGCATCGCGATCACGCCCATCAGCACCACCACCGCGCCCACCAGGCCGCTGGCAATGCCCCAGAAGGTGCAGATGATCAGCGTGGTGACCGCCAGGGAACCCGGCACCCGGCGGAACGCCAGTTGCACGCTGTGGAACATCTTGTCCACCAGCGCGCCGCGTTCCATCACATACCCCATCAGCACGAACAGCGGGATGGACAGCAGGGTCTCGTTGGTCATGGCCCCAAAGGCGCGCTGCACCATCAGGTCGAAAATCTTGTTGGCCCAAAACGGCGTGGACGGGTCCCAGAAGGCGATGTAGCCAAACACCATGCCCAGGCCCATCAGCGTGAAGGCGGTGGGGAAGCCCATCATGATGACCACCACGATCAGGCACAGCATGGTCATGCCCAGTGCTGCGTTGCTCATGACTTGAGTCCCTTCGATTGTTCCACCGCCAGTTTGCGGGACTCCTCGTCCACGTATTCGCTGGCTTCCAGCTGCTGGGCCACCACGTCGGCCTCCTCAGCATCCTTCAGGCGCGGCGTCCAGACGCCGGTGCGTATGCAGACTACGCAGCGCAGCATCTCGGACAAGCCTTGCAACAGCACGATGGCACCGGCCACCGGGATGATGAACTTGAACGGGTACAACGGGATGGGCACCGCGTTGAAGGTCTGCTCATGCATGGCCAGCGAGTCCTGGAAGTAGGTCCAGCCGGCCCAGGTCAGCGCCAGCACGCCGGGCAGGAAGAACACCACGTACAGCACCAGGTCCACCCAGGCCTGGGTGCGCGGCTTGAAGCTGCCATACAGAAAGTCACCGCGTACATGGCCATCATGGGCCAGGGTGTAGGCGCCGGCCAGCATGAACAGGCTGCCGTACATCATGTTGTTGGCATCGTAGATCCAGGCGGTGGGGGCGTTCAGCGCGTAGCGCTTGAAGACCTCAACGCACACCACCAGCATCAACAGCACAATGAGCCAGGAGGCGGCCTTGCCCACCCAGGTGCTGAGTGAGTCCACCGCATGCAAAAGTTGTTGGGTCGTCATGGTTCCATGGCCTGGGCGGCCAGACAAAAGCCAGCCATCCGGGCAATCCGCCGAACGGCTGGCTGGGTCAGTGCAAAAACGAGATCAGGATTTTCTGGGGTTGAAGTAATGGTTGTAGGCCATCTTGAAGTCCACCTGGTAGTCGTTCCACCACGGGCAGACACGTTGGGCAAAGGCCTTTTGCGAATCCAGCACCTTCTTGAACAGGGCGTTGTCGGTGGCCTTCTTGGCAATCGTCTTGTCCCAGGCCGCGAGTTGCGCCTGCAGCATGGCGTCCGGGGTCTTGTAGAACTTGACGCCCGACTTTTTCATCTCGGCATAGTCGGATGAGTTGCGGTCGATCGACTTCCAGCTCATGTCGGCGCTGGCGGCCTGCACCGCGTAGTCGATGATGTGGCGCAGTTCAGCCGGCAACGCGTTGTACTTGGTCTTGTTGAACAGGATTTCGAACTGCTCGCCGCTTTGGTGGAAGCTTTGCAGCATGCAGTTCTTCACCACATCGGGGAAGCCCAGGATGCGGTCGCTGGAAGCGTTGTTGAATTCGGCCGCCTCGATCAGGCCACGGTCCAGCGCCGCCACGATCTCGCCGCCGGGCAAAGGGTTCACCGCCGAGCCCATCTCGGTGAAGATGTCCACCGCCAGGCCCACGGTGCGGTACTTCAGGCCTTTCAGGTCTTCGGTCTTGGCGATGGGTTTCTTGAACCAGCCCAGCGGCTGGGTGGTCATGGGGCCATACAGGTAGGACACCACGTCCATGTTGATGGCCTTGTAGATCTCTTCCAGCAGCGCCTTGCCACCGCCATAGTTGTGCCAGGCCAGCACCATGTTGGCATCCATGCCGTAACCGGGGCCGGAGCCCCACAGCGCCAGCGCCGAGTTCTTGCCGTAGTGGTAGGCCACCACGCCGTGGCCGCCGTCCAGCGTGCCCTTGTTCACGGCTTCCAGCAACTGGAAGGCCGGCACCACCGCGCCGGCGGGCAGCACCTCGATCTTCAGCCGGCCGCCGGCCATGTCATTGACCTTCTTGGCGAAGTCGTTGGCGAACTCGTGGAAGATGTCCTTGGCCGGCCAGGTGCTCTGGAAGCGGAAGGAGGTGGCGGTCTGGGCCTTGGAGATCATGGGCGCGGACATCGCGCCCGCCGCAACCGCGGCACCCTTGAGCAGGTTGCGGCGGCTGGGCGTCTTTCTGTCAGTCATGGGAAGTCTCCTGTGGATGAATGTGAATGGAATGTAAAGGCGCCCCATCTTTCTCCTTTCGCCAGCGAACGCAAACAGGGTTTCCACCAACGCGCGCCGGGCGCAATCTCTTATGCTGCGTGTGAGGGCAAACTATTTACTTTTGGAGGCAGGCACACATGGACAGGCGTTATTTCTTTCAGGGTGCGGCAGTGGCGGGCGCGGGCGCGCTGACCGGCTGCGCGGCCACCGGTACGGCGTCCCCGGCGACGGCCCGCACGCCGTTTGCGGTGCCGCAGGTGACGGTGCCCATCGTCGGCAGCGACGAGCAGTTCCCGGTGCGCCGCATCTACTGCATAGGCCGCAACTACGCCGCCCATGCGCGGGAGATGGGCTCAGACCCCAACCGGGAGCCGCCGTTCTTCTTCCAGAAGCCCACCGACGCCGTGCAGCATGTGCGCGCCGGCACCGTGGCCGACCACCCCTATCCCACGCTGACCAAGAACTACCACTACGAAGCCGAGCTGGTGGCTGCGCTGGGCAAGGGTGGCCGTGACATCCCGGTGGAGAAGGCGCTGGACTGTGTCTACGGCTACACGCTGGGCCTGGACATGACGCGGCGCGACCTGCAGCGCGGCATGGGCGACGAGAAAAAGCCTTGGGAAATCGGCAAGAGCTTCGATCGCTCCGCCCCCATGGGCGCCATCCACAAGGTGGCGCAGACCGGCCACTTCACCAAGGGCGCGATCTGGCTGAAGGTCAATGGCCAGACCAAGCAGAGTGCCGACCTGAACCAGATGATCTGGTCGGTGGCCGAGCAGATCGCCAAGCTGTCCGCCGCCTTTGAGCTGTTCCCCGGCGACGTGATCTATTCCGGCACGCCGGAAAACGTCGGTCCGGTGGTGCGGGGCGATGTCATCGAAATGCACATCGACGGCCTGCCCAACCTCAGCGTCAAGATCGTCTGAGGTTTCAGCCGGCAACGGCTTGTTACCGGCGTCAGCCTTGTCTGACGCCGGTCCTCTCCGCAGCCCGACAGACCCCGGCCGGCCGCTCGCCTAAGGTTGGCATACCCGCCGCAACATCGCGGGGGTGTTCCACCCATGAAGGAGAGACGAGCATGAAGAAACACGGCAACACGCACAAGGCGCCGCGCAGCAGCAAACGCCAGGCACCCTCCCACCAGGCTGGCGACGGCGGCGCGCAGGCGTCCAGCAGCGACACTGGCAAGATCAACATCGGCAGTGGTGACGATGTCATGGGCGTGCATGATAATGACCGCGACAGTGGTGACCGCTCGCTGAGCGGCGGCAGTTCGGGTGGCCGCAAGTCGCGCCGCAACGACCGCGCCAGCTGACACATCCGAGCGCAGCCGGCTCCCTTACCACTGCGGTGACGGGGCCGGCCGAGGCTGGTAGAGTTCCGGCCATGAAGCCCATCCAGCTGTTCGACCCCGCCTCCAGCACCTACACCTACGTGCTGTTCGATGAAGCCAGCCGCGAGGCGCTGATCATCGACCCGGTGGATGAGCAGCTGGAGCGCGACCTGGGCGTGCTGCGCCAGTATGGCTTGCAGCTGAAATGGACAGTGGAAACCCACGCCCACGCCGACCACATCACCAGCGCCGGCCACCTGGCCGAGCATGCCGGTGCCAAGACGGCCGCGCCAAGCGGTTGCGGCATCACCACCGCCGCCGTGCAGTTGCAGGACGGCGACGTGCTGAGCTTCGGCGGCGAGCAGATTCGCGCCTTGCATACCCCTGGCCACACGGCGGGCAGCATGAGCTTTGTCTGGCGCGACCACGTGTTCACCGGCGACACGCTGCTGGTCAACGGCTGCGGGCGCACCGATTTTCAGTCCGGCAGCGCCGAGGCGCTGTACCACAGCCTGACCGAGGTGCTGTTCAAGCTGCCCGATGCCACCACCGTGTGGCCGGGCCACGACTACCAGGGCCGCACGCACAGCAGCATAGGCCACGAGAAGGCGCACAACGCGCGCGTGGCCGGCAAGAGCCTGGCCGAGTTTAAGGCCATCATGCAGGCCTTGGATTTGCCGCGACCCAAGCGCATCGACGAGGCGGTGCCGGCCAACCTGACGTCCGGCTTGCGGCATGACGCCGGCGGCACCCAGCTCAGCGCCAGCGGCGCGCAGGCTGATCAGCCGCGCCAGGTGGCCGGCTATGCCGGCGACGTGTCACCGCAGCTGGCCTGCAAATGGTGGCTGGAGGGTGACGCGGTGCTGGTGGATGTGCGCACCGACGCCGAGCGCGAATGGGTGGGCTTTGTCCCCGGTGCCGTGCCGCTGGCCTGGAAGCAATGGCCCGGCATGGCCGTCAACCCCGCCTTTGATGCTGGCGTGCGTGCCGCCGTGCCCGAGGGCAAGAAGCTGTTGCTGCTGTGCCGCAGCGGCGTGCGTTCCGTGGCCGCTGCCAAGCGCGCCACCGAGCTGGGGCTGGAGGCCTACAACATCCTGGAAGGCTTTGAGGGTGATCCCGACGAGCAGGCACAGCGCGGCCACAAGGGTGGCTGGCGCTATCACGGCCTGCCGTGGCGGCAGGGCTGAAGCTCAAGCAAATTTTCCGTGCCGCTTGAAGGCGTCGGTGGCGGCCACCAGCGCCGCCGCGATGCCGGGCTCGAACGCCGAATGGCCAGCGTCTTCCACCAGGGTGAACTGCGCCTGCGGCCAGGCCTGGTGCAGCCGGTAGGCCGACAGGGGCGGGCACACCACGTCATAGCGTCCCTGCACGATGGTGGCCGGCAGGTGGCTGATGCGTGGGATGTTGCGCAGCAATTGGTCCTCGCTGAAGAACCCCTGGTTCAGGAAGTAGTGCGCCTCCAGCCGGCCCACCGCCAGGCCCTTGGCGCCGGAGACAAACTCTTCCTCCACCTCGGGATGTGGCAGCAGGTGCAGGCAGCTGCCCTCGTAGCGGCTCCAGGTGCGCGCGGCCTGGGCGTTGTGCGTTTCATCGTCGCTGAACAGGCGCTTGGCATAGGCCTGCAGCAATTCGCCGCGCTCCTTGGGCGGGATGGGGGCGGTGAATTTATCGTGCGCCTGCGGAAAAAACCAGCGCATGCCGTTCATGAACCAATCGATCTCGGCCGGTGTGCACAGGAAGATGCCGCGCAGCACAAAGCCCAGGCAGCGCTGCGGGTGGGCCTGGCCATAGGCCAGCGCCAGCGTGGAACCCCAGGAGCCGCCAAACACCAGCCAGCGCTCAACGCCCAGCATCTCGCGCAGGCGTTCGATGTCGTCCACCAGCAGCGGTGTGGTGTTATGGCGGTGCTCGCCCAGCGGCGTGGAGCGGCCGGCGCCGCGCTGGTCGAATAGCACGATGCGGTAATGCGCCGGGTCGAAAAACTGCCGGTGCTTGGGTGACAGGCCGGCACCCGGCCCGCCATGCAGGAACAGCACGGGTTGCCCTTCGGGGTTGCCGCACTCTTCCCAATACAGGGTGTGCAGCGCATCGACATTCAGCATGCCGCTGCGGCGCGGCGCCAGCGGCGGGTACAACGGGGCGTCAGAGGATGAGTTCATGGTCAGGGGCTCAATCGTCACCGGCGGCGTCATCGTTGCCTTCGCCGTTCTGCTTTTCACGCAGCCGCTGGTCCAGGCGCTGTTTCAGCGCCTTGCTCTCATCCATGAACTGGGACACCGGTATGGCAGGCGCCACCCGCCATGTCGGCGGGAACAGGCTGGACAGGTGGCGCTGGCTCAGCAGGCGCTTGGTCTGCAGCCAGTTGTTGCCCAACAGGCCGGTCATGGCCAGCAGGAAGATGGTGGTCATGGCGATGCGCATGCCGCGCTGGTGGTGCGGCGACACCACGGTCAGCTGGCGGTAGATGCCCAGCGTCACGATGAAGGCGCTGATGAGCAGGTCCAGCCGCGCCAGCCACTCCAGCGAGAACATGAAGGCCAGCAGATGGGCCAGGCCGTTGACCACGCCGTCCAGCAGCACCACAGCGCTGAAGATGCGCACGTGGCGCCAGAAATGCGCCTGGCCGGCAAAGATCTTGGTGGCCAGCGCCCATAACAGGCACCACACCATCAGCACCCCCAACAGGCCACCCAGGCGCAGCGGCACACCTTGGGCGAATTTTTCGGTGTCCGCGCTGCCGTACCACAGCAGCACCAGTTGCCAGATGGCCAGCACGACCACCAGCAGCGCGGTGCCGCCGGTGCGCCCCCATGGGAAGGTGGGCATGGCCTGCTCGGGCAACAGCGGTGCATCGGCCAGGCGCAGGTTCAGCTTCAGCAGGCCCAGGCGCAGGTCTTGCTGCGCGGTCCAGTTGAACTGGTCGCCGCTGGGGTGGCGATGCAAGCCCAGCTGCACGCCGTTGCGGGTGTCCAGCACCTGGGCGCTGATGGGGCCGCCATCGGCCGCGCGGTCCAGCCGCAAGTGGTGGGGTGCCACGTGCGGGTCGTCCAGCACCAGGTCGCAATCCAGTGCCCGGCCTACCGTCACCGGCCAGCGGTTCACGGTCAGGCGGGCCACGATCAGGTTGTTGCGGTCCAGTGCCTCCAGCATGGCCAGCCGGGGGGCAGCGCCGCGCAAATCGGTGGTGGCGGAGGCGGACTGGGATGCCGGTGAGAGCGCTTCCTGCGTGACGGGTTCCAGCCCCGTGGTGGCCTGGTTGCCGGGCAGGTCCTCGGGCTGCAACGGGCCGCTCATTTGCCGCCCTCCCACTTGAAACCATTGATGTAGAAGCCCACCAGCGCCAACGCGTTGTCAAAGCTGAAGCCCTGCACGTCGATGCGACCCTGCACGCCCTGGGTGGGCTTGTTCAGTGACATCACCACCGCCGAGGCGTTGTAGAGCCCGGGCAGTTTGCGCTGGGCGTTGATGCACACCACCACCCGCATGGGCATGCCGGCCTGCTCTACATAGCGCTCATTGCATTCGGTGGGGGTCAACTTGGCTGAGCCATTGCCTGCAAGGTACTCGTTGCGCATGCTGTTGGAGTAGAAGCTGGCAAAGCGCAGCGCGCTGAACTTGGGCGCGTTGTAGGCCTCCGAGCGTATGCGGATGAAGCCGGTGTTGCCCTCGCCGGTGAACACCTGACTGTCGAGCTGGCAGTTGGTGCGCTCGATGTCGAAGGGTTTGAAATCAGGGTCGCGCGCGCGGCCCCAGCAGCGCGCCAGCGTGTCGTCGGGCACCGGCACGCCGTAGCCGGCCTGCAATTGCGACTTGAACGGCATGCCGAGGAACTTTTGCGCCACCTTGGCCTGGTGCGCCAGCAACTGGCGCGCCACCTCGGCATGCGACTTCTGCGTGATGGGCTTGGCATTGGCGGAGCGCGCCAGCAGCGCCTGGGCGAACTCGCCCGGAATCAGGAAGCTGACCAGCTCGCCGTCCAGCCGCTTGGCCACATTGACGCCGATCACCCGGCCGGCGTCGTCCAACGCCGGGCCACCGCTCATGCCGGGGTTCAGCGCACCGGCGAAGAAGATGCGTGGGTAGAAGCTGCGCTGCACCAGGCCGTTGAAGGTGCCCTCGGTGACGGCAAAGCCGATGTCCAGCGGGTTGCCCAGGGAGTAGATGCGCTCGCCGCGCGACAACGGTTTGTCCTTGGCGCGGAACTCCAGCGCGGTAGTGGCGCCGCCACCCTTGGCGCGCAACAGGGCCAGGTCGTGCTGCACATCGAAGGCCAGCAATTGAAGGTCGATTTCCTTGCCGTCCACCGGCACCGCGACGCCGCGGTACTGGTCGGGCTCCAGCGCCAATTGGCTGGCGACATGGAAGTTGGTGATGATCAGGCCGTCGTCAGAGACGAAGAACCCCGAACCCACGCTGGCCTGCGAGTTGGTGTTGCGCAGCAGCGTGCGCACCTGCACCAGCTTGCCGCGCGTGGTCTCATAGGCGCGCTGGGCGTCGCGCGACACCGGCTGCGGCGGGTCGGCCTCGCGCTTGGCCAGGTCGGCAAAGGAAGGGGGAGCGGCCAAAGGCGCGCGCGGGGCAGCAGGCTGTTCCGGCGCCGGCCGCTGGGCCAGCGCCGATGTGGCCACAGCCAGCAGTGCCGCCGTGATCAACCCCACCAGCCCCCTCCGTCCCCTGGGCCAGCATGCATGTGTGCTTGTCATCATGGATGGATTCTAGGACCGCGCGGGGGTTCCCCGCTTGCGCCACAATAGAGCATGCTCTACCAGCCTGACTTCATCGCCCCCACCCGTCACAGTGACCCTGCTGCCGCCCTGGCCGAGGTGCGGCGCATTTATGACAACAGCATCGCCCACCTGCGTGAAGCCATGCAGCGTTTCGTGGCCGGCGAGAACCTGCCGGGCAATGTGCGTGCCTGCTATCCCTTTGTGCGCATTCACACAGACACGGTGATACGGCATACCTCCGCACTCACCGCGCGCCTGAGCTTTGGTTTTGTGGCCGGTCCGGGGCATTTTGAGACCACGCTGACGCGGCCCGACCTGTATGGCGCCTACTACCTGGAGCAATTTGGCCTGCTGCTGCAAAACCACGGCGTGGAGCTGGAGGTGGGTACCAGCACCCAGCCGATCCCGGTGCATTTCTCGTTTTCCGAGCATGACCATGTGGAAGGCAACCTCAGCGCCGAGCGCCGCCTGCTGATGCGCGACGCGTTCGACCTGCCAGACCTGACCGCCATGGACGACGGCATCGCCAACGGCACCCACGAGCCGCGTCCGGGCGAGGCGCAGCCGCTGGCGCTGTTCACCGCGCCGCGGGTGGACTATTCACTGCACCGCCTGCGCCACTACACCGGCACGGTGCCTGAGTGGTTCCAGAATTTCGTGCTGTTCACCAACTACCAGTTCTACATCGACGAGTTCGTGCGCCTGGGCCATGAGGCGATGGCTGACCCGGAGAGCGAATACATCGCCTTCATCGAGCCCGGCAATGTGGTGACGCGCCGCGTCGGCCTGCCACCCGAGGCGGCGGATGAGCTGGGTGCGCCGCCGCCACGCCTGCCGCAGATGCCGGCCTACCACCTGATGCGCGCCAACCACAGCGGCATCACCATGGTGAACATCGGTGTCGGGCCCGCGAACGCCAAGACCATCACCGACCACATCGCCGTGCTGCGCCCGCATGCCTGGATCATGCTGGGTCACTGTGCCGGCCTGCGCACCACCCAGCAGCTGGGCGACTACGTGTTGGCGCACGGCTATGTGCGCGAAGACCATGTGCTGGACGAAGAACTGCCGCTGTGGGTGCCGATCCCCGCGCTGGCCGAGATCCAGGTGGCGCTGGAGGCAGCGGTGTCGGACGTGACGCAGCTCAAAAGCGCCGAGCTCAAGCGCGTGATGCGCACCGGCACCGTGGCTTCTACCGACAACCGCAACTGGGAACTGCTGCCGCAGACCAACGTGACCACCACGCCGCAGCGCCGCTTCAGCCAGAGCCGGGCGGTGGCGCTGGACATGGAAAGCGCCACCATCGCCGCCAATGGTTTCCGCTTCCGCGTGCCCTACGGCACGCTGCTGTGCGTCAGCGACAAGCCACTGCACGGCGAGATCAAGCTGCCCGGCATGGCCAACCATTTCTACCGCGAGCGCGTGGACCAGCACCTGCGCATAGGCATACGGGCGGTGGAGCTGTTGCGTGCACAGGGGGTGGACCAGCTGCACAGCCGTAAGCTGCGCAGTTTTGCCGAGGTGGCGTTCCAATAGAAAAAGCGGGCCTCGGCCCGCTTTTACTTGCCGACAATGACCTGTCAGGCGGCAGCCAGGCCGGCCAGCTTGGCGCGGCGGCTGCGCCGCGTCCAGCCCAGCAGGCCCAGGCCGGCGAGCAGCAGTGCCAAGCTTTCCGGTTCCGGCACCGTTTCCGTGACCAATGCAGCGGAGAAACTGGCGTAAGCAAGGTCGGTGGCAAAGTAGGCTTCCAGGATGTCCATGCCATAGCCGAAGGCGAAGCTCGCGCTGCTGGCATCGAGGCCCAGGAAACTGGTGCCGTTGAACATCGCGTCACCGTAGTCCAGATCGGTTTTGCTGTAGTTTGAACCATTGAAGTCAAAACTGAAGCTGGTCAATGCAAACCGGGTGTCGGAAACGCCGTCGGGAGTGCCGGTGGCATTGTCGAAGCTGAAGGTGCCTTCGAAACTCTGGTTGGCCAGAGGGCCTGTGTTGTCGACAGTGACTTTGAAGGTGTAGTTCACTACATCAGCGTGCGCCGACAAAGCACTCAGGCCGAAAGCCGCGGCAAGTGCGGCAGAGCGCAGGAATTTGGACAAAAGTTTGTTCATGATGCTTGGTCTGTGAGTTGTTGAAAACTGTTGAAAGCGATATCAAGCGGCCGGGTGGTACAGGCTCGGGTCCAGCAGGACCGCCGCATTGGACACGCTGACGCCGGTCAGGATCACCAGCTGACGCGGAACACCCGCGCCGGCAGTGCCGTCAACGTCGAACATCACCGCAGTGGAGCCGTTTGTCAGCGCCATGGTGCTCAGGTAGCCGGCTCCGACCGGGTTGTTGCCCGTGTAGCCAACAGAAGCCAACAGAGCGGTGATGACCAGGCTGTCGCTGCCCAATGTGAAGTCCGTGATGGTGTCGACACCTTCCAGTGTGCTGTTGTAGACGAATTTGTCGGCGCTGGCGCCACCCGTCAATGTGTCTGTGCCCCGGCCACCGGTGATGGTGTCCTTGCCGGCGGTACCGACCAGGTTGTCCTTGCCATTGGTGCCGTTGATCGGCAGCCCAGCCGGCTCGATCAGGAAGCGTGCCACCAACGGGTCATGGTCGCTGACCTGGACCTGGAACTCGGAGTTGATGTGCACCACGTCGAAGCCGGTCAGGCTGGACATCAGGGTGTCGCTGGCCATGATGTGGTCGATGGCCTGTGCGTTGCCCTGGTAGTTGTAGGTGTACTGCTCGTTGGCGGGCAGGGTTTCGATCAGCGTGTTCAGGCCGGCGTTTTCCAGGATGGTCAGCGGTGTCGAGAACTGGAAATCGTTCAGGTCACCCATCACGATGATCTTGGCGTTGGGGTTGGAAGTTTCCAGGTTGTGCACGTAGTTGGCGACGACGGTGGCCTGCTGGTCGCGCTGCACCTCGCTGGACAGCACCGGCGGTTGCACGGGGCCGTACAGCGGGTCGTCCCCACCCTTGGAGGCGAAGTGGTTGCCGATGACGGTGACCTGCTCGCCGTTGAACTCGAAGGTGCCCACCAGCGGCTTGCGGCTGCCGCTGAAGGCGGCGTTGGTGGGGTCGATCAGCGTCAGCGAACCTTCCACGAACGTCACTCGCTCCGGGTTGTACAGGAAGGCCACGCGGATGTTGCCGCCGCCTTCGCCGCCGTTGGTGCCGTTCACCGGGTCGATCTGGCGGTACTCGTAGTGCGGCCCGCCGGCAAGGGCGATGGCGTCGATCAGCATCTGGATGGTGACGTTGGCCGCCACCACGCCGTTGTTGGTGGCGCCGTTGTTGTCCTGGATTTCCTCCACGCTGAGGATGTCGGGGGCCTTCAGGTTGTTCACGATGGCCGTGGCCAGCGCGTTGAACTTCACAGCGCCGTCAGACGGGTCCAGGTTCTCCACGTTGAAAGTGGCCACCGTCAGCTGGTTGGCGCTGCCGGTCACGGTGGTGACTTCACGCGCGTTGGTGGAGGGCTGGAGCACGGTGGGCGTGGAGGGCACCAGCAGCTCGTAGTTGTTGCCGAAGTAGTTGATGACGCCGGTCAGATCGGACAGCTTGGCCCCCACGTCCACGTCGGGCATGGCGATGCCGGCCTTCAGGCCGTCGATCTGCAGGCGCTCGGGGTTCATGTCGGTGGCCGAGATGACCACGCCGCCGCGGTCCGTCACGCCGGTGGCCTCGGCGCCGTTGTTGGCCAGCACGTACAGCTCGCCGTCAGTGTTGGTGGCGGAGTAGATGGTGGGCGACACGGCCACCGGGTTTTGCACCGAGACCAGCATGCCTTCCAGGCTTTCCCAGAAGTCGATGCCCTCGGTGGTGGGGTCAAAGTCGCCGCCGGTCTCTACGTTGACGCTGCCGTCATTGTTGATGCTGGAGGTGGGCGGCGTGCGGTCGACGCCGATCACCACCGGGGCAATGGTCGTGATCGGCGCGTCGGTCCAGGCGGTGACCACGGGGCTGGTGATTTCGGTGACGGTCAGGTTGTCCGCGCTGTTGCTGGGACGGAATTCCTGCACCAGCCCGCTCACCTTCACCGCGTCGCCCACATGCTGGGTGGGGGCTGTGCTGGTGAAGACGAAGATGGCCTCGGAGGTGGCCGGGTTGGCGTCCGGTGTCGGGTCCTGCAGGTAGAAACCGTTGCCAGCCACCATGGTGACGATGCCGGCGACGTCAAACACGTTCTTGCCGTTGAAGGATGAGATGTGCGTGGCGCCCTGGATCTGCGCAATGGTCAGCTTGTCGTTGTCGGTGATGGCGATGTTCTGCGTCGTCGTGGCGCCCAACTGCACGCCGCCGCTGGGGTTGGTGATGCTCAGCACGGCGGTCTCGGTGCCTTCGGCGATGGCGTCGTCCTTCACGGTGAAGGTGACCGTGCCTTGCGTGGCGCCGTCGGCGATAGTGATGATGCTGTCGGACAAGCTGTAGTCGTCGGCGGTGATGCCGGTGCCGCCGACGTTCAGCTTGACCGTCTGGTCGCCGATGACGGACTTGGAAGCGGTGGCAGTGACGGTGATCAAGGTGGTGCCGGCCTCGCTGCCCGCATTGGTGCTGATGCTGAGGTTCACCAGCGCCGCATCGTCGTCGGCGATGGTGACGCTTTGCGTGGCTGTGGTGCCCAGCGTGATGCCCGAACTGGGGTTGGAGATGGTCAGCAACGCGGCCTCGGTACCTTCGGGGATGGTGTCGTCCACCACGGTGAACGTGACGCTGCCCTTGGTCTGGCCGCTGAGGATGGTGATGGTGTCGCTGGACAGCGTGTAGTCGCCGATGGTGATGCCGGCGCCCGACACGCCCAGATGCATGGTCTGGTCGCCGCTGACCGCGCCGGAGGCGGTGGCGGTGACGGTGATGACGGTGGTGCCGGCTTCGCTGCCGGTCGTCTTGTCGACGCTGAGGTTGACGTTGGGCGTGGTGGCGGTGATGCCTGCGGTCAGCGAGAAGTTGTCAATCGCCAGCCCATGGTCGTTTCCGGCGTCGTTGACTTCGACCCAGCGTATCCACATCGTGCTGCCGGCTGCCCAGTTGGTTGTCAGCGTGCCGCCCAGCGCCGGGACCAGGCCAGCATTGTTGCCGTCCACCGCCGCCGCAGTGGTTGAGGCCACGGGCGACGTCCAGTTGAAGCTGCCGCCGGGCTGGTTCCAGGTCGTCACAGCCGTAAAGCTGCTGCCGAAGCCGTATTCGAGCACCATGCTCTGTGCCGTGGCGTTGCCACCGTTGCGCCACTCTTCGCCATTGAATGACAGCGTGATGCTGTTGATGGTGGCGCCCGTGTTGTTGGTTGCCGCAACCGCGATCCAGCCGGCCACCGCGTTGTTGCCGGGCGAGCCGTAGTAGGCACCCCCAGAGCCCAGGCCGCCCAGGGCCCTGTCACCAATGGCGGCGGCGCTGCCGAAACTGTAGAAACTGCCCGCATTGCCGCTGCCGGTGCCACCGGCATACGCCGTGAGCGCCGTGCTGGACTTGTCAAACAGGTACCAGCCTTGCAGGGTGCTGTCGTTGCTCCAGGCGTTGGCTGTGCCGGTCTGGGCCAGTGCGTCAAAGTTCTGCGTGTAGGCTGTCCCGTTGGTGATTGAGATTGGCATGTTCTGTCCTGCTGATCAGTGAATGTGGAGAGGGGCTTCGTGAATGATCAAAATTGGTGCGCCGGCGGATGCACCAAAACAACCGCGTTCCCAAGGCTCGGTGGCGAGCCGTGTAAAGCACTATTCGTGCCGGGGGCGTCAGCGTTGTGTGGCGACCAGCATGGCAAATGCGTCAAAAAAATGGCGCCTACATCCTGACCAAACAGTTAGTTTTATAAAGCCATTGTGTGAAAGTTTCGTGGATGTTTGCCCGCATGATGCACCCCTCGAAAACCCTAGGTTGTCAAATATTCCGACATCTCTTCTGGCCGCTTGCGCGCGCGGATGCACCGCTAAAGGGCAGGCAGCTTCTCTGTGCCGTATGCAAGACGCGCGTACCATGCGGGGCGGGCCGACCGGAGCTGCGCATCCGCAACCGGTCCGTGGCCGTAACCGTGTTGTGATCGATCCTTGGAGGAGAGCTTGATGACGAAGATGCACCTGCTGCTGGCATGCGCCCTGGCCCTGCTGTTGCAAGCCTGCGGCAAGGAGGACGGGCTGATGGCGGCCAAGCCGGCCCCGTTGGCGGGCGCCTCTGCACCCGCGCCGACGGCCGCTGCGGCGGTGGCCACGGCCTACCTGGACTATTCGGGCCGCGATGACCAGCTCAGCGGCGGCGCCCGGCTCATCCCCATCACCACGCCCAAGGGCAAATTCAACGTCTGGACCAAGCGGGTGGGCAGCAACCCGACCATCAAGGTGTTGCTGCTGCATGGCGGCCCCGGCGCCACGCATGAATACTTCGAGGCCTTTGACAGCTACTTCCCCAACGCCAGCATCGAGTACTACTACTACGACCAGCTGGGCTCGTTCAACAGCGACGCGCCGGACGACCCGGACCTGGTGAACCTGCCGCGTTACGTGGAAGAGGTGGAGCAGGTGCGCCAGGCGCTGGGCCTGGACAGCAAGAATTTCTACCTGCTGGGCCATTCCTGGGGCGGCCTGCTGGCGATCGAGTACGCGCTGAAGTACCAGCAGAACCTCAAGGGCCTGGTGATCTCCAACATGATGGCGAGCATCCCGGCCTACAACGACTACGCCAAGAAGGTGCTGATGCCGGCCATGGACCCCAAGGCGCTGGCCGAAATCCAGAAGATGGAGGCCGATGGCAAGACCGAAGACCCGCGCTACATGGCGCTGCTGATGCCGCACCACTACGAGAAGCACATCCTGCGCATGCCGGCCGCGCAGTGGCCGGAGCCGGTGAACCGATCGTTCAAGCACCTGAACCCCAAAGTCTATGTGCCGATGCAAGGCCCGAGCGAGCTGGGCGCCAGCGGCAAGCTGCTCAATTGGGACCGCGTGGCCGACCTGGGCAAGATCACCGTGCCCACGCTGGTCATCGCCGGTCAGCACGACACCATGGAGCCGGCCCACATGGAGATGATTGCCAAGACGGTGAAGAAGGGCCGCTACCAGCTGTGCCCCAACGGCGGCCACATGGCGATGTACGACGACCAGAAGAACTACTTCCCCGGTCTGATCCAGTTCCTGAAGGATGTGGACGGCGGCAAGTTCTGAGCGGCCGGGTGCCTTTGCCGTGAGCGGACCTGACGCCACAGCCCTGTTCGAGCACGGCGTGCGCCTGATGCTGACCGGCGACACGGCGGCGGCGCAAGACTGCTTCCAGCAGGCCGCAGATGCCGCGCCGGACCTGGCCGAGGCGCATGCCAACCTGGGCTACTTGCAAGACCTGCGCGGCGCGCGCGAAGCCGCTGAGGCCAGCTATCGCCGCGCCTTGGCGTTGCAACCGCACAGCGTGGAGACCTTGCTGAACCTGGGTGGCCTGCTGGCGCAGCGCAAGCATCTGGGCGAGGCTGAGGCCTGCTACCGCCAGGCGTTGGAGCTGCAGCCGGACCAGCCCCAAGTCTGGTCCAACTTGGGCGCGTTGTACGCCAATTTGCACCGCGACGTCGAAGCCGAGGCCTGCTGCCGCCGAGCCATCGCACTGGCGCCCGAGCGGCCGAAGGCAACTTTCAACCTCAGCTACCTGCTGCTGCGCCAGGGCCGCTATGAAGAGGGCTGGGCCTGCTTCGAAGCGCGCGACTGGTACGCCGCGCTGGCGCGCCATCTGCAATGCCCACGCTGGCAGGGGGAGCCCTTGGCGGGCAAGTCCGTGTTGCTGGGCTACGAGGCCGGTCATGGCGACATGATCCAGTTCTGCCGCTACGCCGCCGAGCTGAAGGCGCGTGGTGCGGCGCACGTCACGCTGCTGTGCCATCCAGCGTTGAAGCGCTTGTTTGCCAGCCTGGCTGCGGTGGACAGCGTGATCGCCTTTGACGAACACGTGCCCCACACCGGGTGGGATGTGTGGACACCGCTGATGAGTTGCCCGTTTTACTGCCAGACGCGGGTGGACAGCCTGCCTGCAACGCTGCCCTACCTGCATGCGCAGGCTGCTCTGGTTGATCAATGGCGCGCGGCGCTGCCGGTGTCTGGCCTGCGCGTGGGATTGGCCTGGAGGGGCAACCCCAAGTTCGACAACGATGGCGACCGCTCGCTGCCTGATCTCTCGGTGCTGGCGCCGCTGTGGCAAGTGCCAGGCGTCAGCTTCGTCAGCCTGCAAAAAGGCGCAGGCGAGGACCAGGCACGCCATCCGCCCGCCGGCCAGCCTTTCCTGGACCTGGGTTCACAGGCGCAGGATTTCGCCGACGTGGCCGCGATGGTCGCCAACCTGGATCTGGTCATCAGCGTGGACACCGCCGTGGCGCACCTGGCTGGCGCTTTGGGCAAGCGGTGCTGGTTGATGCTGCCGGCCTACCAGACCGATTGGCGCTGGCTGGATGCGCGCAGCGACTCGGTGTGGTACCCCGATGTCATGCGCTTGTTCAGGCAGCGCGTCATGGGCGATTGGGCACCGGTGGTCGAACAGATCAAAGCTGAACTGGCGGCGCTTGGGCAAGCGCAAGGCGAACGCTAGCCTCACCCCTCCATCAAGCCCGCCAGCTGCATGTGCTGCAACAGCATGATGGTCTTGGCATCGCAGATCTCGCCGCTGGCCATCATCTCCAGCGCGCGTGCCAGCGGCAGCTCCAGCACCTCGATGTCCTCGCCTTCGTGCGCGTGCCCGCCACCCTCGGACACCTTGTCGCCAGGTTGGTATTCACCGACGAACAAATGCAGCACCTCGGTCACCGCCCCTGGGCTCATGTAGGCCTGGAACACCTTGCGCATCTCGTGTACGCGGTAGCCGGTTTCCTCCTCGGTCTCGCGGCGCACGCAGGTCAGCGGGTCGTCGGCGTCCAGCGCGCCGGCACAGGCCTCGATCAGCATGCCGTCGGCATGGCCATTCAGGTAGGTGGGCAGGCGGAACTGCCTTGTGAGCAGCACCGTGCGCTGTGCGCGGTTGTACAGCAGGATGGCGGCGCCGTTGCCGCGGTCGTAGGCTTCGCGGCTTTGGCGCTGCCAGTTGCCGTCGCGGCGCTGGTAGTCGAACACGTGCTTTTTCAACACGGACCAGTTGTCGGACAGCATCTCGCTGCTGACCATGCGCACGCGGGGGTTCATGCCTGAAGTCTAAATCAGTGACAATGCCGCCCATGCAAGCGCCTTCCGCCACAACTCCGGCCACCGCGTTGTTCAGCGTCAACCACCTGACCAAGCGCTATGGCGATGCCACCGTGGTGCAGGACCTGTCCTTCACCGTGCAGCCGGGCGAGTGCCTGGGCGTCATCGGGCCCAATGGCGCCGGCAAGACCACCACGTTGCGCATGTGTCTGGGGCTGGTGGTGCCCGATGGCGGCGCGGTGGAGGTGATGGACCTGCACATGCCGCGCGACGCGCTGGCCATCAAGGCGCAGCTGGGTGTGGTCAGCCAGTTCGACACGCTGGACCCGGATTTCAGCTGTGCCGAGAACCTGCTGGTCTACGGCCGCTACTTCGGCATGAAAGATGCCGCCATCAAGTCGCGCATCCCCGAGCTGCTGGAATTTGCCGCGCTGTCGCACAAGGCCGATGCCAAGCCCGGCGACCTGTCCGGCGGCATGCGCCGGCGCCTGAGCCTGGCGCGCGCGCTGGTCAATGACCCGCGCCTGCTGATGCTGGACGAGCCCACCACCGGGCTGGACCCGCAGGCCCGCCACCTGATGTGGGAGCGGCTGCAACTGCTGTTGCAGCGCGGCAAGTCCATCTTGCTGACCACCCACTTCATGGACGAGGCCGAACGCCTGTGCAACCGCCTGCTGGTGCTGGACCATGGCAAGAAAATCGCCGAAGGCCGGCCGCGTGACCTGATCGCCGAACACCTGGAGCCCGATGTGGTGGAGGTGTATGGCGTGGGCGCGCTGGACTTGGCCGAATCCCCGTTGCGCGCGCTGGCCGGGCGGGTGGAGGTGAGCGGCGAGACGGTGTTCTTCTACACCCAGGACGCCCAGCAGTTGCTGCAGGCGCTGGCCGCGTCACACGCGCAGCTGCGCACACTGCACCGGCCGGCCAACCTGGAAGACCTGTTCCTGAAACTGACCGGGCGGCAAATCCGGGAGGATGGCTAGATGAGCACAACCACAGCAAGCACCGGTCCATCAACGGCGCCCCCCGGCATCTGGCGTCCACCGGCACTGTCAATGCGCTTCTGGCCGGTGTTCCTGCGCAACCTGCTGGTGTGGCGCAAGCTGGCCATCCCCAGCCTGGTGGGCAACATCGCCGAGCCGCTGATCTGGCTGGTGGCCTTCGGCTATGGCATGGGCATGCTGGTGGGGCAGGTGGACATGGGCGGCACCAAGGTGCCCTACATCCTGTTCCTGGCCAGCGGTTCCATCTGCATGAGCGCGATGAACGCGGCCTCGTTCGAGGCGCTGTATTCTGCCTTCTCGCGCATGCATGTGCAAAAGACCTGGGACGGCATCATGAACGCGCCGGTGGGGCTGGACGACGTGGTGCTGGCCGAGATGCTGTGGGCGGCATACAAGTCGCTGTTCACGGTCACAGCCATCCTGGGCGTGATGCTGGCGCTGAACATCAGCCATTCACCCAAACTGCTGCTGGCCTGGCCCATCCTGCTGCTGGTGGGCATCACCTTCTCCTGCCTGGCGCTGATCTTCAACGCGCTGGCCAAGGGCTACGACTTCTTCACCTACTACTTCACGCTGTTCCTCACGCCCATGATGTTTCTGAGCGGCGTGTTCTTCCCGCGCGAGCAGTTGCCCGGTGTGGTGCGCGTGCTGTCCGACTG
The DNA here is from genome assembly GCF_056404875.1 of Hylemonella sp. P2_B10. Lineage (NCBI taxonomy): Bacteria > Pseudomonadati > Pseudomonadota > Betaproteobacteria > Burkholderiales > Comamonadaceae > Hylemonella > Hylemonella sp. P2_B10. The sequence continues at coordinate 319,265 of NZ_JBFUDE010000003.1, forward strand.
GCTGCCGCTGAGCAATGCGGTGGCGCTGGTGCGCCCGCTGTTCATGGACCAGTGGCCTGACCACTGGCTGCAGCCGGTGCTTGTGCTGGTGGCCTACACCGTGGGTGGCTTCTGGATCGCGCTGGCGCTGACGCGCAAGCGCTTTCGCGGTTGAGCTTGGCAGGGTGCAGGCGCGCGGCCGCTCAGCGGGGGTCCGCCAGTGGGCCAAGAGGTACTCCAGGCCTCCATGACCCCCCGAGCTTGCTTCTTGTGCAAGCATCTGTGGGAAGCCACAGAGGCCCTGTCAGGTTCAGTCGTTCAACTGGAAGTTGAATTCCTGCACGGCCGTCACCTCACCGGCGCTGGCCTCGCAGCGGTACTGCAGCATGGCGGCCTTCACGGCGGCGTAGAACACCTTGGGGCCGGAAAGGTTTGTTACGTTTGTTACGGCGCCGCCCCGGATGGTGGCGGTGGCACGCACCACACCGGTGGTGCCGGCCATCACCGCCGCGCGCGGCATTTCGGGCTTGACCATGCGCGGGCAGGCGACGTGGATGTCAGCCGAAGGCGGGGCTGGGTTGGCCACCACCACCGGGGCGGGCGGTGGCGTCACGTCCGGCACCGGCACCGGTACCGGTGTAGCCTCAATCTGCATGGCCGGGGCTTCCACCGGTGCCACGTCCGGCGGCGGCACGAAATCCGGCACGGTTTGCGGCAGCGCCTTGGCGGTGGGCGGCTCGATCTTCTTGGGCGGCGGCGGGGGCGGCGGCTGTATCTCTTCCGGCACGTCCACCATCACGATCTGCTTCGGCATCATCTTGACGATGTCGCGGTGCAGGCCGGTGGCAAAGCCATAGACGATGAGGATGTGCAGGGCAATGACAAAGATCACGCCAGTGGTCTTGCCGCTACTGCCCGGGGGGCGGTAGACGTGGGGGGTGGTCAGCAAGGCTTCCATGTGGGGCTCCCTTTCTGGTTGTTGCGGTATGCAAAACCATTGTGGGAAACGCCCCGGGACGCGTCAATCAGACGGCATGCCGTCTGTTGGCCGCCTTGTTACAAATCTCGCGGCCCCTGCGCTGTGGCTGCCATGGTCAGGCATACAGCCCCGCTGCGACAAGCGAATGTTTGCGCCTACTTCAGCAGGCAGGCTGTCTGCGAGTCGGCATTCAGCGCATGCAGTTGCGGCAGCTCCGTGCTGCAACGCGCCTCGGCCTTGGGGCAGCGCGTGCGGAACACGCAGCCCGAAGGCGGGTTGATGGGCGAGGGCAGGTCACCCTGCAGCAGTTGCACCACCTTGTTGCGTTCGGTATCCGGGTCGGGCACGGGAATGGCGGACAGCAGCGCCTCGGTGTAGGGATGGCTGGGGTTGCTGTACAACGCCTGCTTGCGCGACAGCTCCATCTCATGGCCCAGGTACAGCACCAGGATGCGGTCGCTGATGTGCTTGACCACCGCCAGGTCGTGCGCGATGAAGATCAGCGACAAGCCCTTCTTCTTTTGCAGGTCCTTCAGCAGGTTGACGATCTGCGCCTGGATGGACACGTCCAGCGCCGACACCGGCTCGTCGCAGATGATGAGCTTGGGCTCCAGGATCAGCGCGCGCGCGATGCCGATGCGCTGGCATTGGCCGCCGGAGAACTCGTGCGGGTAGCGGTTGATCTGCTGCGGCGTCAGGCCCACCTCGGTCATCACCGCGCGCACCTTGTCCAGCACTTGCGCGGGTGTGAGCTCGGGCTTGTGGATGCGCAATGGCTCGCCGATGATCTGCGCCACCGTCATGCGCGGGTTCAGCGAGGCCAGCGGATCCTGGAAGATCATCTGGATGTCCTTGCGCGCGCTCATCCATTCGCGCGCGCTGGCGTTGTGCATGGGTTGGCCCAGCCACAGGATTTCACCCGCGGTGGAAGGGATCAGGTTCAGGATGGCGCGCGCCAGCGTGGACTTGCCACAGCCGGACTCGCCCACCACGCCCAGCGTTTCGCCCTGGTAGAGGTCGAACGACACGCCGTCGACCGCGCGCAAAGTCTTCTTCGGCTCCCAGGCCCAGGCGTTGTGGCTCTTGACCTTGAAATGCACGCGCAGGTCGCGCACCGACAGGATGGGTTCACCCTGGTGAAGTACATCAGACATGGGTTGCCGCCTCTTGTTGTGCGCGCACGGCCACACCGCCCAGCTCGCTCACCGGCACATGGCAGGCGCGCAGCGTCGGGCTGCCGGGTACAGCCGCCACCAGTGGCGGTAGGTCGTCGGCGCAGCGCGGCAGCACGTTGCGGCAGCGCGCGCTGAAAGGGCAGCCCTTGGGCAGGTCGTTCATGTTGGGCGGGTTGCCGGGGATGCTGACCAGTTCGGTGTTGTCGCCGTCCAGGCGCGGCAGCGCGCCCAGCAGGCCAATGGTGTAGGGGTGGGTGGGGTGGTAGAAGATCTGCTGCGCCGGTGCGTGCTCCATCGCGCGCCCGCCGTACATCACCATCACCTCGTCGCAGATGCCGGCCACCACGCCCAGGTCGTGCGTGATCATCACGATGGCGGTGCCGAAGTCGCGCTGCAGGTCGCGCAGCAGTGACAGGATCTGCGCTTGCACCGTCACGTCCAGCGCGGTGGTGGGCTCGTCGGCCACCAGCACCTCGGGCTCGCACAGCAGCGCCATGGCGATCATCACGCGCTGGCGCATGCCGCCGGAGAACTCGTGCGGGTACATGCGGATGCGCCGGGCGGCGTCGGGGATCTTCACCGCGTCCAACAGCTCGGTGGCGCGCTTGGTGGCCTGCTTGCGTGACATGCCCTTGTGCAACTCCAGCACCTCGGTCATCTGGCGCTCCACCGTCAGGTAGGGGTTCAGCGAGGTCATGGGGTCCTGGAAGATCATCGCCATGCGGTTGCCGCGGATCTTGTTCAGCTCGCCCGCCGGCATGGCCAGCAGGTCGCGCCCCTGGTACAGCACCTGGCCGCTGGCGCGACCGTTCTTGGCCAGCAGGCCCATCATGGCCAGCACGGTCTGTGATTTGCCCGAGCCCGATTCGCCCACGATGCCCAGCGTCTGCCCCCGGTCCAGCGCGAAGTTCAGGCCGTTGACGGCGTATACCAGGCCGTCGTTGGTGGTGAATTGCACGCCCAGGTCCTTGACCTGCAGCAGTTTGTCCGTTGTCTGCGTCATCAGCGGTCTTTCGGGTCCAGCGCGTCGCGCATGCCCTCGCCAATGAAGTTGGCGCAATACAGTGTCAGCGACAGCATGCCGCCAGGGAACAGGATCATCCACGGGCTGGTGGACATCACGTTGGAGCCATCGTGGATCAGCACGCCCCAGCTGGTCATGGGCTCTTGCACACCCAGGCCCAGGAAGGACAGCACCGACTCGGTCAGGATCACCGAGGGCACGGTGATGGAGGTGTAGATCACCACAATGCCCAACAAGTTCGGCACCACGTGCTGGAAGATGATGCGCCAGGTCGGCACGCCGATGGCGCGCGCCGCCTCCACATACTCCTTGGACTTGATGGACAGCGTCTGGCCGCGCACCACGCGCGCCGTGTCCATCCAGGAGAAAGCCGAGATGGTCAGCACCACCAGGTAGAACTCGCGGCCCAGGATGGTCACCATCAGGATGGCGATCAGCAGGTAGGGCACGGCGTACAGCATGTCCACCACGCGCATCATGAAAGCGTCCACCTTGCCGCCCAGGAAGCCGGCGGTGGCGCCCCAGACGATGCCCAGGCTGACCGACACCAGCGTGGCCAACAGGCCCACCACCAGCGAAATGCGCCCACCGATCAGCGTGCGCACCAGCAGGTCGCGGCCCAGTTCGTCGGTGCCGAACAGGTGCAGTGCGTTCCAGGTGGGCGCCATGCCCATGGAGTTCCAGTCGGTGTCCTCGTAGGAGTGCGGCAGCACCCAGGGGCCGACGATGCAGACCAGCGTGACCAGCGCCAGCAGCGCCATGCTGACCACGGCGGCGCGGTTGCGCATGAAGCGCAGGCGCGCGTCGGTCCAGGGGCTGCGGCCCGGCGGCGCGCTGGCGGTGGCCTGGGCGATGTTGTCTGCGAGAGCCGCTTCTTTGGCATTCATGGTGAGTTGCATCTCAGTAGCGGATCTTCGGATCGAGGAAGGCGTAGGCCAGGTCGACCAGCAGGTTCAAGGTGACCGCCAGCAGCGTGACCAGGATGACCAGGCCCAGCACCAGCGTGTAGTCGCGGTTGCCGGCGCCGTTGACGATCAGCTTGCCCAGGCCGGGCAGCGAAAACCAGGTTTCCGTCACCACTGCGGCGGTGATGGACGAGATGGCCAGCGGCCCCAGCACCGACACCACCGGCAGCAGCGCCGGGCGCATGGCATGGCGCAGCACCACGGTGCGCAGCGGCAGGCCCTTGGCGCGCGCGGTGCGTATGAAGTTGGAGCTCAGCACCTCGATCAGGCTGCCGCGCATCACCCGGCCGATGGTGGAGACGTTGATGAACGTGAGCAGCGCGATAGGCAGGATCATGTAGCGCGCCTCGAAGTTGTTCCAGCCGCCCGAGGGCAGCCAGGGCAGCCAGATGGCGAACACCAGCACCAGCACCGGGCCGATGACGAAGGAGGGGAAGGCGCTGCCGATATTGCCGATCAGCATCACCGCATGGTCGACCATGCTGTTCTGCTTCAGCGCCGCCACGATGCCCAGCAGCACGCCGATGACGATCGAGATCACCATGGAAATGCCGCCAATGGCCAGCGACACCGGCAACGCAGCGGCCACCAGGTCGTTGACCGACCAGTCGGCAAAGCGGAAGGAGGCGCCCAGGTCACCGTGCAGCAGGCCGTCCAGGTAGTACAGGTACTGCTTCCACAGCGGCATGTCCAGGTGGTACTTGGCCTGCAGGTTGGCCAGCACCGCTTCCGAGACCTTGCGCTCGCTGTCAAAAGGGCCGCCGGGGGTGGCGTGCAGCATCAGGTAGCAGACCGTGATCACGGCCAGGACCGTGGGCAGGGTCGCCAGGATGCGGCGAAGTGTGTAAGACCACATGGGTGCGGGATCTCCGTTTGTGTCACGCCAGCGCGGCGCCGGACTTTGGTCCGGCTTGGCGGTTGGGGGGCTGCCTTGTGGGCGGCTCGCCTGGCGTTGGGGAAACTGATGGTCGGACGGTCACCGGGGCACACCGTCCCGCCGTATCAATGCTTGATGATGTACAAATCCTTGCTGCGGAAGCGGTCCAGCCAATTGATGTTGGTGTAGCCGCCCACATAGGGTTTGACCAGCCGTGGCACGGTGTACTGCACCAGCGGGATCATCGGGTAGTCCTCCATCACCATCCGGGCCGACTGGGTCAGCAGCGCCTTGCGCTTTTCCGGGTCCGTCTGCAGGTTGCCCTGGCGTGCCAGTTCGTCGGCCTGCTTGTTGCAGTTCTTGTTGTCGTTCTGGTCGGAGCTGCACTGCACGGTGGCCAGGAAGGTGGTGGCGTCGTTGTAGTCGGCGATCCAGCCATTGCGGGCAATCTGGTAGTCGCCGTCATGGCGCTTCTTCAGCAGTACCTTGAACTCCATGTTCTCCATCTCGGTTTCCAGACCCAGCTTGGTCTTCCACTCCGAGGCGGCGAAGATGGCCATCTTCTTGTGGTATTCGCTGGTGTTGTAGGCCAGTCTCAGCTTGGTGCCGGGTTTGACGCCCGCCTCAAGCAGAAGTTTCTTCGCCTCGGCCACCTTTTTGTCCATCGGCCATTTGGCCCAGTCGTATTCGGTCACGTCGGCGCCGGCCAGGCCCTTGACGATCAGGCCATAGGCCGGAATCTGGCCGTCCGCCGTCACCTTCTTGGCCAGCACGTCGCGGTCAATCACCAGCGACAAGGCCTTGCGCACGCGCACGTCCTTCAGCAGCGGGTCGGTGTTGTTCAGGCCGAAGTAGCGTATGCCCAGCATGGGCGAGTTGCGGATGTCTTTCGGGTTGGAGGCGCGAAACTGGTCGAAGGTGCTGGGCGGCAGCTGGTAGACCCAGTCGTTCTCGCCGGACTGGAACAGCTTGACGTCGGCATTGCCGTCTTCCACCGGCAGGTAGGTCACCTTGTTCACCACCACGGACTTGGCGTCCCAGTACTTCGGGTTCTTCTCGATCACCACCTTGCTGTTGACCTGCCACTCTTTCAGCACATAGGCACCGTTGCCCACCAGGTTGCCGGGCTTGGTCCAGTCCTTGGTGTGCTTTTCCAGCACGGTGCGGTCCAGCGGGGCAAACTGCGTGTTGGACAGCAGCTCGGGTAGGAAGGGCGTGGGCGCCACGGTCTTGACTTCCAGCGTGTACTTGTCCAGCGCCTTCACGCCCAGCTCGGAGGGCTGTTTCTGGCCCTTGGCGATCTCCAGCCCGTTGACGAAGAAGATGCCGTAGGTGGTGGAGTAGGTCGAGGCCGTCTTGGGGCTCAGGAAGCGCTGCCAGGCGTAGACGAAGTCTGCCGTGGTGATGGGGTTGCCGTTGGAGAACACCGCGTCCTTGCGCAGTTTGAACACCCAGGTGGTGGCGTCCACCTGTTTCCACGACTCGGCCACGCCGGGCACGATCTTGCTGTTGTTGTCCGCCGCCGTCAGGCCCTCGAACAGGTCACGGCAGATGTTGTTGGCGCCCACCGACTCGGCCACCGCCGGGTCCAGCGTCTCGGATTCCGAAGCGTTGTTGCGCACCAGTTCCTGCTTGTCGCTCAACAGCGTGCCGGGGGGCACCACGGCCGACAGGGCGATTCCGCCGAGGCTCAAGGCGGCCGCCACGGCCACGGCCTTGAGAAGCAGGGTTTTCTTCATGGCGATCAATCTCCTGGGTATCGGCTGACACGGTGAAAGGGGTGAATCGGCGTGTCCCCGCGAGGGGCTCAAGAATCGGCTTTGTGGGCTCGTTTCCGAGAGCGCAGCAACTGCGCAAAACGGCTGGAATTATGCCCGTTTGCGCATGCGCTCCCTCAGGCTCAGCGCAACGGCTGGCCAAAATAGTGTGACGCCTTGACGAAAAGAACACATTTTACCTTACGGGCATAAAGGTTTCTCAAAATTAAATTTGACACAATTTAATTGCGAACATACAATTCCCTCCATGTCAAAACACACCCTGCCCTCCACCGATGCCGCGCTGCTGCTGGACAACCAGCTGTGCTTCGCGCTGTATTCCGCGTCGCTGGCCATGACCAAGCTTTACAAGCCTCTGCTGAAGGAGCTGGGACTCACTTACTCGCAATACATCGCCATGCTGGTGCTGTGGGAGCGCGACGCATTGATGGTCTCCGAGCTGGGCGAGCGCCTGCACCTGGATTCGGGCACGTTGACGCCATTGCTCAAGCGCCTGGAGTCCAGTGGCCTGGTAGCCCGCATCCGCGCCACCGACGACGAGCGCCGCGTGCACATCCGCCTGACGGCCAAGGGCCGGCAGCTGAAAGACAAGGCGCTGCGCATCCCCAGTTGCGTGCTGGAAGCCTCGCAGTGCGAAGTGCCCGAGCTGGTGGCCTTGACGCGCCAGGTGCAGTCGCTGCGCGACACGCTGGCCCAGGCGGCCTGATCCCCTTTTACGTTCACTCACCCTTTCTCAACCCGCCTCATCACTACCCAGAGGCCAACCCAAGGAAAACACACCATGGTTACCAAAGTCGATCAAGTCCTGTACAAAGCCCATGCTACCGCCACCGGTGGCCGCGACGGCACGGCCAAATCTTCGGACGGCCTGTTGGACGTCAAGCTGGCAGTGCCGAAGGAAATGGGCGGTGGCGGCGGCGGTGTCAACCCCGAGCAGCTGTTTGCCGCCGGTTACAGCGCCTGCTTCATCGGCGCGCTGAAGTTCGTGGCCGGCATGCAGAAGATCCCGGTGCCGGCTGACGCCTCCATCGACGCCACCGTGGGCATTGGCAAGACGCCCAACGGCTTCGGCATCGAAGCCCAGCTGGTGGTCAAGCTGCCCGGCGTGGACCGCGCTGTGGCCCAAGCCCTGGTCGACAAGGCCCACCAGGTGTGCCCGTACTCCAACGCCACCCGTGGCAACATCGAAGTGACGATCACGCTGGCTGAGTAAGCTTCTCGCTGCATCACTTCTGGACAGCGCGGCGGGGTTTCCTGTCGCGCTGTTTTGCTTTGTTGCTGGCTGATAGCGCTGGGGTAGCCGGTTTTGTCGCTGCCGACGCCGCTGGTGCGCGTGGCTACGGAAATGTCCCCCGGCCCTGCGGGCCTCCTCCTTGATTTCCCTCCGCCACGCGCCCCAGTGACATCGGGTTATTTGGCGTACGCAGCGCTTGAATGCAAAGCGTAAGCAAGCCAACCACGTTCGCAGGATCGGGTCGATGCGGCATTCGGCGCAGCGGCATCGAGGAGGAGGCCCGCAGGGCCGAGGGACAGCCGCGGAGCCGAGTGCCGCGTCGGCATGATCAGCAACCCATCCTGGTTTTGATTGCGCAGCGCTGTCACCTAGGTTCCGCTTCACGATTGTGGCCGCCACGGGTTTGCGCTTATCGTGCGGCGCATGAACACGACCACCACCACCACCGAATTTTTGGTCCGCAAGGACAAGCTGACGCAGACCGAAGTCCGCGACGTGCCGCAAGCGCCACTGGCCGATGGTCAGGTGCGCGTGGCCATAGACCACTTTGCGCTGACCTCCAACAACATCACCTATGCCGCCTTTGGCGACACCATGAATTACTGGGGCTTCTTTCCGGCCGACGACGGCTGGGGCAAGATTCCGGTGTGGGGCTTTGGCAGCGTCAGCGAATCGCGGCATCCCGACGTGCCGGTGGGCGAGCGGCTGTATGGTTACTTTCCCATGGCCTCGCAGGTGGTGCTGCAGCCCGGGCGTGTGCTGCCGGGGCTTTTGACCGACGGTGCGGCGCACCGCGCCGGTCTGCATCCGGTGTACAACCAGTACGCCCGCTGCGCGGTGGACCCGTTCTACACCGCCGACACCGAGGCCATCCAGGCGTTGCTGCGGCCGCTGTTCATCACCTCCTGGTTGATCGACGACTTCCTGGCCGACAACCAGTTCTTTGGCGCCACCGCCACGCCTGGCGTGCCTGCTGTGATGCTGTTGTCCAGCGCCTCCAGCAAGACGGCCTATGGCAACGCCTTCCAGTTGTTCCAGCGGTCTGGCATTGAGGTGGTGGGGCTGACCTCGGCCGCCAACATGGCGTTTTGCGAAAGCCTGGGCTGTTACCACCGCGTGCTCAGCTATGAGCAGCTGGATCAGGTGGCGGCCGATGCGCCGGCCATCTACATCGACTTTGCTGGCAATGCGGCCCTGCGCCGCGCCATCCACACGCGGTTCACCGCGCTGCACTACAGCTGCTCCATCGGCGGCACGCACGTGGACCAGCTGGGTGGCGCCAAGGACTTGCCCGGCCCGCGCGCCACGCTGTTCTTCGCACCGGCGCAGATCAAGAAGCGCAGCACCGAGTGGGGTCCCGATGGTTTGAACCAGCGCCTGCTGCAGGCTTGGCAGGGTTTTCTCAGCCGCGTCACCGATCCCGCGTCGCCCTGGCTGGTGGTGGAGCAGCACCTGGGGCCGGCGGCTGTCAGCGCCGCTTATGCGCAAATCCTGGGTGGGCGTTCCAATCCGCGCCTGGGGCACATGCTGTCGCTGGCCTGAATGGCGACGCCGCCAGCGCGCTGGCGGGATGGTGCATGATGGCGGTGTGATTTTGCCGCGCCTGCGTGCGCCTTTGCCGTCTGTTGCCGCTTATTTGCCGCCCATGAAACTGGCCCTGTTGTCCGACATCCATGCCAACTGGCAGGCCTTCGAAGCCTGCCTGGAACACGCCAAGGCGCATGGCGCCCAGCGCTATGCGCTGCTGGGGGACTTTGTCGGTTACGGGGCTGACCCGTTGCCGGTGGTGCAGCGGGTGATGGCCATGCAGGCCGCGGGCGCGCTGGTGGTCAAAGGCAACCACGACGCCATGGCTGTTGCGCCACCCCCGGAGGTGCAGACGGTGGGCGAGAGCAGCGCCGCCTGGAGCCACCAGCAACTGGGTGTGGATGAGCTGGCTTTTCTGGACCAGCTGCCTTTGACCGCGCAGGACGACACGGTGTTTCTGGTGCATGCCAGTGCCGACCAGCCCGAGGCCTGGCACTACGTCTACGGCCATCCGGCGGCCGAACGCAGCCTGGCGGCGGTGGCCCATCTGGACGAGGTGCGCTACGTGTTTGGCGGCCATGTGCACCAGCAGGCCCTGTACTACCGGGGCGCCGGGCCGGGCTTGATGGCGTTCGTACCGGTGCCCGGCGTGGCCTTGCCGGTGCCGCACCACCGCCACTGGCTAGCCACGGTGGGTTCGGTGGGCCAGCCGCGCGATGGCGACCCGCGTGCCATGTACGCCATGCTGGACTTGGCTGGCGCGCAGCTGACTTTCCACCGCGTGCCCTACGACCACCTGGCCGCCGCAGCCGCGATACGCGCGGCCGGCCTGCCGGAATTCTTTGCCAAACGGCTGGAGACCGGGCGGTGAAGTTGCTGGAGCCCGGCAGCGTGGTCGACGGCTTTGTCGTCGGCGAGTGCTTGCATGCCGGTGGTATGGCGCACATCTACGCCGTGCGTTATGCCTCGGGCCAGGGTGACCCCGGCTTTCCCATGGTGATGAAGATCCCGCGCATGACAGCGGGCGATGGCGCCGAGAATATCGTCAGCTTCGAGGTGGAGTTGCAGATCCTGCCGGCCCTGCGCGGCCCGCACATGCCGCGCTTCGTCGCCGCCGGCGACCTGATGCGCATGCCCTACCTGGTGATGGAGCATGTGCCGGGCCGCACGCTGGAGACTTGGCTGGACGGCGATGCCCCGGTGCCGGTGGACGAGATCACCCGCCTGGGCGCGGCCATAGCCCACGCACTGCACAGCCTGCACCAGCAGAACGCGGTGCACCAGGACCTGAAACCCGCCAACGTGCTGATCAGGCCCGATGGCGTGGCCGTGCTGCTGGACTTTGGCCTGTCTTGCCATGCGCAATACCCCGACCTGCTGGCCGAGCAGATGCGCAAGGCGGTGGGCTCACCGGGCTGGATCGCGCCCGAGCAGGTGGTGGGGGTGCGCGGCGATTTGCGCAGCGATATCTTCGCGCTCGGTGTCGTGCTGTACCAGCTGGCCTGCGGCTGCCTGCCCTTTGGCAGCCCACAAACCGAGGGTGGTTTGCGCCAGCGCCTGTGGGCGGACCCGGTGCCGCCGCGCAAACTGCGACCCGAGCTGCCCGAGTGGCTGCAAGAAGTAATACTGCGCTGCCTGGAGCCAGTGGCGGCGGCGCGCTACCCGTCGGCGGCGCAACTGGCTTTCGACCTGACCCACCCCGGGCAGGTACCGGTGACTGTTCGCGGGCGCATCACCCAGGCCACCGGCTTCTGGACACATTTCAGACGCTGGCTGCGCGCGGCCGGCATGCACTACCGGCCCAGCCCGGTGCCGGCGCAGCAGATTGCTGAGGCGCCCATCGTCATGGTGGCGGTGCCGCACCGCGATGCCAGCGATGCCACGCTGTACTCGCTGCGCCAGTCCGCCGCCCGCACGCTGGGCACCCGCCCCGGTGCACGCCTGGCCTGCGTCACCGTGGTCGCCGAAGGCAGCACCACCGATGCGCAGGCCAGCGAAACCCAGTTGCACCGGCGTCACCTGGCGCAACTGCGCCAATGGGCGCAGCCCCTGGACCTGAGCGGCCACACCGCTTCCTTCCACGTGCTGGAGTCCAGCGACGTGGCGCAGGCGCTGCTGGCCTATGCGCGCAACAACCGCGTCAGCCTGCTGGTGATGGGCGCCGCTACCCATGGGCTGAAGCTGCAGCGCTTTGTCGCCACGGTGCCGATAAGGGTGGCGATGGAGGCGCCCTGCACGGTGATCCTGGTCAAGCAGGCGCTGCCGTTTGAGCTGTTGGGCCGGGCTAACGCAGAAGACGAATCGCCCAGCAGCTAGCGGCAGGCGGCATGCGATTGGCGAGCCGGTCGCGGTGCAGCGGCGACAATGCTGCATGTCTGATGCTTCCCCCACTGCCGACCGCGCTGACCCGCTTCACCCCTTTGAGGCGCTGACGCCCGACGTCGTGATGGACGCACTGGCCAGCGTGGGCCTGTATGGCGATGGCCGCCAGCAGGCGCTGAGCTCCTATGAAAACCGTGTCTACCAGGTGCATCTGGAGGACGGCAGCGCCGTGGTGGCCAAGTTTTACCGGCCTGAGCGCTGGAGCGATGCGCAAATCCTGGAAGAGCACCAGTTTTCTGCCGAGCTGACGGCCGCCGAGGTGCCGGCCGTCGGGCCGCTGAGCTTGAACGGCAGCACACTGCACCACTTCGGCGGCTTTGCCTTCAGCGTCAGCCCGCGCCGCGGCGGGCGCTCGCCGGAGCTGGACGATGACGAGGTGCTGGAGTGGATAGGGCGCTTCCTGGCCCGCATCCACGCCGTGGGCGCGCGCCAGCCCTTCAAAGTGCGTCCGGCGTTGGATTTGCAAAGCTTCGGCCAGGACTCGCTGGATTGGCTGCTGGGCCATGAGATGGTGCCGCTGGACGTGCAAGGCGCCTGGGGCGCCATGTGCCGCCAGGCGCTGGAACTGGTGGCCGCTCATCCCAGCCTGGCGCGGCCGTCGCAGCAGCCGCAGGACGGTTCGGCCATCAAGCTGTTGCGCCTGCATGGCGACTGCCACCCCGGCAACATCCTGTGGACGCCGGTGGACGTGCCTGCCGCTGCCGGCCCGGGGCCGCATTTTGTCGACCTGGACGACGCCCGCATGGGGCCGGCCGTGCAGGACCTGTGGATGCTGCTCAGTGGCGACCGTGCCCAGCGCACCCGGCAGCTGAGCTGTCTGTTGGACGGGTATGAGCAGTTCCGCGATTTCGACCGCCGCGAACTGGTGCTGATCGAGCCGCTGCGCACATTGCGCCTGGTGCACTACAGCGCCTGGCTGGCGCGGCGCTGGCGCGACCCGGCGTTTCCGCGCGCCTTTCCCTGGTTCGGCAGCAGCGACTACTGGCAAGGCCAGGTGCAGATGCTGGAAGACCAGATCGAGGCCATGCAGGAAGAACCCCTATCGGCGTGAGCCGTCAGCGGCCTGGACGTGTTCGCGGCCTGAGCCGCCTCAGATGCTGGTGTCCTTCACCCGGTCCAGCCGCCAGCAGGCGCCGGTGGCGCGGCTGAAGCGGAAATCCATGTGGTAGGCGTCGGAATCGGGCAGGTACACCTCGACGGCGGCGGTGCTGCCGCTGACCTTCACGCGCGACTCCAGCTTTTGCTGGCGCTGCGTGGTGACCAGCGGGTACAGCGGTTGCGCCTTGCTGCGCAGCGTGTCGGCCGACAGTGACAACATGCGCGTGTCGGAGGTGCAGCCCACGCCGCAGCGCGTCCTGGCCACGCCCTCGAACTTCAGCGGGTTGGCGGTGTTGCTCTCCTGAAACTGCCGGTCGGTCTCGAAGCGTGTCAGGAAGCGGTCGAAATTTCCTTCACAGCCGCTCCCCGCCAAGCCGCCGCCCGGTTGGGACGCGCAGGCCGCCAACAGCAACACGCTGGCCAGCAGCATGGGGCGATGGAAGGCGGGCAGGGCGTTCATGCAGCCAGTTTATGGCGCAGGCGCGCCGCCGCACCGCCTGCATAACCGCCCCTTGCGGGGCTTACTCTGACTTACGCCAGTTTACCGGTACTTACCTGCTCACTTGGCGATGGGCGTCAGGTCACCATGGCCAATACCCGCGGCAACGGCGGGTTCAGCCGGCGCCTCTTCCGGCGCTGTCACCGGGCCGCGACCGCTGAAGCGGTCCAGCGCCAGGTAGATCACCGGCGTGATGTACAGCGTGATGGCCTGCGAAAACACCAGTCCACCCACCACCGCCAGGCCCAGTGGCTGGCGCAGCTCCGCGCCAGCACCCAGGCCCAGCGCGATGGGGATGGCGCCCATCAGCGCGGCCAGTGTGGTCATCATGATGGGGCGGAAGCGCAGTTTGCAGGCCTCGCGTATCGCCTGCTGTGGCGTCATGCCCATGTGGCGCTGCGCGTCCAGCGCGAAGTCGATCATCATGATGGCGTTCTTCTTCACGATGCCGATCAACATCAAAATCCCGATGGTGGCGATCAGTGTCAGGTCCTGGCCGAACAGCTCCAGCATCAGCAAGGCGCCCACGGCCGCTGACGGCAGACCGGCCAGGATGGTCAGCGGGTGGATGTAGCTCTCGTACAGCACGCCCAGCAGCACGTAGATCACCAGCAGCGCGGCAATGATCAGGATGGCCTGGCTGCCCTGCGAGTCCTTGAACACCGCCGCATCGCCACCGTACTTCGCAATGATGGACGGCGGCATGCGAAGTTCGTCGCGGAACTTCTCGATCTTGGTGGTGGCGTCGCCCAGGGCGCCGCCGGGTGCCAGGTTGAACGACACCGTGACCGCCTGCAACTGGCCCACGTGGTTGATGGCGGTGGGGCCCACGCTGCGCTCCACCGTGGTAAAGGCCGACATGGGCACCAGCGCCCCGGTGCTGGAGCGTACGTAGATGTTGCTGAAGGCGTTCTCGTCCTCCTTGGCGCGCGGCGCCACCTCCATGATCACCTGGTAGCTGTCCACGCTGGTGAAGATGGTGGAGACCTGGCGCTCGCCGAAGGCGCTGTACAACGCCGAGCGGACCGCGTCGATGGACACGCCCAGCGTGTTGGCGCGGTCGCGGTCTATCTTCAGCGAGGCCTGCAGGCCTCGCAGCTGCGAGTCGCTGGTGACGTCGCGGAACAGCGGGTCCTTGCTCATGCGGTCCTGCAATTTGAGCGCCCAGCCGTTGATCTCATCGGCCTGCACACTTTGCAGGATGTATTGGAACTGCGCCTTGCTGGGCCGCCCGCCCAGTTGCAGGTTCTGGATCGGCCGCATGAAGGCGGTGATGCCGGGCACCGAGCTGAGTTTCTTGCGCAGGCCTTCCACCACCTTCTTCATCTCCGGCCGCTCACCGCGCGGCTTCAGGTTGAGGAAGATGCGGCCGGTGTTCTGCGAACCCTGGCCACCGTTGAAGGAACTGACTGTGGCCACGTTCGGGTCGTTGCGCAACAGCGTCGCCAACTGGTCCTGCAGGCGCACCATCTCGGGGAAGGAGGTGTCTTCCGAGGCCTCGGTGTTGATGAAGATCTGGCCCAGGTCCTCCTGCGGGAAGAAACCCTTGGGGATGACCGTGAACATCCAGGCGGTGGCGATGAAGGTGGCCAGCGCCACCACCAGCACCACCTTGCTGTGGCGCAGCGCCAGCTCCAGCGAGCGGGTGTAGGCGGAAAGCGTGGCGTTGAAGCCGCGTTCGAACAGGCGCACCATCGGGCCGGGCGGCTTGGTCTCGTGGGCCTCGTCAGGCAGGAAGCGGCTGGCCAG
This sequence comes from Hylemonella sp. P2_B10, assembly GCF_056404875.1. NCBI lineage: Bacteria > Pseudomonadati > Pseudomonadota > Betaproteobacteria > Burkholderiales > Comamonadaceae > Hylemonella > Hylemonella sp. P2_B10. Next base: position 334,531 of record NZ_JBFUDE010000003.1, read on the forward strand.
CATGGGCACCAGCGTCAGCGACACGAAGGCCGACACGACGATGGACAGCGACACGATGACCGCAAATTCGTGGAACAGCAGGCCGATGACACCTGGCATGAAGAAGATCGGGATGAACACCGCGATCAACGAGGTCGAGATGGAGATGATGGTGAACCCCACCTCGCGCGAGCCCTTCAGCGCCGCCTGGAACGGGTGCATGCCCTCTTCCACATGGCGCATGATGTTTTCCAGCATCACGATGGCGTCATCCACCACCAGGCCCACCGCCAGGGTGAGGCCCAGCAGCGAGATGTTGTCCAGGCTGTAGCCCAGTCCCCACAGCAGGAAAATCGCGCCCACCAGCGACACCGGCAGCGACATGGTGGGGATGGCCGTGGCAATGAAGCGGCGCAGGAACAGGAAGATCACCAGCACCACCAGCGCCACCGTGCCCAGCAGCGTCAGCATCACGTCATGCAGGGCGTCGCGGATGGAGATCGAACGGTCGTTCACCGCCGTGATCTTCACCGACTGTGGCAACTGGCTCTGGAAACCCGCCAACGTGGCGCGCACCGCATCCACCACCTTCACGGTGTTGGCATCGGGCAGGCGCTGCACGCCCATGGTGATGGAGGCTTCGCCGTTGAAGGTTGCGGAGGTCTTCACCGATTCGTAGCTGTCTTCCACCTGCGCAATGTCACGCAGGCGTACCGGGGCGCCGTTGCGGGTGGTGATGATCAGCTGGCCGAACTCGGCCGCGTTGGTCAACTGCTTGTTGGCCTGCAGCGTCAGCAGTTGCTTGGGGCCGTCCAGCGTGCCCACCGGCGTGGTCACGTTGGCCAGGCGCAGCGCGGTGCTGACCTCGTCCAGGCTGATGTTGCGCGCCGCCATGGCATCGGGTTGCACGCGCACGCGCACGGCAAAGCGTTTCTGACCGTTGATGAACACCTGGGCCACGCCGGGCAGTGTGGACAGCACCGGCACCATCATGTGCTCGGCGTAGTCGTTCAGTTCCGACAGGTTCAGCGACGGCGAGGTCATGGCGATGAACATCACCGGCGCATCGGCCGGGTTGACCTTGCGGTAGGAGGGCGGCGCCGTCATTTCCTGCGGCAGCGCGCGCAGCGAGCGCAGGATGGCGGCCTGCACGTCCACCGCAGCGTCGTCGATGTTGCGGCTTTCGTCGAACTCCAGCGTCAGCGAGGTGTTGCCCAGCGTGCTGCTGGAGCTGATGATGTTCAGGCTGGGGATGGTCTGGAACTGCTTCTCCAGCTGCAGTGCCACCGAAGTGGCCATGGCTTCGGGGCTGGCGCCGGGCAGCGAGGCGCCCACGTTGATCACCGGCGTGTTGTAGCTGGGCAGCGCCGAGACCGGGATCTTGCTGTAGCCAATCACGCCGGCCACCACCAACGCCAGGTTCAGCAACACGGTCATCACCGGGCGGCGTATGAACAATTCGGACAGGTTCATCAGAGACCTCCGTTACTTCGCCGCAGCCTTGCCCGCCTGCGCGCCGCTGGCGCCGCCAGCAGCGCCACCCGCAGCCACGCCGGAGCCGGCACCCCGGTCCACCACCGTGCTGCCGTTGCGTAGGTTCTGCCGGCCATCCAGCACGATGCGCTCACCCACGCTCAAGCCCGTGATGGCGGCATCGGCACCGGCCGCATACAGCAGGTTGACGCTGCGCGGCGCCACCTTGCTGTTGGCGCCGACCACATAGACAATCTTGCCGCGCGGGCTTTCGATGATGGCGGCCTGCGGCACCACGATGGCATTTTTCAGCGTTTGCACGGTCAGCTTGACGTTGACGAAGGCGCCCGGCCACAGGGCCTGGTCCTTGTTGTCGAACACCGCCTTGACCTTCAGCGTGCCGGTGCCGGGGTCCACAACGTTGTCCACGAACTGCAGGCGGCCCTCGCGCGGCTTGCCGCTGGTGTTGGGCAGGTTGGCCAGCACGCTGGCATTGCCCTCCTTCAGCAGCGGCAGCAGGTCAGCCAGGTAGCGCTGCGGCACGCTGAAGCTGACGGAAATCGGGTCCAGCTGCGTGAGCGTGACCAACGCGGGCCCAGAAGGTTGCACAAAGCTGCCCGCGAACGCGTTCAGCGTACCCAGCCGGCCGGCACTGGGGGCGGTGATGGTGTTGTAGGACAGCGCCACCTGGGCGGCGTCGATGGCGGCGCGGTCGGAGGCGGTGGAGGCCGACGCTGTATCCACCTGCGCCTGGGTGGTGTCCACCTGGCCCTGCGAAATGAACCCCTTGGACAGCAGGTCACGGCTGCGCGCCAGCTGGCGCTGTGCGTCGGCCAGCGTGGCTTCGTCTTTTTGCAGCTGGGCGCGGGCCTTGGACAGGTTGGCCTCGTCATTGCGCGAATCCAGCGAGAACAGCGGCTCGCCCTTGCGCACAAACTGGCCTTCCTTCACGTGCACCCTGGTGATGATGCTGGCCACCTGGGGCTTGATGTCCACGGTGCTGAGTGCGGCCACCGCGCCGGTGGCTTCCACCTCCACCGGGATGTCACGTTGTTTCACCGACACGGTGGACACGCTCACCGGTGGCCCGGACACGGTCGGGGCGGAGGCCGGGGCGGACGCTGCCGGCTGCGCATTGGCGCTCGCTGGCGCGGCACCGCCGTCGCCGCCACTGCAGGCGGACAGCAGCAGGGCCAGCGTGACGGTCAGGCTGGCAAGTGGCCAGGCCGGCTTGGAATTGGTAGCGGTTTCGCGGTCAGGAAAAGAGGCTGAGGGCATGCAAAGAGTCTCTGAATAGTGATCCGTATGGGGGCGGCGCCGGGCAAAGTTACACATTATGTGCCGGGCCTATCAGGGTGCCAATGCTGTAAAGCACCTAGCCGACGCCGATCCCCGGGGGGCTGGTTTCAGCGACCGGCAGCGTGCCGCCGAGGCCGTCAGCCGGCGCATCGCTGAAATGTACCCAATGCAGATGAAAGCGGCCTGAACCCTTGGTTTCGCGTTTGTAAAGCGGCGGCTTGAGGGCTGAGTTGAAGTTATAGGTCAATAACGACGGGGCCCGCCGTAGCTGTCGTCAAACAGCGAAAACGGCGTCTTGCGGCCCACCAGCGCCTCGATCAGCATCAGCTCTTCATCCGTGTGGTTGACGAATGGCGCCGGGCGGATGCGCTGGCTGCCTTCGCGCAGGATGTAGCGCGGCGCGTCGTGGTGCTTGGCGTTGATGACCTCGCCGGGGGCCGCGCCAGCCGGGCTGTCGGCGGCCGACACCTCGGTGATGCCGTAGCAGGTGCAGAAGTAGGTCTTCTCATCGTCCATCGCCGTGTACACACCGGTGCCGCGTATGCCTATGGTGGCAGTGGGTGTGACCAGGCTGTGGGTGGAGCGGCCAAACACCGACACCAGCGCACCCGTCAGCAGGCGCAAGCCACCGACCAGCAGGCTGCTGCCGCTCAACGCCAGCTTGCTGCTGTGACGCAGGTGGAAGGCGTCTTTTCCCACCACGAAGATGGCATGGCTGTCCGGCCCGGTGGTGACGGTGTCGCTGGCGTTGACCACCGTGGCCAGCGTGGCCGGCTGGCCGTTGACCTGCACGTTGCCGCGCAACTCGTAGAACGACTTGCCGGCCTCCAGCGGGCGCGGCACCTTACCCAGGGCCTGGGCGCCAGCGCTGCCGGCAACCCCCATGAAGGCACCGCCAGCCAGTGCCTGCACCAGCTTGCGCCGCGCCGCTTCAAATGCCTCGTCATGTGCCATGCTGCGTATACTTTCCGCGATGTCCTCGCCTGTGGTGCCCGCCATGCCCATGTCATTCAGAATCCTTGCCCTGGGGCTCGCCGGCAGCCTGTATTGTGCCGCCCATGCGGCCACCGTGCTGGATCTGCAGCTCAGCACCGGCCACGACAGCGCCGTCAACCAATCCAGCTGGGAGCCCAGGCAAGGCCAGGTGCAGGGCCTGGAGCTGACGTTGTCGCGCAGCGCGGGGATTGACGACAACAGCGGCTGGGTGCTGCGCGGCCGGCTGGCCTGGGAGCGCAATGTGTCCTTCGCCGCGCTGAGCAACCTGGCCTTGGGGGTGGACGCCATCTACCGCGTGCAACCGATGGTCGGCTTTACCCAACCCTGGCTGGAACTGGAGCTGGGCGCCCTGCAACGCCAATTCAGCGACAGCAAGCTGCGCGATGGCGCCGAGGCGCACCTGACGGCGCTGGGCGGCCAGCGCTTCACCGACCGGTTGCGTGGTCGCGTCGGCCTGGGCTGGTCGCGCCGCTGGGGTGGCGACGGCGGTGTGTTCGACCTGACGGACCGCCGGCTGTTTGCCGACCTGGGTTGGCGCATCGGGCAGGACAGCCTGCTGTTTGCGCGTTGGAACCGCACCTGGGGCGACCAGGTGTTCGGTGGCGACCCGCCGCTCAAACCCGGCGAGCCGGTGCCGTCGTGGTGGAGCGACAGTTATGCCAAGGCGGCAGCCGCCAAGTCGGACCCTGTCTTCGCCAGCGACTGGTGGGCCTACCGCACGCAAGCCATCACCAGCACGTTGACGCTGGGCGTGAATCTGCCGATCAGCGGGAATGCTGCGCTTAGCCTGGGCGTAGACCGCTCGCTGATTTCAGCCCAGGGCGGCAGCCGGTACGACCGCACCCAGGTCAGCGCCGCGCTGCAATACCGCTTCTGAGCGGGTAGGATCTGGCCAGCCCTGCAGCAACCAGCGGCTGAGCAGCGGCCACAGGTCGGCGTGGCGTGGATTGAAAAAGCCGAAGTGGCCCACTGGCGCATGGCGCTGCGCGCGCGGGTTGAACTCCTGGCGCGTGATTTTGGCCGCGGGCAATTGCGCCAGCAGGTGCTGCACGGCGGCAGGCGGGGCAAAACCCGTGTCGTCGCTGAAATGGAGGGCCAGTGTGCGGCCGGTGAAGGCGGCGTAACCGGCCAGGTCCAGGCTGGGGTCGCCAAACAGGTAGTCCACGGTCACGCTCCAGTTGCGCCAGTCGCGCGCCACGTCGGGCGGCAGGTCATGGCCCACGCCCAGGCGGCCGGGCATGTAGCCCAGCGTGGCCAGCGCCAGCGGCGCCAGCCCATACCAGGCGGCCAGCAGGCGCGGCCACTCGCGCCGGGGGTACAGCCGCCAATCGCAGCTGCCGCTGGCCACCAGTGCAAAGTGGCGCAGTTGCGAAAAAGCCGGCGCCAGGCCGGCCAGGTGGCCGCCTGAGCTGTGGCCCACCAGCGCCAGGCGCGACCAGTCGCCCTCCACCCGCGTCAGCGCGTGCAGCAGCGCGGCCTGCAGGTCCAGCCGGCCCCAGTCGCGCATGCGGGCCGGGTCCGCGCGGGCCGGCCCGGCTTGCGAGTTGCCCATGCCCCGCGGGTCCCAGGTCAGCACTTGCAGACCCTGTGTGGCCAGGTGTTCGGCAAAGGGCTGGTAGTAGCTGCGGCGCACGGCGGTGGCGCCGTGGATCAGCACCAGGCGGGTGGGCTCGCGTGGGGCCGGGTTGGTGGGTTGCGTCAGCGTGGCGGCCAGTCGGCGGCCGTCCTCGCACAGGAGGTCGAAAAGGCTGGTGGATGGCATGGCAAACCGGGCTTGAAGTGGTGAGTGGCGGCATGCTAAGGTGTGGAGCACAGTCCACAGTCAAGCACTTTTTCGCCTCGCACATCCATGCAGATCGCCGAACTGGAACGTCGCAGCGGCCTGTCGCGCGACACCTTGCGCTATTACGAGCGGCAGGGGCTGATCACGCCGCCACACCGGGCCGCCAACGGCTACCGCGACTACGACCCGCGCACGCTGGTGGAGCTGGCCTTCATCGCCAAGGCGCAGCAGGTGGGCTTTTCGCTGAAGCAGATCAAGCCGGCCATGGCCCATGTGCACGCGCCGCCGGGCCACTGTGCCGAACTGCTGGCGGGCATGCGGGCCAAGCGCGACGAGGTGAAGGCACGGCTGGCCGAGGACAGGCTGCGCCTGACCCGGCTGAACAAGCTGATCCAGCGGCTGTCCTGAGGTGAGGCAGGCGTGAAAAAGCCGCCCCAGGGCGGCTTTTTACTTGGGCTTGGCCAGTGCGACCCGTCGGCTTACGTCAACAGCGCATTGACCCGCTTCACATAAGCGGCCGGGTCATCCGGCAATCCGCCCTCGGCCAGCAGCGCCTGGTCGAACAGGATGTGGGCCAGGTCGTTGAAGTGCACCGAGCCGTCCAGCTTTTTCACCAACGGGTGCTCGGCGTTCACCTCCAGCACAGGCTTGGCGTCGGGTGCCTTCTGGCCAGCCTGCTTCAGCATGCGCGCCAGCTGGGTGCTCATGCCGTGGTCCTGCACCACCAGGCAGGCGGGGGAGTCCACCAGGCGGGTGGTCACGCGCACGTCCTCGGCCTTGTCCTTCAGCGCTTCCTTCAGCTTGGCCAGCAAGGGCTTGAAGGCTTCTGCGGCGTCCTCGGCGGCCTTCTTCTCGGCCTCGTCCTGCAGCTTACCCAGATCCACCGCGCCCTTGGCCACGGACTGCATGGGCGTGCCGTCGAAGTCCTGCAAATGGTTCAGCGCCCATTCGTCGACCCGGTCGGTCATCAAGAGCACTTCGATGCCCTTCTTCTTGAACACTTCCAGCTGCGGGCTGTTCTTGGCAGCGGCCAGCGTGTCCGCGGTGATGTAGTAGATGGCCTCCTGGCCTTCCTTCATGCGTGCCTTGTAGTCGGCCAGGCCCACGCTGGCGCTGTCGCTGCTGGTGGAGGCGAAGCGCAGCAGCTTGGCGATGCGCTCACGGTTGCCGAAGTCTTCGCCCAGGCCTTCTTTCAGCACGGCGCCGAACTCGTTCCAGAACGTGGTGTATTTGCCGGCTTGCGCGGCGGCCGTGGCCTTGTCCTCTTCGCTCACCACATCAGTCACGCCATCGGCGCCGGTGGTGGCCTCAGGAGCCTTGTCATGCTTGGCCAGGTCTTCCAGCATGCTGAGCACGCGCTTGGTGCAGCCTTCGCGGATGGCGCGCACGTCGCGGCTTTCCTGCAGCAGCTCGCGGCTGACGTTCAGCGGCAGGTCGGCCGAATCCACCACGCCCTTGACGAAGCGCAGGTACACCGGCAACAGCGCCTCGGCGTCGTCCATGATGAAGACGCGCTTCACATACAGCTTCAGGCCGCCCTTTTTCTCGCGGTTCCACAGGTCGAACGGCGCCTTGGCCGGGATGTACAGCAGCTGCGTGTACTCGGTGCTGCCTTCCACCCGGTTGTGGGTGTGGGCCAGCGGTGCCTCGAAGTCGTGGCTGATCTGCTTGTAGAACTCGTCGTACTGTTCCTGGGTGACGTCCTTCTTGGGGCGCGACCACAGCGCGCTGGCCTTGTTGACGGTCTCCCACTCGTCGGTGGTGACCATCTTGCCGGGCTGGCGACCGCCGTTCTCGTCGTTGGGGTTGATCAGCTCGCCGTCCTGCCATTCGTCCTTTTGCATCAGGATGGGCAGCGAGATGTGGTCGGAATACTTGCTGATGATGGACTTCAGCTTCCAGTTGTTCAGGTATTCCTCGGCCCCGTCGTCGCCGTCGCGCAGGTGCAGCGTCACGCTGGTGCCGCGTTGCGGGCGAGAAATAGTTTCCACCTCGAAATCGCCGGCACCGCCGCTGACCCAGCGCACGCCCTGGTCCACCACCATGCCGGCGCGGCGCGTTTCCACGGTGATCTTGTCGGCGACGATGAAGCCGGAGTAGAAGCCGACGCCGAACTGGCCGATCAGCTGCGAATCGGCCTTCTGGTCGCCGGAGAGGCGCGAGACGAAATCCTTGGTGCCGCTCTTGGCGATGGTGCCCAGGTTGTCGATCGCTTCCTGCTCGCTCATGCCGATGCCGTTGTCGCTGATGGTCAGCGTCTTGGCGTCTTTGTCAAAAGTGATGCGCACTTCCAGGTTGGGTGCGTCTTCATACAGCGCGTTGTTGTTCAGCGCCTCGAAGCGCAGCTTGTCGCAGGCGTCGGAGGCGTTGGAAATCAGCTCGCGCAGGAAGATTTCCTTGTTGGAATACAGCGAATGTGTGACCAGGTGCAGCAGTTGCGCCACTTCGGCCTGGAAGGAAAGGGTTTGCTTGCTCATGAATGAACTTTGACCGGTAGAAGTGTGTTGAAAACCAACCTGCGCCTGCGCGGCGCAGCCAAACCCTTAATTATGGGCGAACGGACGTGGTTTCAAGGGTGCCGGGGCTGGGCGGGGGCCTCTGCCAGCCACTGCAGCAGCTGTCGGGTGACCTCGGGGCTGTGCAACAAGGCCAGGTGGCCCAGCCGGTAGCCAATCCACTGCCGGGACGGGGGGAATGCCAGGCGATGCGCCGGCTGGTCGTGCTGCCCCAGCGCGCTGCGCAGCGGCACCAGTCCATCGCCGGTCAGGCGGTCGGCCAGCAGGCTGCGCTTGGCGGCCAGCGTGGCTGCCACGCTGTAACAGGCGATGCCGGCGGGCAAGGGGAGCGGGCGGCGCGGGTCGCGGCGCGGGGCGAAGCGGTCCAACCCCTGCCAGTCGGCATCCAACACGTGGCCAAAACGCAGGTCGGTGATGCCGGCGCTGCGCAACTGGCCCAGGCGGGCAAACGGTGCGCTGTAGGGGGTGCTGCCCAGCAGCACGTCCACCCCGTTGCCGGCCCGTTCCAGTGGCGCGCCGTGGTGCGGCGTGCCCAGGAAAACCAGGTGCTTCAGCCGCTGCGGCCACTGCAGGCCGCCTTGCTGTGCGTAGTGCGTGGCGCTGCGGGCCACCAAGCCACCCATGCTGTGCGCGACGATGCTGATGTGCTCCAGCGGAACCGGCCAGCGCGTCACCAAGTGCTCCAGCAGGCTGGCCAGTGCATGGCCATTCTCAGAGGTGTGCAGGCCGGTGTTGTAGCGCAGGTACAGCGGGGTGTAGCCCAGCGCATTGGCCAGCGCCTGGCCATGGTCGGAGGTGGGCTGTCCAGGTTGTGGGGTCGGCTGCCACTGCAGGTCGTTCATGCACAGGCCATGCACCAGCAGCAGGATCTTGCCCGTGGGTCGGACGTCGGCCGGCAGCGCCTGTGGGTCAACGGGCTGGCCTTGGTGGCGCAGGCTCATGGGCGTGGCCAGCGGGTTGCCGCTGGCGGCCAGGTGGTCGCCCATGACGCCGTTGAGCGCGGCCAGCAGCGCTTCGCGCTGGGCGCTGCCCGGCGTGGTGTCCTGCGCCTGCAGCAAGGGCTCCAGTCGGGTCAGCAACTGGTTCAGGCCGCTGCCCAGCAACTGGGTGGCGCCGTGCACGCCCTGGTAGACCTTGCCGGTCAGGCCACCGGTTTGCTGCGGCCCCCGGCCGGCAAACCCCAGGGTGCTCCACACCGACTGGTGCACGCCTTCCACGATGCGGGTGACGCCCGCCACCCCCTGGGTGGCCAACAGCGCCAGCCCCCGGATGTCGGAACTGCGCAGATGGCGGGGGACAGGTGGCATGGGGTCGATCGGGGCGTCAGAACTTCTCGTGCGGCTGCAGGTAGCGCCACTGGCCCAGTGGCAGGTTGCCCAGCATCACCCGGCCTATGCGCACGCGCTTCAGACCCACCACCTTCAGGCCCACCAGCTCGCACATGCGGCGTATCTGGCGCTTCTTGCCCTCGGTCAGCACAAAGCGCAGCTGCTCGGGGTTTTGCCAGTCCACCTTGGCCGGTTTGAGTGCCTGGCCGTCCAGGCTCAACCCATGGCGCAACTGCGCCAGCCGCTCGCGCGGGAACACCGCCTGCACGTTCTGGCTGATGGGGTCGTTCTCGTGGATCTCGGTCAGCGCATCGCCACCGTCGGATGTGGCCATGTCCTGGTACACCACGCGCACCAGGTATTCCTTCTCCATCACCGAGTCCTCGCCAATCAGCTGGCGTGCCACCCGGCCGTCCTGCGTCAACACCAACAGGCCAATGGAGTCGATGTCCAGCCGGCCAGCCGGCACCAGACTCTGCAACTGCTTGGGGTGAAAGAAGTAGCGGGCGTTGTCGTCCTTCCAGCGGTTGGGCGGCTGCACCAGCGACACCGCGGGCAGGTGGCCGTCTTCGGCCTGGCCGCTGACGATGCCCATGGGCTTGTTGACCAGGATGGTGACCTGGTTGGCCTGCTGGCCCTGGGCCTGCTTGTTGATCTCGATGCGGTCGCTGGGCGTGACCTGCATGCCTATTTCCGCCACCTGGCCGTTGACCTTGACCCAGCCGCGGCCAATCCAGTCGTCCGCTTCGCGGCGCGAGGCCATGCCCAGTTCCGCCATGCGCTTGTTCAGGCGGCTGGTGGCCACGCCGTCCACGGTTTTTGCGCCGGGTGCGGCGGCGGGTGCGTTCGGGGGCTTGGGCGCGCGGCGGAAAGCCGGCGGCGGGGCAGGTGCGGTCATATGTGCCGCAATTTTAGGCGACCAGCAGCCGGTAGCCCACCGCTGTCTCGGTCAGCAGGTGGCGTGGTTGGGTCGGGTCGGCTTCCAGCTTCTGGCGCAGGTGACCCATGTAGATACGCAGGTAGTGCGCCTGTTCGGCGTGCGACGGGCCCCAGACCTCGCGCAGCAGCTGGCGGTGCGTCAGTACCCGGCCCGCGTTGGCCACCAGCACGCTGAGCAGCCGGTACTCGATCGGCGTCAGGTGCACCTCCTGGCCGGCGCGGCGCACCAGCCGGGCCTGGCGATCCACCTCCACCTCGCCGAAGCGGAACACCGGGTCGGCCTCCTCGTTGTTGGTGCCGCCGTCGCCGCCGGCAGCGCGCGGGCGGCGCAGGTTGGCACGCACCCGGGCCAGCAGCTCGCCGACGCCGAAGGGTTTTGTCAGGTAGTCGTCGGCGCCGGCGTCCAGCGCGGCGATCTTGTCAGCCTCGTCGGCGCGGGCCGACAGCACCACGATGGGCACGCTGGACCAGCCGCGCACGTCGCGTATCAGGTCCACGCCATCGCCATCGGGCAGGCCCAGGTCCAGCACCAGCAGGTCGGGCTTGCGCGTGCCGGCCTGGGCCAGGCCGTCGCGCAGCGTGGACGCCTCGTGCACCTGCCAACCCTCGGCCTCCAGCGCGGCGCGCACGAAGCGGCGTATCTGCGGCTCGTCTTCAATGACGATGGCGGTGGGGGTGGGCATGGTGCGAACAGCTACGAAGTGTTGAGGACAGCTACAAAATGTTGAGGACAGAGCTTCGCTGCGCTACGGTCTGTCCCGCAAAGTTTCAGGTTTTGTCCCGCAAGGTCTCACACTATGGGTGGCGGCCGGCGCGGCAGCGTGACAGTGAATTCTGCCCCACCGTCGGCCGCGTTGGCGGCGCTGATGCGACCCCTGTGGGCATCGACGATGGCCTTGCAAATGGCCAGGCCCAGGCCCACGCCGGGTGTGGCGGACTCGGCCTGGCCGCGTGTGAATTTTTCGAACAACTGGGCTTCGCGCCCCTTGGCGCTGGCGGGCAGGCCGGGGCCGTGGTCGCGCACCGTCAACACCAGGCTATCCGGTGTGGTGCGGGCGCTGATTTCCACCGGGCCGGCACCGTACTTGCCGGCGTTTTCCAGCAGGTTGACCAGCACGCGCTCCATCAGCGCGGCATCGAACTCCACCAGTGGCAGTTCGGCGGGTATGTCGGTCTGCACCGCCATGCCGGCGGTGGCATGGCGCGCGGCGCGCAGGGCCGTGCCCACCACTTCCTGCACCGACTGCCACTCGCTGCGCAGGCTGACGGCACCCTCCTGCAAACGCGCCATGTCCAGCAGGTTGGTGACCAGGGCATTGAGTTGGCGCGCCTGCGCGCTGATGGCTCCGGCCGTTTCGGCCTGCGGCCCGGCCAGAGGCGGTATAGACGATTGCAGCGATTCGGCCAGGCCGAGGATGGCCGTCAACGGCGTGCGCACGTCGTGCGAGATGGCAGCCAGCAGCGCGTTGCGCAGGCGTTCGGATTCGATCTGCACCACCGCGTTCTGCGCCACCTCCACATAGTGCACGCGCTCCAGCGCGATGGCGATCTGCCGCGCCACGGTTTGCAGCAGTTGCTGCTGCTCGGGGATCAGCAGCCAGCGCGCCTGCGCGGGTTTCAACGCCAGCACGCCGCGCACCCGCATCGGCGCCTTCAGCGGCACGTAGTGCCAGGGATGGGAGGGCAGGGTGTTGGTGGCCAGGCCGGCGCTCTGGCCGTTGCGGAACACCCAGTCGGCCACGCTGGTGTCCATGTCGTGCGGCATCAGCTTGGGGAAGGCCAGCCCGGTGTGGTTGCCCACGCCGTCGTTGGCCACCAGCACCAGCGCGGCGCTGCCTTTGACGCCGGCGCCGCCCTGGCTGGCGCCGCCAGCGTTGCCGAACAGGGCCTGCACCGCGTTTTGCCCCAGTTCGCACACCTGTGCGGTCATCAGTGCAGCGGACAGTTCACGCGTCAACTCGAACAAGGCCTGGGCGCGCCGCTCGCGGCTGGCCGAGATGCGGGCGGAAAAGCGCACGCCGGCGGTCAGCTGGCCGATCAGCAGGCCAATGGCCAGCATGACCGCAAAGGTCAGCAGGTACTGCGCGTCGCTGACGGCAAAGGCAAAACGCGGCTGCACGAAGAAGAAGTCGAAGGCGGCCACGTTCAGGCAGGCTGCCAGCGCCGCCGGCCCACGGCCGAACTTCAACGCCACCCACACCACCGCCGCCAGGAACAGCATGACGATGTTGGCCGACTCCAGCCGGCCTATCAGCGGCGTGGCCAGCAGCGTCACGGCCACGGCGGCGCCCACTGCGCTGGCATAACCGGGCCAGCCGTCGTGCCAGGCGGTGGCATCATCGCCTGCCTCGTCCAGCGGCCGGCGCAGCACCGGCGCCAGCCGGCGGGCATTGTCGGCCAGGCCCACTTCCAGGATGTCCAGCGTCGGTGCCAGCCGCGCCAATTGGCGCACCAGTGGATGGCGGCCGCGTTTCCACAACTCCCACGCTTTCGGCTCGGCGCTGCGGCCCAGCATCAGCGTGGCGCAGTTCAGCGTCTGGGCCTGGCGCACCAGCTCGCCCGCCACATCGCTGCCGGGCAGCACCGCGGTGCCGCCGCCCAGTTCTTCGGCCAGCTTCAGCACCGACAGGATGCGTTCGCGCTCCGGTGCGGCCAGCATCTGCAAGCGCGGTGTTTCCACATAGGCGGCGTGCCAGCGCACGTTCATCTTGCCGGCCAGGCGGGCCGCATCGCGCACCACCTGCTCGGCGCCGCTGCGCGGCCCCACCGCCACCAGGATGGCGCCCGAGGTCTTCCACAGCGGCGGCGCGCCGCCGGCCTCTCCCGAACGTTCCACCCGGTAGTCGCGCGCCTCGTCTTCCACATGCTCGGCGGTGCGGCGCAGCGCGATCTCGCGCAGCGCCACCAGGTTGCCGATGCGAAAGAAATTTTGCGCTGCGCGTTCGGCCTGCTGCGGCAGGTAGACCTTGCCGGCCTTCAGCCGGGCCAGCAGCTCATCGGGCGTCACGTCCACCAGGATCAGCTCGTCGGCGGCGTCCAGCACGGTGTCCGGCACGGTCTCGTGCACGCGGATTTGCGTGATGGCACCCACCGTGCCGTTCAGGCTTTCCAGGTGCTGCACATTGAGCGCGCTCCAGACGTCGATGCCGGCGCCCAGCAGCTCCTGCACGTCCTGCCAGCGCTTGGGGTGGCGCGAGCCCTCTACATTGGTGTGGGCCAGCTCGTCCACCAGCAGCACGGATGGGCGGCGCGCCAGCGCGGCGTCAATGTCGAACTCGCGCAGCGTGTTGCCCCGGTAGCTCACCTCGCGCTGCGGCAACTGCTCCAGCCCGGCCAGCAGCTCGGCCGTCTCGCTGCGGCCGTGGGTTTCCACCACGCCAATCACCACATCGCGCCCGGTCTTGCGCTCGCGCTGGGCGGCGCTCAGCATGGCGTAGGTCTTGCCCACGCCAGCGTTTGCGCCGAAGTAGATGCGCAGCTTGCCCCGGCGCGCGCGCGCCTCGGCGCCGCGGATCTGGTCCAGCAGCTGGTCCGGGTCCGGGCGGGTGGGGTCGGCGTTAGCCAAGGGGGCTGGCCTTGTCGGTCATGGTCGCGGCTAGCGTAGCACTTTTCGCTGTGTCAGAAGGTCTTGCCCACCGACAGCACCAGCGTGGTGTTGCCCAGCTTTCTGGCGTCTGTGCCAGCGGAATTGCCGGCCTGGTAGTAGGCGCTGTCCGCGTTGGTGGCGATCAGCGCGCCGGTGACCAGGAAGCCGCCCACATCCTTGCTCAGCGACAGCTTGTAGTCGGTATAGGACAGTTCGTCATAGTTGCGCACCGCCGTGTGGCCCAGGTGCAGGCCCAGCGTCAGGCCGTTGCCCAGGTCGGGGTTGTAGTTCAGGTCCAGGTAGGTGGTGCCTTTGGAGTCGCCGCGCGCAGGCAGGGCGCTCCAATAGGCATAGCCGGCGGTCTGGCTGTTGAGGCCGAAATAGTCGGTGACGGCGTAGGACAGCTTGGCGTTGAACGGGCCTTGGGTCAGGCCAAAGTAGATTTCGGTGTTGTCATAGGTCTGGCCGCTGGGCGTGGCCGGCGCGCTGTTGAGCTTGGCGCCAGGGTAGTAGTAGTGCAGCACGCCGATGTCAGCCGTCAGGTCCTTCATCGGCTCGAAGCGCCAACCGCCGTAAAAGTCCATCTCCAGGCTGGCGCCGTTGTTGTAGCTGTTGGACGACACGCTGGAGTTCCAGTTGCCCAGGTAGAAGCCGCTGGCATGGGTGTAGTCCAGGCCGCCTTGCACGGCCGGCTGCAACCAGCTCTGCGAGATACCGCGGAAGCGGTAGTCCGACACCAGCGTGAAGTTGCCGTTGACCGGCGGGGTGGCCGCGGGCGTGGCGGCTGGGACGGGTGCCGGGGCCTCGGGCGCGGCGGTTTGGGCTTGGGCTGCGGCGCACAGCAGGGCTGCGGCGAGGGCACTTATAGTTTTGGTCATCATAGCTCTATGCTTTCAAGGTTTCATTTGGACGGCAATTGAGGGCGGCCGTGCTGGCGCCTTTTCTTCGGTGGGCCACCGCGCCCCAGCAGCGCGCAGGCCAGGCCGAGCGGCAGCACCAGCGCGACCAATGCGCACAGCAGGTTCAGGGCGTCGGTGGTCATGGGGGCTTACTTCAGCGCTTCCAGCGCCAGGTTTAGGCGCAGCACGTTGACACGCGCTTCACCGAACAAGCCCCACTTCGCGCCTTCGGTCTGGCTGGCCACCAAGGCCTGCACCTTGGCGGCCTCCAGCTTGCGGGCCTTGGCCACGCGCGCCACCTGGTAGTTGGCGGCGGCCAGGCTGATGTGCGGGTCCAGTCCGCTGGCGGACGCCGTCACCAGGTCCACCGGCACCGGCTGCGTGTTGCCGGGGTCAGCGGCGCGCAGGGCTTCGACGCGGCCTTTGACGGCATCGGTCAGCGCCGGGTTCAACGGCCCCTGGTTGGAGCCGCTGGAGGCCGTGCCGTCATTCGGGCGCGGGCTGGTGGCCGACGGGCGGCCCCAGAAGTGGCCTGGGTCGGCAAAGCCCTGGCCCACCAGTTCGGAGCCCACCGCCTTGCCGTCGCGCAGCAGCAGGCTGCCAGCGGCCTCGCGCGGAAAGAGCGCGCCGGCGATGCCGGTGGTGGCCAGCGGGTACAGCAGGCCGGTGGCCAGGCTCAGCACGGTGAAGGTCACAGCCAGCGGGCGCAGCATGGCCAGCATGCCGTGGGTGTGTTGGGTGTTGTTGTCTAGCATGGTGATTCACTCCTTAAGCGAAATGGGCGGCGGCCAGCAGCATGTCGATCAGCTTGATGCCGGCAAAGGGCACGATCAGGCCGCCCAGGCCGTAAATCAGCAGATTGCGGCGCAACAGCGCAGCGGCGCCGATGGCGCGGTAGCGCACGCCCTTCAAGGCCAGCGGGATCAGGAACACGATGACCAGCGCGTTGAAGATCACTGCCGACAGGATGGCGCTGTTGGGGCTGGCCAGGTTCATCACGTCCAGGGCCTTGAGCTGCGGGTAGGTGGTGGCAAACGCCGCCGGGATGATGGCGAAGTACTTGGCCACGTCGTTGGCGATGGAGAAGGTGGTCAGCGACCCGCGCGTCATCAGCAGCGCCTTGCCGGTCTCCACCACCTCCAGCAGTTTGGTGGGGTTGGAATCCAGGTCCACCATGTTGGCGGCCTCCTTGGCGGCCTGGGTGCCGCTGTTCATGGCCACCGCCACGTCGGCCTGGGCCAGCGCCGGGGCGTCGTTGGTGCCGTCGCCCGTCATGGCCACCAGGCGGCCGTCGTGCTGGTACTCGCGTATCAGTTTCAGCTTGGCCTCGGGCGTGGCCTCGGCCAGGAAGTCGTCCACGCCGGCCTCGGCGGCGATGGCCGCTGCCGTCAGCTTGTTGTCGCCGGTGATCATCACCGTCTTGATGCCCATGCGGCGCAGCTCGCCAAAGCGCTCCTTGATGCCGGCCTTGACGATGTCCTTCAGCTCCACCACGCCCAGCACGGTGGCACCGTCGGCCACCACCAGCGGCGTGCTGCCCCGGCGCGCCACCTCGTCGGCAGCATGGATCACCTCGGCCGGCATGCACCCGCCCAAGGCTTCGACATGCCGGCGCACCGCATCCACAGCACCCTTGCGCAGCACGCGCACGCCCTGGGGCGAAGGCAGGTCCACACCGCTCATGCGCGTCAGCGCAGTGAACTCCACGAACGCGCTGCCTT
Source organism: Hylemonella sp. P2_B10 (assembly GCF_056404875.1). Lineage (NCBI taxonomy): Bacteria > Pseudomonadati > Pseudomonadota > Betaproteobacteria > Burkholderiales > Comamonadaceae > Hylemonella > Hylemonella sp. P2_B10. The sequence goes on from NZ_JBFUDE010000003.1 coordinate 351,050, forward strand.
CGGGCGCGCTCTCGGCGATGCCCTTGCGCGCGGCCAGCGCCACGATGCTGCGGCCCTCAGGCGTGCTGTCGGACAGCGAGGCCAGCATGGCGCCGCGCATCACGGCCTGGTCGGTCAGGCCGGGCGCGGCGATGAAGCTGCTGGCCTGGCGGTTGCCGTGCGTGATGGTGCCGGTCTTGTCCAGCAGCAGCACGTCCACGTCGCCAGCGGCCTCCACCGCACGGCCGGAGGTGGCGATCACGTTAGCCTGCATCATGCGGCTCATGCCGGCCACACCCACCGCCGACAGCAAGCCGCCGATGGTGGTGGGGATCAGGCACACTAGGAGCGAGATCAGCGCCGCCACCGACACCACCGTGCCGGCCTTGGCCACGTCCACGCTGAACATGGAGAAGGGCAGCAGCGTCACCGTGACCACCAGGAACACCACGGTGAGGGCCACCAGCAGGATGGTCAGCGCGATCTCGTTGGGCGTCTTCTGCCGCTTGGCGTTTTCCACCATGCTGATCATGCGGTCGATGAAGCCCTCGCCGGGGTTCACCGCGATGCGCACCACCAGCCAGTCCGACAGCACGCGGGTGCCGCCTGTGACGGCGGAAAAATCGCCGCCGGATTCACGCACCACCGGCGCCGATTCGCCGGTGATGGCGCTCTCGTCCACCGAGGCCACGCCCACCACCACCTCGCCGTCCAGCGGTACGAAGTCGCCAGCCACCACCAGCACATGGTCACCCTTGCGGAGGTTTTCAGCCTCCTCGGGCAGCCAGCCGGCGTCATGGCGCGGTGCCTTCAGCTTCTTGGCCATGGTGCTTTTCTTCAGGCCGCGCAGTGAGGCTGCCTGGGCCTTGCTGCGGCCCTCGGCCAGGGCTTCGGCGAAGTTGGCGAACAGCACGGTGAACCACAGCCACAGCGCGACGGCGAAGGTGAAGCCGGTGGACGCCTCGCCGCCGCCCTGCAGCGCCTGCACCCACAGCAGCGTGGTCAGGATGCTGCCGACGTAGACGACGAACATCACCGGGTTGCGCCATTGCGTGGCGGGGCTCAGCTTGGTGAAAGCCTGCCACAGGGCGGGCTTGACCAGCTGGGGGTCGAACAATGCAAAGTTTTTATTGACGTTCATGATGGTTTCTCGGCAATCAGCGGGGTGCGGGGCTCAATGGCTGGCCCACAGCAGCAGGTGCTCCACGCCCGGCCCCAGGGCCAGCGCCGGCACATAGTTCAGCAGGCCGACCAGCAGCACCGTGCCGATCAGCAGGGCGACGAACAGCGGGCCGTGGGTGGGCATGGTGCCGGCGGTCACCGCCAGGCGCTTCTTGCGCGACAGGCTGCCGGCCACGGCCAGCACCGGCACGATCATGGCGAAGCGCCCCAGCCATACGGCAATGCCCAGTGCGGTGTTGTAGAACGGCGTGTTGGCCGACAGGCCGGCAAAGGCGCTGCCGTTGTTGTTGGCGGCCGAGCTGAAGGCGTACAGGATTTCCGAAAAACCATGCGCGCCCGGATTGGCAATGCCGGCCCTGCCGGCGTCCAGCATCACCGCCAGCGCCGTGCCGGTCAGCACCACGATGGGGGTGACCAGGATGGCGATGGAGGTCATCTTCATGTCGTAGGCCTCGATCTTCTTGCCCAGGTACTCGGGGGTGCGGCCTATCATCAAGCCGGCGATGAAGACCGCCAGGATGGCGAACACCAACATGCCGTACAGGCCGCTGCCGACGCCGCCGAACACCACTTCACCCAGCTGCATCATCACCAGTGGCACCAGGCCGCCGATGGGCGTCAGCGAGTCGTGCATGGTGTTGACGGCACCGCAGGAGGCTGCGGTGGTGATGACGGCGAACAAGCTGGAGGCGTTGATGCCGAAACGCACCTCCTTGCCTTCCATGTTGCCGCCGGCTTGGCCTGCGTTGGCCATCTGGTCCACGCCCAACGGGGGCAGCAGCGGGTTGCCGGCCTGCTCGGCGGGGGTGATGACCGCGACTGCGACGACAAAGATCAGCGTCATGGCTGCCAGCACCGCCCAGCCCTGGCGGATGTCGCCCACCTCGCGGCCAAAGGCGAAGCACAGCGCCGCCGGGATCAGGAAGATGGACACCATCTGCAGGAAGTTGGCCAGCGCCGTCGGGTTCTCATACGGGTGAGCCGAGTTGGCGTTGAAGAAGCCGCCGCCATTGGTGCCCAGCATCTTGATGGCCTCCTGCGAGGCCACCGGGCCCATGGCCAGCGTCTGCGTGGGCGCCTTCTGCTCTTCCAGCACAGCGTTGCCCTTGTCGTCCTTCAGCGGCTGGCCGTCCGGGCCGGCCTTGGGGGCCTGGTAGGCCTGGACTTCCAGTGTGGTGACGTCCTTGTAGCCGTCGAAATTCTGGATCACGCCCTGGCCAACCAGGAAAATGGCGAACACCAGGGACAGGGGCAGCAGCAACCAGGCGGTCAGCCGCGTCACGTCAACCCAGAAGTTGCCCAGCACGCCCGTGGAACGGGCGGCAAAGCCGCGCACCAGCGCGAACACCACGGCGATGCCGGTGGCCGCGGAGAGGAAGTTTTGCACCGTGAGCGCCAGCATCTGGGTCAGGTAGCTCATCGTCGACTCGCCCGCATAGCCCTGCCAGTTGGTGTTGGTGACGAAGGAGACGGCGGTGTTGAACGACGAGTCCGGTGACACGTTGGCCAGGGCCTGCGGGTTCAGCGGCAGCCACAGCTGCAGGCGTTGCAGCGCATACACCGCCAGCGCGCCCAGGGCGTTGAAGGCCAGCAGCGCCAGCGCGTACTGCCACCAGTTCATGGATTGGTCGGGGTGGGTGCCGGCCAGGCGGAACAGCGGGCGTTCCAGCTTGGCCAGCCAGCCCGGCATGCGGCCGGCGCTCAAGGCGGCCAGCCAGCGGCCCAGCGGCCAGGCAGCGGCCAGGGTGACAGCAAGAAACAGGGCCAGTTGGCCCCAGGCGGCGGAATTCATCATGATCAGAATTTCTCCGCGCACAGCAGTGCAAAGACCAGGTAGGCCAGCAGGCCGATGGCGGCAATGGCGGCCAGGCCGTAGATCAAACCCATGGTGATCATGACCGGCTCCCCTCGGAAGTTTCCAGTTTCTTCAGCCCCCACACCATGGCGGCCAGCAGGCCCCACAGCGCGGCGATGCCGGCGATAAAAACGATGTCCATGCATGTTCTCCAGAACGATGAAAAAGCAATGCCTGGAGCTTAGAAACCGGCGCGTAAAAACAGGGTCAAGACATGGCTGGCCGGTATAAAGAAAGCGTAAAGACGCCTGGCGCCGGCCTTTGGGCGCCGGTGTTGCGTCGGCGTCTTTACGGTCTTTTTACACGGCGTGCACCGATCTTTCGAGATTCTTGACAAGCCACTGCCTACCATCTGGCTTGTCGCAACAGCATCGGAGGTGGGCATGGATCGCAGCAGTGGCAGTGAGGGCGCGCAGGCCGTCGGCGGCGCGCCTGAGGGTTTTCGGCCGGAGGCCCGCCGAGCGTCGTTGCTGGCTGGCCTGCTGGGGCCGCAGGACGTGCTGCTGGACGTACAGGTGAAGGACCGGCGCGCGCTGTTCGAGCTGGTGGACGCCCACCTGGCGCACCAGCATGGCCTGCCAAAGGGCTGCGCCGCGCTCGGGCTGGGCAACCGCGAGCGCATAGGCTCCACCGGCCTGGGCGAGGGGGTGGCAGTGCCGCATGCCCGCCTGCGGCAACTGGGCCATGTGTGCCTGATGTATGTGCGCTTGGCCAAGCCCATAGATTTCGACGCGCCCGACGCGCAGCCGGTCAAGGACGTGCTGGTGCTGCTGGTGCCCGAAAAAGCCCGCCAGGAGCACCTGGACATCCTGGCCGACCTGACGCAAATGTTTTCCAAGCGACGGTTTCGCCAGCGTTTGCACACCTGCGAAACGCCCGACGCGGTGCGCGAGTTGCTGGTTTGATGCGGCGTTGACCCTCCGGGGTGCCGCGGTTCGCGGCGCTTGGGGGTTTGCCTTCCAGCCCACGGCTTCTGCGGCCCGTCGCACGCCTGTGGTGCAGTCGGACGGGCGTGGCTACAGTGGCGGTTTTCAAAGACCGTCACCCATCATGGTTCAGGCTCCCTCTTTCTTCACTGCCCGGCGTGCCAAGCGCTGGGGCCTCGCCGCCCTGCTGCTGTCGCTGCCCGTCGCGCTGGCCTTTGGCGGCTGGCTGTATTGGCAAAAGTCGCATCCCGGCGTCGCTGGTCCGGTGCGCATCACGGCCCAGCCGCGGGCCATCTGGGTTGAGTCTGGCGATACCGCCCAGTCCCTGAACTTCGACTTCCTGGTTGAGAACCTGGGCAACACCCCGCTGGGCATTGACAGCATTGAAGTCACCGTGCTGGATGCCGGCGGCAAGCCGGTGCTGCGCCGCTTTGTCGACGGCAACGGCTTTGCACCCAGCATGGACACCGTGGCTGGGCGCCTGGTGGAGCCGGGAGGGCGTGCGCTGGTGTTCAACCCCTTCCACAGCTTCCGCCCCGATGTGCAGTTGCACCAGCTGGACTACACCTTCAAGCTCAGCATTCCGCAGCAGGCACCGGAAACCGAGACCGCTGTGACGGTGCGGCCCCAGGTCTACGCCACCAAGACGGCGCTGGCTTTACCAGTGCGGGGCCGCCTGTTGATCCATGACGGTCATGATTTCTATGCCCACCACCGGCGCTTGAACACCGAGCACCCGGTGGCGCGCGAACTGGGGCTGACGCAGAACTTCATGCGCTACAGCCTGGACATCAACCCCACCGACGACGGCTTTGCCGCCTTCCGTGGCCGCGGCGAGAAGAATGAAGATTGGCATGCCTGGGGCCAGCCGCTGTATGCCCCGGGCGACGGCAAGGTGGTGGCCGCCTTTGATGGCGAGCGCGACAACATCCGCGGCGGCGAGAACTTCTTCAAGCCCGAGGCGGTGAAGACCGACGCAATGAAGTTCTATGGCAATTACCTGGTGATAGACCATGGCAACGGCGAATTCAGCCTGCTGGGCCATGTGCAGCGCGCCAGTCTGGCGGTGAAAGTGGGCGACACGGTGACGCGCGGGCAGGCTGTGGCGCGCATAGGCAGTTCCGGCAGTTCCAACAACCCGCACGTGCATTTCGAACTGCGCACCGGACGGGACCTGCATGTGGAGGGCTTGCCGGCCAGCTTCCAGGGTTTCAAGCGCCACCTGGGCGGTAAGGTGCTGCCAGTGGCGACCGGGCCGGTGGACACGGGCGACCTGCTGGAAGCTCCCTGAGCCGGCCAGGGGCTGAAATATTTTTTGCCTTGTTGTCGAAATCGCGCTAGCGTGCACGTCATTGTCACAGCGGGGTATGTTGCCCCGCCTTGTAGCCACACTTCAGGAGATGACCATGCAGTACATGCTGTTGATTTACGGTGACGAAGGCCAGGAAAACGCCCTGACCGAAGCCCAGATGAGCGAGATGATCGGCGCCTACAACGCCTACACGCAGGCCCTGCAAACGGCCGGCGTGCTGGTGGGCGGCGAGCGCCTGCAGCCGGTGGCGGCGGCCACCACGGTGCGCGTGAAAAGCGGCAAGACCGAGGTGCTCAACGGTCCCTATGCCGAAACACGTGAGCAATTGGGCGGCTATTACACCGTGGAGGTGCCCGACCTGGACGCCGCCCTGGGTTGGGCGGCGCGTTGCCCGGGCGCCAGCCACGGCACCGTGGAGGTGCGGCCCGTCTGGGCGACGTAGGCCGCGTGTCCCCGCCGGACCCGCGCCAAGCGCAGGCCGCCGCCGTCGCGGTGGCACGCCTCAGCTACGGCAAGCTGATCGCCTTTCTGGCGGCGCGCACGCGCGATGTGGCCGGTGCCGAGGACGCGCTGGCCGAGGCCTTTGCGCTGGCGCTGGACCAGTGGCCCAGCCAGGGCGTGCCAGCCACGCCCGAGGCCTGGCTGCTGACCGTGGCGCGGCGCAAGCTGATTGACGCGGCGCGCCAGCGCCAGGTGCGGGATCGGGCCAGCGAGCACCTGTTGTTGCTGCACGAGTTGGCCGATGGCGACGGCGCGGACGCGGTGCCTGACGAACGACTGGGCCTGATGTTCGCCTGCGCCCACCCGGCCATCGATGCCAGCGCGCGCGCGCCGCTGATGCTGCAGACGTTGCTGGGCTTCGATGCCGGGGCCATCGCCTCCAGTTTCCTGGTGGCTCCCAGCACCATGGGTCAGCGCCTGGTGCGGGCCAAGGCCAAGATTCGCCAGGCTGGCATCGCGCTGCGCGTGCCCGAGCCGCAAGACATGCCCGAGCGGCTGGACGCCGTGCTGGATGCCATCTATGCCGCCTTCACCGAGGGCTGGGCCGACCCCACCGGCAGTGAAGCGCGCCGACGCAACCTGACCGACGAGGCGCTGTGGCTGGGCGCGCTGGTGGCGGCGCTGCTACCGCGCGAGCCCGAGGCGCTGGGCCTGCTGGCGCTGATGCTGCACGCCCAGGCGCGTGCCGGTGCGCGGCGCGATGCGCAAGGCGAGTACGTGCCGCTGGACCGGCAGGACACCAGCCTGTGGGACGCGGCCATGGTCCGCCAGGCCGAGCAATTGCTGCTGCGTGCCAGTGGCCTGGGGCGCAGCGGCCGCTTCCAGCTCGAAGCGGCTGTGCAGTCCGCGCACGCGGCGCGGCGCCACAGCGGGCGCACCGATTGGACAGCGATTGAGCAACTTTACGGTGCGCTGTGGACGCTGACCTGTTCACCGGTGGTGGCTGTCAACCGCGCGGTCGCGCTGGCCCACAGCCAGGGGCCGGCACCCGCCTTGGCGTTGCTGGATGGGTTGGCTGGCGATGCGCGCATGGCGACCTACCAGCCTTATTGGGCGGCGCGCGCCGAGGTGCTGGCGCGTGCAGGGGATGCTGCTGGCGCGGCGCTGGCCTATGCGCAAGCGATAGGGCTGGAGAGCGATACTGTGGTGCGGTGCTTTCTGCTGCAGCGGCGCGCGCAGCTGACGGGCTGACGGCCAACCCGCTGGCGGCGCACCCTTCAGACCGTCATTTTTTTGCCGACATTTGCCGCCCGCAGCGCCGCCAGGTTCAGCACCCGCAGCCCGCCATACTCCACCCGAATTGCCCCTTGTTCACTGAGCGCGGCCAGCGCCTCGTTGACGCGTTGGCGTGACAGGCCCACCAGGTAGGCCAGCTCTTGCTGGGTGATGCGCAGCACCTCGCCCACGCCGGGATACAGCACCGGGTTGAACAGCGCCGCCAGGTTGCGCGCGACGCGGATGTCGGGGTTGTTCATGCGGTCGATCTCGCGCGCGGCGATGAACTGCGCCAGCCGCTCGTTCAACTGGTTCATCACGAAACGGTTGAAACCGATGGAATGGTCCAGCAGCCAGTGGAAGGTGTCCACATGCAGGCCGGCCACCGCGCTCTTGCGCAGCGCCGTGATGTTGTAGCGGTAGGTCTCGCGCTTCAGCGCCGTGCCCTCACCGAACCAGCCGCCGGGCGGCACGCCGGTGAAGGTCATGGTCTGGCCGTCGGCGGTGTCGCTGCTCATCTTCAGCAGGCCATCAACCACGCCAAACCAGTAGGTCACCGGGCGGCCGGTGCGGCACACCAGCTCGCCGGCCAGGGCGTCGGCGATGCGCAGGTCTTCCACCGCGCGTTGTTGCTCGGCGGGGCTCAGCAGGTGCAGCCAGGGCACCTGGGCAATCTCGCCGTCGGTCAATGGGCGGCGGCGGCTGTGCAGCGGCGGGTCTTGCGTCATCCGGGCTCCGTTCGCGTGAAAGTTTGTCGGGAAAACACCTAGCGTGGATGCTGGCAAATTGTCGTTCAAACGACAACACGGCGTCAAATGAAAGTCTACAGTTCGCCCCCATGCAGACCACATTTCCCCGGCTCCTGTTGCAGCACGCGGCCCAGCGCCCGGGCGCGCCGGCCCTGCGCGAAAAGGAATTCGGCATCTGGCAGACCACCACCTGGGGCGCTCTGGCCGCGCTGGTGCAGGCGCTGGCCTGCGGCCTGCACCAAGCCGGTTTGCGCCAGGGCGAGCACATGGTAGTGATAGGCGCCAACCGGCCGCGCCTGTACGCCACCATGCTGGCGGCGCAGTCGCTGGGCGCCATCCCTGTGCCGCTGTACCAGGACGCGGTGGCCGCCGAGTGCGTGTTTCCGATGGTCAACGCCGAGGTGCGCTTTGCCTTTGCCGAAGACCAGGAGCAGGTCGACAAGCTGCTGGAAATCCGCGAGAGCTGCCCGCAACTGACGCACATCTATTACGACGATCCCCGTGGCCTGCGCAACTACAGCGAGCCCGGGCTGGCGGCATTGGACGAGCTGGTGGCGGCAGGCCAGGCTTTCGCCAAAGAGCACCCGGACTTCTTTGCCAGTCAGGTGGAGCAGGTGCAGCCCACGGATGTGGCGGCCATGTTCTTCACCTCCGGCACCACCGGCAACCCCAAGGGCGTGGTGCACACACACAACTCGCTGCTGAACGCGGCCCAGTCCGGCGCCAGCTTTGACAAGCTGACCGACCACGAAGAAGTCCTGGCCTACCTGCCGCCGGCCTGGGTGGGCCAGAACATCTTCAGCTACGCGCAGTGGCTGGCCTGCGGCTACGTGGTGAACTGCCCCGAGTCCGCAGCCACCGTCAGCATCGACATGAAAGAGATCGGCCCCAGCTACTACTTCGCGCCGCCGCGCGTGTTCGAAGGCCTGTTGACCAGCGTGATGATCCGCATGGAGGACGCGAGCGCCATCAAGCGCAAGATGTTCCACTACTTCATGAGCGTGGCCAAGCGCGTGGGGCCTGCACGCACCGACGGCCAGCCGCTGGGCCTGGTGGACAGCGTGCTGTATGCGCTGGGCAATCTGTGCGTGTATGGCCCGCTGCGCAACAACCTGGGCCTGAGCCGGGTGCGTGTGGCCTACACGGCAGGCGAGGCGATAGGCCCGGACCTGTTCAGCTTCTACCGCTCTATCGGCGTGAACCTGAAGCAGCTCTATGGCTCTACCGAGACGGCGGTGTTCGTCTGCGTGCAGCCCGACCACCAGGCACGCGCCGACACCGTGGGCGTCCCGGCACCGGGCGTGCAGATCAAGGTGGCCGACAACGGCGAGGTGATGGTGAAGTCACCCGGGCTGCTGAAGGAGTATTACAAGAACCCCGACGCCACCGCCGAGGTGCTGACGGCGGACGGCTGGTACCACACCAGCGACGCCGGCTTCATGGACGCGCATGGCCACCTGAAGATCATCGACCGCGTCAAGGACGTGGGCCGAATCCGGGGAGGCGCCTTCGACGGCGCCATGTTCGCGCCCAAGTACGTGGAGAACAAGCTGAAGTTCTTCCCGCAGATCAAGGAAGTGGTGGCCTATGGCGATGGCCGCGAAAAGGTTTGCGTGCTGATCAACATCGATTTCGACGCCGTGGGCAATTGGGCCGAGCGGCGCAACCTGCCCTATGCCGGCTACACCGACCTGGCGCAAAAACCCGAGGTCTACCAGCTGATTAAGGAATGCGTGGAGAAGGTCAATGCCGACCTGGCCGCCGACCAGATGCTGGCGGGCAGCCAGATCAGCCGATTTCTGGTGCTGCACAAGGAGTTGGACGCGGATGACGGCGAACTGACGCGGACCAACAAGGTGCGCCGCGGCTTCATCGCCGACAAATACCAGCCCCTGGTGGACGCGCTGTACGGCGGCAAGACCGAGCAGCATATCGAGACCGTGGTGAAGTTCGAGGACGGCCGCAGCGGCAGTGTCAGCGCCACGCTGCAGATCTGGGATGTGCAGACGTTCGCACCGGTGAAGGTGGCGGCATGACAGCCAAGAAGATAGGCGACGTCATCCTGGACGTGAAGAACATCTCGCTGAGTTTTGGCGGCGTCAAAGCGCTGACCGATATCTCCTTCAACGTGCGCGAACACGAGGTGCGCGCCATCATCGGGCCGAACGGCGCGGGCAAGAGCTCCATGCTGAACTGCATCAATGGGGTGTACACGCCGCAGCAGGGCAGCATCAGCTTCCGGGGCCAGACCTTCAGCCACATGGACAGCCACCAGGTGGCGGTGATGGGCATAGGCCGCACCTTCCAGAACCTGGCGTTGTTCAAGGGCATGAGCGTGCTGGACAACATCATGTCTGGCCGCAACCTGAAGATCAAGAGCAACATCCTGTTGCAGGCGCTGCGCTGGGGACCGGCCGAGCGCGAGGAAATCGTGCACCGCGAGAAGGTGGAAGAAATCATCGACTTCCTGGAGATCCAGGCCTACCGCAAGACGCCGGTGGGCCAGCTGCCCTATGGCCTGCAAAAGCGGGTGGACCTGGGCCGCGCGCTGGCCATGGAGCCGCAGGTGCTGCTGCTGGACGAGCCCATGGCCGGCATGAACGTGGAAGAAAAGCAGGACATGTGCCGCTTCGTGCTGGACGTCAACGACGAGTTCGGCACCACGGTGGTGTTGATCGAGCACGACATGGGCGTGGTGATGGACATCTCGGACCGCGTGGTGGTGCTGGACTACGGCAAGAAGATCGGCGACGGCACACCCGACGAGGTGCGCAACAACAAGGACGTGATCAGCGCCTACCTGGGGACTTCTCACTGATGGGCTTCTTCCTCGAAACTCTGTTGGGCGGCCTGATGGCCGGCATGCTGTACGCGCTGGTGGCGCTGGGCTTTGTATTGATCTACAAGGCCTCGGGCGTGTTCAACTTCTCGCAAGGTGCCATGGTGCTGTTCGCCGCGCTGGCGATGGCGCGCTTTGCGGAATGGATTCCGCTGTGGACCGGCGTGCAGAGCAAGGTGCTGGCCAATATTGGGGGGTTCCTGATCGCCGGCGCCATCATGTTCGTGGTGGCCTGGGTGATCGAGCGGCTGGTGCTGCGCCACCTGGTCAACCAAGAGGGCGCCACGCTGCTGATGGCCACGCTGGGCATCACCTACTTCCTCGAAGGCTTGGGCCAGTCGCTGTTTGGTTCCAGCATCTACAAGATTGATGTGGGCATGCCCAAAGAACCGATGATGGTGCTGGACAACGTGTTCCAGGGCGGCCTGCTGGTGGACCGCGAGGACTTGTATGCCGCCGTCATCGCCGCCGCGCTGGTGACCTTGCTCAGCCTGTTCTTCCAGAAGACCGCCACCGGCCGCGCGCTGCGCGCCGTGGCCGACGACCACCAGGCGGCGCAGAGCATAGGCATTCCGCTGAACCGCATCTGGGTCATCGTCTGGTGCGTGGCCGGCGTGGTGGCGCTGGTGGCCGGCATGATCTGGGGCAGTAAGCTGGGCGTGCAGTTTTCGCTCGCCACGGTGGCGCTGCGCGCGCTGCCGGTGGTGATCCTGGGCGGGCTGACCTCGGTGCCTGGCGCCATCGTCGGCGGGCTGATCATTGGTGTGGGCGAGAAGCTGTCTGAAGTGTTTCTGGGGCCGATGGTGGGCGGCGGCATTGAAATCTGGTTTGCCTATGTGCTGGCGTTGGGCTTTCTGTTGATTCGCCCTCAGGGCTTGTTTGGGGAGAAGATCATCGACCGCGTCTAGGCCGATGATTCAAGCACGACCATGTTCTACAGAGAAAACGGCCAGTTCAAGACGACCTACCGGGCCGACCAGCAGATATTTCCGATCCTGCAGGACCGCTGGGCCATCGCGCTGTTGCTGCTGGTGGCCTACGTGGCAGTGCCGCTGCTGGCCAGCGACTACCTTTTCCGCGCCGTGCTCATCCCTTTCCTGATCTTTGCGCTGGCCGCCGTTGGCGTCAACGTGCTGGTGGGCTATTGCGGCCAGATCTCACTGGGCTCGGGCGCCTTCATGGCGGTGGGCGCTTATGGGGCTTACAACTTCTTCGTCCGCGTGCCCAATATGCCGCTGATTCCCGCGCTGCTGCTGGGCGGCTTCTGCGCCATGCTGTTTGGCATCCTGTTTGGCCTGCCCAGCCTGCGCGTCAAGGGCCTGTACCTGGCGGTGGCCACGTTGGCGGCGCAGTTCTTCTCGGACTGGATGTTCCTGCGCATCAAGTGGTTCACCAACAATTCCGACTCCGGCTCGGTCTCGGTCAACGGCCTGCAGGTGTTCGGCTTGCCGGTGGAAAGCGCCATCAGCAAGTACTGGTTCTGTCTGGCGCTGCTGACGGTGTTTGCGCTGTTGGCCAAGAACCTTGTGCGCGGCGCTGTCGGCCGCGAGTGGATGGCCATACGCGACATGGACGTGGCCGCCGCCGTCATCGGCATACGGCCCATGTACGCCAAGCTCACCGCATTTGCCGTCAGCTCCTTCATCATCGGCGTGGCTGGCGGCTTGTGGGCGTTCGTCTACCTGGGCGCCTGGGAGCCGGCGGCGTTCTCGGTCGAGGTGTCGTTTCGCCTGCTGTTCATGGTCATCATCGGCGGGCTGGGCTCCATCGCCGGCGGCTTTTTTGGCGCCGGCTTCATCGTGGTGCTGCCCATCGTGTTGACCCGGGGGTTGCCGGTGTTGCTGGAGCTTGTGGGCCTGAGCATAGACACGGCCGGCCTGGCCCACGCGGAGAGCATGATTTTTGGCGCCTTGATCATCTGGTTTCTGGTAGTGGAGCCGCATGGGCTGGCCAGGTTGTGGGCCATTGGCAAGCAAAAGATGCGCTTGTGGCCGTTCCCGCATTGATATGGCCTCCACGCTCGTCACTTTGTGTACTCGTTGCCCCCCGAGGGGGCCGCAGTGCCCTTGGGGCGGCCCGGCGGGCACTGGTTGCCCCCTAGTGGCAAATCCCGATGCGGCGCAAGAGTTTTGTGTTTTTACTGGAAGAGCGTTTCTGTTTTTTGGCGACTCGATTTGATTACGACTGGAGACACATATGAAACTGAGCAAACTGGTACTCGCCGTGGCCATGGTGGCCACCGGCGCAAGCGCCCTGGTGACTGGCAACGCCCTGGCCCAGGCCAAGGAGCAGTTCTTTCCACTGCTGTCCTACCGCGTTGGACCCTATGCGCCAAACGGCGTGCCCTGGGCCAATGGCAAGCAGGACTACATCAAGATGATCAACGCCCGCGATGGCGGCATCAACGGCGTCAAGCTGACGTTTGAAGAGTGCGAAACCAACTATGCGACGGACAAGGGCGTGGAGTGCTACGAGCGCCTGAAAAGCCGCGCTGGCGTGGCCCTGTTTGACCCGCAGGCCACCGGCATCACCTTCGCGTTGACTGAAAAGGTTCCCACCGACAAGGTGCCGTTGATCACCTTGGGCTATGGCTTGTCGGTGGCGCAGGACGGCAACGCCTTCAAGTGGAACTTCCCGCTGATGGGCAGCTACTGGACCGGCGCCGACATCCTGATCCAGCACATCGGGAAGAAGGAAGGCGGGCTGGCCAAGCTCAAGGGCAAGAAGATCACGCTGGTCTACCACGACAGTCCGTTTGGCAAGGAGCCCATTCCGCTGCTGCAGGAGCGTGCCAAGATGCATGGCTTCGATTTGCAGTTGTTGCCGGTCACGGCACCCGGCACGGAGCAGACCGCCACCTGGCTGCAGATCCGCCAGAGCAAGCCCGACTACGTGCTGCTGTGGGGCTGGGGCGTGATGAATTCCACCGCGCTGAAGTCGGCGCAGTCTACCGGGTATCCGCGCGACAAGATGTATGGCGTGTGGTGGGCCGGCGCCGAGCCCGACGTCAAGGACGTGGGCGAGGGCGCCAAGGGTTACAACGCGCTGGCGCTGAACACCTCGGGTACCCAACCCAAGGTGATGCAGGACATCCTGAAGTACGTGCACGACAAGGGCGCGGGCACGGGGCCTAAGGACGAGGTGGGTTCGGTGCTGTACACCCGTGGCGTCATCATCCAGATGCTGGGCGTGGAAGCGGTGCGCCGGGCTCAGGAACGCTATGGCAAAGGCAAGGTCATGACCGGTGAACAAGTGCGCTGGGGCCTGGAGAACCTGGCGCTGGACCAGAAGAAGCTGGATGCCCTAGGCTTCTCAGGCGTGATGCGCCCCATCAGCACCAGCTGCGCCGACCACATGGGCTCGACCTGGGCACGTGTGCACACCTGGGACGGCGCCAAGTGGAACTTTTCGTCCGACTGGTACGAGGCGGACGAGCAGATCATCAAGCCGATGGTGAAGAGCGGGGCCGAGAAGTACCTGGGTGACAAGAAGATGACGCGGCGTCTTCCAGCCGACTGCCAGTCCTGATTCGCTTTGCGAATCAAGCCTGACAGCCATCTGGGGCGCCTTCGGCAGTATTGACGTTACCCTCCCCAACCCCTCCCTCTAAGGGAGGGGCAGCGGCTCCGCAGGAGCCGCCAATCGAAAGGGACGCGCTTTGCGCTTCTTTCGATTGGTTTTGAAATGCAAGGCATGAGCACTACGTCCGACATCATTCTGAACGTCAACGGCATCGAGGTCATCTACAACCACGTGATCCTGGTGCTCAAGGGCGTGTCGCTGCAGGTGCCGCAGGGCCGCATTGTGGCCATCCTGGGCGGCAACGGCGCGGGCAAGACCACCACGCTGCGCGCGGTGTCCAACCTGCTGAAGGGCGAGCGCGGCGAGGTCACCAAGGGCAGCATCGAGCTGCGCGGCGAGCGCATCGAGAACCTGTCGCCGGCCGAGCTGGTGCGCCGCGGCGTGGTGCAGGTGATGGAGGGGCGCCACTGCTTTGCCCACCTGACGATCGAAGAAAACTTGCTCACCGGCGCCTACACCCGTTCCAACAAGGGCGAGGTGGCGGCCAACATGGACAAGGTCTACACCTACTTCCCGCGCCTGAAGATACGCCGCACCAGCCAGGCTGCCTACACCTCGGGCGGCGAGCAGCAGATGTGCGCGATAGGCCGCGCGCTGATGGCCAGCCCGCAGATGGTGCTGCTGGACGAGCCGTCCATGGGCCTGGCGCCGCAAATCGTGGAAGAGGTGTTCGAGATCGTCAAGGATTTGAACACCAAGGAAAAAGTCACCTTCCTGCTGGCCGAGCAGAACACCAACATGGCGCTGAAGTATGCCGACTACGGCTACATCATGGAGTCCGGCCGCATCGTGATGGACGGTGCCGCCAGCGACCTGGCCAGCAACGAGGACGTGAAGGAGTTCTACCTTGGTGTGGGTGGCGGCGAACGCAAGAGCTTCAAGGACGTGAAGAGCTACAAGCGCCGCAAGCGCTGGCTGGCCTGACGCGCCTGGAAAGCAACGGAAGCCCTCCATGGCCCGCCCCGACGAAACCGATCTGCAACAGTTGCTGCCCTTGCTGCGGCAGGTGCGCGCCGTCACCGGCCTGCGCGAAGACAAGCCTGGAATTTTCTACCTGAAGCGCACGCTGGCGGAGGAGGCCCGGTGCCGCGCCACCCGGCTGGACGAAGACTGAGCAGAATCAAGAAGAAGCACCATGACGACTGACTTTTACGACGCGCTGGAAACCCGCCCTGCCGGGGAGCGCGAGGCTGACCTGATGCGCCGGCTGGCTGTGCAGGTGGCCCACGCGCAGGCCCGCTCCAGCGCCTTTGCCGAACTGCTGGCGGGTGTGGACGCGGCCCAGGTCAACAGCCGCGCCGCACTGGCCCGCCTGCCGGTGACGCGCAAGCACGAGCTGCTGGCGCGCCAGCAGGCCCAGCGCGGCAGCGATGTGTTTGGCGGTTTCAGTACGCTGTCGTTTGGCGCTGGCATGCCGCGCGTGTTTGCCAGCCCCGGCCCCATCTATGAGCCCGAGAGCACGGCGCCCGACTACTGGCGCATGGCGCGTGCCATGTTCGCCGCCGGCTTTCGCGCCGGCGAGCTGGTGCACAACTGCTTCAGCTACCACTTCACCCCGGCCGGCTCCATGATGGAGACCGGTGCCCACGCGCTGGGCTGTACGGTGTTCCCCGGCGGCACCGGGCAGACCGAGCAGCAGGTGCAGGCCATGGCTGAATTGCGGCCGGCGGGCTATATCGGCACGCCCAGCTTCTTGAAGATCATCCTTGAAAAGGCAGCCGAACAGGGCGTGGCGCTGAGCAGCCTGAAAAAGGCATTGGTCTCTGGCGAGGCTTTTCCGCCCTCGCTGGCTGAATGGGTGCGTGCGCATGGCGTCGAGGCCTACCAGTGCTACGGCACCGCAGACCTGGGGTTGATCGCCTATGAGACCGCCGCCCGCCAGGGCCTGGTGCTGAGCGAAGACGTCATCATGGAGATCGTGCGCCCGGGCACCGGCGATGTGCTGCCTGATGGCGAGGTGGGCGAGCTGGTCATCACCACGTTGAACCCGGCCTATCCGCTGGTGCGCTTTGGCACTGGCGACCTGTCGGCGGTGCTGTCCGGTTGCTGTCCTACAGGCCGCAGCAATACGCGCATCAAGGGCTGGATGGGCCGTGCCGACCAGACCACCAAGGTGCGTGGCATGTTCGTGCACCCGGGGCAGGTGGATGCCATCATCAAACGCTTCCCCGAGGTGGCCAAGGCGCGGCTGGTCGTCAGCGGCGAAATGGCCAACGACCGCATGACACTGAAGGCCGAGACCGACTGCAGCGGCCCCGATTCGCTGGCGGCCAAGCTGCTGGATGCGATACGCGAGGTCACCAAGCTGCGTGGCGAGGTCGAGTTGCTGCCGGTGGGCAGCCTGCCCAATGACGGCAAGGTGATCGAGGACGCGCGGAGCTACCAGTAGTCAGCGGTGCGTCAGCGGCGAAAAGTTCCGCCCACCAGCCTAGGGGCTGCCCCTAAGTAGTTTCCGCGATGCGCCGCACAGTCTGGGCGCGTAAGCTGGGTAGGCATTTTCCCCAGGAGTCACCCCCATGCTGAAGCTGAACAAGCGTCTGGCCCTGTTGGCCACCGGCGCTGGCGTATTGGTCGCCGCCGCCACCCCTTTCACCGTCCACGCCGCTGATCCCTATCCAGCGAAGCCCATCACCATCGTGGTGCCCTTCGCCGCCGGCGGCCCCACCGACCGCGTGGCGCGCGACCTGGGCGAGGCGCTGCGCAAGCCGCTCAACGGCACCACCATCATCGTCGACAACGCCGCCGGTGCCGGCGGCTCCATTGGCGCCAACAAGGTGGCCAAGGCCGCGCCTGACGGTTACACCCTGCTGCTGCACCACATCGGCATGGCCACCATGCCCACGCTGGTGCGCAACATCCCGTTCAAGGTCGAGTCCGACTTCGAGTACCTGGGCATGGTCAATGACGTGCCCATGACCATCATCTCCAAGCCCACCATGCCGGCCAACAACTTCAAGGAGTTGGTCGCCTGGTTCGCCGCCAACAAGGGCAAGATCAACCTGGCCAATGCCGGCGTGGGCGCGGCTTCGCACCTGTGCGGCCTGCTGTTCCAGGAGGCGCTGAAGACCGACATGGCGACCGTGCCCTACAAGGGCACCGGCCCGGCCATCATCGACCTGATCGGCGGCCAGGTCGACGTCATGTGCGACCAGACCACCAACACCACCTCGCAGATCGAGGCCAAGAAGGTCAAGGCATTCGCCGTCACCACCTCGCACCGGCTGGGTACGCCGGCGCTGAAGGACCTGCCCACCATGCAGGAAATGGGCTACAAGGGTTTCGAAGTGACCATCTGGCATGGGCTGTACGCGCCCAAGGGCACGCCGGCCGACGTCATTGCCAAAATCAACACCGCACTGAAGGCGGCGCTGAAGGACCCCGAGTTCATCAAGAAGGAAGAAGCCCTGGGGGCGGTGGTGGTGACCGACAAGCGCGTGGAACCTGCCGAACACAAGAAGTTCGTGGCCGCCGAGATCGCCAAGTGGAGCCCCATCATCAAGGCCGCTGGCGTCTATGCCGACTGATCGCCTGAACCGCCTGAACCGCCTGAACCGTCGGAAGCTGCTGGGCGCTGCCCTGTTGGCTGTGGGCGGCCTGCTGGCGGTGCAGCCGGCGGCGGCGCAGTCGTCCGCCGGGTGGCCCAGCCACCCGGTGCGCATCGTGGTGCCGTTCGCGCCCGGGGGCACCACCGACATCCTGGCGCGCGCGATGGCGCCCGAGCTGTCCAAGGCCTTCGGCCAGCAGTTCATCATCGACAACCGGCCCGGCGCCGGCGGCAACCTGGGTGCCGACATCGTCGCCAAGTCCGCGCCCGACGGCTACACGCTGGTGATGGGCACGGTGGGCACGCATGCCATCAACAAGTCACTGTACGACAAGATGCCGTACGACCCGCAGAAGGATTTCATGCCCGTCACGCTGGTGGCCGGCGTGCCCAATGTGATGGTGATGAACACCGAGCGCGCCAAGGCGCTGGGCATCAACGACGCCCGGGATTTCATCAAGTACGCCAAGGCCCACCCCGGCAAGCTGAACATGGCCTCCAGCGGCAACGGCACCTCCATCCACATGGCCGGCGAGCTGTTCAAGAGCCAGGCCGGCGTGTTCATGGTGCACTTTCCCTACCGCGGCTCCGGCCCGGCCTTGCTGGATCTGCTGGGCGGCACTGTGGACGTGATGTTCGACAACCTGCCCTCCAGCATGCCGCACATCAAGGCCGGCAAGCTGAAGGCCTTTGCTGTCACCAGCGCCCAGCGCTCCACGGCCTTGCCCGATGTGCCCACGGTGGAGCAGGCGGCAGGGCTGAAAGGTTTTGAGGCCAGCAGCTGGTTTGGCCTGCTGGCGCCGGCCGGCACGCCGCCGGACATCGTCAACCGCATCCAGCAGGCCGCAGCGAAGGCGCTGGCCACCGATGCGATGAAGGAAAAGCTGCAGGCGCAAGGCGCCATCCCCAGTGGCAACACGCCGGCCGAGTTTGCCAAGGTGATCGACTCCGAAATCAAGAAGTGGGCCGTGGTGGTGAAGGTCTCCGGCGCCAAGGTGGACTGACCGCGCCCATTGGGCTGTTTTGCCGCCGGGCCGCCCCAAGGCAAAACGCGGCCCCCTTGGGGCTGAGGCCTGCGGCTCACAGCCTGCCTGCGCAGGCTGGGACAGGCCGAAGAGCCATGGCCTCTGGCCATGGCTCGTCCAGGGAGCTACACGCAGTGAGCGACCGTGGGGGTCACGATCACACCCCCCAGACGATCTCGGCCTTTTCCTTCTCGCAGCGCTGCAGCATGGCCATGAAGGGCTGGGCGCGTTGGCGCAGCGACACCTCGGGCCGGCGCGGCGCCGTCTTGCCCTCGGCCTTGGCCTGCGCCTCGGCGCTGGCGTGCTCGGTTTCTTCCTTGGCCACCGCGGCCTGCAAGGCGGCCGCTGCCCGCGCCATTTGCTCTGGCTGGATGATGCCTTTGTCGCCCGTGCTGGTGCCCAGCTCGGCAGCCACAATCTCCAGCACCTGCCGGCCGTTGCCTTCCAGCATGATCAGGTCACCGGCCGCCTTGGACTTGAATTTGTACAACATGGGTGAATTATGCGCACCCGGGCAGGTGCCGCTGTGCGGCGGCGTACACTGGCGCGACAGCATCAAGCCGGGTAGAAAAACCGGTTCACAACAAGGAGAGGCTTTCCATGGTTCCTGTTGAGGAGGTGGTGCGCCCGGCGCGCACGCTCAGCCAGTTGCCCTCGCCCAAGGGCCTGCCTTTGCTGGGCAATGTGCACCAGCTGGAATTGAAGCGCCTGCACCAGGTGCTGGAGGGCTGGTGCGCGGAGCACGGGTCGCTGTTCACCGTGCGCCTGGGGCCAAAGCGCGCGCTGGTGTGCGCCGACCCGGAGTTGGCGCAAACTGTGCTGCGCGAGCGCCCGCAGCGCTACCGGCGTTTCTCGCCCATCGAGTCGGTGTTGGCCGAACTGGGCGGCAACGGGGTGTTTTCCGCCGAGGGCGAAGCCTGGAAGCCGCAGCGCCAACTCATCATGCGCGCATTGGCGGCGACCCATTTCCGGGGTTTCTTCCCGGCCTTGCAGACCATCACCCAACGCCTGTTGCGCCGCTGGCAGCAGGCTGCCGCCAACGGCACCGTGGTGGACATGGGCCAGGACCTGGTGCGCTACACCGTGGACGTGACCACCGCGCTGGCCTTTGGCGAAGACCCCAACACGCTGGAGCAGCAGGGTGACGTGATCCAGAACCAGCTGTCGTTGATCTTCCCCATGATTGATGCGCGCATCGGGGCTCCCTTCCCGCTGTGGCGCTACGTCAAGCTGTCCAAGGACCGCGCTTTCGAGCGCGCGCTGGCCCAGGTGCACAGCCATGTGGCCGCGCTGATCGAACGCGCCAAGCGCCGCCTGCGCGATGAGCCGGTGAGCGAGCCGCGCAACCTGCTGGAGGCCATGCTGCTGGCGCGCGAACAGCCGGATTCCCGCCTGGACGAGTCGGTGATTGCCGCCAACGTGCTGACACTGCTGCTGGCCGGCGAGGACACCACTGCCCACACGCTGGCCTGGACCATGCCCTACCTGGCGGCCGATGCCGCCTTGCAACAGCGCCTGCACCAGCAGGCGGTGCAGGTCATGGGCGCGGGTGAGCTGCTGCGCAACTTTGACGACCTGAAGTCGTTGGACCTGTTCGAGGCGGCGGCGCAGGAGGCCACCCGGTTGCGCCCCATCGCCCCGTTCATGGGGCTGGAACCCCTGCAAGACCTGGTGCTGGGCGATGTGGCCTTGCCGGCCGGCACGCCAATCTTCCTGTTGCTGCGGCCGGCCATGCTGGACGCGCGCAATTTTTCCGACCCGCAGGTGTACGACCCCACGCGCTGGACGCACGAACGCACGGCCACCCAGCACAATGCGCGCGCCTACATGCAGTTTGGCGCCGGCCCGCGCGTGTGCCCTGGCCGCCACCTGGCGGGTGTGGAACTGCGCCTGGTGCTGTCCATGCTGATGCGCAATTTCACGTTGGAACTGGCCACCGATGCTGCCTCCATCCGCGAGACCATGTCCTTCACCATGGTGCCCAGCCACATGCCGGTGCGTCTGCGTGCGCGCCAGCCCTCCAGCGCATGAGAAGCCACCCGATCTGCCGCAGCCTTTCAGATGTTCCGTCCCGTCCCGTGACCATGCAATCCGCCCAAACCGACCGCTTTGTCCATGAACGCCTGCCGGCCGCCGCGCTGTGGCCGCAGCTGAGCTTTGATCTGCCCGAACTGCAACTGCCCGAGCAACTGAACCTGGTGGAGGAACTGCTGGACAAGGCCGCCGCCAAGGGCTTTGGCGAGCTGGCGATGTTGCGCTCCACCGCGCTGACCTTGACCTACGCGCAGGCCGCCCGCCATGTGCAGGCGCTGCAGCAGGTGCTGGTGCTGGAGCTGGGCCTGGTGCCCGGCAACCGTGTGCTGCTGCGTGGAGGCAACTCCATCGGCATGGCACTGGCCTGGCTGGCAGTGGCGCGCGCCGGCGGCGTGGTGGTGGCCACCATGCCGCTGCTGCGCGCCAAGGAGCTGGGCGACATCATCGAGAAGTCCCAACCGGCATTGGCATTGTGCGACGTCAAGCTGCTGGAGGAATTGCAACTGGCGCAGCGCCAGTGCCCGGGGCTGGCCACGCTGGTGCCCTTTGCGGCGCGTGGGCCCGGCGGCGATGCTGTGGAGGGTGAGTTGTTCACCCGCGCTGCCCGCTACCCCCTACCGGTGCCGGCCTGCCCCACCGCCGCCACCGACATCGCCATGCTGGCCTTCACCTCCGGCACCACCGGCAAGCCGAAGGCAGCGGTGCACATGCACCGTGACGTGCTGGTGGCCTGCGAAACCTGGCCGCGCCATGTGCTGAAGGCGCAACCCAGCGACATCGTCATGGGCTCACCGCCGCTGGCTTTCACGTTTGGCCTGGGCGGCATGCTGGTGTTCCCCATGTGGGCCGGCGCCTCCATCTACTTTCCCGATGTGCCCTACACGCCGCAGGCCATGGCGGCGCTGATGTATGAGCAAGGCGCCAGCATCTGCTACACCGCACCCACCTTCTACCGCCAGATGGCGCCGCACATGCAGGCACTGCGCGAGCAGCGCGGGCCGTCACGCTTGCGCCTGTGCGTCAGCGCGGGCGAAGGCCTGCCCGACGCCACCCGCACACTGTGGCGCGAGGCCACCGGCATCGAGATGCTGGACGGCATAGGCGCCACCGAGATGTTCCACATCTTCATCTCCAGTGCCCCGGACCAGGTGCGCCGTGGCGCCATCGGCCAGGTGGTGCCCGGCTACACCGCCCGGGTGGTGGACGATGCCGGCAACACCGTGCCCGACGGACAGGTGGGCAAACTGGCGGTGCGCGGCCCCACCGGCTGCAAGTACCTGGACGACGCGCGGCAGACCAACTACGTGCGCGACGGCTGGAACTACCCCGGCGACGCGTTTGCGCGCGATGCCGACGGCTACTTCTTCTACCAGGCCCGGGCTGATGACATGATCATCACCGCCGGCTACAACGTCGGCGCCCCCGAGGTGGAAGACGCGCTGCTGAAACACCCGGCGGTGGCCGAGTGCGGCGTCATCGGCAAACCGGATGAAGAGCGCGGCATGCTGATCAAGGCCTTTTGCGTGTTGAAGCCCGGTGTGGTGGGCGATGCGGCGCTGGTCAAGGCGCTGCAGGACCATGTGAAGGCCATGCTGGCCCCTTACAAATATCCGCGCGAGGTGGAATTCGTCGCCACCCTGCCGCGCACCGAAACCGGCAAGCTGCAGCGCTTCCGGCTGAAGCAGTCCGCACCATGACCGCCGCGCTGCCGCTGCGGCATTTCCTGCTGGCGCTGGCCGTGGTGGCGGTGTGGGGCAGCAATTTCGTCGTCATCAAGCTGGCGCTGGCGCACCTGCCGCCGCTGCTGTTTGCGGCGCTGCGCTTTGCGCTGGCCTTTGTGCCTGCAGCGCTGTTGCTGCCGCGCCCGACCGTGCGGCTGGGCAACCTGGTGGCCTATGGGCTGTTCATCGGTGTGGGACAGTTTGGTGTGCTGTACATGGCCATGCGCGGCCACATCTCGCCCGGCCTGGCCTCGCTGGTGATACAGACGCAGGTGTTCTTCACCATCGGCATCGCCATGCGGCTCAATGGCGAGCGCGTGCGTGGCTTCCAGTGGGCGGCGCTGGTGTTGGCCAGCGCTGGCATGGGCGTGATCGCCTGGCACACCGACGCCAGCACCACCGTGCTGGGGCTGGCCATGGTGCTGTTCGCGGCGCTGAGCTGGGCCTGCGGCAACATCACCAGCAAGCAGGCCGGCCAGGTGGACATGTTGGGCTACGTGGTGTGGTCCAGCGTGTTCGCGGTGCCGCCGTTGTTGCTGTTGTCGCTGCTGTTCGAGGGTTGGCCCGCCATGGTGGACGGCGTCACCCAGGCCGACTGGCGCACCTGGGCTGCGGTGGCCTGGCAGTCCTGGGGTAACACGCTGTTCGGCTACGCTGCCTGGGGCTGGCTGCTGGCGCGGCACCCTGCCGCCACGGTGACGCCGTTGGCGCTGCTGGTGCCGGTGTTCGGCATGGGCACCTCGGCCTTGTTCTTGAGCGAAAGCCTGCCGCCATGGAAACTGGCCGCCGCCGCGCTGGTGATGTCCGGCCTGGCGTTGAACCTGCTGTGGCCGCGCTGGCAGGCCCTGAGGGCGCGCGCGTCATGAGCCGGCGGACCTGGCGGCGCCTTCTGCTGTGGCTGGTCCTGCCATTGGCACTGACCGGCTGCGCCGAAACGGGCTACTACCTGCAATCGGTGGGCGGGCACATGGCGCTGATGCGCGCGGCCAAGCCGATTCCCGACTGGCTGGCCGATGAGCAGGCCACACCGGCGCTGAAGGCGCAGCTGCAACTGGCGCAGCGGCTGCGCCGGTACGCGGTGGACACGCTGAAGCTGCCCGACAACGCCAGTTACCACCGCTATGCCGATCTGCACCGCCGCGCTGTGGTGTGGAACGTGGTGGCCGCGCCGGAGTTTTCGTTGTCGGCCAAGAACTGGTGTTTCCCCGTGACCGGCTGCGTTAGCTACCGGGGTTATTTTGACGAGCAAGAGGCCAACGCCTTTGGTGCCAGCCTGAAGGGCGAGGGCCTGGAGGTCAGCGTCTACGGCGTGCCAGCCTATTCCACGCTGGGCTGGATGAACTGGGCCGGTGGCGACCCGTTGCTGAACACCTTCATCTTCTACCCCGAGGGCGAGCTGGCGCGGCTGTTGTTCCACGAACTGGCCCACCAGGTGGCCTATGCCAAGGGCGATACCGCCTTCAACGAGTCCTACGCCAGCGCGGTGGAGCGCCTGGGTGTGGCGCGCTGGCTGGCCGCGCACGGCACGCCGGCCGCGCACCAGGTCTATGAGCGGCTGGATGCGCGGCGGCGCCAGTTCCGCGTGCTGACGCTGGCCGCCCGCAAGCAACTCAATGACCTGTACCCCGAGCCCGTGCCCGGTGGTGAGCCGGCTCTGGCGGCGCTGCGTAACGCCAAGCAGAAGGCGTACGCGGACTTTCGCGTCCGCTATGCGCAATTGCGCGCCGACTGGGTGGCTGAAGACGCGCGGGTTGCGGCGCCGGCGGCCGCGGCAGGTGCTGCGGCCAGCGCGCCGGTCGCGGCCGCGCCCCGGGTTTATGGCTATGACAACTGGGTGGCCGGTGCCAATAATGCGTCATTCGCCGCGTTGGCGGCGTATGACGACCTGGTGCCCGCGTTTGAAGCGCTGTTTGCACGGTTGGGCAATGACTGGCCGCGCTTCCACGCCGAGGTGCAGCGCATCGCCAAGCTGGCCGACAAGGCACAGCGGCGCCAGGCGCTTGGTGTGGCGACGACGGAAGACTGACTGAACAAGGAGACCCGCAAGGTGGCCAATCTGCACATCGTGCGCGAACACGCGCTGGGGCTGGCAAAGGCCCGCAAGATCGCATTCCAGTGGGCTGAGCAGGCGGAAGCCGATCTGGACATGGAGTGCACCTACGAAGAAGGCAAGACCGAAGACATGGTGCGCTTCACCCGCTCGGGCGCCAGCGGCACGCTGCAGGTCACGGCCGAACGGTTCGAGTTGGAGGCCAAGCTGGGCTTCCTGCTGGGCGCCTTCAAGGAGCGCATCGAGGCCGAGATCGTCAAGACGCTGGACGCGCTGATCAACGCCAAGCCCGCAGCGGCCAAGAAGACCGCTGCGAAGAAGAAGTAAGCACGGCGAACCCCGCGCGGCCGCCGGGCGCGGCCCGGGTGTCAGCTCAGCGATTCAATCAGGTCCACGTACTGCTGCATGGCGTCGTCAGACGAGGTGCCCTTGAGCCCGTTCCAGGCATCCCACTTGGCGCGGCCCACCATGTCGGAGAACCCTGGTTTCTTCTCGCCGTTGTCGCCCGCGCTGGCCTGCTTGTACAGCGCGTAGATTTTCAGCAGCGTGGCGTTGTCGGGGCGCTCGCTGAGGTTTTTCGAGTTGGCGATGGCGGCTTCGAATTGGGCTTTCAGATCGGCCATGGTGGTCTCCGGGTGGCGGTTGTGGATGGGTGAAGTGTTTTCGCAAATTGGGGTATGTGCGCAGTATCTTACGGGCGCATTTGGCGACAGAATAGGGCAAGCTTTCCAATTTGCCGCTTTGTTTTCCCGTTCGCTGGAGTCGCCATGGTAACCCGCATCACTGCCCAGGAAGTCGCCAAAGAGGCCAGCCGCAAGGTGGCGCAGACCGTGGGCCCGGTGGCGCGCCAGGCCGGGCAGCGCGCCGGCAAGGCCGCCAAGGCGGTGCAAAAGAACGTCAGCCAGGCCGTCAGCGGCACGCTGGGCCTGAGCGGCGAGCGCATGAGCAAGGTGGACACCGCCTGGCTGCGCATGGATTCCGACGCCAACCTGATGATGATCGTGGGCGTGTGGGTCCTGAAGCCCGGCATTTCCTACGAAGCGCTGAGCCAGCGGGTGGAGGAGCGGCTGCTGAAGTACCCGCGCTTCATGCAACGGGTGGTGGAAGACGCCGCCGGCGCCACCTGGGTGCGCGACGCCCGGTTCGATCTGGCCAACCACATCGTGCGCGAGAAGCTTCCCAAGAAACCCAAGGGCCAGGAGCAACAGGCCCTGCAAGAGCGTGTGGCCGAGCTGGCCATGCTGCCGCTCTCCCGCAAGCACCCGCTGTGGCAGTTCCACCTGGTGGAGAACTACCAGGGCGGCTCGGCCATGCTGGTGCGCATCCACCACTGCATTGCCGACGGCATCGCGCTGATCTCGGTCACGCAGTCGCTGGTGGATGGCGGCAAGGCGCCGCCGCAGCGGCCGCAGCGCCGCGACACCGGCCCCAAGGTGGGCGTGGAGGGCGCGCAGGACTGGATTGCCGAGACGCTGCTCAAACCCCTGGGCCAGTTCGCCGCCAAGGCGCTGGACATGGCCAGCGACCGTGCCAAGCGCTCGGTCGACATGATGCAGGACCCACAGCAGGCACTGCAAGGCATGGAGCAGGGCGTGGCCAAGTCGGTGGAACTGGCGCAAGTGGCCTACCAGGGCGTGAGCGATCTGGCGGCGCTGGCCTTGATGCCCGACGACTCACCCACCCGCCTGAAGGGCATACCCGGCAAAACCAAGCGCGTGGCCTGGTGCGACCCCATCCCGCTGGACGAGGTGAAGGCGGTGGGCAAGGCGCTGAACTGCTCCATCAACGACGTGCTGCTGAGCTGCGTGGCCGGCGCCATCGGCGAATACCTGAAGGGCTTTGGCGACGACGTGACAGGCCAGGAAATCCGCGCCATGGTGCCGGTCAACCTGCGCCCGCTGGACCAGGCGCACAAGCTGGGCAACCGCTTCGGCCTGGCCCCGGTGGTGTTGCCCATAGGCATGAACAACCCGGTGGAGCGCGTCTACGAGGTACGCCGTCGCATGGGCCAGTTGAAGGGCAGCATGCAGCCGCTGCTGGCCTTCGGCCTGCTGGCGGTGGCTGGCCTGTTGATCAAGCCGGCCCAAGACGCCATGCTGAACCTGTTCGCCAAAAAAACCACCGCGGTGATGACCAATGTGCCGGGGCCGCGCGAGAAGCTGAAGTTTTGCGGTGCCACGCTGGAGCAGTCGCTGTTCTGGGTGCCGCAGTCCGGCAGCGTGGGGCTGGGTGTGTCCATCCTCAGCTATGGCGGCGGCGTGCAGTTCGGCATCATCTCGGACGCCACACTGTGCCCGGATCCGCAGAAGATCATCGACGAGTTTGAACCCGAATTCGCCAAGCTGTCTCTGGTGACCTTGATGCTGCCCTGGGGAGACTAGACCGGTTTGTGTTGCGTGCCGGCGCCGGGGGTGATGAACAGCATCGCTGTGGGTGTGCTGACATGTGCCGTGTGCCAGCTGCCGGGTGGCACCAGTACGAAGTCGCCGGGCTTGGTCAACCGCACCGTGTCCACACCGCCATCGGCGCGCTCCAGCATCATGTCGGCAGCGCCCGACAACAGGCAGACGAATTCCTCGCCCTCGGGGTGCATTTCCCAGCTGTTCCAGTCGCTGTCAAAGCTGCTGGTGGTGACCATGCGGCCGCTTTCGCCCACCGCGCCCAACTCGCCACTGCCCAGTTCTTGCCAGAACGTGGGCGTGACGGCCAGCGGCTGGGCACGGCCGTCATCGGCCAGGTGCAGGAAGGTGCTGTGGATGTCGTAAGGGCCGGCTGGATAGGAAGAAGGGGGATTCATGGCTTGCTGACCTCCAGGATGGGTTGGACCACACGCAGCACCGGGTACAGGTTGAAGCGCTCGTCCCATGATGAGTGGCGGCGGGCAAAAAAGTCCAGCCGCGCGGCCGGGCTCTTGGCGAACTCGGGCTCTTCGGCCAGCTTCTTCTGGAAGGCGGCGGCCAGTTGCGGGTCGGCCGCCAGCTGGGCGCGCGCCACTTCTTCGGCCACGTAGGCCTCCATGTATTCCTTGCGCTCGAACGCGTTGTTGAACAGGCCCCAGGCGGCCAGCGCGTCGGGCGACTGCGGTTCCAGCAGCGTCATCACCAGCCGCGCCTTGGGCTGGGCGATGGGCACAAACAGCGCGCCGGCACCCACGTCGCGTGGTTCGGCTTTCCAGCCGCCCTTCAGGCTCAGCATCTGATGGTTCTCGTTGGAGCGGTCGGAAAATTTGGCTTGCTCAGCGCGGAAGGTTTCCACCGCCAGCTGGGCATGGGCTTTGGACAGCTGGCGGAACGCAATGCCATGCAGCTTCAGCTTCTCCGCCACCCAGGCGGCGTGGGCCGCTGGCACCAGGTAGCCGGCCTGCGGCGCGGTGACGCTGAGTTCGGGCACGATGTGGTCGCGCAGCGGCAGGCGCCAGAGTTGCGGCTTGCTCTCGTCATAGCGCGTCATCAGCGCGCCCGAAATGTCCGAGGGCGTTCGGGTGTATTCATAGCCACTGAAATCCACCGTGCGCACCTCGGCGGTGGCGGTGTAGCTCAGCGGCACCGGCTGGCCGGCCAGCGCCTTGGCGTCGGCCGTATGGGCCAGGCGCAGCCAGTCCGCGCCATGCTGCGCCACCTGTTCCAGCAGTGCCACCACGGTGTTGCGGGTGATGCGCACACGGGTGGGGTAGTCCTTCCACGAGTGCGTTTCCACCAGCATGCCAAAGCGGTTGCGCAGCAGGAAGTAGCCGTGCGAGAAACGCGGCGTGGGCACGCTATCGACAAAGCCGGAACTGGGATCGTCACCGACCACGAAGTCCGGGTAGTAGGGCAGCGGCAGTGAGCCTTGTTGGGCCAGGCTGGCCATGACGCCGTCGCGCAGCCCTGTGCCGGCCGGTTTCAGACTGTCGTCGCCGCCGTGCAGTGGCTCCACCTGGATGGAGATGTCGTGCTCGAACTTGGCGCCGTCGGTCACGTGCAGGTCCACATAGACCAGCGGGTCCCAGGCGTTGACCAGGCGCAGCATGGCCTGCATCTCGGGCGCGTCGGCCTTCACGTAGTCGCGGTTCAGGTTGAAGTTCTGCGCCGTGGTGCGCCAGCCCATTTCCTGCGGGCCGCGCTGGTTGGGCCGGTTCCAGGCGCCGAAGCGCTCATGGCCGTCGACGTTGAAGACCGGCACGAACAGCAGCACCTGCTTGTCCAATGCGCCGGGCGCGGCGCGGCCCTGCAGCGTTTCGCGCAGCGCCAGGAAGCCGGCGTCCTTGCCGTCGATTTCGCCAGCGTGGATGCCGCCTTGCACCAGCAGCACCGGCAGGCCGCGCTTCTTGGCCGCTTGGGCGGTGAGCGCACCGCTGCGTGAGACGGCCAGCGCCACCATGGGGCGGCCTTCGGGCGTGCGGCCGAATTCGAAGCAGCGCACCGCCTTGGGATAAGCCTGCTGGAAGGCCTGGCACAGGGCAACCGTTTCGGCGTAGCGACCGGTCTTCAGAAAGCCGCTTTGCTCGGACACGGTGGTCAGCGCAGGGGCGACGGGGGCAGCAGACAGGGCGGGCGCGACGGCGCACAGGGCCAGCAGGCTGGTCAGGGTCAGGGGAAGCAGTTTCATGGACGGCAAAGGCTTGAGCATGCTGTTGGCTACAGCGGCCCATCTTAGCCGTGCGGCGGCCAGGCTCAGTCTTCCAGCTCGGTCGCGGCCAGTTCCACGTCCAGTTTCTGCATGGCGTCCAGCGGTTGGGTGGCCGCAGCCTGCTGGTACAACGCGGTGGCGTCAGCCATCTTCTTGTCGCCCTCCAGCATCACCAAGGCATTGGCGTACTCGATCATGGCGATGGCCGAGCCCGGGTTCAACTGCAAGGCTTGCTGGAACAGCTTCAGCCCGGTGTCCTTGCGTGCGCCGTAGGTCATGTTGCCGATCAGCGAGCCCACCTTGTCGATGACCTCGGCGTGGAAGGTGCCCAGGCCGATGTGGGCATCGGCATGGCGCGGCTGCAGCGCGATGGTTTTCTCCATCGCCTCCTTCACCTTGCCGCCCAAGCCGCGCGCCAGTGCCTTGGCCACGCTGATACCCTGGCTGTAGCGTCCCAGCGCATAGGCCTGCCAGTACCAGGCGTTGGGGTTGCCGGGCTGGTCCAGCGTCTGCTGCTGGGCGCGCTCGGCGGCCTCCATGAACAGGTCCAGTTTGGTCTTTTCCCGTGTCTCCAGGTAATTGGCGTAGATGCAGCTGGCCTTGTTGGCCACCGTGATGCCATCGCCACCGGCAGCCGTGCCGGCTTGCGTGGCCTTTTGAAACTCGCCGTTGTGGAATAGCACCCAGGCCTCCAGCACAGTGGGGTCCTGCGGCAGCGGTTCCATGTCGCCTGCGTGCAGCCGGGCCCAATGCTTCTTCAGGCTGGCGGCACTGAACGCGAATTCGCCCGGGTAAGGGAATGCCGTCCATTTGGCCATGTGTCTGTCTCCTTGTTGTCGTTGTTGTTGTTGTTGTTGTGTGTTGTTCTGGTCCGGTCAGCCGCTGCTGGCGCTATTTGGTGGAGGGTGAGCTGTAGGCGCCCACCAGCGTCAGCAGGTGCATGCGCTGGCCGGGCTCCAGGTAGGGCACCAGCAGGTTCAGCACATGGTGGGCACCGCGCAACAGCGCGGCCTGGGCGCTGGCCGGCTCCAGCGCGTTGCGAGGGTCGCGCACGTACTCGTAGCTCAGCCAGTAGGTCAGCACCACCACCATGCTGGTGGCGGTGGCCTCGACTTCGCGCGAATCGATCTGCATGGCACCGGTGCGGCTCAGGCTGTCCAGCAGCGCGCGCACCGCGCGGGTCTTGTTCTTCAGCACCGCCTGGAAGTGGGTTTCCAGCCGGCGGTTCTTGCTCAGCAGGTCGTTCAGGTCGCGGTACAGGAAGCGGTATTGCCAGATCAGCTCGAACAGCGTGTGCATGAAGAACCAGGCGTCCTCCACGTCGCGCACCGCGTCGCTGGCGTTCAGCAACTCACTGAGCGAACGCTCGTAGCGGTCGAACAGCGAGTTGATCAACTCATCCTTGGCCGGGTAGTGGTAATACAGGTTGCCGGGGCTGATGCCCAGCTCGGCCGAGATCAGCGTGGTCGACACATTGGGCTCGCCAAAGCGGTTGAACAGCTCCAGCGTCACCTCCAGGATGCGTTCTGCCGTTCGTCTGGGCGCTTTTTTGACCATGGCGTGTCGCGTGCTGGTTGTGACTCTACAGCAGATGCTGTTGCCGTGGCGGATATCAAGAGGCCTGGGGCTTGGCCTGTGCGGCCACCAGCCGGCCCAGATCGTCCATGGCGCCTTGCAGGGCGTCGAAGGCGCGACCCGCGCGTGTGGCGGCTGGGGGCGGCGCGCTCAGGTGGCGTTTGGGGTCGTCCAGCACGACGTGGTTCAGCGCGATGCCGTGACGCGCCAGTTTGGCCGACCAGCCGCTTCGGTGCGAGCGCAGCAGGTGGCGCGTCTGCTGGTAGGCATGCTCGGCCAGGTGGCGGCGCTGCGAGTAACTGAAGGTGTTGGCCAGGTACAGCTCGGGGTCGCGGTGGTCGGGTTCGATCAGCAGGATGTCGGTGTCCGGGTAGGCGCGGCCATACTGCTTCAGGCCCAGCTCCATGCGCGAGTGGATCATGGTGCGGAAGGTCTGGCTCAGCACCGCCGGCAGGCCGCCTTCCACGATGCGCGGAATGCGGCGCTGCTGTGTTGGCAACTCGCGCCGCCGCGCGGAGTCATCCAGCGGCGCGGTGGCGTCGAAAGGCACCAGGGGGTTCAGGCACAGCATCAGGTCCACGCCCTGCTCCAGCGCTTGGGAAGCGTGCAGTGTCTTTTTCAGTGCGCCGTCCACGTAGTAGCTGTCCCCTATGGCCACCGGCGGAAACAAACCCGGCAGCGCCGAGCTGGCCTGCACCGCCTGTGAGATCGGCACGTGGTCCCAGCCTGGGCTGCCAAAGGCAGTGGCTTCACCGCTGTCCAGGTTGGTGGCCACCAGTGTCAGCCGGCTATTCAGTTGGCGAAAGTCGTTGCTGCGCCCTGGGCGGTCAAACAGCTGGGCCAGCTTGTCGTGCACCAGCTGGTTGGAAAACACGCCGGTGGGCAGGCCGGCGCCCAGCCGCTCCAGCACCTGCGTCAGGCTCTTGCGGCGCACGCCCCATTGCCACAAGGCCGAAGCCAGCAGTCCGGGCAGCGTGATGCCGCGGCGGAAGTACTCGCCATAGGCCGGCTTGAGCAACCAGGCGGGGTCAAAGGTGTCGTTGGATGCCTCGTCGTTTTCGATGAAGGCGGCGCACAGCTCGCGCGGCGTGATGCCGTTGGCCAAGCCGGCGGCGATGAAGCTGCCGGCCGACACGCCCACATAGTGGTGCAGGCGGGTGAAATCCAGGCCGACCAGGGATTCCTCCAGCGCGCACATGGCGCCGACTTCGTAGATGGCACCCAACGGCCCACCGCCGGCCAGGGCCAGCGCGATTCTCGGTGCCTTCCGGTTTTTGCTGTTCATGAGCACACAGTGTAGGTCTCAGCATGCAGGCAAATTGTTGCGCTGCATCATGATTGGAATGGTGAACCAGGGGCGAGCGCGGGGCCGTGCGAAAAGGGGGGCGCTACCGCGCCAAAAGGGGCGCTGACGCGCCCCTGTGCACCCCATCTGCTCGCTGCGCGCCAGCATCAGCCCTTGGACGGCGCGCTCTTCCTGGCGGCCGGTTTGCGGGCGGCCTTGCTCGGCACCGCCTTGCCTGCCGCCTTTTTGGCCGGTGCTGCCTTGGCGGGCGCCTTCTTGGCGCTCGCGGCCTTCTTCGCCGCGGCGGGCTTGCCGCCAGACTGTTTCGACAGCTGCTGTACGCTGCGGTTCAACTCGTCAATGCGGGCGATCAGCGCGCTGACGTCCTTGGCCGAGGGCACGCCCAGCTTGTTCAAGGCCTTGGCCACGCGTTCCTCGAAGATGTTTTCCAGCTTGTCCCACTGGCCGGCGGCCTTGGACGAGATGTCGGTGGCCATGTTGCTCATGCGGTTGGTGGCTTCGCTGAGCTTTTCTTCTGCGGCGGCCTGGGTCTTGCGCTGTATTGTCACGCCTTCCTTGACCAGCGCTTCAAAGGCCTTGCTGCCCTCGGCCTGCGCCTTGGTGAAGGCGGCCAGGCCGGCTTGCCAGATCTGCTGTGCCGAGTCCTTGACCGAACTGCCCCGCTGGGGTTCGCCCGACTTTTGTTCGCTGTCTTGTTGCAGTTTTTTGACCATGACGGAAATGCTCCAAATGAAAAGGTGGGTGTGTCAGTGGCCGTGGCCACGCATCCTTGCTGGCACTGTACGCGGCGCCGCAGGCTTGTTCTAGGTGCGGGCTTCTAAACCATATCAGCGTATTCCCTCTGAAGGCTATGCGGTACTGTCACCGTGCCAGCATTGTCGCGGCAGTGGGTTGCCCTGACAGCGCGGGTTTTTGCTGAATGGCCCGCCGCGGGGTTTTGGGCAAGAATGCAAAGCAGCCGGTTGGCGGCGCGTCCGCGCCGCCTGAGCCAGAACACAGGCCACCGCATCAACCACTGGAGCTGACCATGCAGTATTTCGTCACCGGCGCCACCGGGTTCATTGGCAAACGCCTCGTCAAGAAGCTGTTGGAGCGCAAGGGC
Organism: Hylemonella sp. P2_B10; assembly: GCF_056404875.1. Lineage (NCBI taxonomy): Bacteria > Pseudomonadati > Pseudomonadota > Betaproteobacteria > Burkholderiales > Comamonadaceae > Hylemonella > Hylemonella sp. P2_B10. The sequence goes on from NZ_JBFUDE010000003.1 coordinate 384,155, forward strand.
GCGGTCGTGCACTTCCTGATACGCAAGGAGAGCGCAGACAAGGTGGCGAGCCTGCGCGAATTCTGGGGCGCCAGCGCCGCGCGGGTGCACCCGGTGTTTGGCGACCTGACGACCAAGAAGCTGGGCGTCGCAAGCGACGACATCAAGAAACTCAAGGGCCAGGTCGACCATTTCTACCATCTGGCAGCGGTGTACGACCTGGGGGCCGATGCCGAGAGCCAGATCGCCGTCAACATCGAAGGCACGCGCAATACGGTGGAGCTGGCCAAGGCGATTGACGCTGGGCATTTCCACCATGTGTCGTCCATCGCCGCCGCCGGCTTGTATGAAGGCGTGTTCCGCGAAGACATGTTCGATGAAGCCGAGAACTACGACCACCCCTATTTCATGACCAAGCACGAGAGCGAAAAGATCGTGCGCAAGGAATGCAAGGTGCCGTGGTCGGTGTACCGCCCGGCCATGGTGGTGGGCGACAGCACCACCGGCGAGATGGACAAGATCGATGGTCCGTACTACTTCTTCAAGCTGATCCAGCGCATGCGCCAGCTGCTGCCGCCGTGGATGCCGTCGGTCGGCCTGGAGGGCGGGCGCATCAACATCGTGCCGGTGGACTTTGTGGTCAACGCGCTGGACCTGATCAGCCACAAGGACGGCATCAGCAAGAAGTGCTACCACCTGGTGGACCCCACGGGCTACCGCGTCGGCGACGTGCTGGACATCTTCAGCAAGGCCGCGCACGCGCCGAAGATGAACCTGTTCATCAACGCCGCGTTGCTGGGCTTCATCCCCAAGAGCGTGAAGAAGGGGCTGATGGCGCTGGCGCCGGTGCGCCGGGTGCGCAACGCCGTCATGAAGGACCTGGCCATTCCCGAGGACATGATGTCCTTCGTCAACTACCCCACGCGCTTTGATTGCCGCGAGACATTGGCCGCGCTGAAGGGCAGCGGCGTGGAATGCCCCAATTTGAAGGATTACGCCTGGCGCCTGTGGGACTACTGGGAGCGCCACCTGGACCCCGACCTGCACATCGACCGCAGCCTGCGCGGCACGGTGGGTGGCAAGGTGGTGCTGGTGACCGGCGGCTCCTCGGGCATTGGCCTGTCTGCGGCGCACAAGTTTGCCGAGGCCGGTGCCATCACCATCATCTGCGCGCGCGGCGAGGACAAGCTGGTCGAGGCCAAGAAGGAGATTCTGGCCGCCGTGGGCAAGGATGCCCAGGTGTTCACCTACTCTGTGGACATCTCCGACGAGACCAGCTGCGCCGAGTTCGTCAAGACCCTGCAGCAGGAACACGGCGGCGTGGATTTCCTGATCAACAACGCCGGGCGCTCGATACGCCGCGCCATTGAGGCCAGCTATGAGCGCTTCCATGATTTCGAGCGCACCATGCAGCTCAACTACTTCGGCTCGCTGCGCGTGACCATGGGGCTGCTGCCTGGCATGGTGGCCAAGCGCAAGGGGCATATCGTCAACATCAGTTCCATCAGCGTGCTGGTGAATGCACCGCGCTTCTCGGCCTACGTGGCCTCCAAGGCGGCATTGGACGCCTGGACCGCGTGCGCCGCCAGTGAGTTTGCCGATCAGGGCATCACCTTCACCACCATCAACATGCCATTGGTGCGCACGCCCATGACGGCGCCTACCAAAATCTACGACAGCATGCCGCTGCTGGACCCGCATGAGGCGTCCGACATGATCGTGAATGCCTGCGTCAACAAGCCGGTGCAGATATCCACCCGCCTGGGCACCTTTGTGGCGCTGCTGCACGCGCTGACGCCGCGCGTCACCCAGGTGATGATGAACACCACCTTCCGCATGTTCCCGGACAGCGCCGCAGCCAAGGGTGACAAGGCGGCCAAACCGGCGTTGTCGCACGAGGCGATGGCAATGGCGGAGATGATGCGCGGGATTCACTTCTGACCTGACGCGTTTGCTCGGCCCATTCCGTTCGGGCTGAGCCTGTCGAAGCCCATGGCGCTGGCATTGCTCCGCAGCGCGCCAGCCTGAAAATTGGCCTTCCCAGGTTGCACATGGGGCCCTCTGCCAATTTCCAGGCTGGCACGCCGCTCCCCGGTTGACGGGATTGTTCTGGCGTGAAGCTTCTACGTTGACCCAAAGCCCCGCACCGCGCGCCCAGCGCTCCAACCGGAGAGCAGGAAAACAGGCTCTAAGCAAGGCTCTGCCGGGGTGGGATAATCCAGGGCTATGGCCGGTGCAACAGGCGCCGGCGCTATGACAGGGAAACGTATGATTCTTGTGACCGGAGGCGCCGGCTTCATTGGCGCCAATTTCGTGCTGGACTGGCTGGCCCAGTCGGATGAGCCGGTGCTCAACCTCGACAAGCTGACCTACGCCGGCAACCTGGCCAGCCTGGCGCCGCTGCAGGGCGATGCGCGCCATGTGTTTGTGCATGGTGATATGGGCGATGCCGGGTTGGTGGCGGGCCTGTTGGCCAAGCACCAGCCGCGCGCAGTGGTGAACTTTGCCGCCGAATCGCATGTGGACCGGTCCATCCATGGTCCTGCGGCCTTCATTGAGACCAATGTGGTGGGCACTTTCACGCTGTTGGAGGCGGTGCGCGCCTATTGGGGCGGCTTGGCTGCGGATGCCAAGGCGGCGTTCCGCTTTCTGCATGTGTCCACCGACGAGGTCTATGGTTCGCTGGGAAAGGGCGATGCGGCTTTCACCGAAACCCACCGCTACGAGCCCAACAGCCCGTATTCGGCCAGCAAGGCGGCCAGCGACCACTTGGTGCGCGCCTACCACCACACCTACGGCCTGCCGGTGCTGACCACCAATTGCAGCAACAACTACGGGCCGCTGCATTTCCCCGAGAAATTGATTCCGCTGATGATCGTCAACGCGCTGGCCGGCAAGCCGCTGCCCGTGTATGGCGACGGCCTGCAGGTGCGCGACTGGCTGTATGTGAAAGACCATTGCAGCGCCATACGCCGCGTGGTGGCGGCTGGCCAGGCGGGCGAGGTCTACAACGTGGGCGGCTGGAACGAGAAGTTCAACATCGACATCGTGCACACCATCTGCGACCTGCTGGACGAGCTGCGCCCGCGCGCGGCCGGCGGCAGCTACCGCCAGCAGATCACCCATGTGGCGGATCGCCCCGGCCATGACCGCCGTTACGCCATCGATGCCAGCAAGATCGAACGCGAACTGGGTTGGCGCCCCGCGGAGACCTTCGACACCGGTATCCGCAAGACGGTGCGGTGGTACCTGGACAACCAGCCCTGGGTTCAGGGCGTGCTGTCCGGCGCCTACCGTGATTGGGAGCAGACCAACTACGCGGCGCGCGGCGCCGTGGCGGCTTGAGTCCTGTGCCATGAAGCTGTTGCTGCTGGGCAAGAATGGCCAGGTGGGCTGGGAGCTGCAGCGCAGCCTGGCGCCGTTGGGCGAGCTGGTGGCGCTGGAGACCGCCAGCACTGACTACTGTGGCGACCTGAGTCGCCTGGACGACCTGGCCGCCACGGTGCGCGCGGTGCGGCCTGATGTCATCGTCAACGCCGCCGCCTACACGGCGGTGGACAAGGCTGAGGGCGATGCCGAGCGCGCGCGCGTCGTCAACGCGCTGGCGCCGGGCGTGCTGGCGCGTGAGGCCAAAGGCCTGGGCGCCTGGCTGGTGCAGTACTCCACCGATTACGTGTTCGATGGCAGCGGCGGCGCGCCTTGGGCAGAGACCGATGCCACCGGCCCACTGAGCGTCTACGGCACTACCAAGCTGGAGGGCGAGCAGGCCATTGCCGCCAGCGGCTGCCAGCACTTCATCTTCCGTACCAGCTGGGTGTACGCGGCGCGCGGCGGCAACTTCGCCAAGACCATGCTGCGCCTGGGCAAGGAGCGTGAACGGTTGACGGTGATTGCCGACCAGATCGGCGCGCCCACCGGCGCCGATCTGCTGGCCGACGTGACGGCGCTGGCGCTGCGCAGTGCGCTGACCGGCGGCGCGTCCCGCACTGACCTGTCCGGCCTGTACCACCTGGCCGCGGCCGGTGAAACCTCCTGGCACGGCTATGCCAGCTTCGTGCTGCAGACCGCGCGCGCCGCGGGCGTGGCGCTGAAAGTGCCCGAGGACGCGGTGCTGCCCATCCCCACCAGCGACTACCCCACGCCGGCCAGGCGGCCGCACAATTCACGGTTGAACACGGCCAAGCTGCGGGCCGCCTTTGATTTGACGCTGCCGCCCTGGCAAACCGGTGTGGCGCGCATGCTGGCGGAGACCCTGGTGCCCTGAGCACCACTGCACCCCGCGCGACACCGACGACCAACACGACCCCCACACCTCGCCATGACACAACGCAAAGGCATCATCCTCGCCGGCGGCTCCGGCACCCGCCTGCACCCGGCCACGCTGGCCATGAGCAAGCAGCTGCTGCCGGTGTACGACAAGCCCATGATCTATTACCCGCTGAGCACGCTGATGCTGGGTGGTATACGTGACATCCTGGTCATCAGCACGCCGCAGGACACGCCGCGCTTCAGCCAGCTGCTGGGCGATGGCGCGCAATGGGGCCTGAACATCCAGTACGAGGTGCAGCCCAGCCCGGACGGCTTGGCGCAGGCCTTCATCATTGGCGACAAGTTTCTGGGCAACGCGCCGTCGGCGCTGGTGCTGGGCGACAACATCTTCTACGGTCACGATTTCGCGCCGCTGCTGAATGGCGCGGACCAAAAAGCCAGTGGCGCCACCGTGTTCGCCTACCATGTGCATGACCCCGAGCGCTATGGCGTGGTGGCCTTCGACGCCACCGGCAAGGCCAGCAGCATCGAAGAGAAGCCCTTGCAGCCCAAGAGCCATTACGCGGTGACCGGGCTGTATTTCTACGACAACCAGGTGGTGGACATCGCGAAATCGGTCAAACCCAGCGCGCGCGGTGAGCTGGAGATCACCACGGTGAACCAGACCTACCTGGAGCGCGGCCAGCTCAACGTGCAGATCATGCAGCGCGGCTATGCGTGGCTGGACACCGGCACGCACGACAGCCTGCTGGAAGCCAGCCAGTTCATCGCCACGCTGGAGCACCGTCAGGGCCTGAAGATCGCCTGCGTGGAAGAGATCGCCTGGCGCAATGGCTTCATCGACGACGAGCAACTGACCCGGCTGGCGCAGCCGCTGGCCAAGAATGGCTACGGTCAGTACCTGATGCGCATCCTGAAGGAGGAGCGCCTGTGAAAGCCGTGGCCACTGCCATCCCCGAGGTGCTGATCTTCGAGCCGCGCGTGTTCGGCGATGCCCGTGGATTCTTTTTTGAGAGCTTCAACCAGCGCGTCTTTGACGATGCGGTGGGTGCGGTGAACGGTGCGCCTTACAACTTCGTGCAGGACAACCACAGCCGTTCCGCCAAAGGTGTGCTGCGCGGCCTGCATTACCAGGTGCAGCAGGCGCAGGGCAAGCTGGTGCGGGTGGCGCGGGGCGCCGTGTTTGACGTGGCGGTGGACATACGCCAGTCTTCGCCCACCCTGGGTCAATGGGTGGGTGTGGAGTTGAGCGAAGACAACCAGCGCCAGCTGTGGGTGCCGCCGGGCTTTGCGCATGGCTTCCTGGTGCTGTCCGACAGTGCCGACTTCCTGTACAAGACCACTGATTTCTACGCTCCGGCGCACGAGCGCTGCATCGCCTGGAACGACGGGCGCCTGGGCGTGGCCTGGCCGCTGGACCGGTTGGATGGCAAGCCCGTGCTGGTCTCCGACAAGGACCAGAAGGGCAAGTTGTTGGCCGAGGCCGAACTCTTCCCGTGAGCAACAAGACCCTGGCCGTGGTGGTGGCCTACCGGCCCGATCCCGTGCTGCTGGGGCGACTGCTGCGCGCGCTGGCGCCGCAGGTTCAAGGCGGGATCGTGGTCAACAACGGCAGCGATTTGCCGTTGACGGATGCCGAATTGGCGGCCTTGGGTTTTGTGGTGCGCCACCTGGGGGACAACCTGGGCGTGGCCACGGCGCTGAACGCCGGTTTTGCCTGGGCCGAGCAGCAGCAGGCCGATTTCGTCATCAGCTTCGACCAGGACAGCGAGCCCGCACCCGACATGCTGCAGCGGCTGTTGCAGGCCCATGGCGCCTTGGTGGCTGAAGGCCGGCCGGTGGGCGCTGTGGGGCCGCAGCAGATCGACCGCCGCAGCGGCCGCGTGGCCGATGCTTTCGCGCCCACCCGCTGGCGCTACCGGCGCCTGCAGCCTGTTGTCGGCCAACGGCTGGAAGTGGACCACCTGATCACGTCCGGCTGCCTGACACCCCTGGCTGCCTGGCGGCAGGCCGGGCCCATGCTGGAGCCGCTGTTCATCGACTACGTGGACATCGAGTGGAGCTTGCGCGCGCGTGCGCGCGGCCTGCAACTGTTCATCGTCGGCGGCGCCATGCTGGACCATGCGCTGGGCGATGGCGTACACCACTGGCGCGGCCGCCAGGTGGCCCGGCATGGACCGCAGCGCCACTACTACCTGATGCGCAACGGCGTGTACCTGCAAAAACTGCCCTATATCCCCTGGGCCTGGAAGCTGCCGGATCTGCTGGCGCTGGTGAAGAAATTCCTGTTCTTCAGCGCGGTATCGCGCCCCCGTGGCGCCCATGTCCGGGCCATGCTGCGCGGCCTGTGGGCGGGCCTGACCGGCTCCGCTGGCAAGCCCGCCGACTGAACCATCTGAATCTGCCGGTCGCGCTCAGGCCCAGCCGAGCGCGCGCAGAATGGCGGGCGCCTGGTGCTGCCAGCCAAACCTGGCCAAGGCATCGGCATGCGCGCGACTGGCCATGGAGGGATACATCGCCACCTGGTCGATCGCGGTCTGCATGCTCTCCACCCACTGGTGGGCGCGGGCGATGTAGCCGTTGTCGCCATGCTGAATGGCCGCCGCGTAGTTGGCCGACGGCGAGGCAATGCTCAGCGTGCCCACTGCCGCCGCCTCAAAGTACTTCAATTCGGACTTGCAGTTGGTGAAGACGTTGTGCTGCAGGGGCATCAGGTTGAACTCCACCGAGGCCACCAGGCGTTGCAGGTTCACGTAGTCCTGGAACGGCTGGTAGCTGATGCGCGAGCCAAAGCGCTGCAAATGGGGACCGGCCTCGATATAGCCCACCACCATCAGCCGGGCGTCGTCATTGGCCTCCAGCACCCGCTCCAGCGCGGTCTCGACCAGCGCGAAATCCAGCCGGTGCGAGGGTGAGCCGCTGAAGTAGCCCAGCGTCAGGCCGCCCTGGCGGGCAAAGCTGCTGGCGCGCTTTTCCTCGTACAGGCGCTCGGACAGCGCCAGTTGCTCGGGGTTCATGAAGTTGGGCACCACCTGCACCGGCAGTTGGTGGAATTCGGTGATGCGCTGCGCCAGGTAGGCGTTGGTGGTGATGGCGCCGTCGCACAGTTTGAGCGTGCGGCCCATGCGGCCCATCATCGCGAACCAGTCGTCCCACACGCGCGGGTCGTCCTTGTCCAGCCCCAGCGTGTCCACCACCAGGTGGGTGTAGTCGGTGTTGAAGACGAAATCGTCGACGTCGAACAGCACCGGCTTGCCACGGTTGCGGAACTGCGTGATCAACTGGTTGACGCGGTGGTTGTAGCCTGAGCGGCAGATCACCAGCACATCGGCGCTGTCGGCGATGGCCTGCAGCGCATGCAGGTCGGCCTGGAAGAACCAGCTGGCGCTGTGCTCGCCTGCGGGCAGGCTGTTGAGCACCTGGGCCATGTTGTAGGCGCGGTAGCGGAAGGTGCTGTTGTTGGCCTCTTCGTAGTAGTAGGCGGCGCGCTTCTTGCCGCGCGCCAGCGCATGCAGGCGCTGGGCCAGCGGCAGGTTCCAGGGGTCGGCGTAGGGCTGTGCGGCAATGCGGCTGGCGAACATCAGGCCGTTCCCGCGACGCTGTCTATCAGGCCGGCGAACGACTGGTTCCAGTCGCGCTGCAGGCCGCTGGCTTCGAAGTTGGCGCGTCGGCGCGGCGCGTCCAGTGCCAGCGCCACGCCTGCGCGCAGCGCTTCCACCAGGGCTTCGCGCGTCAGATCGGCGCAGATCAGGTTGGGTGAGTAGGCCGACAGGTCCTGCTTGTTGGCGAAGCGGTTGGTCACCGCCACGGCGCCGCTGGCCACCAGGTCCAGCGGTGGGTAGCTGGGGTGCGGGGTGTACATCAGCGTGAACCCCAGGTCGGCCGCGCCCACCAGCGCGGCGTAGTCCGACCAGGCCAGGTTCTCAAAACGCTGTGGCTCGTAGCCGTCGCCCAGCACCATCTCGGGGATGTCCTTGCCGACGAACACGATGTCCCATTGCGCCAGGTCCAGCACGCCTTGGGCCAACGCGTCCTCAATCACTTGGATGCCAAAATAGAACAGGTTGCGCAGGTTGTTGGGCCGGGCGTAGAAGACGAACTTGCGCTTGGCCAGCAGCGCGCGCGCCGCCGGCTTGAACACCTGCGGCGGGAATGAGGGTTCGAACCACTGCGCATGCTGGGCGATGTTGTCAAAGCCTTCGGCGCAGAAGTGGTCGAACAGCAGCCGGGTGTTGATGGCAAAGCGGATGTCGCGGTTGCGCAGCACTTCTTCGCAGCGCAGGCGGTCGTCGCCATAGGGGTAGAACATGCGCTCGTCCTCCTGCAGCAGGTAGAGCAGGCGGCCGGCGGGCACGCCGGGCAGGGTGGCGGCGGTGGTCCACCAGGAGGTGGTGATGAACAACTCGCCGGGCGCGAAATCCAGCTCCTGCTTCAGGTCGTAGCTGGGGATGAAGCGGAACTGCGTTTCGCCCGCCAGCGTCACGCCGTAGACCGAGAAGATGTGCCCCACGTTTTCCGGCTGCGGGCGCTCGGTGCGGGTGACGATGCGCAGGTCGGCGCCCAGCCGGTTGGCCAGGGCGGCTGCCAGCAGCAGCGCGGTGCCGACGCCGCCAAACAGGCTGCCGGCGCCAATGCTGTCGGTGACCAGGTTGACGCGCGGGCGTTCACCCGGCACGGCGGTGCAGGTGCGCAGCGGCGTCAACTGCTCAAAGCGCGCTTGCCGAACATCGGCCGTGGTCTTCTTCACCGGCGGCGCCGGCAGGATGAAGGGCATGGCGGTGCCGGCCTGCTCGGCCTTGCGCGTCAGCGCGTTGTGCACCCGGGCGACAAAGGCGCGGGTGCCAAAGCGGCGCCAGAATGACCATGACTTGACGAACAATTGGACCAACTGAAACTCCGTGATTCTTTCTGTATTGCGCGAGCTAGGGCTTGAGGCGCCGCAACATGCCGCCTAGCCAGCGCACCGGGCGCGTCAGGCGCCAGCTGGTGCTGCTGAGCAGGGCCTGCACATCCAGCCGCTGCTGCGCGATGATGGCGGTCTGGTCGGCGAGGTAGCGCTCCTTGGCGGCCAGCACCTCGTGCAGGCCATTGAGCTGCTGCAATTGGTGAATGTTTTGATGGTGCTGGGCGTGCAGCAGTTGCTGCTGCTCGGCCAGCGTCTGGTTTTGCCGGGCGATGGTGGCGTCCTGGGCGGCGGCATGGGCCTGGCCGCTGGTGATCATGGCGCGGGCTTCACCCAGTTCCTGGATGATCTCGGCGTGCGACCACACGCGGCGCATCAACTCACCGCGCCGCTGCAGTGTCCACTGTGCTTCCCACTTGTCATAGATACGCGCAGCGTTGGCGCCCAGCGGCCCGGCATCGGCATGCACGCCGGAGCTGTCGTGGATGCGGTACACGCCGCTGACGCCCGGCAGGTGCGCGAAGGGGCCCAACTGCGCCAGCTGCAGCCAGAAATCCCAATCCTCATAGTGGTCCAGCGCCTCGTCGAAGCGGCAGCCCTGGGCCAGGGCCTTGGCGCTGAACAGCACGGCGTGTATCGGTGTCAGGTTGCCGGCGCTCTGGCGCACCGCGTCATACGGCATGTCGAACATCTGCCCCAGGGGCCGGCCCTGGGCGTCCACCAGGCTGATGCCGGTGTAGGCGGCCCAGGCGTGCGGTTGCCCGGCCAGCACCTGGGTCAGGCGGGCAATGTGGCCAGGCATCAGCCAGTCGTCATCGTCCAGCAGCAGCAGGTAGTCGCCGCGCGCCTGGCTCAGCCCTTGGTTGGCGGCCTGGCTGCGCGGCAACGCCGAGCCTGTGTTGAGCAGCCGCATGGGAAAGCGGCCACAGCGCGGCGGCAGTGGCTGGTGCTGGCCGGTGACGGCGATCACCAGCACCTCGATGTTCGGATAGGTTTGCAGCGCCACCGAATCCAGTGCCTGGGCCAGCGTGGGGCGGTCCATGCTGCGCACGATGATGGACACCAGCGGCACAGCGCCATCGGACGCGGGCGTGCCGGACTGAACGGCAGCGGCCAGCGCGCCGGCGCCACCGGCCAGCACCTGATCCAGTTCGTCAGGCCGGCCCACCCAATAGGCCTCGGCCGCAGTCACCTCTTGAGGCAGCGTGTAGGTGCGGAAGCGGTTCAGCGCCCGCATCTGCCCTGCATAGTCCTGATGTGCTTGCTGGGACGGGAAGCAGGCCATGGCCGCGTCCTTGGCAGCCGCCAGCGCGCTGATGTCCAGCAGGGTGTTGGGACGCAATGGGTTGCCCACCTCATACAGGGCCAGCCGCACGGCGGGGCCGGCGCGGCGCACAGCTTCCAGGGCCAGCGCATGGGCTTGGCGATGGTCAGGGTGCAACTCCCATGGGGAGGGGGCGTAGACCAGGTCGCTGCCGGTCTGGCCAATTTTGTCGGCCAGCCGTTGCGCCAAGGCTTCGTTGTAGTGCAGGCCACGGTCGGGCAATTGCCAGAATTCCGGTAGTGCACAGGCCAGGGCGCGGGCGGCGGCTTCGGATTCGGCGCGCCGCAGCGCGGCGTCGCCGTGCAAGGCGCCGTCGGTCAGCACCACCACCTGCACCGGCACGCCGTCACGCACATGCGCGGCAATGGCGCCACCGCAGGCAAACACCTCGTCGTCCGGGTGTGGCGCCAGCACCAGCACGGCGCGCGCGTCCAGCCGGGTGACGGCGGTGTAGGGGATGAGTTCGGCTTCCAAGGCTTGTCGTTATTGTTTGGGGGTCAGCCGGCGGCGGACCATGCCCTGGCCCAGTGGCGGCCCCAGTTGCGTGCCGGATTCTCCACCGCATGGTGCAGCAAGGCTGCCGTCAGCAGGGTGAGGATAACGCAAATCAACCCCAAGGCGGGGGCTGGCAGGCCCGGCATCAGGCCGTTGACGACGCCAGGCACGGCGTTGTGGAACAGGTAGATGCCGTAGCTCAGGTTGCCGGCGACCAGCGCCAGCCGGCGCAGGCCGGCGCCGGCTGGCGTCGCCCCACCGGCCAGACCGGCCACCACCAGCGTGTAGGCCAGGGCAAAGAAGAAGCCCACGTTGCCGCGCACCAGGTCGCTGGTGGGGATGGCGTTGCGCCGGTTCAGGTCTTCCAGCAGCAGGGCCAGTGCCAGCCAGCCCAACAGGCCGGCGGCCAGCAGTGCCCAGCGCAGCGCGCTGGACAGATGCTTGCGCGTCACCTGCCAGGCCAGCGCGCCCAGCAGGAATTCCACCAGCACACCGGGCAGGTGGATGCACAGGATGGCCCAGGCATCCACCGGCGCCTTGGGGCTGCTGGGGCTGTTGTAAGCCAACGCCAGGTGCGTGGCCAGCGCCAGCACACCCAGCAGCGGCAAGGCCCGGGGCCAACGCGCCACCAGTGCAGCCAGCAGCGGCAGTGCCAGGTAGAACTCCACCTCGGCCGGCAGGCTCCAGAAGGCCGGGTTGTAGTAGAAGGCGATTTCGGGCGACTGCAGGGTGTGCAGGAACAGCAGATGGGTGGCCAAGTACTCGGTGGGCTGGCCCTGCCACAGGCGCAGGCCGGCATAGGCCAGCAGCGACAACACGTACAGCGGGTAGAGGCGGAACAGGCGGCGCACAAAGAAGGGCCCCGTCTGCAGGGCGCGGCCGAACAGGTAAGGCGCGAACACATAGCCGCTGATGACGAAGAACAGGTCCACGCCGGTGTGCATGAACTCGAACAACCCCAGCTTCAGGCCGAGGAAGGTCTGGTAGTGCACCACCATCACCATGCTGGCGGCGATGCCGCGCAGCAACTCAATGGCCCAGTCGTTGTCGGGGTCGGCGGTGGGCATGCAAGGGGCTGAGGGGTCTTGTTGTGGGTGCGCCGAGGCGGGGTGATTTTACCTTTGACCCATGCAGAGCCATTGGCAGCGCCCACGCTGGGGATTGGGCGACAATGCCAGCCCATCCCCCTGGGCCACCATCAGGCAGTTGTTTTGTCCTTGCGCCGCTTCTTCGACCATCCCCTCGCCGCCCTGGCCTGCATTGGCGTGGCTACGCTGGCCTTGTACGCCGGCAGCCTGCGCCTGTGGTGGTGTTTTGACGACCCGGCCATCCTGCTGCACGCCTGGCGCTACGCGCCGCAAGAGTACTTTCTGGCGCCCAAGGCCTGGCAGGCGCTGATCCCCTACAGCCTGCAGCCCTGGTTGTCGGCCAGCTACGACCTGGACTTGTCGCTGTTCGGCTTCCGGCCGGTGGGTTTCTTCGCCCACCACCTGCTGGCGCTGGCGCTGTGCGCCTGGTGCCTGCAACGCGTGCTGGCGGTCTGGGTCGGGCAGGGCTGGGCGCTGGCCGGTGCGCTGCTGTTTCTGGTGGGTGCGCCGCAAGCGGTGGCGGCCCAGCAACTGATGGTGCGCCACTATGTGGAGGGTTTGCTGTTCTACCTGTTGGCGCTGTGGCTGGTGTTGCGGCGTTTGCAGGGCGGGCACGTGGCCAATGGCTGGGGGGCGGGGTTGGCGTTCGCGCTGGCGGCCAGCGCCAAGGAAATCTTCCTGCCCATGGGCCTGTTGCCCTTTGTGCTGCCGGTGGGCAACTGGCGCCAGCGTCTGCGGACGGCCTGGCCCTGGCTGGTGGTGATGGTGCTGTACGTGCCTTGGCGTTACCACATGCTGGGCGAGCTGGTGGGTGGCTATGTGCCGCAGGGTGGGCTGACGGGCTTGCAGCCGGGCGACGTGCTGGCGGCGTTTGGCCAGGTGCCGGCCATGCTGTGGGCCTGGCCAGTGGTGGGCTTGTGCGGGTTGGCGGCAACAGCGGTGTTGGGTATGGCGCAGGTGCAAGGCCGCTGGCGCGCCACCCTGTTGTGGGCTGTGCCACTGCCTGTGCTGTTGTTGGCGCCCTTGTTGCCGCTGGTTCGTTTCCCCGGCCTGGGGCCGGGCTCCGAGCGCTATTTCATGCTGCCTTGGGCGGTGCTGGCCGGTTTGAGTGCGGTGGCGCTGGGCTTGGCCTGGCGCACCTGGCCCAGGCCGGGCCCGCGCCTGCTGCTGGTGGCTGCATTTGCGGCGCTGTTGCTGCCGGCCTGGCAGGCCGCGCGCCTGGCACAGGTGCCGCTGACGCCCTTGCAGGCGGCACACAAGGCGTTGGGCATGGCGGTGGTGCATGGGCAAGCCCGCGACGTGCTGCTGGGCACGTCAGGGGTGTCCACCTGGTTCCTGCAGGGGTTGCTGGATTTGCGTGCGCTCATGGGCCAGACTGGTGCGCCGCCGCATCTGGCTTCGGACGAGTCGGACCTGGCCGGCCAGGATTTGGCGGGCGCGCGCCTGCTGCGTTACGAACCGCAGGGCGCCGCCATGCGCGACGTGACCGCCCAGCAGTCACAGCAACAGGCTGCCTGGCGCCAGCGCTTGCGCGCCGATGTGCCCTTGAGCGTGCTGGCCGAGTACGACACGCGGCTGAATGCGCTGCGCTGGCAACTGGGCCCCCCGGCGGCAGGTGGCTTTGCTTTCCTGTCCGCCGGCAGCGCCCTGCCATTGCCACCGCAGGGTGCGATACGCCGTGACACGCCACCCACAGGCTGCTTTCGCATACGCCTGGAGACGGCCGATGGCGGCCTGGTGTACTCGCCGTTGCTGCAATGGCCGGCGTCGAGTGCGGGCGGGGGCCTGGTCAAAGTGGCCTGGCAAGGCACAGGCGACGCTTTTACCGGGCCTGCGGCGATTTGCAAATAGGCGTCAGGGCTTCAACGGAGGCTGCGGAGGTGGGCATCAAACACCTGGGCGGCTGAAGACGAAATGCCGCCCCAGCAGGTAGGCCGTCAACGTGTAGGCCGGCACTCCCAGGGCCTGGGCCAGGTAGCTGTTCAGGTGCAGGCCATGCAGCGCCAACAGCACCACCGCCAGGTTGGCGCCATAGGCCACGGCGGTGGCCACCAAAAAGCGCGCCAGCGCCGGCAGCGTGGCGCCGGTGTGCGCAAAGGTCCAGCGCCGGTTCAGCGCAAAGCTCACGGTCAGGCCCACGGCGTAGCCCAGCAGGTTGGCCGCAATGTCGTCCCAGTGCGCCAACCATTTGGCGGCGTAGATCACGGTCAGGCCGGTGAAGGTGTTGAGCACGCCCACCAGCAGGAAGCGGGCGAACTCGCGTGGCTGGCTGGCGCGCTCCAAGGCTTGGTGCGGCTGGCCGGTGCCGGTCATTTGCGGGCCAATGTGAAGTACTGGGCACCCAGCGGCAGCCAGGCCAGCAAGCGCTCCAGTGGCCGCAGCCAACGCAGCGCGTGCGGAAAGAAGATGCGGTAGCGCAACTTGGCGGGTGCTTCAAAGCCGGCCTGGTGCAGGCGTTGTTGCAAGGTGGCGGCGCGCAGCAGGTGCGCGTTTTCGTCAAATGGGCAGTCCCGCACCACCTGACGTGTCATCGGGTTCAGCGGGTTGTGCTCGAACACGTACAGGCTGCCGCCGGGCCGCAGCACGCGACGCAACTCACCCAGCAACGCCACATGCTGGTCCTCGGGGATGTGGTGGAACACGCACATGGCGTAGGCGATGTCGAACTGGCCGTCAGCAAACGGAATGCGCTGGCCGTCAAACGGCACGTAGCTGGCCTGTCCTGGGAAGCGCTGTTGGGCGACGTCCAGGCTGCGCTGCGACACATCCAGGCAGGTCAACTGGGCGCCGGGCAGGTGCTGGTGCACAAACGGCACCGAACTGCCTATGCCGGCGCCGAAATCCAGCACCTGCAAGGTGGCGTTGGCGCCTGCACGGCTTTGTTGCCGCGCGATGTCCTTGATCTTGTACTCGGCGAAGTAGGCGGGCTCCTCGCCTGAGGCGGCCAACCCGGCGGCCAGTTGGGCCTGGTACTCCTGCGCGAACTTGTCAAACTCTGCCGGGTTCATGCAGCCGCCCGTTGACCAGGGTTGGCAGCCGGCTGCCGCGAGCCGCGCTGGTAAGCCATGCGCTCGGCGGCCATCAACTTGGCAATCCCCACGGCCAGGCTGGTGCTGGCCGCGCGCTCGGATGACAGCAGCACCTCCGAGCGGAACTGCACGCGCCGCGGGTACAGGCCAGACAGCCGGCTGACGCTGGTGACCACGCGGGGTGCGCGCCGCGCGATGCGCTTGAACAGCGCGACGATCTCGGCAATGGTGACCGGCCGCTCCGAAGCGATGATCTTCACGTGGGTTTGCGCGGGCTGCTGCCGGGCGAGGTGCAGCGCCGCGACCATGCGCTCGGCTGCGTCATCGGCGCTGATGTAGTCGCGCAGCGTGTCGAAAGGCACGTAAATCTGCACCGGCTGGTTGCGCAGCACGCTGCGCGCGATGTGCGACAGCAGACCGGTGGGCTTGGCAGGGTCGCGGCCTTGGCCATACAGCGTGCTGATGCGCGCCAGCAGCGCCTGTTGGCCCGGGTGCTGTTCATGGAAGCGGCGTACCAGGGCCTCCTGTGCCAGCTTTTCGCGCGCGTAGGCGCTGCCCGGTGCCTCGGCGCTGGCCTCCGTCACCACCCGGTCGCTGCTGCCGGCGTAGATGGCGCCGGCGGAACTGGCCAGCGCGAGCGTACCAGGGGCCTGCATCAGCGTGGCGTCAGCGCCCAGCGCGTCCAGCAGCGCGGCCAGTGCGGCGGTCTCTGGCGCCAGCGCCTCCGCGCTGCTGCCCATGCTGCCCACACCGGCGGCCCAATAGATCGCCCAGCCGGGTGCGCCACCCACGCTGGCGCTGAACTGCCGCACGGCTTCCTGCAGTTGGCTGTGCAATGCGCTGGCGTCCTGCCAAGCCCAGGGCTGTGCGGGCGTGAACAGAGGCATGCCCTGACGTTGCAGCGCGCGGCACAGCGCCGAGCCCAACAGCCCGCCCGCGCCCACCACCCAGGCCACGCTCATGGTCGTGCTGCCGGCCGCGTGGGCTTGGTGGCCACCACGTACAGCGGCTTGCCCATCACGATGCCCATGGTGACGGCCAGGTACTCGGCGATCACCCCCAGCGCGGCCAGGATGCCGCCGGAGAAGAACGTGACCACGATGACCAGCGACGCCCAGCCCTGCACCGGCACCTGCCCGTGCACCTTCTGGTAGACAACCCAGATGGCGACCACCACGGCCAGCAGCATGGCGCCCATGCCCATCAGCGTGATCAGCCGCAGCGGCCGCGTGCCGGTGGTCAGCACCAGGTTCCAGAAGTGGCCGATCAACCGCAGGTAGGAATAGCCCGAAGGCCGGCCTTCGTTGCGCAGCGCCACCGGGCAGTGGCCCACGCGGCCGGCGATCCAGGTCAGCCCCACGTCCAGGTAGACCTTGTTGCCGCAATAGGCCGCCAGCGTGCGCGCGATCTCGCCATCGATCAACCGGAAGCTGTTGAACTGGCCGCTGGCACCCTCACCCAGCAGCCGGCCACTGATGCGCTTGGCGGTGCGGCTCAGTGCGTTGCGCAGCCAGCCGTGTGGTGGTGGGTTGGTGGGCTGGGCATAAACCAGTTGCAGCGCGCCGGCCAACGCGGTGTCCAGCAGGGTGGGGATGTCTGCGGGGTTCTGCTGGCCGTCCTCGTCCAGCGTGGCCACCCAGTCGCCGGTGGCGCTGGCCAGGCCGGCCATGGTGGCGGCATGCTGGCCAAAGTTGCGCGACAGCCAGATGGGCTGCACAAAAGGGTATTGCGCAGCCAGCGCCTGCAGCGTCTGGTCCGAACGGTCAGGCCCGCAGTCGTGCACCAGCAGCACTTCGCTGACGATGAAGGCATGCCCGGCAGGCGTACGTTGCTCGCGGCCCAGTGGCGCAATTTCTGCCAGCAGCCCCGGCAGCGACTTTTCGCCCTGGTAGACCGGGATGACCACCGAGACCTGGATGGTGGAGTTGCTGGCGGGCAGGGGCATGCGGTGTGGGGCTTAAGGGGGCGGCTGGCGTGTGGGAGGGGTGGTCGGCTGCAATTCTATGCCCGCACTGGCGCCCACTGGCGGCAGGCCCAGGGCATCGGCCAGGCGCGTCATCAGCAGTTCCGAGCCGGTTGTGGTCAGGTGGAAGGTGTCCCAGCCCAGCACCTGCTCGGGCGCATCGCCGCTGCGCACCAGGCAGCCGCGCGTGTCGCACATGGCCTGGTAGGACGAGGCGTAGCCGATGTGCAGGCGCGCGGCCAGCGCGGACCAGGCCTGGTCCAGTGCCGGGTTGTCACCCAACAGGCCTTGGCTTTCGTTCAGGTAGGTCGGTAGCGCTTGCTGCGGATGGGCCGTGTAGGCGCGGTAGAGCAAGCGGGGTGGCGCGTCCACCCAATGCGGTGGCGAGCCCACGATGGCGATGTGGCGCACACCGGCCTTGCGCAACAGGGCCACGGTGTTGGCCAGTTCGGGCTCGACCTCCGGGGTCCAGCCCAGGCCGGACAGCAGCACGGTGTCCGCGCCCAGCGTGGCAATGCGCTTGGCGGTGGCGGCATTCACTTCGGCGCACAGTGCGTTGGGCTTGTACCCCACCACCGGCGGGCAGGACGAGGCGGTGAACTGCGCCAGCCGGAACCCGCGCCGGGCCTGCAGCGCCTTCAGCCCGGGGTACAGGTGGGCGCCTGTAGAGTCGCCCCACAGCACCACCAGCGGCTGCGGCTTGCCCGGCAACGGCGGATCGATGCAAGCGTCAGAGAAATGCAGCGCGCGTTGCACGTCCTCGATGCGGTCGATGAAGCACAGGCGCGAGCGGTAGGCCTTGTATTGGTCGTAGCGGTAGTCCACCAGATGGCGCACCGCTTCAGGGTAGCGCTGCGGCACGCCGTCCGCCAGTTGCACGGCGCCACCCACGCCGGCCAGCAGCAGCATCGCGGCCACCAGCCGCCAGGCGGTGGCTTGGCCCCGGCCGCGCTGTTGCGCGCGCCGCACCGGCGTTTCCAGGTAACGGTAGGTCAGCCAGGCCAGCACACAGCAGGCCAGCAGCAACACCACCGTCCAGCTTGCCGTCAGCGCCTGCGGGTACAGCACCCGGGCGAACGCCAGCACCGGCCAGTGCCACAGGTACAAGGGGTAGCTGACCAGGCCGATGGCCACCAGCGGCCGGGCCGACAGCAGCCATTGGTTGATGGGGCCATGCGCGCCAGCGGCGATCAGCAGCGCCGTGCCCACCGTGGGCAACAGGGCGCGCCAGCCGGGGTAAGCTGCACCGGGCGCCAACGCCCAGGCGGCACCTGCGATCATCAGCAGGCCGGCACCGCCCATCACCCAAGGCGCGTGGCGCTGCCATGCCGATGCGTCGCCCGACGCAGGGGCGTCGCGGGCCGGCCACTGTGCCAGCAGGGCACCCAGCATCAGCTCCCACATGCGGGTGTGCAGCAGGTAGAAGCTGGCCTCCGGCTGGCTGGCGGTGCCCAGCACGCTGGCCGCCAGCGTCAGCGCGAACAGCCCCGCGCTGGTCATCAGCAGGCCGCGACCCGGCCCGCGCCACAGCAGCAGCAACAGCGGCCACAGCAGGTAGAACTGCTCTTCTATGCCCAGCGACCACAGGTGCAGCAGCGGCTTGAACTGGGCGGCGGCGTCGAAGTAACCGGCCTCTTGCCACAGCAGGATGTTGGAGACGAAAGCCGCACCGGCATCCACATGCAGCCCCAACTGCCGGAACTCCGGCGGCAGGAAGGCCAGCCAGCCCACGACCAGGCTGGCCGCCAGCACCAGCAGCAGGGCCGGAAAGATGCGGTTGACGCGGCGCTGGTAGAAGGTCCACACGCTGAAGCGCTGCTCCGCCTGGGCGCGCAGCAGGATGCCGGTGATCAGGAAGCCGGAGATGACGAAGAACACGTCCACGCCCACGAACCCGCTCGGTAGCAGCTGGGGAAAGGCGTGGTAGGCCAGCACCGCCAGCACGGCGATGGCACGCAAGCCGTCGATGTCGTCGCGGTGGGCCATCACCACGGCTCAGCGGGTGAACGCCGTCCACGCCAGCGCATGCGGCGCCTGCGGCGAGCGCAGCAGCGCGACATAGGGGCCGGGCTCCAGCAAGTCCCACTCGGCCTGGCTGAACGGCTGGCCGTCCAGGGCGTCGGGGCGGAAGATGGCCGGCATCATCAGTTGTGAGGGGCTGAAGGCGACCACGCCGGCGTTGCCGGTCAGCGCGCTGAACGCCAGCGCATCGGGCACGGTGCCGGGCAGCGTGGTGTACCAGCGTGCCAGGTCGATGGTGCGCGCCAGCGCGTGGACCCGCCGCAGCCGGTCAGACAAGCGGTTGAACAACGGGTACTGCTTGTCAAAATACAGCGCCTGGCTGTCAGCCATCAGGCCGGCCTTGAAGGCCTTGTGGCGGTACTCATGCACGGCATGCGCCGTGGGCAGCACCGCCAGCCGAAAGCCGGCGCGGCGCAGCCGCAGCGACAGGTCGGCATCCTCGAAGAACATGAAGTAACCGGGGTCGAACAGGCCGCCGGCGGCCAGCACCTGGGCGCGCCGCACCAGCAGCACCGAGCCGGCGACAAAGTCGACGTCGAACAAGCGCTGGCCCTGCATCAGCCGCTTCATGCGCCGCAGGTAACGCTGCGCGGCCCAACGGCTGAGCGCGGGCGCCCGGGTGGCCAGCGCCTGCCACAGGCTGGCTGCCGGTGTCTGCGCAAAGGCGCTGGGCAGCAGGAAGCTGCGCGCTTCGTTCCAGTAGATGCAGGGGGACAGCGCCGCCAGGTCGGCCTGCGCGTCCATCTGCGCTGCCATGGCCAGGATGTCGGCCTCGGCGATGCGGGCGTCGGGGTTCAGCAGCAGCAGCTGTGGCGCGCTGGAGCGCGCGAACGCCAGGTTGCAGGCCTGGCCGAAACCCAGGTTGTCGCCTGGCGTCAGCAGTTGCACCCCCGGTTGGCTGGCGCAGGCGCTGCGCAATTGCTCAGCTTCGGCGGCGTAGTCCGCCTCATGGGCACTGTTGTCCACCAGCCAGACCGTGCCGTGCCGCCAGGGTGCCAGGCGTTGCAGGGCCTGCAGCGTGTCGGCGGCGCCCCGGTAGTTGACGATGACGATGTCGATCGCGGCCATGGGCAGTCAGGCTGCGGGTGGTGCGGCGTCTGCCGGCGCCAGCGGCATTTGCGTCAACAGGTCGGCCGCGCACCAGCGCTCGGGGTGGTCCATGATTCTCTGCGACAGAAAGTCATACACCTCGTCCACCGCGCCGTCATCGTTGACCGGCAGGATGCGTGAGAACTCCAGCCGGTATTCACCCGTGCCGGTACGCAGGCAGACAAAGCCGGCTATGTCGCTGTTGTAGCGGCGTGCCATCTTGATGGCGCCGCCGGCCAGCAGGCGCCGGGCGTGCAGGAAGCGCACGTCCATGGTCACGCCGTTGGGCAGCGGGGGCGAGTCCGCCAGCACCAGCAGGATGTCGCCCTGGTCCAGCGCGCGGTAGAAGGGGCGCAGGCCGTTTTCCAGGTGCATCACGGTGCCGCCGTTCAGGTAGGGGGCGATCAGCTGGTATTTGCCGTTGATGTAGTCCTGCGCTGCCTTGTGCACGCGCGGGTCTTCGAACACGGCAGACGACATGCAGTGTATGGGCCGCTGGCTGCCCGCCATGGCCTGGCCCAGAAAGGCCGTGCCCAGGTGGAAGCTGTCGAAGTGCGGAATCAGCAGCAGCAGCCCCTTGCCATTGCCCTGGCGCAATTGGGCCAGCGTGTCGGGCTGCGCCACCGTGCAGTGCATCTCGGCCACGCGGCGCTGGTTGACCAGGTAGGCCTCGAAGTCACAACGGCTTTCGGTCTGGAAGCGCCCGCGCACCCATTGGTCCAGCTGCCCCGGCGTGGCCTGCGGCGCCATCATCTGCAGGGCCAGGCGGCTTTGCCGGGCCACATGCGGATTGCCCAGTGCCATGGAGCGCCAGTCGCGCCGCAGCAGGCTGTTCAGGCGGTCGCGCAGGCCGGCCAGCGCAAAGGCCAGCGGCAGTGGCAGGCGCGCCAGCCAGGGCAGCAGGCGGCGGTGCTCGGGGCCTTGCGCTTTCCACAGCAGCCGCCACCAGCGTGCGCGCCAGCGGTCCGACAAACGCTCAGCCATACACCTGCGCCAGGAAGCGGGCCACGTCGCCGCTGGCACGTATGTCAAAGCATGGCGTGGTCAGTGGCAGTTTGTGTGCCCACTTGCGCTCAAACACCTCGCCGCTGGCGGCAATGCGCGCGCGCGTGGCGGCGGCCACGTGCTGCGGCAGTTGCGCGGTGCCGGACCAGTGCTCGCAGTAGGCATCCACTACCGCACACGCCAGCCCATGGGCCTGGGCCTGCAGCACCAGGTCGGTGGCGTAGAAGTCGAAGCCCAGCGCCGGGTCCAGCGTCAGGCCGCTGTCGGCGCGCACGGCAAACAGCAGCTCGTCCAGGCTGTCGGCGCGGCAGGGCAGGGCAGCGGGCTCGCGCAGCAGCGTGCCGCGGTCCAGCACGTGGCCGGCCCGGCGTGCCTGGTCGGCGTGGCCGCTCAGGCCGTAGACGCCGGCAACGGCGAGCTGGGGAAACAGGGCTTGCGCCTGCTGCAGACTGGCCGCGAAGCTGTGTTCCCAACCCGCCGGCAAGAACACATCCTGGTGCACCCAGACCAGCCAGCTGTCGGCCGGCGCGGCGCTGATGGCGGTGTTGAAGGCGTCGGCGGCCGAGCGGGCGTTGTGCAGCGCCAGCAACGGGTAGCCGCCGGCTTGCAGGCAGGGCGAGGCCAACAGGCGCTGGCGCAGCACCTCGGTGTCGCTGACGCAGGTGACGAAGCTGAGGTTCAGGTGAGGGTCTTGCACGGGCAGTAAGGGCGCCGCCTGGCACGCTGGCGCCGGGCAGTGGGGGGTTCAATGATAGCGAGTGAGCAGAGCCTGGGAGAGCGCGGTCAGCGCGGCCAGTGCGAACACGGCCAACAGCACCAAGTCCACCACCTGACGCCAGCGCGGCAGGTGATCAGATTGGCCGCTGAACGCATAGCCCAGCAACAGCGCCGGCACGATGAAGTAGCGGCCTTGCACGCCCAGCACCAGTTGCGCGGGGTGGGGCGTCCAGGCCAGCAGCAGCGCCAGGAAGATCAGCACGCACGACGCCAGGCCCAGCGCCAGCAACAGGATGCGCAACTCGGCGTCCTGGCGTGAGACCGGCCAGCGCACGGATGCCACCGCACACACCAGCAAGCCCGCGCCCAGCCACGGGTAGGCGGCGCCTGGCAAGGGCGTGTCCAACGCACCCAGGATGCCGATGAAGGAGTTGCGGTAGAACAGCATGGTCGGCGCATCGCTCAGCGTGGCCCACAGCACCTGCAAGAAGGCCAGCGGCTGGGCGGCGTAGTGGCGCAGCAACTGCGGCGCATCCAGGCTGCGCGGCACCAGCACGTCGTTGGCGCCGTGCATGGCGAACAGCGTCCAGGCCAGCGCAGCGATGCCCGCGAAGCCACCCAGGACCAGGTTCAACAGGGAGCGGTGGCGCCAGGCCAGCCACAGCGGGAAAGCCAGCAGCACCACCAGGTGCGTGCGGGTGGTGGCCAGCAGCAGCACGCTGGCCGCCAGTGCCAGCGACAGTCCTTTGCCCGGTGGTGTTTCACGCCGCGCCAGGTGGATGAACAGGCTGATGCCATACACCGCCAGGCTGGAGGTCAGCCCGTCTATGGTGGGCGACAGCAGCTGGAACACCGTCATGGGCAGCAGCAGCACGGCGGTCACCCAGGGGTTGGGCCGCAGCAGGCCAAAGGCCAGCCACAACAGCGCGGTGCAGCACAGCAGCGTCAGCACGCGGGCCAGGCGGTAGCTGTGGTCCACCGTCAGGTCCAGCGTTCGGCCCAGCCACAGCCCCGCGGCCTGCGGCACGTAGACCAGGGGGAAGTAGTAGGTGGTGTTGGGTGCCACGTAGTAGATCGGGGTGCCGCGCCAGCGCAGGGCGGCCAGCTGCGCGCCTTGTTCAGCGGGCAGGGCTTTGAAGGGCTTGCCCGGCCAGGCCCGGTAGGCATCCATGTAGTCCAGCAAGGCCATATCGATGGGGCCGCCGGTGCGACCGCCGTGCTGCAGCATGCGGTCGATGAAGCCGGGCACTTCGGGAATGCCAGGGTAACGCGCTGCCAGCGCGCGTATCTCCGGCGCCGGCTCGGCCAGCTGCCACTGGCCGGTGGAAATCAGGTAGGCGCGGGTGATGTGGGCCGTCTCGTCGGGCGACTGCATGGGCGGAATCAGCCACGCGTACGCCGCGGCCAGCAGGTAGGCCGCGAGCCACAGCAGCGGGTTGCCCCGGCCGGTCGTCGGCGTTTTGGTTGTCGTGCTGCGGATGCGCATGGTTCAGAGAAAGTCGGTGTCGCCACCCATCAGCCACCAGTGCATGGCCGGGAAGTCCGGCGGCGCGATGACCGAGGCCTGGGGGATGCCCAGCCAGGCGGTGATGCTGCTGGTGTCCACGCCGGTGGCTTGCAGGTGCTGCGCCACCAGCGGGCTGGCCCACAGGTGCATACTGCCTGCGCCGGCCTGGGCCGCCTGCCAGCGGCAGGCCTTGGCCGCCAGCGCCAGCTGTTGCGGCGGGCCCACCCAGTCCAGCCATTGCGCCTGGGCGCCTTGCAGGCTGAGCACGGCCACGCCGCCCGCGTGCCACGGCCAGCCCGACTGCAGGGCAAAGAAACGGTAGCGTGGCGCAGCTTGCGCGGGGATCGCAGGCGGCCGCAGCGCATAGCGCCAGCGCAGGTAAGCGGCGTCGCGTTGGCCCAGCGTCAGGTCACGGCTGCCGGCTTGCATGGCGGCCCAGGCGCGGGTGACGGTGTCGTCGAAGCCGTTTTGCGCGGGGTCCAGCTCGCGCCAGCGCCCAGGCCACGTGGTGGGGTGCTGCGGCGCGGTGGCCGGCGTGGTGTGCCAGGTCAGTGCATGGATGGGGCCGCCGTCCCACAGCAGCTTCAGCGTCACCGCCAGGCGCAGGTGGCGTTCGCTGGGAAACCCATAGGCGATCTGGTGCGTCTGCTGTGCGCCCACCTGGCGCTGGTAGAAGGCTTGCGACGCATGGAAGAACGGGCCGCGCCGCGTCAACAGGCCGCGCCACTGTGGTGCCACCATGACGTCGCCTATCTGTATGCCCATCACCGGCTGGCCGGTGCGCCACAGCGTGCGCGGCAGGCCGCCGCAGTGGGCGATCAAGTCGTCGCCATGCCAGACGCCGCAGCCCAGGCCATGGCCCTGGCCGGCGGCCTGGCCGTACTTCCAGGCCGCCCAGGCGGCGTCGGCCTCGGGGCCGAACACCAGCCGGTGCAAGGCTTGCAATGGCTCGCCGTCCTGGGTTGTCAGGTCGCGCAGCGTGAACCGGTGCTCGCCGATCTGCAGCGCTTGTGCCTCTGCCATGCTCACGGCAGCCAGTTGTGCGGCAGGCTGACCAGGCCTTGTTCCAGCCCCTGCTGGCGCACGTTCAGCATCACGCAGCGTTCGACCTGCTCGTAGATGTGCACGCCGTCTTCGCTGAGCAGGAAACAGGTGATGCTGTAGCGCCCCTTGAGCAGCGGGATCCTGGGGAACACCACGGTGGCGCTGCCCTGGCCTTGTGCGTCCATGCGCAGGTGCACGTGGTCGTTCAGCGACGAGGTGCTGGCCACAGTCAGGTTGGCGCTGTCGGAAATGCCCAGCGCCAGGCTGGGTGTGGGCAGCGAGGGGTCCACCGCGAAGTGGATGGTCAGGCTGACATCGCTGCGGTTGGACTCCACCTGCAGCTCGTTGCCCTGCTGCCCATCGGCCTGGGCCAGCACGTGCACGATGCGGCCCGTGCCGGGGGCGGCGCTGACGGCGGCCGGTGCTGGCGTGATATCGGTCTCTACCTCGGCTACTGGCTTGGCGGACGCCGCAACGCTGATGCTGGCGTTCAGGCTGGCGCTGTAGGCGCTGGTGACCTCGGCGGCGCTGCCCAGCAGGCGTAGCCGGCCACCCTCCATCCACAGCGCGCGCGAGCACAGCGCCTCCACCTGGTACATGGAGTGCGAGCAGAACAGGATGGTCTTGCCGGCATCCTTCAGCCGCATGATGCGGTCGAAGGACTTGCGGGCGAAGGCGCCATCGCCCACCGACAGCGCTTCGTCGATGACCAGGATGTCGGGCTCCACGCTGGTGGCCACAGCAAAGGCCAGGCGCATGAACATGCCGCTGGAATAGGTCTTGACCGGCTGGCGCACGAAGTCGCCAATGTCGGCAAAGGCCAGGATGTCGTCCAGCCGCTCATCCACCTGCGCGCGGCTCAGGCCCAGGATGGCGGCGTTCATGTAGATGTTCTCGATGCCGGTGAAGTCCGGGCTGAAGCCGGCCCCCAGCTCCAGCAGCGCCGCCACGCGGCCGCGCACCGCCAGCTCGCCGACGCTGGCCTGCAGGGTGCCGCAGACCATCTGCAACAGTGTGGACTTGCCAGCGCCGTTGCGCCCCACCACGCCCACCACCTCGCCCGGCGCGATGGCGAAGCTGACATCCTGCAGGGCCCAGAATTCGCGGAAATACGGGTGGTCGGCGCGCCAGCGCCCCCACAGCAATTGCTTCAGCCGGTCGGCTGGCCGCTCGTACAACTGGTAGCACTTGCCCAGGCCCAGGGCGTGGATGACGGCCGTGGTTTCAGACGACATCGGCAAACCCGCCGCGTGCGGCTTTGAAGAAGGCGGCGCCCACCCAGGCGATGGCGCAGCTGGCCAGCAGCTGCAGGCTCCAGGCGCCCCAATGGGGCCACAGGCCGTCCAGCAGCACCTGGCGGGTCTGGGTGATGGGCAGTGCCAGCGGGTTGAGCGCCAGCCACGGCTGAACGGCGGCGGGCAAAGCCTCCACCGGGAAGAAGATGGGGCTGAGGAACATCAGCAGGCTGACCAGCAGGCCCAGCACCTGGCCCACGTCCTTGACGTAGGTGCCCACTGCGGCCAGCAGCCAGCCCAGGCCCAGGCACAGCGGCAGCAGCGGCAGCCACACCAGCGGCAAGGCCAGCGCGGTGGCGTGCAGGCCGCCGTCCAGCAGGCCAAACAGCAGCAGCAAGACCAGCGCGATGCCCAGGTTGACGAAGGCGGAGGCGGCGCTGACCCAGGGCAGCACCTCCAGCGGGAACACCACTTTTTTGACCAGGTGCGGCTGGTCCAGCACCAGGCGCGGCGCGCGGTTCACGCATTCGGCGAAGAAGTTGAACACGGCCAGGCCGGCGTACACGCGCAAGGCGAAGCCCAGGTTGCTGTCCGCCCCGACGGACCAGCGCATCTTGAAGATGCTGCGGAACACAAAGGTGTACACGCCCAGCATCAGCAGCGGCGTCAGCACCGCCCACAGGCTGCCCAGCAGCGACTGGCGGTAGCGCGTGTCGAACTCGCGCACGGCAAACTGCCGGATCAGGGCCGCGTGATGCCAGGGAAAAAGGTAAGCGAGCAAGGCGCGCACGGTCTGCACAGGTTGGGGTCAGGCTTTGGGCGGGTCGA
Organism: Hylemonella sp. P2_B10; assembly: GCF_056404875.1. Taxonomy (NCBI): domain Bacteria; kingdom Pseudomonadati; phylum Pseudomonadota; class Betaproteobacteria; order Burkholderiales; family Comamonadaceae; genus Hylemonella; species Hylemonella sp. P2_B10. The sequence continues at coordinate 410,652 of NZ_JBFUDE010000003.1, forward strand.
CCCGGCCTTCGGCGATGTCTTTGAGGTAATCGGGGCGCACCAGCGTCAGCGTGTTGCCCTCGCGCACGAGGATCTTGTTGAGGAACAGAAGGTGGAACGAGCGGGTCACCGTTTCGCGGCTGGCATTGATCATGATGGCGAGCTCCTGGTGCGTGGGCACCTGGTCCACCGCGGGCTCTGCACCGGGGGTCTCGTTTTGTGACAATTGTAGGAGCAGCACACACAGCCGCTGGAACGGGTTGGCCAGGCCCAGCAGCGTGCGCTGGGCGATCACCAAGCGTACCCGGTGCGCCAGCCGGGCCATCACGGCGCGGGCCAGCTCGGGGTTGCCGGAAATCAGCTCACGGGCGGCGTTGGCTTCCAGGAAAGCCACGGTGGATTTGGCTGCCGCCACCACGAACTCGGAAGGGGGCTTGCCGTCCACCACCGAGAGTTCCCCGAAGTAGTCGCCGGGGTCTACGAAATACAAGCCCACGCTGCGCCCATCCACCGTAAAATCAACACCTTGCAGGCGTCCGTCAACCAAAAATCCCAGTTCTTGCGTGGGGTTGTCCTTCGACATCACCATGGCCCGCCGGGCAAACGACTTCAGGGTCATTTGCGCGGAAAGCGGTTCCAACGCTTCCCGCGCCAGCGGGTGTAAAAGCGGGAATTGGGAGAGCAGTTGGAGCGAGACAGGCATTCGCCCCGAGTTTATCGCCCCACCCGGGCGCCAAACTTGTGATTGGCAGCACAGAAATATTGCGCCGGGCATGAGAAACTGCGTCAAATGAGAGAGGTGTCAGCATGAAATCCGTCCGTACCAAAGTGCCCGGAGCGCAGCGACTGTTGTCGCTCGTGGCCATGGGTGCCTGCCTGGTGGCTGGGGCAGGCCTGATGCCGTCCGCCGCTTTCGCGCGCGATGCGTCCGCCATCATCGGCCAGGTGACCATGAGCATTGGCGTGGGCAAGCTGGTGGCGCTGGACGGCTCCAGCACGCCGGTCAAGGACGGCATGCAGGTGCGCGTGGGCGACCGTGTGGAAACCGAGGTCAACGGCAATGTGATGCTGCGTTTTGTCGACGGCCAGCTGGTCACCGTGCGGCCTTTGAGCCGCCTGATGGTTGAGAACTACGAGCAGACCGCCATCAAGTTCCGCCTGGAAGAGGGCGTGGTGCGTTCCGTCACCGGCAAGTGGGGCGAGGCGGCGCGCGATCGCTTTCGCCTGAACACGCCGGTGGCCGCCATTGGCATCAAGGGCACCGATTTCGTCGTCAAGGCGCAGGACGACAAGACCTATGCCACGGTGTTGTCTGGCGCGGTGGTGATGTCGGCGCTGACCGAGGCCTGCCAGGCCAGCCTGGGGGTGTGCCGCACCGGTGACGAAAAGCTGCTGTCGGCCGAGATGAAGGGGCAGATGCTGGAAATCAGCCGTCTGCAGACCAGCCCGCGCCTGGTGCCGGCGGTGGACCTGCTGAGCGCCAACTACCGCCCGGCGGTGGAGGTGGCCATGAAGTCCGAGCGCGGTCTGGCCACGGATGCCGGCCGTGCCGATTTTTCCGCCGACAAGTCGGCGCTGAGCGAGACGCGCGGCGCCACGGTGGCCAGCACCACCACCACGTTGACGCCGACGACACCCCCGGTGATCAAGCCGCCGGAAGTGAACCAGCTGGCATGGGCGCGCACTCCTTTGTCTCCCAATGCACTGGAAGGTGACAATTTCAGCAAGAGTTTTCAGCAGGCTGCGGCCAATGGGCGGCAGATCACCGAGGTGACCGACGGTGCCTACGCGCTGGCCCGCCAACTGCCGGCCGGCCAGACGGGTGCCTTGCAGACCGCTGAAACCTCGGCCAATTTCCGCTTGGCGTCGGGTGTGGCCTCGCTGTACATACCCAACCAGGTCAAGTACGAGGCGGCCAACATCAACAGCGGCACGCTGAATGTGGACTTCGCCAAGTCCAGCTTCAGCACCCAGCTGAACATCAGCAGTGCCTCCCTGGGCACCGATGTGGTGTCGGTAAATGGTGGGGTCAACAGCGCGCAAAGCCTGTTCTCCGGCTCCAGCGGGGTTTATGGCGCCACGGGCTACACCACGCTCACCGGCGCCTTGAGCACCGATGGCAAGGAAGCCGGTTACCTGTTTTCCAAGCAGGTTTCTCAAGGAACCTTGAACGGCTACACGCTCTGGGGTCGTTGATTGACGCCAGCCGGCTTGTTGCAGCGGCTCAAGGGGCAGGGGGTCGCGGGCGCGGGCCTGCTGCTGGCCTTGCTCATCTGGGCCGTCCTGCACTTCAGCCTGGGCGGTGTGCTGAGCCAGCTGGAGGAGCGCGCCGGCGACTTTGCCTGGCGCCTGGGGGCTGAAAAGAAAGACGAACACCGGCTGATCCTGGTCGATATCGACGAGCGCAGCCAGCGCGAAGTCGGCTCCTGGCCCTGGCCGCGCGCCACGCAGGCCCGGCTGATGGACCAGATCGCCGCGGCCGGCGCCAGCCAGCAAATCTACGACGTCCGCTTCGGTGACCCACAGCCGGATGACGCCGCGCTGCTGCGCGCGGTAGACCAGCACCGCCCGGTGCTGGCGCAGATCTTTGCGCTCGAGCAGGGTTCCCAGGCCAAGGACGGCAAGCTGGGCGGCGCCCTGGACTGGAACACCTGCCCGTCGCCGTTTGGCGAGTCCGATGGTTACCTGGGCAGTTTTGCGGCGTTGATGGACACCCAGGGCGGCCGGGTGCCACCCGCTGTGGGCCACATCACGCCGCGCGTGGCGGCCGACGGCTTCGTGCGGCACCAGCCTGTTGTCATCTGCAACCAGAACAAATCCTACCCCGCCTTGGGCCTGACCGCGATGATGCGCGGGGCCAATGAGCGGGCCATCACGCTGGAGCGTGGCACCGGTTGGCTGGACGCCCCCTGGCGGCTGACCGCCCCCTACCTGCCGCCCGGCTACGTGCCGCTGGACAGCAAGGGCGACTTGCGGGTGTCCTGGTTGCTGGACCCGGACAGCTTCATCAGTGTGTCGGCCTCCGACGTGCTGGCTGGCAAAGTGCCGCCGGGCCTGCTGAACAAGGCCTGGGTGTTGGTGGGCAGTTCGGCCTTTGGCCTGAACGACTCCATTTCCACCCCCTACCATGGCGTCGCCTCAGGTTTGCAGGCCCACGCCGAGATCATCACCGCGCTGATGGATGGGCGCACGCCTTACACACCGCAGGGTGCGCCTTATATTCAGCTGGTGGTCACGCTCCTGGGCGCTGCGCTGCTGCTGGTGCTGGCCTGGCCCAGGCCGGTCGGCAGGCGGCATTTCCCGCTCTACCTGCTGCCCATGGCGGCGACGGGCTATGGCCTGCTGCTGTGGCTGGCGCATGCGGCGCTGCTGGTGCGCGGCGCGGTCTGGATCGGCTGGCTGGAGCCGGCGCTGTTCCTGCTGGCGGCGGGCTCGTCCATGGGCGCGCTGGAGCACGCCAGGAGCCGCTGGGACCGCGACCGGCTATACACCCACCTGTCCAGCTATTTGCCGGCACCGGTGGCGGCGGCATTGGCCTTGCAGCCGCCTTCCAGCGCCATCAAGGCGCACACCAAGCAGGTGTCGGTGATGTTTGCCGACATCCGCAATTTCTCCGCCTACTGCGAAGCCCGCCCGCCGGAAGAGGCCGCCGCGGTGCTGCACGCCTTCTTTTCCACCGCCTCCAAGGTGGTGGAGGCCCAGGGCGGGGTCATCGAGGCCTTCCAGGGCGACGCCATCATTGCCGTCTGGAATGGCGAGCCCACGCCCGATGCGCCGCAGTCGGCGGCCAACTACTCGCAGCGCGCCTTGCAGGCCGCCATCAATTTGCAGACCGCCATGGACGGCGTGCTGCCCGATCCGGCGCCAGCCGGGCTGGAACCCTTGTCGTTGGGTATAGGTGTGGAGACCGGCACGGCGATGACCGGCTCCTTTGGTCTGGCCAGCCGCCGCACCCATATGGTGATGGGGCGAACGGTTACCATTGCCAGTCGTCTTGTTGACATGACCGCCGAACTCGCCCATCCCATTCTCGTGGGGGAGGGCCTGGCCGCTCAAGTAGGAGGTGCCGGATTGGAATCCATGGGCACCTTCTTGTTGGATGGCATGAGGGTTCCGCACCATATTTATGCCTACCCCCTTGTCTCCGCGCCACGCATTTACTGACGACGACACTCTCCCTTCCCTGCGCGTTGGCGGCCCGGCCGGGTTTCACAGGCTGGCTTGGCTGGGGGTGCTGCTGGCGGGCAGTCTGGGCGCCGTGCCGGCAATGGCCCAATTGACAGCTGACTCTTCCGCCGGTGCCCAGTCCGCCACGGCCTGTGACGCCTTGCGGGCGGACATCGAAAAGTCCAGCAACCCGTTGGAGCGCCTGCAGGCCGCCTTGTCCACCTGCAGCAAGGATCCAGGCTTGCTGACCGCCCTGGGCGGGCTGCTGAACCAGCAGTTGCGCTATGCGGACGCGCTGGGGTACCTGGAAATGGCGCTGATGCTGGACCCCTCCAGCCTGAACACGCAGCTGAACTACGCCATCGCGCAGGCCGGCAGTGGCGATCTGGCATCGGCCGAGGCCATGCTGGACGCGGTGCTGGCCAGGCCGGGCTTGCCCGTCTCGCTGCGCCAGGCGGTGGCGCGGCAAAAGGCGACGCTGGACACCCGCTACGCGCCGGCTGACTGGCAAAGCCGTCTGACGCTGGGCGTGCGCCTGGGTTTCGACAGTAACCTGCTGGGCTCCCCCAATCTGAGCAGCCTGACACTGACTTCCGGCGGACAGAGCCAGGTGTTCCCGCTGGACGAGAGTTATTTGTCCAAGCCCGGGGGCTATGTGCGTGCGGATGCCCAATTGGACGTGCGCAGGCAGGATGCCGATGGGGTGCGCTGGGACCTGCTGGCCAGCCTGCGCAGCCGCTACAGCCCGGTGAGCGGCGCGGCAGGCTCCACCCAGGTGGATCTGGCCATGGAGCGCAGCCACTACACCCCTATTGCGGACGGCGGCCAGGCCGCTGCCGCGCGCCAGCCGGTCGGCACTCAGGGCGCTTACTGGGGCGTGAATGTGTCCGAGCTCACGGCCCAGGCCGGTACGCGCTACAGCGCGCTGGGCCTGGCTGCCGGCTGGGGGCGCAACTGGGGTGGCGCACTGTTCAATGGCGGTGCCAACGGCAACGGCGGCTCTGCCAACAAGAGCGCCAGTTGCACGGCGCGCGGTGGCCTGGAATTCCAGGACCGTGGCTACCTGAACAACCAACTGTTGTCTGGACGCTACACCGGTTTTGCGGCCACCTGGTCCTGCTCGGAGCCTGGGGGGCTGATCTGGCTGGCTGGTTTGAAGGCCGGTCGCGACATGGCCAAGGACGCCCTGCGGCCGGGCGGTGACCAGACGCAGACCAACCTGCGCCTGGCGGCCTATATGGCCGTGGCGGATGCGCTGCCGCCGTCATCAGCGCTGCCAACCGCGCTGCTGAGGGGCAATGTGTTGGCGGATATCGATTTCGGCTACTTCAAGGATTCCAGATCCTATAGCGATTTAATAGACAGTGGGCGCTTACGTACAACCAATCGCGCAGCCGCCCGCCTGGAATACCAATATCCCGTGACCAAGTCCGCCCAATGGGCTTTTGGGGCGGAATGGGTGTCCCAGCGCAGCAGCCTGGAGTTATTCAGGCAGCAGGGATGGGGCAGCTACGCGGCGCTGCGCGCCGCCTGGTAATTCATCCAGCCCCGGAAATCGCAAAAACGTGTGATCCGCATCACTTGTATGTGGCACCCCCCAAACGTATAGTCGGTGCTAAGTTGGCAAAAGGGGCCTTCTGCAAGGGGTTTGTACCCAGTACAACCTGTGCAATAATCCCCCGGCAAACTTGTAACGGGTGGGCCCGGTTGCTTGCAATCTTGGAAAAGTCTGCAAGCTGTCGGGTACTAATTCATAACTGGTTTCAGTGTTCTCAATTCTTTTTTACAGGAAGTAAAAATGGCAGCTCAAATTTTCGGCAGCGCAGCAACGGTTCTGGATCTGAACATCGCTTTGTTCGGTCTGGTGCCCAGCAATGCGGTTTTCAACAACCAACTGGGTGTCGTCGGCGCCAACAACGCCAACCTGGTGGCTTACGCCAACCAAATCACCAACGCCAACTTCGCTGGCGCAACCAACGCCTCCCTGGCCACCACCGTCCTGACCAACCTGTTGGGCACTGACCCCTCCAACACCGCTGATCTGAACGCCGCTGTGACCGCCCTGCTGGCCGCCAACCCCGCCAACCGTGGCGTGGTGGTGTACCAACTGGCCACGATCCTGAGCCAGAAGGAAGGCGACGTCACCTTCGGTGCAGCCGCTTCCAAGTTCAACACCGCAGTGCTGAACGGCTACAACTATTCCAACGACCCCACCAGCACGGTGTCGTCGCCCGCCAACCCCGTTCCGGTTCCTGTCGTCGGCAAGACCTTCGTGCTGACCGCTTCCGTGGACGCCCCCACCGGCACCTCTGCTGACGACATCTTCGTCGGCACCGAAGCCACCCTGGGCTCCGGCGACACGCTGGCTGGCGGCGGCGGCAGCGACACGCTGAAGTTTGCTTCTTCCGGCGCCGTTGCAGTCAACAAGGCTGGTTTCAGCACCACCGGCATCGCCACCGCCCTGGTGACCTCTGACGCCGTCGGCGGCACGACTTTCGACGTCACCGGCATGGTCGGCACGACCTCCCTGGTCAACGACAACAGCTCCACCGACGTGATCTTCAACGGTGCCGCCAACGTCATGGCCACCAAGCTGCAGAACGTGTCTGGCGGCAACACCCAGTTCATCTACCAGTCGGGCGCCGTTGCAGGCACCAACGACTCGATGAGCATTGCCCTGAGCAACAACAAGACCATCGCTGGCGGCTCCATCGGTACCGTGACGGCCAACGGCATTGAGAACCTGGTTGTCACCACCTCGGGTGGCGCTTCCGTTCTGGCCGAACTGGGTTCTGCTGGTTTCCTGAAGACCATGACCATCAGCGGCGACCAGAACCTGACGCTGGGCGCAGCCAACTTCTTCAACACGGCAGCCGTCAACACGGTTGACGCTTCGAAGCTGACCGGCGCGCTGAACATGAACCTGACCAACGACGGTGCCACCAGCATCTCCGTGGCAGTGACGGGCGGCTCCGGCAACGACCGCGTGAGCTTCACCACCTTCGACAAGGGTGATGCCTTCACCGGCGGCACCGGCACCGACACCATCGCGCTGACCAATGCCGTGGCTACCGGCACCCCCGCCGGCACGCTGTCTGGCGTGGAAACGCTGGAAGACACCACCATTGCCTCCGGCACGGTGAACATGAGCAACTTCGCTGGCGTGACCAACGTGTTCCTGAGCGCTGGCCTGGGCGGCGCCACCACCGTTTCCAATGCCACCACCGGCATCACGGAAACCGTGAACGTGGGCACTCTGGCTGCTCAAGACCTGACCACCACGCTGAAGACCGACGGTACCGCTGACGCCATCACGCTGCAGCTGAACACCATCGGCAAGGCTTCCACGCTGGCCAACGTTGTTGCCACCGGCTTCGAAACCGTGAACCTGAACACCGTGGTTGACTCCTCGTTGAATGGTTCTGGCGCGCTGACGATCGCCAACCTGAGCGACACCACCGCCACCACGCTGAACATCAACAGCGGCGTGGCCCTGACGGTGACGGCTGCTGCCACCGGCGCGCTGACCAAGGTTGACGGCTCCGCTTCCGCTGGCGGCCTGACGCTGAACTCGCTGACCTACTCCACCGCTGGCGCCACCATCATCGGCGGCAAGGGCGCGGACAAGTTCACGCCCGGCAACGGTGCTGACACCATCACGCTGGGCACCGGCGCTGACGTGCTGACCTACACGACCACCACCCAGTCCAACGACAAGATGGACATCGTGACCGACTTCACGTCGGGCAGCGACGTGCTGAACCTGGCTGGCCTGGGTGTCATCGGTTCCACCCAGTACCTGGGCGCGCGCTCCAGCTTCGGCCTGGCACAAGGTGCCTTGACCGCTGGCGGCACCACCAGCGCCGTGCTGGACAGCTCCACCAACATCCTGTGGGTGGACGCTAACGGCGACGGTACGCTGGACAACCGCGACTTCCGCATCCAGTTGAACGGCGTCACCTCGCTGACCGCTGCTGACCTGAACCTGTCGGCCTCTGGCTCCGGCATCACGGTGACCGGCACCAACGCCGCTGTCTCCAAGACGCTGGCCACCAACGCCACCGGTTCCACGACCGACCTGGGCGACACCGTCAGCTCGAAGATCTCGTTCCTGGCCACGGCCACGGTTGACGGCGCCGCTGGCACCGACACCCTGGTGGTGACCGACGCGGGTGCCGTGACGGTGACCGCCAACTTCACCAACTTCGAAGGCGTGACGCTGGCCACGGTGGGTACCACCGCCAACAGCCTGGCTGCCCTGCCTGGTGCCACCTTCAAGACCATCACCGGTAGCGCCAACGCCGACACCATCGCCACCACGGCTGGTTTGGTTGCTGGCTACACGGTGTCCCTGGGCGACGGCGCTGACGTGGTAACTGCAGTGGCTGCCGCCAGTGCGGGTTCCACGATCGACGGTGGCGCTGGTGACGACACGGTGACCTCCACGATCGGTGCTGCTTTCACCACCATGACGCTGACCGGCGGTGCCGGCAACGACACGCTGAACCTGGCTGCTGGTGACGACATCTCTGCCGCCACGGTGTCTGGTTGGGAAACCATCAACCTGGCCGGCGCTGCCACGATGACGCTGGCTCAGTACGCTGCGGCTACCACGGTGGCTGCCACGGCTGTTGCTGCGAACAACCTGACGTTCTCCAACGCCGGCGCGTTCACGACGACCGCCATCGCTGCCAACGTCGGTGTGGAAACCTACACGCTGGCCAACGGCGTCAACACCATCACCACCGGCGGTGCTGCGGACGCAACCCGCACCATCACCGGCAACGCTGGCATTGACACGCTGAACACCACGGTGGCCAACGGCTTCAACACGCTGTTCACGGCTGCTGGCGGTGTCGACGTGCTGAACATCACGGGCGGCCTGACCGCTGCTGTGAGTGTGACCACGGCGGGTGCTGGCGCAGCTGCAATTGGTGTGACCGGTCTGGAAACCCTGACGGTTGCTGGCACCTCGACGGCCAACGCACTGACCCTGGTCAGCGCGACGGCTGGCGACTTCGCCACCATCGACCTGTCTGGCATCACCGGTGGTGGTGTGAGCCTGGTGACCACCGGCCTGACCGCCGCTACCGCCCGTACGCTGACGCTGACGGCTGGCAACGACACCATCACCAACCTGAACAAGGCTGCTGCTGCCATGACGATTGACTTCGGCACGGGCAACGCCACGGTGACGGACCTGGCTGCTTACAGCACGACGGGCGCTCTGACCCTGAAGGCTGGCCCCACGGCCACTGGCACGACCATCATCAACGTCCAAGCCACCACTGCCGACTTTGGTACCAACCAAAACGGCGCTGGTGCCGGCGGCACGATTCTGGACTTCACGAACGATGTGACGGTGCTGCAACTGTCCCGCACCATCGGTTCTGCTGGCCCGAACAGCGCTGGTCAGTTGTTCATTCAGCAAGGCCCGACGGCTGCTGACACGGCAATTTACTTTGACGTGAACGGTGACGGCAACTTCGGCGTCGGCGACATCCAGATCGTGATCATCGGTCAGACTGTTGCCCAGTTCGCCAATGCCTCCATCGCCAACGGCAACGTCGTTCTGTAATAGAACGCTTCAAGACAGGCTGGTTGCATAACCGGCCTGGTCTTGGTTCCCGGATCAGTCCGGGGAGCATTGCTCAAAAAACCCCGCCTCTGCAAAGAGGCGGGGTTTTCTACTTCTGAGCGTGTACATTGGGGGACTCACCCATGGCCCGGGGGCCGGCATGGGGCACAATTTGCGCGTTCAATTCACACAGAGATTCAAGCATGGCAGACTGGACAGACGGCTATGTGGCCGACATCGACTACACCTTTGGGTATTACCACGAGCTCAACCCGCTGCGCATCAAGCTGGCATTCCTGAACGCCGGCCTGGTCTTTCCCGAGGTGGGCACGGCTTGCGAGCTGGGTTTTGGCCAGGGCGTCAGCCTCAATGTGCATGCAGCCGCCAGCATGGTGGAATGGCATGGCACCGACTTCAACCCCTCACAGGCCGCCATTGCCCAGGACATGGCGCAGGCCAGTGGCGCACCGGCGTATGTGCATGACCAGGCCTTTGCGGAGTTTTGCAGCCGCGCCGAGCTGCCGGACTTTGACTTCATCGGCCTGCACGGCATCTGGAGCTGGGTGTCCGATGAGAACCGCGCCATCATCGTGGACTTCATCCGGCGCAAGCTCAAGGTGGGGGGTGTGGTCTATGTCAGCTACAACACGCAGCCCGGCTGGGCCGCCATGGTGCCGATGCGCCATTTGCTGACGCTGCACAGCGAGCTGATGGGCGCCAGCGCGCAGGGCATCGTGCCGCGCATTGACGCGGCGCTGGCGTTTGCCGACCGCCTGATGAAGGCCAACCCGGCGTTCGCCCAGGCCAACCCCATGGTGGCTGCCAAGCTGGAGAAGCTGCGCGGCCAGAACCGCAACTACCTGGCGCACGAGTATTTCAACCGCGATTGGGAGCCCATGCACTTTGCGACCATGTCGCAGTGGCTGACGCCGGCCAAGATCAGCTATGCCTGTTCAGCGCTGTACCAGGACCACGTGGACGCCGTCAACCTGAAGCCGGAGCAACGGGCGATGCTGCAGGAGATTGGCGACAGCACCTTCCGTGAATCGGTGCGCGACTTCATGATGAACCAGCAGTTCCGGCGCGACTACTGGGTGAAAGGGCCGCGCACATTGAGCGCGCTGGAGCAGCGCGAGTTGCTGCGCAGCCAGTTGCTCACGCTGATCCAGCCGCGCAGCGAAGTGGCGAAGAAGGTGGTCACCAACCAGGGCGAGGCCACACTGCAGGACGCCGTGTACGGCCCCATCCTGGACGCACTGGCGCAGCAGCCCATGGTCACACTGGGTCAGGTGGAGGCGACAGTGGCGCGCCAGGGCCTGAGCTTTGCCCAGGTGGTTCAAGCCTTGTTGCTCTTGAGCGGCATGGGGGCGGTGATGGTGGCGCAAGACGCGCAAACCGTGGCCAAAGCCAGCGTCCGCACCCGCAGGTTGAACCAGTATTATTGCAACCAGGCCCGGGGCAGCCAGGACATCAGTTGCCTGGCCAGCCCGGTCACCGGTGGGGCCATCGTCGTCTCGCGTTTTCGCCAGATGTTCCTGTTGGCCATTGAGCAGGGCAAGTCAACGCCGGAAGAATGGGCGCAGTACGCCTGGTCAGTGGCGGCGGCACAGGGCGGCAAGATCACCAAGGACGGTGTGACGCTGGAAACTGACGAGCAAAACCTGGCCGAGATGCTCAGCCGGGCGCGGGAGTTTGCCGCCACCCAGCTGCCATTGCTCAAGACGCTGGGCATCGCCGCCTGAAGCTCAGGGCGTGACGGCCCGCGACAGGTACCGCTGCCACATGCTGCGGTAGGCCGCCTCCACGCTGCGCGCGAAGGCGGCTTCGTCCATCAGGGCGCTGTTGGCCATGCGTGTGCGTAGGTCTGCGCGCAGCGCACCCAACGCGCCCAGGTCGGTGGCGCGCTGCACCGCCAGCGCCACGTACGCGGCCTCGCTGTCGGCCACCCATTGCGGGAGCCCCGCACCCTGCAAGATGGCGTTGCCCAGCCGCCCCACACCGGGCCGGCCGGCCAGCGTGACAAACGGCACCCCCATGTACAGGCTCTCGAACAAGGTGGTGCCGCTGTTGTGCGGGAAACAGTCCAGCGTGATGTCGATGCCGCGCAGCGTGTCCCACGGTGGGCTGTGGTGGTCCACGCTCAGCCGCTGCGCCTCTATGCCGTGCTGCACGAATTGCTGCACCAGCCGCTGCTGCATGGGCACGCTGCGGAAGTCGCCGCTGTCCACCACCAGGCGCGCCTGTGGCAGTTGCCGCAGGATTTCCGACCATGCACGCACTGTCCTGTGGTTGATGCGCAGGGAGCGGCTCAAGGTGCCGAAGGTCACATAGCGGCGCTCCAAAGCCGGCAGCGGGCCAACTTCGCCCATGCCCAGCGCAGGCCGATACACCAAAGCCGGACGGTCCAGACGCCAGGGTGCTTCACTGAACAGTGCCTCGGCCGCGGGTGGCACGGTGTGCTGATCGGTGAGAAAGTGGTCAACGGCGCTCAGCCCGGTGGTGTAGCCGAAACCCAGCCAGGAGAGCGACACCGGGGCGGGTTTGCGGGCAAACACCAGCAAGCGGTTGCCGCGCGTATGGCCGGCCAGATCCACCAGGATATCGATGCCGTCAGCACGGATGCGTTCGGCCAGCGCGTCGTCGCTGACGCCTTTGGTGGGAATCCAGTGGTCCACATAGGTTTTGAAACGGGCCGTGGCAGTGTCTTCACGCGTCAGCTCGGCATAGGCATACACCTCGACCACGCGCTTGTCGTGCCCGGCCAGCAACGGCTCCAGGAAGTACTGGCATGAATGCTGGCGAAAGTCGGGCGACACATAACCGACCTTCAGCCGCCGACCCACCGGGCCCGGATTGCCGTGCGCGCGCCACTTGGCGCGTTGGGGCATGCCAAACTGCGCCTCGAATTGGCGGTAGCTGGCGTAGATCTCGGTGTCACTCTTGTCGGGATGGTAGTTGAGCGTGAACAGCAGGTTGCTGTAGGCATCCGCGTTGTCAGGCTTGGCTTGAACCGCCTTGCGGTAGCTGGCTTCAGCTTCGTCAAGGTGCCCAAGATCACTCAACGTGACGCCCAGGTTGTTGTACGCGCCGGCATATGCCGGATTGATCCGCAGCGCCTGCCCAAAGCAAGCCAGTGCCTCGTCCAGGTGCCCGAGGTCCTTCAGGCTGTTGCCCAGGTTGCAGTAGGCTTCGGCATATTCCGGCCTGAGTTGCAAGGCGCGACGGTAGCAGGCGATGGACTCCTGCAGCAGGCCCAGCCCGTACAGGGTGACACCCAGGTTGCCATGCGCCTCGGGGAGGTCTGGGCTCATGCCCAGTGCCTGTCGGTAGCACAGTTGTGCTTCGTCCAGGCGGCCCAGATCTTTCAGCGCGGTGCCCAGGTTGCAAAGCGCTTGTGGGTACTGCGGTTTGATTTCCAAGGCACGTTGAAAACTGGCGATGGCCTCTGCCAGCTTTTCCAGATGCACCAGCGTGCTGCCAAGGTTGCAAAGCACCTCCGCATTGTTCGGCGCAATCGCGAGCGACTGCCGGTAACTGGACGCGGCCTGTGCAAACTGACCCAACTCGCGCGAGATGTCGGCGTGGTGGTTGTGCACCTCCGCATCTCCGGGCAACAGCCGGGCTGCATGCGCGATGGGCAACAGCGCTTCGGGGCCGCGCCCCAGGCGCCTGAGCACGATGCCAAGCACTTTCCAACCCAGGCCGAACTGTGGGTGGCTGCTTGTCAGCGCCTTTGCGATGGGCTCGGCCTCTTCGAAGCGGCGCTGGTTGTACAACTGCACCAATCTGTCGATGTCGTGCTGGGTGATCGAGGCGGTCATGGCGAGCGTGCGGGCATGTGTGCATCCATGGGGTCGTGCCGCCACATCTGCCGGTAGGCGGCCTCCAGTTTGCGGGTAAAGCCAGCTTCATCCATCACCGGATGGCTCAGCATGCGCGCGCGCAGGCTGGCGCGCGTGGCCGCCAGGCGTGCGACGTCTGCCGCCTGGGCCACCGCGATGGCGACGTATGTTTCTTCCGAGTCGGCAACCCAGTCCTCCAAGCCCATGCTGGTCAGGATGGCGGCGCCCAGGCGGCCCACGCTGGGACGGCCTGCGAGCGTGACGTAGGGCACGCCCATGTAGAGGCTCTCCAGCAAGGTGGTGCCGGAGTTGTGGGGGAAGCAGTCCAGCCCGATGTCGATGCCGCGCAGGGTGTCCCATGGCGGGGTGTGAAAACCAATGGACAAGCGCTCGGGCGCAATGCCGTGGGCAGCGAATTGCGCCGTCAACTGCTGGCACATGGCGGGATCGCGGTAGTTCTTGCTGTCGATGACCAGCCGCGAGCCGGCAACACGGTGCAGGATTTGCGCCCAGGCGCGCACCACCCTGTGGTTGATGCGCATGGCGCGTGTCAGTGTGCCGAAAGTGAGGTATCCGCACTGCAGTGCCGGCAGCGTGTTGACATCACCCATGCCGTCCGCCGGGCGGTAGGTCAGGCTCAGGGGATTCAGGCGCACCGGGGCTTCGGAAAACAAGGTTTCACTGCCCGCGGGTGCGCAGATGGCGTCGGTCAGGATGTAGTCGATGGCCCGCAGCCCGGTGGTGTAGCCATAGCCCAACCATGAGACGGCAATTGGGGCCGGTTTGCGCGCGAACACACCCAGCCGGTTGCCAGCGCTGTGGCCGGCAAGGTCCACCAGGATGTCAATCTGGTCATCCCGTATGCGCTGGGCCAAGGCCTCATCGGTCATGCCGAGGGTGGGCACCCAGTGGTCCGCCAGGCTCTGGTAACGGGTGGTGGCCGCATCGGCGCAGGCGTACTCGGCATAGGCGAAGACCTCCACCTGGGTCTTGTCGTGGTGCTCCAGCACGGGTTGCAGGAACCGGCGCATGGCGTGCTCGCGAAAGTCCGGCGACACATAGCCTATGCGGAGCCGCCGCGTGATGTCGCGTTGGCGTGCGTGCGCTGGCCCGTCAACCGGTTGGGGTTGGCCAAAGGCAAGGTCATATTCCTGGTAGGCGGCAAATACCTGCTCGGCGCTTTTGTCCGGGTGGTAATTCAGCGCGAACAGCATGTTGTCGTAGGCTTGGCGAAAGCCGGGTTGCAGGGCCAGCGCCTGGCGGCTGTGGCGCAGCGCCTCGTCCAACCGCCCCAGGTTGGCCAGCACGCTGGCCAGGTTGCTGCGGGCTTCAACCATCCGCGGCGCGATGTCGAGCGCGCGCTGGAAGCAGTGGCTGGCTTCTTCAAAGCGGTCCATGGCTCTGAGGGTGATGCCCAGGTTGTTGTGCGCCGCGGCCAGATCGGGCTGAAGGGTGATGGCGCGCTGGCAGCAGGCTTGTGCCTCGTCCAACCGGCCCAGGGTTGCCAGCACATGCCCCAGGTTGCTGTGGGCCTGCGCCATGTCCGGCTTGGCGGCCAGCGCCAGCCGGTAGCTGGCTTCGGCCTCGGCCAACTGGCCAGCTTCCTTCAGGGTGACACCCAGGTTGTTGTGGGCTTCGGCGTCGGTGGGTGCCAGCAACACGGCTTGCCGCATGGGCTCCAAGGCATCGGCGGTGCGCCCCATTTGTTTCAGCAATGCGCCCAGCATCTTCCAGCCGAACATGCGGGTGGGAAACCGCTGTGTCATGGCGCGCGCCAACGGCTCGGCCTGCGCAAACTGCCCGGCGTTGTAGAGCGACAGCAGTTGCGCGGTGGCTTGCGGGTCGGGTTGCTCGGCTTCAGCCAATGTGACGCTCCCACATCATCCGGTAGGCGGCTTCCACGCGGCGCACGTGGCTGGTCTCATCCATCAGCGCGCTGCGCTGCATCTGCTGGCGCAGGCCTGCACGCAACGTGCCCAGCGCTGGCAGGTCGGTGGCCAGTGCCACAGCGCGTGCCGCGTAGTCGGCTTCGTTGTCGGCCACCCAATGGGGCTGCCCCAGGCCATGCAATATCGAGCTGCCCAGCCGCCCCACACCGGGACGATCGGCCAGGGTGACGAAGGGCACGCCCATGTACAGGCTTTCGAACAAGGTGGTGCCGCTGTTGTGCGGAAAACAGTCCAGGCCGATGTCCATCTGGCGCAAGACGTCCCAGGCGGGGGTGTGGCCGATCAGCAGGCGCTCGCGCGCAATGCCCAGCTTGACGAACTGCTCAGCCATCTCGTCCTGCCTCTGGCGGGAGCGGAAGTCGCCGCTGTTGATGATCAGCCGGGAGCCTTGCACTTGCTGCAGGATGGCGACCCAAGCGCGCACGGTCTTGTGGTTGATGCGTATGGAGCGGGTCAGCGTGCCAAAGGTCACACAGCCGTTTTCCAGCGCCGGCAGGGGGCCGGCTTCGCCCATGGCGGCGGCTGGCCGGTAGATCAGCGCCGGGCCGTCCAGTCGCCATGGTGTTTCGCTGAACAGCGGCTCGCTGCCGGGCGGTGCAACCTGCGTGTCCGTGAGGAAGTAGTCAATGGCCTTGAGCCCCGTGGTGTAGCCAAAGCCCAGCCAGGAGGCCGCGATGGGTGCGGGCCTGCGCGCGAACACCGGCAGGCGGTTGCCGCGGGTGTGGCCGGCCAGGTCCACCAGGATGTCGATGCCGTCGGCGCGTATGCGCTGCGCCAGCACATCGTTGCTCATGCCCCGGGTGGGTACCCAATGGTCCACATAGCTTTTGTAGCGGGCGGTGGTGGCGTCTTCGACGGCCAGTTCGGCATAGGCAAACACCTCAAAGGCGCGCCTGTCGTGCCCGGCCAGCAAGGGCTCCAGAAAATAGACGCAGGAGTGTTGGCGGAAATCTGGCGACACATAGCCGACCCGAAGGCGTTGACGGGTCTCGCCTTGCGGCGCACCCGCAGCCGGCATGCGTTGGGGCGGGTGCCCAAACCGGCGGTCGTAATCCAGGTAGGCGGCAAACACCTGCTCGGCGCTCTTGTCCGGGTGGTAGTTCAGCACGAACAGCAGGTTGTCATAGGCTTCCGGGTAGTCCGGCTTGATGTCCAGGGCCCTGTGAAAGCAGGCCAGGGCCTCATCAAACTGGCCCAGGTCTTTCAGTGCCGTACCCAGGTTGTTGTGTGCTTCGGCGTATTGCGGCCGCAGTTGCAGCGCCAGTTTGAAACAGGCAATGGCCTCGTCCTGCCGGCCAATGTCGTTGAGCACGATGCCCAGGTTGTTGTGCGATTCGGCATGCTGTGGCCTGAGCTGCAGGGCTTCCTGGTAGCTGGTGATGGCCTCGTCCCTGCGGCCCAGGTCATTGAGCAAGATGCCCAGGTTGTTGTGGGACTCGACCTGGCCTGGCTTGTTGCGCATCGCCAGTTGAAGGCATTCCATCGCTTCGACGGACCGGCCCAGGTCGTGTAGCACGGCACCCAGATTGCTCAAGGCCTCGGCATAGCCGGGTTGGATGCGCAGGGCTTCGCGCAAGGCGGCCTCGGCGTCGTCCGGCCGATTGAGTTCGTGCAGCACGCTGCCCAGGTTGTTGAAAGCTTTCGCGTAACCGGGTTGCAACGCCAGCGCCTGCCGGTAACTGGCCTCGGCCTGCGCCAGCTGCCCCATGGCCTGCTGTGCGTTGCCCAGGTTGTTGTGCGCGGGGGCGTAATTGGGCTTGAGCGCCAGCGCCCGCAGGCAACTGGCCTGCGCCTCTGGCAGGCGCTCCAGATCCCGCAGGATGAAGCCCAGGTTGCTGTGCGCTTCCGCCAGGCCAGGCTGCAGTTTGGTCGCGTGCCGGCAACTGATTTCGGCTTGTGCCCACTGCCCAAGCTCATGCAGGGTCAGGCCGAGGTTGTTGTGCACCACCGCATTGTCCGGGTGCAAGCGCAGGGCGACACGGTAGGCGTCCTGCGCCTCGCTCTGGCGGCCGAGTTCCCTCAGTACGTTGCCCAGGTTGACGTGCACTTCAAAATATTCTGGGGCCAGTTGCAGCGCTTGCCGGTATTGGCTTTCGGCTTCCGGCAGGCGCCCCAGGGCCTTCAAGGTGTTGCCCAGGTTGCCGTGGATCTCGGGGTCACCGGGCGCCAGGGCGACCGCCGCATGGAGCAAATCAAGCGCCTCTTGCGGGCGGCCCAATTGCTTGGCCAGGGCGGCCAGCAATTTCCAGCCCAGCGGGTATTGCGGGAAGTCCCTGACCATGGCTTGGGCCAGGGGCTCGGCTTGCGCGGTGTTGCCAGCCTGAAACAGGGCCAGAAGTGCGTTGGCGCGCTGGTCGTCCGGTGCACCCGCCGGCGTCACGGCACGCAGGCGCGCGGCCAGCTGGCGGATGGTCTCGCTGTCCAGGCCGTATTGAACGCCCTGGCCCATCAGGCGCAACGCTGCTTCAGCCTGCCCCACGTTTGCCAGCGCCTCTGCATAGCTGGCCCAGTATTGCGCCTGCTTGGGGTTGGCCTGCAGCGCGGCTTTCAGGTGCGGCAGGCCGGCCTGCGGCTGCCCTTGGCTGAACTTCAGCACGCCCAGGTTGTGGTGGGCATCGGGATGCCCGGGATGGGCTTGCAGCACCGATTGGTACAGGCGTTCGGCGGCCTCCCATTGCCCGGCCCGGTGATGTGCCATGGCTTGCTCCAGGGTCTGATGGGCGGCGAGGGCGTTGGCAGAGGGGGGTGTGTTCAATGTCACGTGTGAAGCTGGTGCCACATCTGGCGGTATGCATTTTCCACCTGGCGGGCGAAACCGGTCTCGTCCATCAGCGGGCTCGCCTTCAGGGAAGCCCGCAACCCCGATCGTATCTCTGCGAGCGCGTCAGGGGCCATGGCCAGGGTGCTGGCCAGGTGGATGTATTCGTCTTCGGTGCGCGCAATCCATTCAGGCCGCCCCAGGCCTTGCAGGATGGCGCTGCCCAGCAGGCCCACGCTGGCCCGGCCCGCCAGCGTGACAAAAGGCAGGCCCATGTACAGGCCTTCCAGCAGCGTGGTGCCGGAGTTGTGCGGAAAACAGTCCAGGCAGATGTCCACGTCCCGCATCAGGTCCCAAGGCGGGCTGTGGTGCCCGATGGACAGGCGGTCAGCGGCAATGCCGTGGGCCGCGAAGCGCGCCAGCAGTTGCTGTTGCATCTGCGGGCTATGGAAGTCACGGCTGTCTACCACCAGCCTGGCGTTGGCGACGCGTTTCAAGAGCGCCGACCAGACGCGCACCGTGTGGTGGTTGATGCGTATGGCGCGGGTGAAGCTGCCGAAGGTCACGTAGCCCCGTTGCTGGGCTGGAAGCGGGCTCACTGGCCCCATGGCGTCTGTCGGCCGATAAGCCAGCGCCACGCGGCCCAGCCGCCAGGGGGATTCGCTGAACAGCGATTCGCTGCCGCTCGGCGCCATGTGCCAGTCGGTCAGGAAGTGGTCGATGGCGCGCAGGCCGGTGGTGTAGCCGTAGCCCAGCCAGGACACGGAAACCGGTGCCGGCTTGCGTGCAAAGACCGCCAGCCGATTGCCTGCGGTGTGGCCGGCCAGGTCGACCAGGATGTCGATGCCGTCGTCCCGCACCCGCTGCGCCAGGGCCTCATCGGTCATGCCCCAGGTCGTCAACCAGTGCGCGCAATGGCGCTTCAGGCCCTGGGTGACGTCGTCCTCGTGGGCCAGCTCCGAATAGGCAAACACCTCAAAGGCCGCCTGGTCGTGGTTGGCCAGCAAGGGTTCCACGAAATGCCGGCAGGAATGGCGGCGCAGGTCTGGCGACAGGTAGCCCACCCGCAACCGCCGGCTGGGGCTCGCCGGCCTTGCCGCGGCTGGCGCAGTCTGCAGCAAAGGGGCTCCCAGCAGCTGGTCAAACCGCTGGTAGGCGCTGTAGATCTGCGGCGCTGGCATGTCAGGGTGGTAGTTCAGCGCAAACAGCAGGTTGTCATGCGCTTCGCGAAAGCCCGGCTTGAGCTGCAAGGCCTGTTCAAAGTACCGCAAACCTTCCTCAAAGTGGCCCAGGCTGGTCAGCGTCGTGGCCAGGTTGGTGATGGCGCCAAAGTAGTGGCCATCCAGCGCCAGCGCGCGGCGGTAGCAGGCCATGGCGGCTTCCGGCATGCCGAGGTCGTTCAGGACTGCACCCAGCGTGTTGTGCGCCTGCGCATGGTCCGGCGCGATGGCAATCGCCCGTTGCAGGCTGGCTTGCGCCTCGGCCAGCCTGGCCATGTTGCGCAAGGCAACGCCCAGGTGGGTGTGGGCATAGGCGTCTTGCGGGTCGAGGCGGATGGCCTGCGCAAAGGCGGCCTCGGCCTCTGCCAGGCATCCCATGTCGGTGAGCGTCACGCCCAGGTGGCCCCAGGCCTGCGCAAAGCCCGGGTCGAGTTGGGTGGCCTTGAGCAGGATGTCGCGCGCTTCGGCCAGGCGCTGTTGGTCTTTCAGCGTCAGACCCAGGTTGCTCATGGCCTGAACGTGACCGGGGTTCAGGGCCAAGGCGCTGCGGTAGCTTGCTTCGGCGTTGGCCAATTGCCCCCGCTGCCGCCACACGTTGCCGAGGTTGTTGTGGGCCGGGGCGAAATCCGGCTGCAATTGCACGGCCTGCTGATGGCTGGCGATCGCTTCGTCAAGCCGTCCCAGATCCATCAGCACGTTGCCCATGTTGCTGCGGGCCTCGGCGTCTTGCGGGGACAGCGCAACCGCTTTTTGCAGGCAGCCCAGCGCCGCTTGCGCCTGGCCGTCCTGGCGCAAGGCTGCGCCCAGCACCTTCCAGCCCAGGCCGAACCCGGGGTGCTGCTGCGTCATGGCGTGGGCAAGCCGGCCGGCGTCGCCGAAACGCCGTTTGTTGAACAGCGAGACCAGTTCGTGGATCTCTGCGTGCGTGGGTGAATTCAACGGCATGGCCAATTGTCCGCCGCGGGCGGCAGGAAGAAAACCAAATTAAATCAATTGCTTAGGCGCATCCTCGTCGGCACTGTCGGCTTCGGGGCGATCTTTACAATCGCATACAAAAATTCATATAGGACTGCGCTAAAATCCGATCCTATATGAATTTTATCCTGCGTGTCCCTTTGGCTGGCAGCCCAGAGCAAATCGCCCGTTTGCAGAGTTTGCAGGCGGCGTTTGCCGAGGTTTGCAACGCCTTGGCGCCGATTGTGCGGGATACGCGGTGCTGGAACCGGGTGGCCTTGCACCACATGGTCTACAAGCGCCTGCGTGAGCAATTCCCGCACATGGGCTCGCAGATGGTCTGCAATGCCATTTATTCGGTGTCGCGCGCCAGCCGCATGGTCTACCAACTGCCGGGCAGCCCATTCAACGTTGCCAAGCTGGGGGCGCAAACCTTGCCGCTGCTGAAGTTCGGTGACAACTGCCCGGTCTACTTTGACCGCCACACGCTGAGCGTGAAGGGTGGTGAATTGTCCATGTACACGCTGGACGGGCGCATGCGCTTCCAACTGGCTTTGCAGCCGGCTGACGAGGCCAACTTCCACCAGAAAAAGTTGCGTGAGATTGTGCTCTCGCGCAAACCCGACGGCGTGTTCCAACTGGTTTTCGGGTTCGCCCTCGAACCCGCCGATCCCCTGCACCAGCAAGCCACCGAGGCGTCTGAATCGCTGACGTCTTCCACCGGGCCGTCTGAAGCTGACGGCTCCCCATTTCCAGAGTATGTGATGGTTGAGGAAACAAGAACATGAACCCGAGCAAACCGCCTTCGGAACTGCGCCAAGCCATTGAGGCGATGAAGCCCTTCTTCAAGCGGGCCGCCTGGATCAGCATCTTTTCCAGCTTGCTGGTGATGGCCCCATCCGGCTACATGCTGGAGGTGTATGACCGCGTGGTGAACAGCCGCAGCCACATGACGCTGGCGATGTTGACCGTGCTGGTCATCGGCATTTACGTGCTGATGGAGGTGCTGGAGTGGGCGCGCTCCGAGGTCATGCATGAGGCCGCCATGGCTTTTGACAAGCGCATGAACGGGCGGGTGTTCAATGCCATCTTTGAGACTAATCTCAAACGCCTGCCCGGCGGCAGCATCCAGCCCATGGTTGATTTGCGCGTGGTGCGCGAATTCATTCACAGCCCGGTGCTGACGGCACTGATGGAGGCGCCGGTATCCCTGGTGTTCCTGGCGCTGATATTCGCCATCAGCCCCATCCTGGGCTGGTCGGCCGTGGTGGCGGCGATTGTGCAGACCTTTGTCGCCTGGCTGAATGAGCGCGCCACACAACCGCCGCTGGCGGCCGCCAACCGCGGCTCCATGCAGGCCCAGCAGTATGCCGATGGCAGCTTGCGCAATGCCGAGGTGATCGAATCCATGGGCATGTTGCGTGACATCCATCGCCGCTGGATGGTCAGGCAGCGTGCCTTCCTGAATTTCCAGACCATCGCCTCTGAAAAGAGCGCAATTTTCCAGGCTGCTTCGAAGTTTGTGCAGAACGTCACCAGCTCCATGCTGCTGGGTTTGAGCGCCTACCTGCTGTTGAACAATGAGCTCAATGGCGGCGCCGGTTACATGATTGTGGGCTCCATGCTGGGGGGCCGGGTGCTGGCACCGCTGGTGCAAATCGTCACCCAATGGCAGCTGGTGATCAATTTCAGGGAATCCTACATCCGGCTTGAGCACATCCTGGGCGCGGTGCCGGCCAAGGAAGTCGGCATGGCCTTGCCGCAGCCGCGTGGTGTGTTGCAGGTGGAAAACCTGATGGCCGGCGCGCCCGGCAGCACCATCCCCATCCTGCGTGGGGTCGGGTTTGCACTGAACCCAGGTGAGGTGATTGCGGTGGTCGGGCCCTCGGCTTCCGGAAAGTCCACACTGGCGCGGCTGCTGATGGGCCTGTGGCCGGCCGCCGCCGGCAAGGTGCGGCTGGACGGTGCCGATGTGTTCACCTGGAACAAGGACGAACTGGGCCCCTACGTGGGGTACCTGCCGCAGGGTGTCGAACTGTTCGACGGCACCCTGGCCGAGAACATCGCCCGCTTCGGCGTTGTGGACATGGCCAAGGTGGAGGCCGCAGCCACCGCCGTGGGATTGCACGAGTTGATCATGTCGTTGCCGCAAGGGTATGACAGCCAGGTTGGCCGGGACGGCGCCATGCTGTCGGGTGGCCAACGCCAACGCGTGGGCCTGGCGCGCGCCATCTATGGTGAACCGGTTTTCGTGGTGCTGGACGAGCCGAACTCCAGCCTGGACGAGGTGGGTGACGCCGCGCTGGCCAGCGCCATCAACCAGCTGAAGGCCAAGGGCACGGCGTTTGTCGTCATGACGCACCGCGTCAGCCTGCTGGCGGTGGCCGACAAGATGTTGGTGCTGCGGGACGGCCAGGTGCAGGCGATGGGGCCGCGCGACGAGGTGTTGAAGGCCTTGTCCGAGGCCGCGCAGCAAGTCAAGGCGGCGGCGGTGCGTCCGGCCACGGGCCCGGGCGCTGCGGTGGCCAGCCCCGCTGTTTGATCGAATGTGAAGCCAATCGTATGAAAACTCCCAAGTTCTTCCAGCGCAGCGAGCTGACGCAGGTGTTGTGGACCTTCCGCAGCGAGTTCGTGATGGTGGGCCTGTTCAGCCTGCTCTCCAACGTGCTGATGTTGTCGCCCACGCTGTACATGTTGCAGGTCTACGACCGGGTGATGTCCAGCCGCAGCGAGTTGACGCTGCTGGCCATGTCGCTGTTGACGCTGGTGCTGTTCGCCATCATGTCGGTGTGCGACTGGATGCGCTCGCGCCTGCTGGTGCATGCGGGTGTGCGTCTGGACAACCAGCTCAGCACCAAGGTGTTCAATGCCAGTTTCGAGGCCCACCTCAGCCAGACGGGCACCAACCCGCAACGGGCGTTTGGTGACCTGCTGCAGGTGCGCCAGTTCATCACCGGGACCGGCATCTTTGCCTTCTTTGACGCGCCCTGGGCACCCATCTACCTGGGGGTGCTGTTCTTCCTGCACCCTTGGCTGGGTGTGCTGGGCATTGTGTTTGGCCTGATCCAGGTCGCGCTGGCTTTCTTTGGCCAGCGCCGCACGCTGGCGCCTTCCGAGGAGGCCGCCATGGCCCAGGTGGAGGCCAACAGTTTCCTGCAGAGCAAGCTGCGCAATGCGGAATTGCTGGAATCCATGGGGATGATCAACAGCCTGAAGCAGCGCTGGGCGCGCCGGCACCAGGACTACCTGACGCAAAGCACCGTGTCCCAGCACATGACGCACAGGATCAGCGCCATCAGCAAGTTCGTGCGCTATGCGCAGCAGTCCCTGGCCCTGGGTGCCGGTGCCATGCTGGTGATTGACGGGCAGCTGTCCCCGGGCGGCATGATCGCCGCCAACGTGCTGATGACGCGGGCCTTGTCGCCGATAGACATGATCGTGGGGGGATGGCGGCAGATGGCTGGGGCCCGCGAGGCATTCACCCGCCTGGAGGCGTTGCTGATGGGCTATCCGGAGCGCGATGAGGCCTTGCACCGGGTGCCGCCCACGGGCGCGGTGGCCTTGCGCGACGTGGTCGCCACTGCCCCGGGCCGTGCCACCCCTATCCTCAAAGGCATAGGCTTCAGCGTTGCTGCCGGCACCGTGACGGTGGTCCTTGGCCCTTCGGGTTCGGGCAAGTCCACGCTGGCGCGGGTGCTGATGGGCATTTGGCCGGATGTGAATGGCGAAGTGTTGCTGGACCAGATGCCGCTGTCAGGCTGGGACCGGATGGAGTTGGGCCCGCACCTGGGGTACCTGCCGCAGGACGTGGAATTGCTGGACGGCAACATTGCTGAAAACATTGCCCGATTCGGCAAGGTTGATCCTGAGAAGGTGATTGAGGCCGCACGCTGCGCCGGTCTGCACGAAATGATCCTGCGCTTTCCCAAAGGCTACGACACGCCCATTGGCGAGGCCGGCAACCTGTTGTCCGGTGGCCAGCGTCAGCGCATAGGCCTGGCGCGCGCCGTCTACGGCAACCCGGCCTTGATTGTCCTGGACGAGCCCAATGCCAACCTGGATGAGGCGGGTGAGCAGGCGCTGGTCAAGTCGGTGCAGGAATTGAAGCTCAAGGGCAAGACGGTGTTCCTGATTTCGCACCGCCCTGGCGTGATCGCCGTTGCCGACCGTCTGCTGATCCTGCGCGACGGCCAGATCCAGGTCGAGGGGCCGCGTGATGCGGTGATTGCCGCCCTTCAGCCACAACGACCCGCCATGCCGGCGGCAACGCCCCCCGTGCCGGGCGCTGCCCCGCAAATGGCCTGATGTCCCACTTTCTGTCAAATTTCGAAACGAGTCTGTCATGACCAAACTGGATCTAGTCAAAACCTTGCAGGCCAAACTGCCCGTCACCGATGCTTCCGTGGACGAATCGGACTCCACCGCGCTGGAGGCAGCGGCACGTTCAAGCCGTGGCGCGCGCCTGGGCCTGTGGGCACTGGCCCTGGGCCTGGGTGGCTTCCTGTTGTGGGCCGGCTTTGCGCCCTTGGACGAAGGGGTGCCCAGTCCTGGCGTGGTTGCCATCGACACCAAACGCAAGGCGGTGCAGCACCTGACCGGCGGCATTGTCAAGGAAGTGCTGGTCAGGGAAGGGGACCGCGTGAAGGAGGGCCAGGTGCTGGTGAGGCTGGATCCGGCCGTCATCCGCGCCAACTACGAGGCGGAGCGGCAGCGCTACCTGGGCCTGCGTGTGATGGAGAGCCGGCTGCGTGCCGAGCAGGCGGGGCAGAGCAAGGTCACGTTCCACCCGGACGTGGTGGCGGCGGGCAGCGACCCGCAAATTCGCCAGTCCATGATGAACCAGGAGCAGCTGTTCACGGCGCGGCGAGCTGGCTTGAGTGCGGACTTGCAGGGGGTGGAGGAGTCCATTCAAGGTCAGGAGGCATTGATCGTCGCCTACGAGGGCATGCTGATCAACCGTCGCAACCAGCTCAGCTTGCTGACCGAAGAATTGACCAACACGCGGGGGCTGGTCAAGGAAGGCTATGCGCCGCGCAACCGCCAATTGGAATTGGAGCGCATGTCGGCCGAAGCCAACTCCGGCATCATGGAACTGCAGGGCAACACCATCCGCGCCAAGCGCGCCATTGGCGAGTTGCGCCAGCGCATGGTGTCGCGGCAGCAGGAGTACCGCAAGGAAGTCGAGACGCAGTTGAACGACATTTCGCGCGAAGCCACTGGCGAGGAGCAAAAGTTCCGCGCCATCACCGAAGACCTTGGACGCATCGACATCAAGGCGCCGGTGGCCGGGCAGGTGGTGGGGCTGGCGTTCCAGTCCGTCGGTGGTGTGGTGGGGCCAGGCCAGAAGCTGATGGACATTGTGCCTGTGGATGAGGCCTTGCTGGTGGAAGCCCATGTGGCGCCGCACCTGGTGGACAAGATCCACGCGGGCCTGCCGGTGGACGTGCGTTTTTCCTCCTTCGCCAATTCGCCGCAACTGGTGGTGGAAGGCAAGGTGGTGTCGATCTCTGGCGACCAGCTGGCTGAGCAGAATGGCCAGCCTTACTTCCTGGCCCGAGTGGTTGTGACCGCCGAAGGTTACAAGAAACTGGGCAAACGCACCCTGACGCCCGGCATGCCCGTGGAGCTGGTGTTCATCACCGGTGAACGGACCATGTTGACTTACCTGCTGCACCCGCTGACCAAGCGCCTGGCAGCGTCGATGAAAGAGGAGTGAAGCCGTGCTGAATCGTCAACCCCCTCGCAGTGCCCTGGCGCATGCGACGTCATTGAAGCGCCTGGCGCTGGGCTGCGCGCTGGCCTGCGCGGGCCTGTCGGCATCGGCCATGGACCTGCTGCAGGCCTACCAGGCGGCGCAGAAGCAGGACGCCACGATATTGGCGGCGCGTGCGCAAGCCGATGTGGGGCGCGAGCGCCTGCCGCAGGCGCGTTCACAGCTGCTGCCCAACCTGTCCGCCAGTCTCGGGCGCACCAAGAACCGGCTGGAGAGCATCGCCCCCAATTTCCTGGGGCAGGAGAACACCTCGCAGCTGGAATACATCAGCTCCAACCAGACGGTGCAGTTGCGTCAGCCGCTGTACCGGCCTTACAACCTGGCCCAGTTCAGGCAGGCCAAGGAGCAGGTGAAAGACAGCGAAGCGGCGCTGGAGCGCGAGGAACAGAACCTGGCCACCCGGGTGGCCGGCGCTTACTTCGAGGCCTTGCTGACCAAGGAGCAACTGGATCTGGTGCTGGCGCAAAAGGCTTTCTACACCACGCAGGTGGATGCCGCGACCAAGATGTTTGCCGCCGGTTCGGGCATTCGCACCGACATCGACGAGTCGCAGGCTCGCCTGGACTTGTCCATTGCGCAGGAGCTTGAAGCGCGGCAGAACGTGGGCTACACACGGCGCCAACTGCAGGCCATTGTCAACCAGCCGGTGGACGAGCTGGCGCCGGTGGACCCGATCAAGCTGAATCTGGATGTGGCAGCCATGGGCACCGTGGAGAGCTGGACCGACCGTGCCGAGCAGGCCAGTCCCGAGCTGAAGCAATTGCGTGCGCAGTTGGAGGCTTCGCGGCTGGAGGTTGACAAAGCCAAGGCCGGCCACAAACCCACGCTGGATGCCATTGTGCAATGGCAGCGCAGCACCAGTGAGAATACGACCTCGCCGCTGTCCCGCTACACCGACAACTCCATTGGCCTGCAGCTGAATGTTCCGCTGTATGCCGGCGGCTATGTCAACTCTCAGGTGCGCGCCGCAATGGCCGACGTGCGCCGCGCGGAAGAGGCGCTGGATGTGCAGCGGCTGGATCTGGGCGTGCGCGTCAACCGCGAGTACCGCGGCGTGACGGAGAACGCACCCAAGATCAAGGCGTTGGAAGCGGCCGTGCGCTCGGCCGAGCAATTGGTGGTGTCCAGCCGCAAGTCATTCCAGGCCGGTGCGCGCACGCAGCTTGACATCATGAATGCCGAGCAGCAGCGCACCACGGCGCTGCGAGATCTGGCGCAGGCGCGTTACCTCTACCTGGTATCGCGCATACGCCTGATGGCCCTGGTGGGTGCCGCCGACACCCAGGCGGTGGCAGAGGTGAACAGCGCGCTGAAGCACTGACGGTCAGGCCCGCCGCGGCCAGCCACCTTGCCGGTTTGCGCCGCTAGGGTGCGTATTGCAGGCCTGTGCTTGCCAGGCCTACCAGACCCACATGGGCCTGGTTCAGTGGCAGCGCCGCCGTCGTGGCCAGCAGCTGCGCCGGTGTCAGCGCATGGCTGTCCAGCAGGCTGGTGTAGCTGGCCAGGGTGCTGGCGTCGGGCTCTGCGCCGACGATGTTGGTGTACAACAGCTTGACCAGGGCCGCATGGCTGTCGCCGCCCGCCAGATCGCGCGGCACCTGCAGGCTCACCAGGTAATTGGCCGCATCCAGCAGGGAAGGCAGGGCAGCTGCTGCAACGTCTGCAGGCGTGCTGAACCAGGCCAGAAAGGCCCCGACCAGCGCCCCGTTGCTCAGCGCAAAAGGCCCGCCCAGCGCGCCCAGCAGCAGCGCCGTCTCGCCACCGGGCGCGGTCGCCGCCATGTCCATGGCCCACCAGCCGTCGCTGAAGTGCAGCCGCTCGACGCCGCTGAGCAGATCGGTGCCGTCCGTCCCGGTTTGATCGGTCACCGTCAGGCCGGTGGCGCTGGGGCTCAGCGTGTAGTCGCGCCGCCGGCCGTCATACTGCGCCACGTCGATGCCGCTGCCACCGTCCAGCGTGTCATTGCCCTGGTTGCCCAGCAGGGTGTCGCTGCCGCCGTTGCCGCTCAGCAAATTGGCCACGGGGTTGCCGATCAGCGTGTCGTTGGCCGCGCCACCGATGGCGTTTTCTATCGTCACCGTGTAGTAGATGGCCATATCCAGGCCCACCGTGGCCAGTGGCTTGCCGCTGGCGTCATTGAACTGCAACGGGTTGCCCAGGTCGCTCCAGTGGCCCGGGCGCAGGTCGATGGTGGCGCCCTGGGTGGCGCCGTCCCAGGCGATGGTGTCGGTGCCACCGCCATCCCACAGTGTCTGGTAGTAGCTCTGGCCCTGGTGGAAGGTGTAGGTGTCGTCGCCGGCGTGGTAGCTGGTGTTCGCGCCATACAGGTACTGGATGACCGCGATGTCATACAGCATGGGCGTGGTGGGGTTGAAGTTCACGTACGAGCCGCTGTAGCCCGCCAGCGCCGTGTAACTCATCAGCGAGTTGTTGTAGCTGTCCTCGGCGATGGGCAGCACGCCGCCAATGCTGCCGCCAAACGGGTGCGACAGGCCCAGCGCATGCCCCAGTTCGTGCAGGTAGGTGGCATAGCCGTAGTCGCCCGGGTTGTAGCCGTCCCAGTAGGCACCCGGGTTCAACCAGATGTCGCCGCCCTCTGGCACGTTGCTGGGCGAATAGGCATAGGCTTGCGAATTGCGGATGCCGCTGCTGTTGGTGCCGGCAAAGCGGATGTCGCCCACGCTGCTGGCGGTGTCCGCCACCGGGTTGAAGTGCAGGTTGGCCACTGCCGCCCAGGCGGCCATGGTGCTCACGGCCGCCGCCTGTTGCTCCGCCGTCAGCCCGGTCACCTTGGCCAGCGGCTCGCCGTCACCGTAGCCGCTGGCCCAGGTGCTGGCCGCCGTGGGAAAACTGTAGTCCAGTGTGGCCGCCGTGCCCGCCGGCCCGCCCCATTTGGTGCCCTCCAGCAGGGCGTCCAGCTGCGCGTTGCCCGACAGGTCGACCCGCACGGATGCCACGCTGTTGGCGATGGGTGTGCTCATGCGCTGGCCCTGGGGTGGGCGGCGTGTTCGGAACCTGGCATCATGGGGCTGTGGATAAAGGCAGTGGGTCGACGGAATATCATAGAGGCAGGGATGGCGCCGCCGCGCCGCCCGGCATCGATAATCCGCAATCGCGTTGTAACTTTTCCTCTGAGGCGAGGCCAACAGACCTGCCCTGCATAGAACAACAAGCACCCGTCCCCATGTTGGCGTTGACCGTTTTTGCTTTCTGGCTGGCCCTGGCGGCCTGTGTGGTGCTGATGCGCAGCCGCTACACCCAACCGTACCACTACGCCAAGGACAAGCCGCAGCGCTTCCACGCCGGACATGTGTCGCGCCTGGGTGGCGTTGCGGTGGCGCTGGCGCTGGCCCTGGTGTACCTGGTGGCGGCGTACTTTGACGAAGGCCTGTTCAACTGGAACGTGGGTCTGAAACCGCAGCAGGTGGGCATGTTCCTGCTGGTGGCCGCGCCCGCCGTGCTCAGCGGCTTTGCCGAGGACCTGACGCACCGCATGTCGGCCCGCTACCGGTTGCTGATGACGGCCGCCTCTGCGGCCATGGCCTGCTACTTTCTCAACGTGTCGGTGGTGCGCCTGGGCGTGCCCGTTCTGGACGACATGCTCGCCGCCTGGCCCTGGATCTCGGTGGCGCTGGCCTTTGTCGCCATCAGCGGCCTGCCGCACGCCTTCAACATCATCGACGGCTACAACGGCCTGGCCGGCGCCGTGGCCTGTCTGGTGTGCCTGGCGCTGGCCATCGTGGCCTTCCAGGTCGGCGACCGGCAGTTGATGACCATCATGATGTGCCTGTTGGGCGCCACCGCCGGCTTCCTGGTGTGGAACTACCCGCGCGGGCTGATCTTCGTCGGCGACGGTGGCGCCTACCTGTGGGGCATCGTCATCGCCGTTGCCAGCATCACGCTGGTACAGCGGCACGAGCAGGTGTCTCCGTGGTTTCCCATGCTGCTGCTGATCTACCCGGTGTGGGAAACCATCTTTTCCATTTACCGCAAGATGTCGCGCGGCGTCTCGCCCGGCGTGGCGGATGCGTTGCACTTCCACCAGCTGATTTACCGGCGCATCGTGCGCAGCGTGTTCCATGACGACGAGGCGCGCCGCATGCTGATGCGCAACAACCGCACCTCGCCCTACCTGTGGAGCTTCTCGGGGTTGACCGTGGTGCCGGCGCTGCTGCTGTGGCGCAACACCGGCATGCTGATCGTGTTCTGCCTGCTGTTCGTGGCCACCTATGTCGGCGCCTACCTGATGATCGTGCGCTTCAAAGTACCGCGGTGGCTTCGGCGCTAGTCATCCATCTGCGGCACAATGCGCGCAATTGACCCTTCCGTCCCGCTTCTGAACGGCCCCCACCATGACCGACACCCTGAACATTGCGCCGCGCGACAAGGCTGAAATCCTGGCCCAGGCGCTGCCCTACATCCGCAAGTACCACGGCAAGACCATGGTCATCAAGTACGGCGGCAACGCCATGACCGATCCCGCCTTGCAGGCCGATTTCGCCGAGGACGTGGTGCTGCTCAAGCTGGTGGGCATCAACCCGGTGGTGGTGCATGGTGGTGGTCCGCAAATCGAGAACGCGCTGAACCGGCTGGGCATGAAGGGCGAGTTCATCCAGGGCATGCGCGTGACAGATGCGCAGACGATGGAAGTGGTGGAGTGGGTGCTGGGGGGCGAGGTGCAGCAGGACATCGTGGGCCTGATCAACCAGGCCGGCGGCAAGGCGGTCGGCCTGACGGGGCGCGATGGCGGCATGATTCGCGCGCAAAAGCTGCGCATGCCCGACAAGGACGACCCCGCCAAGGAGCATGACGTCGGCCAGGTGGGCGACATCGTGTCCATCGACCCCAGCGTGGTCAAGGCGCTGCAGGACGACGCCTTCATCCCCGTCATCAGCCCGATAGGCTTTGGCGAGCACAACGAGAGCTACAACATCAACGCCGACGTGGTGGCCGGCAAGCTGGCCACCGTGCTGCGTGCCGAAAAGCTGATGCTGCTGACCAACACGCCCGGCGTGCTGGACAAGGCCGGCAAGCTGCTGACCGATCTGACGGCGCGCGAAATCGACGAGATGTTCGCCGACGGCACCATCCACGGCGGCATGCTGCCCAAGATTTCATCGGCGCTGGACGCTGCCAAAAGCGGCGTCAATGCCGTGCACATCATCGATGGCCGGGTGCCGCATGCGATGCTGCTGGAAATCCTGACCGAGCAGGCTTATGGCACCATGATCCGTTCGCATTGATGTGTGCCCCCACGCTCGCCCACTGTGGCAAAGGGATGGGCCGGAAAGTGAGCGTTGGCCCCCGCGAAAACCCTGGGCTGGGGCTGTGAGAGAATCTTTGCACATTCTGGCTTTGCACCATGTCTGACACCGAACTCCCTGCCGGCATATCCGAATCCAGCGACAGCCCCGCCGCCCCGACGCGCAAGCGCCCCAAACCGGGCGAGCGACGGGTGCAGATATTGCAGGCGCTGGCGGCCATGCTGGAGCAGCCGGGGGCGGAGCGCATCACCACCGCCGCGCTGGCCGCGCGGCTGGAAGTGAGCGAGGCGGCGCTGTACCGGCACTTCGCCAGCAAGGCCCAGATGTTCGAAGGTCTGATTGAATTCATCGAACAGACCGTGTTCTCGCTGATCAACCAGATCACCGAGCGCGAGGCCGGCGCTGAGAGCGGCAGCCGCCATGCCGGCAAGATCGTCGCCATGCTGGTGCAGTTTGCCGAGAAGAATCCCGGCATGACCCGTGTGATGGTGGGCGACGCGCTGGTGTTCGAGAACGAGCGCCTGCAGCAGCGCATGAACCAGTTCTTCGACAAGATTGAAGCCACACTGAAGCAGGGCCTGCGCGATGGCGCCGCCGCGCAGGGCAACTCCGCCACCCCCAGCGTGGATGCCCAGGTGCAGGCCTCGGCGCTGACCGCTTTCGTGATGGGCCGGCTGCAGCGCTTTGCCCGCTCAGGCTTCAAGCGGCTGCCGTCCGAGCATCTGGACGCCAGCCTGGCGTTGCTGCTCTGAGCTGGGGTTCTTCCCTTTTTTGATTTCCCTTTGAGGTTTCCGCGCTCCGGGTGCAGGCTTGGGGTCGCCCAGCTGCCTGTGCACGTTGTAATGCCTGTCGCTCGGGTAAACCCTTTCCCCGGTTAGAAATCGCCCTCTAAAACGTTGGGACGCTACACATCGCCCTCAAATTGCTGCAAAATAGTACGATCGTTCGTTTTATTTAGATCAGCATGTCCGTATCGGAATTGACCGCCAAATCCGCGCGCGCCAGCGTGGCCGATGCTTCGCGCTCGGTGCGGGCCTCGCAAAAGGGCCAGCAGACCAAGATGCTGATCGTCGAGGCCGCCATGGGCCTGGCCACCCAGGTCGGTCTGGAAGGCTTGAGCATAGGCGCCGTGGCCGACGCCACGCAGATGAGCAAGTCTGGCGTCTTTGCCCACTTCGGCTCGCGCGAGGAGTTGCAGATCTCTGTTGTGCGCGAGTACTTCAACCGCTTCGAGCAAGAGGTGTTCTACCCGGCGTTGGGCGCGCCGCGCGGCCTGCCGCGGGTACAGGCGTTGTTTGCCAACTGGATGAAGCGCGTGGCGATCGAGATCCAGTCCGGCTGCGTGTTCATCAGCGGCGCGGTGGAGTTCGACGACCGGCCCGGCCCGGTGCGCGACGCGTTGGCATCTTCCGTCAAGACCTGGCTGGCCGCCGTGCACCGTGCGGTGGTCATGTCCAAGGAAGAGGGCCACCTGCGCGCAGACGCCGACGAGAACCAGGTGGCCTTCGAGATCCACGGCCTGATCCTGGCACTGCACTACGAGGCGCGCTTCCTCAAGCGCCCGGGTTCCATTGAGCGCGCCCACACCGGTTTCGACAACATCCTTCAGCGCTATGGCAGCCAGGCTGCCCTGGCGGCCCCCAAGACCCGTGGCACCGGCAAGACGCCGGCGGCCAAGAAATCAACCATCGCCTCTTAACAGATAGACCAGGAGTATTTCCATGCCCACATACACACCGCCCCTGCGCGACATGCAGTTCCTGATGCACGAAGTGTTCAAGGTCAGCGACGAGTACAAGGCCATGCCGCGCCACGCCGAGGTGGACGCCGACACCATCAACGCGGTGCTGGAAGAGGGCGGCAAGTTCGCTGCCGAAGTCACCTTCCCGCTGAACATCAGCGGCGACCAGGAGGGCTGCAAGCTGGACAAGACCACGCACGAGGTCACCACGCCCAAGGGTTTCAAGGAAGCCTACGCCAAGTACGTGGAAGGCGGTTGGCCCGCGCTGTCCTGCGACCCCGAATACGGTGGCCAGGGCCTGCCCATCACCGTCAACCAGTGCTTCTATGAAATGCTGAACAGCGCCAACCAGGCCTGGACCATGTACCCCGGTCTGACGCACGGCGCCTACGAGGCGCTGCACGCCCACGGCACCGACGCACAGAAGAAGACCTACCTGCCCAAGCTGACCAATGGCGAGTGGACCGGCACCATGTGCCTGACCGAGCCGCACTGCGGCACCGATCTGGGCATGCTGCGCACCAAGGCCGAACCGCAGGCCGATGGCACCTACAAGCTGACCGGCAACAAGATCTTCATCAGCGCCGGTGAGCATGACATGGTCAGCAACATCATCCACCTGGTGTTGGCCCGCCTGCCGGACGCGCCGCAAGGCAGCAAGGGCATCAGCCTGTTCGTGGTGCCGAAGTTCAACGTCAACGCCGACGGCACGCTGGGCACGCGCAACGGCATCTACTGCGGCGGCCTGGAGCACAAGATGGGCATCCATGGCAACGCCACCGCGCAGATCGTGCTGGACGGTGCCGTGGGCACGCTGGTGGGCCAGCCCAACAAGGGCCTGGCAGCGATGTTCGTGATGATGAACGCCGCCCGTCTGGGTGTGGGCATGCAGTCGCTGGGCCTGACCGAAGTGGCCTACCAGAACGCGGTGGCCTATGCCAAGGACCGCATCCAGGGCCGCAGCCTGACCGGCCCGAAGAACAAGGACCAGCCGGCCGACAGCATCATGGTGCACCCCGACGTGCGCAAGATGCTGCTGACCGCCCGTGCCTATGCGGAGGGTGGCCGTGCCCTGAGCCTGTACTCCGCGCTGCTGATTGACCGCGAGCTGCACCACCCCGACGAGAAGGTGCGCAAGGACGCCGCTGAAATGGTGGCGCTGCTGACGCCCATCGTCAAAGCCTTCCTGACCGACAACGGCAACATCGCCACCAACGCCTGCATGCAGGTGTTTGGCGGCCATGGCTTCATCTCTGAATGGGGCATGGAGCAGTATGTGCGCGACAACCGCATCAACATGATCTACGAGGGCACCAACACCATCCAGTCGCTGGACCTGCTGGGCCGCAAGGTGCTGGGCAACAACGGCGCCACGCTGAAGAAGTTCGGCAAGCTGATCGCCGCGCTGGTGGAGGAAGAAGGCGTCAACGAGAAGATGGCCGAATTCATCACCCCCATCGCCATCCTGGGCGACCAGATGACCAAGTTCACCACCGAGTTGGGTTTCAAGGCGTTCCAGAATGCCGACGAGGTGGGCGCCGCCGCCGTGGACTACCTGCGCGTGGCCGGCCACATGGTGTTCGGCTACTTCTGGGCCCGCATGGCCCAGGTGGCGCTGCGCGAGATCGCCGCTGGCAACACCGACCCGTTCTACCAGGCCAAGCTGCAGACTGCGCGCTTCTACTTCGCCCGCCTGTTCCCTGAGACCACGATGCTGATGCGCACCGCGCGCGCCGGCGCCAAGGTGCTGATGGACACCGAAGCGGTGTTTGCGTAAGCTGAGCCCGGCCTTTCCGCTGAACCACCTACAACGAGGAGCTGACATGTTGCTGCGTACCGTGATCGCCCTGGCACTGGGTTCCCTGATCTCTGTGTCTGCCTTTGCGCAAATGACGCCGGTAGGCACGTGGCGCACCGTGGACGAGAAGACCGGCGAACCCAAGTCCGAGATTCGCATCACGGAAGCCGGCGGCGTGCTGTCCGGCAAAGTGGAGAAAGTCATGCGCAAGGACGCCAAGCCGGACGAGAAGTGCGACAAGTGCACCGACGACCGCAAGGACAAGCCTATCGTGGGTATGGAGATCATCCGCGGCGCCAAGAAAACCGAAGGCCACGACGTGTGGGAAAGCGGCAAGATCCTGGACCCGGAGAACGGCAAGGAATACACGCTGAAGCTCACCCCTGTCGACGGCGGCAAGAAGCTGGAAGTGCGCGGCTACATTGGCTTCTTCTTCCGCACCCAGACCTGGGTGCGGGCGCAGTAGCCCCCATTTTTTTCACGGCCGTCACATGGCCGAAACACATTCTGAAGTGGCGCCCGGGGCGCCACGCTCACACACCCTTCAGGGTGTTTTTCCAAGGTTGAAACCATGAGTCGTTTCCTCGTCAAAAAAGTTGCGGTGCTGGGCGCCGGTGTGATGGGCGCGCAGATCGCCGCCCACCTGGTCAATGTCAAGGTGCCGGTGGTGCTGTTTGACCTGCCGGCCAAGGAAGGGCCGAAGAACGGCATCGTCACCCGTGCCATCGATGGTCTGAAGAAGCTGAAACCGGCACCGCTGGGCGTGCCCGAAGACGCCGGGTTGATCCAGCAGGCCAACTACGAAGAGCACATGGACTTGCTGAAGGACTGCGACCTGGTGATCGAGGCGATCGCCGAACGCATGGACTGGAAGCTGGACCTGTACAAGAAAATCGCGCCTTTCGTCGCCCCGCACGCCATCCTGGCCTCCAACACCTCGGGTCTGTCCATCACCAAGCTCAGCGAGGCGCTGCCCGAAGAAATCAAGCCGCGCTTTTGCGGTATCCACTTCTTCAACCCGCCGCGCTACATGCTGCTGGTGGAACTGATCAACACGCCCACCACGCAGCCGCAGGTGCTGGACGACCTGGAAACCTTCGTCACCAGCGCTTTGGGCAAGGGCGTGGTGCGCGCCAAGGACTCGCCCAACTTCATCGCCAACCGCGTCGGCATTGCCGGCATGCTGGCGACGATGAAGCAGGTGGACGCCTTCGGCCTGACCTACGACGTGGTGGATGACCTGACCGGCAAGAAGCTGGGCCGCGCCAGCTCGGGCACCTTCCGCACTGCCGACGTGGTGGGGCTGGACACCATGCACCACGTCATCAAGACGCTGCAAGATAACCTGAGCCTGGAGACCGACCCGTTCTACGGCAGTTTCTCCACGCCGCCCGTGCTGGCCAAGCTGCTGGAGATGGGGGCCTTGGGTCAAAAGGCCAAGGGCGGTTTCTTCAAGAAGGTGGGCCGCGACATCCTGCGCTTTGACGCCGCCGCTGGCGACTACGTGCCTTCCGGCCAGAAGGCCGACGAGGTGGTGGGCCGCATGCTGAAAAAACCGGCGGGCGAACGCCTGAAGCTGCTGCGCAACGCCGAGGGCGCCGAGCCGCGCTTCCTTTGGGCGATCCTGCGCGACCAGTTCCACTACGCCGCGGTGCACCTGGCCAGCATCGCCGAGACCGCGCGCGACGTCGATTTCGCCATGCGCTGGGGCTTTGGCCTGAAGCAGGGCCCGTTCGAGCTGTGGCAAGAAGCCGGCTGGCTGCAGGTGGCCAACTGGATCAAGGAAGACATCGAGGCCGGCAAGGCGCTGACCAGCGCGCCGCTGCCCGATTGGGTGTTCAAGGGCCCGGTGGCCGATGCCGGTGGCGTGCACACGCCCGAGGGTTCGTGGAACCCGACGACAGGAAAATTCGTGGCCCAGCACAAGCTGCCGGTGCATGCGCGCCAGCACTTCCCCGAAAGCGTGCTGGGCGCCAACGCGCCCCAGGCCGAAACGGCTGGCACCACACTGCACGAGGACGACGCGATCCGCCTGTGGACGCTGGACGGCGACGTGCTGATCGCCAGCATCAAGACCAAGATGCACGCCATCAGCCCCGACGTGGCCGAGGGCCTGTCCCTGGCCGTGGACATGGCCGAGAAGGACTACCAGGGCCTGGTGATCTGGTCGCCCGACGAGATGTTCTCTGCCGGTGCCGACCTGCAGGCCATGCTGCCCGCTTTCATGATGGCCGGCGTGTCCGCCATCGACGGCGCCGAGGCCGAGTTGCAGAACGTGATGCTGAAGTTGCGCTACGCCACCGTGCCCACCGTATCGGCCGTGCGCGGCCTGGCGCTGGGCGGCGGCTGTGAAATGGCGGTCTATTCAGCCAAGCGCGTGGTCATCATGGAGAGCTATATCGGCCTGGTGGAAGTGGGCGTGGGTCTGGTGCCTGGCGCCGGTGGCCTGGCCTACATCGCGCGCCGCGCGGCCGAGAATGCTGCCACGTCGACCGGCAAGGACATCCTGCCCTTCTTGACGGAAGGCTTCACCGCCGCCGCCATGGCCAAGGTAGGCACCAGCGCCATCGAGTCGCGCAAACTGGGCTACCTGCTGGACAGCGACACCATCGTGCCGCACAAGGACGAGTTGCTGTTCGTCGCCATCACGGAGGCGAAAGCCATGTACGCCGCCGGTTACCGCCCGCCGCACAAGCGCCAGTTCGCCGTGGCCGGCCGCAGCGGCGTGGCCACCATCAAGGGCTCGCTGGTCAACATGCGCGACGGCGGTTTCATCAGCCAGCATGACTTCCACATCGCCAGCCTGATCGCCAATGTGGTCTGCGGCGGCGACGTGGATGCCGGCAGCCTGGTGAGCGAGGAATACCTGATGGCGCTGGAGCGCCAGGCCTTCTGCGCGCTGCTGACGCATCCGAAAACTCAGGAACGCATCATGGGCATGATGTCCACCGGCAAGCCGGTGCGCAACTGATCCCCACCGCCCAGAACAGAATTCAAGGAACACCACCATGTCCACCAAACAAGTTCAGGACGCCTACATCGTCGCCGCCACCCGCACGCCCATAGGCCGTTCGCACCGTGGCTTTTTCCGCAACATGCGACCGGATGACCTGCTGGTGCGCGCACTGAAGGCCGCTCTGGCCCAGGTGCCCACGCTGGACCCGAAGGCCATTGAAGACCTGATCTGCGGCTGCGCCATTCCCGAAGGCCCGCAGGGCCTGAACGTGGCGCGCATAGGCGCCGTGCTGGCAGGCCTGCCCAACAGCGTGGGTGGCGTCACCGTCAACCGCTTTTGCGCCTCGGGCCTGAACGCGGTGCAGATGGCCGCTGACCGCATCCGCGTCGGCGAGGCCGACGTGATGATCGCCGCCGGCACCGAGAGCATGACCATGGTGCCTATGATGGGCAACACGCCGTCGCTGTCGCCGTCCATGTTTGCCAATGACGAGAACATCGGCATCGCGTACGGCATGGGTCTGACGGCCGAGAAGGTGGCCGCACAGTGGAAGGTCAGCCGGGAAGCCCAGGACGAGTTCGCCTACCAGTCACACATGAAGGCGCTGGCGGCCATGAAGGCCGGTGAGTTTGCCGACGAGATGACGCCGATTGAGGTGATCGACCGCGCGCCCGATCTGGCCACCGGCAAGACGGTGGAAACCAAGCGCATCGTCAGCCTGGACGAAGGCGCGCGTCTGGACACCACGGTGGAAGGCTTGAGCAAGTTGCGCCCGGTGTTCGCCGCCCGTGGTTCGGTCACCGCCGGCAACAGCTCGCAGACCTCGGACGGCGCCGGTGCGCTGATCCTGGCCAGCGAGAAGGCGGTCAAGCAGTTTGGCCTGAAACCGCTGGCGCGTTTCGTCAGCTTCGCCTCCAAGGGCGTGCCGCCGCACATCATGGGCATCGGCCCCATCGAGGCCATTCCCGCGGCACTGCGCTACGCTGGCCTGAAGCATGAAGACATCGACTGGTTCGAGCTGAACGAGGCCTTTGCCGCGCAATCGCTGGCCGTCATCAACACGCTGGGGCTGGACCCGAGCAAGGTCAACCCCATGGGCGGCGCCATCGCGCTGGGCCACCCGCTGGGCGCCACCGGCGCCATACGCTCGGCCACCGCCATCCACGCGCTGCACCGCAAGAACCTGAAGTACAGCATGGTCACCATGTGCGTGGGCATGGGGCAGGGTGCGGCAGGTATCTTCGAGCGCGTCTGAGCCCGTCAAGGTCTCGCACCGGACTGCCACGACAAGGCGTTGAAGGCACACTCACCCCATGAGTGACACCCACGTTTTCGACCAGGCCCTGGGCCTGAGCCCTGCCGGCGCACCCGGCCACTACACCGGCACTGCCGCGCCCGCCTACTGGAACATGGTGGGCCCGTTTGGCGGCATCACCGCGGCCACCGCCCTGCGCGCCGTGCTGCTGCACCCGGAGCTGCTGGGCGAGCCAATTGCGCTGACGGTGAACTACGCCGGCCCCATCCAGGCCGGCGCCTTTCATGTGCAGGCCACGCCCGCGCGCACCAATCGCTCCACCCAGCACTGGAGCATCACGCTGACGCAGGCCAATGCGCAGGGCGTGCAGGAGGTGATGCTGACCGCCACCGCCGTCACCGCCGCGCGCCGCAGCACCTGGGGTACGGACGACATTCCCATGCCCACGGTACCCCGCCCCACCGACCTGCCACCTGGCAAGCCCATGAGCGGCGTGGAGTGGATCAACCGCTACGACATGCGTTTCCTGGATGGCGCTTTCCCCACCCAGTGGGAAGGCCAGGGCGACCACAGCCTGACGCGCCTGTGGCTGCGCGACACACCGCCGCGTGCGCTGGACTTTTGCGCACTGGCCGCCATGTCCGACGTCTTCTACCCGCGCGTGTACCTGCGCCGCGCCCAGCGCGTGCCTGCGGGCACCGTTTCCATGACGGTGTATTTCCACGCCGACAGCGCCCAACTGGCCGCCTGCGGCAGCGGCTTCGTGCTGGGCCAGGCCCAGGCGCAAGCTTTTCGCAACGGCTTTTTCGACCAGCAGGCCCAGTTGTGGGCAGAGTCTGGCCAGCTGCTGACCACCACGCAGCAAATCGTCTATTACAAGGAGTGAGAAAAAAATGTCCGATATCCTGACCCACACCGACGCCGGTGTGATGACCATCACGCTGAACCGCGTCGAGAAGAAAAACTCCATCACCGCCGCCATGTACGCCACCATGGCCGATGCGCTGGCGCAGGCCGAAGCCGATGCGGCCACGCGGGTGGTGGTGATCCAGGGCGACCCGGCCATCTTCAGCGCCGGCAACGACATCGGCGACTTTCTGAACCAGCCGCCGGCCGGGCAGGACTCGCCGGTGTTCCGCTTCCTGCGCGGAATTGCCGGCTTCCCCAAGCCGCTGATCGCCGCCGTCTGCGGCCCGGCGGTGGGCATTGGCACCACGTTGCTGTTCCATTGCGACCTGGTCTATGCCGGCGACAACGCGGCGTTTTCCATGCCCTTCGTCAACCTGGGCCTGTGCCCTGAGGCAGCCTCCAGCCTGCTGGTGCCGCAGATGCTGGGCTACCACCGCGCTGCCGAAGCGCTGCTGCTGGGTGAGCCCTTCATGGCCGAG
The DNA here is from genome assembly GCF_056404875.1 of Hylemonella sp. P2_B10. Classification (NCBI taxonomy): domain Bacteria; kingdom Pseudomonadati; phylum Pseudomonadota; class Betaproteobacteria; order Burkholderiales; family Comamonadaceae; genus Hylemonella; species Hylemonella sp. P2_B10. The sequence continues at coordinate 451,274 of NZ_JBFUDE010000003.1, forward strand.
GCGGCGCTGGAAGTGGGCCTGGTCAACCGCGTGGTGCCGCCCATGGAAGCCAACAATGTGGCGCAGCAACAGGCCCGCAAGCTGGCGGCCAAGCCCATCAGCGCGCTGATCGAAACCAAGCGCCTGATGAAGAAAGGCCAGCGCGCACTGGTGCTGCAGCAGATGGACGAAGAGGGCGCCAGCTTTGGCCGCATGCTGCGCGAGCCGGCCGCACGCGAGGCATTTGGCGCCTTCATGGAAAAGCGCAAGCCGGATTTTTCTAAAACCTGAGACATCGCGGGACAGACCACCGCGCAGCGGTGCTCTGTCCTCGACACTTTGTACGGGACCTCCCTTGCCGGTATAGGCCGCGTCTGCGGGCTGTACCGGCTTTCCTGCATTTCGTCGCAAGCTGTTGGCGGGCCATGGGCTGGCCCTGTATGGTGTCAAATGGGCCTGCGTGTGCGGGCTCGTGGATTCCCAGGGCATCATCACGCCCGCCACGCAACAACAAGCAACAACAGGCAGGGAGGCAACCCATGGACAAGCGATACAGGCTGCATGCACTCATCCTGACGGCCGGGCTGTGCGCCGTTATGGGCATGGCGCAAGCGCAGACCCCTCAGTCCGCGCCGCCCCAGGCTCCGGCCTCGGCACCCAAGCCCGGCACCACACTGGAAAAGGTGGAAGTCACCGGCAGCACCCAGCAGTACGACGCGCGGCGCGACGACACCGCGGCCAAGATCGTGGTCACGCAAGAGGAGATCGTCAAATACGGTGACACCACGCTGGCCGATGTGCTGAAGCGCCAGCCGGGCATCACCGTCAGTGGGGGCAATGCCGGGCGCGGTGGTGGCGAAATCCGCATGCGCGGGCTGGGTGCCGGCTACACGCAGGTGCTGCTCAATGGCGAGCCGGCGCCGCCCGGCTTCACGCTGGATTCGCTGCCGCCCAGCCAGGTGGAGCGCATCGAGATCATCCGCGCCGCCACAGCTGAGTTCAGCACGCAGGCGATTGCCGGCACCATCAACATCGTGCTGAAGAGCCGGGTGACCACCGCCCAGCGCAACCTGAAGCTGACGTTGGAAGGCGCCAACGTGTTCGTCTCGCCGGTGCTGGATTTCCAGATGTCGGACAAGCAGGGCGCCATGTCGTATTCGCTGGGCGCCAACCTGCGCACCGGCAAGTTCAACCAGGATTCCACCCGCGACGAGGATGGCACCGACGCCTCAGGCCGGCCCAACATGCTGCGTACCTCGAAACGGCACGACGAAGGCCGTTTTCATGCGCTGAGCCTGACGCCGCGCGTCAACTGGACGCTGTCCGACATCGACACGCTGTCCTTGCAAGGCTTTTTGTTGCTGAACCGTTCGCATTCGGAGTCGACGCAGGTGTGGAGTTCGCTGTTCGGCGCGCCGCCGCCGTACTTCTCCAACCAGACCCAACCCGCCGACCGCTTCGACCTGTTGCGCACCGACGTGAACTGGGTGCGCAAGTGGCAGGATGGCGCCAAGCTGGACGCCAAACTGGGCTTCAACGCCAGCCGGCGCGACACCGACTTCCGCCAGCAGGGCTTCGACGCCGCCAACTTCGAAACGCTGGACGCGGTGACCATCTCCAGCGCCCGTGACCATGGCGTCACCTCGGTGGGCAAGTACGCCACGCCGCTGGGTGACGACCACACGCTGGGCGTGGGTTGGGATGCGGGCATCAGCCACCGCAGCGAAAGCCGGGTGGAGACCGATCGCCCCATCCCCGGCTATCCGGGTGTGAACACCGACGAGCGCTACACCGCCACGCTGAGCCGCCTGGCGGTCTATGCGCAGGATGAATGGGCCGTCACACCCAAGTTCTCGCTCTACATGGGCTTGCGCGGCGAGACGCTGGACACCGAGAGCGAGGGCAACACCTTCGCCGCCATCCACAACCGTTCGACCGTGCTCAGCCCGCTGCTGCAGGTGCTGTGGAAGCTGCCCGACAGCAAGAACGACCAGGTGCGCCTGGCGCTGACGCGCACCTACCGGGCGCCCGGCATCAACCGGTTGATCCCGCGCCGCTACACCTCTATCTACAACAGCCCGATCTCGCCGGACAACCAGGGCAATCCCAACCTGCGGCCCGAACTGGCCACCGGGCTGGACGTGGCGTACGAGCACTTCTTCGGCGCCACCGGCGCACTGTTCAGCGCTTCTGTCTATGCGCGCCAGATTGACGACTTCATCCGCAACAACATCAGCCTGGTGGGTGACAAGTGGATATCCATGCCGGTCAACGACGGGCGCGCCCAGACCCGTGGCATCGAGCTGGACGCCAAGTTCCCGCTGCAGCTGTTCTGGAAGGAAGGCCCGGCCATGGACCTGCGCGCCAACCTGTCGCGCAACTGGTCCACGGTGGACAACGTGCCCGGCCCCAACAACCGCCTGTCCGACCAGACGCCGCTGTCGGCCAACTTCGGGCTGGACTACAAATGGAACGCCGACTTCAACATCGGCGGCAACTTCACCTACAAGACCGGCGGGCCGATACGCATTTCGCAGACCAACAGCACCTTCAGCACCATCAAGCGCGAGATGGACATCTACGCGCTGTGGAAATTTGACGCCAAGAATCAGCTGCGCGTGTCGGCCGTCAACGTGCTGGCCCAGCCCTTCACCAACGTGACGGTGTACTCGGACGCCAACGGTACCCAGCGCGCCACCGGGGTGGTGCCGTTCAGCGTCATACTGCGGGTTGTGTACGAGAAAAAATTGTGAGACATTGCGGGACAGACCACCACGAAGTGGTGCTCTGTCCTCAACACTTCGTAGCTGTTCATAAATTCCCGGGGACCCCGTGACCACACTCCAAGGCAAAACCCTGTTCATCACCGGCGCCTCGCGCGGCATTGGCTTGGCCATCGCCAAGCGTGCCGCCGCTGACGGTGCCAACATCGTCGTCGTCGCCAAGACCACCGACCCCAACCCCAAGCTGCCCGGTACCATTTACAGCGCCGCCAAAGAGATCGAGGCAGCCGGTGGCCAGGCGTTGCCGCTGGCGGTGGACATCCGCGAGGATGCGGCAGTGCTTGATGCCGTGGCGAAGGCAGTGGCCGCCTTCGGCGGCATCGACATCCTGGTCAACAACGCCAGCGCCATCAGCCTGACCAACACCGAGCTGACGCCGATGAAGCGCTTCGACCTGATGAACGGCATCAACGCGCGCGGCACCTACCTGTGCACCGCCACTTGTTTGCCGGAGTTGAAGAAATCGGCCGCGGCCGGTCGCAACCCACACGTGCTGACGATGTCGCCGCCGCTGTCGATGAAGACGCACTGGTTCGCCCCGCACACCGCCTACACCATGGCCAAGTACGGCATGAGCATGTGCACGCTGGGCCATGCGGGCGAGTTCAAGCCCTTCGGCATAGGCGTCAACAGCCTGTGGCCGCGCACAGCCATCGCTACCGCCGCCATGCAGATGATCCCCGGCGTGGACATCGCGCTGTGCCGCAAGCCCGAGATCCTGTCCGACGCCGCCTACCTGATCCTGACCAGCGTCAGCAGCAACACCGGCAACTTCTACATCGACGACACGCTGTTGGCCTCGCACGGCATCACCGACCTGGAACAGTACTCGGTGACGCCCGGGACGAAGAACTTCATTCCTGATTTCTTCGTCGACTGAATTTCGCTGGCCTGTTCGCGCCAAGCGAAGGTCGCTGGCGAGTGCCGACGCCGCCGGGGCCTGATCCCGCAAACCAGCCGTCGTGGTCCTGCGTCGCGGAACCACGTCAACGCAAGAGCGTCAGCTAGGCTGCTTGGTGATGCGCAGGTAGGGCTTGGGCGACTTCCAGCCGCCGGGGAACAGCGTCTTGGCGTCGTCGTCGGACACCGAGCCGGCGATGATCACGTCGTCGCCGTGCTTCCAGTTCACCGGCGTGGCCACCTTGAACTTGGCGGTCAGCTGCATGGAATCCAGCACGCGCAAGATTTCGTCGAAATTGCGGCCGGTGGTCATCGGGTAGGTCAGCATCAGCTTGATCTTCTTGTCCGGGCCGATGATGAACACCGAGCGCACGGTGGCGTTGGTGGCGGCGGTGCGGCCTTCAGATGTACCGGCCTCTTCAGCCGGCAGCATGTTGTACAGCTTGGCCACGGCCAGGTCGGTATCGCCGATCATCGGGTACTTGACGGCGGACCCTTGCGTTTCCTCAATGTCGGCGGCCCACCTGGCGTGGTTTTCCACCGGGTCGATGGACAGGCCGATCAGCTTGGCATTGCGCTTGGTGAACTCGGGCTCGATCTTGGCCATGTAGCCCAGTTCGGTGGTACACACCGGCGTGAAGTCCTTGGGGTGCGAGAACAGAATGGCCCAGCTGTCGCCTATCCAAGTGTGAAAGTCGATCTGCCCATGCGTGGTCTGGGCGGTGAAATTGGGTGCAGTGTCGTTGATGCGCAGGGACATGGCGGCTCCTAGTTGTGGAATGCAGGGAAAGAGCAGAGCAATATAGCGGAAGCCCGTGGCAGTTACAAATGACTGTTCGTGATGAGCTTATGGCTGGCGTGGCGATGGCAGCGGTGGTTTAGCCGCTCAGGCAAACATCTGCTGCACATCCAGCGTCGCGCGCCGCCCCAGGCTGTCGCCGTGCTGTTCCAGCCACTGCAGCGCGCGCTCCCGGCCCTGGTCGCGCAGCAGTTGCAGGAAGGGGCCATGCGCCAGCATCCGCGTGTCGCTGCGCTGCAGGCTGGCCAGGCCGTCGGCATGCACCAGGTGAAAGCGCATCTGTTGCAGACGCCGCTCCAGCCGCCCGCTGGTCAACAAGCCAGCGCGCGCATGCTGGCTGGCGCGGGCGAACATCTGCATCTCGCGCAGGAAGTGGGTGGAAAACGCCAGCTCGGCGGCACGCGTGGCGATGTCGTGGGCGGTGTCGGGCGCGGCCTCATGCGCCAGCGGGTTCAGCAGCACCAGCAGCACGTCGGCGCTGGCGCAGTCGTAGAACAGCGGGAACACGGCCGGGTTGGCGCTGAAGCCGCCGTCCCAATAGGGCTCGCCGTCAATCTCCACCGCGCGGCTCATGCGCGGCAGGCAGCTGGACGCCAGCAGCATGTCCAGCGTCAGCTCATGGTCGCGAAACAGCCGCAGCTTGCCGCTGTTGGCCTGGGTGGCGCCGATGAACAGCTTGAACGGGCTGGCGCTGCGCAGCGCCTCAAAGTCAACCTGCCGCTTCAGCAGTTCACGCAAGGGGTTCAGGTCAAACGGATTCAGCTGGGCCGGGGAGAAGTGCCCGGCCCACTGCGCCAGCACTTTGGCGGCCGGCGACAGGCTCATGGATTCGCCCTCGCCCTGCGTCAGCAGGCCCATGGGCAGCTGCTCGCCGACGGCGGTCCAGAACTCGGATAACGCGAGGCGCGCGCCTTCGCGGCCACCGCCGGGCCCGCCTTCGCGTTCACCTTTCAGCCAGCCATCGGCCAGCACCACCGCGTTCATCGCACCGGCGCTGCTGCCGCTGATGCCTTCCAGGTGCACGCGCGGGTCTTGCAGCAACGCGTCCAGCACACCCCAGGTGAAGGCACCGTGTGCGCCACCGCCTTGCAAGGCCAGGTTCAGCCTGACCGGTTGCGGCCCGCCGCGCAGGCCGCGCCAGTAGCCGGTGAGCGAGCCCACCAGGGAGCCCGCCAGCGTGTTGGCCAGGCCGGGCGGCGGCTTGGCGGTGATGGCGGCGGGGCTGTTCATGGCAGTTCCTGGTGTGGGGGGACTGCGAACAGTATAGGGTTAACCCTTAGGGTGCGGCGGTCTGCTGTGCTTTGCCCATTTGCCACAGCAGGAAGCTGTAAATGTCGGCCGACAGCGCGTAGCGCTGCGTCGCCGTGCTGCCCATGCCATGGCCGGCCTGCGCGTCCAGCCGCAGCAGCACCGGCTTGCCGCTGCTGGAGGCGGCTGTGGGCTGACCGCAGCCCTCAGTCGAAGCCGGCCGCGCGCCTGTGGTCGGCGCTGCCAGGCCCGCTGAGCAAGCCTACCAGCTGGGCGGCCGCCTCGGGCTGGCGCGCGCCGCTGCACACGGCGGCGGTGTACATGGTGGCCAACTCGAACTCGGCCGGCAGTGGCGCCACCCATTGGGCGCCGGGCGTGATCAGGATCTCCGTCATCTGCGTGCAGCCGATCACGTGGGCGTCGGTGCTGGCGACCATTTCGCGCATCGCGGTGGCGCCATTGGGGAAGGGGCGCAGGCGGTCTGCCAGCAGCTGGTCCAGCCCTAACTCGCGCAACACCTTGAAAAAGTGGATGCCGGCGGTGGCCTTTACCGGGTCGGGGAAATAGATGCCGCTGGCGGCCATCAACGCGGCTTTCAGTTGGGCAGCGCTACCCACCGGCGGCAGCGGCGTGCCGGCCTTCACCGCCACGCCGGTCTTGACCCGGCCCAGCGCCCGCGCAGTGCCGGCGGCCACGTGCCCGCTGGCCATCAGCTGGGTGATCAACGCCTCGCTGAGGATCACCAGGTCGCACGGCGTGCCGGCCAGCAGCTTGTCCTGCATCATGCCGACGGCGCCGAAGGTGCCCCCAATACCGTGGCCGCTATCGGCCAGGAACTGCGCCTGCAGCCCACCCACCAGACCCTGGGCGGCGCCGCCGCTGAGCAGCTGCAACGGGGGCTGCGTGTTGTCGTTCATGTTCTGTGTGCTCCCTGGCTTGCCACGCCGACATCAGTCCGGCTTGATGCGCGCGGACTGTATCAAGCGTTCCCACTTGGTGATGTCTTCGCGCATGTAGCGCTCAAAAGCATCGGGCGCCATGCTGAGTGGCACCGCGCCTTGCTTGGCCCACAGCTGGCGCACGTCCGCTTGCGCCACGATTTTGCTGATGGCCTCGTTCAGCCGGTCCACCACCGTCTTGGGCGTGGCACGCGGCGCCATCACCCCCAGCCAGATGGTGGCCTCGAAGCCGGGCACGCCGGCCTCGGCCACCGTGGGCACCTCGGGCATCACGTCGGAACGCTGGCGTCCGGTGGTGGCCAGCGCGCGCACCTTGCCGGCGCGCGCCTGCTCAGCCATGGTGGTGACGGCGTCGAACATCAAATCCACCTGGCCGCCCATCACGTCCACCCGCGCGCCGGCGCTGCCGCGGTAGGGGATGTGCACGATGAAGCTGCCCGTCATGCTCTTGAACAGCTCGCCGGCCATGTGGTACGGCGTGCCGTTGCCGCTGGAGGCGTAGTTCAGCTGGCCGGGCTTCTCCTTGGCCAGTTTCAGCACGTCGCGCACGTTGGCCACCGGCAGCCCGCTGCGCGCCACCAGCAGCAGGTCCGAATAGTTCAGCGGCGCCACGGGGACGAGGTCGCGCAGCAGCGTGTAGGGCTTGTTGGTGATCAGCGTCTCGTTGACAGTGTGGGTGTTGGAGATCAGCAGCAGCGTGTAGCCATCCGGTGCGGCCTTGGCCACGGCGTCGGTGCCGATCAGCGAGCCGGCGCCGGGGCGGTCCTCCACCACGAAGGCCTGGCCCAGCGTATCCTGCAGGCGTTGGGCGATGAAGCGGGCATAGTTGTCGGCCGGGCCACCGGCGGCAAACGGCACGATGATGCGCACTGGCCGGTTGGGGTAGGGCGCCGTTTGCGCTGGCGCCGCGCCGGCGGCAACCAGGCCCAGCGCGATCAGCGCCATTTGCGCGGTGCGCAACAGGGTGCGCCGCAGCAGCGAGGCCTGCGCGCCGCCCATGCTCACTCCAGCTTGCCTATGCGCTTGACCACCTCGGCCATGCGTTTGGCGTCAGCCTGCACATATTTCTCGAACTCCGGCATGTCCTGGTACAACACCGGGCTGCCAGCGCCCAGGATCACCTCTTTCACCCTGGCGTCCTGCGCCACCTTTTGTGCTGCCACGCGCAGCCGCTGCGCGACAGGCTCGGGCACGCCGCGCGGCACGAACAGGCCGGACCATTGCGCGTAGTCGGTGGCAAAGCCGCTGTCCTTCAGGCTGGGCACATCGGGCAGCGCGCTCAACGGGATGGTGCCCCAGTGCGCCAGCGCGCGCAGCTTGCCGGCCTTGATGTACTGCAGCACCGTGGCGGGCCCGCTGGACACCGCCTCGATCTGCCCGCCCAGCAGCGCCAGCACGGCCGGGCCGGCGCCGGTGAAGGGCACGTGCGTCAGCTTCACATTGGCGGTCTGCGCCAGCATCTCCATCGGCACGTGCATGGTGCCGTAGTTGCCGGACGAGCCGTAGTTGATGGCGCCCGGGCGCTTGCGCGCATCGTCCACGAACTGCTGCACCGTCTTCCACGGCGCGTCGGCGCGCACCACCAGCACGGTGGGGTCGGCCGTGAAGCGGGCGATGGGGCGCAGGTCGTTCAAGGCGTACATGGGTGAGCGCGCCAACACCACGTCAGCCTCGGGAATCACGCTGTAGGAAGACAGCGCCATCAGGATGGTGTAGCCGTCCGGCTTGGCCTTGGCCACGTAACCCATGCCTATGCCGCCTCCGGCACCAGCGCGGTTTTCCACCACCACGCTCTGGCCCAGTTCGCGGCCCAGGGCTTCGGCCACCGGGCGGCCCACGATGTCGGCCAGCCCGCCGGGCGGGAAGGGCACGACCATGGTGATGGGGTGGATGGGCCAGGTGGCTGCGGGGGCTTGGGCCAGCACAGGCGCGGCCAGCATCGGGCAGGCCAGCGCCAGGCCCGCGATCAGGGCGTGTCGTCTTTGCATGTGGTGTGTCTCCATGGGCCTGTGTCAGGCTCTGTGCGCATGCTAGCATCGCCTCAGCTTTTGCGCCCACGGGCGATCCCTTGTTGACACAGCGCGCACTTGACGTCGCGCACCTTGCCGCAGCACCGCCATGAAGATAGCCACCTTTCTGTACCAGGGCCGCATAGGCGTGGGCCTGGTTTCCACCGACCTGCAGCGCATCACACCTTGGCAATTGCCGGAAGAGGCCAGCGTGCTGGGCGCCCTGCCCATCATCGAGGCCCTGGCCGCCGGCAAGGCGTTGCCGCCCTTTGCACAGGTGCTGGAAGTGAAAGACGTGGAGTTGCTGGCGCCACTGCCCCGGCCCCGGCGCAACATTTTCTGCGTCGGCAAGAATTACTACGCGCACGCCAAGGAATTCGCCGGCAGCGGCTTTGACAGCAGCGCCAAGGCGGGCGGCGACATCCCCAAGGTGCCCATCATCTTCTCCAAGGTGCCGGAGTCGGTGGTCGGCCCGGGTGCCAGCATCCAGATCCCCACGGCGGTGTCCACCGCCATCGACTACGAGGCCGAGCTGGCCGTCATCATCGGCAAGGGGGGCAAGGGCATCACGGCGGCGGACGCCATGCAGCACGTGTGGGGCTACACCATCGTCAACGACGTCACCTCGCGCGACTGGCAGAACCGCCACCTGCAATGGCACATGGGCAAGTCGTTCGACACCTTCTGCCCCATGGGGCCGTGGCTGGTCAGCGCCGACGAATGCAATGGCGCCGACACGCAGGTGCGCTGCTTCATCAACGGCGAGTTGCGGCAAAACGCGCGCACCACCGATTTGATCTTCAACATCCCGACCTTGATCGAGACGCTGTCAGCCGGCATCACGCTGTACCCCGGCGACGTCATCGCCACCGGCACGCCGGCTGGCGTGGGCATAGGCTTTCAGCCGCCCAAGTATTTGCAGGCGGGTGATGTGGTGCGGGTGGAGATTGATGGCATCGGCCAACTGGAGAACCCAGTCAGCTGACGCGCAAGCTCCGCTGCCTCAGTTGTTCAGCAGCGCGTTGACGATGATGCCGGTGGCAATCGCGATCAGCAGGTAGTCGCCGCCCGACTGCACCCACTGGTAGCCGCGCGGCGGTGCGGTCAGGTGGTGGCCGCGCCAGTCGTTCACCACGTAGTGGTTGGTGCGGTATTCCCGCGGCAGGCGGTCGCCGCGGTGGAAGCGGTTGTCTGGCCCCACGCCGCTGCGGTAGTCCCAGCTGCGGTAGTAGTCGCGGCGCTGTTCCTGTCGGCCATCGCGGCGGTCATCGCGGCGCTCATCCCTGCGGTCATCCCGTCGATCTTCCCGGCGCTCGTCGCGCTGGTTGTCGCGGCGGTTGTCACCGCGCTGGGCAAAGGCCGGGCCGGTGGCGCTGAACGCCAGCGCCAGCAACGCGCAGATGGCGCTTTGGCTGATTCTTCTCATGGTGGGCTCCTTGATGGTGCGACATGCATCTGGGCCCACGGTATAGCGCGGCGCATGACGGGTCTGTGCGCCTGCGCACGCTGGGTGTATTCAGCCTTGAGGCGCAGCCTGCGCCCTGCGCTCAGTCTTCCTTCATGTCCGCCGTCTTGGCGATCGGCCCCAGCCGCGCCTTTTCGCCGGCGATGAACTTGACAAAATCTTCGCGCGTGCCGCCCATGGGCTCCACGCCCAGCGGCACCAACCGGTTGCGCAACTCGGTCGTCTTGATGGCGGCGTCCACCGCGCGGTTCAGCTTGTCCAGGATGTCGTTGGGCGTGCCCTTGGGCGCGAACAGGCCGGCCCAGTGGCCGATCAGCACGCCCTTGTAGCCCAGCTCCTGCGCCGTGGGCAGGTCCGGGAAGGCCGGGATGCGGTTGCTCCAGGTCGAGGCGATGGCGCGCAGCCGGCCCCCAGCCTTCACCTGCGGCAGCACCACCATGCTGGCTTCCGATGTGGCGTCCACCGTTTTGCCGGCCACCGCCAGCATGCTCTCGCCGCCGCTCTTGAACGGCACGATGGTGACCTTGGCGCCGCTGGCCAGCTTCAGCATCTCGGCAACGAAATGCGGCGTGCTGCCGGTGCCGGCGGTGGAGAAGTTGACGCCGTTGCCGGCTTTGGAGGCCGCCACCAGGCCGGCCAGATCCTTGATGGGCGAATCCACCGGCACCACGATGATGGACGGGTTGACGCCCAGCAGCGCCACCGGCACCAGGTCGTCTTCCTTGTAGGGCATCTTGGTCTTGATCATGGCGTTGGTCACCACGCCAGCAGCCGGCGCCAGGAAGGTGTAGCCATCCGGCGCGGCCTTGGCCACGTAGTCGGACCCCAACACTGAGCCAGCGCCCGCCTTGTTCTCCACGATGATGGTCTGGCCCAGCTGTTTGGCAACCGCCTCGGCCACCGCGCGTGCCACCAGGTCGTTGGCACCGCCGGGACCAAACGGCACCACGAACTTGATCGTCTTGCTGGGCCAGGTGGCGGCGGTTTCGACAGCCTGCGCGCCCAGACTGGCGGCGGCCAGCAGCGAACCCAGGACCAGGTGGGGAATGTGACGGCGATGCATGGGCAGGAACTCCTTGGCGTTGACCGCTGGAGATTACCCGTTCGCTGCAATGTGCGGGAGCGTGGTTGCCCTTACCGGGACTTCTTTACACGGGTCACGTCATGGCGACCTTGGTTTGCGAGATCATGTCGATGCGGCACTCGGCTCCGCGGCTGTCCCCCGGCCTGCGGCCTCCTCCTTGATGCCGCCGATGTCGCTGGGGCGCGTGACGCAGCGAAATCAAGGAGGAGGGCCGAAGGCCCGGGGGACATTCGCGGAGTCACGCGCCCCAACGGCGTCGGCAGCAATACGGGACCCACCCCTGCGGCTATCAGCAACCCGCGCGAGCAACGGAACTACTTGTTCGCCTTCACGGCCTCAGCCACGATCACGTTGTTGATCGCATAGCCCACCCGCAACGCACCGTCTGTGAAGGCGTTGGCATCCAGCTCGAACATGAAGTCGGCCGAACTGCGCTTCCACATGGAGGAGAAGTTGGTGGTGTCGTCCGACAGCTTCTTCATCGTGCCGGTCACCTCGGCCGCCATGCGCCGGCCATGCTCCAGCACCTGGATGTTGGTGCCCGCGCCCTTGCCGTTCATGCTCCAGACGAAGGCGCCCTGCAGCTTCATCGCCGGGTTGGTGGAGATGCCGGCTTCCGCGCGCTTGTAGCCTTCTGAGGCCTCGCCATACATCTGCGGCACGCTGAAGGTGATTTCCGGCGCCACCATCACCACGTCCTTTTCCCTGGCCAGGTTGCGCAGCCAGAACAAGGGCCCGGTGATGGGTCGGTCAAAGGCCTGGGCGTCGGTGGGTGTGGCGATCACATAGGTCAGTGGGTCGCTGGTCCAGGTGTTGCCCTTCACCGGCATGCCCCAGTTGGCTTCGATCTTCAGCCGCTCCTGGCTGACCAGCACGGGCTGATCCTTCAGGTCGTTGTAGGTCAGCACGGTGAAGCCGGCGGCGGTCAGTTTGGCGGCCAGGTCGTCCTGGATCTTTTGCGCCACGCCCTGCACCAGCGCCTTGTCCAGGCCCTTGACGTAAAACTTGCCGTGCGCCTGGGCCTTGGGCGCGTTGCTGAACAGACCCCCCTTGTTCTGTGCCCACACATCGCCCGTGGCCGACACGTACAGCGTGACGGCGGGGATGAAATAGGTCTTGCCGCTCAGGCCGCCGGTGCCGGTCACTTTGACGCGGTCCATGTTCAGCTCGAACGGCGTGGGTTGGGCGTGCGCGGTGGCGGCGCACAGGACCAACAGGGCAGGCAGCAGCAGTCGGGTCAAGCGCATGGCGAGGTCTCCAACAAAAGAAAAGTGTCTTTGCTGGAGATACGCAGGCCTGCGCGGCGCCAAGGCTCACGCGATGTTGTCCTTTACATCGGCCAGCCCGGCTGGCCGCCGTGTCAGGCCTGGCTGTTGTGGCCCAGCACACCCTTGGCATTGCGCTGCAGCAGTTCGTTGGACAAGTCCCCATCGTCCGCCACCACACGCGCCAGCAGCAGCGCGCCCACCATGGCGGCATAGGCCTCCACCGCATGCTGGCGGCGCTGCTCGGCCGTGGCCTGCGGCATCAGCGCTTCCAGGCGCTGCAACTGCGTGCGAATGCCCTCGGCCACCGCGGCGCGCAGTGCCGGCCCCTGGCGCGCCACCTCGCCGCCCAGCGCGGCCACCACACAGCCGGCCTCGGGGTGGTCTCGGTGCGCGGGGGACAGGTAGCTTTGCGTGATCTTTTTCAGGCGCTTGGCCTGGCCGGCTGGGTCGGGCTGCGCTGGTGGCTTCCAACTGTCCATCAGGTGGTCAAACGCGCGCGTGCAGGCCTGGGCCATCAGGTCTTCTTTCGAGTCGAACTGGCCGTAGAAGCCGCCGTGCGTCAGCCCGGCCTGCTTCATCACGTCGGCCACGCTGATGCCGTCGAACCCCTTCTGGCGGAATTGCTCCGCCGCCACCTCCAGCACGCGCTCGCGGTTGTGCGCGGCCTGTTCCCGGCTGACTTTCATCGCTGGCCTCCAGTTCAAGACATGCTGTTCAAAAAAGCATGTTTGACACTATACATGATAGTCGTCATATAATTCAATCATGATGGTCGTCATTTAAAAGGAGCCCGCCATGAAAGCCGTGATTGCTGGTTACGCCCGTTCCCCTTTCCACTTCGCCAAGAAGGGGCTGCTGGCCGGCGTGCGGCCGGACACGCTGGCTGCCCAGGTGGTGCAAGGTCTGCTGAAGCGCACGCAGCTGGACCCGGCGCTGCTGGAAGACCTGATCCTCGGCTGCGCCTACCCCGAGGCGGCGCAGGGCAACAACCTGGCGCGCATCGTCGGCCTGCTGGCCGGCCTGCCCGAGCAGGTGGGCGGCATGACGGTGAACCGCTTCTGCGGCTCTTCCATGCAGGCCATCCACATCGCCGCCGCGCAGATCGAGGCCGGCATGGGGGATGCATTCCTGTGCGTGGGTGTGGAATCGATGACCCAGGTACCGCAGGGCGGCTTCAACTTCTCGCCCAACCCCCAGCTGCTGGCCGAGACGGCCGCCTACATGGCCATGGGCGACACCGCCGAGAACGTGGCCGAGCGCTGGCACGTCAGCCGCCAAGACCAGGAGCAACTGGCGGTGGACTCGCACCGCAAGGCCGCCGCTGCGCGCGAAGGGGGCCGGCTGGCCGATGAGATCATCCCCATCACGCTGGACAGTGGCGACGTGGTGTCGCAAGACGGCTGCATACGCCCCAACACCAACCAAGAAGCGCTGGCGGGCCTGAAGCCGGCCTTCCGCGCCGATGGCGTCGTCACCGCCGGCACCTCGTCGCCGCTGACCGATGGCGCGGTGGCGGTGCTGGTGACCAGCGAGGCCTTTGCCAAGCAACACGGCCTGCAGGCCAGCGCGCGCATCGTCTCTTTCGCCAGCGTGGGCGTGGACCCGGCGGTGATGGGCATTGGCCCGATTCCCGCCACCCGCAAGGCGCTGGCCCGCGCCGGGCTGACGGTGGCCGACCTCAGCGTGGTGGAGATCAACGAAGCCTTCTCGTCCCAGGCGCTGGCCTGCATACGCGAGCTGGGGCTGGACATGGCCACCGTCAACCTGGATGGCGGCGGCCTGGCCATCGGCCACCCGCTGGGCGCCACCGGCGCGCGCATCACCGGCAAGGCAGCATCGCTGCTGCAGCGCGTTGGCGGGCGCTACGCGCTGGCCACGCAGTGCATAGGCGGCGGCCAGGGCATCGCCACCGTGCTGGAACGCCTCTGAACTTTTACTGAACCTCTTTCAACCCACCTGACTTTTCCAACCAAGGACACCATCATGCAAATCAAGGACGCCGTCGTCTTCATCACCGGGGCCAACCGGGGCCTGGGCCAGTCCTTCGTGCGTGCCGCGCAAGCGGCCGGCGCGAAGAAAATCTATGCCGCAGCGCGCGACCCGAGCAGCATCACGCTGGAAGGGGTCACCAAGGTCAAGCTGGACGTCACCAACGCCAAGGACATCGCCACGCTGGCCAAGGATTTCGCCGACGTGACGCTGCTGGTCAACAACGCCGGCATCTCGCGTGGCGCCAGCATCCTGTCAGCCGGTGCCGCCGAGGCTGCCCGTGCCGAGCTGGACACCAACGTCTTCGGCCCGCTGGCGCTGAGCCAGGCTTTCGCGCCGGTGCTGAAGGCCAACGGCGGCGGCGCCATCGTCAACGTGCTGTCGGTGCTGAGCTGGCTGGCGCTGCCCTCCAGCGCCACCTACAGCGTGTCCAAGTCGGCCGCCTGGTCCATGACCAACGCGCTGCGTGAGGCTTTGCGCGGCCAGGGCACCCAGGTGCTGGGCCTGCACGTGGGCTTCATGGACACCGACATGACCAAGCACGTGCCCGGCCCCAAGCTGGACGCCGACGTGGTGGCGCGCGAGACGCTGGCCGCCGTGACCGCCGGTCAGGAGGAGTACCTGGCCGACGACCTGTCGCGCAACGTCAAGCAGGGCCTGTCGGCCGGCCTCTACCTGAAGGACGTGGGCGCCAAGTAAGCGCCCAGCCCGGTAGACCCGCTGTCAGGGCACCGGGTTTCTCAGGTACTTCTGGTACAGCCGCTTGGTCTCGGCCGGGAAATACATGCCCGCCGAGCGCGGGTCCAGCTCCGACGTGAACTGCCAGCCGAAGAACAGCACGTTGTCGTACAGCGGCGCATAGCCCAGGTGCTGGGCCATGTAGCTGTTGAAACCATCGGTGTGCCACACCGGCAGCTTGAAGGCCTGGGCAATCAGCCAGGTCTCCACCTTCGGGTTGGCCGCTTTGGCCAGCGCGGGGAAGGTGCGTGACCAGTCGTGCAGCAGCTGCACCGGCGTGCCATCGTCCAGCCAATACGGGTCGGTGCCCACCCAGTCGGCCAGTGCAATGGCCTTTTTGATGTAGTCCAGCGTCTGCGGCCGGCCAAAGGTGGCGTAGGGCGACACGGTGATGCCCACCGAGGCCTGCGGCATCACCCGCCGCACCATCGCCAGCGCCTGCTGTATGGCATCCAGCTGGCGCTGCATCACGGCGCCGTCGTCCACGGCCGGGGCACCGGGCTCGGTAGCCGCTGCCAAGGGGTTCAGAAACACTTCGTCGGCCACCAGCAGGCGTATGCCCGGCACCAGCAGTGCGGCATGGTCGCGCGCATACCGGGCCAGCTGCTGCTCGGCGTCAGGCGTCGTTTGCGTGTGTCGCGCGATACCCGGGCTGGCCGGTGCCAGCACAAAGCCCAGGTCCAGCAGGTTTTGCTTGCCTGCGGCCTGGATGGCGGTCGAGGTGGCCAGGATGCCGTCGTTGCCGGCATAGCCGGCGCTGGTGTTCAGCTCACTGGCGGTCACCTGCTCGGGCAGGTTCACCACCTCGCCGATCAACTGCTGGCGCGCGGGGGGCGGGCTGGGCTCGCCACCGCCGCCGGGCGGGCTGCCGCCACCCCCGCCGCCGCAAGCGGCCAGCAAGGCGAGCGCGCACAGCGCTGCCATCGTCTTGATGTTCATGCTTTTCTTCCCTGGCCTTGATGTGACTGCCCGCATGATGGCGCGAAAGCTGCAAGCCGTCAGCCTTGAATTGCCAGCGCACGTGCGCGGCATCACAATTCGCCTCATGTCGGTGCCGTGAGAGGGCGGGCATTGCCTGCTTCTGGTGCGGCTTGGGCCGCCGGAAGGCCATTTCGGCCGGTTTCTAGTGCCAAACCCTGATAGCGGCATGGCATGTGGATTGCTAGTATTCGGTATAAAACTTGACTAAATGGTCAGTTTTTTGCGAACCTATCTCGCCAGAGCCCATAACAGGAGCTGTCCATGCCCCAAACCGCCCAGCCAGACATCCGTGCCGGCCGCCTGCCCGCCGCCGAATACGCCCAGCGCTTTGCCGACGCCGTGCCGCCGCTGACCTCTGCGCAAGCCGTGCTGGAAGCCGAGCGCTGCCTGTATTGCTACGACGCCCCCTGCGCCACCGCCTGCCCCACCGAGATCGACGTGCCCTCGTTCATCAAGCGCATTGCCGACGGCAACCTGCGCGGCTCGGCCAAGACCATTCTGGACAGCAATCCTCTGGGCGGCATGTGCGCCCGCGTCTGCCCGACCGAAAACCTGTGCGAAGCCGTGTGCGTGCGCAACACCCAGCAGGGCGAGCCGGTGGCCATAGGCCGCTTGCAACGCCACGCGGTGGACGCGCTGATGAGCAGCGCGCAGCCGCAGGTGTTCACCCGCGCACCGTCCACCGGCAAAAAGGTGGCCGTGGTGGGCGCCGGCCCGGCCGGCCTGGCCTGCGCCTACACGCTGGCGCGCCTGGGCCATGACGCCGTGGTGTTCGATGCCAAGCCAAAAGCCGGCGGCCTGAACGAATACGGCGTGGCCAGCTACAAGACGGTGGACGGCTTCGCCCAGCGCGAGGTGCAGTGGCTGCTGGACCTGGGTGGCATACGCGTGGAGCACGGCTGGGCGCTGCAAACCGCGCAGCAACTGCAGGTACTGCGCGACGAGTACGACGCCGTGTTCCTGGGCCTGGGCCTGGCCACCACCGCCAAGCTGGGTGTGCCGGGTGAAGAGCTGGCCGGTGTGCAGGATGCGGTGCAGTTCATCGAAACACTGCGCCAGACGGGCGACCTGTCCCAACTGCCGATTGGTCGTCGTGTGGTGGTCATCGGCGGCGGCATGACGGCGGTGGACGCCGCCGTGCAATCGAAACTGCTGGGCGCCGAGACGGTGGAGCTGGTCTACCGCCGCGGGCAAGACGCCATGTCCGCCTCGGCCGACGAGCAGGAATGGGCGCAGAAGAACGGCGTCACCCTGCGCCACTGGCTGGCGCCGGTGGAAATTGTGGGCCAGGGCGGCCAGGCCAGCGCGGTGCGCTTTGCCTACCAGCGGCAGGTGGACGGCAAGCTGGCCCCCACCGGCGAGCATGAGGTGCTGGAGGCCGACATGGTGTTCAAGGCCATTGGCCAGCAACTGGGCAACACAGTGCTGGCTGACGCGGGGTTGAAACTGCAAGGCGGCCGCATCGCCACCGACGCGGCGGGTGGCACCAACCTGCCCGGCGTGTGGGCCGGCGGCGATTGCCGCGCCGGTGGGCTGGATCTGACGGTGGAGGCGGTGGCGCACGGCAAGCAGTCCGCGCAAGCTATTCACGCTTTCCTGAGCATCTGAGATCTTGCGGGACAGACCAAGAATTGCGCAGCAATTTTGCTCTGTCCTCAACACTTTTAAAAAAGGCACCCATCATGGCCAACCTGCAAACCACCTTCGCCGGCGTCAAAAGCCCCAACCCCTTCTGGCTGGCTTCCGCGCCGCCCACCGACAAGGCCTACAACGTCAACCGCGCACTGGAAGCCGGATGGGGCGGCGTGGTGTGGAAGACGCTGGGCGAGGCCGGCCCGCCGGTGGTCAACGTCAATGGCCCGCGTTATGGCGCGCTGTTGTCGCCGGACCGGCGCCTGCTGGGCTTCAACAACATCGAGCTGATCACCGACCGCGACCTGGAAGTCAACCTGGCCGAGATCCGCGACGTCAAGCGCAACTGGGCCGACCGCGCCATCGTCGTCTCGCTGATGGTGCCGTGCGAAGAAAAATCCTGGCGCGACATCCTGCCCCGGGTGGAAGACACCGGCGCCGACGCCGTGGAGCTGAACTTCGGCTGCCCGCACGGCATGAGCGAGCGCGGCATGGGCTCGGCCGTGGGCCAGGTGCCCGAATACATCGAGATGGTCACCGCCTGGTGCAAGCAGTACAGCAAGCTGCCGGTGATCGTGAAGCTGACGCCCAACATCACCGACATCCGCAACCCGGCGCGCGCCGCCAAGAAGGGTGGGGCGGATGCGGTGTCGCTGATCAACACCATCAACTCCATCATGGGGGTGGACCCGGCCACGCTGACCATGACGCCATCGACGGCCGGCATGGGCTCGCACGGCGGCTACTGCGGCCCGGCGGTGAAACCCATCGCGCTGAACATGGTGGCCGAGATCGCACGCGACCCGCAGACCGCCGGCCTGCCCATCTCGGGCATAGGCGGCATTGGCAACTGGCGCGACGCGCTGGACTTCATCGCGCTGGGCTCGGGCACGGTGCAGGTGTGCACCGCTGCCATGGTGTATGGCTTCAAGATCGTGCAGGAGATGAGCGATGGCCTGTCCAACTACATGGACGAGATGGGCTTCAAGAGCGTGGACGAGATCGTCGGCCGCGCCGTGCCCACGGTGACTAACTGGCAGTTCCTGAACCTGAACCACGTCAGCAAGGCCGTCATCAACCAGGACGCCTGCATTCAGTGCGGGCGCTGCCACATTGCCTGCGAAGACACCTCGCACCAGGCCATCACCGCCACCAAAGACGGCAAGCGCTGGTTCGAGGTGATGGAAGACGAATGCGTGGGCTGCAACCTGTGCGTCACCGTGTGCCCGGTGCCCGAATGCATCACGCTGCGCGACCTGGCCCCCGGCGAAATGGACAAGCGCACCGGCAAGATGGTGGACGGCACGCCCAGGAACTGGACACAACACCCCAACAACCCCATGGCCAAGGCAGCGGCGTAACATCGCCCAACCAGGACACTGCAGGAGACCCCTCATGGCGAACACCACCACCCTGATACGCGGCGGCACCGTTGTCAATGCTGACCGCGCCTTTCGCGCCGACGTGCTGTGCCAGGACGGCAAGATCACCGCCGTGGGCGACAACCTGCAGGCACCGGCCGGCGCCACCGTGGTTGACGCCGGCGGCCAGTATGTGATGCCCGGCGGCATCGACCCGCACACGCACATGCAACTGCCCTTCATGGGCACGGTGACCATGGACGACTTCTTCACCGGCACGGTGGCGGGCCTGGCCGGCGGCACCACCAGCATCATCGACTTCGTCATCCCCGACCCGAAAGAGCCGCTGATGGACGCCTTCCGCAAATGGCGCGGCTGGGCCGAGAAAAGCGCGGCTGACTACAGCTTCCACGTCGCCGTGACGTGGTGGGACGAGTCCGTGCACCGCGACATGGGCCTGCTGGTGCACAACGAGGGCGTCAACAGCTTCAAGCACTTCATGGCCTACAAGAACGCCATCATGTGCGACGATGAAACGCTGGTGAACAGCTTCAAGCGCTCACTCGAATTGGGTGCCATGCCCACCGTGCATGCTGAGAACGGCGAACTGGTGTTCCTGCTGCAAAAAGAGGTGGCGGCCATGGGCATCAAAGGCCCGGAAGGCCACCCGCTGTCGCGCCCGCCGATGGTGGAGGGCGAGGCCGCCAACCGCGCCATCGCCATTGCCGACGTGCTGAATGTGCCGATCTACGTGGTGCATGTGTCGTGCATCGAGGCGGCCGAGGCCATTGCCCGCGCCCGCGCGCGCGGCCAACGGGTGTATGGCGAGGTGCTGGCCGGCCACCTGGTGCTGGACGACAGCGTCTACCGCAACCCCGACTTTGCCAGCGCCGCCGCGCACGTGATGAGCCCCCCCTTCCGCCCCAAGGGCAACCAGGAATTTTTGTGGCGCGGCCTGCAAAGCGGCAACCTGCACACCACGGCGACAGACCATTGCACCTTCTGCGCCGCCCAAAAGGCAGCCGGCAAGGACGACTTTGCCAAGATCCCCAACGGCTGCGGCGGTGTGGAAGAGCGGCTGATGGTGATCTGGGACGAGGGTGTCAACACCGGGCGGCTGACGCCCAGCGAGTTCGTCGCCGTCACCTCCACCAACGCCGCCAAGCTGTTCAACATCTACCCGCAAAAGGGCAGTGTGGCCGTCGGTGCCGACGCCGACCTGGTGGTGTGGGACCCGGCAGGCAGCAAGACGCTGTCGGCCAAGACGCAGCACAGCAAGGGCGACTACAACATTTTTGAAGGCCGCACCGTCAAGGGCGTGCCCAGCCACACCATCGCCCAGGGCGCTGTGGTGTTTGCCAACGGCGACCTGCGGGCCCAGCAGGGCCGGGGCCGCTACATCAAGCGCGCGCCCTTCGGCCCCAACTTCGCCGCCGTGAAGCAGCGCGCCGAGACGCTGGCGCCCACGGCCGTTCAACGTTAAGGAGCCCGCCATGACCACCGCCACCGAAGTCAACATCGACAAGCTGCGCATCAACGGCGAACGCCTGTGGGCCTCGCTGATGGAATTGGCCCAGATAGGCGCCACACCCAAGGGCGGTGTCTGCCGCCTGACCCTGACCGATCTGGACAAGCAGGGCCGCGACCTGGTGCTGGGCTGGGCCAAAGAGGCCGGCATGACGGTCACCATCGACAAGATAGGCAACGGCTTCATGCGCCGCGCCGGCCGCAACAACAGCCTGCCGCCCATCGTCACCGGCAGCCACATCGACACGCAGCCCACCGGCGGCAAGTTCGACGGCAACTACGGCGTGCTGGCCGGCCTTGAGGTGGTGCGCACGCTGAATGACCTGGGCATTGAAACCGAAGCGCCGATCGAAGTGGCCTTCTGGACCAACGAAGAAGGCTCGCGCTTTGTGCCGGTGATGATGGGCTCGGGCGTGTTCGCCAAGGCCTTCACGCTGGAGCACGCCTATGCCGCCAAGGACACCGAAGGCAAGAGCGTGAAGGACGAGTTGGCCCGCATTGGCTACATCGGCACCGAAGAGCCCGGCGCCCACCCGATAGGCGCTTACTTCGAAACCCACATCGAGCAAGGCCCGGTGCTGGAAGACAACAACGTCACCATCGGCGTGGTGCAGGGCGTGCTGGGCATTCGCTGGTTCGACTGCACCGTCACCGGCATGGAAGCCCACGCTGGCCCCACGCCCATGGCGCTGCGCAAGGACGCGCTGCAGGTGGCCTTGCCGCTGATGAAAGAGGTGGTGGACGCCGCGCTGCGCCACAAGCCGCATGGCCGCGGCACGGTGGGCATGGTGCATGTGCACCCCAACAGCCGCAACGTGATTCCCGGCCGGGTGAAGTTCTCCATCGACCTGCGTAACAGCACGGACGCGTTGGTGGATCAGATGGCGGATGAGGTGAAAGCCTTTGCCGCCAAGTTGAGCGCGGAGACGGGGCTGGAGATCAAGATCGAGCAGGTGTCCAGCTATCCGGCGCAGGCGTTTCATTCGGACTGCATTGATGCGGTGGCGCGGGCTGCGAAGACGCTGGGGTATTCGAACATGCCGGCGGTGTCAGGGGCCGGGCATGATGCTGTGTACATGGCTCGGCTGGCGCCGTCAGGAATGATCTTTATTCCTTGCAAGGATGGGATCAGCCATAACGAGATTGAGGATGCGAAGCCGGAGCACATCACTGCGGGGTGCAATGTGCTGCTGCATGCGATGTTGGAGCGCGCTGGTTTAGCTGGCGACTAGGGTTGGCGGGATCAGGCCGTCGCGGCACTCAGCTCCGCGGCTGTCCCCCGGGCCTTCGGCCCTCCTCCTTGATGCCGCTGCGCTGAATGCCACGGCGACCTGATCTTCGGAGAGCACTTAGCATACGATTTCTACGAAGTCCAAGCTTACGCTCTACCGGCCTTCACTCCAGATTGCCCAGCTCTGCATTGATCAACTCGGCAACTTCACTGTCCTGCATTTGGACTTCTTCGTAGCCATCACAGACAACTTCCAGCATGACGTCTTTGAAGCAAGCGACAAAGTGTTTTCGATCGGCAAACATGGAGTCTTTGTGGCTGGGATGAACCCTGTTCCTGATCATCAATTCGTAGATCCAGCCAGAGTTCTCAACTTCAAAGAGGCCGTAGAAGCCTAGGCCATGCTGCATCAGAGGGTGTCCGCCACGCGCTTCGTCATTGGGACTGCCGTAGCTTGAAGCGGTAACTCTGTCGAAGCGCAGAAGGCTTACGTTTTCCCCTTCCTTGGCCAACATCAGGAATAGTTGATGCTGAGTTGCAATGACAAAGTTCTCGTACTGAAATCGGTAATGCTTTTTCAGTGTTAGCTCTCTGACCCTCGGTGGCTCAGGTGGCGAATGTTCCAACTGCGCGGGTGACGTGGATTGTGTGCGCCAGAAACTCATGTCAAAACTTCCCATGCCTCCCCGCCCCACCCGCAAACTTGGCCGCCCCCTGCAACCCCTCCCCAATGCACTGCTTCCCCCGCTCCCACTCCTGGTGCAGCGCCTGGGGTAGCGGCAAATCCCACTGCTGATACGCACTCATCCGGTCCGCCAGCATGGTTTGCTGCGGAAAGTCGGCCAAATGCTGGGCCAAAGCCAGCGCGGCGCCCAGCCCCAGCCCAGGGGCGACCACGCGGTTGCACAAACCCATGCGCAGGGCTTCGTTGGCTTGCACCTTGCGGCCGGTCAGGATCAGGTCCATTGCGAAGCCCATGCCGATCAGGCGCGGCAGGCGCACGGTGCCGCCGTCGATCAGCGGCACGCCGAAGCGGCGGCAGTAGACGCCGAAGTAGGCGTCTTCCTCCATCACCCGCATGTCGCACCACAGCGCCAGCTCCATGCCGCCAGCCACGGCGGCACCGCTGATGGCGGCCACCACGGGCTTGCTCAGCAGCAGGCGGCTGGGGCCCATGGGCCCAAGGGGGCCGGCGCGGACCTTGGTGGGGTCGCGGCCGTCGGGGGGCGGGCATTCCTTGGGTGAAAAGTTCAGGTCGGGGAAGTCCTCGGCGCCGGTGGCCTGGCCGTTTTCCAGCATGTCGGCGCCGGCGCGCAGGTCCCAGCCGGCGCAGAAATGGCCGTTGGCGCCGTGGAACACCGCCACCTTGGCGTTGGGGTCGGCGTCGAAAGCCAAAAAGGCTTCATAGAGGGCGCGGGCGGTGTGGGCGTCCACGGCGTTGCGCACGTCGGGCCGGTCCAGCGTGACCAGCGTGACGTCGCCGTGGTGGCCGACGTGCACCGAGGGCGGGCCGGCGGGCGCGGGGGGTGTTGCTGGTGTGGCTGGTGGTGCGGGCGCAGGTTGCGGCGCGGCGGCTGCGAGCTTGCGCAGGTTGACGGTGTCACCGTCAATGCCGTTCTTGCTGCCTTTGCTGGTCGCCATGGTGGGCAAATTACAGCACAGCACCGCCGCAAAGGGTAGCGGGGTGGGCGGGGGAGCGCCAAAGCACTGGTATCTACCCTAGGACTGGGAACAACCCTGAGCGCTTTGCCAGGGCCAGCCGCTATAACCGACGGCTAACAGGTCTCTCTGGGGCCTTGGCAAAACAAATAACAACCTACCAGCCCCTTTAACCAGGGGTATGGCCACAGGAGACAACGGGTGCAATTCGTGCAGCTGGTGATCAGCGGCATTGCCCAGGGCTGCATATACGGCTTGATCGCGCTGGGCTTTGTGTTGATCTACAAGGCCACCGAGACGGTCAGCTTCGCCCAGGGTGAGTTGATGATGCTGGGCGCCTTTGGCGGCCTGGCCGGCATGACCATGGCCGGTTTCCCCTATTGGTTGGCTATTGTCAGCGCCGTGCTGGCCATGGGTGTGTTTGGCCTGGCGCTGGAGCGGCTGGTGATACGCCCCATCCTGGGCCAGCCGGCGTTCTCAGTCGTGATGCTGACCATTGGCATCGGCTATGTGGCGCGCGGCATCATCACCATGATCCCCGACATCGGCACCGAAACGCATGCGCTGCCCGTGCCCTACAAGGACATGGTGTGGAACGTGGGCCCACTGGTGCTGAACGTGGAGCAGATGGTGGTGATAGGCGCCACCGCGGTGCTGTGCGCGCTGTTGTTCGCGCTGTTCCGCTACAGCAAGCTGGGCATTGCCATGCAGGCGGCGTCGCAAAACCAGCTGGCGGCCTATTACATGGGCATCCCGGTGGCGCGGCTCAATGGCCTGGTGTGGGGGCTGGCCGCCGCCATGGCCAGCGTGGCCGGGCTGCTGCTGGCGCCCATCACCTTTGTGCACGCCAACATGGGTTTCATCGGGCTGAAGGCCTTCCCGGCCGCCGTGGTGGGCGGCTTTGGCAGCCTGCCGGGCGCCATTGTGGGCGGGCTGGTGATTGGGGTGGTGGAGTCGCTGTCGGGCTTCTACCTGCCGGATGGCTTCAAGGACACGGCCGCCTACATCGTGGTGCTGATCATGCTGATGGTGCGCCCGAACGGCCTGTTTGGCGACAAGCTGCGCAAGAAAGTCTGAAGAGAGAACCACAACACCATGCGTTTCATCTTCAAGACCGACTACGGCCAAGACCTGGGCCTGGCCAAGCACAACGGCCAGCGCTTCTGGTATGGCCTGCTGCTGCTGCTGCTGCTGGCCGCGCCCTGGCTGTTCACCGAATACTGGCTGGCGCAGCTGACTTTTGTGCTGATCTACAGCATCGCCGGCCTGGGCATCATGCTGCTGGCGGGCTACACCGGGCTGTTTTCGCTCGGGCATGCGGCCTTTCTGGGCGTGGGGGCCTACACCGAGGCGGTGCTGACCAATGCCGGCTGGCCGTTCCCGGTGGCCATGCTGTGCGCCGCCGCGCTGTCGGCCGGCGTGGGGCTGGTGGTGGGGCTGCCGGCGCTGCGCGTCAAGGGCATCTACCTGGGCATGGCCACGCTGTCGTTCGGCTTCATCGTGGTGGAGGTGCTGGCGCGCTGGGAATCCGTCACCGGTGGCAATGCCGGCGTGCGGCTGGAAAAGCCCCATGTGGGGGGCTGGACGCTGGGCTCGGACAAAGAGTTCTACATGCTGTGCCTGTTGGTGGCCGTACTGTCCACGCTGGGCATATTGAACCTGCTGCGCTCGCCCACCGGGCGGGCTTTTGTGGCGATACGCGACTCGGAGATTTCGGCCCAGAGCATGGGCATCCACCTGGCGCGCTACAAGACGCTGTCGTTCGCGCTGTCGGCGGCGCTGGCGGGATTAGCCGGCGCGCTGTACGCGCACAAGCTGCAGTTCATCTCGCCAGACCAGTTTGACATTTTGCAATCCATCGACCTGCTGCTGCTGATCGTCATTGGTGGCGTGGGCTCGGTGCATGGGGCCTTCCTGGGCGCCATCTTCTTGATCACGCTGCCGGAGTTGATCAGCCAGGTGAAAGACTATTTGCCCGCCGTGGTGGGCCAGGCGCCGGGGCTGAAGGGCCTGGTGTACGGCATCGTGCTGGTGGCCTTTGTGCTGTTTGAGCCGCAGGGGCTGTATGGCCGCTGGCTGAAGGTACGCACCTACCTGCAGATGTTCCCGTTCTACCGCAAGGGCATGTTCAAGCGGCAGAAGTCGTTCCAGAAATCGGATCGCCTCAAATGAGCACGGAATCCTCCAACGATATCCTGCTGTCGGCGCGCGACCTGAGCGTGCGCTTCGGCGGCGTGCTGGCCGTCAACAAGGTGTCATTCGACGTCAAGCGTGGCGAGGTGTTCACGCTGATCGGGCCCAACGGTGCCGGCAAGACCACGGTGTTCAACCTGATTAGCCGCATCTACACCCCCACCACCGGCGAGATCGATTTCAACGGCCTGCGGCTCACCGACCAGCCACCGCACAAGATCGCCGCGCTGGGCATTGCCCGCACCTTCCAGAACATCGAGCTGTTCGAGCATGCCACCGTGCTGCACAACCTGCTGATCGGCCGCCACACGCACCGGCAGACGGGGCTGTGGCAAGACCTGTTCTTCACCGGCAAGGCGCGCGCCGCCGAGTTGGCCTCGCGCGAGAAGGCCGAGCAGGTCATCGAGCTGCTGGATCTGCAGCACCACCGCGACTCCATGGTGGCCGGCCTGCCCTATGGCGTACGCAAGGTGGTGGAGATGGGGCGCGCGCTGTGCACCAGCCCGAAGCTGCTGCTGCTGGACGAGCCCTCCAGCGGCCTGAACGTGGAAGAGACCGACGACATGGCCTTCTGGATACAGGACATCAAGAACGAGCTGGGCATCACCGTGCTGATGGTGGAGCACGACATGAGCCTGGTCTCCAAGGTGTCGGACCGCGTGCTGGCCATGAACCAGGGCGAGGTGCTGGCCATGGGCACGCCGCGCGAGGTGCAGACGCACCCGGGTGTGATTGAGGCCTACCTGGGCTCGGTGGACGACGTGTCGTCCCTGCGCCGCAACGTGGCCAACAGTGCGCCGGGGGTGCTGGCATGAGCCACAGCCCGCCGCCCGTCAGCGACAGCCCGGTGCTGAAGCTGCTGAATGTCGAGAGCGCCTACGGCCCCATCAAGGCGATACGTGGCGTCAGCCTGCAGGTGCGCCGGGGCGAGATCGCCACCGTGCTGGGGTCCAACGGCGCCGGCAAGTCCACTATTTTGAAAACCATCTCCGGCATCATCGACCCGCGCAAGGGTTCGGTGGAGTTCAAGGGTGAAGACATCACCGCCAAGAACCCGGCCCACATCGTGCAACAGGGGCTGAGCCATGTGCCCGAAGGGCGCGAGGTGTTCCCGCTGCTGAGCGTGCGCGACAACCTGGTGATGGGTGCCTACACGCGGGATGACAAGGACGGCGTGGCCAAGGACATGGAGGCGGTGTTCACCTACTTCCCCATCCTGCGCGAGCGCGCCACGCAAGACGCCGGCCTGCTGTCTGGCGGCCAGCAGCAGATGCTGGCCATTTCGCGTGCGCTGATGGCCGCGCCCGACCTGATGCTGCTGGACGAGCCCAGCCTGGGCCTGAGCCCGAAGCTGACGAAAGAGATTTTTGAGATCGTGGTGCGCATCAACCGCGAGCGTGGCACCACCATCTTGCTGGTGGAGCAGAACGCCAACATGGCGTTGAACGCGTCGGACTACGGCTATGTGCTGGAGACCGGCCGCATCGTGATGGAAGACACCTGCGCCAAGCTGCGCGAGAAGGACGACATCAAGGAGTTCTACCTCGGCCTGAAGGAAGATGGTGTGCGCGGCGAGCGGCGCTGGAAGAAGAAGAAAAACTGGAGGTGAATGGACATGTCTGAACTCTGGGCCCCCAATGTGCTGACCGGCGATCCGGGCATCGTGATGGCCGGCGAGACCATTCCCGCCATCTTCTGGAACGCGGTGGCCGCGCGCGGCGACATGGTGTGGCTGCGGCAGAAGCAGCTGGGCATCTGGCGCAGCTGGACCTGGAACCAGACCGCCACGCTGGTGGACGAGATCGGCTGTGGCCTGTTGTCGCTGGGCTTTGCGCCGGGCGAGTGCGCGTCCATCCTGGCCAACACCAAGGTCGAATGGCTGTGGGCCGACCTGGCGGTGCTGAGCTGCGGCGGCGTGGCCAACGGCATCTACCCCACCGACGCGGCCAGCCAGGTGCACTACCTGTGCGAAGACTCGCGCACCCGCGTGCTGTTTGTGGAAGACGACGAGCAGCTGGACAAGGCGCTGGAGGTGCGTGACCAGCTGCCCGGCCTGCGGACCATCGTGGTGTTTGACATGGAAGGCCTGCGCGATCTGCAGGACGAGCAGGTGATCAGCCTGGACCGGCTGCGCGAGCTGGGCCGCGCCTACAAGGCCCAGCACCCCGACACGCTGCGCCAGCGCGCCCTGGCCTGCAAGCCGGAAGACCTGGCCATCCTGGTCTACACCTCGGGCACCACCGGCAAGCCCAAGGGCGCCATGCACCTGCACCAGGGGCTGGTGTACACCGTGCAGGGCTACAACCGGCTGATACAGCAGACACCGGACGATGAGCGCATGTGCTTCCTGCCGCTGTGCCACATTGCCGAGCGCATGGGCGGCGTGTATTTCGGGCTGTACACCGGCTCCAAGCTCAATTTCGTCGAGAACCCCGAGACCATTCCTGAGAACGTGCGCGAGATCGCGCCCACCGTGGTCACCGCCGTGCCGCGGGTGTGGGAGAAGTTCTATTCCAGCATCATGATCGCGCTGAAAGAGGCAGACGCGGTGCAGCAGGCCGCCTACAAGTGGAGCATTGGCGTTGGATACGAGATTGCCGACAAGGTGCTGGCGGGGCAGCCGGTGGACAGCTTTTTGAAGTTCAAGTTTCGCCTGGCGCGCGCGCTGGCGCTGGACAACGTGCGCAAGCTGATGGGCATACACCGCGCGCGTTTCCTGGTCACCGGCGCGGCGCCGATCTCGCCCGACCTGGTCAAGTGGTACCTGGCCCTGGGCGTGCCCATGCTGGAGGTGTGGGGCATGACCGAGACCTGTGGCGCCTCCACCGGCATGCCGGCCGACCGCATCAAGCCCGGCTCCATCGGTCCGGCGGCGGGCTACAACGAGGTGAAGATCGACCCCGCCACGCGCGAGATCATGGTGCGCGGCAAGAACGTGTTTGCCGGCTACCTGAACCTGCCGGAGAAGACCGCCGAGTCGCTGACGGCCGACGGCTGGCTGCACACCGGTGACGTGGGCGAGGTGGATGCGGACGGTTACTTCAAGATCACCGACCGCATGAAGGACATCATCATCACCGCCGGCGGCAAGAACGTGACGCCCAGCGAGCTGGAGAATGACCTGAAGTTTTCGCCCTACATCACCGACGCGGTGGTGATTGGCGACAAGCGGCCCTACCTGACGGTGATCGTGATGATCGACCAGGAGAACGTGGAAAAGTTCGCCCAGGACCGCGATGTGCCCTTCAGCAACTACGCCAGCCTGACCAAGGCGCCCGAGGTGCTGGCGCTGATCCAGGAAGAGATCGACAGGGTGAACAAGAAGTTTGCCCGCGTGGAGCAGATCAAGAAGTTCTACCTGCTGCAGACCCAGCTCAGCGCCGAGGACGAAGAGCTGACGCCGACGATGAAACTCAAGCGCAAGCTGGTGGAAAAGAAGTACGCGCCGCAGATTGATGCGATGTACACGGCCTAGCGGCGCAAGGCGGCGCGGGTAAGTGCGCTTGACAGGGGCCGTGCAGAGCCAAGAATCACGACACAAACCAACCACATTCAAACGAGGAGACAAACCATGGTGATGAAGCTGAAATCGGCACTGGCCTTGGCCGTGCTGGCCCTGGCCGCGACGGGGTCGCTGGCTGCCGAGCAACAGGGGGTGTCGAAGACGGAAGTGCTGATCGGCACCATCCAGGATCTGTCGGGCCCGCTGGCCGGCTACGGCAAGGCCTCGCGCAACGGCATGCTGCTGCGCATCGACGAGGTCAACGAGCAGGGCGGCGTGCATGGCCGCCGGCTGAAGCTGCAGACCGAGGACGACGGCTACGACCCCAAGAAGAGCGTGCTGGCAGCGCAGAAGCTGGTCAACCAGGACAAGATCTTCATCATGGCCGGCCACATCGGCACGGCGCAGAACATGGCGGCGATGCCGGTGCAGTTCGAGAAGAACATCATCAACTTCTTCCCCATCACCGCCGCGCGTGAAATGTACGAGCCCTTCCACAAGCTGAAGTACTCGTTTGCCGCCACCTACTTCGACCAGATCCGCATCGCCCTGCCCAAGATGATCAAGGACAAG
This sequence comes from Hylemonella sp. P2_B10, assembly GCF_056404875.1. Lineage (NCBI taxonomy): Bacteria > Pseudomonadati > Pseudomonadota > Betaproteobacteria > Burkholderiales > Comamonadaceae > Hylemonella > Hylemonella sp. P2_B10. Next base: position 481,154 of record NZ_JBFUDE010000003.1, read on the forward strand.
GGTGCCAAGAAGGTCTGCACCATCTACCAGGACGACGACTTCGGCCTGGAAGTGTTGCGCGGCGCCGAGGCCGGCCTGAAGACGGCGAACATGGAGCTGGTGGAAAAGACCTCGTTCAAGCGCGGTGCCACCGACTTCTCGTCGCAGGTGGCCAAGATGAAGGCCGGCGGCTGCGACCTGGTGGTGCTGGGCACCATCATCCGCGAGACCATAGGCACCATCGCCGAGGCGCGCAAGACCGGTTTCAACCCGGTCTTCCTGGGCAGCAGCGCCGCCTACACCGACCTGATCCACAAGCTGGGCGGCAAGGCCATGGACGGCCTGTACGCCACCATGACGGTGCAGCACCCCTACCTGGACGAAGCCTCGCAGCCGCTGCGCTTCTGGGCCGCCAAGTACAAGACCAAGTTCAACGAAGACCCGACGGTGTTCTCGGTCTATGGCTACCTGATCATCGACGCCTTCATCCGCGGCGCGCAAAAGGCCGGGCCGAACCTGAGCACCGAGACCTTCATCAAGGCCATGGACACCATGGTGATCGAGCCCGACATGTTCGGTGCCGCCCGGGCCACCTACGGCCCCACCAAGCACCTGGGCAGCGACCTGTCGCGCCTGTCGCAGATCACCGACGGCAAGTGGAAGGTGATTTCGGACTATGTGAAGCCCTGAACACGCCAGTCCGTTCGGGCTGAGCTTGTCGAAGCCAGCCCTGCCCAAACAAAAGGCCACCCTCGGGTGGCCTTTTTGCTGAGCGCAAGCTGTGGCTCAATAGCGGCGCGGCCGTGCGTAAGACACGGTGCTGACTTCCGGCGCCAGCGAACTCACCGCGCCCACCGGGGCGATCTGCAGCTGCACCGTGGGACCCGGGTCGTTGGGGAACTGCGCGCTGTACTGCCGGCCGGCGTATTCGTACACCACGTTGTAGCCCAGCGTGCGGCTTTCCATGAAGTTTTGCGTCGTGCAGCGCTGCACGTTTTCCACGCCGCCGGCCGAGCCGCCTTCGATGTGGTCGCCCAGGATGGCACCGCCAAACAGGCCCAGCACCGTGGCGGCGGCCTTGCCGCTGCCCTGGCCGATGGCGTTGCCAGCGGCACCGCCGGCAATCGCGCCCATGATGGCGCCGGCGCCGGACTTCTGGCCCTGCGTCGCCACCTGCTCGGTGGTGCACACCTTGCGCGGCACCGCCACTTGCTGGATCACGGGCGTGCTGGAAATCACGCGCGCCGCTTCCTGCGCGAAGCTGGCGCCGCTGGCCAGCGCCAGGGCGGAAATGAGGAAGAGTTTCTTGTTCATGCGAGTGCTCCTTGCGAGTTTCGATCCATTCGGCGGCCCTGCTGGGCTTGCCTTGTGATGAATCATGGCTGCATTGTCTTGCGCTTCTATGGCGCGCGTGTAAGGGCTTGTAACGTCTTGCAGGTCAAACCTCCCGGTACCGTTTCACGGTACTTTTACACGGGCCTGAGACAATGGGGGCATGAGAAATCCGTTTATGCGCCGTTTGGGCGTGCTCTTTCTGGCGCTGCTGCTGGCCGCCTGTGCGCAGCAATCGCCGGCCCGCCCACCGCTGTTGATCCTGGTGTCCATAGACGGCTTCAAGCCGGAGTATTTGCAGCGCGGCATCACGCCCACGCTGGCCGGCCTCGTGCAGGGTGGCGTGTTTGCGCCGCAGGGCATGGAGCCGTCCTTCCCCAGCCTGACGTTTCCCAACCACTACACGCTGGTGACCGGGCTGACGCCGGGGCGCCACGGCGTGGTGGGCAACACCATGACCGACCCGACCATCCCCGGCGTGACCTTCAAGAACAGCAACCACACCACGGCCGGTGACCGCCGCTGGTGGGACGATGCCACGCCGATCTGGGTGACGGCGCAGCGCCAGGGGCTGCGCGCCTCCACCATGTTCTGGCCCGGCACGGAAGCGGCGATACAGGGCGTGCGGCCGAATGACTGGCAGCCGTTCAGCAAGGAATTCAAGGCACCGCAACGGATTGGCCAGGTGCTGTCGTGGCTGGACCGTCCGTTAGAGGAACGGCCCGACCTGGTGACGCTGTATTTCGACACGGTGGACCACGAAGGTCATCACAACCCGCCGAATGGCGCCAAGCTGAACGCCGCCATCGCAGACGTGGACACGGCCCTGGGCCATCTGATCGCCGGGTTGAAGGCGCGCGGCCTGTGGGCCAACACCAACCTGGTGGTGGTGTCGGACCACGGCATGACGCCCATGGACATCGAGCGCCGGCTGATCGTGCTGGACGAGTTGATGGATCTGTCCAAGGTGGAGAAATTCGACAACTGGGGCCCGACCCTGGGCTTTACGCCCTTGCCGGGCCAGGACGCTGCAATAGCCAAGGCACTGGTGGGCACGTCGCACGAGCATGTGCGCTGCTGGGCCAAGGCGGATTTGCCGGCGCGCTTTGATTTCAGCCAGCACCGGCGTGTGGGGGCTTATGTGTGCCTGGCCGATCTGGGCTGGTCCATGGCCACGCGCGAGCGGCTGGCGCGCAGCAAGATCCCCGACATTGGCAACCACGGGTTTGACCCGGCGGAGCCCGAGATGGCAGCGCTGTTCATCGCCTCAGGCCCGGCCTTCAAGCCCGGCACGCAGTTGCCCAAGTTCAGCAACCTGGACGTCTATCCGCTGCTGACGCACCTGCTGCGCATCAAGCCCGAGCCCAACCAGGGCCGGCTGGCGACGTTTGCGCCGGTGCTCGCCAAATAGCTTGACTAGGCCTTCAGCACCTTGGCCACCGGGTGGTGGCGCAGCCGGAAGGCGTCCGGCATGCCCGAGCCCAGCAGCGGGCGCAGGTAGAGGCGAAAGGCGTCGGTCACGTCGGTGCCGGAAGGGGTGATGAACTCGTCTTCCATCACCCGCGTCTTGCCCGCCACCGCCTCCAGCGGCAGCAGCTCGTAGTCCACCGAGTAGAAACCGGTGCGCTTGATGGCCACCGAGCCGTCGCGCTGGCCCCACATGGCGAACTGCACCGCCTTTTCGCCCACCTCGCGGGCTTCGCGCTGGTCCACGTCGGACACACAGCCTATGAAGGAGCGTTGCAGGTAGCCAAAGGTGTCGCCGCGCACGCGCTTGATGCCCAGCTTGCCCTTGATCTCCTCGCACAGCAGGTCGGCCAGCGCGCCGGTGCCCGACAGTTGCACATTGCCGTGGGCGTCGTGTTCCAGCTCCTTGGCCAGCAGGCTGAGGATGGGCGTGCCGGCGGCGTCGTGCACGCCTTCGGAGACGGCGATGACGCAGCGGCCATATTTCTCATACGTGGCCTTGACGTCGGCCAGGAAGCGGGCAATCTCGAAGGTGCGCTCGGGCACATAGATCAAATGGGGGCCGTCGTCCGGAAACTTCTTGCCCAGGGCGGCGGCGGCGGTCAGAAAGCCCGCATGCCGGCCCATCACCACGCCCACATAGACACCGGGCAGCGCGGCGTTGTCCAGGTTGGCGCCGGCAAAGGCCTGGGCGACGAAACGCGCCGCCGACGGGAAGCCGGGTGTGTGGTCGTTGCCCACCAGGTCGTTGTCTATGGTCTTGGGGATGTGCACGCAGCGCAGCGGGTAGCCGGCCTTTTTCGCCTCCCCGCTGACGATACGCACGGTGTCGGAGGAGTCGTTGCCACCGATGTAGAAGAAATGCTCAATCTGGTGCGCCTGCAGCACCTTGAAGATCTCGGCACAGTATTTGGCGTCCGGCTTGTCGCGGGTGGAGCCCAGGGCGGAGGAGGGCGTGGCAGCCACCAGTTCCAGGTTGTGGCTGGTCTCCTGCGTCAGGTCCATGAAGTCTTCATTGACGATGCCGCGCACGCCGTGGCGCGCGCCGTAGATGCGTTGCACGCTCTGGAAGCGCCGCGCCTCCAGCGCCACCCCCACCAGCGACTGGTTGATGACGGCGGTGGGGCCGCCGCCTTGCGCGACCAGGATTTTTCCGGATGCCATGGCGAAGTCTCCTTGTTGTGGGTTGCCTTTGGAGGCGCCGCTGGGGCGCATTGGCCCATTGTGCAAGCACTGCGGTGCCGCTGGCAACTTCCGGTACCCAACTGGTAACCCGCCTTGCGCTTGGGCGCCGAATCGCGACAATGTCATGAACGGCCAGCGTTGGAGGCTTCATGGATCTGAAAGGTACTGAGGGCAATGACCACCTGGTGGGCGGGGCGGACGACGACACGCTGACCGGACTGGGTGGCAACGACACGCTGGAAGGCCTGGGCGGCCACGACGAGCTGACGGGCGGCACCGGCAACGACCTGCTGCTGGCCGGCGACAGCTACGACCACCTCACGGGCGGCCTGGGCGACGACACCCTGGACGGCGGTGCCGATTCGGACTCGGTGTTTTATTCCAATGCCACTGCTGGCGTCAGCGTCAACCTGGCGACCGGCCGTGCCAGCGGTGCCGAAGGCAACGACCAGCTGGTCAACATCGAGAATGTCTACGGCTCGGATTTCGCCGACGTGCTGGTGGGTGACGCCGGCAGCAACATGCTGTATGGCGGCCGCGGCAATGACACGCTGGATGGCGGCGCCGGCGAAGACAGTGCGCCGTATTGGGGGTCCAGCGGCCCGGTGAACATCAACCTGGCCACTGGGCGTGTCACCGGTGTCGATGGCAACGATCAGTTGTCCAACATCGAGGATGTGGACGGCAGCAGCTTCGATGACGTGATCATCGGCGACAGCCATGACAACCGGCTGTACGGCAGCCAGGGCAACGACACCCTGAGCGGCGGTGGGGGCGCAGACACCTTCGTTTTCACCAGCGGACCGGGCGCGGGCGTGGACCGCATCACCGATTTGAGCAACGGCAATGTGCTGGCGTTTGATGCCGGCCCACTGGCCGACGCCCTGATCAGCGGAGACGATGCTTCCAAGCTGGCGCAGGGCCAGGTGATGGTGGGCACGCCCACCAATGGGCTCACCCGCCTCTATGTGGGCACCGACAGCACGCCGGGGGCCGACATCGTGGTGGAGCTGACAGGCAGCTTCACGGCCGGCCAGTTCTCGACCGAGTTCGCACCCTATGGGTCGCTGTTGTTCGACAGCACGCTGGCCCAACCGCGCAACCTGACGGGCACCGCAGGCAATGACACGCTGCGTGGGGGCAACCGGGACGACACGCTGAACGGCCTGGCCGGCGAAGACGATCTGCGTGGCGGCGACGGCAACGACACGCTGGACGGTGGCAGCGGTTATGACGCCTTGTACGGGGGCTACGGCAACGACTTGCTGCGAGGCGGGGATGAGAGCGACGGCTTGGCGGGCGGTGCGGGCAACGACACGCTGGATGGTGGTGTGGGTGGCGACACCGTGTTCTACAGCTCGGCCACGGGTGGCGTCAACGTCAACCTGGCCACCGGCACGGCCAGTGGAGCCGATGGCAACGACCAGTTGTCCAACATCGAGAGCATCTATGGCTCGTCGTTCAACGACCAGCTGACCGGTGACGCCGGCGACAATTCGCTCAACGGCCGTGCCGGCAACGACACGCTGGTTGGCGGCGCCGGGCACGACACGGCCGTGTACTGGGACGCCAACGGCCCGGTCAACGTCAACCTGGCCACCGGCCTGGCCAGTGGCGCGGACGGCAATGACCAGCTCAGCGGCATTGAGGAGGTCACAGGCTCCAATTACAACGATGTGCTGGTGGGCGACGCCAACGCCAATGTGTTGGGGGGCAATGGCGGGCAGGACACCTTGACAGGTGGGGCCGGTGCCGACCTGTTTCTGTTCTACGGTGACAACCCGTTGGACATCCAGCGCATCACCGACCTGGGCAGTGGTGACGTGCTGGCGTTTGGCGGCATGGAATTGTCCACCACCCTCTTGACTGGCAACAACGCCGCAGCCCTGCTGCGCGGGCAGGTGATGCTGGGCATACCGACAGGTGGCATCACCCGGCTGTATGTGGGCGTGAATGACCAGCCCGGCGCGGATTGCGTGATCGACCTGGTGGGCAGCTTTGTGGCGGCGGATTTTGCGCGCCGGCCAGAAGCCACCGGGTCGCTGCTGTTCGACACCTCGCTGGGCCAGCCCCACAACCTGACCGGCACCGCCGGCAACGACACGCTGCGCGGCGGCAACCAGAACGACACGCTCAGCGGCCTGGGCGGTGACGACATGCTGGACGGTGGCGATGGCAACGACACGCTGGATGGCGGCGACGGCTATGACACATTGCTTGGCGGCGGCGGCAGCGATGTGCTGCGCGGCGGTGCGGACGGTGACTACCTGAATGGCGGCAGTGGCGACGACACCCTGGATGGCGGCGAAGGCAGCGACTGGGCGCTGTATGGCGACGCGTCCGGCGGCGTCACGGTCAACCTGGCGACCGGGCAGGCCAGCGGCGCCGCCGGCAGCGACCGGCTGAGCAACTTCGAAAGCCTGCAGGGTTCCGCATTTGACGACGTCCTGACCGGCGACGCCAAGGACAACACCATGGAAGGTGGCGCCGGCAACGACACCCTGGTGGGTGGCGCTGGCGTGGACACCGTGGCCTACTGGGGTGCCGACGCCAGCGTGACGGCGAACCTGGTCACGGGCAAGGTCAGCGGCGGTGCCGGCAACGACAGCCTGAGCGGCATAGAGAACCTGGTGGGTTCCAACCATGCCGACCAGTTGACCGGCGACGCCAGCGCCAACCGTCTGGAAGGCGGGCAGGGCGCGGATACGCTGAGCGGCGGGGCGGGCGCCGACGTCTACGTGCTGGGCGCCGACAGCCCGACGGAGATCGACCGCATCCTGGACCTGACCAATGGCGACATGTTGCAGTTCGGTGTCGGTGAACTGTCATTCGTCATCCTGAGCGGGAACGATCCCTCTGCGCTGCTGGCAGGCCAGCTGATGCTGGGCACGCCCAGCGGTGGTGTCACCCGCTTGTACGTGGGGGCGGACGCCGTGCCGGGTGCCGACGTGGTGGTGGACCTGGTGGGCAGCTTCGGGGTGGACGAGTTCACGTCCGAGCGCACGTCGGATGATGTGCCCTATGGCGGCATCCTGTACGACGCCACGCTGAGCGTGCCGCGCAACCTCACCGGGACGGCAGGCGACGACACCTTGCGCGGCGGCAACCGCGACGACACGCTGAACGGCGGCGCGGGCTCCGACTACCTGCTGGGTAGCAACGGCAATGACCTGCTGCGTGGTGGCGAGGGGTATGACAACCTGTCGGGCGGTCGCGGTGACGACACGATGGACGGTGGCGCCGACTCTGACTGGGTGTATTACACCAACGCACAGGGGGCGGTCGTGGTCAACCTGGCCACTGGCAAGGCCAGCGGCGCGGAAGGCAACGACACCCTGGCGAACATAGAAAACGTCTACGGTTCCAGCTTCAATGACGTGCTGACCGGCGACGCGGGTGACAACACTCTCAACGGCCGCACTGGCAACGACACGCTGGATGGCGGGGTCGGTCATGACCAGGCGGTGTATTGGGATGCGCAGGGTGGCGTCAACGTCAACCTGGCCACGGGGCGGGCCAGTGGCGCGGACGGCAACGATGTGCTGATCAGCATCGAGGATGTGTATGGCTCTTATGTCGACGACGTGCTGATTGGGGATGGCGGCGACAACCACATCGGCGGCAACTCCGGCAACGACCAGATCCAGGGTGGGGCCGGTACCGACCAGCTGGAGGGGCAAGACGGCAACGACAGCCTGGATGGCGGCGATGGCGACGATGACTTGTACGGCGGTGCGGGCAATGACACCCTGGTGGGCGGTGCCGGATTCGACACGGCGTTCTTCGACGGCCCGCAGAGCAACTATGTGATCACCGCGCTGGGGCCGGGCGCCTGGCGGGTGGAAGACAAGGTGGGTGCGGATGGCGTGGACGTGCTCAGCGGCGTCGAGAACCTGAGTTTTGTCATCCCCGGAACACTGGATGGCAGCACGCTGCAAGGTGGCAGTGGCTACGACATTGCCAGCTACCAGACCGCCACCAGCGCTGTCACCGTGGACCTGGGTGCGGGAACCGCCACCGGTGTCAAGGGCAGCGACACATTGAAATCCATCGAAGGCGCGATCGGTTCGGCCACCTTTGGTGACACGCTGCTGGGCAATGCCGGCGACAACCAGTTGAGCGGCCTGGGGGGCAACGACAAGCTGGACGGCGGCGACGGCGACGACAAGCTGGACGGCGGCCTTGGCGCTGATGTGTTGACCGGCGGCGCGGGCGCCGATGTCTTCATCGTGGACGACGCCGGGGACCAGGTGGTGGAGATCGCCAACGTGCCCGGCGCCGGCACCAATGGCCAGGCCCAGGAGCAGGGCCTGGGCGTGGGCGGCAGCGTGGACAAGGTAATTGCCAGCATCAACTACACGCTGACCAATTTTGTCGAGAACCTGGAGCTGGCCGTCGCGGCCGGCAACCTGAGTGGCAGCGGCAACGCACTGAACAATGTGCTCAACGGCAATACCGGCAACAACCGCTTGACGGGTGGTGGCGGTAACGACACCTTGGACGGCAAGGAGGGTACGGACACGGCGGTGTATGCCGGTGCGCGCACCGGCTACCAGCTGCTGCGCACGTCCTCAGGCGTCACCGTGGGCGCCACCGGCAGCGACGAGGGCACCGACAGCCTGAGCAACATCGAACGGCTGAAGTTCTCTGACCAGGGGCTGGCGCTGGACATGGGGGCGTTCCAGGCCGGCGGCACGGCCGCGCTGCTGATGGGGGCCACGCTGGGGTCGGGCTTCACCGCCAGCCGGCCCTGGGCCGGCATCTTCCTGAATTTCTTCGACGGCGGCGCTTCCATGCTGGACGGTGCCTCGCTGCTGGTGGGCGCCGGTATCATGGCGGCCTTTGCCGGTGGTGCTGACAACGCGACCTTCGTCAAGTTCGTCTACGCCAATGTGAACGGCCAGGCGCCCGATGCGGCCACGCTGGCCTCGTTGGTGGCGCCGCTGAACAACAACAGCACCACGCAGGCGCAGTGGATGGTGGACATGGCGATTTCCAGCGCCAACCAGCAGCATGTGGGCCTGGCCGGCCTGGCGCAGACCGGCTGGGCCTATGACACGGCGTGATCAGGACACGATGTAGGCCGCCGAGCCGGTGGACAGCAGCTTGCCGTCCGCGCCCAGGAACTCCATGCGGGTGGAGGCCACGCGCGAGCCCAGGCGCATCACCTCGGCGCGCAGTTCGAAATGCTCGCCGATGCCGGGGCGCAGGTAGTCGATGCGCAGATCGATGGTGCCCAGCTTGGCAAAGCGGTGCAGGCGCTGCAGCGGCGGCTCATCCATGTGGCGTGCGCCAATGGCCGCCATCACCGCCAGGCCGCCCATGGCATCCAGCCCGGCGCTGATGACGCCGCCGTGCAGGCGGTTGAAGCTGTAGTGCCCCACCAGCTCCTTGCGCATCGCGATGTGGGCACTGACGCGCTCGGGCTTCACGTCGGCGATCTTCAGGCCCAGCACCTGGTTGAAGACGATCATCTCTTCGAAGATCTTCTTCAGCCCGGCGACGAATTCAGGTTCGAAAACGACGGGCTCAGCGGGCGCGGGATGTTTGGTCATGGAGAAGCATGTTAGTCGCGCTGCGGTTTTGGCTCACAGGCCCAGCTGGCGGGCGGCCAGGTCCTTCATGATCTCTTCGGCGCCGCCGCCGATCATCAGCACCTTCACCTCGCGGTAGATGCGCTCGCTGCGCGTGCCGCGCATGTAGCCCATGCCACCCAGGATCTGCACCGCCTGGTCGGCGCAGAACTGCATGGCCTGCGTGGCGTGGTTCTTCAGCAGGCACACCTGCGCCACCCACTCCGGGCCGTGGTCGCCAGCGTCAAAGCGCGCCGTCACCGCATCCACCCAGGCGGCGGTGGACGCGATCTGCATCTGCATGTCCATCAGCTTGTGGCGCACCACCTGGTGCTGCAGCAGCGGCACGCCGAAGGTGTGGCGCTGGCGCGCCCAGTCCAGCGCCTCGTCATGGCAAGCCTGGGCAAAGCCCAAAGCGCCGACAGCGATGGCCAGGCGCTCGCCGTTGAAGTTGGTCATGATGATGCGAAAGCCCGCGCCTTCCTCGCCAACGAGGTAGCGCGCCGGTACGCGCACATTGTCAAAGCGCAGGTGCGCGGTGTCGGAGCTGTGCCAGCCCATCTTCTGCAAGGCGGTGCGCGACAGGCCGGCCGCGTCGCCCGGCACCGCGATCATCGAGATGTTGCGCGGACCTTTGCTGGCCTCACCCGGCTCGCCGGTGCGCACCGCCAGCGTGATCCAGTCGGCGCGCATGCCGGAGGTGATGAACACCTTTTCGCCGTTGATGATGTAGTCGCCGCCTTCGCGCCGCGCCGTGGTGCGCAGCGCCGCCACGTCCGAGCCACCGCCGGGCTCGGTGATGCCCAGCGCAGAAATCTTCTCGCCGCGCAGCACTGGCGGAATCACTTCCTGCTGCAACTCTGTGCTGCCATGGTGCAGGATGGGTGGCAGGCCGATGTTGTGCGAGAACAGGCTGGCGAACACGCCGCCGCTGGCGCCATGCCGTGCCAAAGGCAGGGTCAAGGCATTGCGCAGCTTCTGGCTGGCCGGCGTGCCGCCCAGGTGCTCGGGGTAACCCACGCCCAGCAGGCCCAGCTCGGCGGCGCGGGTGTACAGGCTGCGCGGGAACTCGCCAGCTTCGTCCCACTGCGTGGCGAAGGGCGAGATCTCGCGCTGCGCGAAGCGGGTGACGCTGTCGGCCAGCGCTTGCGCGTCGTGGTCGTTGTCGTCTGTGACGGCCGCCATCGCTCAGCCCTTGGTCGGCTTCTTGGCGATGCCCATCATCTTGGCCAGAATGCCCAGCATCACCTCGTCGGCGCCGCCGCCGATGGACCCCAGCCGGCCGTCGCGGAACAGCCGCGACACCTTGTTCTCCCAGGTGAAGCCCATGCCGCCCCAGAACTGCAGGCAGGTGTCGGGCACGGTGCGGTTCAGGCGGCCGGCCTTCAGCTTGGCCATGGAGGCCAGCTCGGTGACGTCCTGGCCGCTGATGTACAGCTCGCAGGCGCGGTAGGTCAGCGCGCGCAGGCATTCCACCTCGGTCTTCAGCTCGGCCAGCTTGAACTGCACCCATTGCTGGTCGGCCAGCGTGCCGCCGAACAGCTTGCGCTCCTGGGCGTAGTCGATGGTGGATTGGATGCAGTTGGTCAGCCCCTCCAGGCAGCTGGCGGCGGCCCACAGCCGCTCTTCCTGGAATTGCATCATCTGGTAGATGAAGCCGGCGCCCTCCTGGCCGATGCGGTTGCGCTGCGGCACGCGCACCTCGTCGAAGTAGATCAGGCCGGTGTCGCTGGAGTTCATGCCGATCTTGCGGATCTTCTTGGCTTTCTCTATGCCCTTGCTGTCCATGGGCACCATCACCAGGCTCTTGTTCTTGTGCACCGGGCCTTCGCCGGTGTTGACCAGCATGCACATCCAATCGGCCTGCAAGCTGTTGGTGATCCACATCTTCTGGCCGCTGATCACGTAGTCGTCACCGTCCTTGCGCGCATAGCTCTTGATGGCCGACACGTCGCTGCCCGCGCCCGGCTCGCTGACACCTATGCAGCCCACCATGTCGCCGGCAATGGCCGGCGCCAGAAATTCCTTGCACAGCTCGGGGCTGCCGAAACGTGCCAGCGCCGGCGTGCACATGTCGGTCTGCACGCCAATGGCCATGGGCACGCCGCCGCAGTCAATGTGGCCTAGCGTCTCGGTCATGGCCATGCCGTACGAATAATCGAGCCCGGCGCCGCCATAGGCCTCGGGCTTGGTCAGGCCCAGCAGGCCCAGGTTGCCCAGCTTTTTGAACAGCTCGTGGGCGGGGAAGATTTCGGCCGCCTCCCACTCGTCCACATGGGGGTTGATTTCGTTGTCGATGAAGCGTTTCAGCGTCTTCTGGATTTCCAGGTGTTCGTGGGTGTAGCGCATGGCGTGTCTCTTCGGGTTTGTTTTGGGAAAGGGTCAGGGCTGCTGCTGTTCAGGCGTGGCAAACACGCGCGGCACCTGGGCGCGGTGGAAGCCGTCAAAGGGCTTGATGGCGTCGCGCTGCTGCACCTGGGCATTGGCCACTTCCATCGGCCAGCCCATGCGCACCTGCGGGCGGGCGCCATCGATGCGCAGCGTGCTGCCGCTGATGAAGCTGGCCGCCGGGCTGAGCAGGAACACGATGCCGGCGGAGGTCTCGGCTTCCAAGCCAAAGCGACCCAGTGGCACGGTCTGCGTCATGGCGCGGAACATGGGGGCGGCTTCCTTCGGGTAATGGTCCATGCCGCTGGAGGCGATGTAGCCCGGTGCCACCGCGTTGACGCGCACGCCGGCGTGCGCCCATTCCAGCGCCGCCGTTTCGGTGAAGCTGACCATGCCGGCGCGCGCCGCGCCGCTGTGGCCCATGCCGGGCATGGAGCCCCACATGTCGGCCACGATGTTGACGATGGCGCCGCCGTGCTTTTGCATGTGCTGCACATAGCATTCGCGCGCCATCAAGAAGCCGCCGGTCAGGTTGGTGGCCACCACCGCCTCCCAGCCCTTGGCGGTGATGGCTTCCAGCGGCGTCAGGTACTGGCCACCGGCGTTGTTCACCAGGCCGTCGATGCGGCCTTGCGCGGCCAGGATGGCGGCCACGGTCTGCTTCACCGCCTCTTCCTGGCGGATGTCGCAGACCTGGGTGCTGGCCGAGCCACCGTCCTGCGCGATTTCGGCCAGCACCGCCTGCAATTTTTCGGGCTTGCGGCCCACCAGCACCACGTGCGCGCCCAAGGCGCTCAGCTCATGCGCCGCGCAGCGGCCTATGCCCGAGCCGCCGCCAGTGACCACCACCACCTTGCCGGCCATCAGGCCGGGCGCGAACACCGATTGGTAGCGGTTGGCATGGGGGTCGGGTTGTTGTTGCTGCACAGGGGCTGTCATACGCGCTCCAGGGAAAACAGGGCCATCACGGCGTCGGTCAGTTCGTCCAGCGACGCGCCTTTCTTGGGGTCGTACCACTGCACCGACCAGTTCAGCGCGCCCAGCACCAGCAGGCGCGCCAGCTTCACTGGTGCGCGCAGGTGGCCGCTGGTGTGCAGCGCTTGCAGCAGCGGCGTCCACGGCGCCTCATAGTCGTTTTGCAGTTTGGCCAGCGTGGCGCGCTGGCGGGTGCTCAAAGCGCGGTGCTCGTACAGCATCACCGGGATGAAGTCGTTGCCGGGGCCGTGCAGGATGTCGAAGTGCGCACGCACCAGCTGGCGCAATTGGGCACTGGCCTTGTTTGGCGACTCAGCGGGCGCAGCGTCCAGCACCTGCTGCTGGCGCGCGATGGCCGAGCGCATGCCCTCTTCCATCACCGCGTACAGCAGCGCGTTCTTGCTCTTGAAATGGTAGAACGGCGAGCCGCTGCGCATGCCCACTGCGGCGGCGACGTCGCGGGTGGTGGTGGCCTCATAGCCCTGGCGGCGGAACAGCCGGGCGGCAGCCTTCAGCAGCTCGCCACGGCGGTTGCCGTCATCGCGCTCGTCAGCGGTCTTGCGTGGCCGGCCGCGCGGGCGTTTGGTGGGCAGGTTGCCTGGCGAAGTTTCAGCGCCGGGCAGGGTATTGGGGTCCATGGCCCCAGACCATAGCAAATCCGCCTATTTATAGCAAGCGATTGCTTGGTAAAAATGCAGGTGAATCAGCCCTTGGGGGCCTGCATGGGCGGGGTGGTGGCCTGCATCTGGCGTTGCAAGGTGGTGGCGCAATCCCGCAACGCGGCGCAGGACGAGCTGCGCGCCTGGCGCAACAGGTCTTCTGCGTAGGCACCGTCGGCCTGGAAGCGCTCGCGGTCGACCCAGCAACCCTGGCCGGCCATCAGCCACTTGAAATCCACCTCATTGAGCATCCGCACCTGGGCATCAGCCACGGGCGCGGCGCCACCCATCTGGGGCAGTCCCGGCGTATCGTCAAATTGCTTGGCCATGTCCGCGGGTGGAAGCTGTTGGTAACCCCCTAACGCGCCGGCAGCCCGTTTGGCTGACAGGCGGCAACGGACGCCATACACTGGCCATGGTTGATGAGCGTACAGGTATAAGATGATTTGACACATTGTTGACCATGTTGAGACGCTTGCGCTTCCTCCACCTGGCCAGTCCCACCATCGTGCGACTGGGCTTTGCCTGCGCCTGCTTAGCCTGGGTGGGCGCGGCTTGGGCCGGGCAGGCTGAGGTGCGCGTGGGCATGGGCCTGGCCAAGCCGCCCTACATCATGGAGTCGGGCAAGGAAGGCCTGGAGTACGAAATCGCCGAGCAGGTGCTTGCCGCCATCGGCTACAAGATGGTGGCGCTGCAGTTTCCCCCGGTGCGCGGCCTGGCCATGCAGCGGGCCGGCAAGCTCGACGTGCTGCTGACGGTCGACGAGGGCATAGGCGGCAAAGACCATTTTTCTGCCCCCTATCTGAATTACCAGAACGTGGCCATCACCTTGGCCAGCCGCAACATACGTCTGCGTGGCGTGGAAGATTTGTCTGCGTACTCGATTGCCGGTTTCCAGAACGCCAGCTTGATCCTGGGCGAGCGCTTCAGGGCGGTGGTGGCCCGCCACCCGAACTACCAGGAGCATTCGCAGCAGATCGCCCAGGACCGGTTGCTGTTCACCGGTCGGGTCGACGTGGTGGTGGGCGACAAGCTGATCTTCCGCTACTTCACCAGCCGGCTGGACCCGCAGCTGGACACCAGCCAGCCGGTCATCTTTCACACCATTTTTCCCTTGAACCCGCGCAAGGCGGTGTTCAAGGATGCTGCGCTGCGCGACCGCTTCAATGCCGGGCTGAAAATCATTCAGACCAATGGCGTCTATGACGCCATCCTGCGCAAATACCAGCCCTACATGAACTGAAGCGGCCCACGGCGGCCAATACCTGCCGTCAATCAAGCGTGAGTTGCTGCGCCAGGTGGCCAAACACCGCTGCCACCCGGCGCAGGTGGCGCGATTCGGTGTGCGTCAGCAGCCACAACTCGGTCTGGCACTCGTCCAGTACGTCCGTCAGCTGCACCAGGTCCGGACGCGGCGCCGCCAGGAACAACGGCAGCAGACCCACCCCCAGGTCCAGTGCGATCAACTCCATCACCGTCAGGATGCTGTTGACGCGGTAGGTCGGCACCGCTTTCGGGTAATGCTTCTTGCGCCACAGCACCGAGGGGTGCTCGGGCAGCGCATCGTCCGGCGCGATCCAGGCCTGTTGAGCGGCCTGCGCATCGCTCCAGCGACGCAGCTTGTTCTTTGCTGCGCCGTACAGCGCCATGCGCAGCGGCCCCACGTGCCGGCCCACCAGGTGCGGCGGCGGGCGTTTGGTGGCGCGCACCGCAATGTCGGCCTCGCGCCGGGTCAGGCTGGCCAGCTCGTTGCCGGCGTGCAAATCGAAGCTCAGCAGCGGGTGGCTGGCGTGCAGCGATGCCAGCGCCGGTGCGATCAACCCATGCAGCAGGCTGTCGGTGCTGGTGATGCGCACCGTGCCGGCCACCTGGCCCGGGCCCTGTTGCAGCGCCGAGCGGGCTGATTCCAGCTGCGCCTCGATCTGCTCGCCGTGGCCAGCCAGCGTCTGCGCCAGCTCATTGGGCTGGTAGCCGGCGCGTGAGCGCTCGAACAGGCGCTGGCCCAGCTTTTTTTCCATGCGCTGCAGGCTGCGGAACACGGTGGACGCGTCCACGCCCAGCCGCTCGCCGGCCCGTGCCAGGGTGCCTGCGCGCGCCAGCGCCAGCACCATCTCGAGGTCGGTCGGGCTCA
The DNA here is from genome assembly GCF_056404875.1 of Hylemonella sp. P2_B10. Taxonomy (NCBI): domain Bacteria; kingdom Pseudomonadati; phylum Pseudomonadota; class Betaproteobacteria; order Burkholderiales; family Comamonadaceae; genus Hylemonella; species Hylemonella sp. P2_B10. The sequence continues at coordinate 496,843 of NZ_JBFUDE010000003.1, forward strand.
ATGTGGATTGCGTATCTGCAAGCATGGATTGCTGTATTGCTTATTTCTTTTGCGTGAATGCAATCCTAAACTGCATCGCATCGAAGTTCAATCTCACCGTTTCACAGGAGCCACGCCATGCCCATTCCCCGCCTGACCCTGGTCAGCCACCTGCTGTGCCCCTATGTGCAGCGCGCCGCCATTGTGCTGATGGAAAAGGGCGTGCCTTTCCAGCGCCGTGATGTGGACCTGGCCCACAAGCCGGACTGGTTCCTGCAACTGTCGCCACTGGGCAAGACGCCGGTGCTGGTGGCGCAGGGCACCCCCATCTTCGAGTCTGCGGTGATCTGCGAGTACCTGGACGACACGCTGGCGCCCCGCCTGCACCCGCAGGATGCGCTGGCGCGGGCGCGCCACCGCGGCTGGATGGAGTTTGGCTCGGCGCTGCTCAACGGCATTGCCGGCTTCTACAACGCGCCCGATGAGGCCGCCTTGGCACTCAAGGCGGCTGACCTGCGCCACCGCTTTGAGCAGTTGGAAGCCGAGCTGGGGCCAGGCCCTTACTTTGCCGGGCGCGACTTCTGCATCGTGGACGCGGTGTTCGGCCCGGTGTTCCGCTACTTCGACGTGCTGGATGCCGTGGGCGATTTCGGCTTTTTCACGGGCCTTGCCAAGGTGCAGGCCTGGCGTGCGGCGCTGGCGCGCCGGTCATCGGTGCAGCAGGCCGCGCCAGCGGACTATGCGGAGTTGCTGCGCAACTTCCTGCTGGCGCGCCGCTCCGCCTTGTCCGTGCACGTGGCCGCACATTCGGCGACGCGTGCCGCAGCGGACCGCTTGCGCAGCCCGGTGGCGGTGGAATAATGCGGCGGTATCCGCTTGCTCAAGGAGTTCTGCCATGGCTGCCACTGACCATTTCGACCAGTTGCCTGAACCGATCAAGAAGACGGTTTACGAGAAAGGTGGCAACGCCACCGGCCTGCCCGATGCGCTGAAGGCCGGCGTGGAAATGCTCAGCGGGCTGAGCATGTCGGATGTGCGGGTGCACTACAACTCGCTCAAACCGGTGGAACTTCAGGCCCAGGCCTACACCAGCGGCATGGACATCCACATCGCCCCCGGGCAGGAACGGCACCTGCCCAGCGAGGCCTGGCATGTGGTGCAGCAAAAGCAGGGGCGGGTGAAGGCCACCGCGTCCGGCGTGCCTGTCAGCGACGACCTGGCACTGGAGCGCGAGGCCGACGTGATGGGCGCCAGAGCGCTGGTGCAGGGCACGGGCTCCTGAGGCCTGGCTAGGGCGGGGCGTCGAGCTCGCCGCTTCGGGCCAGCCGCTGGTACAGCAGCAGCGAATACGCCGCCGGCAGCAGCGCCGAAGCCACCCACAGGGCCACCATGCCCCAGATCGGCAGGCCCAGCATCACGCCCAGCAGGCTCAACAGCCCGCTGGCCACCCAGGCCTTGGCGGCCAGGCGGTGGGTCGCGTACCACACGCGTTCACTGGCCAGCGTCCACGGCGTGCGAATGCCGATGAAGAAGTTGCGCCGCACCTTGCCCAGCACATTGCCAATCAGCATGAACAGCACACCCACGCCGCCCAACACCATGCGCAGCGCATCCTGCGGGCCCACCAGCGCAGCCCACAGCAACACGGCAAACAGGTAGGCCAGCAGCACCTCCATCACCAGCATCAGGTACAGGTAGGTGGGGCGGAAGCTGTCGACCTCATAGTCGCGCGGCGACAGCCGGCGCAGCAGGCCAAACAGCACCAACACCCCCAGCATGCCCCCCGGCCCCAGCAGCAGCAGCGTGCCGCGCGGCCCATAGCCGTTGACCACGCCTTGCGCGTTCCAGTGGATGGGGATTTGCGCCGGCAATTGCGGGTAGGCCAGCGCGTACGCGACCAGCGTGGCCAGCAGCAGCGCGCCGGCGATGACGAAGTATCTGGCAGTCGTGCGTAAATTGGGCAGGCTCATTTTTTTCCTCCAGTCTTTCTTCCCTCGGTCAGGTCCATGGCCCAGGCGATCACGTCTTCCAGCACGGTGGTGTTGAGCGCGTACCACAGCGTCTGGCCGGCGCGCCGCTGGGTGATGAGGTCGGCCTCGCGCAGCACCGTGAAGTGGTGCGACATGGTGGGCTTGGTCATGTCAAAGCATTCGGCCAGCGCGCCGGCCGTCATCTCGCCCTTGCGCAGCAGCCGCAGGATTTCCCGCCGCGTGGGATCGGCAATGGCCTTGAAGGCCTCGTTGCTGCTGTCAGCCATGTATTGTGAAAATCATCTAATTAGATATTTATCTAAATACTAGCGAAACGGAGCAAGCTTGTCAAACGCCCTGCCAGCTCGTCAGGGCCTGCACTCGGGGCACACCCGTATGGCCAGACTGGCATGGAACTGGCTAATATCAACCGAAAGCTGACCAATTGGTTAGTCTGCCCACACCTGATGACGACACGAATCACCACCTTGGTGCCCGCGCACCCCTTGTCCCCATGGCGCCAATGAACACTGCCCCTAGGCTGGCGGTGGAGGTGCGCGACGCCAGCGTGGTCTACCAGACCGCTGATTCACCGGTGCACGCGCTCAGCCACATTGACCTGGAGATTGCCGAGGGCGAGTTCGTGTCGCTGATTGGCCCCTCGGGCTGCGGCAAGACCACGCTGATGCGCGTGATTGCCGACCTGGAGAAGATCAGCGCCGGCCAGGTGCTGGTCAACGGCGTGTCGCCGCATGAGGCGCGGCTGGCGCGTGCCTACGGCTATGTGTTCCAAGCGCCTGCGCTCTTCCCCTGGCGCACGGTGCTGGGCAATGTGACGCTGCCGCTGCAGATCCAGGGCAAGAGCAAGGCCGAGGCCAAAACCATCGCCCTGGCCCACCTGGCGCGGGTGGGGCTGACCGGCTTCGAGGGCAAATACCCGTGGCAGCTGTCGGGTGGCATGCAGCAGCGCGTGTCCATCGCCCGCGCGCTGTCGTTCGAGCCGCGCATCCTGATGATGGACGAGCCCTTCGGCGCGCTGGACGAGATCACTCGCGACCGGCTGAACGAACAATTGCAGCAGCTGTGGCAGCGCGAGCGCCGCACGGTGGTGTTCGTCACCCACTCTATTGCAGAGGCGGTGTACCTGTCCACCCGCATCGTGGTGATGTCGCCGCGCCCGGGGCGCATCGTCAAGGTGCTGACCTCGCCGCTGCCGGACGAGCGCCACCTGGGCCTGCGCGACACGCCGCAGTTCATGGCGCTGGCGCACGAGGTGCGCGAGGCGCTGGCCGAAGGCCACCATGAGTGAACTGGCCGCCCCCGCTGCATCGTCCATGGGCTGGCGCCGCCTGGGCCACCAGGGGCTGCCGGTGGCAGCGGTGTTGCTGTTCTGCGTGCTGGCCTGGTACGCGCTGGCCTGGGCGCTGAACAGCCCGGGCGCCATCGAGCGTGTGCTGGCACCACAGGGGGCCAACTGGAGCTGGTCCGATCTGCTGCGCGCCACCATGGACATGGAGCGCCCGGTGTTGCCGTCGCCGCACCAGGTGGCGCTGGAGCTGTGGAGCAGCCTGGTGGATTGGCCGCTGGATTCGCCGCGCAACCTGCTGTTCCATGTGGCCGTCACCGGTCAGTCCACGCTGTTGGGCTTCGTGCTGGGCACGCTGCTGGGCCTCGTGCTGGCGGTGGCCATCGTGCATTCGCGCACGCTGGAGCGCGCGTTGCTGCCGTGGATCGTCGCCTCGCAGACGGTGCCGGTGCTGGCCATCGCGCCCATCGTGCTGGTCATCCTGGGCAGCCTGGGCTTTTCGGGCGTGGCGCCCAAGGCGGCGATTGCCATGTACCTGTGCTTCTTCCCCGTTACCGTGGCCATGGTGCAGGGCTTGCGCTCGCCGCAGCGCATCGAGACCGAGATGATGCACACCTACGCTGCCACGCGCTGGCAGGCGTTGTGGCTGTTGCGGCTGCCGGCCTCGCTGCCGTTTCTGTTTCCGGCCTTGCGCGTGGGCATTGCCGCCGGGCTGGTGGGCGCCATGGTGGCCGAGTTGCCCACCGGCGCACAGGCCGGCCTGGGCGCTCGGCTGCTGACTGGCTCTTACTATGGCAACACGGTGCAGATCTGGGCCGCGCTGGTGATGTCGGCCGTGCTGGGGCTGGTGCTGACGGCGGCGGTGGCCATGCTGCAGCGGCTGGCCTTGCGCCACCGGGGGAACGCGTGATGGACGGCGCCGCAAAGCCTTTTTTGTGGGCTGCCGCGCTGGTGTTGCTGGGCGGTGCCTGCGCCTTGGCGCTGCTGCAATTCCCTGCCGCGCAAGGCGAAGCGCAACCCACGCTGGTGTTCTGGCTGTTCACCGGTGTGACGGCGTTGCTGGCGCTGGCGGGCATCCAGCGCACCGCCGCGCTGGATGGCGGCCGGCTGATCGGCTTGCTGACGGCGGCGTTGTTTGGCCTGTGGGTGCTGTACTTCTGGCAGGTGCTGGTGCTGGCCTGCGAGGTGCCGCGCGTGCTGCTGCCGGCACCCAGCCTGATTTTTGCGGCGCTGCTGGAGCACGGTGGCAAGCTGTGGGGCGATTTTGTGCAGACGGTGGGCAAGGCGGTGCTGACCGGCTGGTTGTTGGGCTGCGGCCTGGGCTTTTGTGTGGCACTGGCGATAGACCGGTTGCCTTTCCTGCAGCGTGGGCTGTTGCCGGTGGCCTCGCTGACCAGCGCGGTGCCGCTGGTGGGCGTGGCGCCGATCGCGGTGATGTGGTTCGGCTTCGACTGGCCGTCCAAGGCCGCGGTGGTGGTGCTGATGACCTTCTTTCCCATGCTGGTGTCCACGTTGGCCGGTCTGCAGGCTGCCGGCCGGCTGGAACGCGAGCTGATGCACAGCTACGCCGCTGGCTACGGCCGCACGTTGCTGGCGCTGCGCCTGCCCAGTGCGCTGCCGTTCATTTTTGGTGCACTGAAGGTCAATGCCACGCTGGCGTTGATAGGGGCCATCGTGGCCGAGTTCTTCGGCTCGCCCACCTCGGGCCTGGGGTTTCGCATCTCCACCGAAGCGGCCAAGATGAACATGGCGCTGGTGTGGGGTGCCATTGTGGTGGCGGCGGTCACCGGCAGCGTGGCCTACGCCTTGCTTGTGCAACTGGAACGCCGGGCGGCGTTCTGGCATCCGTCAGTGCGTGAAGGCTGAATGTCGGTTATGTTCTGGTTCAACAAGAAGGAGTTTTCATCATGATGGTTTCCTCCAAATTCGGTCGCAGCCTGTTGGCGGCGGCGCTGGTGGCCGTTTGCGCGGGTGCCTGGGCGGCTGACAAGGTGACGGTGCAGCTCAAGTGGGTGCCGCAGGCCCAGTTTGCCGGCTATTACGTGGCCCAGGCCAAGGGTTATTACAAGGCCGAGGGGCTGGATGTGACCATCAAGCCCGGCGGCCCCGACATCTCGCCGGTGCAGGTGATTGCCGGCAACCAGGCCGACGTGGTGGTGAACTGGATGCCCGACGCGCTGGCCGCGCGCGAGGCCGGCGTGCCGCTGGTCAACATCGCTCAGGTGTTCAACCGCTCCGGCCTGATGCTGACCTGCAAGAAGGCCAGCGGCGTGGCTGCGCCCAAGGATTTGAAGGGCAAGACGCTGGGCGTGTGGTTCGGCGGCAATGAGTACCCCTTCCTGAACTGGATGGCCAAGCTGGGTTTCAAGCCCGACACCGACATCAAGGTGCTCAAGCAGGGCTTCAATGTGGACCCGCTGCTGCAGAACCAGGCTGCCTGCATCTCCACCATGATCTACAACGAGTACTGGCAGGTGATAGACGCCGGCGTCAAGGAGAGCGACCTGATCACCTTCTTCTATGAAGACCAGGGCGTGGCCTCGCTGGAAGACGGCCTGTACGTGCTGGAGTCCAAGCTGAAGGACCCTGCCTTCGTGGCGCGCATGGGCAAATTCCTGAAGGCCACCTTCAAGGGCTGGAACGATGCGGTGAAAAATCCCGAGGAAGCCGCCAAGTTGGTGGTGGCGGCGGACACCTCTGGCAGTGCCACGCTGAAGGTGCAAAAGCGCCAGATGGAGAACGTGGCCAAGCTCATCACCACCGCCGGCACGCCCAAGATCGGCTACCTGGAGCCGGCCGCTTACGATCGAACTGTTAAAGTGCTGATGACCGGCGGCAGTTCGCCGGTCATCAAGAAAGACCCCGGCAAAGCCGCAATGACGCACGTGGTGTGGGAGGCCGCACAAAAATAATGGCTTTTTCAGAGCAAGCGCTGGCTGCATCGCGCAGCCAGCAGGAAGACGCCGCATCCATCGGCCAGACCAAGGGACACATCCGCCAGGCCAATGAGAGCCTCATCCTGGCGGCTGCGGAGAGCGTCTTCGCACGGGCCGGCTTTGGCGGTGCCACCATGGCCGCCATCGCCCAGGCCAGCGGCTTGCCCAAGGCCAATCTGCATTACTACTTTGGTAGCAAAGAGGTGCTGTACCGCGAGGTGCTGGCCCGGCTGCTGAAAGACTGGCTGGCACCGGCCCACAGCATCAAACCAGACGCCGAGCCGCGCAAGGCGCTGGAGCACTACATCCGCGCCAAGATGGCCATGTCTGCGCAGCGGCCGGATGCGTCCAAGGTGTTTGCCAACGAGATGCTGCACGGCGCGCCGGTGCTGCACCACCTGCTGACCACCGAGCTGCGCGCGCTGGTGGAAGAAAAATCCGCCGTCATCCAGAGCTGGGTGGACGCCGGCCGCATGGCGCCGGTGGACGGCACCCACCTGTTCTTCACCATCTGGGCGGCGACGCAGACCTATGCCGACTTCGACGTCCAGGTCACCGCTGTGCTGGGCCGCAGCGCGCTGCGCAAGAAGGACCACGCGCGGGCGACAGAGCATGTCGTCTCTTTGCTGCTGCGGGGCTGCGGGCTGTTGTAACACGCTCTCGTCTCTTGGTTTGCTGGCTGCCGACGCCACTGGGGCGCGTGGCTACGGGAATGTCCCCCGGCCTTCGGCCTCCTCCTTGATTTCCCTCCGCCACGCACCCCGGCGACATCGGGGCCGTTAGCAGGCGTGACGCCGGCATACAAGACGCTGGTACGTCAGCTACGTTTGCGGGATCAGGTCGTCATGGCATTCGGCGCAGCGGCATCAAGGAGGAGGGCCGAAGGCCCGGGGGACAGCCGCGGAGCCGAGTGCCGTGGCGGCCTGATCCCAGCCAACCCATTAGGCAAGCATGCATTCGCAATGCAAGCGCTACTCCGCCGAGCTCTGCTGCAACGCCCACATGCGGGCGTATTCGCCGTTGGCGGCCAGCAGCTGCCCATGCGTGCCGCGCTCGACGATGCGCCCGGCGCTCATCACCAGGATTTCGTGCGCATCCACCACGGTGGACAGGCGGTGCGCGATCACCAGCGTGGTCTTGTTGCGCGAGGCGCTTTGCAGCTCGGCCTGGATGGCGCGTTCGTTCGTCGAATCCAGCGCCGACGTGGCTTCGTCGAAGATCATGATCGGCGGGTCCTTCAGCAGCGTGCGGGCGATGGCCACGCGCTGCTTCTCGCCGCCGGACAATTTCAGCCCACGCTCGCCCACCATGGTGTCGTAGCCCAGCGGCGTGCTGGCGATGAAGCTGTGGATGTGCGCCGAGGCCGCCGCCGCTTGCACCTCGGCCAGCGTGGCGCCGGGGCGGCCATAGGCAATGTTGTATTGCACCGTGTCGTTGAACAGCACCGTGTCCTGCGGCACGATGCCGATGGCCTGGCGCACGCTGGCCTGGGTGACCGCCTTGATGCTCTGCCCGGCGATCAGGATGCGGCCTTGCTGCACGTCGTAAAAGCGGTACAACAGCCTGCCCAGCGTCGATTTGCCCGAGCCCGACGGCCCCACCACCGCCACCGTCTTGCCGGCCGGGATCTCGAAGCTGATGTGGTGCAGGATGGGGCGTGCAGGCTCGTAGGCAAAGCTGACATCCTCGAAGCGCACGCTGGCGCCCAGCGGGCCGTTGCCGGGCTCCACCACCAGGGCCGTTGCGCCGTCGACGTCCGCCACCTCGCGCTCGCGTTCCATCAGCGTGAACATCTTTTCCAGGTCGGCCAGGCTTTGCTTGATCTCGCGGTAGATCACGCCCAGGAAGTTCAGCGGGATGTACAGCTGGATCATGAAGGCGTTGACCATCACCAGGTCGCCCAGCGTCATGCGGCCTTCCACCACGCCTGTGGTGGCGCGCCACAGCATCACCACCAGGCTGATGGCGATGATCAGTTGCTGGCCGGTGTTGAGCATGCTCAGCGTGGTCTGGCTCTTCACCGCCGCGCGGCGGTATTTCTCCAGGCTTTCGTCGTAGCGGCGGGCCTCGAAGTCCTCGTTGTTGAAATACTTCACCGTCTCGTAGTTCAGCAGCGAGTCGATGGCGCGGGTGTGGGCCGACGAGTCCAGCTCGTTCATCTTCTTGCGGAACTGGCTGCGCCATTCGGTGACGACCACGGTGAAGCTGATGTAGAACACCAGTGCGATCAGCGTGATGCCCACAAACCACCAGTCGAACTTGAAGCCCAGCACGCCCAGCACCAGCACCAGCTCGATCAGCGTCGGGATGATGCTGTACAGCGAATACGAGATCAGCGAGTGCACGCCGCGCGTGCCGCGCTCGATGTCGCGCGTCATGCCGCCGGTCTGGCGCTCCAGGTGGAAGCGCAGGCTCATGTCGTGCAGGTGGCGGAACACCTTCAGCGAGATGCTGCGCGCCGCGCCCTCGGTGGCCTTGGCGAACACCAGTTCGCGCAACTCGGTGAACAGCGAGGTGGACAGGCGCAGCGCCCCATAGGCCAGCAGCAGCGCGGTGGGCACCACCACCAGCGCGTGCAGCGCGTCGGCCGCGCTGCCGGCGCCGGGCAGGCGCCCGCCATTGGGGCTCATCGCGTCCACCAGGGTCTTCAGCAGCAGCGGCACGCCCACATTGGCCAGCTTGGCGCCCACCATGAAAGCCAGCGCCGCCATCACCCGCCACTTGTAGGTCCACAGGTAGGGGAACAGGCGGCCCAGCGTATGCCAGTCAGACGGGGCTTGGGTGGGGGCGGGGGTGGACGAAGCTTCGCCGCGTTGGCGCATGACGGACAATGGGGGCAGTTGGTTTTCTACGAACCTGCCCAAGGGCAGGAGTTCGTGCTGATTTATGGAGATTGTGCCCATGTCCGAGATTTCTAGCCGGAACTACCCCGCAAGACCCCCGGAACTGCCGGAGGACCACGAGCTGGTGCTGAAAGTCATCCCCATGCCGGCGGACTGCAACGCCAATGGCGACATCTTCGGCGGCTGGGTCATGGCCCAGGTGGACCTGGCCGGCTCGGTGATCCCGGCCCGCTACGCGCTGGGACGCATGGCCACGGTGGCGGTGAACGAGTTCATCTTCAAGCAGCCGGTGCGGGTGGGCGACATCCTGTCGTTCTTTTCCAAGGTCGCGCGCATAGGCCGCACCTCCATCACCGTGACGGTGGAGGTGTATGCCGAGCGCTTCCGCGCCCAGGGCCTTTACGTGAAAGTGACCCAGGCCACGCTGACCTATGTGGCCATCGACGACCAGGGGCAGCCGAGAGAAATACCGCGCTGAGCCAAGCACTTCCCTGATGCGGAGTTGATCTGTGGACACCAAATGGCTTGAGGACTTCGTCAGCCTGGCCGAGACGCGCAGCTTCAGCCGCTCGGCCCAGCTGCGCCATGTGACGCAACCGGCGTTTTCGCGCCGCATCCAGGCGTTGGAAGCCTGGGCCGGCACCGACCTGGTGGACCGCAGCTCTTACCCCACGCGGCTGACGCCGGCCGGCGAGACGCTGTACGACCAGTCGCTGGAGATGCTGCAGGCGCTGCAGAGCACCCGCGCCATGCTGCGCGGCCATTCGTCCGCCGCGCAGGACGTGGTGGAGTTCGCCGTGCCGCACACGCTGGCCTTCACCTTCTTCCCAGCCTGGGTCACCACGCTGCGCGAGAATTTCGGCCCCCTGAAGAGCCGGTTGATCGCGCTGAACGTGCACGACGCCGTGATGCGACTGGTGGAAGGCAGTTGCGACCTGCTGATCGCCTACCACCACGCGTCCCAGCCGCTGCAGCTGGACCCCGAGCGGTATGAGATGGTCAGCCTGGGCGACGAGTTGATCGCTCCCTATGCGAAACCTGACGCCCAGGGTGAACCGATGTTTCGCCTGCCGGGCCGGCCCGGCCATCTGCTGCCCTACCTGGGCTACGCGCCGGGTGCCTACCTGGGGCAGGTGGTGGATCTGATCTTGAAACAGTCGCCCACCGCCATCCACCTGGACCGGGTGTACGAGACCGACATGGCCGAGGGCCTGAAGGCGATGGCGCTGGAGGGCCACGGCGTCGCTTTTCTGCCCTACAGCGCGGTGAAGAAGGATCTGCGCGCCAAGAAGTTGGTCAGCGCGCTGCCCGCGGATGCGACCGAGGTGGCGAGCATGCAGGCCAGCATGGACGTGCGCGTGTACCGCGAGCGCCCCATGGGCAAGGAGGCGCTGCGCTCCGCCGCCAACAAGGTGCACAAGAGCAGTGCGCAGGCGCTGTGGGACTACCTCAGCCGCGGCCCACGCGCTGGCGCCGACGGCGCGGTTTGAGACACCCGCCGCTGCAAGGCGCCGTTTGAGACAATAGCGGCACCATGACCGCTGCCTCCCCCCTTTCCACGCTGACGCTGACCCGCCCCGACGACTGGCATGTGCATGTGCGCGACGGTGCCGCGTTGGCCACCGTGGTGCCACACACCGCTGCCCAGTTTGGCCGCGCCATCATCATGCCCAACCTGAAGCCGCCGGTGACCACCACCGCGCAGGCGCTGGCCTACAAGGCACGCATCCTGGCCGCCGTGCCGGCCGGTGTGGCCTTCGAGCCGCTGATGACGCTGTACCTGACCGACAACCTGCCGCCGGATGAGATCGTCCGCGCCAAAGCGGCCGGCGTGGTCGCCGCCAAGCTGTACCCGGCCGGCGCCACCACCAACAGCGATGCCGGCGTCACCGACATCCGCAAGACCTACAAGACGCTGGAAACCATGCAGCGCGCCGACATGCTGTTGCTGGTGCACGGCGAGGTGACCTCGCCCGACATCGACATCTTCGACCGCGAGGCGGCGTTCATCGACCAGCAGCTGATCCCTTTGCGTCGCGACTTTCCCGAACTGAAGGTCGTGCTGGAGCACATCACCACCCGAGAAGCGGCGCAGTATGTGGGCGAGGCCGGCCGCCACACCGCCGCCACCATCACCGCCCACCACCTGCTGTACAACCGCAACGCCATCTTCACCGGTGGCGTGCGCCCGCATTACTATTGCCTGCCGGTGTTGAAGCGTGAAGTGCACCGCCAGGCGCTGGTGGCGGCGGCTGTCAGCGGCAGCGACCGCTTCTTCCTCGGTACCGACAGCGCGCCGCACCCGGCCCACCTGAAGGAGCATGCGCTGGGCTGTGCCGGTTGCTACACGGCGCACGCCGCCATCGAGATGTACGCCGAAGCCTTTGATGGCGCTGGCGCGCTGGACAAGCTGGAAGGCTTTGCCAGCTTCCACGGGCCGGACTTTTACGGCCTGGCGCGCAACAGTGGCCGCGTCACCCTGGTGCGCGAATCCTGGACCACGCCCGAGGGCTTTGTATTTGGCGAGGCCACGCTGAAACCACTGCGTGGTGGGGAAGCGCTGCCGTGGCGGCTGTCAGCCTCGTGATTTTTGTGTCAGTGACGGTGTTATTGAAAAGGTTTTATGGCCAATGAACAGGTTTTCCAGGTGGCTTTGCTGATCGATGCGGACAACCTGACGCCCGCAGCGATCGACACCGCCTTCCAGTACCTTGCAGACCGGGGCATCAGCGTGACGGTGCGGCGCGCCTACGGTGGGCACGAAAAGCTCGCTGGCATGAAAGACATGCTCAAGCGCCACGCCGTGCGCGCGTTCGTCAACCAGGGCAAGGGCACCACCGACGTCGCGTTGGTGGTGGACGCGATGGACCTGTTGCGCGACGCCGCGCTGCCCGCCGCCGTGGCCATTGGCTCCAGCGATGCGGACTTTGCGCCGCTGGCGTTGCGCCTGCGCGAGGCCGGCAAGCACGTGTTGTGTTTTGCACAGGGTGACAAATCGGCCGCCGATGACCTGGCTTGCGCTTATGACGACGTGGTGTATGTGGATGCGTCGCCTTCCTCAGACCGCCATGCGGTTGCGGCCACTGCACAGCCAGCCACGCCCCGCAAAACGCGGGTGAGAGAGGCGCCGGCCAAGAAGGTCGCGGCCAAGAAGGCGCCGGCCAGGAAGACCGTCGCCAGGAAGTCTGCGGCCGTGCGAGAGCAGCCTGCCGTCGTCGAGCCGCCCATGTTGCCGCCGGAGGTGCAAGCCATCTTGGCTGCGGTGCCGGCGCTGAAGACCGGCCTGCCCCAGCCGCTGGGTGAGGTGGTCAAACTGCTGCACGATGAAAGCGTGTTGAGCAAGCGGGCCTCGTCCACCAAACTGTTCAAGAAGTTTCACGAGCGGTTTGAGCTGTCGCCCGGCACCCAGCCCAACCGGGTGCGCTACTTGCTGCCCTGACCGGTGCTCCCCATGGAGGGTGCTGCCGCCCATCCACAGGCCTGTGATTGGGCGGCGCCGTGGCTGCAACCGTTTCGCGCCCTGGGGCAGCCGGTGGAGGCGGCGTGGCAGGCCGGCGCCGCGTTGCACCAGGCTTTAGGCCAGGCGCAGCCCAGCCCGGTGCGCTTTGTGCCGCAGACGGCCTTACCGGCTGGCATCGCCTACGAGCAGTTCATTGCCGACACGGGGTGCTGCCCGGTGCGCGAGGGCCTGCACGATTTCTTCAACGGTCTGTGCTGGCTTCATTTTCCGCTGACCAAGGCGCGTCTGAACCAACTGCAGGCGGCGCAGATTGCCGCCGATGGCATCCGCCCGGTGCGCGGCCCGGTGCGGGATGCGCTGACCCTGTTCGACGAGAACGCCGCGCTGCTGCACGCGCCAGCCGCCTTGTGGGACGCCTTGCGGGCCAGGGACTGGCAACGCCTGCTCGTTGATTTGCGTCCACTGTGGGCGCAGGCGCGGCTGGTGGTGTTCGGCCATGCCTTGCTGGAAAAACTGGTGCAACCGCGCAAGGCCATCACCGCGCACGTGTACCCGATACAAACCGAAACAAACACGCTGGCGGCGTTGGACGCTTGGCTGGCGGCCGACCTGTCGGCTGAAAAACTGGCCGCCAAGCCCTTTGCGCCGCTGCAGGTGCTGGGCGTGCCCGGCTGGTGGCCTGCCAATGAAGACGCCGGTTTCTACGCCGATGCGCAGGTGTTCCGCCCGCCCCGGGCGGACTGAATGCACCACGGTGGGTGCAATACCCGCAGAATTTGCTGGACTATGCTTTCAAGCATTGAATTTCAGGCGTTCGCCCCTACCATTCGCGCCATGGAGCCGCCATCGCGGATCTTTTGAAGCAACGCATGAAACGCATCATCCTGTTCGTCCTGACCAACGTCGCCGTGGTGGCGGTGCTGGGCATTGTGGCCAGCCTGTTGGGTGTGAACCGCTACCTCACGGCCAACGGGCTGAACCTGGGCGCGCTGCTGGGTTTCGCGCTGGTGATGGGCTTTGGCGGCGCCATCATCTCGCTGCTGATCAGCAAGCCCATGGCCAAGTGGACATCTGGCGTGCGCGTCATCACGCAGCCGCAGACGCAGGACGAGGCCTGGATTGTTGAGACGGTGCGCCGCTTGGCCGACAAGGCCGGCATCGGCATGCCTGAGGTGGGCATCTTCGACGGTGACCCCAATGCGTTCGCCACCGGCGCGTTCAAGAATTCGGCGCTGGTGGCGGTGTCCACCGGCCTGCTGGAAAGCATGAACCGCGAGGAGGTGGAAGCGGTGATCGGCCATGAGGTGGCCCACATCGCCAACGGCGACATGGTGACCATGACGCTGATCCAGGGTGTGATGAACACCTTCGTGGTGTTCTTGAGCCGCGTCATCGGCTACGCGGTGGACAGTTTCCTGCGCAAGGGAGACGACCGCTCCGGCCCCGGCATCGGCTACTACGTCACCACCATCGTGCTGGACATCGTGCTGGGCTTTGCCGCCGCCATGGTCGTGGCCTGGTTTTCGCGCCACCGTGAGTTTCGCGCCGACGCCGGCTCGGCCCAGTTGCTGGGCCGCAGGCAGCCGATGATCAACGCGCTGCAGCGCCTGGGCGGTGTGCACCCGGGTGAGTTGCCGCAAAGTGTGGCCGCCCTGGGCATTCTGGGTGGCGTGGGCAAGCTGTTTGCCACCCACCCGCCGATTGAAGAGCGCATTGCGGCGCTGCAAAGCGCGCAAGCGTGACGCGTGTGCCGGCAAGGGGCCGGCACCGCTGAAAAAAGTGTGAAGCCCGCCGATAAGCCGGATTCTGTGCGCGGCGGTTGCCCGCCGTGTGACCGCCATTAATCTGGGCCAAAGATCGCTCTTTGGCTCGGTGCCACCTACCCGCCAGCTCTGGGGGCCCCATCAACGCTGGCCTACTTGGTGTTGCTGCGCGTAGAGATTGCCCGTTTCACCCGCGCCGGGTTGCCCCGGTGCGACTCGTCTCTGTTGCTCTGATCCTCACCTTATGCACGGCGCTTGCGCGCCGTGTTTTCAGTGGACAGCCGTTAGCTGCTACGCTGCCCTGTGCAGTCCGGACGTTCCTCCAGTGCGGTGTTTCCACCCGGTGACTTGCGTCACCGTCCTTGCGGCTATGCACCAGCGGCGGTCTGGCAGGCTTCACCCCCCCATTATCGGGGCAATGGCGCGCAAGCCCGATAATGGCGGCCTGCTTGATAACCACAGGCCCTGACACATGTTGCGTTTGACTGAACTGAAGCTGCCGCTGGACCATGCGGACGATGCGCTGCCGGCGCTGGTTGCCCGCGTGCTGCAAATCCCCCTTGCCGACGTGCGCGAGGTGCGCGTGTTCAAGCGCAGCTTCGACGCCCGCAAGGTCGAGTTGCTGCAGGTCTATATCGTGGACGTGGCGCTGCTCGATGCGGCGCAGGAGCAGGCGCTCCTGAAGGCGCACGCTGGCGACCCGCACATCTTCGCCTCACCCGACATGGTGTACCGCCCGGTGGGCATGGCTCCCGCGACAGGGGGCGGGCACAGGCCGGTGGTGGTGGGCTTCGGCCCGTGCGGCATTTTTGCAGCGCTGCTGCTGGCGCAGATGGGGTTCAAGCCCATCGTGCTGGAGCGCGGCAAGACGGTGCGCCAACGCACCCAGGACACCTGGGGCCTGTGGCGCAAGCGGGTGCTGAACCCCGAGTCCAACGTGCAGTTCGGCGAGGGCGGCGCCGGCACCTTTTCCGATGGCAAGCTGTACAGCCAGATCAAGGACCCGCGCTTCCTCGGCCGCAAGGTGATGGAAGAGTTCGTCAAGGCCGGCGCGCCAGAGGAAATCCTGTACGTCGCCCACCCGCATATCGGCACCTTCAAGCTGGTCAAGGTGGTGGAGAACATGCGCGCGCAGATCATCGCGCTGGGCGGCGAGATACGCTTTGAGCAACGCGTCACCGATGTGCTGCTGGAAGGTGACGGCCAGGGTGGCCAGGTCATGCGCGGCCTGACCGTGCTGGACATGCAGGCCGGCAGCAGCTATGAGCTGGCGGCCGACCAGGTGGTGCTGGCGCTGGGCCACAGCGCGCGCGACACCTTCACCATGCTGCACCGCCGAGGCGTGCAGATGGAGGCCAAACCGTTTTCCATCGGCTTTCGCATCGAGCACCCGCAGGGCGTGATCGACCGCGCGCGCTGGGGGCGCCACGCCGGCCACCCGCTGCTGGGCGCGGCCGACTACAAGCTGGTGCACCACGCGGCCAACGGCCGCTCGGTGTACAGCTTTTGCATGTGCCCCGGCGGCACGGTGGTGGCCGCCACCAGCGAGCCCGAGCGCGTGGTGACCAATGGCATGAGCCAGTACTCGCGCAACGAGCGCAACGCCAACGCCGGCATGGTGGTGGGCATAGAGCCGCCGGACTACCCAACGGACCGCACTGCCTTTGAGGCGGCGCTGGGGCCGCAGGCCGACCCGCAGTTGCGTCCCGGCCAGGCGCATCACCCGCTGGCCGGCATCGTGCTGCAGCGCCAGTTGGAATCCCAGGCCTTTGTGCTGGGCGGTGGCACCTACGAGGCGCCGGGCCAGCTGGTGGGGGATTTTCTGGCCGCCAAGCCCTCGACTGCGCTGGGCAGCGTGGAGCCCTCGTACAAGCCGGGCGTGCACCTGGGTGACCTGGCGTTGGCACTGCCCGAATACGCCATCACCGCTATGCGCGAGGCGTTGCCGGTGTTTGGCCGCAAGATCAAGGGCTTTGACATGCCCGACGCGGTGCTCACCGGGGTGGAGACGCGCACCTCGTCGCCGCTGCGCATGCCGCGCGGCGAGGACTGCCAGAGCCCGAACGCGCGCGGCCTGTACCCGGCGGGCGAAGGCGCCGGCTACGCCGGCGGCATCCTGTCGGCCGGGGTGGACGGCATACGGGTGGCCGAGGCGGTGGCCAGGCGCCTGCTGGGCCAAGCCTGAGCCGCGCCGCGCAGGCGCAGGCGCAGGCGCAGGCGCAGGCGCAGGCGCAGGCTTTCCCTGCGGTAATACCTGTCGCAACAGTGTGCATGGGCGCAGGCCCGCCATTGGCATAGACTGTGATTGGCCCTGGCCGCCGGCCAGGGCGCATCTACGACAACACAAGGTCTCGCATGACAAGCTCCCTGGCGCGCCGCAAGCTTCTCCAAACCATGGCCTTGGGCACCGCTGGCACACTGGGGCTGGCGGGCCACAGCGCGCAGGCGCAGCCGCTGGCCTCCAGTGCGGTGGGGCCGATGCTGCTGCGGCCCAAGCGGCTGAAGGCGGGCGACACCGTGGGGCTGGTCAGCCCGTCGCGCGCCACCTATGAGCGAGGTGGCTACACCGTGGCCATCGAGAGCCTGCAGGCGCTGGGCTTCAAGGTCAAGGAAGGGCGTTATCTGCGCGCGCGCAATGGGCACTTCGCCGGCACCGACGCGCAGCGCGCCGAAGACCTGAACACCATGTTCACCGACCCCGAGGTGGACGGCATCATCTGCATGACCGGCGGTGCGGGCGCCACCCGCATCATGAACCTGCTGGACTACGAGGCCATACGCCGCCACCCCAAGGTGCTGGTGGGCTACAGTGACATCACCGCGCTGCTCAACGGCATTTACGCGCGTACCGGGCTGGTGTGCTTCCACGGCCCCATGGGGGCTTCGGAGTGGAATGACTTCAGCGTCGGCTACTTCCGCCGCGTGCTGATGGAAGGCCAGGCGGTGCAGTTCACCAACCCGACAGAAAAAGGCGCCGGTCTGGTGCAGGGCAGCAGCGGGCGCACGCAGACGATACGCGGCGGGCGCGCGCGCGGCCGCCTGCTGGGCAGCAACCTGTCGGTGCTGGTCACGCTGCTGGGCACACCCTATGCGCCGGATTTTCGCGGCAGCATCCTGTTCTTGGAGGACGTCAACGAATACATCTACCGGGTGGACCGCATGCTGTCGCACCTGCGGCTGGCCGGCGCGCTGGACCGCCTGGCCGGCGTGGTGCTGGGCCAGTTCACCGACTGCAAGCCCGGAGAGGGCTATGGCAACCTGCCGCTGGACGATGTGTTTGACGATTACTTCAAGCCGCTGAACATCCCGGTGTTCAGCGGCAGCATGTTTGGCCATGTTCGCCCCAAGTTCACGTTGCCGCTGGGCCTGGACGCCGAGATCGATGCTGACAAGGGCAGCATCACGCTGCTGCAGCCCGCGGTGGTCTGAGCGGCGCCCAACAAAAAAGCGCGGGCATGCCCGCGCTTTTTTTTCGGTGGCGGGCTGGCGCCCGCTGCCTTTAGTGGGAATACAGGTTCACGCCGCCGGCACCCACCGCCATGAAGGTGTTCAGGCCGTAGCTGGTGGCATACAGGTTGCTGGTGGTGGGCGACGTCTGGATCGTCCACGACAGGCCGTCGATGCTGCTGAAGATCTTGCCGCCCGCGCCCACCGCGGTGTACTGCAGGCCGTAGCCGATGTCGTAGATGGCGTCCACCGGCAGCGTCTGTGCCGTGAAGGTGGTGCCGTCGGGGCTGGTCAGCAGGCTGCCGTTGGCGCCGGCCACGATGTACACCACGGTGGTGGTGGTGCCCGTGCTGATGCCGTAGGTCAGCGTGTACAGGTCGGCCGTGGTGCCGCTGGTGCGTGCCGTCCAGGTCTGACCGTCGGCGCTGTACAGCAGCGTGCCGCCGTTGCCCACCGCGAAGAAGGCGCCGGCCATGAACATCACCTTGTTCAGCTTGGCCGTCGTGGGCACCGTCGTGGCGGCGGTCCAGGTGGCGCCGGTGGCGCTGGTGATGATGGTGCCGTTGTCGCCCACCGCCACGATCAGCGTGCCGCTGCTGGTTACGCTGTTCAGGTTCTGCGTGGTGCCGCTGTTCTGCGGCGTCCAGGAAATGGCGTCGGAACTCTGCAGGATGGTGCCCTGGTTGCCGACCGCGAAGTAGTTGGTGGTGGAGGTCCAGTTCACACCATTCAGGTTGTTGGTGGTCACCGGGTTGATCGGGCCCCAGGTCAGCGTGTCCGCGCTGGCGAACATGGCGCCCTTGGCGCCCACGGCCACCACGGCGGTGCCCACGGTCATGGCGCGCAAGTCCTGTGTGCCCAAGGGGTTGGGGGTGGCAGCGGTCCAGCGCGTGCCGGCCGCCTGCGGTGTCACCGTCACTGGGGCGGCCACCGGGCCGCCGGGGCCACCGTTGGTGCGGGCGTTGATGGTGAAGGAATACTGCACGCCGTTGGTCAGGCCAGACACTGTGACGGGAGACACCGCCTTGATGAAGGTGGCGCCGCCGGGTATGCCTATCCATTTTTCAGCCGACGTGGTGCCGGTGGGGGCAGACGCGGTGGGGCCGTAGAACAGCCAGTATTCCACGCCGGAGGCCATGTTCCAGGTGACCACGGCGCTGGACTGCAGCGTGCTGGTTACGGCCAGTCCTTCTTTTGGCGGTTCTGCGGGGCCACCACCGCCGCCGCAACCCACGGCCAGCAGCGCGCTGGCCATCAGCACGGCGGACAACCTGATCAAACGCAACAACATAAACACTTCCAAATCAACGGTTGAATCCAGGGTTCACGCAGATGGCGACCCCCGGCGTGCGTGGGCGGTACATCGACATGCTGTCCGTCCCCTGGGGGGTGAACCCTCAGTGTAAGGACAGCACATTGTGCGGGCAGTTCCCAGGCCCTTCGGGACATGCCGGTAAAGCTGGGGTAAACCGGCTGCCCAACGGCCATTATCGATTATTTGGGCGGGCTGTCCGGCCGGGCCGGCAGAGGGCCTCAAAACCGCTCCCCGCCGCCCAGGTAGCGCCACTGGCCTTGCGGCAGACGCGCCAGTGCCACCCGGCCCACGCGCATGCGCCGCATGCCCAGCAACTGCCAGCCGACTTGGTGGCACAGCTGCTCCACCAGGCCCAGGTGGGCGCCCTTGAAGGCGAAGCGCAGCCGGGAAACCCCGCCCGGGCCGCCCTGGCTGCTGCTCAGGCTGACCTTGACGTACGACCGGTTGGCCGCCGGGCCGGACTCCGGCGTGCCGCCGGAGGCGTGGCCCCGGCTTTGCCCCCGGTTCAGGTGCGCCAATTGCTCTGCTTGCGGCTCACCGGCCACCTCCACCATGTATTCATGCTCCAGGATGCTGGCGTCCTCGGTCAGTTTGCGTGCCACCCGCCAGTCTTGGGTGAACACCAGCAGGCCGCTGGCCTGGGTCTCCAGCGGCGCGGGCACCGCCAGCTTGGTGAAGTGCTGCTTCAGCAGACGCTGCGCGGCCGGGTCGTCGGCCCAGTGGTTGTCGGCCACCAGCAGCCGCTGGGCCAGTTGCAGCGCGCGCTTGCCGGAGCGTGCGAACGCCATCAGGTCGGAACTGTCCTCGTAGCCGGGCGGCTTGTGCAGCAGCAGCGTCACCGGCGTCAGCGCCATCAGGCTGGCGTCGCTCGCCAACGTCACCGCCTGGTTGGGCAGCACGCGGGCCTGCGGCTCTTCCACCACCTGGCCATCGACGCTGACCCAGCCGCCAGCGATGTACTGCTCGGCCTCGCTGCGCGAGCACGGCAGCAGCTCGGCCAGGCGCTTGGACAGCCTTTGACCGGTGGGTGCGGCGGCGTGTACTGCAGCCGGGGCAGTGCTCGGGACAGTGCCCGTGGCCGCAGGCGCGTTGGCTGGCGGCGCCCGCCGCAGTGTGCCCGCCTGGCGCGGCCGGTCAGGCGGTGGTTGCTTGGCCATGCAATTGTTCCAGCCGTTGCACATGGGCCAGCAGCGAGCGCTTGGCCAGCGGCCACATGCGCTGCGGCACATCGGCATAGGCCAGTGGAACCCAGTCGTCCAGCGTGCCAGCGGGGCGGGCCTGCATGGCCGCGTGCACCTTGGCCTCGCGCGCCAGCCGGTGGGCCTTCAGGTGCGCGATGGCGCCGCTGGCATTGCCCAGCACATAGCCGTGGGCCGGCGCGATGAATTCAATGCCGTGCTCGGCGCAGGCGGCGCTCAGCGCATCCAGCGAATCCAGGTAGGCCGTCATGTCGCCGTCCGGCGGGTCCACCACCGTGGTGCTGCCGTTCAGGATGTGGTCGCCGGAGAACAGCAAACCGTCTTCCAGCAGCACCAGGCACAGGTGGTTGGCCGCATGGCCGGGGGTGTGCATGACCTTCAGCGTGTGCGTCACCTCGCCTTGCAACTGCAACTGCTGGTGGTGGGCCAAGGCGCGGTCGGGCGTGAAGGCGCTGGCCGCGCGCGCGGTGGGCAGCGAGGCCAGGCCCAGGATGGGTGGCTGGGTGGTGGTGCACAGCGCCTGCAAGGGCCGGGCGCCGGGCGAGTGGTCTGGGTGCGAGTGGGTGCAGACGATCATGCGCACGTCGCCGCCGGTGGCGCGCCACAGGCGCTCGATGTGCACGGCATCGTCCGGCCCGGGGTCGATGACGATGTAACCGCTGCTGGCGTCGCCCACGATGTAGCTGTTGGTGCCGGGGCCGGTCATGGCGCCGGCATTGGGTGCGGTCAGCCGCATCAGGTTCTTCAGCAACGGCACGGGCTGGTCGTGCCGCCAGTCCAGCGCGTGCTGCATCTGGCCGTCCGGACACACCATGGCCAACTCGCCAAACGGCGACTCGTGCTCCATGAAGCGGGTGTCCTCCCCCTTCAGCAGGCCGCCACGCGGGCAACTGGTGAACAGTGGCTGCTCGGTGGCGGCGCAGGCCTGCAACACCGCGTCCACCGTGGGGTAGGCCTGCAGCCGCTCCAGCGTGCGTATGGTGGGGAAGATGATGAAGAACTGGCCGGCCTGGTGGCGCGCCAGCGCGTCCTGGGCGCGCACCCACACCGGCTCGAACTGCTCGGCCTCATCAGCCACCGGGGTCTGGCCATCGGGCATGCGGGCTACCAGGAAGGGCACGTCAAACCGGCGCGGCAGGTCGCGGTCGGTGATCCAGTGCGCCAGCGCGAACACTTGGGCGGCCGTCAGCGTCAGGCCTTGGGCCTGGCATTGCGGCAGGAAGGGTGCCTTGCGGTCCAGGCGGGCGATGTCTGCCGCACCGGCCGGGGTGCCGTCGGCATGGCGGGCCAACAGCACACCCAATTCCTCGAAACTTTCGCGTATCGCGGCGATGGCCTGGGTCAGGTGCAGCGGGCTTTGCGTGGGGCGACTGTCGGCCTGGCCGTGTGCAGCCGCGTCTTGCGCGTCCACCCCACCACCGGGGAACACATAGGCGCCGGGCGCGAAGCTGGCCGTCATGGAGCGGCGCGTCATCAGCACTTCCACGCCCTGCGGCGTGTCGCGCAGCAGCAGCACGGTGGCTGCGGGGCGGGGGGTGACGGGTTCGCGCTGCGGGTGCAGCAGTTGGCTGGCACGGGTCATGAGGGGATTGTGCCGTCAATTTGAACTGAACGAAGGCGGTGCGGGAATGGGCCGGGGCTGCGCATCTGCTTGGCCGGCTGGCGCGCGACAAGTCCTGGGCACGCCATGGCCTCTGTCGTCAGCACGAGAGGCCCGCGTTTCATCCATGATCAACAGTAAGCGCTACGTCCGCCAACGCCTCAACGTCAAAACCAGCAGGCTTGCCCGCTCACGCCTCCCGTAAACAATCCACGATCTTCAACCGCGCCGCCCGCCAGGCTGGAATGAAGCCGCCGATGAACCCCATGAACAACGCGAACACCAGCGTTTGCATGCCAATGCCCGGCGTCAGCTTGAACTGGAAGGCCAACTCGCTGAAGGTCTGGAAATTGGTGGTGGAGATGTCCACCGCCTGCATCCACGAAGCCGCGAACAGGCCGATCACGCCGCCCACCAGCGACAGCAGCAGCGACTCCAGCAAAAAGGCCAGCAACACGGCGCCACGGCGAAAACCCAATGCACGCAAGGTGCCGATCTCGCCCACGCGCTGGGCCACGGCGGCGAACATGGTGATCATCGCGCCCACCACGGCACCAATGGAGAAGATGATGGACAGGCTCAGGCCCAGGATGCGGATGAATGTGGCCAGCGCCTCGCTTTGTTCGGCGTAGAACTGGATTTCGGGTTTCACGTCCAGTTGCAGCCGCGGGTCGCCTTCAATGGCCTTCTTGACGCCGTCAAAGGCATCCTGATCGGCCAGGCGGAACACCACGGTGGAGTAGCTGTTGCGGCGAAAGGCTGCCATCATCTGGTCGGCGTCGCCCCAGATCTCGCTGTCAAAGCCGGTCTTCCCGGAATCGAACACGCCAACCACCACCCAGTCGCGCTGGGCGAAGCGCAGCGTCTCGCCCAAGGCGGTGCCGCGAAAGCCCTTGGCAATCGAGTGGCCGGTGATGATTTCCGAGGTGCCAGGGCGGAACATGCGCCCCTCCAGCAGCTTGACCTGCGGACGCAGCTCCAGCCCCAGCGCCGAGGTGCCGCGCACCGTCACATTGCTGGGCTTGCCGTTGCTGCGCTTGGGCAGGTTGTTCAGCACCACCGGCTCCTTGCTGACCAGGCGCTGGCCGGCGCCATTGGTGGCGATGCCGGGCAGGCTCTCGACGATGGATGCCTGGTCGCGCGAAATCCCGCTGTTGATCTCGGCACCGGCGCCCTTGCGCAGCAGCAGCACGTTGTCCGGCTGACCGGTGGCCACCAGCGTGGCGCGTATGCCCTCGCTCATCATCAGCACCACCGCGAACACGAACACCACCAGCGACATGCCGCCAGCCGTCAGCAGTGTGGTGACGCGGCGCACCCACAGGTTGCGGGCTATGTATGAAAGGGGGATAGCCTTCATGAGGTTGAGTCGCCGCCGGGCCGCCCCAAGGCGACTGCGGCCCCCTTGGGGGGCAGCGAGTACACGAAGTGAACGAGCGTGGGGGCCATATTCATGCCACGTGACGTAAGCCGTTGACGATGTTGATGCGGCTCATCTTCCAGGCCGGCCAGGCGGCGGCCACCAGGCCCACCACCACGCTGGCGGCGAGTTGCAGGCTCATGGTCAGGTCGGACACCACGAACACCGGAAACAGCGTGCCCACGGCCTTGGCAAAGCCGGCCGCGATCGGCAGCGTGACCAACAGCCCCAGGCCGCCGCCCAGCAGCGCGATCACCAGGCTTTCACCAAACAGCAGCTTGACCACGAAGCCGGGCGAAAAGCCCAGCGCCTTCAAGGTGGCGTATTCGGCCAGGCGCTCGCGCGCCGTCATGCTCATGGTGTTGGCCATCACCGCCATGATGATGATGACAATGACGCCGCTGACGGCGTTGATGGCCACCAGGATGGCCTCGCTCATGGACACAAAGCCCAACTGGAAGGCTTTCTCGGTCTCGGTCAGCGTTTCGCCCAGCGAATTCTTGAACAGCGCGTCGATGCGCTCCGAGACGATGGGCGCGTTGTTCGGGTCGTTGATGCTGAGCACGTACACGCCCACATAGTCGGCCGCGCTCTTGTTGCGCGTGCGCACCGAGTCAGCCAGGTATTGCCAATGGAACAGCAGTTGTGATTCGTCGGTCTTGGCGTCCTTGCCATCCCAGATGCCGCGGAGCGTGAAATTCCAGGTGCCCGGATAGATGGTGCCCTTGATGGGGATCTGGTCGCCAATCTTCCAGCCGTACTCATTGGCCAGCTTGCGCCCGGCGATGGCGCCCTTGCGGTCGGTCAGGAAGGCCTTGATTTCCTCATCCTTCAGCACGTACTCGGGGTACATCGGCAGGTAGGTGGCCGGGTCAATGGCGAACTGCGGGAAAAAATTGCGTTCGGTGATGTAGATGCCGCCGAACCAATTGGACCAGCTGACGCCGTTCACGCCTTCCACGTTGCGCAGCCGCTCGGCATAGCTCAGCGGCAGCGCAAAGGTCAGCGAGATGGCATTGCGGGTGATCAGCCGCGTGCTGGAGGTGCCCTCCACGCCGGCGTACCAGGCGTCCACGATGGTGCGCAGCAGGCCAAAGGCGCAGATCGCCACCACCAGGCCCACCATGGTCAGCAGCGTGCGCAGCTTGTGGCGGAAGGCGTTTTTCAGCAGCAGGCGAAACACAAACATGGCGGTGTCCAGCCCTAGTGCTGCGGTGCGGCCATGGCCGCATCGTCCACCAGCACGCCCTTTTCCAGGTGCACCAGGCGGGCGGCGCGCGACGCGGCCTTGGGGTCGTGGGTGACCATCACGATGGTCTTGCCCAGCACCCGGTGCAGTTCGTCCATCAGGTCCAGCACCTCGCCGGCGGTGGTGCGGTCCAGGTCGCCTGTGGGCTCGTCGGCGACGATCAGCATCGGGTCGGTGACCAGCGCGCGGGCGATGGCCACGCGTTGTTGCTGGCCGCCAGACAGCTCGTTGGGGTAGTGGTCCATGCGGTCGGTCAGGCGCACCATCTCCAGCGCCGCCTGCACATGCTGCTTGCGTTGGCTGCGCGACAGGTTGGTCAGCAGCAGCGGCAGCTCCACGTTCTCGAAAGCGGTCAGCACCGGCATCAGGTTGTAGAACTGGAAGATGAAACCCACGTTGGCGGCACGCCAGTCCGCCAGCTCGCCTTCGCTCAGGCGGGCGATGTCGACGCCGCCAATCTCTATCGTGCCGCTGCTGGGCTTGTCGATGCCGGCAATCAGGTTCAGCAGCGTGCTCTTGCCCGAGCCGCTGGGGCCCATCAGCGCGACAAAGTCGGCGCTCTGCACATCCAGGTCCACCCCTTCCAGCACGGGGATGGTCTGGTCGCCGCGCCGGTAGGATTTGCTCAAACCCCGGATGCGGATCACCGGCGGCGCCGCGCCGTGGCCTGGCGGGGTGCCGCTCACTTGGTGGCCACCGTGATCTTGCTGCCGCCCACCAGCTTCTCGCCGGGTTCCAGCACCAGCTTGTCGCCGGACTTCAGCGCGCCGGTCACCTCCAGGTTGTCGCCTATCTTGCGTCCGGTGGTCACGTCCACGGCTTCCACGGCGTCGTCCTTGACGCGCAGCACCTGCTTCTTGCCGCCGCGCTCCACCACCGCCTTGGGGCTGACAGCCAGCAGCGGTTGCTGGTCGGCGTCGGTGATGGCCTGCGACAGGAAAGTGACCTTGGCGCTCATCTCGGGCAGGATGCGCGGGTCCAGCTTGGCAAAGCGAATCTTGGTCATCACCGTGGCCTTGGCGCGGTCCACCGTGGGCACGATGCCCACCACGCTGCCCTTGAAGCGCACATTGGGCAGTGCGTCCAGGGTGATCTCCACCGGCTGCGCGGTCTGCGCCTTGGACACATTGCTCTCCGACACATCGGCCTCCACTTCCAGCGTGCTCATGTCGGCCATGGTGACCACCGCGCCCTGGGTGCCGGCGGCGCTGGAGAAGGGGGTGATGATGTCGCCCACATTGGCGTTCTTCACCAGCACCACGCCATCGAACGGCGCGCGGATCTCGGTGAAGTCCTGGTTGACCTGTTGCACCTTCAGCTGCGCGCGCGACACGGCCACTGCCGATTCGGCCGACACAATGGCCGCCTTGGCGGCGTTCAGCCGGGTGGTGGCGGTGTCTACCGACTGCGGCGACACAAAGCCCTGCGCGGCCAGGCCCTGGGCCCGTTTCAATTCGGCCTCGGCGTTGATGCGCTCCACATTGGCCTGGGCCACGCCGGCCTCGGCCTGGCGTATGCCCGCCTGCGCTTGCAGGATGGAGGCGCGCACATCGCTGGCGTCCAGTCGGGCCATCACCTCGCCTTCCTTCACCTGGCTGCCTTCGCGCACGTTCAGCCACACCAGCCGGCCGGTGGCCTTGCTGGCCACGGCGGCACGGCGCTGCGCCACCACATAGCCCGAGGCGGTCAGCTGCGCATACTGCTGCGACGGGTAGGCGGTGAGCACCGAGGTCACCTGCACCTCGGCCTTGTGCGGGCGCAGCGCCACACCGGCACCACCGGCGACGACCACGATAACGGCCGCCCAGCGGCCCCAGCGGCGTTTTTTGCCGCCGCCGCCAGGCGTACCGCGTTGAATGCTGAGCTGCTGGACGGCAGAGGGCGTGGGGCCGGCGGCGGCAGGGGAAGCGGGCGGTGCACTGGTCATGGGGGCTCTGCGGTGGTTGGGCAACAGGCCGCACGATACAGCCCTGTGGCCGCCGCGTCACCCCTTTTTTCGGTGAATGGCGCCGCAGCGTCGGTGGCTGGCGACGGCGCGGAGCGGCTCTGAAGGCTGACTCAGCCGGTACGCAGCTCGCGGTGCAGCCAGGAACGCGCCAGCGCCCAGTCTCGCTTGACGGTGGCCAATGAGATGCCCAGCACCTCGGCCACCTCCTCGTTTTCCAGGCCGCCGAAGAACTTCAGCTCCACCACCTTGGCGGCGCGCGGGTCGCGTGCCTCGAAACCGAGCAGCGCGTCGTGCACCGCCACCACGTCGGCGCTTGGGCCGTCTTGCGGTGTCTCTTCGGCCAGCGTCAGGCTGACCAGCTGGGCGTCGCGCTTGCCAGCCTGCTTGGCCAGCGCGTGGTTGACCAGGATGCGCCGCATCATGGTGGCCGATACCGCCAGGAAGTGGGCCCGGCTGGCCCAGCGCGTGCGCGTCTGCTCGGCCATGCGAAACCAGGCCTCGTGCGTCAGCCCGGTGGCGCTCAAGGTGTGGCTGGGGTCTTCCTTGCGCATCTGGGAGCGCGCCAGCCGGTGCAGGTCGTCGTACAGCAGCGTGAACAGCTCGTTGTTGATGTCGCCCGCCGCTGCCTCGGGCTGGTTCAGCCATTGGGTGACGTCTTGCAACGAGGGTTTGCTCATGGTGGTTTCATTATGGATGAGGCCCAACGCGAAAAACAATGCTGGTTTTGTAGGACATGCCCGCGTGGCGCTGTCGGGTGCGGGCTTGGAACGGGAGATAATCCGCGCCATGCGAATCCGTTTCACCAAGATGCAGGGCGCCGGCAATGATTTCGTCGTGCTGGACGAAACCCGCGGCCTGCTGGGGCTGACGGCGGCGCAGTACCGCTACCTGGGCGACCGGCATTTCGGCGTCGGGGCGGACCAGATTCTGTCGGTGCGCGCAGCCCCTGAGCCCGACCTCGACTTTGAATACGTGATCCACAACGCCGCCGATGGCGAGCAGGTGGAGCAGTGCGGCAATGGCGCGCGTTGCTTTGCCCGTTTCGTGCGCGATCGCGGCCTGAGCCACAAGGACGTGATACGGGTGAAGACCCTGGGTGGCGTCATCGCGCCGCGCCTGAGCGCCGACGGCCGCGTGACGGTGGACATGGGCATGCCGAATTTCGCGCTGGCCAGCCTGCCGTTTGACCCGTTGAACACGGTGTCGCTGTCGCGCGGCAATTGGGAAGTCTGGCCGCTGGATCTGGACCCGGGCGACGGCAACTACCGTACCACCGCCACCGTGGCGCTGGTCAGCATGGGCAACCCGCACGCGGTCCAGGTGGTGGACGATGTGGACAGCGCGCCGGTGGCTGTGCAAGGCCCGCTGGTGGAGCGGCACGCGCGCTTTCCGCGCCGTGTCAACGCCGGCTTCATGCAGGTGCTGGGGCGTGGCGAAATCCGCCTGCGGGTGTACGAGCGCGGTGCCGGTGAAACACTGGCCTGCGGCAGCGGCGCTTGCGCGGCGGTGGTGGCCGGCATCCGCCTGGGCCTGCTGGACGACACGGTGCAGGTGCACACGCGCGGCGGTTTGCTGACCATCCAATGGGCTGGCGTTGGTGCGCCGGTGCTGATGATCGGCCCGGCCGTCACGGTTTTTGAAGGTGAAATCGACATTCCTGACCCATCATGAACAACAACCCCTTGAACAACCCCATCACCGAAGACGACATCGCCAACTACCTGGTGAATACGCCGGACTTCTTCGAGCGCCACGCCGAGTTGCTGGCCTCGGTGCACCTGAGCAGCCCGCACAGCAACCGGGCCGTCAGCCTGCAGGAACGCCAGGCCGAGATGCTGCGCGACAAGATCAAGGCGCTGGAGTTCCGCATCATGGACATGGTGCGCAACGGCAACGAGAACCTGATGCTGGCCGACAAGCTGCTGCGATGGGCGCGTACGCTGTTCCTGGCGCATGAGCCGCTGGGCTTGCCGGAGCAGATCTGCCAAGAAATCCGACAACAGTTCTCGGTGCCGCAGGTGGGCATCAAGGTCTGGGGTGTGGCCCCCGGCTTTGCCGAGAATGCCTTTGCCCAGGGTGTCAGCGAAGACGCCAAGCTGTTCGCCAACTCGTTGACCGAGCCGTTTTGTGGCGTCAACACCGGCTTTGAGGCGGTCAACTGGCTGGAAGACCCCAACGCCGTCACCTCGCTGGCGCTGCTGCCCCTACGTAGTGGTGCAGGCACCGGCCCTGCCGGGGGCAGCACACAGGCGTTCGGCATGCTGGTGCTGGCCTCGCCCGATGCCCAGCGCTACAACAGCGCCATGGGCACCGATTTCCTGGCCCGCATCGCCGAACTGGCCAGCGCGGCGCTGTCGCGCCTGAGGTAAGGCCTTCACGACAGGCCCGCCGCACCATGTCACAGGACGCCGCGCTGACCGAGCGCTACCTGGAGCATGTGCGGGTGGAAAAACGCCTGGCCCAGCGCACGGTGGAGCTGTACGCGCTGGACCTGCAAAAACTGACCGCCTTTGCCCAGACCGCCAGGCTGGAGCTGACACGGGTGCAAAACGCCCATGTGCGCCGCTGGGTGGCGCAGATGCATGCCGGCGGGCGCAGTGGGCGTGGCATCGCGCTGGTGCTGTCGGGCTGGCGCGGCTTTTACGCCTGGCTGGGGCGCGAAGGCCTGGTGGCCAGCAACCCGGTGCAAGACGTGCGCGCCCCCAAGGCGCCCAAGCCGCTGCCCAAGGCCTTGAGCGTGGACGACGCGGTGCAACTGGCCAGCTACGCGGCCGAGGACGATTCCCCCTGGCTGGAAGCGCGCGACAGCGCCATGGTGGAGCTGCTGTATGGCGCCGGCCTGCGGGTGGGCGAGCTGGTGGGGCTGGACGTGACCGCCAGCGCCCAGGCGCGTGGCTGGCTGGACCTGGAGGCCGGCGAGGCCCATGTGCTGGGCAAGGGCTCCAAGCGGCGCAGCGTGCCCATGGGCGCCCAGGCGGTGCAGGCTGTGCAACATTGGCTGAGCCTGCGTGGTGAACACCCCGCGCAGACTGCGCTGTTCATCGGCCGCAACATCACCCGCCTGACCGCCCAGTCCATCTGGCAGCGCCTGAAGCGCCGCAGCCAGCAAGCCGGTCTGGCCGCGCCGGTGCACCCGCACATGCTGCGCCACTCGTTCGCCAGCCATGTGCTGCAGTCCAGCGGTGATCTGCGGGCGGTGCAGGAGCTGCTGGGCCACGCCAACATCAGCACCACGCAGGTCTACACACGCTTGGACTTCCAGCACCTGGCCAAAGCCTATGACGCGGCGCATCCGCGGGCGAAATTGCCTGGCGGCTCTGGCAAGAAGTAAAGGTCAGCTTGGTTTTTCTCAGGCTGCACGCGCTGGGCGCGCGGCACGGCAGCACTATCGGTCAGCGAAGAAGCTTCACGCCAGCAGTTCTTCCGTTAACAAGGGAGCGGCGTGCCAGCCTGAAAATTGGCAAAGGGGCCCTTGTGAAACGGGGAAAGCCAATTTTCAGGCTGGCGCGCTGCGGAGCCTCGCCAACGCCAAAGCAGATGGTGCGAAGGCGAAAGAGGGTCTAGGCGAAAATGCAGGCATGAAGATGCTAAGACTGAGAGAAGGCAAGGAGCGCTCACTGCTGCGCGGCCACCCATGGCTGTTCGAGTCGGCCATTGCCAAGGGCGGTGGGGACGCGGGTGAGACGGTAAGGGTGGAGTCGCACGAGGGCAAGTTTCTGGCTTGGGCGGCGTTCAGTCCGGCGTCGAAAATCCGTGCCCGTGTCTGGAGCTTTGACGAAGCGCAGCGCATTGATGCGGCTTTCTTCGCGGCGGCCGTGCAGCAGGCGGTGCGTGCCCGTGCGCGCTTTGACGTGCAGAGCGATGGCGTGCGGCTGGTGCATGGTGAATCCGACGGGCTGCCGGGGTTGATCGTGGACCGCTATGGCGACACGCTGGTGGCGCAGTTCTTGTCGGCCGGTGCTGAACGCTGGAAGAAAGTGTTGGCGGACGCCTTGTTGGCCGAGACGGGCCTGAGCCGCTTGTACGAACGTTCGGACACCAACGCCCGCACCTTGGAGGGCCTGGGCGAGGTGGCTGGCTGGCTGCAGGGCGAAGGGCCTACCGAACTGGTGCTGCGCGAGCACGACTGGCGGCTGGGTTTGAGCATCAGCGAGGGCCACAAGACCGGTTTTTACCTGGACCAGCGCGACAGCCGCAAGAAATTTGCCGACCACACCCGCCGCCTGGGCTTTGCGCGGGTGCTCAATTGTTACTGTTATACCGGCGGTTTCACCGTGGCGGCGCTGGCTGGCGGCGCCGGTCACGTCACGTCCATCGACTCATCGGGCCCCGCCCTGCAGCGGGCGGCGGCGAATGTGGCGCTGAACGGCTTTGACGCCGCGCGGGCCAGTTTCCTGGACGCCGACGTCAACGCCAGCCTGCGCCAGTTCGGCCAGCAGGGGCAGCAGTTTGACGCCATCGTGCTCGATCCACCCAAGTTTGCGCCCACTGTCGCGCATGCCGAGCGTGCGGCCCGTGCCTACAAGGACATCAACCGCCTGGCCTTCAAGCTGCTGGCGCCGGGGGGCGTGCTGTTCACCTATTCCTGCTCGGGCGGCATCAGCGCTGACCTGTTCCACAAGATCGTCGCTTCGGCCGGCAGCGATGCCGGGGTGGACGGCTACATCAGCGAGCGCCTGGGCGGCGCGCCCGACCACCCGATGACGCTGAACTTTCCCGAAGGCGAGTACCTGAAAGGCCTGGTGGTGATGCGGAAATAGCGCGTCGGCAGCAAGGGCGGGCCGGCGCTGGCAAAATCCCGCCCTCGCGACCCGGTTGCCCCAGGGCTTGTTGCTTGAATTGCCCGCTAAACTCCCCAATTGCGGAGTTGACGCATTCCGGTTGCCCACGGCGGCCCTTCCTTTCAATGGACCTTCCATGAGCCTCATTCCCGCCACCATACTCACCGGTTTCCTGGGTTCCGGCAAAACCACCCTGCTCAAGCGTGTGCTCAGCGAGGCGCATGGGCAGAAGATCGCCGTCATCGAGAACGAGTTCGGCGAAGAGAACATCGACAGCGACATCCTGGTGACCGAAACCAAGGAGCAGGTCATCCAGATGAGCAACGGTTGCATCTGCTGCACCATCCGTGAAGACCTGCGCGCCACACTGCGCGACCTGGCCGAAAAGCGCCGCAAGGGCGAGCTGGATTTCGACCGCGTGGTGATAGAAACCACCGGCCTGGCCGACCCCGGCCCGGTGACGCAGACCTTTTTCATGGACGACGAGATCGCCGAGAGCTACCTGCTGGACTCCATCCTGACGCTGGTGGACGCCAAGCACGCGCCTGCCCAGCTCAACGACCGGCAGGAGGCGCGCCGCCAGGTGGGTTTTGCCGACCAGATCTTCATCAGCAAGGGCGACCTGGTGGCGCAAGACGAGATGGAAGCGCTGGTGCACCGGCTCAAGCACATGAACCCGCGCGCGCCGCAAAAGGCGGTGCATTTTGGCGACGTGAAGCTCGATGAGGTGTTTGACCTGCGCGGCTTCAACCTGAACGCCAAGCTGGACATCGACCCGGACTTCCTGAAGGAAGAGGAGGCGCATGACCACCACGACCATGGGCATGACCACGACCATGAACACGGCGAGCACTGCGACCATCCGTCGCACCAGCATGGCGGCGCGCACCACCACCACCATGACGACGACGTGAAAAGCTTCGTCTTCAGGTCCGAGCGGCCCTTTGATGCCGCCAAGCTGGAGGATTTCCTGGGTGCCATCGTCAACATCTACGGTCCGCGCATGCTGCGCTACAAGGGTGTGCTCAACATGAAGGGCACCGACCGCAAGGTGATCTTCCAGGGTGTGCACCAGATGATGGGCAGCGACCTGGGCCCGAAGTGGGGCGACGAGGAACAACGCATCAGCAAGATGGTGTTCATCGGCATAGACCTGCCCAAGGACATCTTGCTGCAAGGCCTGGAGCAGTCCCTGGTTTGACGGCGGTGTGAAAGCCGGCGTAAGTTGACCGACAGATGTTTGTCTCGCTTTTGCAACTATTGGGAATTCCAGCCGGTAAACCTGTACACTCGCGCGCCGGTGAAAACTCGCGCCCCGCCTCGCCGAAGGCGGGCCAAAAAGAGCGTATAACCGGGGGCGAAGAAGTTCGTGCGGCGCGCCGCACGCCCATGGGTGAGCAACATGCGCAGGCCAGTTCTGCGAGGAGGCAAGACGTGAAAGCGAAACCGGGGAAGGCCAAAGCGCCTGCCAAGACTGCCAAGGTGGCGACCAAAGCCAAGCCGGCTGCGGCCAAGAGCGCCGTGAAGGCGCCTGCCAAGAAGGTTGTCGTCAAGAAGGCAGCCGCCAAACCGGTCGCCAAGGCCGCTTCCAAGCCCGCACCCAAGAAAGCCGCAGTCAAAACCTCCGCTGCCAAGAAGCCGGCCGCCAAGCCGGCCGTGAAAGCCCAGAAGGCGCCCGCCAAGCCCAAAGTGGCCGCCAAGGCGCCGCCCAAGAAAAAGATCGGAACACCTGTCAAAGCCGCCGCCAAGCCCAGCCCCAAAACCGCTCCCAAGGCTGCTGCCAAGGGCAAGGCGGTGAGCAAACCCGCGAAAGCGCCCGAAACCAGCAAGGCCCCCGTCAAGGCGGCTGTCGTCAAAACCGTTGCGCCAGCAGCGGCCGCCCAGGTCGCCGCGCCCGCGGTACCCAGGCGGGTCTCCGACCGCCTGGCCGCGTTGACGGTGCCTTCCATGGCCCAGACGACGACCACCTCTACGGCGGCCAAATCCAGTTTTGCACCCAACATGTCAACTCCTGTCATCATTCCCCCTCCTTTTTCGCCCATCAAGAAAGACCCCAAGCTGGCCAACAACTGGAAGTCCAAACCGGTGGAGCAGCTGTCAGACACTGAAATCGTGGCCATGCCCGACAGTGAGTACATGAACGAGAAGCAGCTGGCCTTCTTCCGCCTGAAGCTGTCGGTGCTGAAGCAGGACATCCTGAACAGCGCCGGCGAGACCACCGAGCATCTGCGCGAAGACACGGTGATCGTGCCGGATCCTGCCGACCGCGCCACCATCGAAGAAGAGCACGCGCTGGAGTTGCGCACGCGCGACCGCGAGCGCAAGCTGCTGAAGAAGATCGAGCAGTCCATCATGCGCATAGACGCCGGTGATTACGGTTATTGCGACGAGACCGGTGAGCCCATTGGCGTGGGGCGCCTGTTGGCGCGGCCCACCGCCACCTTGTCGCTGGAAGCACAGCAGCGCCGCGAGCTCAAGCAAAAGATGTTCGGGGATTGAGGCGGGCCTCCCGCATCGCCCTGCGCGCGCCTCCGCCGCCTTTGCCATCCATCTGCCATGGCCACCAAAGACACTAACAACTCCAGTTTGTTGTCCAAGGTGGCGAAGTTCGTCCGCAATCCCACCAAGGATTGGAACGAGCTGGACCAGCCCGAGTCCGAGCAGGCCGACAGCGGCTACAGCAAGCAGGCGCTGAAGGAAATGATAGAGCGCAAGCGGCAGAATGACTTCGTGCGCAAGCGCGAATTCGACCACTTGCGCAAGCTGCGCCGGCGCGAGCCCACCGACGGTACCGAACAGGACGCCGGGCGTCCGTCGTTCTTCCAGAGCAGCTTGCCGTCCAACCCGGACGAGCGCGCCACCACGCTGAAGAAGATCGATGAGATCGAAGCGCAGATGTCCAAGCAGTGGTGGAAGGGCAAGCAGGCCGATGCCGGCAGCAGCACCAACTTTCCGGTCTCTTCCATGCCCGGGCCCATCAGCAGTGAAACCGGCTCGCCGGCCTCGCGCCCCGCGTCTTCCCAGGTGGGCGAGAAGGACAGCAAGTTCGCCATCACCGAGCCTTCCACGCTGAACCCGGATCTGGCGCCTGATCTGATGGGCCAGGAGTTCGCGCCCACGCAGCTGGTCAGTTCCTTGCATCCGGTCAGTTCACAGATGGCCAGTTCGCAGTTGGGCAGCGGCGCGCCTTCGTCCATGGGCGGGGGACGCCAGGGCGGCGGCAGGCAGCCGCCTGGCGCCAGCAGCCGCATGACCAGCGGCTTTTCCAGTTCGCAGCTGTTTGCCACCGAGCTGGGTGACGGTGGCACCGACCCTGATCTGGAAGAGGCCGCCATCCGCTTCGCCAACGGGGACGATGCCGGCGCCGAGGCCGGCCTGTTGGAAGCCCTGCGCGGCGACGGCGTCACGCCCGAATCCGCCGAGGTGTGGATGGCCGCGCTGTTCGACCTCTACCGTGCCACCAACCAGCAGCAGCGTTTTGATGCGGCCGGTGTGGATTTCGCGCAGCGCTTCGGGCGATCATCACCGGCCTGGTTCTCCATGCCCGACCTGGTGGGTCTGAAGGCGGGCAGCGCTGGCACCGCCACGACCAGTGCCACCTGGGTCTGTCCGGCGGAGTTGGACATGATGGCCATCATTGACCTGCGCCGCGCGCTGCGCGAGCAGCCTTTGCCCTGGCGGCTCAATTGGACGCAGTTGCGCAGCATCAAGTCCGATGCCGGCGCCGAGTTGGGCGGCATCTTCGTGCTGTGGTGCCAGCAGCAGGTGAGCCTGGGTTTCGAGTCACCCGGCAACCTGGAAAAAGTGCTGCGCTCGTTCGCGCGTTCGGGCGACAAGGCCGTGGCCCAGTATTGGTGGCAACTGCTGATGGACGCACTGCGTGTGATGCGCCTGCAAGACGAGTTCGAGCTGGTGGCGCTGGACTATTGCGTCACCTATGAGGTGTCGCCGCCTGCGTGGACGGATGCGCGCTGCGAATACCAGAGCCTGGGACAGCACCATGCCGAGTCGCGCATGCACAACCAGTTCCGTGACACGCAGCCGTTCATGGAAAGTCAGCCCGGCAAACCCGGCATGAGCGCCGAACCCACTGGATCCCAGGGGTCGGACGACCAGGCGCCGGTGCGGCTGGAATTGGCGGGCGAAATTCTGGGCGACGCCGCTCCCGCGCTGGAGAAGCTGGAAGTAGAGCGCCATGGCTCGGAGCGCCTGGTGGTGTCTTGTGCCAAGCTGATACGGGTTGATTTTTCGGCTGCCGGCAGCATCTTGAATTGGGTGGCCCAGCGGCAAAACGAGGGCTGCCACATCCAGTTCCGCGAGGTGCACCGCCTCGTGGCGGCTTTCTTCAATGTGATCGGCATCAACGAACACGCCCGCATCGTCCCCCGCTCGGGCTGACTGGACCCGGCCGCCGAGGGGCTGAAGCCCGCGGCTCACAGCCTGCCAGTGCAGGCTGGGACGGGCTGAAGAGCCATGGCCTCTGGCCATGGCTTGTCCAGGGAGCTACACGCAGTGAGCGACCGTGGGGGCTAACAGTACTTTTATGGAACAATTTCACGGCAC
This sequence comes from Hylemonella sp. P2_B10, assembly GCF_056404875.1. NCBI lineage: Bacteria > Pseudomonadati > Pseudomonadota > Betaproteobacteria > Burkholderiales > Comamonadaceae > Hylemonella > Hylemonella sp. P2_B10. The sequence goes on from NZ_JBFUDE010000003.1 coordinate 532,622, forward strand.
CACCATATTGAGTGTGCGACGCGATACGCCGCAAGGCCCCCAGGTGGCCATGGGCGGCGACGGTCAGGTCACGCTGGGCAACATCGTCATCAAGGGCAGCGCGCGCAAGGTGCGCAAGCTCTACGCGGGCAAGGTGCTGGCCGGCTTTGCCGGTGCCACCGCCGACGCCTTCACGCTGTTCGAGCGTTTCGAGGCCAAGCTGGAAAAGTACCAGGGCAACCTGCAGCGCGCCGCCATCGAGTTGACCAAGGACTGGCGCACCGACCGCGTGCTGCGCCGGCTGGAGGCCATGCTGGCGGTGGCCGATGCCAGTGCCTCGCTGATCATCACCGGCAACGGCGACGTGCTGGAGCCCGAGCGCGGCATCGTGGCCATTGGCTCAGGCGGCGCTTTTGCGCAGTCGGCCGCCATCGCGTTGCTGGAGCACACCGCGTTGCCGGCCGACGAGATTGTGCGCAAGTCGCTGGCCATCGCTGGTGAGCTGTGCATCTACACCAACATGCACCACACGGTGGAAACATTGCCCTGAGCTTCTCCTGAGCGTCCCCATGTCTTCCCTGACCCCGCAGCAGATCGTCGCCGAACTCGACCGCCACATCGTCGGCCAGCAGCAGGCCAAGCGCGCCGTCGCCATTGCCCTGCGCAACCGCTGGCGGCGCCAGCAGGTGGCCGCCGAACTGCGCCCCGAGATCACGCCCAAGAACATCCTGATGATCGGCCCCACCGGCGTGGGCAAGACCGAGATCGCACGCCGTCTGGCGCGGCTGGCCGACGCGCCCTTCATCAAGGTGGAGGCCACCAAGTTCACCGAGGTGGGCTATGTGGGCAAGGATGTGGACGCCATCATCCGCGACCTCGCGGACGTGGCCGTCAAGCAGACGCGCGAAGCGGAGATGGCCAAGGTGCGTACGCGTGCGCAGGACGTGGCCGAGGAGCGCGTGCTGGACATATTGATCCCGCCACCGCGTGGCGGTGAGTATTCGGCCGTTGACCTGCCGGCCAGCGACAGCCTGGCGCGCCAGACCTTTCGCAAGAAGCTGCGCGAGGGCCAACTCGACGAGCGCGAGATCGAACTGGAGCTGGCCGAGCCGCGCGCGCCGCTGGAGATCATGGGCCCCGCCGGCATGGAGGAGATGACCGAACAGCTGCGCGGCATGTTCTCCGGCATGGGTCAGCACAAGCGCAAGCTGCGCAAGCTGAAGATAGGCGAGGCTTTGAAGCAGTTGGTGGATGAGGAAGCCGCCAAGCTGGTCAACGAGGATGAGATACGCGCGCGCGCCTTGTTTTCCGCCGAGCAGAATGGCATCGTCTTCATCGACGAGATCGACAAGGTCACATCGCGCAGCACGGGCGGCGAGGGCGGCGGCGCCGAAGTGTCGCGCCAGGGCGTGCAGCGCGACCTGTTGCCGCTGGTGGAGGGCACCAGCGTGTCCACCAAATACGGCGTGGTCAAGACCGACCACATCCTGTTCATCGCCTCCGGCGCCTTCCACCTGAGCAAGCCCAGCGACCTGATCCCCGAGCTGCAGGGCCGCTTTCCGATACGGGTGGAACTGCAGTCGCTGTCGGTGCAGGACTTCGAGGCCATCCTGACGCAGACCCATGCCTCACTGGTCAAGCAATACCAGGCCTTGCTGGCCACGGAGAGCGTGACGGTGAGCTTCACGCCCGAGGGCATCAGCCGCCTGGCGCACATTGCCTACGACGTCAACGAACGCACCGAGAACATCGGTGCACGCCGCTTGTCCACGGTGATGGAGCGGCTGTTGGACGAGGTCAGCTTTGGCGCGACCGACATGGCCGGCCAGACCGTGGTGGTGGATGCCACCTATGTGGACCAGCGCCTGGGCGAGCTCAGCCAGGACGAGGATTTGTCGCGCTACATCCTGTAAGGCCCTGCTGCCAGGGCGGCGGTTGTAAAATTCACCCCAATGGGTGAATGACGCCTGAAAAGCCGGATGTCAACAGCCCGCTTTGCGCTGGAAAAGCAACGGATTGTGCACAGCTTGCCCACAGTGGCGAGCCCAGCTGACCTTCTCATGCATCACATTCACAAGCCGCGCTAAGTGCTTTATTTTGAAGGATTTTTGTATTGCGGCAGCATGCAAAACACAGCCTAAGTCGTTGATTTCATTGTAATAATTTCAATTATTTCGTTCAAACCGGAACCTTTTGCTGATACAGTGCAAAAAAGTGCAATTAAGTGGTGAAAAGTGCGTCGCACCACCATGGGCACTGCCTGTTTTTCCACAAGGGGTATTTCGCGGTGTTTCAAGGGGCTTCAGCGGTAAGTCTGGATGCAAAAGGCAGGCTCTCGGTGCCTACCCGGCATCGTGACGTGCTGGCCGCCACCGCCCAAGGCCAACTGACCATCACCAAGCACCCGCATGGCTGCCTGATGGTGTTCCCCCGCCCCGAATGGGAGAAATTCCGTGAGCGCATTGCCGCGCTGCCCATGTCAGCGCAGTGGTGGAAGCGCATCTTCCTGGGCAATGCCATGGACGTCGAGATGGACGGCACCGGCCGCGTGCTGGTGTCGCCCGAACTGCGCGACGCCGCGGGCATCTCCAAGGAGACCATGCTGCTGGGCATGGGCAACCACTTCGAGTTGTGGGACAAGGCCAGCTACGAGGCCCAGGAGGCCCAGGCGATGCAGGGTGAGATGCCCGACGTCTTCAAGGACTTTTCATTCTGAGACACGACGGTGGAAACTTCATGGAATCACACCACCGTCTTGTTGAACGAAGCAGTCGAAGCGCTCCTCAGCAATCCGGACCCCGCCACCTACCCCGCAGAGCCGGCGGATGGTTGCTATGTGGATGCCACCTTCGGGCGCGGCGGCCATTCCGAGCTCATTTTGTCGAGGCTGGGGCCGTTGGGCCGCCTGATCGCCTTCGACAAGGACCCCGAGGCCGTGGCCCGCGCCAACGCCATCACCGACACGCGCTTTTCGATTCGCCACCAGGGCTTTCGGCAGCTGGGCGAGCTGGAGGCGGGCAGCGCTGCCGGCATCCTGATGGACCTGGGCATCAGTTCGCCGCAGATCGACAACCCCCAGCGTGGTTTCAGTTTTCGTTTCGAGGGCCCGCTGGACATGCGCATGGACACCACGCGCGGAGAGAGCGTGGCGCAGTGGCTGGCAACGGCGGAGATCAACCAGATTGCGGAGGTGATACGTGCCTATGGTGAAGAACGGTTTGCTGGCCCAATTGCAAAGGCGATTGTTGCGCGCCGACAAGAACGGGGCCCAATTTCAACCACCACCGAGTTGGCCGACCTCGTGGCTGGCGCGGTCAAAACCCGCGAGCCGGGCCAGAACCCTGCAACGCGCACATTTCAGGCTCTTCGGATTTTCATCAACGCCGAGCTTGAAGAGCTGCAAGAAGCGCTAGACGCCAGTCTGCATGTGCTGCAACCCGGAGGCCGACTGGTGGTGATCAGTTTCCATTCGCTGGAAGACCGCATCGTCAAGCAGTTCATCGCGCAGCATTCGCGCGAGGAGTACGACCGCCGTGCACCGTTCGCGCCGCCCAAGGTGATGCAACTCAAGGCGCTGGAGCGGATCAAACCCAGCGCTGCCGAGGTGGCAGCCAACCCGCGTGCGCGCAGTGCCATCATGCGCGTGGCGCAAAGGATGGCCACATGATGCGCCTGAACCTGGTCCTGCTGCTCGCGGTGCTGGCCAGCGCCCTGTACCTGGTCAACGTGCAGTACGAGTCGCGCCGGCTGGTGGGTGACCTGGACCGTGCCAACGCCGACGCCCACCGGCTGGAGGTGGAGCACGAGCGGCTGCAGGTGGAAAAGCGCGCCCAGGCCACGCCCATGCGGGTGGAGAAGCTGGCCAAGGACAAGCTGCAGATGCGCGGCACCACGCCGGCCATCACGCAGTACGTGTCCTATGCGCAGGGTCAGGCCGCAGTGCAAGCCAGTCAGCCGCAGCCGGCGGGTTCGCGCAATGCGGCCAGGGGGATCGTGCAATGAGCAAGAGCGTGCAGTACACCTCCAGCCCGCTGCTGGCCAGTCGCACGCCGGTGTGGCGCAGCAAGCTGATCGTGGCCGCCATCGCACTGGGCTTTGTGGGCCTGGCGGCGCGCGCCACCTACATCCAGGTGCTGGGCAATGATTTTTTTCAGAAGCAGGGCGAGGTGCGCTTCGCGCGCACGTTGGAGTTGCCCGCCACGCGTGGCCGCATCCTGGACCGCAACGGCTTGATCCTGGCCTCCAGCGTGCCGGTGCCCAGCATCTGGGCCATCCCCGAGGACGTGGACGTGGACAAGCCCACGCTGCGCAAGCTGGCCAAGCTGCTGGGACTCAGCGACGCGGAGCTGGACAAGAAGCTGTCCGAAGACAAGAGCTTCGTCTGGCTGAGGCGCCAGGTGGATGACGCGGCGGCCAAGCAGATCAAGGCGTTGAACATCAAGGGCGTGTACGAGCGCAAGGAATACCGCCGCCAATATCCTGAGGGCGAGGCCGCCGCGCATGTTGTGGGCTTCACCAACGTGGAGGACGAAGGCCAGGAAGGCATGGAGTTGATGTTCAACAAGGACTTGTCTGGCAAGCCGGGGTCGCGGCGCGTCATCAAGGACCGCTTCGGCCGCGTGGTGGAGACGGTGGGCGACATGGTGCCGCCGGCTTCCGGCCGCGACGTGCAACTCAGCGTGGACAGCAAGGTGCAGTACTTCGCCTACCAGCAACTGCGTGACGCCGTGGTGGCCAACCGGGCCCAAGCCGGCAGCGTGGTGGTGCTGGACGCCAACACAGGCGAAGTGCTGGGCCTGGCCAACTATCCCAGTTACAACCCCGACAAGCGCCAGCACCTGAGCGGCAACCAGTTGCGCAACCGCGCGCTGACCGACACCTTCGAGCCCGGCTCGGTGATGAAGCCCTTCACTGTGGGCCTGGCGCTGAACACAGGCCGGGTGAAACCCAACACCATCATCGACACCGCGCCGGGCAGCATCACCATCACCGGCTCCACCATCCACGACGCCCACCCGCACGGCGCGCTGACGGTGGAAGAGGTCATTAAGGTGTCCAGCAACGTGGGCACCACCAAGATCGCCATGCAGATGCCGGCGCGCGAGATGTGGGAGACCTTCTCGCAGGCCGGCTTCGGCCAGAAGCCGCAGATCACCTTCCCCGGTGTCGTGTCAGGGCGGCTGCGGCCCTACAAGACCTGGCGGCCGATCGAGCAAGCCACCATGTCCTACGGCTACGGCCTGTCGGCCTCGCTGTTCCAGATGGCGCGCTCCTACACCGTGTTCTCACACGACGGCCAGATCATCCCGGCCACACTGCTGAAGGCCAAGGAGTCCCCGGTGGGCGTGCCGGTGTTCAGCCCCGAGACGGCGGCGGAGGTGCGCAAGATGCTGCAGATGGCCGCCGGCCCCGGCGGCACCGGCCCGAAGGCGCAGACCCTGGGCTACTCGGTGGGCGGCAAGTCAGGCACCGCCTACAAGCAGCAGGGCAAGGGCTATGGTGTCGATGGCAGCCGTAAATACCGCAGCTGGTTCCTGGGCATGGCGCCGATCGACAAGCCACGCATCATCGTCGCCGTGATGCTGGACGAACCCACCGCCGGCAAGTATTTTGGCGGTGACGTGGCCGCACCGGTGTTCAGTGCCGTGGTGCAGCAGACGTTGCGCCTGATGGGCGAGCAGCCCGACATGGCGGTCAAGCCCCAGATTGTGGCCAAGGCAGAAGAGGAGAGCTTCTGATGCTGCCGCAATTCCACACGCCCGAGCAAGCGGCCCAGTGGCTGCGCGCGCGCGTGCCTGGCGACTTGCAGGCCGACAGCCGCAAGGTGCGCGAGGGCGATGCATTTCTGGCGCGCGGCGGCAGCCGCACCGATGGCCGTGCCCACGTGGGTGCCGCGCTGGCCGCAGGTGCGCACGCCTGCCTGGTGGAGCACGACGGCGCCGAAGCTTTTGGCTTCGAGTCCGACAAGGTGGCCAGCTACCTCAACCTGAAGGACGCCATGGCCGAGATCGCCAGCGCCTTCTACCAGCACCCCAGCCGCCAATTGCGGGTGCTGGCCGTCACCGGCACCAATGGCAAGACCTCCACCGCCTGGTGGCTGGCGCATGCGCTGTCGGCCCTGCCGCAAGGGGCCATCCCCTGCGCGCTGGTGGGCACCCTGGGGGTGGGCCAGCCGGTGGTGGACCCGGTCATCGGCGAAACGGTGATGCAGCTGGGTGAGCCCGGCTTGACCACGCCCGACCCGGTCGCGCTGCAGCAGGCCTTTCGCCGCTTTGCCGACAGCGGTATCCAGGCCTGCGCCATCGAGGCGTCGTCCATTGGCATCGTCGAGCGGCGCCTGGACGGCACGCAGATCGACACCGCGCTGTTCACCAATTTCACCCAGGACCACCTGGACTACCACGGCAGCATGGAGGCCTACTGGGCCGCCAAGCTGGCGCTGTTTGACTGGCCAGGCCTGCGCGCTGCCGTGGTCAACGTGGACGACGACAAGGGGCTGGAGCTGGCCAACAGCCTGCAAGGTCGGCCGTTGGACTTGTGGACGGTGTCGGCCGGCATGCAGCCACAGGCGCGCCTGTTGGCCAGCCAGGTGGTCTACAACCCGCGCGGCATCTGCTTCAACGTGCGCGAAAGCACCCCGGGCGAAGTCGGCGGTGCGGCGCACACGCTGCAGACCCAGCTGATCGGCCAGTACAACATCGCCAACGTGCTGGGCGTGCTGGCCGGCATGCGCGCGCTGGGTGTGCCGCTGGAGGCGGCGGTGCGCGCCTGTGCCGCGCTGACCCCGGTACCCGGGCGCATGGAGTGCCTGGGCGGCGGCGGCCAGCCCATGGTGGCGGTGGACTACGCACACACCCCCGATGCGCTGGAGAAGGCGCTGGCCGCTTTGCAGCCCATGGCCAAACAGCGTGGCGGCCAGTTGTGGTGCGTGTTTGGCTGTGGCGGCGACCGCGACGCCACCAAGCGCCCGCTGATGGGCGCCATCGCCGGCCGCAATGCCGACCAGGTGGTGGTCACCAGCGACAACCCGCGTGGCGAGAAGCCCGAGGCCATCATCTGCCAGATCCTGCTGGGTCTGGCCGGGCACCGCGCCGTCACCGTGCAGTCCGACCGCGCGCAAGCCATTCAAGCCACGCTGGCCCAGGCCGGTGCCGATGACGTGGTGCTGCTGGCCGGCAAGGGCCACGAGGATTACCAGGAAATCGCCGGTGTGCGCCAACCGTTCTCCGACCGCCAGCAGGTGCAGCAGGCACTGGCGTTGCGGCCTCCCAAGACTGGGGGCGGCACATGAGCAACGCGATGATGAGCCTGCAACAAGCCGCCGGCTGGATGACCGGCGCGCGCCTGCTGGGCGACCCGGACACCCCCATCGCCCGGGTGCACACCGACAGCCGCAGCCTGCAGGCCGGCGACCTGTTCGTCGCGCTGAAGGGTGAGCGCTTCGATGCCAACCAGTTCCTGGCGCAGGCCCAGGCGGCCGGCGCGGCCGCCGCGCTGTGCCACGCGCCTTTTTCCGCGCAGCTGCAAGCCCTTGGCCTGCCCGGCATCGTGGTGGACGACAGCAAGCTGGCGCTGGGGCAACTGGCGGCCGGCTGGCGTGCGCAGTTCAAACTGCCGTTGATCGCGGTCACCGGCTCCAACGGCAAGACCACGGTGACGCAGATGGTGGCGGCCATCCTGCGCGCCTTCAAACCCGAAAATACGCTGGCCACGCAGGGCAATCTGAACAACGACATCGGCGTGCCGATGACGCTGTTGCGCCTGCGTGCTCAGCACCAATTGGCGGTGGTGGAGCTGGGCATGAACCACCCTGGCGAGATCGCCGGCTTGGGCGCCATGGCCCAGCCCACGGTGGCGCTGGTCAACAACGCGCAGCGCGAACACCTGGAGTTCATGGCCACGGTGGAAGCGGTGGCGCGCGAAAACGGCAGCGTGCTGCAGGCATTGGCAGGCAACGGCACGGCGGTGTTCCCCGCTGACGACAACTACAGCGCGCTGTGGCACGACATGGCCGGCAAGCGCGCCACCCTGACCTTTGCCGCACACCCCGATGAGGCCGAGGCCGAGGCCGATGTGACCTGTGGTGTGCCGCTGTGGCAGGACGGCGCCTGGGCCGTGCGGGTGCAAACCCCCGCCGGCAGCCTGAGCTACAGGTTGCGCGTGGCCGGCCTGCACAACGTGAAGAATTCGCTGGCGGCTGCCGCTTGCGCGCTGGCTGCCGGCGTTCCGCTGGAGCACATCGCGCAGGGGCTGGAAAGCTTCGAAGCAGTCAAGGGCCGCTCGCGCGCGCTGGCGCTGACGGTGGCCGGTCAGCCCTGCACGCTGGTGGACGACAGCTACAACGCCAACCCGGATTCGGTGCGCGCTGCCGTGGAGGTGCTGGCCGCGCTGCCAGGCCCGCGCATGCTGGTGCTGGGCGACATGGGCGAGGTGGGCCAGCGGGGCCCGCAGTTCCATGCCGAAATCGGCGCGCTGGCGCGTGAGCGTGGCATTGAGCAGTTGCTGACGCTGGGCGACCTCTCCCGCGGCACCACGGCGCAATATGGCGGTGGCCAGCATTTCGACAACATACAAGACATCAACCGCGCCGCGCTGGCGGAACTGCCGCGCATGCGCAGCGTGTTGGTCAAGGGCTCGCGCTTCATGCAGATGGAGCGCGTGGTGCAGGCCCTGACCGCGCACGCACTGCCAACCCAATCGGAGGAACCCCATGCCGCATGACCCCCGCCTGCAGGAGGCCGCATGCTGCTGAGTCTGGCTCAATGGCTGCAGACGCTGTCGCCCGACCTGGGCTTTTTTCGCGTGTTCGGTTTCCAGACCTTTCGCGCGGTGATGGCAGCCGTCACGGCCTTGCTGATCGGCCTGGCCGCCGGCCCCTGGGTGATACGCCGGCTGCGCGAGCTGAAGATTGGCCAGCCGATACGCGGCTATGGCGTGGAGGCGCACCTGACCAAGAGCGGCACGCCCACCATGGGCGGTGTGTTGATTCTGCTGTCCATCGCCATCTCCACGCTGCTGTGGTTCGACCTCAGCAACCGGTTTGTCTGGATCGTGCTGCTGGTCACGCTGGGCTTTGGCGCCATAGGTTGGGTCGATGACTGGCGCAAGGTGGTGAACAAGGACCCCGAAGGCATGCGCTCGCGTGAAAAGTACTTCTGGCAGTCGTTGATAGGCCTGATCGCCGCGCTGTATCTGGTTTTCAGCATCTCGGAGAGCTCCAACCTGAAGGTGTTGGAGCTGTTCTTCACCTGGGTGCAATCCGGCTTCAACATCAACCTGCCACCCAAGGCCGACCTGATGCTGCCCTTCTTCAAGACGGTCAGCTACCCGCTGGGCGTGTTCGGCTTCGTGATCCTGACCTATCTGGTCATCGTCGGCTCCAGCAACGCGGTGAACTTCACCGACGGGCTGGACGGCCTGGCCATCATGCCGGTGGTGATGGTGGGCTCGGCACTGGGCGTGTTCGCCTACGTCACCGGCAATGCGGTGTACTCCAAGTACCTGTTCATCCCGCACATCCCCGGCGCGGGCGAGCTGCTGATCTTCTGCGGCGCCATGGCCGGCGCCGGCCTGGCATTCCTGTGGTTCAACACCCATCCGGCGCAGGTCTTCATGGGCGATGTCGGCGCACTGGCGCTGGGGGGTGCCTTGGGCACCATCGCCGTCATCGTGCGCCAGGAAATCGTGCTGGCCATCATGGGCGGCATCTTCGTGGTGGAGGCGCTGTCGGTGATGGTGCAGGTGGGCTGGTTCAAGTACACGCGCAAGAAATACGGCGAAGGGCGTCGCTTCTTCAAGATGGCGCCGCTGCACCACCATTTCGAGAAAGAGGGCTGGAAGGAGACGCAGGTGGTGGTGCGTTTCTGGATCATCACCATGCTGTTGTGCCTGGTGGGCCTGTCCACGTTGAAGCTGCGCTGAAGCGATGAGCACCATGCAAACGCTGCAAGACCAACATGTGCTGATCCTGGGGCTGGGCCTGTCGGGCCTGGCCATGGCGCGCTGGTGCGCCCGTCAGGGCGCGCAGGTCTGCGTGGTGGACAGCCGCGACGCACCGCCGCAGTTGCAGGCGCTGCGCGAGTCGGTGCCATCGGCCAGTTTCCGCTGCGCCGCGTTTGACGCCGCGCTGGTGCAAGATGGCCTGGTGCGCGCGGTGTTCAAGAGCCCGGGGCTGGCGCCGTCGGCGGTGGCACCGGTATTGGCGCAGGCGCGGGAGCAAGGCCTGTGGGTGGGCGGTGAGTTGAGCCTGTTCACCCAGGCGCTGGCCGAACTGAAGCAGACGCGCGGCTACGCGCCAAAGCTGCTGGCCATCACCGGCACCAACGGCAAGACCACGGTGACCTCGTTGACCGCGCAATTGGCAGAGCGGGCCGGCAAGACGGTGGCCCTGGCCGGCAACATTGGCCCCACGCTGCTGGACACCCTGGCCCAGCACCTGGACGCCGGCACGCTGCCTGAAGTGTGGGTGATGGAGTTGTCGAGTTTCCAGTTGGACGATGCCGCCGGCTTCGAGCCCACTGCCGCCACGGTGCTGAACGTCACGCAGGACCACCTGGACTGGCACGGCAGCATGGAGCAGTATGCGCAGGCCAAGTCCCATGTGTTTGGTGAACAAGGCCTGATGCTGCTGAACCGCGAAGACCCGCTGGTGATGGCCATGCTGCCTATGCCCATCAAGGGCAAGCCGGCGCGCAACTGCGTGACGTTTGGTGGCGATGTGCCCACGCGGCCCGGTGACTTCGGCCTGGAAAGCGTCAACGGCATGACCTGGTTGGTGCGGGCGCTGGAAGCCGATGAGACGCGCAAGAAGCGCAAGGGCGAGGAAGAGGAAGAGTTGCATATCCAGCGTCTGATGCCAGCCGAGGCGCTGCGCATACGCGGCCGCCACAACGCCGTCAACGCGCTGTCGGCGTTGGCCTTGGCCGCGGCAGCCGGCTGCCCGTTGGCACCCATCCTGTACGGCCTGCGCGAATACCGGGGCGAGCCGCACCGGGTGGAGCCCATAGGCATCGTGCATGAGGTCGAGTATTTCGACGACAGCAAAGGCACCAACGTGGGCGCCACCCAGGCGGCGCTGGCCGGCCTGGGGGCCGAGCGCAAGCTGGTGGTGATACTGGGTGGTGACGGCAAGGGTCAGGACTTTTCGCCGCTGGCCGCACCGGTGGCGCGCTTTGCCCGCGCCGTGCTGCTGATCGGGCGCGACGCGCCGCAGATCCGCGCCGCGCTGCAAGACACCGGCGTGCCGTTGCTGGATGCGGCCGACCTGCCTGACGCCGTGCAGCAGGCCAGCCAGCGCGCCCACGCAGGCGACGCCGTGCTGCTGTCACCGGCCTGTGCCAGCTTCGACATGTTCGACAACTACGAGCACCGCGCCCGCGTGTTCCGCGGCGCGGTGGAAGAGCTGGCACAGGCCGCCGGCACCGCGCTGGAGGGCATGCTGTGAGCGCGTTGGCCATGCGTCCCCTGGCCTGGCTGGGCGGCTTGTTGCGCCCCGGCCGCAAGGCACGCCAGGCCAAGGCGGGCAACCGCCTGGGCGCGGCACCCACGCGCGTGGGCAGCTTCGACCAGCCGCTGTTGTGGGTCACCGTGGCGCTGCTGGCCTGGGGGCTGGTGATGGTGTACTCCGCCTCCATCGCCATGCCGGACAACCCCAAGTTCTCCGGCAGCAGCCACACCGTGTTCCTGATCAAGCACGCCTCCTTCATCTGCATTGCCATGGTGGCGGCGCTGATCGCCTTCCAGTTCCCGGTGGCAACCTGGGAGCGCATGGCGCCCTGGCTGTTCGTGGTGTCGCTGGTGCTGCTGATGGTGGTGCTGATCCCGCATGTGGGCAAGGTGGTCAACGGCGCGCGCCGCTGGATACCGCTGGGCATCATGGGCTTCCAGCCGTCCGAGCTGGCCAAGTTCGCGGTGCTGTTGTACGCGTCGGACTACATGGTGCGCAAGATGGACGTGAAGGAAAAATTCTTCCGCGCCGTCATGCCCATGGCGGTGGCGGTGGCGGTGGTGGGCCTGCTGCTGCTGGCCGAGCCCGACATGGGCGCCTTCATGGTGATCGCGGTGATCGCCATGGGCATCCTGTTCCTGGGCGGCGTCAATGCGCGCATGTTCTTCCTCATCGCCGCCGTGCTGCTGGTGGCCTTCGGTTTGATGATTGCCTTCAGCGAGTTCCGCCGCGAACGCATCTTTGCCTACCTGGACCCGTGGACCGAGGTGCATGCGCTGGGCAAGGGCTACCAGCTGACGCACTCGCTGATCGCCATCGGCCGCGGCGAGATCTTCGGTGTCGGCCTGGGCGGCAGCGTGGAAAAACTGCACTGGCTGCCCGAGGCGCACACCGATTTCCTGCTGGCCGTGATCGGCGAGGAGTTCGGGCTGCTGGGTGTGCTCAGCGTGGTGGGCCTGTTCTTCTGGATGACGCGGCGCATGATGCACATCGGCCGCCAGGCCATTGCGCTGGACCGTGTGTTCGCCGGTCTGGTGGCGCAGGGCGTGGGCGTGTGGATGGGTTTCCAGGCCTTCATCAATGTGGGTGTGAACCTGGGCGCCTTGCCCACCAAGGGGCTGACGCTGCCGCTGATGAGCTATGGCGGCTCGGCGATTTTGTTGAACCTGATTTCGATCGCCGTGGTGCTGCGGATCGACTATGAGAGCCGCCAGATGATGCAGGGGGGCCGCGCATGAGCAGCATCAGCCCCCCGCGCTGCGCACTGGTGATGGCCGGCGGCACCGGCGGCCACATCTTCCCCGGCCTGGCCGTGGCCGAGGCGCTGCGCCTGCGTGGCTGGCGCGTGCACTGGCTGGGCGGCAAGGGGGCGGCAGGCAACCCCAGCATGGAAAGCCAGCTGGTGCCGCCGCGTGGTTTTGCCTACGAAACCATTGATTTTTCCGGCGTGCGCGGCAAGGGCCGCCTGACGCTGGCGCTGTTGCCGCTGCGCCTGCTGGGCGCCTGCTGGCACAGCTTCAAGCTGCTGCGTCGCGTGCGGCCTGACGTGGTGGTGGGGCTGGGCGGCTACATCACCTTCCCCGCAGGCATGGTCAGCGCGCTGGTGGGCAAGCCACTGGTGCTGCACGAACAAAATGCCGTTGCCGGCATGGCCAACCGCTTGCTGGCCAAGGTGGCGCGTCGCGTGTTCACCGCTTTCCCGCAGGTGCTGGCCAAGGGCGTCTGGGTGGGCAACCCGCTGCGCACCGAGTTCCTGAACCAGCCCGCGCCCGAGCAGCGTTTTGCCGGCCGCAGCGGACCGCTGCGCTTGCTGGTGGTGGGCGGCAGCCTGGGTGCCAAGGCGCTGAACGAGGTGGTGCCGCAGGCGCTGGCGCTGCTGCCACCGGTGGAGCGACCGCGCGTGCTCCACCAGAGCGGGGCCAAGCAGATTGACGCCTTGCGCGCCGCCTATGCCCAGGCTGGGGTGCAGGCCGAGCTGACGCCTTTCATCGACAACACGGCCCAGGCTTTTGCAGAGGCCGACCTGGTGATCTGCCGCGCTGGCGCCAGCACCGTGACCGAGTTGGCGGCGGTGGGCGTGGCGGCGATGTTCGTGCCCTTCCCCGGCGCGGTGGACGACCACCAGACCGCCAACGCCAATTTCCTGGTCAGCCAGGGCGGCGGCTGGCTGCAGCCGCAGCACAGCCTCACCGCCCAGGGTCTGGCCGACTGGCTGCACCAGGTGCAGCGCAGCAGCCTGCTGGAGCGCGCCCAGCGCGCCAAGGCGTTGCAACAGCTGGATGCCACCGACAAGGTGGTGGCCGCATGCGAGGAGTTGGCCGCAGCATGAAGCACACCATTCGCCACATCCATTTCGTTGGCCTCGGCGGTACCGGCATGTCCGGCATCGCCGAGGTGTTGATGGGCCAGGGTTACAAGGTGTCCGGCTCTGACCAGCATGACAGCGTCACACTGCGCCGCCTCACCGGCCTGGGCATGCGCACCTATGTGGGCCACGATGCCAGCCATGTGATGGGGGCCGATGTGGTGGTCACCTCCAGCGCCGTGCAAGAGAGCAATGCCGAGGTGCGTGCCGCGCGTGCCCGCGGTACCCCCGTCGTGCCGCGCGCCGTGATGCTGGCCGAACTGATGCGGGGTAAACAGGGCATCGCCATCGCCGGCACCCACGGCAAGACCACCACCACCAGCCTGGTCACCAGCGTGCTGGTGGAGGCCGGGTTGGACCCCAGCTTCGTCATCGGCGGCAAATTGAACAGTGCCGGCGCCAACGCGCGCCTGGGCCGGGGCGAGCACATCGTGGTGGAGGCCGACGAGTCTGATGCCTCCTTCCTGCACCTGCTGCCGATGATGGCGGTGGTGACCAACATCGACGCCGACCACATGGAGACCTATGGTCATGACCTGGGTCGCCTGCGCCAGGCCTTCGTGGACTTCCTGCAGCGCATGCCGTTCTACGGAAGTGCCATTGTCTGCACCGACGACGCCAATGTGCGCGCCATCGTGCCCGGGCTGGGGCGCAAGGTGGTGGGCTATGGTTTCGAGCCTGGCGCGCAGTTGCGCGCGGTGGACGTGATGGCCCAGGGCACCCAGATGCGTTTCACCGTGGTGCGCCCTGGTCGGGCCGACCTGCCCATGCTGCTGAACGTGGCCGGCCGCCACAACGTGCTGAACGCGCTGGCCGCCATTGGCGTGGGCATGTCGCTGGGCATTGCCGATGCGGTGCTGCAAAAGGCGCTGGCCGGTTTCAAGGGCGTGGGCAGGCGCTTTCAGAGCTATGGCGAGTTGCCGGCGCTCGGGGGTGGCGAATTCCTGTTGCTGGACGACTACGGTCACCACCCGGTGGAGATGGCCGCCACGCTGGCGGCGGCGCGCGGGGCTTACCCGGGCAAGCGCTTGCTGCTGGTCTTCCAGCCGCACCGTTACACCCGCACGCGCGACTGCTTTGCCGATTTCGTGCGCGTCATCGGCCTGGCCGATGGGGTGCTGCTGGCCGAGGTGTATGCCGCCGGCGAGGCGCCCATTGCCGGTGCCGATGGCCAGGCCCTGGTGCAGGCGCTGCGCGCGGCCGGCCGCGCGGACACCGTGCTGGTGGACCCGATCAGCGCCCTGCCGGCCGCCATATGCGCCCATGCGCGTGGCGGTGACGTGGTGTTGTGCATGGGCGCGGGCTCGATCAGTGCGGTGCCGGCCCAGGTGCGCGACATGGTGTTGAAGTCAGGCGGTGCCACCGGCGCCGCCGTTGAAAAAGGAATGGTGACATGAGTCCGACCGGCTCACCCAAGGATTTTGGCAAGGTGGCGGTGCTGATGGGCGGCAACTCGGCCGAGCGCGAGGTGTCGCTGATGTCGGGCACCGGCGTGCTCAATGCGCTGCGCGCCAAGGGTGTGGACGCTTATGCCTTCGACCCGGCGCAGCGCCCCATCACCGACTTGAAGGCCGAGGGCTATGCCCGCTGCTTCATCGCGCTGCATGGCCGCTACGGCGAGGACGGTTGCGTGCAGGGCGCGCTGGAGCTGCTGGGCATTCCCTACACCGGCTCGGGCGTGATGGCCTCCAGCGTGGCCATGGACAAGATCATGACCAAGCGCCTGTGGCTGGCCGATGGCCTGTCCACCCCGCGCTATGTGAAGCTGCGCAAGGACGAGCTGACGCGCGAGCGCGTGCGCACCGTGCCCGATGAGCTGGGCCTGCCCATCTTCGTCAAGCCGCCGCACGAGGGCTCCACCATTGGCATTTCCAAGGTCATGGGCTATTCGCAGATGCAGGATGCCGTCAAGCTGGCCGCGCAGTACGACGACGAGATCCTGTGCGAGGAATTCATTGACGGCTGGGAGCTGACCTGTCCGCTACTGGGTCAGGGCGATGGCACGCAGGCGCTGCCGGTGATACGCATCGAGGCGGTGGGCGGCAACTACGACTACCAGAACAAGTACTTCACCGACACCACCCGCTACCACATCGGCGTGCTGTCGCAGGACAAGGAGCAGGAGGTGCGCGCGCTGGCGCTGGCCGCCTACCAGTCGCTGGGTTGCCGCGGTTGGGGTCGGGCCGACGTGATGCTGCGCCAGAGCGACGGCAAGCCCTTCCTGCTGGAGCTGAACACCTCGCCGGGCATGACCGGCCATTCGCTGGTGCCGATGTCGGCCAAGGCCGCCGGCATCAGCTACGAAGACTTGTGCGTGCGCATCCTGCAAGACGCCGCGCTGGACAACCCACCCCGGGAGGCCAAGCCGTGAACGAGCCGCTGCCGGTGGACGTGCGCCTGATGAACCTGACAGCCAGCCTGCTGTTTGCAGGTTTTGCCGTGTTGGCGCTGACTGCGCTGGCGGGTTGGGTGCTGCGTCAGCCGGTGTTCGCCCTGCGCGGCATCCAGGTGCAGGGTGACCTGGCACACAGCAATGCGCTGACGCTGCGCGCCAACGTGGCGCCCAAGCTGTCGGGCACCTTTTTCACCGTCGACCTGAACCAAACCCGCCAGGCCTTCGAGGCCGTGCCCTGGGTGCGCAAGGCCGAGGTTCGGCGTGACTTCCCGAACCTGCTGAAGGTGCGGCTGCAGGAGCACCAGGTGCTGGGCTACTGGGGTCCGGAGAGCGAGTCGCGCCTGGTCAACACCTACGGCGAGGTGTTCGACGCCAATGTGGATGAAGTGGACCAGGACAGCCTGCCGCGCCTGATCGGTCCGGACGGCCAGGGGCCGGCGGTGCTGGCCATGTACCAGGCGGTCAAACCCATGTTCAACGACATGGACCTGGGCCTGGACCAGGTGGAGCTGACCGGGCGTGGCAGCTGGCGCGTGACCCTGGACAACGGCGCCGATCTGGAGCTGGGCCGCGGCCCGGCCGAGGAACTGCTGCCGCGCGTGCAACGCTTTTTGAAGACCCTGACCCAGGTGGCGGCCAAGTATGGCCGCAGCCCGCAGTCGCTGGAATCTGCCGATCTGCGCTATGCGCAAGGCTATGCACTGAGGTTGCGCGGCGTGGCCACGGTGGCGCAAGCCCAACCCAAACCTTGAAGAACAGACACAGGACACCTACAGCAGGACCATAGACATGGCAAAAGAGTACAAGGATTTGGTTGTCGGCCTGGACATAGGCACCGCCAAGGTGATGGTGGTGGTGGCCGAGGTCATGCCCGGCGGCGAACTGAAGCTGGCCGGGCTGGGCATCGCGCCCAGCAACGGCCTGAAGCGCGGCGTGGTGGTCAATATCGACGCCACCGTGCAGAGCATCCAGCAGGCGCTGAAGGAGGCCGAGCTGATGGCCGACTGCAAGATCACCCGCGTCTACACCGGCATCACCGGCAGCCACATACGCGGTTTGAATTCCAGCGGCATGGTGGCGGTGAAGGACCGCGAGGTGACCCAGGCCGACGTGGCCCGCGTGGTGGAGACCGCCAAGGCCATCAACATCTCCACCGACCAGCGGCTGCTGCTGGTGGAGCCGCAGGAATTCATCATCGATGGCCAGGACGTGCGCGAACCCATTGGCATGAGCGGCATCCGCCTGGAGGCCAAGATCCACATCGTCACCGGCGCGCAAAGCGCGGCCGAGAACATCATCAAGTGCGTGCGCCGCTGCGGCCTGGAGGTGGAGCAGCTGATGCTCAACCCGCTGGCCTCCAGCCTGTCGGTGCTGACGCAGGACGAGCGCGAACTGGGTGTGGCGTTGATCGACATCGGCGCTGGCACCACCGACGTGGCCATCTTCACCAACGGCGCGATACGCCACACGGCGGTGATCCCGATCGCCGGCGACCTGATCACCAGCGACATCGCGATGGCGCTGCGCACGCCCACCAAGGACGCCGAGGACATCAAGGTGGACAACGGCAATGCCAAGCAATTGCTGGCCGACCCCGAGGTGCAGGTTGAAGTGCCCGGCCTGGGCGACCGCGGCCCGCGCATGCTCAGCCGCCAGGCGCTGGCCGGCGTGATCGAGCCGCGGGTGGAGGAGATCTTCTCGCTGGCGCACCAGGTGATGCGTGAATCCGGCTTCGAGGAGTTGCTGTCCTCCGGCGTGGTGCTGACCGGCGGCAGCTCCATCATGCCGGGCATGGTAGAGCTGGGTGAGGACATCTTCCTCAAACCCGTGCGCCGCGGCATCCCGAAGTATTCGGGCGCGCTGGCCGACATGGTGGCGCAGCCACGCGCCGCCACCGTGATGGGTTTGCTGGAGGAGGCGCGCAATGCGCGCATGCGCGGCATGAAAGTGGCGCAGAAGAACGGCTCCGTGAAAACCGCCCTGGGCCAGGTCAAGGACTGGTTTGTGGGGAACTTCTGATGCAGCAACCCAAGATCTGGCTGGCGCGGGGCAGCCCACACCAACGAAGGGGGGGGACAGACCCACCCTCATGACCTGTTTCCGCAGTTACCTTTTTGCATTCAAGACAGAGCGTTATCAAATTTTCAGGAGTGACACATGCCTATCGAAATGATTGAAGTGGAAGAGTTCAATCTGGGTACCCAGATCAAGGTCATCGGCGTGGGTGGCGGTGGCGGCAATGCCGTGGAGCACATGCTGAGCTGCCAGGTGCAGGGCGTGGAATTCATCTGCGCCAACACCGACGCGCAGGCGCTGAGCCGCAGCCCGGCGCACAAGACCATCCAGCTGGGCAACAGCGGGCTGGGCGCCGGCAGCAAGCCTGACAAGGGTCGCGACGCCGCCGAGATGGCGGTGGAGGACATTCGCGCCGCCATCGACGGCGCGCACATGCTGTTCATCACCGCCGGCATGGGCGGCGGCACCGGCACCGGCGCGGCACCGGTGATCGCCCGCATCGCCAAGGAGATGGGCATCCTGACCGTGGGCGTGGTCACCAAGCCGTTCGACTGGGAAGGCGGTCGCCGCATGACCAATGCCGACGCCGGCCTGTCCGAGCTGGAGGCCAATGTGGACTCGCTGATCGTGGTGCTGAACGAGAAGCTGCTGGAAGTTCTGGGCGACGACATCACCCAGGACGAGGCCTTCGCCCACGCCAACGATGTGCTGAAGAACGCGGTCGGCGGCATCGCCGAAATCATCAACGTGCCCGGCCATGTGAACGTCGACTTTGAAGACGTGCGCACCGTCATGGGCGAGCCCGGCAAGGCCATGATGGGCACCGCCGTGGCCAACGGCCCGGACCGCGCCCGCATCGCCGCCGAGCAGGCCGTGGCCTGCCCGCTGTTGGAAGGCATTGACCTGTCCGGCGCCAAGGGCGTGCTGGTGCTGATCACCGCCGCCAAGGGTTCGCTGAAGCTGTCCGAATCCAAGCTGGCGATGAACACCATCCGTGCCTACGCCTCGCCCGATGCGCATGTGATCTACGGCACCGCCTACGACGACGCCCTGGGCGACGAGATCCGTGTCACCGTGGTGGCCACCGGCCTGAGCCGCCAAGGCGTGCGCCGCACCGCGCCGCCGCTGCAGGTGCTGCGCACCGGCACCGACAACATGCCGTTCCAGGTGCCGACGCTGAACACCGTGGTCAACCCCACCGCCACCTCGCAACCCATGGCGCCCAGCCAGCCGGACTACCAGGGCATGGTCACTCCCAGCGTGTGGCGCACCCGCGACCGCACGCAGGCGGCTGCGAAGGTGGACGCACTGTCCTCCGGTGGCATGGACGATTATGAGATCCCGGCGTTCCTGCGCAAGCAAGCGGATTGATCTGTAAGCACTTGCTCCCACACACTGGCTCGCCAGTGTGTGGGGTCAAAGTCCTGGTGGGGAGCAGCCTCTAGCGGCTGCTTTTAAAATCATGCCCATGCTGCAGCAAAGAACCCTGAAGTCGCTGACCCGCGCCGTTGGCGTGGGCGTGCACAGCGGCCAGCGGGTGGAGCTGACGCTGCGCCCGGCCCAGCCGGACACCGGCATTGTGTTCCGCCGTGTGGACCTGCCCGAGCCGGTGGACATTCCGATGTCGGCCACCTCGGTGTCTGACACCCGCATGGCCACCACCGCATCCAATGGCAACGTCAGGGTGGCCACGGTGGAGCATTTCATGTCGGCCTGCTCCGGCCTGGGTATTGACAACCTGTACGTGGACATCACAGGCGAGGAAGTGCCGATACTGGATGGCTCCGCCGCGTCCTTCGTGTTCCTGCTGCAAAGCGCCGGCATCGAGCTGCAGAATGCGCCGCGCCGCTTCATCCGCGTGGTCAAACCGGTGGAAGTGCGCGAAGGCCAGGGCACGCCGGGCGAGAAATGGGCGCGGCTGGACCCGTTCCACGGCTACAAGCTGAGCTTCGAGATCACCTTTGACCATCCGGCGGTGGATTCCACCGGCCAGCGCGTCGAGTTCGACCTCAGCATCAACTCTTATGCGCGCGACATTGCCCGCGCCCGCACCTTTGGCTTCACCCGTGATGTGGAGATGATGCGTACCAACGGCTTAGCCCTGGGCGGCGGGCTGGACAACGCCATCGTGATGGACGACTACAAGGTGCTGAACGCCGGCGGCCTGCGTTACGACGATGAGTTCGTCAAGCACAAGATGCTGGACGCCATGGGCGACATGTACATGCTGGGCAAGCCGCTGCTGGCGGCCTACAGCGCCTTCCGCTCCGGCCATGCGCTGAACAACAAGCTGGTGCGCGAACTGCTGCAACGCACCGACGCCTGGGAGCTGGTCACCTTCGAAGACGACAAGCTGGCGCCTAAGGGCTTCGCCCAGCTGGCTCGCAGCTGGTAGGCGGCCGCGCGCCACCGGCTGATCCTCACCACCCGCACCTGGCCATGGTCGTCTTTCGCGCCGCCATCTTCCTGCTGCTGCTGGCGTCGGGGGTCTGCTTTGCCTTCTTTGTCACCACCGGCCAGCCACGTTTCAAGCGCTGGGGCTTGACGGTGCTGAAGTGGACGCTGTTCGCGGCGCTGGGCTTTTTCGCGGTGCTGGTGCTGGAGCGGGTTGCCTGACTGCGCGTTTTGCGCCTGTGTGCCTGCCGCAACAAATGGGCCTGTGCCGTCGAGCCTGAGTGGGCCTATCACTGTCTGGGTAAATGCTTCGCGCGGGCTATGCCATGCTTGACAGATGCCCGCTCAGCACCTGCCGGACCTTGTCCGTGCCTTCTGGTGTCAGCGCCTGTGCATGGGCCAGCAAATTCTTGCGCCAATGGGCGCGGTTCCAGGTGTTGGCACCATGGTAGGTGCGGATATACAGTTGCGGGCTGTCCAGGCCTATCAGCCTGTCCTGGGCCATCAACTGCTCCAGCACCGGGGTGTCTTCGCCCCTGGCCAGCTCGGGGTAGGGTGGCAGCGCGTCGCGCCGCGCCACCAGGCTGCCTTCCCAGGCGCGCGGGCCGGACACATAGGCCTGTCGCGTCAGCTCGTCATACAGCACCCAGCGCATCAGCGCGCAGGCACTGTAGCGTTGGTCGGCCAGCGCGCGCAGCTGCTCGGCCAGGCGGGTGGGGCCATGCCAGTCGTCATCGTCCCATTGGGCGATGAAGGCGCCTTGCGCGGCTTGCACGGCCAGGTTGCGCAGCGCGCCCAGCGACTGCTTGGGCAGGTAGGGCACTTCCAGCACGCGCACGGCCGGTTCGTTCACACTGGCCAGAAAGTCGCGCGTGGCCATGTCGTCGCTTTCAAACACCACCAGCAACTCGCGGGCCGCGTGGGTCTGGCGCTGGAAGCAGGTGATGGCGCGGCGCAGCTTGTCCACGCGGTAATGCGTCACGCACAGGCAGGAAATCAGTTCTTGGTCGGCCATGGGGGCAGGGTATCAGGTGCGCGCGGTTTTAAGCGGTGGCTTGGCTTTCAGGCCGGCGATGAGAATGTCAAACATGGCGCCGGCGTGCTGCGCCAGATCATAGCTGTCGGGTTCCAGCAGCCATTCGTGCATGACGCCGGTCATGAAGGCGTTCAGCGTCTGCATGGCCACCCCGGTGTCGGTGTCGGAGGCCAATTGCCCCTGGGTCACCGCCTGCTTCAGCAGGCCCTCGACCATGGGCAGGCATTGGTCGCGCTGGTTCATCTCGTTGGCGAACACGCCGGCCAGCTCGCCGGTCTGCTTCTCGCTGCGGTGGAACAGGATGCTGAACACCACCCGTTGGCGCGGGTTGCGTGTGAGCTGCGTCAGCGTGTGCACCGACAGCTGGCGCAACGCGGCCAATGGGTCGGCGTCGGTGCCCGTGGTCAGCTCCACCAGCAGGCTTTGCATGGGCGACATCACGCGGTCAAAAACCGCGCTTAAAAGCTCACTCTTGTCCTTGAAGTGCCAATAGATGGCGCCACGGGTCATGCCGGCGGCGGTGGCCACGTCGGCCAGCGTGGTGGCGGAAACCCCTTTTTCATAGAAAACGCGTTCGGCGGCGTCCAATAAAGCCGTATGCGTCTCTAGGGTCTCTTGTTTCGTCTTTCTGGCCATGTGTGAAATTAGGGAACAAAATGCTGCTTCGCACAAAGCCAAGCAAACATTCGTGAATGTATTTTATACTATCGCGGCAATTCCCACTGAAAACACATCCACAACCATGCAAGTTCCTTTCCAACGCACGTCTTTGTCCAGTGCCAGCATCGCCCGCGGCACCGGTGGTCCGGTATTTTCGCAGCGCGGCCGATGGGCGGGCGCGGCTCTGGCGGTGGGTACCGCCGTGCTGCTGGCTGCCTGCGGCGGTGCGCCCGAAGGCGGGGCCAAGGGCCCCGGCGGTCCGGGCGGTGGCATGCCGCCACCCGAGGTCACCGTGGTCACCGTGCAGGCCAAGGACGTGGGCATAGGCTTTGAGTATGTGGGCCAGACCGCTGGCTCGCGCGAAACCGAGGTGCGCGCCCGCGTGGCCGGCATCCTGCAGGAGCGCCTGTTCGAGGAAGGCACGCGCGTGGCGGCCGGTCAGCCCTTGTTCCAGATCGACCCGGCGCCGTTTCAGACGCAGGTGAACTCCGCCGAGGCGGTGGTGGCCGTGAGCGAAGCCCGGCTCAACCAGACCAAGCGCGAATTGGCGCGGCTGGAGCCTTTGGCCGCTGAAAAGGCCATCAGCCAGAAGGAATATGACGATGCCAAGTCGGCGTCCGAAACCGCCGAAGCGACGCTGAAACAGTCGCGCGCGCAGGCAGCGGAAGCCAGGCTGAACCTGGGCTACACGAAAGTGGTGGCGCCCATTGGCGGCATCACCAGCATCGCCACCAAGGCCAATGGCAGCCTGGTGACGGCGGCCGACAGCCTGCTGACCACGCTGGTACAGACCGAGGTGATGTATGTGTATTTCAGCATTCCCGAGTCCGACTTCCTGAAGCTGTCGCGCGACATTGCCAACGGCAAGATCGACCTGGCCAGCAAGAACGCCAAAGGCCTGGGCCTGGAAGTGGGCCTGCGCATGTCGGACGGCAGCAGTGCCGCCAAGGTGGGCCGTGTGACCTACGTGGCTGAAAAGATCAACCCGGTCAACGGCGGCTTTGACGCCCGTGCCGAGGTGGCCAACCCCGATGGCAAGCTGCGTCCCGGCCAGTTCGTGCGGGTGACGCTGCAAGGCGCCAAGCGCACCAACACGCTGGCCATTCCCCAGCGCGCGGTGATCGACAGCCCCATGGGCAAGATCGTCTTCACGGTGACGCCGGACAACAAGCTGGCGCCGCGCCCGGTGGAGCTGGACGGCTGGACCAACGGCGAGTGGATCGTCACCAAGGGCCTGAACGCTGG
This sequence comes from Hylemonella sp. P2_B10, assembly GCF_056404875.1. NCBI lineage: Bacteria > Pseudomonadati > Pseudomonadota > Betaproteobacteria > Burkholderiales > Comamonadaceae > Hylemonella > Hylemonella sp. P2_B10. The sequence continues at coordinate 556,158 of NZ_JBFUDE010000003.1, forward strand.
CGAGCGCGTGCTGGTGGACGGTTTCATCAAGGCGCATGACCCCGGCATGACGGTCACGCCGGTGCCGCTGCCGGCCGCCTCTGCCGCCGCGGGCGGCGCACCTGCTCAAGGCGCACCAACTGGCGCCCCTGCCGGCGCTCCCCCGGCCGCCGCCCCCGCCGCACCGGCTTCGGGCGCCAAAGCAAAACAATAAGGCCGCTGGCCCAGGACATTCCCCATGTTTTCAACCTTTTTCATCAAGCGGCCGATCTTCGCGACAGTGTTGTCGCTGATCATCGTGCTGGCCGGCCTGGCCGCCATGCGCGTGCTGCCGATCTCGCGCTACCCGGAAATCTCGCCGCCGGTGGTCAACGTCACGGCCTTCTACCCCGGCGCCTCGGCCGAGGTGCTGGAGCGCACCGTGGCCGCGCCCATCGAAGAGCAGATCAACGGCGTGGAGAACATGCTGTACATGGACTCGGTGTCGTCGGCTGACGGCCGCGTGTCCATCAACATCACCTTCGATGTCGGCACCAACCTCGACATCGCGGCGGTCAACGTCAACAACCGTGTGCGCCAGGCCGACGCCAAGCTGCCGCAGGAAGTGCGGCGCCAGGGCGTGACGGTGTCCAAGAGCTCGGCCAACTTCCTGGTGGTGGCGGCCGTCTATTCGCCCGACGACCGCTACGACGCGCTGTACGTGTCCAACTACGTGTTGCAAAACATGCTGGACCCGATCAAGCGCATTCCCGGCACCACCAACGTGCAGATCTTCGGCGCCAAGGACTACGCCATGCGCATCTGGATGCGCCCGGACCGCATGGCGCAGATGGGCGTGACGGTGGCCGAGATTGCCAACGCCATCAACGAGCAGAACTCGCAGTACGCCGCCGGCAAGGTGGGCGCGCCGCCCAACAACTCCGAAGAGATGACCATGACGGTGACCGCGCGCGGCCGCCTGCTGGAGCCCGAGGAATTTGCCAACATCATCATCAAGAGCTCGCCCAATGGCGGCACCATACGCATCAAGGACGTGGCGCGCGTGGAGCTGGGGGCCAAGGACTACAGCTTCTATGGCCGCGTCAACGGCCACCCGTCGGTGCCGGTGGGCATCTTCCTGCAGACCGGCGCCAATGCGCTGGACACCCGTGCCGCGGTGGAAAAGACGTTGCAGGGGCTGAAGGCCAAGTTCCCGCCCGGCATGGACTACGCCACGCCTTACGACACCACGCCCTTCGTGGTGGAGTCCATCCAGGAAGTGGTGAAGACGCTGGCCGAAGCCATGATTCTGGTGTTCCTGGTGGTGTACCTGTTCCTGCAGAACTGGCGCGCCACGCTGATCCCCACGCTGGCGGTGCCGGTGTCGCTGATCGGCACCATGGCCGGGCTGCAGTTGCTGGGCTACAGCATCAACACGCTGACGCTGTTTGGCATGGTGCTGGCCATCGGTATCGTGGTGGACGACGCCATCGTGGTGCTGGAGAACGTGGAACGCCTGATGCACGAAGAGGGCATGACCATCCAGGAGGCGGCCATCGAGGCCATGCACGAGGTCACCGGCCCGGTGATCGCCATCGTGCTGGTGCTGGTGGCGGCCTTTGGCCCCATCGCTTTCCTGGGCGGTCTGGCCGGCGAGCTGTACCGCCAGTTCTCGGTCACCATCTCGATTGCCGTGGTGCTGTCGGGCATCGTGGCGCTGACGCTGACGCCGGCGCTGTGCGTGGTGTTCCTGAAGCGCGAAGAACCGACCAAGAACCGGTTCTTCGTCTGGTTCAACCGCTTTTTCAAGCGCATCACGCGCGGCTACATCGACGGCGTCAGCTTCATCCTGCGCCGCGCGGTGCTGGGCACGCTGCTGTTTGCCGGCATGATCGTGGTCACCGGCCTGATGTGGAAAATCGTGCCGGCCGGCCTGGTGCCGGACGAGGACCAGGGCTACTACATTGGCGCCGTGATCCTGCCGGAGGGCGCGTCGCTGGCGCGCACCGATGCCACCGTCAAGCAGGTCGAGGCGGCGATGAAGGACAACAAGAACCTCAACACCATCTTCTCGCTGGTGGGCCTGGACTTCCTGGGTGGTGGGGGCCTGAAGTCCTCCGCCGCCACCATGTTCTTCCCGCTCAAGCCCTGGGACGAGCGTACCCAGAGCGCCAAGCAGCTCGTCGGCGAGTCTTTCTACAAGACCGGGCGCATCAAGGAAGGCCTGCCGCTGTTCTTCGCGCCGCCGGCCATCCAGGGCCTGGGCCAGACCGGTGGCTTCGAGTTCTACCTGCAGAACAAGGGCGACGGCGGCGTCAAGCGCCTGGCGGAACTGATGCCGGCTTTCCTGGCCGAGGTCAACAAGCAACCCGAGCTGGCCGGCGTGCGCACGCTGTGGCAGGCCAACTCGCCGCAGCTGTTCGTCGACGTGGACAACGACAAGGCACGCTCGATGGGCATTGTGCTGTCCGACGTCTACAACACGCTGGCAGCCACGCTGGGTGCCTACTATGTGAACGACTTCAACAAGAGTGGGCGCATCTACACCGTGCAATTGCAGGCCGAGGGGCAGTACCGCTCCAAGCCGGAAGACATTGGCGGCATGTACGTGCGCTCCGGCACGGGCCAGATGGTGCCTATACGCGCCTTCTCCACGGTGCGCTTTGTCAGCGGCCCGGATTCGGTGGAACGCTTCAACGCGCTGCCGGCCATCAAGTTCTTTGGCGACGCCAAGCCGGGCTTCAGCTCGGGCCAGGCGATAGCCGCCATGGAGCGGGTGTCGGCCAAGATGCTGCCGGCCGACGTGGGCTTTGACTGGGGCGGCGCCTCGTTCCAGCAGAAACGCTCCAGCAGCGCCGGCGGCCTGGCGCTGGGCGCCGGCATTGTGCTGATCTTCCTGATCCTGGCCGCGCAATACGAAAAGTGGTCGCTGCCGTTCTCGGTGTTGCTGGCCATGCCGTTCGGCATCTTCGGCGCGCTGCTGGCGGTGTACCTGCGCCGCTTCACCAGCGACGGCTTCACCAACGACGTGTACTTCCAGATCGGGCTGGTCACGCTGCTGGGCTTGTCGGCAAAGAATGCGATTCTGATCGTGGAGTTTGCGGTGATGAAGGTGCACGAGGGCTACCGCCCGGTGGCGGCGGTGGTGGAGGCGGCGCGCCTGCGCTTCCGCCCCATCCTGATGACCTCGCTGGCCTTCATCCTGGGCGTGGCCCCGCTGGCCTTCTCCAGTGGCGCCGGCGCCGGTGCGCGCCAGTCCATGGGCACGGGTGTGTTGGGCGGCATGTTGGGCGCCACCTTCCTGGCAGTGTTTTTCGTGCCCCTGTTCTTCAAGTTGCTGAACGACCGGCGCTTCAAGACCACCAAGGAAGATTTTGACCATCCCGAGCATGTGCCGCTGCACCCCGAGTCGGTCATCAAGGAATAAGCCATGAACATGAGAACCACACAACGCCCTAGGCTGCTGACGGCGCTGGCTGCCGCCAGCCTGCTGGTGGGCTGCGCCATGGGCCCCGACTACAAGCGCCCTGAGTTGGATGTCCCCGCCAAGTTGAGCACGGGCAGTGCCGCCAAGGGCACTGCCAGCGCGATCGACTGGTTGAACTGGTGGAAATCCTTCCAGGACCCGGTGCTCAATGCGCTGCTGGACGAGGCCAGTGCCAACAGCCAGGACCTGGTGCTGGCCGCCGGCCGGGTGGAAGAGGCGCGCGCGCTGTATGCCGGCGCCCACGCCGGCCTGTTCCCCACGGTGGACGGCAACGCCTCGGTGACCAAGAGCCACCTCAGCACCAACGCGGGCCAGATCACGCCCGGCACCTACCCCATCGTCACCGACCGCAAGGTCGGCCTGTCGGCCTCTTACGAGCTGGACTTCTGGGGCAAGCTGCGCCGTGCCGACGAGGCCGCGCGTTCGCGCCTGCTGGCCGCCCAGGCCAGCCGCGGCACGGTGATGGCCTCGCTGTATGCCAATGTCGCGCAGAGCTATTTCAGCCTGCGCGCCTTCGACGCCCAGCTGGCCTTGGCCGATGCCACACTGGCCACACGGCGCGACAACCTGAACCTGCAAAAAAAGCGCCTGAATGCCGGCGTCATCGGCCAGCTGGATTTTCACCAGTCCGAGGCCGAGGCCGCGGCCACCGAGGCGGCAGCCGCGCAGGCGCGCCAGGCGGTGCGCAATGCCGAGTCGGCCATCGCGCTGCTGGTGGGGCGCAGCCCGGCGCAGATCGCCAACCCGGTGATTGCGCGCGGCAAGGCAGTCGATGCACTGCAGCAAAGCGCCGTGGTGCCGGCCGACCTGCCCTCTGACCTGCTGAACCGCCGGCCCGACCTGATCGCCGCTGAGCAGCAACTGGTGGCCGCCAATGCCGACATTGGCCAGGCCAAGGCCGCCTACTTCCCGACGCTGAAGCTCACCGCCGGTGCCGGCAATGAGTCCCTCAGCATGGCGACGCTGTTTGACAGCGGGTCGCGGTTCTGGAACCTGGGTCTGGGGCTGACGCAACCCATCTTCCGCGCCGGTGCGCTCGATGCCGTGGTGTCGGGTGCCGAGGCGCGCAAGCAGCAGGCGCTTGCCCAGTACGTGCAAGCCGTGCAAGCCGCGTTCCGCGACGTGCACGACGCGCTGACGGGCATTGCCGCCAACGAGGAGGTGGTGCAAGCCACCGCGAAGCGCATTGCCGCGGTGCAGGACACCAAGCGCCTGGCCGACCTGCGTTATGCCAATGGCTACAGCAGCCAGTTGGAGGTGCTGAACGCCCAGCGCGACCTGCTGCAGGCCCAAAGCAACCTGATCGAGGCCAAGCGCGCGCAACTGGCCGCGCTGGTGTCCTTGTACAAGGCGGTGGGTGGTGGCTGGGACGGCACCCATGCCGACAAGGTGTCCGACAAGCCCGCAGACAAGGTCGCCGCAGTGCGTTGACACACCGCCGCCCGCGACAGGCGGGCGGCCCGGTCAGCCGGTTGACGGCGGTTGCTTGCTGTCGGTGAACCGGCTGTCCTTCTCCTGCCGCAGCTTTTCCAGCTGCTGCTCTTCGAGTTCGCGCCGCCGCTGCTGCTGCTTCACCATCTCCTCGGCGCGCTGGGCTTCCAGCTCTTCGGGCGACGGGCTCTTGTCGATGGACAGCGACATGCCGCCGGATGCCGAGGCCGGCTCGCCGCGCACGCTCTTCAACTTCATGTTCAGCCGCAACTCATTCGCGGAGTCGGCATTGCGCAACGCCTCCTCGTAGGAAATCTCGCCATCGTTGTACAGCTCGAACAGCGACCAGTCGAAGGTGCGCATGCCCAGTTCGCGCGACTTTTCCATCAGCGCCTTGATTTCGCCGAAGGCGCCCTTGAAGATGCGCTCGGCGATGGTGGGGGTGTTCAGCAGGATCTCGATGGCGGCGCGCCGGCCCTTGCCGTCTTCCTTGCGCACCAGCCGCTGCGAGATGATGGCGCGCAGGTTGGCCGACAAGTCCATCAACAGCTGGTTGCGCCGCTCCTCGGGGAAGAAGTTGATGATGCGGTCAATCGTCTGGTTGGCATTGTTGGCGTGCAGTGTGCCCAGGCACAGGTGGCCGGTCTCGGCAAACGCAATCGCGTGCTCCATGGTCTCGGCGTCGCGGATTTCGCCGATCAGGATCACATCGGGCGCCTGGCGCAGCGTGTTCTTCAGCGCGTGGTGCCAGCTGTGCGTGTCCACCCCCACTTCGCGGTGGCTGATCAGCGACTTCTTCGAGACGTGCACGTACTCCACTGGGTCTTCCACCGTGATGATGTGGCCCGGCGAGGTGGAATTGCGGTAGTCGATCATCGCCGCCAGCGAGGTCGACTTGCCCGAGCCGGTGCCGCCCACCACCAGCACCAGACCGCGCTTGTTCATGATGACTTCCTTCAGCACTTCCGGCAGCATCAGCTTCTCGAAATTCGGGATTTCCGAGGCGATGGTGCGCACCACCATGCTGACGCTTTGCTGCTGCACAAACACGTTGACGCGAAAGCGTGACACACCGGGGATGAAGATGGCGAAGTTGCATTCCATCTCCTTGGCGAACTCCTCGCGCTGGCGCTCGTTCATCAGCGCATGGGCCAGTGCGCGGGTGGTTTCGGCGTTCAGCTTTTGCTGCGTCAACGGCGTCATCGCGCCATTGGCCTTCATGCTGGGCGGAAACTCGTTGGAGATGAACAGGTCGGAGCCGCCGGCCTGGCTCATCGCGGCCAGCAGCTTGTGCATGTAGGAGCGGGCTTGTTCTTCGGTCAGCGTGGCCATGGGGGCAACCTTCAGCGAGAGAGAAGGCGGCCTGTCTTGCCGATGGCGCCTCCCGTGTTGTGAGGGCTACAGTATGGTTCCGCCCGAGAGGGCGGTCAAGTTGGTGGCTGGCCCCCACGCTCGCTCACTGCGTGTAGCTCGCTGCCCCCCGAGGGGGCCGCAAGTCACCTTGAGGCGGCCCGGCGGTGACTTGATCGCTATTGTGCGGGCGCGGGCCGCAACGTCAGCGTATGCGTGGTGCGCTGCTCGCTCTTGTCGCCGGCACCGGTGCTCTTGTTGCGCACCTCCTTGCGCAGCGCCAGCAGGCGCTCGCCGGCCTGGGTGTAGACGTAGTCCTCATCGTTGTCCACCTCGAAGCTCAGTACCAGGAAGGCACTGCCCTTGGCGTGCATGTGGGTCTTGCTGGCCAGCGGGGTGCCGTCAGCGTCCACCCACACCTCCAGCCTGCCCTCGAAGCTTTTGACGTACTTGCGGTCCTTCTCGGCGATCTTGTCCTGACCCAATTCGAAGCTCAGCAGCCGCGCCGGCTTGTCGTTGAGGGTGTCGGCGCGCTCGCCCTTGAACTGGGCTTTCTCCAGTGCGCGCAGCAGCGTCTGCGCCGCTGACGTCATATCGCGCAACTCACCCGAGTTGAGCTTGACCAGCGCGCTGGAGGTGGGCGTCTTGGCCCGGGCGTCCTTTTCCTTGGCGCGGTCCTCATCCTGGGCGCGGTTCAGCGTGTTGCGGCCAAAGAACATGCGCAGGCCCTGGGGCCCGTCGTCCACGCTGACGCTGGCGCCACCGTTCAACTCCTCGGCGTCCTTGCCCTCACCCTGGCGGCGCCACAGTTTCACCTCCAGCGTGCCCACCACCGGTGCGCTGCCTTGCGGCTTGGCCAGTTGGGCCTTCAGGTCGGCCAGACCATCGGCGTGCGCACCTGCCGGCAGCAGCGCCAGCAAGGCTGCTGTCAGCCAAATCCTACGCGTGAAATCATGGGTGAACTGCATGCAGCGGCCATGCTACCAGCACCGGAAAAGGCACAATGTCCGTATGTTTGGCCCACCCAAGCCCTTCGTGCATGACGATGGCCGCAGCAAGTCGCTGCACTTCACCTATGGCCAGTTGCAAAGCCGCATGTACATCAGCCAACCCGACGCGCTGGTGCTGGACTACACCCGCACCATGATGGGTTTTTTGCTGGTCAACCCACAGCCCCGGCGCATGGCCATGATTGGCCTGGGCGGCGGCAGCCTGGCCAAATACTGCCATCGCTACCTGCCGCTGGCGGACATGACCGTCGCGGAGATAGACCCCCATGTGGTGGCATTGCGCCATGAGTTCCTGATCCCTGACGACGGCCCGCATTTCCGCGTGCTGGTGGCTGACGGCGCCCAGTTCGTGCGCCAGGCCGGGGCGGGGGCGTATGACGTGCTGCTGGTGGACGGGTTCGATCAGCATGGCCAGTCGCCCCAGCTGTGCACGCAGACCTTTTACGAGCATTGCCAGCGCGTGCTGGCTCCGGGTGGCTTGTTGGTGATCAACTTCCACCAGGAGCCGCAGGAATTGGCGCGCTGCCAGCAGCGCATCACCCAGATCTTCGGCCACGCGCCACTGGAATTGCCCACACTGCGGGTGGGCAACAGCGTGGCATTCGTGCGCAAGGGGGTGCCGCTGTCGGCGCGCGCCATGTGCCAGCGCGCCAGCGATTGGCGTTGGGAGCATGACGGACACGAGCAGCTGGAACCGGAATTCATGCGCATTGCGTGGACGCTGGGCGACCCCCAACTGCTGGACTGAGGCGCCGGCGCAGCGCGCGTTCACTGGGTTGCGAGATGGCACGCGCCACCGCCGCGCCCAGCAGCCAGGCCAAGCCCACCGCGCAGGCATGGGCGACGAAGTTCCAGCCTGGGGTGAGATCGAGGGCGCGCAGCCCCCGCACCAGTGGCAGCACCACGAACATGTGGGTGAGGTAGACCTCATAGCTGAACCGGCCACCGAGTTGCAGCCAGCCGGTGCCCCAGATGCGCCAGGGCGGCTTGGCCTCGCCCTGGGCCTGCCAATGGAAGCCCAACAACAGGCACAGCGTGGCGCCTGTCAGCAGCAGCAGGCTGCCGTGGCCCAGCACCGGCCACAACACGGCGTCGAACAGCAGCACGCTACCCAGGCCCACCGTGCCCCCGGCGACCAGCAGCCGGTTGAACAGTGGCCGTTGGGCGCCGGCGCGCACAGCCAGCAGCGCGCCGGCCGCCCCTAGGGAGATGGCCGCAAAGCCGGGCCAGTAGGCCTTTTGCTGCCAGATGTCGCTGCCACCTGTGCCCGCACGCAGCACCGGCAGCAACAGGGCCAGCACCAGCAGCAGCGCCAGCAGCAAGCGTTCACGCCGCACGGTCAGGCACAGCAGGGGAAAGGCCAGGTAAAACACCTCTTCCACCGACAGCGACCACAGCACATCCCAATTGGCGGGCAGGTAACCGGTCTGGCCCTCGTACCAGTTCAGGTACAGGCCCAAGGCGGCCAGCAGCGCCTGGGGCAGCGACTGGCCTGCGCGGGTGATGGCGTAGTCCTTCAGGCCCGCCAGGTGCAGCAGGCTCAGGACCAGCAGCAGCAGCAGCAGGCAAGGCAGGATGCGGGCGGCGCGGCGCACGTAGAAGGCGCGCCAGTCGATCGCCGACAAGCTGCCCCAGCGCGCCAGTGTGTTGAGGGTGATCAGGAAACCGGAGATGACGAAGAAGATGAACACCGCCTCGTAGCCACTGTGCACCAAGGCATTCAGCAACGGCCGGGGCAGGACGTCGGCCAGCATGCTGGACCGCAGCGGCATGCGGATGTCGACGTGGCGCAGCACCACCAGCAGAATGGCCAGGCCACGTAACAGATCGATTCCGGCGTTGCGCGTGGACGCTACGGTCCTAGAATTGTCGGCAGTCACAACTGAAGGGGTGTATGGGCGGTTGGCGGGGTGAGCGCAAGCGGAGCATTGTTGCATGGGGGCTGCTGGTCTGTGCCTTGCTGGCTGGCTGTGGTTCCAAGCCGGTTCAGCGTTCCGGTGCTGCTTCTGGCTCTGGCCCGTCGTCGACGCGCGCTGGTGGTGGCGGGCCGGTGCTCTACACCGTGAAGCCCGGCGATACGCTGGGCTCCATAGGTCTGGCCACCGGCCAGAACTGGCGCGACATCGCGCGCTGGAATGGCTTGTCCAACGCCAACCAGATCGATGTCGGCCAGGTGCTGCGGGTGGCGCCACCCGATGCGGCCACGGCGGGCGCGGCACCTGGGCGTGCGCCTTCTTCTGCGCGCGAGCCCTCAGCGCCGGCCGGCGTCGGCAGGGCCTTGCCAGCACCAACGGCGCGCGACGCCAGCATTGCGCTGGCCTGGCCCACCGGTGGCCGCGTGATTGCTGGCTTTGACGGCAGCAACAACCGCGGGCTGGACCTGGACGGCAAGGCCGGTGACGCCGTGCTGGCGGCGGCCGACGGTACCGTGATGTATGTCGGCGACGAGGTGCGTGGCCTGGGCAATGTGGTGATGATCCGTCACGGTGATGGCTTCCTGACAGCCTACGCGCACAACCAGCAGTTGCTGGTGAAGGACGGCCAGGCGGTGCGCAAGGGGCAGAAGATCGCCGAGATGGGCGCCAGCGGCACCGACAGGGTGAAGCTGCACTTCGAGCTGCGCCACGTCAGCGCGGACGGGCTGACGCACCCGTTGGACCCGGTGCGTTACCTGCCGCCGCGCTAGCCGGTGCGGTCGCTCAGGCCTTGCCGGCCGCGGCCACCAGTGCGCGGGCTGTGGCCTGCAGCAGCGGTGTCGCCTCGCCTTCCGAGAGCGCCTGCGAACTGACAAAGGCGCCGTTGATCAGCAGCGCCAGCTGGCCAGCCAGTTCATCGGGGCGCTTGGCTTTCAGCCGCTCGGCAATGCCGCGCAACCGCTGCCGCAGTTCCCGCTTGTGCGCCGTGGCGACCTGGCGCGCCGGGTGGTCGGGCTCGGGAAATTCGGCCGCCACATTGATCTGCGGGCAACCCCGGTAGTTGGTGCGCGCCACCCGCTCGCCAATCCAGGCCAGGTGCGCGTCCAGTTCTGCCTGCGGTTGATGGGTGTGCTGCTGCGCGACGCGGTCCCAACACAGCCAGAAGTCCTTGTCCTCCAGGTCCAGAAAGGCGGCCACCAGGTCGTCTTTGGTGGGGAAGTAGCGGTACAGGCTGGTTTTGGCCACCTGGGCCTCTTCGGCAATCAGGTCCACACCCACCGCGCGCACGCTGCGGCGGTAAAACAGCTGCGATGCCGTGTCCAGGATGCGTTGTCGCACGTCCGACCCACCGCCGGGCAGGCTGCCTGCTTCTTCCATTACTGAGCGTTTTGCCATCGGTGAACCTCTACCGTGAGCATACCGCAATGGCGCTTGACACGCTACAGACCTGTATGTATTATTCGCAACAACAGGCAAAACATACCGGTCTGTATCGTTTAACACCTGGCACCGAAGGACACTTGAAGATGAACACCAACCTCCCCGCCGCCCCGGGACATGGGCGACAAGTCGCTGTGCTGGGCGCCTACGGGCACACCGGCCGGTTTGTGGTGGCCGAGCTGCTGCGGCGCGGCTTCGCGCCGATCGCCATTGGCCGTGACGCCGCGAAGTTGGCCGGGATGGGATGGGCCGAGCAGGGTGTGGCGGTCAGAACCGCATCCGTGGACGAGCCGGGCGCGCTGGACCGTGCCCTGGCCGGTGCGCAGGCGCTCATCAACTGCGCGGGGCCGTTCCTGGACACGGCGGATGCGGCCGTGCGGGCGGCGTTGCGCGCCGGCCTGCATTACTTCGACGTCACGGCCGAACAGGCCAGCGCGCAAGCCACGCTGCGAGACTTCGACGAACCGGCCCGCGCGGCCGGCGTGTTCGTGATGCCCGCCATGGCTTTTTACGGCGGCCTGGGTGACCTGCTGGCCACGCAGGCCATGGGCGACTGGGAGGCCGCCGACGCCATCGACATCGCCATCGCGCTGGACCGGTGGTGGCCCACCGAAGGCACGCGCATCACCGGCGAGCGCAACACCTTCCGCCGGCTGGTGGTCACCGACGGGCAGCTCGTGCCTCAGAGTCTGCCCGCGCGCGAGACAAGCTGGCGCTTTGCCGAGCCCGTCGGGCAACAGGATGTGGTCGAAGTGCCGTTCTCGGAGGTGGTGACCATCACCCGCCACCTGCACACCAACCATCTGCACACCTACCTCAGCCAGGTGGCGCTGAGCGACATCCGCGACGGCAGCACGCCACCCCCCAGCGCCAGCGATGCCTCGGGACGGTCGGCGCAGCAGTTCCTGATGGAGGCCGTGGTGCGCAGGGGAGACGCCACGCGGCGCGTGAGCGCGCGTGGGCGCGACATCTACGCCTTCACGGCACCGCTGGTGGTGGAAGCGCTGCTGCGGGTGTTGGATGGCCAGACCCCCGGCCACACCAGCGGCGCTGTGGCACCGGGTGAGGTGTTTGACGCGGCCGCGTTCCTGAAGGCTCTGGTTGCCGAAGAGTGGATCGCCGTAGCCTCTGATTGATGGCCTGGCCAGCCCCGCATGCTGGCTAGAATCGCTGCAACAGGGAGGATGCAGAACATGAGAACACGCAATGGGCTGGCTGCCGCATGCGCGGCTGTGTTGTTGTCGGCTTGCGGTGGCGGGGGTGGCAGCGGCGACCCGCAGAGCAGCGGCAACTCGCAACCAAAACCCTATGCGGAGCCGTCACCGCTGCCCAGCGCCAAGAGTGCCGAGCGCCTGTGCGTGGCGCCGCGGGCCGCCAGCCTGGTTGACCCGTTCACCGGAGAGCCCTATGGCGACAAGCCAGGCACGCTGGACAACGAGAAGCAATGGGTGCGTTCCTACGTCAACGAAACCTACCTGTGGTACCAGGACGTGGTGGGGCCTGAGCCGGCGCTGTTCAAGGTGGGCAGCACGGTGTCGTACACCGACCCGGCCAGCAACCGCAGCCAGTTGGTGACGATGACGTCCAACTACGACGTGTTGGACACTTACTTCAACAGCCTGCGCTCCACGCAACTCACCGCCTCGGGCGCACCCAAGGACAAGTTCCACTTCACCTACCTCACCGCGGACTGGGTCAACCTGTCCAACGCCGGCAGTTCGGTGGGCTTCGGCTTCCAACTGGCCTTCACCAACAGCACCAGCACGCGAACAGCGATGGTGGCCTATGTGGACCCCGGCACGCCAGCGGCAGCGGCGGGCATGGACCGCGGCATGCAGATTCTCAGTGTCAATGGCGTCTCCGTCGGCAGCAGCAACGACCTCACCACGTTGAACGAAGGCCTGTTTTCACCGCTGGCGGGCAAGTCCTACACCTTCGGTGTGGCGGACACCAGCGGCGGCACGCGCAGCATCACGCTGACCGGGGCGCAAGTGGTCTCCACGCCGGTGCAGAAGGTGCGCACGCTGCCGGCCCCCAACAACAGGGTGGGCTACCTGCAGTTCAACGACCACATCGCCACCGCAGAGAGCCAGCTGATTGCGGCCATCAACCAGCTGAAGGCCGCCAACGGCGGCAGCGGCGTCAGCGACCTGGTGCTGGACCTGCGCTACAACGGTGGCGGCCTGCTGGACATCGCCAGCGAGCTGGCTTACATGGTTGCCGGCCCAACCCAAACGCAAGGCAAGACCTTCGAGCAGGCGAGCTTCAACGACAAGAACCCGTTTGGCCTCAGCGTGGCCGACGCCACCACGCCCTTTCTCAACCAGAGCCAGGGCTTTTCCACGCCGGCAGGGCAGCCGCTGCCGCAATTGGGCCTGGCGCGCGTGTTTGTGCTGACGGGTGCGGGTACCTGCTCGGCCAGCGAAGCCATCATCAATGGCCTGAACGGTGCTGGCGTGCAGGTGGTGCTGGTCGGCAGCACGACATGTGGCAAGCCATACGGTTTCTTGCCGCAGGACAACTGTGGTGTCACCTACTTCACCATCCAGTTCAAGGGGGTGAACAACACCGGCTTTGGCGACTACACAGACGGCTTCGTACCCGGCGGCAGCGGCACACCGGCCAATCGGTTACCGGGCTGTGTGGTGGCGGATGACCTGTACCACGCGCTGGGCGATCCGAACGAGGCCTTGCTGGCCACGGCGCTGCAATACCGTGCCACCGGCTCCTGCACGCTAAGCGCCTCGGCGCTAAGCAACCGGCTGGCTGCAGTCCGTCCCGCAGCTGAGCTTCACCTGGTGCGCGGGGCGCTGCGCGAAAACCGCCTGTACCGCCCACGCACCACGCAGCCCTAGCGCACACGCAAGCGCGCAAAGCTGGCCAACGACGCCACACCGGCAAACACCACGCCCAGCCACAGCGCCCAGGTGGTTCCGTGCACACCGGCCAGGCCCAGGCACAGCGCCACCAGCGCTGCGCCCAGCGTCTGCCCGGTCAACCGCGCCAGCCCCACCATGCCGCTGGCGCCACCGCTGCGCCCAGGCGGCGCGGCCGACATCAGTGCCTTCAGGTTGGGCGACTGGAAGAAGCCAAAGCCGATGCCGCACACCAGCATGCGCCACACGATGTCCACGGCCGACGGGTCGGCCGGCAGCAGCGCCAGCGACACCATGCCCACGCTCAGCACCGCCAGGCCCACGCCGCCCAGCAGGCCGGGTGGGTGGCGGTCTGACAGGCGGCCGGCAATCGGCGCGGCCAGCGCCACGATCAGTGGCCAGGGGGTCATCAAGAAACCCGTCTGCACCGGGTCGCGGTGCAACACCTCTTCAAAATAGAACGGCAGCGCCACGAACGCCAGGCCCTGGGTGGCGAACGAGGCCACTGCGGTCAGCACCGACAGCGCGAACATCGGGCGGCGCATCAGGTCCACCGGCAGCATGGGCGCCGGGTGGCCAGCCTGGCGGCGCAGCAACCAGGCGCCGCTGGCCACGCACAGTAGCAGCGGCAGCACGATCTGCGGCCAGGGCTCGCGCTGGGCCGCGCTGCTGAGCGCAAAAATCAGCGCCGCGCAGGTGGTGGCGGTCAGCACGGCGGTGAGGCGATCGAACCCGTGGCCGCGCTGCGGCGCGCGCGGCAGTGAGGGCACGGCGAAGGCCAGCGCCAGCAGGCCCAGCGGCAGGTTGATGCCAAACAGCCAGTGCCATGAGCCCACCGCCAGCAGCAGCGAGGCCACCGTGGGCCCGAGCGCGAAGGCCATGCCCACCACCAGCGCGTTCATGCCCACGCCACGGCCCAGCCGGGTGGGCGGGAAGATTTGCTGAATCAGCGCGATGTTGACGCTCATCACCCCGGCTGCCCCCACACCCTGCAGAGCGCGCGCCGCTGACAGCAGCGCCAGTGTGGGCGCCAGCGCGCACAGCACCGAGGCGGCGGTGAAGATGGCCAGGCCCCACAGGAACACCTTGCGCGGGCTCAGCAGGTCGCCCAAGGCGGCGCAGGGCAGCATGGTGGCCACGACCGCCAGTTGGTAGGCATTGACCACCCAGATGGAGGCGGCCGGCGGCGCATGCAGGTCGGCGGCAATGGCGGGCAGCGCGGTGTTGGCAATCGCGGTGTCCAGCGCGCCCAGCGACACGCCGATCAGGATGGCGGCCAAAGCCGCCGGACCGTGGCGTTCCTGCGCTTGTTCCTGTTGTTGTTTTGCGGACGGTGGGCTGCTGTCGGCCATGGCGTGCGGGGAGATGGGTCAGTGGCTGCGTCCGGCGCGGTACATGCCGCTGGTCTTGCGGTTCAGCGCCGTGGCCTGGGCCAACCGGCCCATGGCGTGGCCGGCGTGCGCGTGGGTGATGGCCATGCCCAAAGCGTCGGCGGCGTCGGTGCCGGGCAGGCCGGGCAGGGTCAGCAGGCGGCGCACCATCTCCTGCACTTGGGCCTTTTGCGCCCGGCCATGGCCCACCACCGCCTGCTTCATCTGCAAGGCGGTGTACTCGGCCACCGGCAGGTCGCGCGACACCAGCGCGGTGACGCAAGCGCCGCGCGCCTGACCCAACAGCAGTGTGGATTGCGGGTTGACGTTGACGAACACGATCTCCACCGACGCGCAGTCGGGCTGGTAGCGCGCCACCACCTCGCGCAAGCCGTCGTACAAGGTTTTGAGCCGCTGCGGCAGCAGGCCCTGCTCCACCTGCAGCGTGCTGATGGTGCCGCTGGCCACATAGCTGAGCGCGCTGCCTTCGACGTCGATCAGGCCAAAGCCGGTGGTGCGCAGGCCGGGGTCTATGCCAAGGATTCGCATCAGATTTTCAATATGTTGGGGACAGAGCTTGCCCACTGCGTGGGCTGCGGTGTGTCCCGCAATATCTCATAAACCGAAATACCAGCGCACCGAGTGAAAGAACACCGGTGCGGCAAAGCACAACGCGTCCACCCGATCCAGCAAGCCGCTGGCTCCGGTGGTGGACATGCCCTGCAGTCCCCAGTTGGTGACGCCGCGGTCGCGCTTGATGGCCTTCATCACCAGGTGGCCCATGGTGCCGGCGAAGCAGGCGATGAAGGACAGTGCGAAAGCCTGCCCCGGCACGAAAGGCGTGATGCCGGCCAGCAGCGCGCCCAGCAGGCTGCCAGCCACAATGCCACTCCAGCAACTGCGCCAGTTGAAGCTCTTGCTGATGTTGGGCGCCAGCGGCGCGCGCGCCAGGCGGCGCGAGACGGTGTGCTGCACCACCATGCAGGTCTGCACCACCAGCACCAGGAAGAACACCAGGAAGGCGTTCTTGTTGTCGTAATGGGCAAAGTCCAGCAACAGCAGCGCCGGCACGTGGCTCATGCCGTAGACACACACCATGATGCCCCATTGCAGCTTGGCGTTGCGCTCCAGGAAGCGCTGCGGGTCGTCGGCCAGCGCGCTCACCGCCGGCACCGCCAGGAACACATAGACCGGGATGAACACGGTGAAGAGGTCGAAGTGCTCGGCCCCCACCAGCCAGTACTGTGCCGGCAGCACCACGAAGAAGGCCAGCACCAGGCTGCGGTGGTCGCCCCGGCGGGTGGGCGACAGCGTCATGAATTCGCGCAGCGCGAAGAACGACACGATGGCAAACAGCGCCAGCGCCACCCGCTCGCCGGTGACCCAGCCGATCCAGAAGATGAACATCATCAACCAGCTGGCGCGCAGCGTGCCTTCCATGCTGCGCAACTCGGTGCGCCATTTGTCGGCGACATCCTCGTCGGCATGCTCCTTCAGCGACAGCATGAACACCGTGGCGCTGATGACCAACAGGATGCCGAAGACGATGATGAACAGCGCGCCGATCTGCTGCGTGGCGGTCAGGTTCTTCAGGTACTGGTACATGGCGGCAAGGGCTTCAGACGTCGCGCAGCGCGACGACGGCACTGCGTGCCCGATCCAGGAAGGCGCGGCGTTCCTCGCCTTCCAGCAGCTGCATGGGCGCGCCGAAGGTGACCGAGCACAACACCGGCACGGGCACCACCTCGCCCTTGGGCATCACACGCTGCACGTTGTTGATCCAGGCCGGCACCAGCACCACGCCAGGAAATTTCAGCGCCAGGTTGTACAGCCCGGCCTTGAAGGCCTGCGGTTCCTCAGCACTGCCGCGCGTGCCCTCGGGAAACAGGATGATGGAGTCGCCGTTGTTCAGCGCCTCGATCAACGGCTCCAGCGGGTCCTGGTCGCCGCTGCGCTCACGGTCCACGTAGACGACGTTGAAGACGGCCGTGGTCAGCCATTTGCGGAATGGTGATTTGGTCCAGTAGTCGCGCGCGGCAATGGCGCGGGTGATCACGCGCAGTTCCTGTGGCAGCGCCGCCCAGATCATCACCAAATCGGCGTGGCTCTGGTGGTTGGCAAAGTAGATGCGCTGCTCGGCCTTGGGCGGACAACCATACCAACGCGCCTGCGCGCCGGTCAGCACGCGTATCAGGCCCAGCAGGAACCAGCTCATCAGCTTCACTCGCATGCTTGCCATGATACAGACGCTGGATTGCGTTTCATGCGTTTGCGGGGCAAACACGATGTTTGGTTTGGAGATCAGGCCGACGCGGCACTCGGCTTCGCGGCTGGACGGGCCGATGGCCAAAGGCCATGGCTCTTCAGCCCGTCCCGGCCTGCGCAGGCAGGCCGTGAGCCGCAGGCCCGGGGAACATTCGCGTAGCCACGCGCACCAGTGGCGTCGGCAAGCGCAGACCTTCTCCGGCAGCGGCCGCCGGCGACAGGGGGTCAGGGCAACTCGGCGTCGCCCATGCGCCCGGCAATCACCGAGGCGCGGTCAGACACGTAGCCCGAATTGGGCAGCTTCTCGAAGTACTTGGGCCGTGGCAGCATCACCGACAGGCGCGCGGCCTCGTAGGCGCCCAGCTTGCTGGCTGGCTTGCGGTAGTAGTGCTGGGCGGCGGCCTCGGCGCCGAACACACCTTCGCCCCATTCCACGCTGTTCAGGTAGATCTCCAGGATGCGCTGCTTGCTCAGCAGGGTTTCCAACAGCAGGGTCAACACAAACTCCTGGCCCTTACGAAGCAGCGTGCGTTCGCCGGACAGGAACAAGTTCTTGGCCAGTTGTTGCGTGATGGTGGAGCCACCCACCACCTTGGGGGGCTTGACCTTGCCCTTGGCCGTGGGGGAGGCGGTGGCCAGGCGCTTTTCCACCTGTTGCTGGGCCTTGGCGTTCCTTTCCCAGGCTTTTTGCAGCGCATCCCACTCCACGCCATCGTGGTTGACGAAGTCGCCGTCCTCAGAGGCGATCACCGCGCGCTTCAGGTGGTCGGAAATCTGCGCATACGGCACCCACTGCTGGCGCCAGCGCAAGCCGCTCCCCTTGACCAGGCGCCAGGCTTCGGAGCGCTGAAAGGCGGTGGACTCGGGTGCGACTGCCGCCATCACCGCGATGCGGGCGACGAAGAACAGCTGCAGCGCCAGCAGCGCCGCCAACACCAGGCCCAGCCAACGCAGCACCTGCCTCATCGTCATTGCGCCGTCAGCCGGGTTTCCAGCGTTTCGTCGCGCGTGAATTTGAAGCGCGACACCACCATGATCTGGTCGGCCCGCTTGCGCATGGCATCGTTGAAACGGCCGAAGGGGCCGGCCAGGCGGGCGATCTGCTCGGCCCGGCGGTCGAGCGCGCGTATGCCGGAGCTTTCCACCACGTCGGTGGCCAGCACCCGGCCGTCGTAATTGACGGTGACGATCATGGTCAGCTCGCCATACAGCTTCTTGCCGTTGGCCTCGGGGAAGTTCTCGGTGCCCCGGTCTTCAATGGCGCGGCGCAGCGCGTCGTAGTACACCGCGTACACCGCCTCGCGCGTGGCCGGGCTGACGTAGCGTTTCTTGGGCCGGGCGTTCTCGGCGTTGATGCGCCGTTCGATCTCGGCCAGCAGGCGCACCAGCTGGCGGCGCTTTTCCAGCCGCTCCTGCTGCTCGGGCGAGCTGTTGGCCTGCTTGGGGTCGGGCGGTGGCAGGCTGGCCAGCTGCGCTTTCAGTTGTGTCAGCAGCGTCATCTGCTGGTCCTGCATCGCCTGCAGCTTGCGCTGCGCGTCCTCTTCCACCGGTTCGCCCAGGTCGGACAGCAGCGACGGCGGCAGCGGCGTGGTGGCGCGGCCCTTTTCGGCCTCGCCACCGCCGGCCATGTTGGCCTGGGCGAGGGCGCGCGCCTTGTCAGGGCGCTCGTTGGTGCGGGCGTTCACCAGCACCACCTCCAGTGGTGTGTCCTCGAACACCCGGTTGAAGGCGTCTGGGTCGACGAAGCGCACCATCAGCAACACCGCATGCAGGGCGACTGAAACGCCCAGGGCGATCTGCAGGCTGCTGAAGCGGCGGAGGAAGTTCACGAAACAGGATTATCAACCGGCGCCGGTTCGTCCATGTCCACCGCGATGGCGATGGGGCCGGCGGCGCTGCTGTCTTCGTCGTCTTCTTCATCGGCCGGGGCGCTGGCTTGCGCCGGTGCGTCCAGCCGCTCCAGCACCGTGCCGTGCACATCCAGCGTGATCTCGTCGATGTCACCCAGTTTCACACGCAGGCGGGCGCCGCGCGGCGCGTCCTGCGCGCCCAGCACCGGCAGCACCAGCGGCATGTCGTCGCAGCGCACCATGTTCTCCTTGAACACTGTGGCGGTGACTTCGGTCAGCCCCTGCTGCTGCACATACTTCAGCGTCCAGAACCGTTCCATCGCCGACTGGTAGCCGTTGTAGGCGCTGTAGGCGGCGTCGAAGCTGGAAATGATGGAGAACAGGTCGGCGTCCTTGGGCTTGAACGGCGCGGCCAGCGCCGCCGTGCGGCCGT
The DNA here is from genome assembly GCF_056404875.1 of Hylemonella sp. P2_B10. Classification (NCBI taxonomy): domain Bacteria; kingdom Pseudomonadati; phylum Pseudomonadota; class Betaproteobacteria; order Burkholderiales; family Comamonadaceae; genus Hylemonella; species Hylemonella sp. P2_B10. The sequence goes on from NZ_JBFUDE010000003.1 coordinate 575,544, forward strand.
GGCGGGCGCAGGCGATGATTTGCCACTGGTTCACCAGGTCGGTGTAGCGGCGCAGCGGCGAGGTGCTCCAGGCGTAGCTCTTCACGCCGATGCCGGCGTGCGGCAGCGCCTTGGTGCCCATGCGCACCTTGACGCCCGGCGCCAGACTGGCCTGGCTGCGGTAGATGCCGGGCACGCCCAGCTCGGCCATCCAGCTGCCCCAGGTGCTGTTGGCCAGGATCATGGCCTCGGCCACGATCAGGTCCAGCGGCGCGCCGCGCTGGCGGATGCTGATCTGCACCTGCTCGCTGCCGTCCGGCTCGTTGGGGCCATTGCCCACCAGGCGGAAGTTGTAGTCTGGCCGGTTGAAGGTCTCGGGTTTGCCGCGCACCACTTCGCGCTGGGCTTTCAAATGCTTGGCCAGGCGGAACAACAGGCTCAGCGCCGCGCGTTTGTCAGCCAGAAAGGCCGGCGTGCCGCCGGCCGGCTCGACAGTGGCGTCTTCCAGCCAGGGCTGGGTGATGACGCTGTCGAGCTGGTCATGCCGCAGGTTGGCGACGATGGGCACGCGCTCCAGCTTGGTCTCACTGGCCTTGATTTCCAGCGTGGCCTCGTCCAGCGTGACGTACAGCGACACCGCCGGGCAGTCGCGCCCCTCTTGCAGCGTGTAGCTCTGCACCACCGCATCGGGCAGCATGGTGACCTTGTAGCCCGGCATGTAGACCGTGGACAGGCGGTTGCGGCCCAGCAGGTCGATGGCGCTGCCGGGCTGCAGCGCCAGGCCAGGCGCTGCGATATGGATGCCCACCACCACGCTGCCGCTGCCCAGGCCTTGCACGGACAGTGCGTCGTCGATCTCGGTGGTGGCCGAGTCGTCGATGGAAAACGCCTGCACGGCGGCCAGCGGCAACACGTCTGAAATCGCTGGCGCTTCCAGCCCGGCGGCAAAGCCTGTGCCCTTGGGGAAGTTCTCCAGCAGGAAGCGGCGCCAGTGGAACTGGTAGGGCGAATCGATGGCGCCGGCCTGTTGCAGCAGGTCCAGCGGCGCCTTGTGGCTGGCGCGCGAAGCCTCCACCACCGCCTTGTATTCCGGTGCGTTCTTGTCCGGCTTGAACAGGATCTTGTACAACTGTTCGCGTATGGGGGCCGGACAGGTGCCGGCAGACAGCTCCTGCGCCCATTGCGCCACCTGCAGCGCCAGTTGTTTCTTTTTCTCGATCGCCACCAGCGCCTGCTGGATGACCTCGGCGGAGGCCTTGCGAAAGCGCCCCTTGCCGGCGCGGCGGAAATAGTGCGGCGCATTGAACAGCGCGAACAGCATGCCGGCCTGCTGTGTCAGCGTGGCATTGGCGCTGAAATAGTCGCGCGTGAGGTCGGCAAAGCCGAACTCCTCTTCGGGCGCGAACTCCCAGGCCATGTCCAGCTCAATCTGCTCGCTTTGCGCCTGGGCGGCCGCCATCAGCTCGGCCGGCGCCGGCTTGTCAAACTTCAACAGCATGTTGGCGGACTTGACCTTGACACGCTTGCCGCTGTCCAGTTCCACCTGGGCCGACGCATCAGCCTCTGACAACACACGCCCGGCCAGGAATTTGCCGGCTTCATCAAACAGTACAAACATAGGGGGCCATTGTCCCATGGCGGCTGAAGCCCCCCGTTCGCCCTGAGCTTGTCGAAGGGCTCAGCCCGAACCGGGCGCTGCCAGATCCAGCCAGCCCACCACCTCATCCAGGTGCTGGTCAAAGTCGCTGATGGCGTGGTCGCCGCCCGCCAGCAGCTTCACATGGCCTGAGGCGTAGCGGCTGCTCATCTCGCGCCAGTCCAGCACCTCGTCGCCTTCGGTGATCAGCGCGTGGTAGCGCTGGGGCCGGGTCAGTTGCGGGCATGCCAGCGCGCGCAACTCCTCGATGAACTCGGGGCGGAAGTAAAAATGCTCCTGCGGGTCGTGCCAGGCGGTCTGCTCGCCAATGTGGCGGGCCAGGTCGCGCGCCGGGTCCACGGCCGGGTTCAGCAGCACCACGCGGGGGCAACCCGTCTGTTCTGCCACCCAGGTGGCGTAAAAGCCGCCCAGCGAGGAACCCACCACCGCCATCTGCGCCAACGGCCAGCCTGCGATGCCCTGCGTCACCAGGGCCATCGCGGCCCGCGGCGAGGGCGGCAGTTGCGGGCACCACCAGGTGACGTGCGGGTGGGCCGCTGCCAGTCGTGCCTGCATGGCACGCGCCTTGGTGGACTGTGGCGAGGAGCGGAAGCCGTGCAGGTATAGCAGGTGGGTGGTGGGCATGGGGATATTGTCCGTTGTCGGCCGCCAGGGCCGGTTTGCTGGTGTATTCGCAGGATAATTGCAGACCATGGCCGTTGTTTTTGAAAGTCCGTCGCTCCGTCAGCGCGTCGCCCCCTGGTTCACCGGGCTGGACGGCCCCCTGGCCTTTGCGGTGTTCCTGCTGGCCTGTGCCGGCCTGCTGACCATGTATTCGTCCGGTTTCGACCACGGCACCCGCTTCCAGGACCACGTACGCAACATGATCCTGGCCGCCGGCGTGATGTTCGTGGTGGCCCAGGTGCCGCCGCAGCGGCTGATGGCGGTGGCCGTGCCGCTGTACACCGTGGGCGTGGCACTGCTGATTGCGGTGGCCATCTTCGGTGTCACCAAGAAGGGCGCCAGGCGCTGGCTCAGCATAGGCATCACCCAGATACAGCCCAGCGAGATCCTGAAGATCGCCATGCCGCTGATGCTGGCCTGGTGGTTCCAGAAGCGCGAGGGCCAGTTGCGTCCGCTGGACTTCACCGTGGCTGGCCTGCTGCTGCTGGTGCCGGTGGGGCTGATCGTCAAGCAGCCTGACCTGGGTACCGCCATCCTGGTGCTGGTGGCGGGGCTGTCGGTGATCTTCTTCGCCGGCTTGCGCTGGCGCTGGATACTGCCGCCGGTGCTGCTGGGCTTGGTGGCGGTGGCCGCCGTGGTGGTGCTGGAGCCGCGCCTGTGCGCCGACGGCGTGCGCTGGTTCGTTCTGCACGACTACCAGCAGCAGCGCATCTGCACCTTGCTGGACCCGTCGCGTGACCCGCTGGGCAAGGGTTTCCACATCATCCAGGGCATGATCGCGATAGGCTCGGGGGGCCTGACCGGCAAGGGCTTCATGCAGGGCACGCAGACCCACCTGGAGTTCATCCCCGAGCGCACCACCGATTTCATCTTCGCCGCCTTTTCCGAGGAGTTTGGGTTGGCGGGCGTGGTGGCGTTGGTGCTGGCCTTCGCCTTCCTTATCCTGCGCGGCCTGACGGTGGCGCTGGAGGCACCCACGCTGTTCTCGCGCCTGCTGGCTGGCAGCGTGACCATGATCTTTTTCACCTATGCCTTCGTCAACATGGGCATGGTCAGCGGCATCCTGCCGGTGGTGGGCGTGCCCTTGCCCTTCATCAGCTACGGCGGTACCGCCATGATCACGCTGGGCATGGGCCTGGGCATCCTGATGGCCATCTCGCGCGCCAAACGGCTGGTGCAGTCGTGAGGAGCCGCCTGGCCGCCCCAAGGCCAATACCGCAGCGCGCAGCGCGGAGGTTGTGCCAATGACCGGCGCAGCCCCGGCCGTGTTCGGGGTGGGCATCGTGGGCGTGGGCAACATGGGCGGCGGCATGGCCGCCAACCTGCTGGCGCGCGGCTGGCCGGTGGCGGTGTGCGACATCGACGCTGCCAAGACGCAGGCTCTGGCCGCACAGGGCGCCCGGGTGGCCGCAAGCCCGGCCGACGTCACCACCGGTGCCGGTGCCACCATCGTCTGCGTGGTGGACGCTGCGCAATGCGAGCAGGTGCTGTTCGGGCCCTACGGCGCGGCTGCGGTGCTGCCGGCGGGCCATGTCGTGCTGCTGTGTCCCACCATGAGCCCGCACGCTGTGGAAGACTTTGCCCAACGCCTGGCGTCACAGGGGCTGCTGGTGCTGGATGCCCCGATGTCCGGCGGGCCGGCCCGTGCCCGTGACGGCAGCATGAGCCTGATGCTGGCCGGCCCGGCGCCGGCCTTGCAGCAGTGCGAACCATTGTTGGCGGCCTTGTCCAGCCAGCGTTTCGTCATCAGCGAGCGCGCCGGCGATGGCGCCCGCACTAAGCTGGTCAACAACCTGCTGGCTGGCATCAACCTGGTGGGCGCGGCCGAAGCGCTGGCCTTGGCACAACGGCTAGGACTGGATGGCGCGAAGACCTTGGGCGTCATCGAGCAATCCAGCGGCCAGAGCTGGATAGGGTCCGACCGCATGCGCCGGGCCTTGGTGGGCGACCATGCGCCCCGCGCGCACATGACGCTGCTGGAGAAGGACACGCGGCTGGCAATGGAAGCGGCGCAGGCGGCGGGCTTTGCCGGACCGTTGGGCGCCATGGCGACCCAGGTGTTTGCGCAGGCCAGCGCCGGTGGGTTGCGGCACATGGATGATGGGGCGCTGCTCCAATGGCTGGTGTCTCGCCCCGGGGCTTGAAATCTCCCGATCCGACGGCAGCTTGTGGGGACCGTGAACCTCAAGCTCAGCCTGAAGAAGCCGCTGTTTTACCTGCTGTTGCCGGTTCTGGTCGTGCTGGCGTTCGTGGGGTTCCCCATTCCCATCGCACCGTCCCTGCGCACCCAGGCTGCGCAAGAGCAGTCTGTGCCCGCAGACCAGCAGGTCAGGAAGGACCAGGGGTAGCCCCTGCGCAGGCCATTCGCGGCAAAGGTGAAAAGGGCTTCTCCCTGCAGCAAACCCGGCCGCCGCAGGAGCGGCCTAAAATGCCCTGATGATCTCCCGCGAACCCACCCTAGAACGCCTGGCCGTTGCCCAAAGCCTGCTGCTGGAGCCATTCGGCCTCAGTGAATCGCACCTGACGCGCGCGCTCAACGCCATCAAGGCTCACCAGGTGGACGAGGCCGACCTGTACTTCCAATACACCCGCAGCGAAGGCTGGAGCCTGGAAGAGGGCATCGTCAAGACCGGTTCGTTCAGCATCGACCAGGGTGTGGGGGTGCGCGCCGTCAGCGGCGAGAAGACCGCCTTCGCCTACTCCGACGATATTTCCGAAGCCTCGCTGATGGATGCCGCGCTGACCGTGCGCAGCATCTCGGCAGCGGCCAAGAACGCCCGCGTCAAGGCCGGTGGCAATGCGCGCAAGGTGGCCGGCGCCCGCTCGCTGTACCCCGGGCTGGACCCCATCGCCTCGCTGGACAGCACCGCCAAGGTGGCGCTGCTGGGCAAGGTGGAAAAAATGGCACGCGCCAAGGACAGCCGCGTGGCCCAGGTCATGGCTGGCCTGGCCGCCGAATACGACGTCGTGCTGGTGGCGCGCGCCGACGGCACGCTGGCCGCCGATGTGCGCCCGCTGGTGCGCCTGAGCCTGACCGTGATCGCCGAGCACAAGGGCCGGCGCGAGATGGGCTCGGCCGGCGGCGGCGGCCGCTTTGGCCTGGCTTATTTCGACGACGCGCTGGTGGCCAGCTATGTGGACCAGGCTGTCAACGCCGCCATCACCAACCTGGATTCCCGCCCGGCCCCGGCCGGCGAGATGACCGTGGTGCTGGGTTCTGGCTGGCCCGGTATCCTGCTGCACGAGGCCATAGGCCACGGGCTGGAGGGCGACTTCAACCGCAAGGGCTCCAGCACCTTTGCCGGCCGCATCGGCCAGCGGGTGGCGGCCAAGGGCGTCACCGTGCTGGACGACGGCACGCTGGCCGACCGCCGTGGCTCGCTGAACGTGGACGACGAGGGCAATGCCAGCCAGCGCAACGTGCTGATCGAAGACGGCATCCTGAAGGGCTACATCCAGGACGCGATGAACGCACGCCTGATGAAGGTGGCGCCCACCGGCAACGGCCGGCGCGAAAGCTACGCCCATGTGCCCATGCCGCGCATGACCAACACCTACATGCTGGGTGGCGACAAGACGCCGCAGGAAATCGTTGCCAGCATCAAGAAGGGGCTGTATGCCACCAACTTCGGCGGCGGCCAGGTGGACATCACCTCGGGCAAGTTCGTGTTCTCGGCCAGCGAGGCCTTCTGGGTGGAGAACGGCAAGATCCAGTACCCGGTGAAGGGCGCCACGCTGGTGGGCAATGGCCCGGATGCGCTGACCCGCATCAGCATGATCGGCAACGACATGGCGCTGGACAGCGGCGTGGGCACCTGCGGCAAGGAAGGCCAGAGCGTGCCGGTGGGGGTGGGCCAACCGACGCTGCGCATCGACGGCATGACGGTGGGCGGCACGGCCTGACGCCTGACGCTTGCAGCCGGATCGCCTGACGCGGCCCTGCAACACACGCTGCTTTTCACCCGCACGGCCGCCATGCGGCCGGCGCACAATACGGCCCATGTCCAGACCCCGTCTGACGATAGACCCCGCCAGCCGCCTGCCCACCTTGCAGTCGTTTGGTGAGCTGAGCAGTTTCCTGCGCGCGGCGGTGGCCGACGAGCAGTCGATGCAGGTCACCGACAACATGGCCCAGGTCGCCGCGCACATCGAGGCGGTGGCCGGCTTTCTGGTGCATCCACGCAATGCCGACAGTGCGGCGCAATTGGTGCCGGTGCTGGAGGCGCTGCGCGCCGTGCTGCGTGATCACGCCGTCCTGCTGGATGGGCTGGATACCCCGTGGCAGAGCCTGTATGAGTTCAGCGCCTATGTGGGCGCGCTGAACCACTTTCGCGACCAGGTGGCGCTGTGGCTGGAAGACGCACATGAGCCCGAGGCACCGCCATTGGGTGCCGTGGAGTTCGAGCTGAATGCCTGGCGCATGCTGGGCCTGGGTGCGCTGCTGATCGATGTGCACGACCAGCCCATCACCTCCGAGCCTGAACAGATACCCACGGGATTTGTGGCGCGAGCCAAGTCCTGGCTGGCGCGGCTTACCTCGTGATGTGCTACATTTGAAGCCATGAGTTTGGTTCGCGCCTTCTTTTTTGGTTACTTTTGGTTCTCAAGCGCCACGGCGGTAGAGAGATCTGAACGTTTCTGACAAAGACGTACCAACTCCAAGAAACCGCCGGGCCCCGGCGGTTTTTTTTTGCCTGTTCTGTCAGCAGTTTTCCAACCCATCCATCCCTTCAGCCAGACCAAGGAGCACCACCAAGATGAACGCCAAAGCCACTGCCAACCCGGATGCCTGGTATGCGAACACCACCGCCAACCCCAGTGACCGCACCAGCCAGACCGATGACGAGCGCATCAAGGACATCACCGTGCTGCCTCCACCCGAGCATCTGATCCGCTTCTTCCCGATACGCGGCACGGCAGCCGAGGGGCTGATCACCGGCACACGCCGCAACATCCATAACATCATGGCGGGCAAGGACGACCGGCTGCTGGTGGTCATAGGCCCGTGCTCCATTCACGACCCGGCCGCGGCGTTGGACTATGCGCGCAAGCTGAAGGTGCAGCGCGACAAGTACGCCGACACGCTGGAGATCGTGATGCGGGTCTACTTCGAGAAGCCGCGCACCACCGTGGGCTGGAAGGGGCTGATCAACGACCCCTACCTGGACGAAAGCTACCGCATCGACGAAGGCCTGCGCATCGCCCGCCAGTTGCTGATCGAGATCAATCGCCTGGGCCTGCCGGCTGGCAGTGAGTTTCTGGACGTGATCTCTCCACAGTACATCGGTGACCTGATTGCCTGGGGCGCCATTGGCGCCCGCACCACCGAGAGCCAGGTGCACCGCGAACTGGCCTCGGGCATCTCGGCGCCCATTGGCTTCAAGAACGGCACCGATGGCAACATCCGCATCGCCACCGACGCCATCCAGGCGGCCGCGCGCGGTCACCATTTCCTGTCGGTGCACAAGAACGGCCAGGTGGCCATTGTGCAGACCAATGGCAACAAGGACTGCCACGTGATCCTGCGCGGCGGCAAGGCGCCGAACTACGACGCGGCCAGCGTGGATGCGGCCTGCAAGGAACTGGCCGCCGCCAAGTTGCCAGCCACGCTGATGGTGGATTGCAGCCATGCCAACAGCAGCAAGCAGCACGAAAGGCAACTGGATGTGGCGCGCGACATCGCCGGCCAGATCGCCGGCGGCTCGCGCCAGGTGTTCGGCGTGATGGTGGAAAGCCACTTGCAGGCCGGCGCGCAGAAGTTCACACCGGGCAAGGACGATGCGCAATCGCTGGAATACGGCAAGAGCATCACGGATGCCTGCCTGGGCTGGGATGATTCGCTGGCGGCGCTGGAGGTGTTGTCGGGGGCGGTGAAGGCGCGGCGGGGGTGAGTCTGAATACCGGACAGCTACGAACAGTTGAGGACAGAGCAAAACCGCTTCGCAGTTTTGGTCTGTCCCGCAATGTCACATCAATCCCCTGAACTGCGACAACGTGCGCATGCGTTCGTAATGTTCCATCTCGGCGCGGTGCAGCAGGTCGCGGCGCAGCCATTCGGGGGCGTTGATGTCGCACAGCGCGCGGTCGCTCAGATCGCTCAGTGCGTTGGTCAGGCGGTGGCGATGCTGTTCCTGTTGGAACGGCAGCCACAGGGCTTTCAGGCGGCGCAGCAGGCCGGTGGGCTGGTGCGGGTTCAGGGGCAGGGCGTTGCTGCAGACGGTCGTGGACATGGTGGGCTCCTTGGGCGGTGTTTTCCTGTCCTGGTAAGCATAGCGATCCAGTTTCTGGAAGAAAATCAATAGATTCTGCACTTGCTGGTTAGTTATACTTACCAATATGAACCGCCTGCCGCTGCACACACTGCCTACATTCCGCACCGTGGCGGCGCTGGGCAGCCTGCGGGCGGCAGCCGAAGCGCTGCACCTGACGCACAGCGCCATCAGCCAGCAGATCAAGCTGCTGGAAGAGCAATTGGGGTTCATCTTGTTCGACCGGCGCGGCCGCCGCGTGGTGCTGAATGCCGCTGGCGCCGCGCTGCTGCGTGCGGTGGAGCCGGCGCTGGCCCAGCTGGAAGAAGGCCGGCGCGCCGCGGCGGCGGCCGCCGGCGGCACCGAGCACCGGCTGCGCATCACCGCGCTGCCCTCGTTCGCCCAGCGTTGGCTGTTGCCGCGCATCGGGCATTGGCACGAGTTGCACCCCGACATCGCGCTGGAACTGCACACCTCGCAGCAGGTGATGGACCTCAAGCGCGAGGGCTTCCACGCCGCGTTGCGCCAGGGACAGGGGCCTTGGCGTGGGCTGCAGGCCACCTGCCTGATAGACAGCCCGCTGGTGGTGGTCGCGGTGCCGGCGATCGCGCGGCGCCTGGCGGGCTGCACGCTGGAGCAGATTTCGCACGAGCCGCTGCTGGGGCATGCGGCGCGCTGGGAAAGCTGGTTTGCCCAGGGCGGCGTGCGCTGCCGCATCAACCCGGTGGCCGACTTTCACGATGCCGGCTTGCAACTGCAGGCGGCCGAGCAGGGGCTGGGCATTTCGTTGAGCCGTGAACTGCTGGCCGCCGATGCGCTGCGTGAAGAGCGGCTGGTGCGGCTGTCGCCCATGGCGCTGGAAAACGACGGCTCGGACACCTTCTGGTTGGCGCATCCGCCGGAGTTGGCAGATTGGCCGCCGTTGCAGGCCTTGCGCGACTGGTTGCTCGACGAGTTGCAGCGCTCTTCGGCCCAGCCGGCGGCGCCCAAGCCAACGCCCGCCAGGGCGTCACGGCGCAAGGCTTAGGGCCAGCGCCGCAGGCCACGCACGAGGCGTGGCGCGCTGACTATTTGTTTTTCAGCGCATCCAGCAGCTTCTGGTGCACACCGCCAAAGCCGCCATTGCTCATGCATAGCAGGTGGTCGCCGGCACGGGCCTGCGCCACCACCTGGGCCACCAGCTCGGTGACGTTGTCTATCACCTGCACGCGCGCGCCCATGGGTGCCAGCGCTTCGGCCGCATCCCAGCCCAGGCCGCCGCTGTGGCAAAACGCCAGGTCGGCCTGCTCCAGGCTCCAGGGCAACTGCGCCTTCATCGCGCCCAGCTTCATGGTGTTGGTGCGCGGCTCGAACACGGCCAGGATGCGCTCACCCGCCGGCAGCCGGCGGCGCAGGCCATCCACCGTGGTGCGGATGGCGGTGGGGTGGTGGGCAAAGTCGTCGTACACGGTGACGCTGCCTCCCCCTGCCAGGGTGACGCTGCCGCGCACTTCCAGCCGACGCTTGACGCTCTGAAAACTGGCCAGCGCCTGGGCTGCCGCCTCGGGCGCCACGCCCACATGCTCGGCGGCAGCGATGGCGGCCAGCGCGTTCAACTGGTTGTGCACGCCCACCAGGCCCCAGGCCACATGGGCCACGGCCCGGCCCTGGTACTGCACGTCGAAATCATGCGGTTCGCCGCGCGCCGTGTAGTCGTCGGTGGTGGCGCCGAAAGTGCGCAGCTCGCTCCAGCAGCCGGCATGCAGCACACGGGCCAGCGCCTCTTCCAGGCCGTTGACCACCAGCCGCCCACTGGCCGGCACGGTGCGCACCAGGTGGTTGAACTGGCGCTCTATCGCCGCCAGGTTGTCAAAGATGTCGGCGTGGTCGAACTCCAGGTTGTTCAAGATCACCGTGCGCGGCCGGTAATGCACGAACTTGCTGCGCTTGTCGAAGAACGCGGTGTCGTATTCGTCGGCTTCGATGACAAAGGGCTTGCCCGTGCCCAGCCTGGCCGAGACGCCGAAGTTCAGCGGCACCCCACCGACCAGGAAGCCGGGTTGCAAGCCGGCTTGCTCCAGTATCCAGCTCAGCATCGCCGTGGTGGTGGTCTTGCCATGCGTACCGGCCACCGCCAGCACGTGCCGGCCGGCCAGCACATGCTCGGCCAGCCACTGCGGGCCGCTGGTGTAGCGTGCGCCGGCATCGAGAATAGCCTCCATCAGCGGGAATTTGGGGCTGCCGTCGGCCAACCTGGCGCGACTGACCACATTGCCGATGACGAACAGGTCGGGTTTCAGCGCCAGTTGGTCGGCGCCAAACCCTTCAATCAGGTCTATGCCCAGTGCACGCAGCTGGTCGCTCATTGGTGGGTAGACGCCTGCATCGCAGCCGGTGACTTTGTGACCGGCCTCGCGCGCCAGCGCCGCCAGGCCGCCCATGAAGGTGCCGCAGATGCCTAAGATGTGAATGTGCATGCGCGGATTTTAAGGAGATCGGTACCGTGAAATGTCTTGGTTTCTGCAAGCTGGTGTTGTCGGCCTGTCTGCTCCTGGCAGGGTTGGCGGCACCTGGCGCGCGCGCCGCCATTCCCGTCTATGGCTTTGTGGTCAAGAATTCCTACCCCCATGATGCGACGGCCTTCACCCAGGGGCTGGTTTTCGTGGGCGGTTTTCTCTATGAGAGCACGGGCTTGAACGGCCACTCGTCATTGCGCAAGGTCGAGCTGGAAACTGGCAAAGTGCTGCTGAAGAAAGACATCGCGGCCGAGTATTTCGGCGAAGGCATCGCCGTGGTCGGCGATGAGATCATCGCGTTGACCTGGACCGCGCAGCTGGGCTTTGTGTTCGACCTGCGGGATTTCCGCCAGAAGCGCCAGTTCAGCTATGCCGGCGAAGGCTGGGGCCTGGCGGCCGATGCCAGCCACCTTTATATGAGTGACGGCAGTGCCACCATCCGCGTGCTGGACCCCAAAACGCTGGCCGAGCAGCGGCGCATCCAGGTGCTGGCGGAGGGCCGACCCATCGCGCAGCTCAACGAGCTGGAATGGGTGGACGGCGAAATCTTCGCCAACGTGTGGGGCTCGGACCTGATCGCCCGCATCGACCCGTCCACCGGCCAGGTGCGCGGCTGGATAGACCTGACCGGGCTGTTGGCGCCGCGCTGGCGCGGCATCCGGGTGGTGGACGTGCTCAATGGCATTGCCTATGACGCCAAGCGGCGCCGCTTGTTCGTCACCGGCAAGCTGTGGCCCAGGCTGTTTGAAATTGAACTGGTGTTGAAGAAGACACCTTGACCGCCTGCAGGCCGGTCGCTCGCCGACTTGGGAACATCAAAACCGGCACAATGCCGCCCCATGGACTCTGTGAAAGCCGAAATTGCCGCCACTGCCGCCCGCCTGGTGGCCGATGACGGCATGGAATACGGCCCGGCCAAGCGCCAGGCCTTGAAGCAACTGGGCTTGCCAGCCAAGACGCCGTTGCCCGGCAATGACGAGCTGGAGGCGGCGCTGCGCGAACACATTGCGCTGTTTTGTGCCGACACTCAGCCTGGCGAGCTGGCCGCACTGCGCGCGTTGGCGTTGCTGTGGATGGAGAGGCTGGCCGATTTCCGCCCGTATTTGAGCGGTGCCGTCTGGCACGGCACCGCCACCCAGCATTCGGATGTCTACATCCAGCTGTTCTGCGACGATTCCAAATCGGCCGAGATCCGGCTGATCGACCAGCGGGTGGCTTACGAGGCGCGCACTGTGACAGGCTTGCATGGCGAGCCGGTGGACGCCTTGAGCCTGCATGCGCCCAGCCGCGAACTGGGCACCACCATCGGCGTGCACCTGCTGATCTATGACTTTGACGACCTGCGCGGCGCCCTCAAACCCGACAGCCAGGGCCGCTCGCCCCGGGGCGATCTGGCAGCCGTGCGCGCATTGGTGCATGATGGAGGGTCATGAATTCCGGTCCTTCATCCCATTCCCCCACGCCCCCCGCTTCGCCTGACGCCCCCGCTGGCCCACGCGCCGTGCCGCGCCGCCGCTTGTTGCTGGGCTTGGCCGGCCTGGGTGCTGGCCTGGCCGGCGCGGGCTTGGCGTGGTGCCAAGGGCAGTCCGCCAGCGCTTCGTCCGCCGCGGAGCAGGCTTTCTGGGCGCTGGAATTCGAGACGCCGCAGGGCGGCATGCTGAAGCTGGCCAGTCTGAAGGGTGCGCCGTTGGTGGTCAACTTCTGGGCCACCTGGTGCCCGCCCTGTATAGAAGAGCTGCCTCTGCTGGACCAGTTCTACAAGGACAACAGCGCCCGCAAGGTGCAGGTGCTGGGGCTGGCGGTGGACAAAACGCCGGCGGTGCGCAATTTCCTGCAAAAAACCCCCATCAGCTTTCCCATGGCCGTCACCGGCAGTGCCGGCCTGGAGCTGTGCCTGAGCCTGGGCAACACCAGCGGTGCACTGCCTTTCAGTGTGGTCATGGGTTCGGACGGCCGGGTAAAGCATCGTAAAATGGGGAAAGTCACGGCCCAGGAGTTGAAGGGCTGGCTGGCCTGAAAGCTGGTTTCCAGGCCTCTGACTCAGCCACCGCCTGGTGGTTTCGCGGTTTCCCGCCGCCTTTGCCAAAGTAAAGATCAATCGGTTTTGGCAAAAAATAATAGAAGATAAATGACGTTTAGCGATTTTTAATGTAAATTCGCGCGTCTTTGTTGATACGTCGTAGGAGAACCCATGGATTTGCGGAAACTGAAGACCTTGATCGACCTGGTCTCGGAGTCCAACGTGTCTGAGTTGGAAATCACCGAAGCCGAAGGCAAGGTCCGCATCGTCAAGGGGGGTGGTGCCGTGCAAGGCTATGCCCAGCCCATGGCCATGTACGCCCCCGCACCCCAGGCCGTGGCCAGCGCCCCGTTGGCCGCCGCTGGTGCGCCCGCTGCCGCCCCGGCCGTGGCCGAAACGCCCGTCGCCACCGGCCACACCGTCAAGTCGCCCATGGTGGGCACCTTCTACCGCTCGGCCTCGCCTGGCGCCAAGCCCTTTGTGGAAGTGGGCGACGTGGTGAAGGAGGGCGACACCCTGTGCATCATCGAGGCCATGAAGATCTTGAACGAGATCGAATCCGACAAGGCCGGCACCGTGGCCCGCGTCCTGTGCGACAACGGCCAGGCGGTGGAATACGGCCAGGCCTTGTACATCATCGAATAAGGCCGCGGCTTTCCTTATGTTTAAGAAGATATTGGTCGCCAACCGCGGCGAAATTGCCCTGCGCATACAGCGGGCCTGCCGCGAACTGGGCATCAAGGCGGTGATGGTGTATTCCGAGGCCGACCGCGAGGCCAAGTACGTGAAGCTGGCCGAAGAGGCTGTCTGCATTGGCCCGGCGCCGTCCGGCCAGAGCTACCTGAACATGCCGGCCATCATCTCGGCCGCCGAGGTGACGGACGCCGAGGCGATCCACCCCGGCTATGGCTTTTTGAGCGAAAACGCCGATTTTGCCGAGCGGGTGGAGAAAAGCGGTTTCCAGTTCATCGGCCCCACGCCCGAGTCCATCCGCATGATGGGCGACAAGGTGTCGGCCAAGCAGGCCATGATCAAGGCGGGCGTGCCGTGCGTGCCGGGTTCAGAGGGCGAGTTGCCAGACGATCCGGTGCTGATACGCAAGATTGCCAAGACCATTGGCTACCCGGTCATCATCAAGGCGGCTGGCGGCGGCGGCGGGCGCGGCATGCGCGTGGTGCACACCGAGGCGGCGCTGGTGGCGGCGGTGCAGATGACCAAGGCCGAAGCGGGCGCCGCCTTCAACAACCCGGCCGTGTACATGGAGAAGTTCCTGCAGAACCCGCGCCATGTGGAAATCCAGGTGCTGGCCGACAAGCACAAGAACGCCGTCTACCTGGGCGAGCGCGACTGCTCCATGCAGCGGCGCCACCAAAAGATCATCGAGGAAGCGCCGGCTCCCGGCATTCCGCGCCGGCTGATCGAGAAAGTGGGCGAGCGCTGTGTGGCGGCCTGCAAGCGCATTGGCTACCGCGGTGCCGGCACCTTCGAGTTCCTGTACGAGGACGGCGAGTTCTACTTCATCGAGATGAACACCCGCGTGCAGGTGGAGCACCCGGTGACCGAGTTGATCACCGGTGTGGACATCGTGAAGACGCAGATCATGGTGGCGGCCGGCGAGAAGCTGCCCTTCACCCAGCGCCAGATCGAGTTCCGCGGCCACGCCATCGAGTGCCGCATCAATGCCGAAGACCCGTACAGTTTCGTGCCCTCGCCCGGGCGCATCACCATGTGGCACGCGCCCGGCGGCCCCGGCGTGCGGGTGGACTCGCACGTGTACACCAACTACTTCGTGCCGCCCAATTACGATTCCATGATCGGCAAGATCATCGTGCACGGCGACACCCGCGAGCAGGCCATGGCGCGCATGCGCACGGCGCTGGCCGAGACGGTGGTGGAGGGCATCAACACCAACATCCCGCTGCACCGGGAGCTGATGGTGGACGCCAACTTCATGAACGGCGGCACCAACATCCACTACCTGGAAGGCTGGCTGGCCGCGCACAAGCGCTGAGCCGGCTGAAGGAAGGCGCGCGCGATGTTTGAACTCAGCCTGCTGTGCCCGCAGCAGCACATTGAGGACCTGAGCGATGCACTGGACGCGCTGGACGCCTTGAGCGTCAGCGTGGAGGATGCCGATGCCCACACCGACGCCGAGCAGGCGCTGTTTGGCGAACCCGGCATGCCGCCGCCGGCCGATGGCTGGCAGCGTTCGCGCGTGCTGGCCTTGTTCACCGAAGAGGCGCAGGCGAAGGAAGCCCTGGGTATCTTGCAGGCACAGGACTTTTTTGCCGAGTGCAAACTGCTGGGCGTGAACGCGGTGCCCGAGCAGGACTGGGTGCGGCTGACGCAGTCGCAATTCACGCCGGTGGAGATCACGCCCGAGTTCTGGATCGTGCCGACCTGGCACGAGCCGCCGGCTGCTGCCCGCCAGGTGATACGGCTGGACCCCGGCATGGCCTTCGGCACCGGCACCCATCCCACCACCCGCATGTGCCTGCGCTGGATCGCCCAGCACATGCCCGCAGGTCAGCGCGTGCTGGACTACGGCTGCGGCTCGGGCATCCTGGCCATCGGTGCGGCCAAGTTTGGCGCGACGGACATTGACGCCGTGGACATCGACCCGGCAGCTGTGGAATCCACCGTGCTGAACGCCCAGGCCAATGGCGTCACGCTGAAGGCTGGCCTGCCCGACCAGGCGCAAGGTCACTACGGCGTGGTGCTGGCCAATATCCTCGCCACGCCGCTGAAGGTGTTGGCGCCGCTGTTGTGCGCGCATGTGGCAGCGGGCGGCCACCTGGTGTTGGCCGGCATTCTGGAACGCCAGGCCGACGAGTTGATCGCCGCCTATGCGCCGCATGTGCGCTTGCGCGTGGCCGACAGCCAGGACGGCTGGATACTGATGACCGCGCAAGCCTCTTGAGCGCAATCCGCCGTCAAACAGCGGACTTTTTTGCAAGCGCGGCCCTACAATCCGGCTGACATATCCGCCTGACATGAGCATGATCACCCAATGCCCGGCTTGCCAGACCATGTTCCGGGTCGTGCCGGACCAACTGCGGCTGTCCGAAGGCTGGGTGCGTTGCGGCCAGTGCGAGCATGTGTTCGATGCCAATGCGCAGATCGTGGCCGAACCCATGGTGGCTGCTTCGCCCGTGCCGGCGCCGCCGCCGTTTGTCCATGCACCGGCAGAACCGGTGCCGCCGGCGTTGATGCATGACGACGATGCGCATGCGCAAGCCCTTGAGTATGCCGAGGACGAGTTGTCGCCGGTGGACATTCACCTCGACGTGGACATCCCGCAGGCGCGGCCCGAACCCTTGCTGGTGCGGGCGGCCGAGTACCATGCCCTTGAAGGCGAAGCGCCTGTCCCCGTGGATGAACTGGTGGTGGACCCGCTGGCCGTTTCTTCGCCGGCCGAGATCGGGCTGGATGCGCTGAGCATCCATCCTGGGCGGGCGCCGAACGAGCCGTTGTTGGATTCGTCCGTGGCCGCCATCCCGGTGGCCGAGCCGCAGCCGGACGACATCGCGCTGCCGCCGGTGGCGCCGCCCGCGCCCACCTTCATGCACAAGCCCATGCCCTCCACCTCGGTGTGGCACCGCAGCAGCGTGCGTGTTGCGCTGGCGCTGCTGTCCTTGCTGTTGCTGGCGCTGCTGGGTGGCCAGGTGGCACTGCAGGAGCGCGACCGCATTGCCGCCATGCAACCGAGCTTGAAACCGGTGCTCAGCGCCGCCTGCCAGGCCTTGCTGGGGTGCTCGGTGTCGGCGTTCAAGCAGATCGACGGCATCGTCATCGACAGTTCCTCGTTCACCAAACTGCGTGGCGACGCTTACCGGCTCAACCTGGTGGTGAAGAACACCACCGCCACCGAACTGGCAGCACCCGCCATCGAGCTGACGCTGACCGATTCGCAGGACAAGCCGGTGCTGCGCCGCGTGCTGCCCAGCCGCGAGTTCGACATTCCCGCTGCCACCGTGGGTGCCGGCGCCGACTGGACCGCCTCTCTGGCCGTCAGTGTGAAATCCGGCGGCGGCAACGAGCGTATTTCCGGCTACCGTGTGCTGGCTTTTTATCCGTGATCCACCCGTAAGTCGGCTCCCGGGCCGACATCCTTCCACCCCTTCTCACCGTACACATCCATGGCCTCCATCATCTGCGGCTCGCTGGCGTTTGACACCATCATGAACTTCGAGGGGCGCTTTGCCGAGCAGATCCTGCCCGACCAATTGCACATCCTCAACGTGTCCTTCCTGGTGCCGGCGCTGCGGCGCGATTTTGGCGGCTGTGCCGGCAACATCGCCTATGCACTGAAGCAACTGGGTGGCGACCCGCTGCCCATGGCCACCCTGGGCCAGGATGGCGGTGAATACGTGAACCGGCTGTCCAGCCTGGGCATCAGCGGTGAATTCGTGCGCAAGCTGGATGACAGCTACACCGCGCAGGCGCTGATCATCACCGACCAGGACAACAACCAGATCAACGGCTTTCACCCCGGTGCGATGAGTTTCGCGCAGCTGAACCACATCGCGGCGCGGGCGGACATCAAGGTGGGCATCATCGCGCCGGACGGTGCCGACGCCATGCTGCAGCATGCGGAGGAGTTCAAGGCCGCCGGGATTCCTTTCGTGTTCGACCCTGGTCAACAACTGCCGCGCTTCAACGGCGAGCAACTGCGCCACTTCGTCGAGCTGGCCACCTGGATCACGCTGAACGACTACGAAGGCAAGATGCTCAGCGACCGCACCGGTTGGAGCCTGGACGAGTTGTCGCAACACGTGGACGGCATGATCGTCACGCTGGGCGCGGTGGGCTGCGATGTCTGGGTCAAGGGTCAGACCACGCGCGTGCCCTCGGTACCGGAAAAGGCGGTGGTGGACCCCACCGGCTGCGGCGACGCCTTCCGCGGTGCGCTGCTGTATGGCCTGGAGCGCGGCTGGCCGCTGACGCGTTGCGCCGAGTTGGGCAACCACATGGGTGCGATCAAGATCGCGCACAAGGGGCCGCAGAACTACCAGGTGGATGTGAAGGCGCTGGGGCTGTAAGACGTTCAGGCCGCCAGGAACGGCAGCAGCACCCGCAGCACCTCCTGCGGTGCACTGATGTGCGGCAGGTGGCCGCTGGCGTTGACCACTTCCAGCTGGCTGTGGGGGATGTGTGCGTGCAGGTACTGCGCCACTTCCAGCGGCACGGCGATGTCGTCTTGCGCCTGCACCAACAGCGTGGGCTGTGTCAGGCGGGCCACGTCGGCACGGTGGTCGGACTGGAAGATGGCGCACAGCACGGTCAGTGCGCGCTCCTTCGGGATGCTTTTGATGGTGTCGGCGAAGTGCTGTGCCAGCGCTGGCCGGTCGGCGTTGCCCATGGCGGCGGGGGCAAACTGGTCCGCCCAGTCGGACAGCGACAGGGTGATCGCGCGGTACAGCGCATTGAGGTCATCGGGCTTGAAGCCGCCCCGGTAGCCATCGTCGTCGTCCAGGTAGCGGGGCGAGGCACCGACCAGTGCCAGTTTGGCAAAGCGGTGGGGTTCACGCAGCGCGGCCAGCAAGCCCATCATCGCACCTGCCGAGTGGCCTACCAGCACGGCCTGGCGCAGGTCCAGCGCGGCACACACGTCCAGCAGGTCGGTGGCGTAGCGCTGCAGATCCAGGTAGTGGTGCTGCACGAAGGCTTGTGGCGGCGTGCCGCCAGCGCCGACGTTGTCCAGCAGCACGATGCGGTAGTCGTTCATCAGCGCTTGGCAGACATCGCGCCAGGCGCGCTGGTCGGTGCCGAAGCCGTGCACGAACACCAGTGTGCGCACCGCCTGCGCATTGCCGGTGACGGTGACGTTGTTCTTGACCAGGGGGTCCATGGCGCGGCCGTTCACTTGGGTGGTTGTGTTGGGAAAATTCTAGCCAGCCGTTCAAGGTTTGTCCGCGCTGACCAGCAATGCCTGCCAACGCGCCCGGCCCACTTGCGCGGTAGCGACGCGCACCTGCTTGCGCCTGCTGGCATGACCGCGCGCCAGCGCCAGGCTGTTGCGCGGCACGACCAGCGTGTCCGCCAACCAGGCCAGCAGCGCGACATTGGCCTTGCCGTCCACGGGTGGGGCTTTCAGCCGCAAAGCCAGTGCACCGTCATGCAGGCCGGCAACACCGGTGTGCCGCGCCTGCGGACTGACGTGCAGGTCGATGATGACCGCGCCGTCTTTCTCCTGGCGCAGGAAAGGTGCAACAGGCAACACAGCGCCGGGCGCGGAGGCGGTGGGGGCAGCAGGTGATGGAGAAGAGGCAGCCATGAAAAAAGCCCGGGGCCTTGCGGCACCGGGCTTTCAGCGTACCACTGAAGCCGGTTAGGGCTTGGTGGACGTGGGGAACGGCCAAGCAGCCTGCGGGTTCAGAGTGGTCTGAGCCGCAGGGGCAGCGGGCGCCGGCGCTGCTTTCGCAGCAGGAGCTTTGGCGGCCTTTTTGGCAGCAGGCTTTTTGGCAGCAGGCTTTTTGGCCGCCTTTTTGGCAGCGGGCTTTTTGGCAGCGGGCTTTTTGGCAGCAGGCTTCTTGGCCGCAGCCTTTTTCGCCGGGGCCTTCTTGGCAGCGGCTTTCTTCGCCGGAGCCTTCTTGGCCGCTACTTTCTTCGCCGGTGCCTTCTTGGCGGCTGGCTTCTTGGCAGCGACCTTCTTGGCCGGAGCCTTCTTCGCCGGTGCCTTCTTGGCCGGAGCCTTCTTCGCCGGTGCCTTCTTGGCGGCCGGTTTCTTAGCCGCTACTTTCTTGGCCGGAGCCTTCTTCGCGGGGGCCTTCTTAGCGGCCGCTTTCTTTGCAGTTGCCATTTCAATATTCTCCTTGATCAAGTTACAAAGAGCACTTCGTGCTTGTTGGACTGCACAAAGCGATTCATGGTGCTGGGTCCAAACCCAACACCATGAACACGGGAACACACGCCGCCAGCGTCCTCTGCGGGACGTCTTGCGGTGTGTGAAGTTCTTGAAGCCATTGATTGTTTATGTGAGCGATCAATCCCAGGACAGCGCGCCACCCGATTGGTATTCAATCACCCGGGTTTCGAAGAAATTGCGTTCTTTCTTCAGGTCGATCATTTCGCTCATCCAGGGGAATGGATTTTCTTCGTTGGGGAACAGCGCTTCCAGGCCGATCTGCGTGGCGCGCCGGTTGGCGATGTAGCGCAGGTAGCCCTTGAACATGGAGGCGTTCATGCCCAGCACGCCGCGCGGCATGGTGTCCTCGGCGTACTTGTACTCCAGCTCCACCGCCTGGTGGAACAGCACGTTGATCTCGGCCTTGAACTCGGCCGTCCACAGCATCGGGTTCTCGAGCTTGATCTGGTTGATCAGGTCGATGCCGAAATTGCAGTGCATGGACTCGTCGCGCAGGATGTATTGGTACTGCTCGGCCGCGCCGGTCATCTTGTTCTGCCGGCCCAACGCCAAAATCTGCGTGAAGCCGACGTAGAAGAACAGGCCTTCCATCAGGCAGGCGAACACGATCAGCGACTTCAGCAGCTTCTGGTCGTTTTCCAGTGTGCCGGTGGTGAAGTGCGGGTTGGTCAGCGTCTCGATGAAGGGGATCAGGAACTGGTCCTTGTCGCGGATCGACGTGACTTCGTTGTAGGCGTTGAAGATCTCGCTCTCGTCCAGGCCCAGCGACTCGACGATGTATTGGTACGCGTGGGTGTGGATGGCCTCTTCAAACGCCTGGCGCAGCAGGAACTGGCGGCACTCAGGCGCGGTGATGTGGCGGTAGCTGCCCAGCACGATGTTGTTGGCGGCCAGCGAATCGGCGGTGACGAAGAAGCCCAGGTTGCGCTTGACGATGCGGCGCTCGTCCTCGGTCAAACCATTCGGGTCTTTCCACAGCGCGATGTCGCGCGTCATGTTGACCTCTTGCGGCATCCAGTGGTTGGCGCAGGCAGCCAGGTATTTTTCCCAGGCCCACTTGTACTTGAACGGCACCAATTGGTTGACGTCGGTCTGGCCGTTGATGATGCGCTTGTCCGAAGCCTTGATGCGCTGGAACGGCGTGGCGGGCGCAACCTGTGCCGGCTGCGCGTGCGGTGTTTGCGCAGGCGTGCTCAGCGCCGCGTCATTCACATGGCGCAGTGTGGGCGAATGCAGGGGTGACTCCGTCATGCGGTCGCCGGAGGCGCCGCGGGCAAAAGGCAGTTGCGATGTGGGCTTGACTTCTTCGTCCCAGGTCAACATAGAGGATATCCAATGTGCGAATTATGAGAGCAGCGCGGTGAAATGGAAAGTATTCATTCACATCGCTGCCGTTTTTTGTTGTTCGTATGCATCGCGGCGTGTGCCGCGATGCGCTGGCCTCAGGTCACCGAGTGTCACTGGCAGGCTTCGCAAGTGGGATCGTCGATGGCGCAAAACTTGATGTCGGTTGCCGGTGCGCTGTCCATCTGCGCGCGCGCTGCTGCTGCAGCGGCATCGAGCGCACTCGGCTTCGCAGCGGGTGCAGCCATCTGCGTTTCGCCACCACCGGAGGACACGGCGTTCATCTTGCCCGAGGCCACGGTGGACTTCTCGGCATGCGTGGCCGAGATGGTGCGCAGGTAGTAAGTGGTCTTCAGGCCGCGCAGCCAGGCCAGCTTGTAGGTGTCGTCCAGCTTCTTGCCCGATGCACCGGCCATGTAGATGTTCAGCGACTGCGCCTGGTCAATCCACTTCTGGCGGCGCGCAGCGGCTTCCACCAGCCATTGCGTTTCCACCTCGAAGGCGGTGGCGTACAAGGCCTTGACGTCTTGCGGTACGCGGTCGATCGGGGCCAGCGACCCGTCGAAGTGCTTCAGGTCCATCACCATCACGTCATCCCACAGGCCCAGTCGCTTCAAGTCGTGCACCAGGTAGCCGTTGATGACGGTGAACTCGCCCGACAGGTTGGACTTGACCGACAGGTTGCCGAAGCTGGGTTCAATCGACGCGTCGACGCCGATGATGTTGGAGATGGTGGCAGTGGGGGCGATGGCCACGCAATTGGAATTGCGCATGCCGTCAGCGGCGATCTTCTGGCGCAGCGCGTCCCAGTCCAGCGTGGACGAGCGGTCCACTTCCACATAGCCGCCGCGCGCCTGGGCCAGCAGGTCCAGCGTGTCAAGCGGCAGGATGCCCTTGTCCCACAGCGAGCCCTTGTAGCTGGAATACTTGCCGCGCTCCTTGGCCAACTCGGTGGAGGCCCAATAGGCGTAGTAGCAGATGGCTTCCATCGACTCGTCGGCGAACTGCACCGCGCCAGGGCTGGCGTAGGGAATGCGCAGCTGGTACAGGCTGTCCTGGAAGGCCATCACGCCCAGGCCCACCGGGCGGTGGCGCAGGTTGGAGTCGCGCGCCTTCTTCACCGCGTAGTAGTTGATGTCGATGACGTTGTCCAGCATCCGCATGGCGGTGGCGATGGTCTTCTTCAGCTTGTCGTGGTCGACCTTGCCGTCCTTCAGATGCTGCAACAGGTTGATGGAGCCCAGGTTGCAGACGGCGGTTTCGGTGTCGCTGGTGTTCAGCGTGATCTCTGTGCACAGGTTGCTGGAATGCACCACGCCGGCATGCTGCTGCGGCGAGCGCACGTTGCAGGCGTCCTTGAAGGTGATCCAGGGGTGGCCGGTCTCGAACAGCATGGTCAGCATCTTGCGCCACAGGTCCGAAGCCTGGATGGTGCGGGCCGGCTTGATCTCGCCGCGCGCGGCCTTCTCTTCATAGGCCACATAGGCCTTTTCGAAGTCGGCGCCAAACTTGTCGTGCAGGTCGGGCACGTTGGAGGGCGAAAACAGCGTCCAGCTGCCCTTTTCCATCACGCGGCGCATGAACAGGTCGGGGATCCAGTTGGCGGTGTTCATGTCGTGCGTGCGGCGGCGGTCGTCGCCGGTGTTCTTGCGCAACTCCAGGAACTCTTCAATATCCAGGTGCCAGGTTTCCAGATAGGTGCAGACCGCGCCCTTGCGCTTGCCGCCCTGGTTGACCGCCACCGCGGTGTCGTTGACCACCTTCAGGAACGGCACCACGCCTTGCGATTCGCCGTTGGTGCCCTTGATGTGCGAGCCCAGGGCGCGCACACGCGTCCAGTCGTTGCCCAGGCCGCCGGCGAATTTGGACAGCAGCGCGTTTTCCTTGATGGACTCGTAGATGCCGTCCAGATCGTCGGGCACCGTGGTCAGGTAGCAGGAAGACAGCTGCGAGCGCAGCGTGCCGCTGTTGAACAGCGTGGGTGTGCTGGACATGAAGTCGAACGAGGACAGCACCTGGTAGAACTCGATGGCGCGCGCCTCGCGGTCGATCTCGTTCAGCGACAAGCCCATGGCCACGCGCATGAAGAAGGCCTGCGGCAGTTCGATGCGGCTCTTGCGCACGTGCAGGAAGTAGCGGTCATACAGCGTCTGCAGGCCAAGGTAGTCGAACTTCAGGTCGCGCTCGGCCTTCAGCGCGGCGCCCAGGCGCTTCAGATCGAACTGCAGCAGCTTCTCGTCCAGCAGCTCGTTGTCCACACCCTTCTTGATGAACTGCGGGAAGTAGTCGGTATAGGCCTCCTGCATGTCGGCCGGCGCCACGTCCTTGCCCAACACCTCTTTGGCGATGGTGTGGAACAGCAGCCGGGCCGTGGCGTAGGTGTAGTCCGGGTCTTTCTCGATCAGCGTGCGTGCGGCCAGCACCATGGCCTTGAAGACTTCGTCCATGGGCACGCCGTCGTACAGGTTGCGCATGGTCTCGGCCATGATGGGTTCGGGCTTGATGTCGGCATTCAGGCCGGCACAGGCCGCCACCACCAGGCTGTTCAGGAAACCCAGGTCCAGCGGCACGCGCTGGCCGTTCTCGATGGCGTGCAGCGTCGGCGCGACGGGGGCCTGGCTGGCGCCTTGCTTGGCGCGCTCCTGCGTGCGGCGCTCGCGGTACAGCACGTAGGCGCGGGCGATCTCATGGTGGCCGCCGCGCATCAGGCCCAGCTCGGCCTGGTCCTGCACGTCTTCTATATGGAAGGTGCCGCCGCCCGGACGCGAACGCATCAGCGCGCGCACCACGGCTTGCGTCAGCTGGTCCACGGTCTCGCGCACGCTGGCCGATGCCGCACCCTGGGTGCCATGCACCGCCAGGAAGGCCTTCATCATGGCCACGGCAATCTTGTTCGGTTCAAACGGCACCACTGCGCCGTTGCGTCGGATGATCTGGTATTGGGCCAGCGTGTTGCTGACGCCATGGTTGCTGTTGTTGGGTTCCTGGGTTGCCAAGGTCAACACCCCGCTTTGCACTGTGGCCTGCGGGTTCAAAGCAATTTGCATCTTTTTCCTCTTGAGATCAGCTACTTGTTCTGGGGCCATCCGGTGCCGCCAAGCTTGCGTTTCCAGGCATTTGGAAGGAAAGCCGGGGCGGGCCAGACACACTATATATGGGGTGCCGGCCGAATACAACCCACTACAGATAGTGTACTTCCGGAATTTGACAGCCGGCTTGGCGGCACCCTCTTTGCCCCCTGCGAGACGGCGGCTTGGGGTGCCCGCACAGCCGCCGGGGCAGCGGCCCGGCCAGCCCTTGATTCATCGCGTGCTGCTTAGGTGTACCCAGTATTGGCGGGGTTTTCGCGGCAGTTTCGCGGTCTGGGCCGCATGGCTTCTGGCTTCGTCACGCTGGCCAACCGCGTTTGTTGGGTGTCAAGGGGTGGCTTTGGGCTGTTGCGAAATGGCAGCGCCGACAAATTTTATTTTTCTCCACAGTGAAATCACCTAGAAAAAAATTGTGATCCGCCACACCACCGCATGGCGCGCGGGCAACACCTGCCGGTGTGGTGTCAGGCCGGCCCCAGCGGACTGAGTGCCGAGTCCTCGCCGGGCTCGGCGCCGCCGGGCATCTCGATGTTCAGGCGCGCGATGCGGTAGCGTATCTGGCGCAAGCTCAGGCCCAGCCGGGCGGCTGCGGCGGTGCGGTTGAAGCCGGTCTCGCGCAGCACTGCCACCAGGATCTCGCGCTCCTGCTGATCCAGATGGCTTTGCAGGTCGCTGGGAATCTGCAGCGCGCCAGCCTCGGTGGGCGACGCCAGCGCCGGCACGCCGGGTGTCGACGCCGCAACGGCAAGCGCCGGTTCTGCCGCCGCTGCGGTGGTGCTGCCAGGCACTGCTGCGTCGCCCGCGGGCAACTGGCACTCTATCTTCAGCTCGGCGCCTTCGGCCAACGCGACGGCGCGGTGCAGCAGGTTCTCCAGTTCGCGCACATTGCCGGTCAGCGGGTTGTCGGCCAGCAGCGCCACCTGTTCCGCGGTGATGTTCGGCACGGGTTGGCCAGACTCCTGTGCGATGCGCGCCAGCAGCGCCTCGCACAGTGCGGGCAGGTCCTCGCGGCGTTGACGCAGCGCGGGGATGTGGATGTCGATGACGTTGAGACGGTAGTACAGGTCTTGCCGGAAGCGCCCCGCGCGCACCTCCGCGCCCAGGTCCTTGTGCGTGGCGCTGACGATGCGCACGTCCACCGGCTCCTCTTGCGCCGCGCCCAGCGGGCGCACGCAGCGCTCCTGGATGGCCCGCAGCAGCTTGGATTGCATGGACAGCGGCAGGTCGCCGATCTCGTCAAGAAACAGCGTGCCGCCCTGCGCGGTCTGGAAGAAACCCATGCGGTCCTGTGTCGCGCCGGTGTAGGAGCCCTTGCGCGCACCGAAGAATTCGGCTTCCAGCAGGCTCTCGGGAATGGCGCTGCAATTGACCGCCACCAGCGGTCCGGCGGCGCGGTGGCTGTTGGCGTGCAGCGCCAGCGCGGCCAGTTCCTTGCCGGTGCCCGATTCGCCGTGCACCAGCACCGGCGCCATGCTGCGCGCCACCTTGGCGATACGCTCCTTCACCGTGCGCATCACCGCCGAGTCGCCCACCATGCGGGTCAGCGCGGCCAGGCCGGCGGGCTGCGGGTCGGCGCTGGCCGGCGCGGCGGCCACGGCGCGCTCACCGCCATCCTGCACGGCGGAGGCGATCACGGTGCGGAACTGCTTCAGGTCGACCGGCTTGGTCAGGTAGTCAAAGGCCCCAGCTTTCAGGGACTCCACCGCGTTCTCGGCCGAGCCGTAGGCGGTGATGACCACGCAGCGCTCGGCGCGCTGCGCGCTTTTCAGGCTGCGCAGCAGCTCCATGCCCAGGCCGTCGGGCAGGCGCATGTCGGTGATGACGACGTCGAACTTGCGCGTGGCCAGCAGTTGCGAGGCCTCCTGCACGGTACCGGCCGCCTCCACGCGGTAGCCTTCGCGCAGCAGCGTGAGTTCGTACAGCGTGCGCAGGTCGGGCTCGTCGTCGACGACCAAAATCTGCGTGTCCAGCAAGCGGCTCATGGTGAAATTATCGCGTGGCGCGGCGCCGGGCGGAAATTGACCACGAACTCGTTGCCGTCGGCCCACTGCCCGCCCACCTGTCTGCGGCTGCGCAGGTAGGCAATGCTGGCGCCATGGCCCTCGCACAGTTCGCGGCAGATGAACAGGCCCAGGCCGCTGGAACGGCTTTCCGACGAGAAGAAGGGCTCGAACAGGTGGCGCTCCACCGAATGCTCCAGCGGCTGGCCGTCGCTCCACACGCCAAGGCGCGGGTGCTGGTGTTCGTCCAGCTGGGTGGACACCTGGATGCTGTCGGCGCGCGTGCCGGCGTAGCGCTGTGCGTTGTCCAGCAGGTTGATCAGCACGCGGCGCAGGTGCTCGTGGTCGAATTGCACCTCCAGTGCCTGCGGCGCCAGCAGCACCCGCACCGGTGTGGCGCGCGTGCTCTGGCGCGACCAGTCGCGGCTGATGCGGTCCACCGCCTCGCTCAAGGCCACCGCTTGCGAGTCGCGGATGGCGTCGCCCTGCTGCACCCGTGACAGGTTCAGCACGTCTTCCACGATCTTCTCCAGCCGCTTGGCGTTTTGCCCCACCATCTGCGTCAGTTGCCGCTGGCGCGGCTGGTTCAGGTCTTCCTCCAGCAGCGCATTGGCCTGGACAATGGCCGCCAGAGGGTTGCGTATCTCGTGCGCCACTGCCGCCGACATGCGGCCCATGCTGGCCAGCTTTTCGGTGCGCATGCGTGCCTCCAGTTCGCGCCGGTCCTGCAGGAACACCACGCACAGGCTTTCCGCGCCGCCATCGCGCCCGGGGGTCAGGCGGGTGCGTCCGTGCAACAGGCGCGGGCCTTCACCAGCGTGCAGCAGCGTGACATTGCCCTGCTGCGGGCTGTTCTGGGCAAAGCTTTGCTGCGTCAGCTCCACCAATTGCTGCCAGCCCGGCTCCATGCTGAGCTCGAACGAGGCGGCGCGGCGTGCGCGCTGGGTGCCCAGCTGCGCGCGCGCAGCCGGGTTGATGGCGCGCACGGCGCCGCGCGCGTCCACCACCAGGATGCCGTCGGTCAGCGATTCGATCACCAGCTCATTGACCTGGCGCTGCATGCGCTCGCCCTGCAGGCTGCGCCGTGAGCGCTGCTCCTCGTTGGCCAGGCGGGCGCTGATCTGGTTGGCCAGGAAACCCACCGCCAGACAACCGGCGCCGGTCAGCGCAGCCTGGGCAAAGTGCGAGGCCACCTCGGCCTGGCCCTGCAGGTACTGCCAGGTGGCGCCGGCCAGCAGCAGCAGGCTGACAAACGAGGCCGTGCCCATGCCCAGCAGCAGCGAGCCCAGCACCGAGGCCAGCAGCACCGGCAGCGCGAACAGCGGCGCGTAATTGATGCTGCCGCCTTGCAACTGCTCCAACGCGGCGAAGGTCAGCACGTCCACGCCGACGGTGTAGAGCCACTGCGGGTCCAGGTTGCGGCCCAGCGAGCGCGGCTTGGAAAACAGGCGCACCGCCAGGGCGGCGGTGAAGTAGCCGCCGCAGACTGTGATCAGCGCGTAGTTCTGCAGCGGCGTCAGGATGAAGATGGTGCCTTGCAACAGCAGCAGCACCAGGCCCAGCATGGCGCGCGCCGTCATGAAGCCGCGCCACAGCCGGGTGAACTCGCCGGTGTCTTCCTCCTGGTCGTAGTCCGGGTCGTGCAGCGACGGGCCGAACCAGGAGTACTGTTCCTCCAGCGTGCTCACGGCCCCTATCCTTCGGCAGCGCGCTTGTGCTCTGCGCTGCAATAGCGGCCGGCCTTGCCATCCATGCCCTCGGCCAGCGGGAAATGCACGCCGCAGCGCGGGCAGGTGGCCATTTCCTGCAGCGTCGGCGCGGGCGGCTTGCGGCGCACCTTCTCCTGCTGGGTCTGGCCCCGGCCCGAGCGCCAGGCCCACACCGCCAGCAGCACCGCCCCCAGCAACAGCAGGATGCGGATCATGGCGTGCGGCCCAGCACCACTTCCAGCACGAAGCGCGAGCCCACGTAAGCCAGCAGCAACAGCACCGAGCCGGTGTACAGCATGCGCACTGCATTGCGCCCGCGCCAGCCGAAGCGCCAGCGGCCCAGCAGCAGCACCGCAAAGGTGGCCCAGGCCAGCAGTGAAAACACCGTCTTATGACTCCACTTCCAGGTTGTGCCCTGGCCGTACAGCGTCTCCGTGAACAGCCAGCCCACCACCAGCGTCGCGCTCAGCAGCACGAAGCCGGCGGCAACGAAGCGGAAGGTCAGCCGCTCGATCGTCAGCAGCGGCATGCCGCTGTGTGGGTCTTCACCGTGGCGCATGCGGTCTTCCGAACGCAGCATGAACCAGGCGTGCACCGCGGCGGCGCCAAACAAGCCATACGAGGCGATGCCCAGCGCCCAGTGCAGCGCCAGCCAGGGCGAGGCGCTGGCATGCAAGGGGCTGCCCGGAAACGCCAGCGCCAGCAGTACTGCCAGCGCACCCAGGCCGGCCAGGCCCCAGCGGGTCTGCAGACCCGGGTAGAAGTAACTCTCCAGCCCGTAGACCGCGGCCACCAGCCAGGCGGTGCCCGACAAGGCCGGTGCAAAGCCGAAATACGCCTGGGCGCCGAACAAACCCAGGGCCAGCAGGGCGCCGTGCAGCAGCCAGGCCGCCAGCACCAGCGCCGCCCGGGTGCGGGGGGGCAGGCGGGTGCCCAGCGCGGGTATCCCATAGGCCAGCGCGGTCGCCGCCGTCAGGGCCACGCTGGTGGTGCTCGCACTGGCTAAAATCATGGGTACAGTTTAGCCTTTCCGCTTGGCCGGCCCGTGCCGCTCGCCAGCCTCTTTTGGATCCGCCCAGCGGAACACTCCCCACCATGGCCTCCGCTCTTTCAGACAAACTCTCCCGCCTGGTCAAGCAATTGCGCGGCCAGGCCCGCATCACCGAAGCCAACGTCACCGACATGTTGCGCGAGGTGCGCATGGCCCTGCTGGAAGCCGACGTGGCTTTGCCGGTGGTGCGCGAATTCATCGCCAACGTGAAGGAAAAGGCCCTGGGCCAGGAGGTGATGGGGTCGCTGACGCCGGGCCAGGCGCTGGTGGGCATCGTCAACCGCGAGCTGGCCGCCATCATGGGCGAGGGCGTGGCCGACATCAACCTGGCGGTGCAGCCGCCGGCGGTGATTCTGATGGCCGGCCTGCAGGGCGCCGGCAAGACCACCACCACCGCCAAGCTGGCCAAGCTGCTGATCGACAAGCGCAAGAAGAAGGTGCTGACGGTGTCGGGCGACGTCTACCGCCCGGCGGCCATCGAGCAGCTGAAGACGGTGACGGCCCAGGCCGGTGCCGAGTGGTTCCCCAGCACGCCGGACCAGAAACCGCTGGACATTGCCAATGCCGCGCTGGACTATGCGCGCAAGCACTACTTTGACGTGCTGCTGGTGGACACCGCCGGCCGCCTGGCCATTGACGAGGCGCTGATGGCCGAGATCAAGGCGCTGCACGCGGCATTGATGCCGGTGGAAACGCTGTTCGTGGTGGACGCCATGCAGGGCCAGGACGCGATCAACACCGCCAAGGCTTTCAAGGACGCGCTGCCGCTGACCGGCATCGTGCTGACCAAGACCGATGGCGACTCGCGTGGCGGCGCCGCGCTGTCGGTGCGCCACGTCACCGGCGTGCCGATCAAGTTCGCAGGGGTGAGCGAGAAGATTGACGGGCTGGAGGTGTTTGACGCCGAGCGCCATGCCGGCCGCGTGCTGGGCATGGGCGACATCCTGGCGCTGGTGGAACAGGTCACCGCCAACGTGGACATGGCGGCGGCGCAGAAGCTGGCCGCCAAGGTCAAGAGCGGCGGCGACTTCGACCTCAACGACTTTCTGGGCCAGTTGCAGCAGATGAAGCAGATGGGCGGCCTGTCCAGCCTGATGGACAAGCTGCCGGCGGCGATGACCGCCAAGGCCGGTCAGCTGGACATGGACCGGGCTGAGAAGGACATCAAGCGCAAGGAAGGCATCATCCACAGCATGACGCCCAAGGAGCGCAGCAAGCCCGAGATCATCAAGGCCACGCGCAAGCGCCGCATCGCCGCCGGTGCCGGCGTGCAGGTGCAGGAGGTCAACCGCATGCTGAAAGAGTTCGAGCAGATGCAGGACATGATGAAGAAGATGCGCGGCGGCGGCATGATGAAGATGATGAAGCGCATGGCCGGCATGAAGGGCATGCCGCGCATGCCCGGTCAGGGCTGAGCGGACGACTCACCGGCTCAGGCCTTGGCGGCAGTTTGCACCAGCGGTGTGAGCCAGGCTTTGGCTTCGTCCACCGTGGCGAACACCTCGCAGGGTACCACGCCGCCGTACGCGGCGCGGTAGCGCGGCATCAGCAGCCCGTAGCCCTCCAGTCGGGGTGAGATCACCCAGGCCGCGCCTGCCAGGCGCGAGGCAATGGGCAGGCGCACCCAGGCACCGGCCAGGTCCAGCACCTCCTGCTGGTAGACCAGCGTGTCCACAATCTCCACCACATAGCCCCAGGGGCCGGCCGCATTGAGCTGGCGGATCAGCGGACCGGAGACGCCGGCTGATTTTTCGTGCATTTCCTTGTTCCAGTTGCCCTGCGTGCGTGCCACCAGCAAGGGGTCTTCCAAGTGGGCTTCGTAATTGCCGTGGGCTGGGAATGCACTGCTCATGGGCCTATTCTGGCAGGCCTTTGGTGCCGGCACTGGACCGGCAAGCGCAAGACATTGGGCACGGCCTGGCCCGCGAGGCTATTGCGACGCCGTGATACCGCCATCCAGGTACAGCACCTGCCCGGTGACAAAGGCGGCGCCGGGCGAGGCAAAGAACACCGCCGCGCCGGCCACGTCCTGTGGGTCGGCCACGCGGCCCAGCGGAATGCGGTCCAGCACCTGCTTGCGGGTGTCGGGGTTGTCCAGCCAGTGGCGGGCCATTTCCGTGCGCACCACGGTGGGCGCGATGCCGTTGACGGTGATGCCGTGCGGTGCCAGCTCGCTGGCATGCTGGCGTATCAGCATCACCAGGCCGCCCTTGCTGCTGCAGTAGGCCGAGTAACCGCGCCCCCGCAGACCCAGTTGCGCCCGCACCGACAGCAGGTGCACCTGGGCGCCGCCGCGCTTGCCGGCAATTTGTTGCTTTGCCGTGGCCTGTGCCAGGAACATGGCGGCTTTCAAATTGACCTGCAGCACCTCGTCATAGGCTTCTTCGGTGACTTCCAGCAGGCTTTGCTCGCGCTGAATGCCGACGCAATTGACCAGGATGTCCAGCGCGCCGAAGTGCTGCGCCACGGCGTCCACCGAGGCCTGCATCTGCGGCACCGAATGCGCGTCCATGGCCAGGCCCAGCGCCTCGTGGCCGGCCTTGCGCAACTGCGCCGCCAGTGCCTGCGCGCGCGCCTCGTCGCGGCCCGACACCGCCACGCGCGCGCCAGCCATGGCCAGGCCCCAGGCCACGGCTTCGCCAATGCCGCCATAACCACCGGGCACGTAAGCGGTCTTGCCACGCAGGTCGAACAGGCCGCGCAGCGCCTGGGTGAAGTCCACGCTGGGAGTGATGTTGGAGGAGGGTGCGGTCATAGGTTTCAAGCGCGGTCAACTTGCCTCAGTCCATCAGCAAGCCGCCATTCAGGTCCACCACCTCGCCGGTGATGAAGCCCGCCAGCGGCGAGGCCAGAAACCGCACCACATGCGCAAATTCCTCCGGCTCGCAAAAGCGACCCACCGGGATGTCCTTCAGCAGCTTCTGCCGCTGTTCCTCGTTCAGCTGCTCGGTGATCATGGGCGTGCGCACATAGGCCGGCGCGATGGCGTTGACGGTGACGCCAAAGCCAGCCAACTCGCGCGCCAGCGAGAACGTCAGCGCGCTCAAGGCCCCCTTGGACACCGAATACGCGGTGCCCGCTGTCAGCCCACCGGTCTTGGCGGCCAGCGAGCTGGTGTTGATGATGCGCCCGCTGCGCCGCGCCTTCATGGCCGGCACCACCTGCTGCGACAGGTAGAAGGCGCCGTCCAGGTTGGCACCCAGTACGCGGCGCCATTCGGTGGCGTCGGTGGCCTCGACCTTGTTGTTGGACAGGATGCCGGCGTTGTTGACCAAAATGTCCACCGGCCCCAGCGCCTGCACGATCTGCGCGTGGCCATCGCGCACTGCTGCGAAGTCGCTGATGTCAAACGAAAACGCCATCGCGTCTGCACCCAGCTCGGCGGCCAGCGCCTGGTTGCGCTGGCGGTTGAAGTCCACCATGGCCACGCGGCAGCCATCGGCCAGCAGCACGCGGGTGGCCGCCAGGCCCATGGTGCCGGCGGCACCGGTGACGACAGCGATCTTGCCCTTCAGGGGCTGTGATTCAG
This sequence comes from Hylemonella sp. P2_B10, assembly GCF_056404875.1. Lineage (NCBI taxonomy): Bacteria > Pseudomonadati > Pseudomonadota > Betaproteobacteria > Burkholderiales > Comamonadaceae > Hylemonella > Hylemonella sp. P2_B10. The sequence continues at coordinate 608,196 of NZ_JBFUDE010000003.1, forward strand.
ACATCCAGGATACTCTTCTTTCCAAACAGCCCGCGTGAACGGAAGGTCACTACGGCGATGAACAACAGGTACATGGACATCAGCGACCACTCCGACGCATAGGCGCCGGTCAGCCCCACCACCATGCCCACCATCAGCCCGGCCAGCACGGCGCCCCACAGCGAACCCACGCCGCCCAGCACGATGATCAGGAAGGCCGGCACGACAGCGTCCACCCCCACATGCGGGCGCATGCCCCAGATCGGCGCCATCACCACGCCGGCGATGGCGGCCAGCGCCACGCCCAGGCCGAACACCAACAGGCGCAGGCGCGACAGGTTGATGCCCAAGGCGCGCACCATCTCGCTGTCATGCGCGCCGGCCTTGATGATGGCGCCGTACGGCGTCTTTTGCAAGAACAGCCACAACAGGCCGATCATCAGCACCGCGAAGGCGCTGGCAAAGAAGCGGTAGCGCGAATACGCCAGGTCGCCCAGCAGGAAGGCGCCCGAGATCGCCTGCGGCAGTGCCAGCTGCCTCTCCGACGAGCCCCACAGCATGCGTATGCCTTCTTCGATCACCAGTGCGGCGCCAAAGGTCAGCAGCAGACCATACAGCGGGTCGCGCCCATACGTGCGGCGCAGGCACAGCTCCAGCAGCATGCCGAACAGGCCGACGAAGATGGGCGCCAGCAGCAGCGCCAGCATGTAACGCAGGCTGAGGGGCAAGTCCATGTACCAGGCCTGGAGTTCGGGAAACAGCCCGAGCTGCGGCGTGACCACGAACAGCGCGAAGTACATGCCCAGCGCGAACAGCGAGCCGTGCGCCAGGTTGATGGTCTCCATCACGCCGACGATGAGCATGAAGCCCAGCGCAATCAGCGCGAACAGCAGGCCCAGCGACACGCCATTGACCAGGTGGGGCAGCAGGTTGAGCAGAAAATCCATGGCGTGTGGAAGCGGTGGTTGAGCCTGCGTTCAGACCTCGTAGCTGGGGGTGGCCTCAAGGCTTTCCATCTTGCAGGCGGCGGGGGCGTCCTTGTCCATCACCTCCTTCGGGTCCACCTGCGCCAGGATCTTGAAGATGTCGTCCTTCTCGGCTGGCTGGTCGTTGTAGCTGGCCATGTAGATGGTCTGCTGGCACTGGTGGGTGACCGGGTCTATCCAGGCGTCGAAATGCTGCAGACGGTCGCGCGCCGCCATCTTGCGGCCTTCCAGCTTCTTGATCACGGCCAGGTTGTTGGTGGTGCCGGCCTCTTCCACGCAGCGCAGCAGTTCGCGCGTGGACATGTAGGCGTTGTGGTACACATTGCCCGGCACGCGAATGGCCATGCCGGGAAACTGCTTCTGGTAGGCGGCCACGAATTCCTTCACGCCCGGCAGGTCCAGGCGCCAGTACCAAGTGGTGCCGAAGACACCGAAGATGGCTTCCGGCCCCAGGCCGTAGACATCGGGCCAATCCTGCTGGTTGTTGAGCCAGGCCATGCTTTGGTGCATCTTCAGCTGCACCACCTGCTGGCGCAGCGCCTTGATGTCGTCACCCCCCACCGCCGTGGCCACCACATTGGGCTTGATCTGCTGCAGTTTGAGCAGGTAGGCGGAGAAGTCACGCGTGTTCTGTGGCACCAGCAATTCGTCCACGATGCGCCCGCCATTGGCTTCGACGATGGCGCGGGTGGCCTTGGAGGTGGTGTGGCCCCACACGTAGTCGTTGGTCAGCAGCACCCAGTTCTTGCCGCTGGCGCGTATGGCGTTCTTCACCATGGCGTGCGAGAAGTTGGTGCCGTTGCCGTCCCACACGAACTTGCTGCGGTGGCAGTCCTTGCCCGACTCGGTGGGCGAGCTGGAGTTGGTGTTCAGGAAGATGGTGCCGTACTTCTGCGCCACCTGCGAGATGGCGTTGGCCACGCCGGAGTGCATGGCACCGATCAGGAAGGCCGCCTCGTTGCGGTTGATCATGCGTTCGGCCACGCGTGAGCCGGTGGCCGGTGTGGTTTCGGTGTCGATGTGGATGGCCTCGATGCGCCGGCCCAGCACGCCGCCCTTGTCGTTGAATTCCTTGATGGCCATCATCGCTCCCAGGCGCTCCTCACCGCCCGAGGCCGCATAAAGGCCCGAGGCGTCCATGGTCAGGCCTATCGTCAGCGGCTTTTTAGCCCCCGTCTGCGCCCAGGCGTGGTTGTGTTTCCATGGGCCGAAGAAAGGCGCCACGCCATACAGGCCGGCACCCACCAGCGCCAGGCTGGAGGCGCGCAGCATGCCGCGCCGTGAGGTGACCTTGGCTTCTGGGCCAACCGCCGGCACCTGGGATGCCACGGTCTGGGTTGTCAGGGCGGAAGTGGTTTGCTTGTCTTTTGTCTCGCTCATGTCTGTCTCCTGGAATGTTTTGGGATGAACTAGCGGGGAACGATGCGAACGCCGTTGAGCTTCTCCTGCGCTTCGAACAGCGAGGCGATCAGCTTGTCGCCATAGCCGGCGTTGACGGCCTGGATCAGGCTCTGGTGGGCGGCGCCGCCCATCAGGCTGGCAACAGGCAGCATCTCGGCCAAGTGGGTGTAGTAGCGCAGGTCCTTTTGCGCATTGGCGATGCCGAACTTGAAGCCGGTGACATCGCCTTCCTTCAGCGTCTTGGTGGCCATCATCTGGAAGATGCCGCAGTTGACGCCGCCGGCCGAGATCACGTCGTACAGCTTGTTCAAATCCAGCCCGCTCTTGGCCGCCACCGCAAAGGCCTCGGCAATGGCGGCCGCAAAGCTCATGGCCATCATGTTGTTGACCAGCTTCAGCACATGGCCGTGACCCGGCGGGCCGACGTGGAAGATGTTTTCGCAGAAAGCTTTGAGCACCGGCTGCAGCGTGGCGAAGTCTTCCGCTTCGGCACCCACCATGGTGTTCAGCCGGCCTTCTTCGGCCTCCTTGGGTGTGCGGGCCAGCGGCGCGTCCACCAGCTTGATGCCCTTGGCCGCCAGGTCGGCACGTATGCGCGCACTCGACGCCGGTTCGGCGGTGGAGGTGTCCACCACCAGCAGGCCGGCGCGTCCACCCTCCAGTAGGCCCTGCGGGCCATAGACCACCTGCTCCACCTGTGGCGAACCGGTGACGCAGATGAAGACGATGTCGGCTGCCGCGGCACAGGCGGCGTTGCTGCTGGCCTCTTGCGCGCCGGCGGCCAGCAGATCGGCCAGGTTGTCGCGGTTCTTGTTGACCTTGAAGGTCAGCGGGTAGCCCTTGGCGAGCAGGTTCTTGGCCATGCCGTGGCCCATCATGCCAATGCCTATGAAGCCTATGCGGGGTTGTGTCATCGTGGGATCTCCTTGTGTGTGGGGTTGTTGCTTCAGGCGGCTACGGCCGCAGGGGTGCGGGCGTCGTCCCACAGCTGGATCAGTCGTGCGTAACGCTGGGCGATGTCCTTGACCACCTGGTCGTCGCTCATCTGCCCGGCCAGCCACGCGGCGGCGGCACTGGCAAAGATCGAGCGGCCGACGGCAAAGCCACGGCATATGCGGTGCGGTGCGGCGACGCGAAAGCTGTGCTCCAGCCGGTCTTCGCTGGCTTCCAGGCCCAGCACCAGCACACCGCGGCAATGCGTGTCGTGGCGATGGATGACGGCGGCAATGGCTTGCCACTCCGCATCGGAGCCGGCTGGCGGCAGCTTCCACCAGTCGGGGTAGACACCTGCCTGGTAGATCTGCTCCAGCGCATGCGCCAGCGTGTGCTCACCGCTGGCCAGGTCGGCCGGGGGAATCACTTCCACCAGGAATTCGCGGAAGGTGTCGGCGCTGGCCTGCTGCAGTTCCTGCAGCCGGGCCAGCTGCTGCGCGCGCAACGCGTCCGCGTCCAGCGGGTGGTAGCTGACCAGGCACTTGGCCACGTGCTCGGTGGGCCAGGCGCGCATGGCCGTGCCCAGGTGGTTGCCGGCCTCGAACTGCAGCGGGCGCGAGCCGGGCAGTTCCACCGGTCGCGCCACCCACCAGCCTTGGCCCGTCATGCCGGGCAGCACGTCTTCGCCAAAGCGCCCGTCCAGGATGATGCCGGTGCCTTCGCGCCCGGCCGCGCCCTGGCGCGCGCCTTGGGCGATCAGCGCCTTCAGTTGCGGGATGCGTGCGGCGGCGGCGCCGTGGCGCTGCGCCAGCTCTTCCAGCTGGCTGCGGTGGTCAAACGCCAGGATGACCAGCTCCCCCCAGATGCGCTTGCGCGTGGTGGTGCGGTGCAGCCGCTCCAGCAGCGCGTCCTCACGCAGGCGCCGGGTAGAGGAGCCGTGCGTCAGAAAGTGTTGCAGCTCTTCCCAGCTGGCCATGGCCGGCGCGCAGCCGTGGCGCGACACCACCAGCGCGCCGCAGGCATTGGCATAGGCGCAGCAGCGGGCCAGCGGTTCGCCGCGCACCCAGCCGCGCAGGAAGCCGGCCATGAAGGCGTCGCCCGCGCCCAGCACGTTGAACACCTCCACCGGGAACCCCGGGCCTTGCAAGCCTTTGTCAAGATGGTCGGGAATGGCGCCGTCAAACACCACGCAGCCCATGGGCCCGCGCTTGACCACCAGCGTGGCCGCCGACAGCTCGCGCAGCCGGCGCAGCGCGGCCAGTGTGTCGGTGCTGCCGCCGGCGATGTGAATCTCTTCCTCGGTGCCGACGATCAGGTCGCAGTCGGCTACCACCGTTTGCAGGTGCGCGCTGACCTGGTCCGAAGGCACAAAGCGCTGCTCACCCAAGCCAGGGCTGGTCAGCCCCCACAGCACCGGGCGGTAGTCGATGTCCAGCACCACGCGGGTGCCGGCGGCCTTGGCCAGACGGATGGCCTGGCGGCAACTCTCGTACGGCAAGGGTTGCGACAGGTGCGTGCCCGACAGCAACAGCGTGTTGGCCGAGCCGATGAAGGCGGCGTCAAAGTCCGTGGGCGCGATGGCCATGTCGGCACAGTTGTCGCGGTAGAACACCAGCGGGAAAGTCTCGCGGTCCTGTATACCCAGGAATACCAGCGCCGTCAGCCGTTTCGAGTCGGTGGCCACATGGCCCACGTCCACGCCTTCGGCCTGCAGGGTCTCGCGCACGAAACGGCCGTTGTGCTCGTTGCCCACGCGCGTCAGCATGGCCGGCTTCAACCCCAGCCGGGCCGCGCCCACCGCCGTGTTGGCGGGCGAGCCGCCCAGGTATTTGTTGAAGCTCTGCATGTCTTCCAGCCGGCCGCCAATCTGCTCGCCGTACAGGTCGACGGCGGCGCGGCCCATGCAGACCAGGTCTAGCGGGCGGGGGTGAGTCATTTGGCGGCCTTGCTGCCACGCTTGACGGCGGGCGGTGCGGCCTGCTCGGCCAGTTGGTGACCCACGCTGACCACCAGCGCTTGCGCCAGGCACAGCGGCGCCACCAGCGAGCGAAAGGGCTTGGAGGAGTCGTCCGCCAGCTCCAGGCAGACCTTGGCCGAGGCCTTCAGCGGCGACAGCGGGCCGTCGGTGATGGCGATCACCTGCGCGCCGCGCTTGGCGGCGATGGCTGCGCCTTCGATCACCTCGGGGGAATAGTTGCGAAAGCTCGCCGCCACCAGCACGTCGCCCTTGTCAATGGCACGCAGGCTTTCGCGCAGCATGCCGCCGGTGCCGTCCAGCAGGTGGGTACGCAGCTCCAATTGGCTCAGCGCATAGGCCAGGTAACCGGCGACCGGAAAGGCGCGGCGCTGGGCCAGCACGTGCACGCGCGGTGCGCGGGCGATCAGCTTCACGGCGGCCTGCAGGTCGGCCTGGATGATGCTGTGCTCCAGCTGGCCCAGCTCGGTGACGGACTCGCCCACCAGCTGGTGCAACACGCCGGCCGGTGCGCGCGCGCCGTTGGACTGTTTGCGCCGCAGCTGGGCTATGCGCTCGCGGTAGCTGTCCGAACGCTCCAGCAGGTGGCCGCGAAAGACTTGCTGCAGTTCTGAAAAGCCGCTGTAACCCAATGCATTGGCGAAGCGGATCATCGCGGAGGGCTGCACCTCGTTGGCCTGCGCCACCGTGGCCACCGTGCCCAGCGCCAGCTCGTGCGGTTGCTCCAGCGCGTACTGCGCGATGCGCCGCAACTGCTTGGACAGGTCAGGGTAGGCCCGGGCAATCAGCTCCTTCAACTCGTCGTAAGTGGTGCCTGCGTCCATGTCGTGGTGCTACGTCAAATTAGAACAAATATTCTTGCATGTTTTAATAATAGAACGTATATTCTGTTTTGTCAAAGCCTTGCTTTCAACTTTTTCAACGCCCGCCCACCCATGCAACTCGCCACCGGCCGTGCGCCCCTGTTTCCCCTGCCGTTGCTGCTGACGCTGGCGGTGTTCCTGTCCGCGCCGCTGTGGGTGGCCAAGGTCGGGCTGTACCAGTACCTGGCGCTGGAAATCATGATCTGGGCGCTTTTCGCGCTGGGCTACAACCTGCTGCTGGGGGTGTCCGGCCTGCCGTCGTTTGGCCATGGCGCCTACTTCGGCATTGGCGCCTACGCCTTTGGCCTGCTGCAATTGCATGTGTGGCCCAACCTGTGGTTCAACCTCGTTGGCGCGGTGGTGGTGGCGGCACTGCTGGGTGGCGCGGTGGCCTTGTTCATTTCGCACCGGCGTGGCATCTATTACGCGCTGCTCACCATCGCCTTTGGCCAGGTGTTCTGGTTCATCAGCAACAAATGGCACACCGTGACGGGTGGTGAAGACGGGCTGCTGAACATCAAGCGCCTGCCGGCGGACTTTGGCTTCGCCTCCATCAGCCTGGTGCCCAACAACGCGCTGTATTACTTCTGCCTGGGCGTATTCGCGCTGGTGCTGGTGGGGCTGTGGCGGCTGGTGCACTCGCCGCTGGGCCGCGTTTTGTCGGCCATCAAGCAGAACGAGACCCGTGCCGCCTTTGTGGGGTACAGCGTGTGGCGCTACAAGTGGCTGGCCTTCACGCTGTCTACCGCGCTGGCGGGGTTGGCCGGTGCCCTGTTTGCCATGGCGCAGCAGTCCGCCTACCCGAATGTGATGAGCCTGCACAGCTCCGGCTTTGTGGTGATGATGGTGTTGATTGGCGGTGGGCTGGTCAGCTTCTGGGGGCCGCTGCTGGGTGCGGCTTTCTTCATTCTGGCCAGAGACCTGCTGGGCGCCTACACCGAGACCTGGTTGCTGTGGTACGGCCTGGTGTTCGTGCTGATGGTGATGTTCAAGCCCGAGGGTGTCGCGGGTGCCTGGCAGGCCTGGCGCAGCGGGCGCCGCCGGCTCAAACAGCCGGCTTCCACCGTGGCGGCCGATGCGCCCGCACCCGCAGGAGGTGTGTTGTGAAGCTGTTCGAGGCCACCGGCCTGTCCAAGCGTTTCGGTGCCCAGGTGGTGCTGCAAGACATCACGCTGGGGTTCGAAGAGGGCCAGCTGGCCGGCATCATGGGGCCCAACGGCGCCGGCAAGACCACCTGCTTCAATGTGCTGACCGGGCGCTTCAAGCCCGACCGGGGCCGCGTGACCTTTGCCGGCGAAGACATCACCGGCCTGGCGCCCGAGCAGATCGCGCGCAAGGGCATTTCGCGTTCGTTCCAGATCATGAACCTGTTTGACAGCTACACCGCGCTCGACAACGTGCTGGTGGCCACGCCCCATGTGCGCCGCCAGGGCTTCAACCCCTGGCGCGACCTGGGTGCCGACAGCACCGCCCAGGACATGGCTGCCGCCGTGCTGGAGCGCGTGGGCCTGAAGGGCAAGGCGCATGTGCCCGCGCGCAGCCTGTCCTACGGCGAACGCCGGGCGCTGGAGATCGGCGTGGCGCTGGCGGCGCAGCCGCGTGTGCTGTTCCTGGACGAGCCCACCGCCGGCCTGGGCGCCGAAGGCACGGCGCGGCTGATGGAGCTGGTGAAGTCGCTGAAGCGGCAGTTGACCATCGTCATCATCGAACACGACATGAACTTCCTCTTCAGCCTGGCCGACCAGATTTCGGTCATCCATTGGGGCCAGGTGATCGCGCAGGGCACGCCGCATGCGTTGCGCCAAAACGAATGGGTGCGTCGCTCCAACCTGGGAGAACTGGCATGAACGCTGCCGTTCCGCTGGCCGCCCAACAGTTGCAGCCCATGCTGGCCGTGCAGGGCATCGATGTGTTTTATGGCGAGAGCCAGGTGCTGTTCGATGTCTCACTGAACGTGGCGCCCGGCGAGGTGGTGGCGCTGCTGGGGCCCAACGGCGCCGGCAAGACCACCACGCTGCGCGCCATCCTGGGCCTGACGCCGGCCAGCCAGGGCACGCTGCGCTTTGACCAGCAAGACATCACCCGCGCCGCCACGCACCTGATCGCGCAGATGGGCATAGGCTGGGTGCCGGACGACCGGCGCATCTTCCCCACGCTGACGGTGGCGCGCAACCTGGCCATCGCCCGCAAGGCCACGCGCTTTCGCCGCTGGAGCGAGAAGGAATGCTTCGAGATCTTCAGCGCGCTCGAATACCTGATGCACCGCGAGTGTGAAAACCTGTCGGGCGGCGAGATGCAGATGGTGGCCATCTCGCGCGCGCTGCTGGGCTCGCCCGGCCTGGTGCTGTTTGACGAGCCCAGCCAGGGCCTGGCGCCCAAGGTGGTACAGGACGTGATGAAGACCATTCTGCGGCTGAAGGCCGAGGGCATTGCCGTGCTGGTGGTGGAGCAGAACGTGCAGAGCGCGCTGGCGGTGGCCGACCGCGTGTACGTGATGAACCGCGGCCGCATCGTGCACAACGGCCCCGCCGCCGCGTTGCGCGACAATGCCGCGCTGCGCCTGCAACTGCTGGGAGTATGAACCGCATGAGCCTCTCCACCAGCCAGCCCCTTGGCAGCCAACCGCTGCTGCGCGTGGAACGCCTGGCCAAGCACTACCAGCGTGGCCGTTTTCGCAAGGAAGTGACCTTTTCGCTGAATGCAGATTTCGAAATCGCCCAGCCTGGCGTGGTGGGCGTGATGGGCCCCAACGGCTCGGGCAAGACCACGCTGTTCGAGCTGATCACCGGCAGCAACCTGCCCAGTGCCGGGCGCGTGTTGGTGGGCGGGCAGGACATCCACCAGGTGCGCACGCGCGAGCGCGATCGCCTGGCCATCCATTACCACCAGTCGTACCAGGTGCGTTCGTTCCAGAAGCGCAAGCCCGATTTCATGCTGGACCATGCAGGCAGCGCCGCGCCGCTGGTGCACCTGTTCGACGAACCGCAGTTCAACACCCAAGACGGCTACATCGGCTTCATGCTGGATTTCTTCCGCAAGCTGAAAAGCGAAGGCCGGCTGGTGTTCCTGTGCCTGCACCCCAACGAGCGCTACCAGCTCGACATCCTGCGCGAATGCTGCGAGCAGTTCATCTTCGTGCAGCAGGGGGTGGTGACGCGCGCGCCGGACTTTGCCACACTGTGCCGGCACGTGCCGGTGCGCAACTACCTGGGCGCGCTGGCCAGCGATTCCGAGGTCAGCACCTCGCCGCGCAGCGTGTAAGACCGCGTCTCGGTGATGGTGACATCCGCCAGCTGGCCAATCAGCCTAGCCGGACCCTGGAAGTTGACCACGCGGTTGCAATAGGTGCGGCCCATCAGCTCGCTGCCGTCGCGCTTGCTGACGCCTTCTACCAAAATGCGCTGCACCGTGCCCAGGCGGCTTTCGCTGATGCGCTTGATGTTGGCGTCGATGGCGGCCTGCACCTGCTGCAGGCGCTTGAGCTTGACGTCGTGCGGCGTGTCGTCGTGCAGCGCGGCGGCCGGTGTGCCGGGGCGCGGGCTGAAGATGAAGCTGAACGAGTTGTCGAAACCCACGTCGTCGATCAGCTTCATCATCTTGCTGAAGTCGTCTTCCGTTTCGCCGGGGAAACCGACGATGAAGTCGCTGGAAAAGCTCATCTCCGGCCGCAGCGCGCGCAGCTTGCGCACGGTGCTCTTGTATTCCATGGCGGTGTAGCCGCGCTTCATCGCCATCAGGATGCGGTCCGAGCCGTGCTGCACCGGCAGGTGCAGGTGGCTGACCAGCTTGGGCACCTTGGCATAGGCTTCGATCAGCGATGGCGTGAACTCGTTGGGGTGGCTGGTGGTGTAGCGAATGCGCTCGATGCCCGGGATCTCGGCCACGTACTCGATCAGCGTGGCGAAGTCGGCCATGTCGCTGCCGCCCGCCACCATGGGCGCGCGCCAGGCGTTGACGTTCTGGCCCAACAGCGTGACCTCCTTCACGCCCTGGTCGGCCAGGCCAGCCACTTCCACCAGCACGTCCTCGAACGGACGCGACACCTCTTCGCCCCGGGTGTAGGGCACCACGCAGTAGCTGCAGTACTTGGAGCAGCCTTCCATGATGCTGACGTACGCTGTGGCGCCCTCCACCTTGGCGGGAGGCAGGTGGTCGAACTTTTCGATCTCGGGAAAGCTGATGTCCACCTGCGCCCGGCCCTGGGCCGCGCGCTGGTTCAGCAGCTGCGGCAGCCGGTGCAGCGTCTGCGGGCCGAACACCACGTCCACGAACGGCGCGCGCTCGATGATGGCGGCGCCCTCCTGGCTGGCCACACAGCCGCCGACGCCGATCAGCACGCCTTTTTTCTTCAGGTGCTTGACGCGGCCCAGGTCGGAAAACACTTTCTCCTGCGCCTTCTCGCGCACCGAGCAGGTGTTGAACAGGATCAGGTCGGCCTCGTCCACGTTCTGCGTCGGCTCATAGCCTTGGGCGGCGCCCAGCACGTCGGCCATCTTGTCCGAGTCGTACTCGTTCATCTGGCAGCCGAAGGTTTTGATGAAGACTTTTTTAGAGGTGGTGGTGTCGCTCATGGCGCACTCCTGAAGGCGGTGGGTGATATCGAAAGCACGGAAACCCGCCATGGGCGGCAGGCCTGCGCGGCGCTGAAGACGCAGCGCTTATTGGTTCGGGTACTTGGGCAGCTGGTTGAACGGCGTCTTGCCGTCATCCTTGGGGCCGCTGGGTCTGGCTGGCGGCGCCAGGTTGGGGTTCACCGGGCCCACCAACTGCGACGGGCGCTTGTAGTTGGCGGCGGCCTCTTCGGGCGTCAGTATCCACACCTCGTGGATCAGTCCGGAGGGCTCGCGCGTGTAGCGCACCGGGAACTGCTGACCCACCAGCATGCCGGACATCACCAGCATGTTGTTGGTGCCGCGTATGCGCACGCCGGGCGACAGGCGGTCGTCCTGGCCGTTGAGCACCACGCTGGGTGGTGCGGTGATCTGCAGCATGCCTTGGCGGGTGGCATCGGAGAAGATGCGCACCGGCGGCGCGTCCTGCGCCCAGGCCGTGCCGCCCAGGCCCAGGGCCAGCGCAGCCGCCGCCAGCACACGGCGGCGGGGGAGAAAGTTGTCAAAGCAGCGGTTCATGGTGTTTATCCAGAGGCTGTGGGAGAGGTGCCTGCTGGCCGCAGCCATCAAGCGTTAAAAGCCATTATAAATCAATGGCTTAAGTTGCCCCCACGTCCGGCACTGCGTGTCCGTCCTGCCCTCTGAGGGGGCCGCAAGTCCCCTTGGGGCGGCCCAGCGGGGACTTACATCTCTATCATGGTCTTGAAGCCGCCGAAGATCAGCCGCTTGCCGTCAAAAGGCATGTCCTTGCCGCTCGCCATGGCGGCCAGGCGCGGGTCTTTCATCACCTTGACGTTGACGCTGTCGCGCTGCTTGCGCGAGGCGTAGACGATCCACGAAAACACCACCACCTCGCCCTCTTTCAGCTTCACCGCCCGCGGGAACGAGGTCAGCTTGCCGACCGGGACGTCGTCGGCCACGCACTCGATGTAGGCCAGCGCGCCAAGCTCTTTCCACACCTTGCCGCATTTGCGCGACATGGCCTTGTAGGCGGCCAGCTTGTCCTTGGGCACGGGGACCACGAAACCATCAACATACTGGGCCATGGGGTTGCTCCTTCATTGAAAGGGGGTTGCACCGGTGTCGCCATGGTAGCCATTCGGCACCGGCTGGCAAGGGGAGGGCGTGCGCTGCGTGGGCCTATATAGTGTGGCCTGCTGCGACGCCGCACGACGGCAATCAACCCAACAAACAGGCTGCTCCACCCATGCCCGACACGCCTCGCTCGTCCACGCAGGCCATCGCCACCATTGGCGCGTTGTTCTTCATCTTCGGCTTCGTCACCTGGCTCAACGGCCCGCTGATCACCTTCGTCAAGCTGGCCTTTGCGCTGGACACGGACAGCAAGGCCTTCTGGGTCACCACGGCGTTCTACATGGCGTATTTCTTCCTGGCGCTGCCGTCGTCGTGGATCCTGGAGCGCACCGGCATGAAACGCGGCATGGCGCTGGGCCTGTTGGTGATGGCGTTGGGCACCTTCTTGTTTGGCCAGTACGCCACCGCGCGCGACTACCCGCTGTCGCTGCTGGGGCTGTTTGTCATCGGGTCGGGGCTGTCGCTGTTGCAAACGGCCTCCAACCCCTACATCAGCATCATCGGCCCGCTGGAGAGCGCGGCACAGCGCATCAGCATCATGGGCATCTGCAACAAGGCGGCGGGCATCCTCAGCCCCTTCGTCTTCAGCGCCTTTGTGCTGAAGGACATTGGCCAATTGGAAGACAAGGTGGGGGCGGCGGTGGATGCGGCCGCGCGCGACCGCCTGCTGGGCGAGTTTGCCGCCAGCATCTACTGGCCTTACATGGCGATGGCGGGCCTGCTGGTGCTGCTGGCGGTGTGGATCGCCCGCTCGGGCCTGCCCGAGATCAAGGCCGCGCAGGTGAACGCGGCGCGCGCCGGCGCTGTCGTGGATGCCACAGCCGGCAAGACCAGCATCCTGCAGTTTCCCTACCTGCTGCTGGGCGCCGTGTGCATCTTTGTCTACGTGGGCGTGGAGGTGATGGCCGGCGACGCCATAGGCACATATGGCAAGGGCTTTCACCTGCCCACGGATGAGACCAAGTACTTCACCTCGTTCACGCTGATGGCCATGCTGGCTGGCTATCTGGTGGGGCTGGTGGCCATTCCGCGCTGGCTGTCGCAGTCCACCGCCTTGAAAGCCTCGGCGCTGCTGGGCGCGGCGCTGACGCTGGCGGCGTATTTCAGCCATGGCTATGTGTCGGTGGGCTGCGTGGCGGTGCTGGGCCTGGCCAACGCGTTGATGTGGCCGGCCATCTGGCCGCTGGCCATCGGCGGCCTGGGCCGTTTCACCGAGCGCGGCTCGGCGCTGCTGATCATGGGCATCGCCGGCGGCGCCATCATCCCCAAACTGTTTGCTGCTTTGAAGGATGTTTTTGACTTTCAGCAAACCTTCTGCTTGATTATGCTTCCCTGTTATATGTATATCCTTTTTTATGCTATCAAAGGCCATACAATCGGCCGCTGAAATCCCCCCCTTCGCTCTCTCGTCTCTTTCTTCATGAGTGCATTCAACGAAGAACGCGTGCTGTCCGTACACCACTGGACCGACAAGCTGTTCACCTTCACCACCACGCGCGACCCGGCGCTGCGGTTTTCCAACGGCCACTTCACCATGATTGGCCTGCGCGTCAACAACAAGCCGCTGCTGCGCGCCTACAGCATCGTCAGCCCCAATTACGAGGAGCACCTGGAGTTCCTCAGCATCAAGGTGCCCGACGGCCCGTTGACGTCGCGCCTGCAGCACATCCAGGTGGGCGACAGCATCATCGTCGGCAAGAAGCCCACCGGCACGCTGCTGATCGACTACCTGCTGCCCGGCAAGCGGCTGTACCTGCTGTCCACGGGCACCGGCCTGGCGCCGTTCATGAGCGTGATCCGCGACCCGGAGACGTACGAGCGTTTCGAGCAAGTCATCCTGGTGCACGGTGTACGCCAGGCCGATGAGCTGGCTTATCACGACATGGTGACCGAGCACCTGCCGCAGCATGAGTTCTTGGGCGAGATGATCGCCAAGCAACTGCTGTATTACCCGACGGTGACGCGCGAGTCGTACAAGAACATGGGTCGCATCACCGACCTGATGGCCAAGGGCAAGCTGTTCAAGGACCTGCACTTGCCCGACCTGGACCGCGAAAATGACCGCGTGATGATCTGCGGCAGCCCGCACATGCTGAAAGACCTGAAGCACATGCTGGAGGGGCGCGGCTTCAAGGAAGGCAACACGTCCACGCCGGGGGACTTCGTCATCGAGCGGGCGTTTGCAGAGCAGTGAACCGCTTGCGCGGGGCTATCGCGGAGACCGTCTCCGTGAGAGCTGGACGCCTAGGCGAGGCGCGCTGGATGCCGTGTCGAAAAATCTTACGGTGTCTGCAGTGGCACCCTGATTTTTGACCCAAATCATCAGAGAATACATGTACATCAAAGGTCTTTTCGCCTTTGCCAGGTTCGGCGCGAATATTGCATAAGCTCAATTGCTTGCGCCAGATGATCAGTTTGTAGAAGCTGCTCTGTCCTGGCCAGCAGCCCTGCTCGCTGGGGCTCGGTTAAACCCGTAGATGAAATTGTTCTGGGTCACGACTCGGAACGCCAACAACATTCAAGGAGGAAGTATGCGTCTGAATTTTGGTCGTTCGTTTTTCAAGAGCATGGCGAGTGCATGCGTTGCCGCGGCCGCGCTGTCGCTGGCTCCGGCCGCGGGATGGGCTGCTGCGATTGTGGGTTCTGCGTCCAATGTCACGGGGATTACAGGTCTGACGATTGATGGTCACACCTACAATGTGTCGTTCAGCACCGGCTCATACAACACGACGTATACGTCTCTCGCGCCAACATTTCTGTCAAGTGCCAATGGCGCGGATTTGGCGTCACAGGCTATCAGCGCCTTGTTTGGTGCCAGCAACGTCACAGGCCTGATGGGCACTGACTGCAACAATAGACCAGCCAATGCCCGTAGCATGAGTTGCCTGGTGCTGACACCCTACAGCATCAGTCAAGATGAGTCCCAATTCAAGTGGTCGGGCGCCGACCACTACCTCGATCCGGACGTCGCCTTCCCGTGGGAGATCCTGGGGTCCACATGGGGCTTCACCCGCAGCACCGATTTGGTGTTTGGCTACATGGTTGGGGGCCCAAATTTCGCGCCCGGCGCCGAGGGAATGGTGGTGTTGGCTACCTACACCGAAGAAACCCCGACAACAACGGTCCCTGAGCCTGGCTCACTGGTTCTGCTGGGTGCGGGCCTTGCGGGCCTGACTGTGGTCCGGCGTCAACGCAAGGCCTGAGTTCGCCCGTCTGACACTGCATGCGGCACCTCAGGGTGCCGATTGCGCTGTAAGAAGTTGACGACAGCCTGCGCCACCTCCACGCCCTTGTCTTCCTGCAAGAAATGGCCGGCCCCCACGGTCTTGGCGTGCGGCTGGCCTTGCGCCCCTGGCACGTCGCGCTGCCACACCTTGTGGCCGCCGCGTGTGATCGGGTCCATGTTGCTGAACAATGTCAGGAAGGGCTTGTCCCACCGCTTGAAGACTTCCCACGCGGCTTCGTTGGCGGCGCGCTCGGGGTTGTCGGGGGTGATGGGCACGAAGGTGGGGAACAGGCGGGCGGCGATCTTGTGTGCGCGGGTGGGGTAGGGGGCATCGTAAGCGGCTACCTCTCGCGGCGTCAGGCCGTTGACGCAGCCGGCCTTGACCAATTTTCCAATCGGGAACCAGGGGCTGAAGCGCGCAAAGGCCAGCCAGATCTTGAAGGCCTTGGGCACCGCGCCGGTGCCGGTGGGCAGGCCGCCATTGGCCAGGGCTATGCGGGCGAAGCGGTTGGGCATGTGCGCGGCCAGCCGCAGGCCTATCAAGGAACCCCAGTCCTGGCAGAACAGCGTGATGCCTTGCAGGTCCATGGCCTGCAGCCAATGCGCCATCCAGGCGACGTGGTTGGCGTATGAATAATCGGCCGCCAGCGCGGGCTTGTCGGAGCGGCCGAAGCCCACCAGGTCGGGCGCGACCACGCGGTAGCCGGCATTCACGAACACGGGGATCATCTTGCGGTACAGAAAACTCCAGGCTGGTTCGCCGTGCATCAGCAGCACGACAGGCCCGTCGCGCGGGCCTTCGTCCACGCAGGCGATGCGCAGGCCGTCTACCTGGGTGTAGCGCGGTGTGTACGGAAAGTCGGGCAGGTTGGCAAAGCGCTCGTCGGGCGTGCGCAGCACCTGGCTGACGCCGGGCAGCGGTGGAATGGGGGGCGGGATGATGTCCATCTGCGGTTTCTCAGAAACGCCGGCCCAGCTGGATGTCCTTGCCGCCAGCCGGCAGGCTGACGAAGTCGCCGTCGCGCGCCAACCGCAGTTTGCCGGTGTAGATGCTGGGCGCCTCGCCCAGGAACACCTTGTCCATGCCCGGCACCGGCAGGGGTGGCGCGATGTGGTTCAGCAGCAGCATGCCGGCGTTGGCGTCCTGCGCCACCTTGGCCGCTTCTTCGGGCGTGGTGTGGTAGTCGATGATGTCGGCCATCAGTTGCTTCAGGTTGGGCCGGCCGGCCTGGCCGGCGGCTTCGCCCAGCAGGCCCACCAACTGCGGCGACAGGGCCTCGTGCACCAGCAGGTCCACGTTGGCGGCCTGCTGCTGCACCGCCGCGCTCTTCTTGGTGTCGCCGCTGAGCACGATGCTGCGGCCCTTGTAGGTGATGCGGTAGCCCACGGCCGGGTGCACTGGCGTGTGGTCGACGGCAAAGGCCTGCACCTCCAGGTCGCCGTCCTTCAGCACGGTCAGCACGCCGCTGGCCGGCACTTCGAAAGCTTTGGCGGCAGCGCCGAAGCCGGCGCGCGGCATCACAGCCTCGCCATGGTGGGCCACGCGGTAGCCGTGGTCGGCCTCGTAGGCTTGCATCAGGCCGGCGGCCACTTGCTCGACGCCAGGGGGGCCATACAGCGGAACGGGTTGCGTGTTGCTGGCCGATACCCAGCGTTGCAGCAGCAACTCTCCCAGGCCGTCGATGTGGTCGGAATGGAAGTGCGTCAAAAAGATCGCCTGGGTCTTGCCGACGTTGAAGCCCATGCGTGCCAGCGCGCGGGCGCCGCCGCTGCCGGCGTCAAACAGCAGCTGGTGCTTGCCCGCCACCACCAGCGTGCAGGGACCGGAGCGCTGCTCATCGGGGAAGGGTGAGCCGGCACCGCACACGCCCAGGTGCAGGCCATCGGGCAGCTCGGCCAGCGGGTCGGCCGCCATGCGCTGCACGGCCACCCGTTGGGCCAGCGCCAGGGCCAGCGGTGCGCGCGCCAACCAGGCTGCGCCGGCCAGCAGCACCAGCACGACCAGCGCGCGCGACAGCAGTTTCTTCAATGTCATGGGGTGTTCTTTCGGGCGTGGCGCCGCTGCCAGCGCCAGGTGACGAAGGCCAGCAGCAGCGCCAGCAGGCCCAGTGCCACCCACTTCAGTCGTGGGACGTAGATGTTGACCAGCGCGTTGCGCAGGATCTGCTGCTGCGGCGAGTAGCCTTCGGGCATGGGCAGCACGCCATTGCGCTGCGCCCAGGTGGCGTACTCGGCCTGCATGGTCTTGAAGGCATCGGGCAGCTGGGCCTGCAGGTCTTGCGTCTCGCCGGGATCCTTGGCGATGTCGTACAGGTGCCATTGACCATCGCCCACGGGCGGGATGTTCCTGATCAGCTTCAGGTCGCCCTTGAACAGCGCCTGGTTGCCCGACAGCTCGTAGCCTATCGCCTCGTCCACGGGGTGCGCGCGTTGCGCCTGGCCCAGCATCACCGGCAACAGGCTGCTGCCGCGCATCGCCTCCACCGTGCGGCCCTGGTACTGTGTGCCGGGGCGCGGCAACTGGGCGATGTCCAGCAGCGTGGGTGCGATGTCGGTCACATGTGTGAAGCCCTTTTGCACCTGGTTAGGCAGCATGCCCGGTGCGCCGGAAATGATCATGGGCACGCGTATGCCGCCTTCGCCGGAATAGAACTTGTAGGTGTTCAGCGGCGCGGCGGTGGCGCTGGCCCAACTGGGGCCGACGATGCTGTAGGCACCCTTGGCGCCCAGCTCGTCAATGCCACGCTTGTAGTTGCGGTCCAGCCACCAGCGGGCCAGCGTGATCGCATACGGGTCCGAGGCCTCGGGCCCGTTGTCGGACATGAAGACGAACACCGTGTTGTCGTACTGGCCGCTGTCCTTCAGGTACTGCATCAGCCGGCCGACGTGGTAGTCCATGGCGTCCGTCATGCCGGCGTAGACCTCCATGCGGCGCGCCTGGTAGGCCTTGTCCTCGGGCTTGAGCGCGTTCCAGTCGGTGGTGGTGGCCATGGTGGCCATGCGCGTGTCCGGCGGCACCAGGCCCAGCTTGATGGCGCTCTGCAGCCGCTGTTCGCGCAGCACCGTCCAGCCCTGGTCGTAGCGGCCCTTGTACTTGGCGATGAACTCGGGTGGCGCCTGCACCGGAATGTGGCTGGCCTGGTAGGCCAGGTAGGTGAAGAAGGGCTTGTCGGACTTGGCGTCGGCCTTCAGGTAGGCGATCGCCCTGTCGGTGTAGAACTGCGACGAGTAGTACTCGGCCGGCATGGTGGCTTCTTTGCCATCCTCGAACCAGTAGACCTTGTCGGTCAGATCCAGGTAGCGCTTGGCGGTCTCCCAGTTGTCGGAGCCGCTGTCGCCCTGGATCAGCGAGCGGTCAAAGCCGCGCTGGTTGGGCAGGTTGTGCGGCTCCTTGCCCACATGCCACTTGCCCACCGCGTAGGTGCGGTAGCCGCCGTCGTGCAGGTGGTTGGCGACGGTGGCGACGTTGCGGTTCAGCACGCTGAGGTAACCGGCCTGGCCCAGGTGCTGCTGCGGGATCGATTCACGCATGTTGCCCACGCCGTTCAGGTGGTTGTCCACCCCGGTCAGCAGCATGGCGCGGGTGGGTGAGCAGGAGGCCGAGACGTGGAAGTTGGTGAAGCGCATGCCCCGGCGCGCCAGCTCGTCCAGGTTGGGCGTGGCGATCTCGCCACCGAAGGCGCCGACGTCGGTGAAACCCCAGTCGTCGGCCACCAGCACGATAATGTTGGGGCGTCTTGCCGTTGTTTGGATGGCGGCCGGGGTGCTGGCGGCGGTGGGCGCTGCGACTGGCATAGCGGCTGGCACAGCGGCTTGGCCCAGGTTGGCCAGCAGCAGCGCAAGTGCGGTCGCAAGCTGATGCGGCTTCATGCTGCGTCTGTGGTTTGTGCTTGCGCGCGCGCTTTGGCCTGCGCTTCCAGCAGCGGCTTCCAGTGCAGCAGGCCAAACACGATGGTCAGCGCTACGTTGCGCGCCAACGAGCCGGGAAACTGCGTCAGCTGCTTGCGCATCAGCAGGGCCTCCAGCACATGCAGCGCCAGCATCACCACGGCCACGCCCTGCATCACGGTGGCCATGGTGCCGCTGGGCCAGCCCAGCAGCAGGGCGGACAGTGCCAGTACGTAGATGGCCAGGCAGCCGAGCTTGGACAGGGTGTACATCATGGTGGTGTCTTCCCGATTTCAGAGGTGGGTGCGCAATTGTTCTTCAATGACCCACAGCCTGTCCTGTCCCCAAGCGGACACGCCGTCCACGCTGAACGAGGGCACGCCCCACAGGCCCAAGGCGAACAAGTCAGTGCGATTGGCTTCGGCGGTCTGGCGCCAGCCGTTGTCTTGCAGCGCCTGTTGCACCTGATCCCAAGGCAGGCCAGCGCGCTCGGTGATGCGGCGCAGGCCGCGGTTGCTGCCGGCGTCCAGCCCCTCGGCCCAGACGCCCTGCATGAAGGACAGCACATAGGCCTCGGACTGCCCCAGGCGCTCGGCCAGCGGCATCAGCGACAGGCCGCGCTCGGTGGGTTTGCCCACCGGGTCGTTGATGCGGCCAAACGGGATGCCGCGCACGAACGCCTCACGCGCGGTGTCCTGGCTGATGTAGCCGCGTTTTGCCGCCGGCACAGGCAGGCCGCGCATCACCATGGGCAGCACGTAACGCAGCCGCAGCTGGGCGCCACTCAGCCGCGCCAGTTCGAACACGCGGCGCGCGACGATGGCGGAGTAGGGGCTGCGCAACGAGAAGAAAAAGTCCAGTGTGGCCGGCCGGGCCAGTTGCAGCGGCTTGGCCAAGTCGGCGGCGGGTGGAAACAGCAGGCCTTGCACGCCGGTCTTGTGCACAACCAGCTCTTGCAGGCGCTGCTCCAGGTGGTGCAGCCGGTCCAGCCCCCAGTACCACTCGCCGCCATAGTAGAAGGTGGCGCCCAGGTAGTGGCCCCAGCGCGTGCGCAGGGCTTCTGATTCGGCCAGGTGCGCCACCACCTCGCTGGCTGGTGCGCCGCCCGCCGGCAGCGCGGCGCCGTTGGCCGTGGCACTTTGCCACAGCTGTTGGCTGACAGTGGGCGCCGCTTGCACGAAGCGGTCTTCGCGCAGGGCCTGCACCAGCAGCGCGTTGGCCACCTGCACGGCGCTGGCGCTGGGCTGTGCGCCCGGGTTGCTGTAGGGTATCCGGCAGCGCCGCGCCAGGCGTTGCGCGTCTGTGCGCGAGTAGGCGATGAGGCGTTCGCGTTCAGGCGCGGCGCTGTCCGGCGGCGGCCCCACCACGTGCGTGCGCAGCACCACGTCGTAGCGTGCCAGCAGTGCAGGCAGTGCGGCGGAGGTGAGCGCGCTGTAGGGGTCGTCGGCCTGGTGAAAGTAGTGCAGCTCATGCGGCGCGCGCGCCGCGATGCGCCGCTCCTCGGCGAGGTCGCGCAGGCGCAGCAGCCGCTGGCGCGAAAGCAGCCGCGCGCTGATGTGCGGCATCAACAGCGTTTTCAGCGACATGCCGCGCGGCTCCTGTCCGTGCCCCCTTGGGTCACCAGGCCTTGATGAATCGCAATTGCCAGGTGTGCGACACCAGCGCGTTGGCGCTGTCAAAGTTGCGGCTGTAGTGCAGGTTGAAGCCGGCTTCCTGGCCCGGCAGCTTGTACGAGATGAAAGGCCCGGCCGCGTTGTTGCGGTAGCGGAAGCCGCCCAAGGTGGCACCGCTGCCGCTGTCGTCGGTGACCTGGCGTATGGCAAGGATGTTGGCGCCCACCGCCCAGTTGCCGCTGACCTTGACGATGCCACCCTCCACATAGACGAAGTTGCCGCTGCGGTAATCGGTGTCTTTGTTGATGGTGTTGATGCCGTAGGAAACGCGCCCGGCAATGGTCACGCCCGAGTCCCAGCTGGCGTCGCTGTGGTTGGGGTTCAGCGAATAGCTCAGCGCGATGCCAGGGCGCAGCGTGTAGAAGTTGCCAAAGCCGGGGTTGGGGCCGCGGTTCTTGTCGTAGTCGCCGGTGGGCATGAACAGCGACACGCCGGCGGCGATCTTCAGCCGGTCTTGCTGCGAGATCCACACCACCGACAGCTCGGTGTCACCCATGCCGTTGACGTCGGCATTTTGTGGCGCCACCGTGGCGGCCACGCCGGCGGTGACTTGCGCCTGCGCGGCGGCGGCGATGGTGGCCACCGCGGTCTGCAGCGCCGCCGGCAGCGCTGCGGTGGAGGGCGACACCGTGCCCGCCGCCTGCGTGGCCACGAAGGTGCGGCTTTGCTTGATCAGCGGGATGTTGACGGCAAAGGTCCAGCGACCGCCGCCGTATTGCGTTTCGGTGGTGTAGCCGCCGGCCAGGTTCAGCTGCGTCTGGTCCTGGTTGAAGGCGATGGTGCCGGCCGGCACGTTCAGCGAGAAGCTGCCGTTGGGCACCCGCCCGGCGGTGGGTGTGCCGGTGGGCAGCGGCACGCTGCGCGCCGCCACGCCAATGTCGTTGCCGTTGGCGTCGACGATCTGGTCAATGGTGGTGAAGCTCAAGGCGGCGGTGCCGAAGAAGCCGGGGTTGTCGGACTTGGCGGCAATCTCACCGCCGAACAGGCCCACCGGCGACTGGCGCAGCTTGTAGCCCTCGGCCGCCTGCGCGCCCAGTGTGGCGAGCAGCCCGGCAGCTGCACATGCCGCGGACAAGGGGCGGACGGGAAAGCGGACGAAAGAACGGGATGCGAGTGTGCGGGTCATGGTGGGGTCTCCTGCGGGGTGTTTTCGGATATGGCGATGGCGCAAATTTATTCTTCCATACACAAGTGTATTGTTTTAGAATCGACATCGCAATGCGTTTGGAGACCATTCAGGGTATCCACCAATGCCTGAGGATCTGCCGCCACGCCATGACCGCCGCCAACAAGACGCCCAAGACCCGCAAGCGCTCCGAGACGCCGCGGCTGAGCCGCGACGACTGGCTGGATGCCGCCTTCGCCGCCGTGGTGGATGGCGGCTTTGACGCCGTGCGCGTGCTGACGCTGGCCGAACGCTTGAACGTCACGCGTGGCAGCTTCTACTGGCACTTTGCCGACCACGCGGAGCTGATCACCGCGCTGCTGCAGCGCTGGCAGGCGCGCGAGATCGAGCTGGACAAAGGCATGCAGCAAAAGGATGGTCCGGACCCGGCCAAGGACCTGGAAGAAATCCTGGAGATCGCGCTGGCCCATGCCGGCCCCAAGCTGGAGAACATGGTGTTCGAGCTGGCCATGCGCGCGCTGGCGCGCAAGGATGAGGCGGTGGCCCAGATGCTGGTGCAGGTGGACGAGGCGCGCATGGCGCTGTTCGAGCAGAAATTCCTGCGCCTGACGGGCGGCGACGCATTGAAGTCAGCCGAGCTGGCCGGCCTGTTCTACCTGGCGGTGGTGGGTGGCAACCAGGCGCTGAGCCGCCCGACCACGCCGCCGCGCATCAAGCAGTTCATCAAGGGTGTCATCTCCGACTACCTGATACGCCAGCAGGCGGCCAAGCCCAAGGGCAGGTAGCCCCTCTCAGTCCAGCCGCTGCACCGCTGGCATGCCCCAGCGGCCGTCCAGCGCCTCGGGTTGGGGCCAGTACAGGCGCGCGTTCAGCGTGAAGGGTTCGTTGGCGCGTACCGGCAACCAGTTGGCCTGTTGTTGTGGGTCGGTGGGCACCTGTGCCTGCACCCAGATGTCCAGCGAACCGTCGGCGTTGTAGCGCAGCTTGTCGCGGTCGCCCAATGCGTAGCGGTTCAGTGGGTTGGCGATCAGGAAATCGTCGGCACCGTAGGCGGTGATGGACCAGAACGCCTTGGCCGGTGGCAGCGCATTGGCCGCGAAGTGCAGGCGGTAGCGGTGGCTGCCGTTCAGCATCTCGCCCTGGCCGTCCTCACGTGTGCTGGGGTAGACGGCATCGGCCGGCAGGTTGGCGCCCAGGCCCACCATGGCGACACCAGCGCGTGTCGCATAGTCGGTGCCGAAGTTCGCCAGATTGGCCGGCGGTGAGAACCAGCCGCGCACGCGCTGGTGCGGTTTCTTCAGGCCCTCGGCCACGCGCCAATCGGCCAGCTTCCGGCCGGCGTCGACACAGAAGCGTTGCCAGGCATTCCACTGCACCGGCTGCCCTGCCACCACGCCCATGCCGGCCAGCTGGGCCACCATGGGCGCGTCGGCCGGGCGCGGCGGATTGTTGACCATCAACTGCGCCAGGCGTTGGAAGAACACTGTGATGCCCATCTGCTGCATCTGTTGGATTGGCGCGCCCAGGCTTTGGCCTGGCTGCTGGGCGAAGGCAGGGGCGGGGGCGGTGCCGGGGTTCAACGGCTCCAGCTTCAGGCCGTCCTGCAGCGCGTGCACGGTGGCGTAGTCGTCCGCGCCATTGGTCTGCGTGCGGCCCAGCAGCCACAGCAGCTGCGTGGGCGCGCGCATCAGCGCCATGCCCGCGGGCACCGTGCCCTGCCAGTGCGGCCCGGCGATCAGGTAGCGGCCGCCTTGGGTACCCACGGTGCGGGTGCCAGGGCTGGTGAAGACGTCGGTCCAGGCGTCCATGAAGGGCATCAGCTCGTAGCGCTGGTCATTGGGCGGCATGGTGAACACCCACGGCCCGGCGTCGGTGTCGATGAAGGCGATGGTGTACAGCGTGTCCACATTGGGCCGCACCACCGCGCGGAAGCTGGCATCGGGGAACTTGCGCAGCCGCTGCAACTGGTTGGGCGGCCCCAGGGTCCGGGCGGCGCCTTCGCGCGTCACGTCCATGATGACCAGCGGGTAGCCGAACAGGTAAGCCCGCGCGCCCAGCAGCACCCGCTGGGCGGTGATGTAGAACGCAGCAGCCAGGGTGAGCAGCACCAGCAAGCCGATGAAGAGCTTCTTCTTGCGTTGCGCCGTCATGGTGGCTGGATGGTGCGAAACCCCAGGTGGCTGGCGCCCAGGTCGTCGTCCTGCGGCTGGCGCGCGCCGGCGCGGTAGCGCATGCAGTAGTCGGGCGAGCACAGGAAGGAGCCGCCTTTGATCACATGCTGGCCCGTGCCCTGGCTGGCGGGGGCGCCGCGCAATGCGGCCGGCACCTGGTCCGGCGCTGTGGCATCGGCAGGGTGGGGGCGCCAGGTGTCGGTGGTCAGCTCCCACACATTGCCGATCATGTCGAACAGGCCCAGCGCATTGGGCGCGTAGCAGCCCACGGGCGCCAGGCCGGTGAAGCCGTCCTCACTGGAGTTGACGGTGGGGAACAGACCCTGCCAGGTGTTGGCGGCCTTGGGTTGTTCGTGCTCAGGCAGCGCTTGCGGTGTGGCGGCGCGCGCGGCCCATTCCCATTGCGCCTCGGTGGGCAGCATGCGGCCTTTCCAGCGCGCGTAGGCCTGGGCGTCTTCCAGCGTCACCGCCACCACCGGGAAAGCGCCGTGGCCTTCCAGGCCGGTGGCCGGCCCGCCTGGGTGGCGCCAGTTGGCGCCGGGGATGTAGCGCCACCATTGCGAGATATCGTCCTTGCCGCTGATCTGCCTGGGCGGCACGAACACCACCGCGCCGGCTTGCAGCATGTCTGGCGGCAGGCCGGGGTGGCTCTTGGCGTCCACCGGCCGCTCGGCCACGGTCACGTAGCCGGTGGCATTGACGAATTCGGCGAACTGGTCGTTGGTGACCTCGGTGCGGTCCATCCAGAAGCCGGCCACCTGCACGCTGCGCGCCGGTTGCTCTTCGGGGTAGCGGGTGTCACCCATGGTGTAGCTGCCTGGCGGTACCCACACCATCCCGGGGTGGGCCTGCTGCGTGGCACTTCCGGTTTGTGCGGGCTGCGCAGGCAGCGCGCACTGCAGGCGTTCGGCCCGCGCTGCTGCTGCTGAAGGCTGTGCTGTGGCTGGCGTTGCGGTGGGATCGACCACGCCGCGCAGCCAGACCCAGCCCAGGCCAGCCAGCAGCGCCAGCGCGCTCAGCACCAGGCTCGCGCGTAAAAGGGGTGACAACTTGCTCCGCATCATCCGCGCATGCTATCCCGTAGCCGTTGACCTTCAGTTGACCCAGTAGGTGTATTCATCGCTGGGCGTCTGCTTCTGGTCCAGCGTCTTGTCGATCAGGATGGGCATTTCGATGAAGGACTGCCACAGCGGTGGCGGCATGCTGGCGTTGTGCGTCTTCAGCAGCGCTTTCAACTCGGCCACCCTGGCCGGTTGGCTGTCGGCGAGGTTGTGCTTCTCGGTGGGGTCGTCGGCCAGGTTGAACAGCCAGTCTTTCTTCGGCCGCTCGGCGCTGATCAGCTTCCAACCCTTGTCCTGCACCGAGCGGTAGGGGCCGTCGCGCCAGAACAGCGGTCGAGAAGGCTGCGGCGTGGGCTGCACGCCCAGGTGTGGCAGCAGGTTGACGCCGTCGACCACCCGGTCCTTGGGCAGTTGGCCACCGGCGGCGGCCACCACGGTGGGCAGGATGTCGATGTTGGACACCGGCGCCGCATACCGGGTGCCGGCTGCAATATGCCCCGGCCACTTGGCCACATAGGGCACACGCAGGCCGCCCTGGAAGAAGGTCAGCTTCCAGCCGCGAAAGGGCTGGTTCACTTCGGGCAGGCCGATGTAGCCAGGCGCGCCGTTGTCGCTGGTGAAGATGACGATGGTGTTGTCCTCCAGCCCTTCGTCCTTCAGCGTCTGCAGGATGCGACCCACGCTGCGGTCCACCGAGCGGATCATGGCGCCGTAGACGCGGCGGCGGTGGTCGGGAATGTTGGGCAGCGCGTCGTAGTCCGCCTTGCTGGCCTGCAGTGGCGTGTGCACGCCCCAGTGCGCCAGGTACAGGAAGAAGGGCTGGTGCTTGTTGCGCTGTATCGCGTTGACGGCCTCGTCGGTGAAGTAGTCGGTCAGGTACTTGGCGGGCTCAAACCATTTGCCGGCGTTGTAGCTGACGCCAAAGCGCATGTTGGGCCACAGGAAGCGGTCTATGGGGTCGAAGTCCTGCCGGGCGTTGACGGTGCGCGGGTCATTCACCGGCAGGTACAGGCCGCTTTCCATGAACAGGGTTTCATCAAAGCCCTGGTTGTTGGGCCGCATCTCGGGTGTGCTGCCCAGGTGCCACTTGCCGATGTGCAGCGTGTGGTAGCCGCGCGCTTTCAGCAGCTTGGCCAGCGTCAACTCCGACGGCGGCAGGCCCAGGTCGTTGAAGTCCTTTGCCTGGCGGGCCTTGTCCTTGTCGATGACCACCGGGTACAGGCGGTCGGGGTCGGCATACAGGTCGCCGGCCACCGCCGCCATGGCGCCGGGCGTGGGGGTGAACTCCACGCCGAAGCGCCAGGGGTAGCGGCCGGTCAGCAGCGCCGCGCGTGACACCGTGCACACCGCGCTGCCGGCATAGCCGGCGTCAAAGCGCACGCCATCACGGGCGATGGCGTCGATGTTGGGTGTGGGCACGCCCTGATCGGCGCGGCCGCCGCCATAGGTGGTGACGTCGTTGAAACCCAGGTCATCGGCCAGGATGACGATGACGTTGGGCGGCCGCTGTGCCAACGGCGCGGCGGCTTGCACCGGCCCCGGCATCCAGGGCGCAGCGTGATTGGGCTCGCGCGGGTGCACGATGTCGGTGTGCCAGCCCAGCGAGTACTGCAGCAGTTTCAACCGCTGGGTGTAGGCCAAGGCCGCCAGTGCCAGCAGCACCAGCAGCAGGCCCCCCCACAGCTTGCGCCGCCGCGCCATCACGGCAGCACCAGGGCGCGCAGCGCCAAGGCCGGCAACAGCAGCAGCGCGCCCACCGTGCCGCGCACCATGATCAGGCTCAACACCGGTTGCACCGGGAAGATGTGCGTGCTCTCCAGTGCCGCCCATTTGTGCACGGCGATGTCGGCGCGCGAGATCGCCGTGGCAAAGCGCAGGAAGTCGCGCCGGCTGCGGTAACGCACCATGGCCACGTAATGCCAGGCCTGAGCGCCGCCGGCCGGCTCCACAAAGCTGCCGCTGCGCCGGGCGATGAACACCGGCACATTGCCGTAGCGCAACAGGTGCGGCATGATGGCCCGTCCGTAGCGCCGGTCGGCGGCGCGGGCGTCGCTGCCGAAATGGCGCAGGTCTTCGGGATAGACCGCCTGGGCACGGTAGCGCGCCAGGTTCTGCATGACGAACTCGCGGCCGTCATCCCCGGCGGCCAACGTGCGCACTTCTTCAACCAGCGCGGCATCCAGCGGGCCCCGGACGCGCGCCTTCAACTCGGCCATGAAAGCCTCGACCTCGGTGTTGCTCAGCGGTCGGCCGCGCCCGCCGTACCACAACAGGAACAAGCCAAACGGCAACAGCCAGGCCAGCAAAAACAGCAGATTGCTCGACATGGGGCTGAACCATACACTTGTGTATTGTAAAGTGCAACAGAGGGAAAACACGGGTGTGGGCTGTCCCGCACGCGCCTGGCCTGGCCCGGTGCCGCCTTGCCACGGTGCGAGCGCTGCCGATAATCACCCGGTCACTGATAACAACTGCGGAGACAAGAACCCATGACCAAGACCACCACCTGGCGACGTATGACCACACAGCTCCTGGCCGCACCCCTGCTGGCCGCCACCACCTTGGCACAGGCTCAGCAACCGGTGCCGCCCAAATTCCCCGACGCCATCGCCAGCGACCCCGTGACGCTGGGCTGGATGGTGGGCTCGCCGCCGCCGCCAGAGAAGGTGATCGCCTTTGCCAACGGCAGCTTCTACACCTTCCCGCGCTGGCGCTGGACGTTTTCCAACTCGCGCCAGATGGGCCCCACCACCAATGTGTGGCGCGGCACCGGCGCGGCCAGCGTGCTGCCGCGCACCGAGCGCACGGCCGAGATCGACGCGCTGGCGTTCCAGCCGCTGGGCGGCACGGAGAGCATGACCTGGGCGCAGTCGCTGCTGGCCAACTACACCGATGGCATCGTGGTGCTGCACAAAGGCCGCATCGTGTATGAGAAATACTTTGGCGTGCTCAAGCCTCAGGGGCAGCACATCGCGCAATCGGTCACCAAATCCTTCGTCGGCACGCTGGCTGCCACACTGGTGGCC
Organism: Hylemonella sp. P2_B10; assembly: GCF_056404875.1. Taxonomy (NCBI): domain Bacteria; kingdom Pseudomonadati; phylum Pseudomonadota; class Betaproteobacteria; order Burkholderiales; family Comamonadaceae; genus Hylemonella; species Hylemonella sp. P2_B10. The sequence continues at coordinate 636,209 of NZ_JBFUDE010000003.1, forward strand.
GAAGGCCAGCTGGATGAGAGCGCACCGGTGGCCAAATACGTGCCCGAGCTGAAAGACACCGGCTTTGGCAACGCCACCGTGCGCCAGGTGATGGACATGACCACCGGCATCAAGTATTCCGAGAACTATGCCGACCCCAAGGCCGAGGTCTTTGACCACGTGCGCGCCGGCGGCGTGCTGCCGCGCCCGCCGAACTACGCTGGCCCCAAGACCTTCTACGAGTTCCTTCAGACGGTGCAGGCCGAGGGCGAGCACGGCAAGGCCTTTGCCTACAAGACGGTGAACTCCGACGCGCTGGGCTGGGTGATTCGCCGCGTGACGGGGAAGTCCATTGGCGAGTACCTGCAGGACCGCATCTGGAGCAAGCTGGGCGCCGAGCAGGATGCGTATTTCTCCGTTGATTCTGTTGGCAACGAATTCGCCGGCGGTGGTCTGAACACCAGCCTGCGCGACCTGGCCCGCTTCGGCGAGATGATGCGCATGGACGGTTACTTCAACGGCCAGCAGATCATCCCCAAGGCGGTGGTGGCCGATGTCCGCAAGGGGGGCGACAAGGCCCACTTCGCCAAGGCGGGCTATGTGCTGCTGACCGGCGGCAGCTACCGCGACATGTGGTGGAACCTGCACAACGAGCACGGTGCCTACATGGCGCGCGGTGTACATGGCCAGGCCATCTACATCGACCCGAAGGCCGAGATGGTGATCGCGCGCTACGCATCGCACCCGATCGCGGCCAACGCGGGCAATGACCCGACGTCGTTGCCCGCCTACATGGCGCTGGCGAAGTTTCTGATGAAGTGACCGGGGTCTGGGTTTTTGCCGCCACTCAGGGCGTGAACAGGTACTTCATCGCGTCCCGGTAGGCCGGCAAGAACATGTTGACGTGGTTTTCGGCATAAGACACCAGTGACAGCTTCAGGCCCGCGTAGCGGCGGGCTTGAAGCTGGTTGTACAACTGGGCACCAATGGCATAGTGGCAGCAGGTGGCACCGGCTAGCACGTAGGTGGCATTCACCTGCGCGGGGTGCGCGTCGGCCAGCGCCTGCTCCTGGCTGAACACCTTCAGGTCGGAGCTGTTTTCGTCAAACGCACCGTCCAGCGACACGTAGTTGCTGAAGTAGGGGCTGGCACTCAGCTGGTCCATGAAGAACGCCAACTCGACGAAGGTGCCACCGAAGGAATGGCCCACCAGGGTGCGCCGGCTGGCCAGCGCGCGGTAGTGGCTCTCCATGAAGGGCACCAGATCGCGGGTGACGAAGCGGTAGTACGCGAGCGCGCCGGTCACCTGGTAGTCGAAGTCGCGCCGGTCATTGCGGCCAATGCCGACCAGGATGGCCTTGATGCCCAGCTCATCCAGCGTGGTGGCCATCTGGCCGAACCAGATGTCGCCATCCAGCCCATAGATCACCGGGTAGCTGGTGCCCGGGCTTTTGTCATACCCCACCGGCAGGTAGATGCGAAGCGGGTAGTCCACGCCGGCGGATGAGGTCACCAGCGCGTTGCTTGTGTCGCCGTGTGCCACTTCGGGAATCGGTGTGGTCGGCGTGGTTGGGGTGGGTGTGCTGGAAGGGGCTCCGCCACCACCGCCACCGCCGCAAGCTGTCAGAACCCAGGTGAGCGTCAAGGCCATGGCCGCTGTCAGCCCCAGGTTGATGCGTCGTCGCGGGCGTGGGGTGCATGGCAGGCTGGTGGCCGCCCTGGATGACTGCATGGTGTCTCCTCCTGGTATTCAGGATAACGTGACTGGCCAGCGAATGCGGACATGGCTTTACAAAGCAGGGGCTTGCGGCATACTGGCCGCCATGCAGTTGCACCACTCACCGGTCGCCCAGCGTTTCTCGGGCTTGAGCCTTTGTGCCGTATTCGCTGTGCTGCTGGTGGCGGCTTGCAGCGGCAATGGCGGCGGCTCCTCAGCCGGCACGACCACGCCGCCGGTGGTCACACCGGTGGTGCCCGTCATCCCCCCGGCCGTGCCGGCGGAGCGGCGCTTCACCTTCGAGAGCGGCCCGGTGCGGCCATTGGCCCTGTCGGCCGACGGCACGCGCCTGTTCATGGCCAACACCGGCGCGGGCACGTTGGACATCCTGAGCGTGTCGGCGTCGGGGCTGGCTCTGGTGGCCTCTGTCGACGTTGGCCTGGAGCCGGTGGCGGTGGCGGTGCGCAATGCCGGCGAGGTGTGGGTGGTCAACCACCTGTCGGACAGCATCAGTGTGGTCGATGTGGCCAGCACGCCGGCCCGTGTGGTGCGCACATTGCTGGTGGGGGACGAGCCGCGTGACATCGTCTTCGCGGGCGCGAACCGGCAGCGCGCCTTCATCACCACCGCGCACCGGGGCCAGCAGCGCAGCAACCCCACGCTGGCGGCGGTGCCGGGCGCGGGTGACCCGCAGCTCACCACGGCGGGGGTCGGCCGTGCCGACGTCTGGGTGTTTGACGCCGCACAACCCGGTGATGCGCTGGGCGGCGTGCCGTTGGCCATCCTGACCCTGCCCACCGACACGCCACGGGCGCTGGCTGTCACACCCGATGGCAAGACGGTCTACGCGGCGGCCCACCATTCCGGCAACCAGACCACATCGATCTCGCCACTGCTGCCCTGCGATGGGTTCGACAACGACACGCCCTGCACCGTGAATGGCAACGCCATACCAGGCTCCGCGTTGGGCCCGGCGACCAATGCCTCCGGCGTGCCGGCGCCGCGCGTGGGCCTGATCGTCAAGGCCGATGCCAGCAACCGCTGGCGCGATGCCCGGGGTCGTGACTGGTCGGGTGTGGTGCGCTTCAACCTGGCGGACGACGATGTGTTTGTCATCGACGCCGAGCTGCTGGCCACCAAGGGTAGCTTCGCGCATGTGGGCACCACGCTGTTCAACATGGCGGTCAACCCGAAGTCCGGCGCGGTGTACGTGTCCAACACCGAATCCCGCAACGAACTGCGTTTTGAAGGCGCCGGCATCTTCGCCGGCACCACCTTGCAAGGCCACCTGGCCGAGACCCGCATCACGGTGCTCAGGGGTGCGGCCGTGGCCGCGCGCCACCTGAACAAGCACATCAACTACGCGGTGCGCCCGGCGCCCGACAGCGTCAGGCAGCACAGCCTGTCCACGCCGCTGGAGATCGTGGTCTCGGGCGATGGTGCGACTTTGTATGTGGCCGCCTTCGGCTCCAGCAAGGTGGGTGTGTTTCCAACTGCGGCGTTGGAGGACAACAGTTTCGACCCCACCCAGCTCAGCGCCGGCTACATCACGGTGTCTGGCGGCGGCCCCAGCGGGCTGGTGCTGGACGAGGCGCGCCAGCGCCTGTATGTGGCGACCCGGTTTGACAGCGGCATCTCGGTGATCGACCTTGCCGCCAAGCGCGAGGTGTCGCACCAGATACTGTTCAGCCCAGAGTCGAGCGCCATCGTGGCCGGGCGCCCGCTGCTGTATGACGCCAAGATTTCGTCCTCCAACGGCGAGGCGTCGTGCGCCAGTTGCCACATCTTCGGCAACACCGACCACCTGGCCTGGGACCTGGGCGACCCGGATGGCAAGGCCGTGGTCACGCCGGTCACCGTCAAGCTGGCGCTGGGTGCCTTGGGCACCAACATCAATGGCACCGGGCAGGTGCAGACCCTGCACCCGATGAAGGGGCCCATGGGCACGCAGACACTGCGCGGCATGGTCAACCACGGCGCGATGCATTGGCGTGGCGACCGCTTTTCAGGCGAGGCCGGCACCGACCCCAGCGCCGTGCCGCCGTTCGACGCCGAGCTGTCGTTCAAGAACTTCATCGCTGCCTTCCCGGCGCTGCTGGGCCGCGGCACGCCGCTGCCGGCGGCAGACATGCAGTCGTTCTCCAACTTCGCGCTGGCCATGGCGCCGCCGCCCAACCCGGTGCGCAACCTGGACAACAACCTGACCGCATCGCAGGCCCGTGGCCGCAGCTTCTTCATGGGCTGTGAGGGGCTGGACAGCGGCACCGGCGTTGCCGTGGTCTGCGATGCCGAGGGCAAACCGGTGGGCACCGGCCACATGTCGGACGGCATACCGATCACCGGCCTGGGCTTCACCTGCCAGGGCTGCCACACGTTGGCGCCGGCGAAAGGCTTCTTCGGCGGCGACGGCCAGTCCAGCTTCGAAGCGCTGCCGCAGACCATGAAGATCCCGCAGCTGCGCAACCTGTACGAGCGGGTGGGCATGTTTGGCATGGCCGCCAACGCTTCCGAGAACAGCGGCAACAACACCCACCAGGGCCAGCAGATGCGGGGCTACGGCTTCACCAACGACGCCAGTGTGGACACCTTGTTCCGCTTCTTCCAGGCCAAGGTGTTCAACAGCGCCCTGGGTGGCCGTGTCGGCTTCACCGGCGGTGACACGCAACGCCGGGATGTCGAGGCCTTCATGCTGGCCTTCGACAACGACCTGGCGCCCATCGTCGGCCAGCAGATCACGCTGGACGCCAACAATGGCAGCGCGGTGGGCCCGCGCATCGACCTGCTGCGCGCGCGCGCCATGACGCCGTTTGCGTCCAAGATGCTGGGTGCCAACGCGACCGAATGCGCGCTGGTGGCGCGCGGCGTGGTGGCCGGCCGGGCCACCACCTTCGTGATGGCGCCTGATGGCCGCTATGCGCGCGACGATGGCGGCGCCGTCACCACCGACGACGCGCTGCGCGCGCTGGCGCGCCAGCCGGGGCAGCAGATCACCTTCACCTGCATGCCGCCGGGGTGGGCGCCGAAAATCTAGGACGGCCCGAATGAAAAAACCCGCACCAGCATCAGCCAGGGCGGGTTTCTCGTCAATTTTGGTGGCGCTTCACGGATTCGAACCGCGGACCTGTGGATTATGATTCCATCGCTCTAACCGACTGAGCTAAAGCGCCTGAGCCCAATATTATAGCCCGAGTCGGCGCCGGCCGGAAACCCCCTTATTTTTGGGGTGCCGGCACGGCCGCTTCCGGCCCAGGCTCCTGCGGCGCGCTGGCGGCGTCCTGGGGTGGCTGGGCGGCCACGGCGGTGGCGTAGATGGGCGTGTCCGGCGGGAACAGCGTGCGCGTGGTCAGCACACCGGCGCTGAAGGCGTCCACACCGGGGAATTGCTGGCACAGGCTGCGCAGGCGCACATGCTCGGGGCAGAACACCACGCTGGGCTGGTCTGGTGGTTGCAGGGGATGGCTGTAATAGAAAAACAGGATGTCGCCGGCATGCGTGATCCGCATGGCCCGATCCAGCAATTCGCCACTGAACTTGCCATCGCTCTTCTTTTCCAGCCAGTCGTACAGCTGGTCGGCGCCGCGTGCGGTCACATTCCTGGTGGTGCGGTTGTGCGGGCCGTGAAAACCCAGCCGGGTCTGTGCCAGCGTCTTGCCGCCCATCATCTGGCGTTCCACGCCGCCCATGAAGATCACCGCGCAGGATGAGGAGCACGGCCCCGCCACCACGGTGTTGATGCCGTGCGCGCGTATCTGGTTGGCCACGCTGAGACCGCCATTCATGCTGCCGCCCCGGCTGCCCAGCAGGATGACGCGCGTCAGCGGTCCCTGGGCCAGCAGGCGGCGGAACTTGTCGCCGTCCTCGGCCACCACCGGGCCGGCCAGCACCACGGTGTCGCCCTCGCGGATCATCACCATGGCCTGGGCGTTGCCACCGCAGGCGGCCAGCAATGGCAGCACGACCCAGGCGGCCGCCAGCAGCCGTTTCAAACCAGCGGTCATGCCGTGCGCCAACGCTCAGCGGTGCTGGAACTCGGGCTTGCGCTTGTTGACGAAGGCGTCCATGCCTTCCTTCTGGTCGGTGGTGGCGAACAGCGCGTGGAACATGCGGCGCTCGAACATCACGCCGTCGCTCAGGGACCCCTCGAAAGCGCGGTTCACCGACTCCTTGGCCGCCATGGTGGCGATCTGCGAGAAGCCGCAGATGGTGATGGCGGCGGCCAGGGTTTCCTCCATCAGCTTGTCCAGCGGCACCACGCGGCTGACCAGGCCGGCGCGCTCGGCCTCTGTCGCATCCATCATGCGGGCGGTCAGCGCCATGTCCATGGCCTTGCTCTTGCCCACTGCACGCGGCAGCCGCTGCGTGCCGCCGGCGCCGGGGATCACCCCCAGCTTGATCTCGGGTTGGCCGAACTTGGCGTTGTCGGCGGCGATGATGAAGTCGCACATCATCGCCAGCTCGCAGCCGCCGCCCAGCGCGAAGCCGCTGACGGCGGCGATCACCGGTTTGCGTATGCCGCGTATGGCTTCCCAGTTGCGGGTGATGTAGTCGCCGCCATAGGCATCGGCAAAGCTGTAGTTGGCCATGGCGCCAATGTCGGCACCGGCGGCAAAGGCTTTCTCGCTGCCGGTGATCACCATGCAGCCAATGGCGCGGTCGGCGTCAAAGGCCTTCAGCGCGGCGCCCAGCTCGTCCATCAGCTGGTCGTTCAGCGCGTTCAACTGCTTGGGCCGGTTCAGCGTGATGATGCCCACCTTGTCGGCTTCGGTGCGGACGGTGATCAATTCGTAAGTCATTTGCAGTCTCCGTAGGGTTTGGTCACACTATATGCCAGGGTAAACATTAACCAACCGATTGGTCGGTTAATGGTAGATTGGATGCGTTTCACTTGCCAAGGATTGTCCTATGTCCGCAGAACCCACGGTGCTGTATGCCGAACTTGGCGCCATCGCCACCGTCACGCTGAACCGCCCGCAAGCGCTGAACAGCTTCACCCGCCAGATGCACCGCGACCTGTGGGCCGCGTTGGACCAGGCCGAGGCCAACGCCGCCGTGCGCGCGCTGGTCATCACCGGTGCGGGGCGCGGGTTTTGCGCCGGTGCCGACCTGTCGGAGTTCGACTTCACGCCCGGCCCCAACCTGGTGGCGCGGGCTGACCCTGGCCCGGTGATCGAACAAGCCTTCAACCCCACGGCACGCCGCATGGTCAGCCTGCGCATGCCCACCATCGCGGCGGTGAATGGCGTGGCCGCCGGTGCCGGCGCCTCGCTGGCCATGCTGTGCGACATCGCCATCGCGGCGCCGTCGGCCAGCTTCATCCAGGCCTTCAGCAAGATCGGCCTGGTGCCCGACTCCGGCGGCAGCTGGCTGCTGGTGGAGCGCCTGGGCCTGGCACGCGCCATGGCGCTGGCCATGACCGGCGACAAGCTGCCAGCCCAGCAGGCCAAGGACTGGGGCATGATCTGGGACGTGGCCGACGACTGTGTGGCCGCCGCGCAGGCCATGGCCGCCAAGCTGGCCGTGATGCCCACCAAGGCGCTGGCCACCACCCGCACGCTGCTGCGCGAGGGCAGCACGCGCACGCTGAACCAGCAACTGGATGCCGAGCGCGACACCCAGTCTGCGCTGGGCCGCACGCACGACTACATCGAGGGCGTGCAAGCCTTCCTGGAAAAACGCGCACCCAATTTCAAGGGGGAGTGAGCGTGCCGTTGACCCCGCAGGAATTGGCCACCCAGGTGGGCCAGACCATGTTCGCCGCCGACACCGCGTCGCGCGAGTTCATGCAGATGGAGCTGCTCAGCTGCGAGCCCGGCCGCGCAGTGATGCGCATGGCGGTGCGCCCGCCCATGCTCAATGGCCACGCCATCTGCCACGGTGGCTTCATCTTCACGCTGGCCGATTCCAGCTTTGCCTTTGCCTGCAACAGCCACAACGCCAGCACGGTGGCGGCCGGCTGCAGCATCGATTTTTTGCGCCCCGCCAAGCTGGGCGATGTGCTGACCAGCGAGGCGGTGGAGCAGTCCCGCGGCAAGCGCAGCGGCATCTACGACATCCGCGTGCGCAACCAGCGCGACGAGCTGGTGGCGCTGTTCCGGGGAAAAAGCGCGCAGGTTGCCGGCACGGTGGTAGCGCAAGACAACGAGGAAGCCTGAGACATGAGCAGCAGTAGCCCCCCCAGCGTTACGAAAAGCCTGCCGTGGGACCCGATCGAAACCGCCAGCCTGGACGAGCTGCGCGCGCTGCAGTTGAAGCGCCTGCGCGCCACGTTGCGCCATGCCTATGCCAACTCGCCGGTGTACCGCGCCAAGTTCGACGCCGCCGGAATGCACCCGGACGACTGCAGCACGCTGAGCGACCTGGCCAAATTCCCCTTCACCACCAAGCAGGACTTCCGCGCCAGCTACCCGTTTGGCATGTTCGCCGTGCCGCGTGAGCAGTGCGTGCGCCTGCATGCCAGCAGCGGCACCACCGGCAAACCCACGGTGGTGGGCTACACCAAGAACGACATCAGCATGTGGGCCGACGTGATGGCGCGCTCCATCCGCGCCGCTGGCGCGCGGCCGGGCGACATGGTGCACGTCAGCTACGGCTACGGCCTGTTCACCGGCGGCCTGGGTGCGCACTATGGCGCCGAGCGCCTGGGGCTGACGGTGGTGCCCTTCGGCGGCGGCCAGACCGAGCGCCAGGTGCAGCTGATCACCGACTTCAAGCCCGACATCATCATGGTCACGCCCAGCTACATGCTGGCCATCGCCGAAGAGTTTGCCCGCCAGGGGATGGACCCGGCGGCCTGCAGCCTGCGCATGGGCATCTTCGGTGCCGAGCCGTGGACCAACGACATGCGCACCGCCATCGAGCAGCGCATGGGCCTGCACGCGGTGGACATCTTCGGCCTGAGCGAGATCATCGGCCCTGGCGTGGCCTGCGAGTGCGTGGAGACCAAGGACGGGCCGACGATCTGGGAAGACCACTTCTACCCCGAGATCATCAACCCGCAGACCGGCGAGCTGGTGGCTGACGGCGAGATGGGTGAGCTGGTGCTGACCAGTTTGACCAAGGAGGCGCTGCCCATCATCCGCTACCGCACGCGCGACCTGACGCGCCTGCTGCCCGGCACGGCGCGCACCATGCGGCGCATGGAAAAGATCACCGGCCGCAGCGACGACATGATGATCATCCGCGGCGTCAACGTGTTCCCGACGCAGATCGAGGAGCTGATCCTGAAGCGCCCCGAACTGGCGCCGCACTACCAGTGCCTGCTGCGCAAGGATGGCAGCCTCGACGCGCTGACCGTGGTGGTGGAAACCCGCGCGGACATCTCGCCTGACAGCATGGCCGCGCGCGCCGCCGCGCAACACCTGCAACACGAAATCAAGGCCTACATCGGCACCACGGCAGACGTTGAACTGCGCGCCGAAGGCGGTGTGGAGCGTAGCCTGGGGAAGGCCAAGCGGGTGGTGGACTTGCGCAAATGACAAGGCGCCCGGGAGGGCGCCTTGTTCACACGTTGAACAGGAAGTTCATCACATCGCCATCCTTGACGATGTATTCCTTGCCTTCGCTGCGCATCTTGCCCGCGTCCTTGGCGCCCTGCTCGCCCTTGAAGGCGATGAAGTCCTCAAACGCGATGGTCTGCGCGCGAATGTAGCCGCGCTCGAAATCGGTGTGGATCACGCCGGCCGCCTGAGGGCCGGTGGCGCCGATCGCGACCGTCCAGGCGCGCACTTCCTTCACTCCGGCGGTGAAATAGGTCTGCAGCCCCAACAGCTTGAAGGCGGCGCGAATCAAGCGGTTCAGGCCCGGCTCGTCCTGGCCGATCTCGGACAGGAACAGGGTTTTGTCCTCGTCGCTCATGTCGGCCATATCAGCCTCCATCTTGGCGCAGATGGCCACCACCGGCGCGTTCTGCGCGGCGGCGTACTCGCGCAGGCGGTCCAGGAACGGGTTGTTGTCAAAACCGTCCTCGGCCACATTGCCGACGAACATCGCCGGCTTGGCGGTGATCAGGCAAAAGGGTTTCAGCACCACCAGCTCTTCCTTGCTGAAGGCGATGCCGCGCACCGGCTTGGCCTCGTTGAGCGCCGCATGGCATTTCTCCAGCACGGCGACGATGCGGGCGGCTTCCTTGTCGCTGCCCGACTTGGCCACCTTGGTGTAGCGCGCCAGGCTCTTGTCCACCGTGGCCAGGTCGGCCAGGCACAGCTCGGTCTGGATCACCTCGATGTCGGCAATCGGGTCCACCTTGCCGGCCACGTGGATGACGTTCTCGTCCTCGAAGCAGCGCACCACATTCACCGTGGCGTCGGTCTCGCGGATGTGGGCCAGGAACTGGTTGCCCAGGCCTTCGCCCTTGCTGGCGCCAGCCACCAGGCCGGCAATGTCCACGAACTCGACGATCGCCGGCACGATGCGCTCGGGCTTGACGATCTCAGCCAGTTGCGCCAACCGCGGGTCGGGCAGTTCGACGATGCCCACATTGGGCTCGATGGTGCAAAACGGGTAGTTCTCGGCGGCGATGCCGGCCTTGGTCAAGGCGTTGAACAGGGTGGATTTACCGACATTGGGCAAGCCCACAATGCCACACTTCAAACTCATGCTGGTCCCCAGAAACAGGGGGGATAGTGTATGCGATGGGCATTGTCCCGGGCTGATGGCGGCTCTCTAAACCCGCCGCTACTTTCTTTGAGCGTTGCGAAGCTTCCTGCAGTCGTCCGGAGCGCGCGATGCTTGGTTTGGTGATCAGGCCGACACGGCACTCGGCTCCGCGGCTGTCCCCCGGGCCTTCGGCCCTCCTCCTTGATGCCGCTGCGCCGAATGCCGCATCGACCTGATCCTGCCAGCGTGGCAGGCGTTCAGCGTCAGGCGTGCCAATTGACCCGATGTCGCTGGGGCGTGTGGCGGAGGGAAATCAAGGAGGAGGGCCGCAGGCCCGGGGGACATTCCCGTAGCCACGCGCACCAGCGGCGTCGGCAGCCCGCAGACTCTTCCCCCGTTCGTACAGGCTACCAGCGCCAGACCACAGTCAGCCTAGAACTGGTAATTGCCGCTCACCGCTTGCCCCACTGCCAAGGTGGCACCCAGTCCCTGCAGCGTGATGGCGTTCATGCCGAAGGTGATGGCGCCGTCCACCCGCGGGTCTTGCCGGTAGGTCTGCAGGGTGTCGCTGACCACCGGCGTGCTGATGGCGGTGGCGGGGTCGATGTTGGGCATGGGGCAGCGCGGGCAGGGTTTGACCGGGCGCAGCCGCACTACGCCATCCGCGGTGGCGATGTGGAACAGGTCCAGCCGGTCCTCGTCGTGCGCGTCCAACCCTTCCAGCACGATGTTGGGGCGAAAGCGCTCCACGCCCACCGCCGCCTCGCCGGCCTTGGCCAGGCGCTGGTTCAGCCCGTCCACAGAGGCCTGGCTCAGCACCAGCAGCGGGTAGCCGTCGCTGAACTGGTTCAGCGCTTCGTCCTCGCCCGTCCAGGTCTTGCTGGACAGGCGGCGGTGATCGGGGTCGAAGCGCACCAGCCGGCAAGGCACGCCCAGGTAGTCGGTGAACCACTGCGCCGCCAGGTCGCCCATGTCGAAGGCGGCCACCTCGTCGTCCCACACGCGGGCGCGGGTGGGCTGCTCGACCTTGTCCACGGCCAGGTGCAGGGCCAGCATGCCGGGCGCGCGCAGCACCACCTCTGAATGCTTGATCTGGGGTTTGATCAGCGCCATGCGCGGCAGCTCGCGCTGGGTGCGCAGCGCGCCGGCTTCGTCCACCACCATCCAGGCGCGGTCCAGGTCCAGCCCCCATTCGGTCAGTTCAGCCTGCTGCAGTTCGACCCCGCCGCAGGATTTGACGGGGTAGACGAACAGGCGGGTGATGCGGGCGCTCACGTCTGCGTCGGAGGGCATGGCTGAAGCAGTGTTCATGGGTGGGGGGCTTCCAAGGGCTGTTCAAGGAGCTGCCGGCGGTGCCAGAGCCCGGCTTCTACAATCGGGCCAATGGCTCATCAAGCTTTCGATGTTTGCATACGCGGCGCTGGCATTGTAGGCCGCACGCTGGCGCTGCTGCTGGCGCGCGAGCGCCTGCGCGTGGCATTGGTGGTGCCGCCGGCCGCCGCGCGGGCGGCCGAGCTGTCCGACGTGCGCGCCTATGCGCTGAACCAGCGCTCGCGCGCGCTGCTGGAGTCGGTGCGCTGCTGGCCTGACGAGACCCACGCCACCCCGGTGCTGGGCATGCAGGTGCATGGCGACCAGGGCGGTTCGGTCAACTTTGACGCCGGTCAGGAAGGCACCCCGGCGCTGGCCTGGATTGCCGATGTGGCGCAATTGCAGGCCCAGCTGGAGCAGGCCACCCGCTTTCAGCCGCAGATCGAGGTGCTGGACATCGCGCCACCGGCCCCGCTGACCGTGGTGTGCGAGGGCCGTGCCAGCAGCACCCGGGCCGAATTCGGCGTGCCGTTTGACGTTACCCCCTATCCACAGCGTGCCATTGCCGCCCGGCTGCAGGCCGAGCAGCCGCATGGCCAATTGGCGCGGCAGTGGTTTTCCGGTGGCGACATCATGGCTTTCTTGCCCATGGGCGGGCCACAGGGGAACTTGCTGGCGCTGGTGTGGTCAGTCCACAACGAGCGTGCGCCGGAGTTGCTGGCCTGTGCCGAGGACGAGTTTTGTGCCCGGCTGCGCGCCTTCAGCGGCGGCGCCTTGGGCAACCTGGCGCTGGTCAGCGCCCGGCACGACTGGCCGCTGCAGCGCGCCCAGGCCGAGCGCTGGACAGGCCCCATGCCCGCTGATGCCGGCGGCGGCGCCTGGGTGCTGGCGGGCGATGCCGCGCACAACGTGCACCCGTTGGCCGGCCAGGGGCTGAACCTGGGCTTGGGCGACGCGGCCGAGCTGGCCCAGGCATTGCGTGGGCGGGACTATTGGCGCGGCGTGGCGGACGACAAACTGCTGCGCCGCTATGAGCGGGCCAGGAAGACGGAGATACTGAAGATGGGCGTGGCCACCGACGGCTTGCAGCAACTGTTTGCGCTGCCGCAAGACGGCTGGGGCGCGCTGCGCAATGCCGGCATGAACGGCTTTGACCATCTGCGTGCGCTCAAGCACTGGGCGGTGCGCCAGGCCACGGGCTGAAGCCGCGGCCGCAAGAGACCGACAGGAACGAATCGAAAACCACACACCCCGCCAGGGGCAACCTTCATGCACCACCACTTTTTCAAGACCCTGCTGGCCCTGCTGCTGGCCGCCACCAGCCTGCTGGCCCAGGCGCAGGAAGCCGCCATCCGCAAGAGCCTGACCACCAAGCTGCCCAACTTTCCCAAGATCGAGGAAGTCATCCCCACCCCCATGCCCGGGTTGTACGAGGTGCGCGTCAATGGCAGCGACATTTTCTACACCGATGCCAAGGGCAGCTTCATCATCGAGGGCGGCACACTGGTGGACGTCAGCACCCGCAAGAACCTGACCGAGGAGCGCGTCAACAAGCTGACGGCGGTGGCCTTCAGCAGCTTGCCGGTGAAGGACGCCTTCACCATCGTGCGCGGCAACGGCAAGCGCAAGCTGGCCGTGTTTGAAGACCCCAATTGCGGCTACTGCAAGCAGTTTGAGCGCGACCTGCAGAAGATCGACAACGTCACCATCCACCTGTTCCTCTACCCCATCCTGTCGGCCGACTCGCACGAGAAGTCCAAGAACATCTGGTGCTCCAAGGACCCCGCCAAGACCTGGATGGACTGGATGGTGCGCGAGCAAAAGGTGGTTGCCGTGCAACTGGGCGCGCCCTGCGACATCGCCCCGCTTCAGCGTAACCTGGCCTATGGGCAGAAGTACAAGTTCAACGGCACGCCGACGTTGATCTTTGCCGATGGCACCCGGGTGCCTGGCGCGCTGCCGGCCGAGGACGTGGAAAAGCTGCTGCGCAAGGCTACGTTGTAAGCCCCAACAACCCCTCCTGATCGGCGGCCCCATGCCCAAAAAGAACAAGTCCTCCGCTTCTGCCAACCAATCCGCCACCGCAGCCTTGCCACCCGTGCACTACCGGGTGGAGCTGGCCCAGGTGCAGGCCCATTTGTTTCGCGTCACGTTGACGGTGCCGCAACCGGCGGCCAACCAGCAGGTGGCCCTGCCGGTGTGGATACCCGGCAGCTACCTGGTGCGCGAGTTTGCCAAGAATCTGCAGCATCTGTCCGCCAGCCAGGGTGGCCGCAAGCTGGCGCCGCAGCAGTTGGACAAGTGCAGTTGGCAGATCCCCTGCGTGGCTGGCCAGCCGCTGGCGCTGAGCTACGAGGTGTACGCGTTTGACAACTCGGTGCGCACCGCCTGGCTGGATGCCGCGCGCGGCTTCTTCAACGGCACCAGCCTGTGCCTGCGCGTGCTGGGCCAGGAAAGCCATGAACATCAACTGGAGCTGGTGGCACCGCCCAAGAACAGCCCGGCCGCTGGCTGGCAGGTGGCCACCGGGCTGGTGCCGCTGAAGACCAACAAGGCCGGCTTCGGCAGCTACCGTGCCGCCGACTATGACGAGTTGGCGGATTGCCCGGTGGAGCTGGGCACGTTCTGGAGCGGCAGCTTCATCGCCTGTGGCGTGCCGCACCGCTTCGTGGTGGCCGGCGCGCCACCGGCGTTTGACGGCAACCGCCTGCTGGCCGACACGCAAAAAATCTGCGAGGCCGAAATACGCTTCTGGCACGGTGTCACGCCGGGCAGCGCCAAACTGGCCGAAAAACCGCCCTACACCTCTTACCTGTTCATGATGAACGCGGTGGACGACGGCTATGGCGGCCTGGAGCACCGCAACAGCACCGCGCTGATCTGCGCCCGCAAGGACCTGCCACGCCAGGGCGCGCTGGCGCTGCAGCCGGCCACCACCAAGCAGCCCGAGGGCTACACCACGCTGTTGGGGCTGATCAGCCACGAGTATTTCCACACCTGGAACGTCAAGCGCCTGCGCCCCATCGAGCTGGCGCGTTATGACTACACGCAAGAGAACTACACGCAGTTGCTGTGGTTCTTCGAGGGCTTCACCAGCTACTTCGACGACCTGTTGCTGCGCCGTGCTGGCCTGGTGGACGATGCCAACTATGTGAAGCTGCTGAACAAGACCATCAACCAGGTGCTGCAGGCGCCGGGGCGGCTGGTGCAGTCGGTGGCGCAGGCCAGCTTTGACGCCTGGGTCAAGTACTACCGGCAGGACGAGAACACGCCCAACGCCACCATCAGCTACTACACCAAGGGTGCGCTGGTGGCGCTGTGCCTGGATTTGACGTTGCGCACCGAGGGCAAGACCACGCTGGACCGCGTGATGCATGGCCTGTGGAGGCGCTGCCAGGGCGGCCCCATGCGCGAGCAGGATTTGCTGGACGAGCTGAAAGCCCAGACCGGCCGCGCCTACGACAAGGAGCTGGCCGACTGGGTGCACGGCAGACGAGACCTGCCGCTGAAAAAGCTGCTGGAGGCCCATGGTGTCAACACGCTGGAGGACCCGGCCCAGTACGCCCAGGCGCTGGGCCTGCGCGTCAGCGAGGGCAGCGCGGTGCAGATCAAGGCGGTGCTGCGCGGTGGCGTGGCCGAGCAGGCCGGTTTTGCCAGCGGCGACGAGTGGCTGGGCGTGGAAGTGGGCAATGGGGCCAAGGCCACCACCTGGCGCCTGAACAAGCTGGACGAACTGCCGCTGTACCTGGGCACGGCCACCAAGCTGGTGGCCCTGGTGGCGCGCGACAAGCGCATCAGCCGGTTGCCACTGGTGTTGCCGAAGGCGCAGCAGACCACGGTGCGGCTTGCGATACGCGACGCCGCTGTTGTTGGCAAGTGGCTGGGAGGCTGAAGCTTCGCCGGCTCGGCTGCCAGCGCCGGCCTCACTCGGTCAAGAAGTACGCCAGCGCCGCCGCCGGCAGTGCCAACCCCAGCATCGAAGTCCACATCCACCCGCCATGCGCATAAGCCCAGCCGCCCGCGGCTGAGCCTATGGCGCCGCCGGCAAAGAAGGTAGCCATGAACAAGCCATTGAGCCGGCTGCGCACCTGGTCACCCAGTGTGTAGATGGCGCGTTGGCCCACCACCAGGTTGGTGGTGACGCCGAAGTCCAGCACGATGCCGGCGACAACCAGCAGCGCCAGCTTCAGTGTGGAGCCTTGGCCGGCCATGTGCGTGATGGCAAAGGCAGCAATGGCCATGCCCATGGCCATCAGCGTGGCGGGTTTGCTCCAGCCGCGGTCGGCCATGCGGCCGGCGATGGGCGAGGCGATGGTGCCGGCCACGCCTGCCAGTGCGAACAAGGCAATGCCGCCTTGCGACACGTTGAACTCGGGGCCGGCCAGCAGCAACGGCGTGGTGGTCCAGAACAGGCTGAAGGCACCAAACATGCCGGCCTGGTACAGCGCGCGCCGGCGCAGCACCGGCGTGTCGCGCAGCAGCTGCACCATCGAGGCCAGCAGTTGGCCATAGCGCAGCGTGGTGCTGGGCTGGCGCTGTGGCAGCGCCAGGCGCAACAACAGGGCCAGTGCCAGCATGGCCAGCGCCGACAGGTAGAACACCGTGTGCCAGGACGACAACTGCGCGATGCCGCTGGAGACGGGCCGCGCCAGCATGATACCGGTCAGCAGCCCGCTCATCACATTGCCCACCACCCGGCCTCGCACGGCCACCGGCGCCAGGTGCGCCGCAAACGGCACGATGACTTGTGCAGCGACCGACGCCAGGCCTATGCCCAGCACCGCCGCCAGAAACGGCAGCGGTTGGGTGGACAAGGCTGCCCCCAAGAGCGCCACGGCCGCCAGCACGATCAGCCCGCACACGAGGCGGCGCGTTTCCAGCAGGTCGCCCAGCGGCACGATCAGCAGCAGGCCCAGGCCGTAGCCAATCTGCGTCAGCGTGACGATCAAGCCGGTGGCGCTCGGGGCCAGGCCCAGCGCGGTGCCTATGGGGCCGGCCAGCGGCTGCGCGTAGTACAGGTTGGCGGCCAGCAAACCACAGGCGAAGGCCAGCAGCAGCGTCATCCAGGCGGAGAGAGTGGGGGACGGCGAAGCAGGCTGCGCCGTTGCGTTGGCAGTCATGGGCTGTTGTTGTGCGAGACGAAGCGGGAAAGGCCCGAGCATGGGCGATTTGCAATTCCCGTGCCCGGTGCGGGAAATCAGCGGTGGCCAGTGTCAGCGCCCCACGGTGGCGTCAAACAGCTGCATCAGCACCGTGGTCATCGTCACGTAACGCAGGAACTTGCCCACTGCCATGTAGGCCAGGCAAGGCCAGAACGGCAGCTTGGCCCAACCGGCCACCGCGCACAGCGGGTCGCCTATCACCGGCAGCCAGGCCAGCAGGCAGGCCTTGGGCCCCAGGCGCTTCAACCAGTCCAGCGCGCGCAGGTGCGTCTTGGAGCCGCTGTATTTGTCCAGGGCCTGGTGGGCGCCGTAGCCCATCCACCAGTCCACCGCGCCGCCCAGCGTGTTGCCCAGCGTGGCCACGGCGATGACCTGCCAGTACAGCTCCGGGCTCAGCTTGATCAGCCCGAACACCGCCGGCTCCGAGCCCAGCGGCAACAGCGTGGCCGAAATGAAGGACACCAGGAACACCGTGCTCAGGCCGTACTGCGGCAGGGCGAGCAGGTCGAGCAGGTGTTGTATCCAGTCAGGCATGGGCAGGTCTTGTCGACCAGTATAGGTATATATGTATGGCCAAAGACTTGTCACGCAAGCGTCACACGCGCAACAGGGTTTAAATTTTTCCGCCACATTTCGGTTGCTGAAAACTTAAGCAGTTAGAATCCTTTTCCCGGCATGCCCGCCGGTCACCTCGGCCCACTGTCACCCCCCGCCTCCCCATTTCGATTTGATGAACATCGGTCAATTCAATTTGACGAATGCGCTGTTTGTCGCCCCCATGGCGGGTGTGACGGACCGGCCGTTCCGCCAGCTGTGCAAGCAGTTGGGCGCAGGCTATGCCGTCAGCGAGATGGTGACCTCGCGCCGCGATCTGTGGAATTCGCTGAAGACCTCGCGCCGCGCCAACCACGATGGCGAGGCAGGCCCCATCGCGGTGCAGATCGCCGGCACCGACGCCCAGATGATGGCCGAGGCCGCTGCCTACAACGTGGACCGGGGCGCGCAGATCATCGACATCAACATGGGCTGCCCGGCCAAGAAGGTCTGTAACAAATGGGCTGGCTCGGCGCTGATGCAGGACGAAACTCTGGCCATCGCCATCGTTGAAGCGGTGGTGGCCACCTGCGCGCCGCGCAATGTGCCGGTGACGCTGAAGATGCGCACCGGCTGGAGCCAGTTGAACAAGAACGCGTTGGCGATTGCCCGTGCGGCAGAAAGCGCTGGCGTGCAGATGCTGACCATCCATGGCCGCACGCGTGAGCAGGGCTATGGCGGCCAGGCCGAATACGACACCATTGCGGCGGTGAAAGCCGCCGTGCGGGTGCCGGTGGTGGCCAATGGCGACATACGCACACCCGAGCAGGCGCGTGACGTGCTCGCCCGCACCGGTGCAGACGCCATCATGGTCGGCCGCGCGGCCCAGGGGCGGCCCTGGATATTTCGCGAGATCGCTCACTTCCTGGCCACCGGCACCCATCTGGCGCCGCCGCTGGTCAGCGAGGTCAAGCGCCTGTTGCTGGAGCATTTGCAGGACCATTATGTGCTGTACGGTGAATTCACCGGCGTGCGCAGCGCGCGCAAGCACATAGGCTGGTACGTGAAGGCGCTGCCCGGCGGCGAGGCGTTTCGCGCCCGCATGAACCTGCTGGACAACGCGCCTGATCAGGTGGCGGCGGTGACCGCTTACTTCGATGAGCTGCAAACCGGCGCAGATAGAATCCCCGATTTCGCCGCCCAGGTGGCGTTGGGCGCAGGGGATGACGACGTGGTGACAACAAACGAGCTGACGATGACGGAGATGGCGGCATGAGCAAAAAGCACATAGAAGAATGCGTGCGCACCAGCCTGGAGGGCTACTTCAAGGATTTGCGGGGGACGGAACCGGACGGCATGTACGACATGATGGTCCGCGTGATGGAGAAGCCGCTGCTGGAAGTGGTCATGCAGCACGCCGACAACAACCAATCGCGCGCAGCCCAGTGGCTGGGACTGAACCGCAACACGCTGCGCAAGAAGCTGGTCGACCACAAACTGGCCAAATGATGAAAGCACTGATCTCGGTTTCCGACAAAACGGGCATTTTGGAACTGGCCCAGGGCCTGCACGCGTTGGGCGTGCAACTGGTGTCCACCGGCGGCACCGCCAAGCTGCTGGCCGACAATGGCCTGCCGGTGACCGAGGTGGCCCAGCTGACCGGCTTTCCCGAGATGCTGGACGGCCGCGTCAAGACGCTGCACCCCTTCGTGCACGGCGGCCTGCTGGCGCGCCGTGACCTGCCCGAGCACATGGCCGCATTGAAGGAACATGGCATAGGCACCATCGACCTGCTGGTGGTCAACCTGTACCCGTTCGAGGCCACCGTGGCCAAGCCCGGCTGCACGCTGGAAGACGCGATCGAGAACATCGACATTGGCGGCCCCGCCATGGTGCGCAGCGCCGCCAAGAACTGGCAGGACGTGGCGGTGTTGACCGACGCCGCGCAGTACGCCGGTGTGTTGAACGAACTGCGCGCCGGTGGCCTGCGCAAGGAAACCCGCTTCGCGCTGGCGGTGGCGGCCTTCAACCGCATCAGCAACTACGACGCCGCCATCAGCGACTACCTGTCGGGCATACAGCTTGATGGCAGCCATGCGCTGTTTCCGGCCCAGGCCAATGGCCGCTTCGTCAAGCTGCAGGACCTGCGCTACGGCGAGAACCCGCACCAACAGGCCGCCTTTTACCGCGACCTGTACCCGGCGCCCGGCTCGCTGGTGATGGCCAAGCAGTTGCAGGGCAAGGAGCTGAGCTACAACAACATCGCCGACGCAGACGCCGCCTGGGAGTGCGTGAAGAGCTTCGCGCCGGCCGCGGACGGCGCCGCTTGTGTCATCGTCAAGCACGCCAACCCCTGCGGCGTGGGCGTGGGCAAGACGGTGCTGGAGGCCTACAACAAAGCGCACCAGACCGACCCGACTTCGGCCTATGGCGGCATCGTGGCGGTGAACGTGCCGCTGGACGGCGCCACGGCGCAGCAGATCACCCAGGTCAACAAGCAGTTCATCGAGGTGCTGATCGCCCCGGCCTTCACGCCCGAGGCGCTGGAGATCTTCAAAGGCAAAGCCAATATGCGGCTGTTGCAGATCGAGCTGCCGGCCAACGGTGATGCCGGGCGCAATAGCATGGACGTCAAGCGTGTGGGCTCCGGCATGCTGATGCAGACCGCCGACAACCAGTTGGTGCAGTTGGCCGACCTGAAGGTGGTGACCACCGTCAAACCCACGCCGCAGCAGATGGACGATCTGATGTTCGCGTGGAAGGTGGCCAAGTATGTGAAGTCCAACGCCATCGTGTTCTGTGCCAACGGCATGACCATGGGCGTGGGGGCCGGCCAGATGAGCCGGCTGGATTCGGCCCGCATCGCCAGCATCAAGGCCGAGCACGCCAAGCTGTCGCTCAAGGGCACGGCGGTCGCCAGCGACGCCTTCTTCCCCTTCCGCGATGGCCTGGACGTGGTGGTGGATGCTGGCGCCACCTGCGTGATACAGCCCGGTGGCAGCATGCGGGATGACGAGGTGATCGCCGCCGCCAACGAGCGCGGCGTGGCCATGGTGTTCACCGGCCAGCGGCACTTCCGACATTGAAACCTTGCGGGACAGACCAAAATTGCGCAGCGATTTTGCTCTGTCCCCAACTGATTGTCGGCTGTTCCTTGCGGAACAGACCACCGCGAAGCGGTGCGCTGTACTCAACACCTTGTCGGATGTCCGTCTACCCCGGCCACCCAATAAAAACGCCCGCAATTGCGGGCGTTTTTTGTTTGGGAGCGTCACGTGGCGGGCATGGGCCGCCTGCGCTCAACGCCGCCAGTGGTGGCCGTGCCCGTGGCCGCCCCAGTGGCCGTAATAGCCAATGCCCAGGCCCAGCGCCAAGCCCACCCCCAGCGGTGCGTAGGACGGGGCGTAGTAGCCGGGGTAGTAGACCGGCGCGCTGACATACACCGGCTGCGCTTCGACCACCGTGGTCACCGGGGGTGACACATAGGTGGTCGCCGGGGCCATGGTGGCCGGCGCTGCCTGCATGGTGCTGGCGCCTACCGGCGTCACCTGCAATTGCACGGTGGGGCCGGGGTTATTGGGCATCTGCACCGTGTACTGCTTGCCGCCGTATTCGTAGACCACGCTGTAGCCGTTGGCGCGGTTTTCGTAGAAGGTCTGCGTGGTGCAGCGCTGCACGTTCTGCGCCGAGCTGCCGCCACCTTCAATGTGATCGCCCAGAATGGCGCCGCCCACGATGCCCAGCATGGTGGCGACGGCCTTGCCGCTGCCGCCACCGACGGCATTGCCTGCGGCACCGCCGGCCAGCGCGCCCATCACGGCGCCGGCGCCTGATTTGGGTTGCTGCACAGCCACCACCTCATTGCTGCACACCTGGCGGGGCACCGCCACCTGCTGCATCATCGGCGTGGCAGAAATCACACGACCCACTTCCTGGGCCATGGCCGCGCCAGAAGCGGCAACGGCAGCAGCGAGTAAAACGAATTGTTTCATGATGGATTCTTCCCTCTTTGGCTCCATAGACTCCAGTCTAGCCCTGGCAGTTCCGTTTTCCAATGCTTGGTGGGTAAAGCATTCGTAACAAATTGACACAGCTCAATGCCAGTCAGGCAGCTGGCTCACGCCTGCGCCAACGCCGCAAACACCTCGTCGGCGGCCACCACCGTGTGGTCGATGTCGGCCTCGCTGTGCGCGGCGCTGACGAAGCCAGCCTCGTACAACGCCGGGGCGAAGTACACGCCGCGTTCCAGCATGCCGTGGAAGAAGCGGTTGAACAGCGTGCCGTTGGTCTTCATCACCTGGGTGTAGTTCTGCGGCAACTGTTCCAGCAGGAAAAAGCCCAGCATGCCGCCTTCGCTGTCACTGCAATAAGGCACGCCATGCTTCTGCGCGGCGGCCTGCATGCCGGACAGCAGGCGCTGCGCCTTGGCGGCCAGCGCCTCGTAAAAACCGGGCTGGCGAATTTCGCGCAGCGTGGCCAGGCCGCAGGCGGTGGCCACCGGGTTACCCGACAGCGTGCCGGCCTGATACACCGCGCCCAGCGGCGCCAGGTGTTCCATCACCGCGCGCTTGGCGCCAAAGGCCGCCAGCGGCATGCCGCCGCCTATCACCTTGCCCATCACCGTCATGTCGGGCTCGAAACCGGGCAGGGCCCGGGCGTAGACGGCGCTGGCGCCGCCCAGGGCAACGCGGAAACCCGTCATCACCTCGTCAAACACCAGCAGCGTGCCGTGCCGGCTGCACAGATCACGCGCCAGGCGCATGAACGGCAGGCTGGCGCGCACGAAGTTCATGTTGCCGGCAATGGGCTCGATGACCAGGCAGGCGATGTCGGTACCGTGCAGCGCAAAGGCCTCTTCCAGTTGCGCCAGGTTGTTGTACTCCAGCACCAGGGTGTGCTGCACCACTTCGGGTGGCACGCCGGCGCTGGTGGGGTTGCCGAAGGTGGCCAGGCCAGAGCCGGCTTTGACCAGCAGCGCGTCGGCATGGCCGTGGTAGCAACCCTCGAACTTGATGATCTTGCTGCGCCCGGTGGCGCCGCGCGCCAGGCGTATGGCGCTCATGGCGGCTTCGGTGCCGGAGCTGACCAGGCGCACCATGTCCATGGCCGGCATCAGCTTCAGGATCTCTTCGGCCAGTTCCACCTCGCGCTCGGTCGGTGCGCCGAAGGAAAAGCCGTCCATGGCCGCTTTTTGCACCGCCTCCAGCACTGCCGGGTGGCCGTGGCCCAGGATCATCGGACCCCAGGAGCCGATGTAGTCGATGTAACGCTGGCCGTTGGCATCCCAGAAATAGGCGCCTTGCGCGCGCTGCACGAAGCGCGGCGTACCGCCTACCGCCTTGAAGGCGCGCACCGGTGAATTGACACCGCCGGGTATCACCCGCTTGGCGCGTTCGAACAGGGCGAGGTTGCGGTCGTTGCTGTTGCTGGTCTCAGTGCTGGGTGTCATGCGGGGGCATCTCGAAAGTGTGGGGGCCGGGCTTGGTGCCGGTGTCGTCCTCGGCCTGCTCTTCGCCGTCCTCGGGCTGGGCCCAGAACAGGCGGTCGGGCACCACATGGCCCATGCCGGGGCGGAAACCCCCATCCAGGCAGCGGTCGAGGTAACTCAGGGCCTCGTTGAAGGCCTCGGTCAGGTCGCTGCCGCTGGCGATCAGCGCCGCCAGTGCGGCCGCCAGGGTGTCGCCGGCACCGGCAAACACCGCCTCGAAGCGCTCGAACCTGACGTTGCCCAGCACGCTGTGCGGCGAGGCCAGCACGTTGTCGATGAACTGCTCGGGCAGCGGCACGCCGGTCACCAGCGTATACGGTACGCCTAATTCATGGGCCGCGCGGGCGATGTCGCGGGCGTCCGGATTGCGGTCTGAACTCCAGTCCGGCAGCAGCCAGCGCCACAGCGTGCTGTGGTTTCCAACCAACACCGTGGTTTGCGGCAGCACCAGCTCCTTGAAGGCGTCCAGATAGAGGTCAATCTGCACCTCATTCCACCATGACAGGTTGGGCATGTAGGCCACCACCGGCACGTCGGCGTAGTCGGAGGTGATCTCGGCCACCGCGCTGAGGTTTTCCGGTGTGCCGCAAAAGCCCACCTTGATGACCTGCACCGTGATGTCTTCCAGGATGACGCGCGCCTGTTCGCCCACGGCTTCCTCGTCAAAGGCGTAGTGGTCGAAGATTTCCGCCGTGTCGCGGGCGTAGGTGCCGGTCACCACCGGCAACGCGTGGGCGCCCACCGACGCAATGGCGGTGACGTCACCGGACAGGCCGCCGGCACCGCTGGGGTCGTTGGCGTTGAAGACCAGCACGCACGCCGGGTGGGCGTCTTCGTCGTCGTCCGGCGGCTCGGTCTCGGGTGCGGGGGAGGGGATCATGGGGCAGGGCCAGAAGTCGGGGGCAAATGTGTTGCATATTGCCGGGCGAATGGCCGCACGGCGGGGGAAATGCGCATTCCGACTCTATACAATGATTGCATTCTAATTGAAGGCCCCTTAAGCTGTGCGTGATACCAAAACCTGGATGTGTTTGATTTGTGGATGGATCTATGACGAAGAGGCCGGCGCACCGGACCACGGCATAGCGCCGGGCACGCCCTGGGACCAGGTGCCCATGAACTGGACCTGCCCCGAGTGCGGCGCCCGCAAGGAAGATTTCGAGATGGTGCAGATTTGAGCGGGCCGGTGCCCGAATTCAAACTGTCACCACCCACCGTTGCAGTAACGGCTTTTTCAGGAGCGGCGCTTTGTGAACAACGCAGCATTTAAAGTGCTTGTGATCGATGACAGCAACACCATACGGCGCAGCGCGGAAATTTTCCTGAAGCAAGGCGGCCACGAGGTGCTGCTGGCCGAGGACGGCTTTGACGCCCTGTCCAAGGTCAATGATTTCGAGCCCCAGCTGGTGTTCTGTGACATCCTGATGCCCCGGCTGGACGGCTACCAGACCTGCGCCATCATCAAGCGCAATGCCAAGTTCGCCGCCGTGCCGGTGGTCATGCTGTCGTCCAAGGACGGTGTTTTTGACAAAGCGCGTGGCCGCATGGTGGGCGCCCAGGACTACCTGACCAAACCGTTTACCAAAGACCAGTTGCTGCAGGCTGTACAGCAGTTCGGCGCCGTGCTGCAAGGAGCGATGTGATGACTATCAAGAATGTGCTGATCGTGGATGACTCCAAGACGGAGCTGATGTTTCTGACCGATCTGCTGCAGAAGAACGGCATGTCGGTGCGCACCGCCGAGAACGCCGACGAGGCCATGCGTCGTCTGGGCGAGGGCCGGCCCGACCTGATCCTGATGGATGTGGTGATGCCCGGCCAGAATGGTTTCCAGCTGACCCGGGCGATCAACCGCACCCCCGAGTACAGCGAGATTCCCATCATCATGTGCACCAGCAAGAGCCTGGAGACCGATCGCGTGTGGGGCATGCGCCAGGGCGCGCGTGACTACGTGACCAAGCCGGTCGACGCGACCGACCTGTTCGCCAAGATCAAGGCGCTGGGCTGATCACCCCTCCCCATGGCCAACCGCGAAGCGCTCCGGGAATTACAGAAACGTCTTGCCAGCCGCTTGCAGGCGGCCCGTTCTGAAGGCGTCTCCGCCTCCTGGTTGGCCGTCAAGGCGGACGGCGCCCACTACCTGTTTCCGCTGGCACAGTCTGGCGAAATCTTTTCCCTGGCCAACCTGCAGCCGGTGCCGTATGCCAAGTCCTGGTTCAAGGGCGTGGTCAACCTGCGCGGCGGCCTGTACGGCGTGGTGGACCTGGCCGGTTTCATCGGCAACTGGTCGCAACCGCCCAAACGCACCGAGCAGATGCTGGCCGAAGCCAGTGTGGTGACGCTGAACGCCGGCATGGAGGTCAACTGCGCGTTGCTGGTCGACAGCCTGGCTGGCCTGCGCAATGCCGACGCCTTCACCGGCTCGGAGCCGCCGCCGGACGACTCGCCGCCCTACTTTGGCAACCGTTTCAGCGATGCGCAGGGTCAGGTCTGGCAGGAAATCAATCTGCGTTCGCTGTCGCAACTGCCCGTGTTCCTGGGCATCAGTGCCTGACTGAGTGACTGAGCTTCTTTTTTAGGGTCCTACCATGCCTTTTGTCGATCAAATCAAAAGTTTCTTCGCCAAGAAACCGGCAGACTCGGAAACCGACTCGCGCCTGAGCCTGGCCATGCCGGACGCCTCCAGGGCCGATGCCAGCAGCACCCAGCAACTGGGGCCCAAGACCGGCCACGCGCCGTTTGAGGACCAGGACGGCCATGGGGCTGGCAGCGCGGGTGACGCACCCGATTCGCAACTGGGCGAGCTGATCGCGTTGCCGGTGATGGGCCGGCGCACCTTCGTGCAGCACCGCAACCTGCTGTACATAGGCATTGCGGTCTCGCTGCTGGGGCTGGCCATCGTGGCGCTGATCACCTTTCGCTCTGCGGACAAGGTGACGCAGCAGCTGGCTGCCACCGGTCGGGCGCTGATGCAGTCGCAGCGCTTGGCCAAATCGGTGTCGCAGGCGTTGGTGGGCGGCGCCCAGGCGTTTCCCGATGTGGCCGACAGCTCGTCCGCGCTGGTCAAGAACACGCACGGTCTGCGCGATGGCGACGACGATTTGCGCATCACGGCCCTGGGCGGTGGCTACTCGGAAGAGCTGGACAAGATCATTCCGGTGGTCGACAGGGCCGACAAAAACGCCAAGACCGTGCTGAGCCAGCAGAAGATTCTGACGGAAGTGGGCAAATCGCTGCGCCAGATCAACCGCCAGTCGTCCGACCTGCTGGAGATCGCCGAAACCGTGTCGTCGCTGAAATTGCAGCAAAATGCCGCCGCCTCCGAGATCGCCGCCGCCGGCACGCTGGTGATGCTGACGCAGCGCATCGGCAAGTCGTCCAACGAATTCCTGACGGTCGAGGGCGTCAGCCCCGAAGCGGTGTTCCTGCTGGGCAAGGACTTGAACTCGTTCAAGGAAATCGCCGACGGCCTGCTCAAGGGCAGCGTCGACCTGCGCCTGTCCTCGGCCAAGGACGCCCAGACCAAGGAACAGCTGGACGCGCTGATCAAGCTGTACGAGCAGACCCGCACGCAGGCTGGCGCCATCCTGGGCAACCTGCAAGGCCTGGTGGCGGCGCGCGAGGCGCAGGCCGCGGTGATCACCGACAGCGAGCCGCTGCGCCGTGAGTTGCAAGGGCTGCAGGACAGGCTGTCGGGCAACACTGGCGCCGGCACCGGCTTGACGCTGCTGATGGCGCTGTTGGCCATCACCGCGCTGCTGTGCGCCTATGGCCTGGCGGTGGTGCAGGTGAAGGACGGCGAGAAACGCCAGCAACTGGCCGAAGCCCAGCGCCAGGAGGCCGAGCGCCAGCGCCAGGAGGAAAAGCGCGTCAACGACGCCAACCAGGCCGCCATTTTGCGGCTGATGAACGAGTTGCAAACGGTGGCCGAGGGCGACCTGACGCAGGAAGCCACGGTGACCGAAGACATCACCGGCGCCATTGCCGACTCGGTGAACTACACGGTGGAGGAACTGCGCTCACTGGTGGGCAGCGTGCAAAGCACGGTCGCCAAGGTGGCGCAAACCACCGCCGACGTCGACACCACTTCCACCGAACTGCTGGCCGCCTCCAACGAGCAACTGCACGAGATCCGCGAAACCGGCAAGTCGGTGGTGGACATGGCCACCCGCATCAACGAGGTGTCGCAGCAGGCGCAGGAATCGGCCACGGTGGCGCGCCACTCACTGGACGCCGCCGAGTCCGGCCTGAAAGCGGTGCAAAACGCCATCGGCGGCATGAACGCCATCCGCGACCAGATCCAGGACACCTCCAAGCGCATCAAGCGGCTGGGTGAATCGTCGCAGGAGATCGGTGAAATCACAGAGTTGATTTCCGACATCACCGAGCAGACCAACGTTCTGGCCTTGAACGCCGCCATCCAGGCTGCTTCGGCCGGTGAAGCCGGGCGCGGCTTCTCGGTGGTGGCCGAAGAAGTGCAGCGGCTGGCCGAGCGTTCGGCCGATGCCACGCGCCAGATCTCGGCGCTGGTGAAGGCCATTCAGACCGACACCCAGGACGCTGTGGCCGCCATGGAGCGCTCCACCCAGGGTGTCGTGGAAGGGGCCAAACTGTCCGACAACGCCGGCACCGCGCTGACCGAGATCGACCGCGTGTCGCGCCGCCTGGCCGAGCTGATCGAGCAGATTTCAAACGCCTCGTCGCGCGAAGCGCGACTGGCCAACGACGTGGCCGACAACATCCAGCACATCTTTGCCGTCACCGAGCAAACCGGTGAGGGCACGCGCAGCACCGCCAGCCAGGTGCGCGAGCTGTCGCGCATGGCCGAGGAATTGCGTCAGTCGGTGGCGCGGTTCAAGATCGCTTAAGCGCTGAGACCGAAGCCCAGGAGCGCCGACCCCCATGGAAGCCACCACAAGCGTCAGTACCGACAACGAGCTGGGTCTGGATGACCTCGGGCCGCTGGCCTGGGTGTTGGAAGAGCTGCGCAAGTCACTGGACGGCGCCACCAAGGCCATGCGCCGCTTCGTGCGCGACGCCGAGCTGGCACGCGGCTCCGACCTGGCCGAGCTGGACACCAGCCACCTGCGCATCGCCCGCCAGCAACTGCACCAGGCGGTGGGCGCGTTGGAGATGGTGGGCCTGGGCGCCCCGGCCAAGCTGCTGCAGGCGATGGAAGCCGTGGCGCAGCGCTTTGTGCAGCGTCCCGAGCTGTGCAGCGACGACGCCGCCAACAAGGTGGAGCGCGCCAGTTTCGCGCTGACCGAATACCTGGAAGGCGCGCTCAAGGGCAAGAATGCCTCGCCGGTGGCGCTGTTCCCCCAATACCGCGACGTGCTGGAGCTCGCTGGCGCCGAGCGTGTGCACCCGGCCGACTTGTGGCCCCGGCCCTTGCGCTGGGTGGACGCACCCATCGCCGACATGCCGGCGCCGCTGGCCTATGACCCGGCGGTGCGTGCCAAGCTGGACCCGGCCGTGCTCAAGGTGGTCAAGGCCGGGGACATCCCCTCGGCGCGCGTGATGTCCACGCTGTCGCTGGCCTTGGCCGCCGGGCAGGCGCAACTGCAGCCGCGCGTGTTCTGGAAGGTCAGTGCCGCCTTTTTCGAGGCCATCGCGCGCGGCCTGTGCCCGGCCGATGTGTATGTGAAGCGCGCCGCCTCGCGTATCCTGATGCAGTATGCGCAGCTGGCACGCGGCGAGACCACGGTGTCCGATGGCGTCGTCAAGGACCTGCTGTTCTTCTGCGCCCAGGCCGTGCCCACCAAGGCCGCCGACGCGCCGGTGCTGGCCGCCGTGCGCCAGGCCTATGGCTTCAACCGCACCAAGTCCTTCAGCTACGACGTGCCGCAGTTCGGCCGCTTCGACCCCTCCGTGCTGGTACAGGCGCGCAAGCGCATCGCCACCGCCACCGAGACCTGGTCAGCCTTGGCCGGCGGTGACACCAACCGGCTGAAGGTGGTCGGCGAGCAGTTTGCCGCCGTCGGCGACTCGGTGGTCAAGCTGCACCCGGAGTGCGCTGACCTGGCGCGCGCGCTGAACCTGGCGATCGACACCACTTTGCGTGGCAACGAGGCGCCGCCGCCCTCGCTGGCCATGGAAGTGGCCACCGCCATCCTGTACCTGGAAGCGGCCTACGAAGACCTGGACCCGACCGACTCGCAAATGGCGCCGCGCAGCGCGCGCCTGGCGCAGCGGCTGGAGCATGTGTGCGCCGGCGGCCAGCCTGAGCCGATGGAAGGCTGGATGGAAGAGCTGTACCGCCGCGTCAGCGACCGCCAGACCATGGGCAGTGTGGTGGACGAATTGCGCGGCAGCCTGGGCGAGGTGGAAAAGGGGCTGGACCAGTTCTTCCGCGACCCCAAGGACAAGGTGCCGCTGCATGCGTTGCCCGGCCATCTGTCGCAGATGCGGGGCGTGTTGTCGGTGCTGGGGCTGGACCAGGCCTCGCTGGCGGCGCTGCGCATGCGCGACACGGTGGAAAAGCTGCTGGTGGACCAGGTGGACGAGAGCACCGTGCGCAGCGGCGTGTTCGACAAGCTGGGCAACAGCCTGGGCGCCATGGGTTTCCTGATCGACATGCTGAACTACCAGCGTGCGATGGCCAAGAAGTTGTTCGTCTATGACGAGGAGCAGGGCGAATTCAAGCCGGTGATGGGGCGCGGCAAGGCCGAAGTGGAGGCCGAAGAGCTCGCACCGGCACCAGCGCCTGCCATGCCCGCCGTGGCGGCTGCCGTTGCGCCAGCCCTGGCAGCAGTGCCGGCCCCCGTGGCCGCGGCTGCGCCGGCTGCGGTCATCGCGCCGGTCGTGGCCGATGCGCCGCCTGCACCTGCCGTGGCTGCGCCCGTGGCGGCACCGGCTCCTGCGCCCGTAGCCACCGTGGCCCCTGCCGTGCCTGCGCCTGCCCCCGTGCCGGCAGAGGACCTGGACGACGACGACGCCGAACTGCGCGACATCTTCCTGGAAGAAGCGCGCGAGGTGGTGCACAACGGCCTGGCCGCCATCGCCGCGCTGCAAGGCAGCCCGGCCGACCTGGGCCAACAGACCACGTTGCGGCGCGCCTTCCACACGCTCAAGGGCAGCTCGCGCATGGTCGGGTTGACCGAATTCGGCGAAGCCGGCTGGGCCCTGGAGCAACTGATGAACGGCTGGCTGGCCGAGCAACAACCGGTCAGCCCGGAGCTGCTGAAGCTGACCGAGCACGCCATGCACGGTTTTGGCCGCTGGGTGGAAGACATTGCCGCGCACGCGGGCACGCCGTGGAGTGCACAGACCTTCCGCAACGCCGCCGACGCCTTGCGGGTCGACCACCGCTACGTGCCGCTGGTGTTGCCGGGTGAAGAGGCCGAGGCGGCACCTGAGCCGGTCCCCGAACCCGCTGCGCCGATCCCCGAGATTGCATTGGACGCGGCCGAGGCCGTGCCGGCACAGGCGCCCGAACTTCTCGAGCCCGTGGCCGAGGCGCCTGCGTTGCCTGAGGGTACGTTGGACGAGGTGTTGGAGCCACCAGGCGCCGAGCCGGTGATGCCCGAATTGCTGCTGCCCGAGGCCGCGCCTTTGGCGGTGGACCTGGCTGAACCCGATACCCTGCAGCCCGACAGCCGCTTGCCTGATTTCGGCCCCACCGAATTGTCACTGGAAGACGAAGTGGCCGCAGTGCAGGGGGGCGATCCGGCAACGCCGCTGTTGCCCGAAGACGCCGGGCTGGATACGGTGTTGGATTTCACCACCGTGTCGGCACCGGCTGGCAGTGCTGCCGTGCCCGAAGCGAGCGCGCACGCGACGGTGGCCGAAGCCGACATGCCGGACCTGGGCGACATTGATTTTGAAAGCCTGGCGCCGGTGTTGGCAGATGCGCCTGCAGCCGTGGTGCCGCAGGCCGCCGCGCTGGTGGAAGAGGACGCCGACGGCGCCGACGAGCCCACGCCTTCCGCGCTGGCCGCCCTGGAAGCGGCGGCCGACGAGCAGGTCAAGGTGATAGGCCACCTGCGCATCGGCATACCGCTGTACAACGTCTACCTGAACGAAGCCGACGAGTGGTCGCGCCTGCTTTCCACCGAGCTCAGCGAATGGTCGCTGGAACTGCACCGCAGCATTGCCAGCTCCACCGTCGGCCTGGCGCATTCGTTGTCGGGCAGTTCCGCCACCGTGGGCTTCACCGCCCTGTCCGAAATGGCGCGCGCGCTGGAGCTGGCGCTGGAGCATGCGCAATTGCAGGCTGGCGGCACGCCCGAGCAAGCGCAGGTGTTCGTCGATGCCGCTGAGGACATACGCCGGCTGCTGCACCAGTTCGCCGCCGGCTTCCTGAAGGAACCCGATGCGCACATTCTGGAAGCGCTGAAGGAATTGCTGGAGACCGAGATCGTCTCGCTGCAAAGCGATTCCAGCGTGCCCGACTGGGACACCCCGGGTGGTGTGCCCGACAGCCAGGCCACGGACAGCCAGCTGCCTGATGCGCATGCGCCGGACAGCCAGGCGGGCGAGCCGTTGAGCCTGCCCGATACGGTGCTGGAAAGCCCGGCGTCCGCCGAGCCGGTGGCGCTGCCGGAGATCGCCTTGGCCGCCGCCGCGCTGCTGACCGCGCCTGCAGCGGCAGCCGTGGCTGCCGTTGCCCCGGCCGTGCACAGCTTTGTGGCGCCGGCGTCCGAAGCGCACCAGCCGCAGCACGCCGCGCGCAAGATGGTCAGCGGCGAAGACGACGACATCGACCTGCACGACGCGCTGGACGTGGACCTGTTCCCGGTGTTCGAAGAGGAAGCGGTGGAACTGCTTCCCCAGTTGGGCGGCGCGCTGCGCCAATGGGTGGCGCGGCCCGACAACCTGGGTGCGCGCAGCGAAGTGCTGCGCGTGCTGCACACGCTCAAGGGCAGTGCCCGCCTGGCCGGCGCCATGCGCATGGGCGAAATGTCGCACCGCATGGAGTCGGCCATCGAGAGCCTGGGCACCGAATTCCTGCAGGCGGTGCAGCTGGAGCCCTTGCTGACGCGTTTTGACGGCTTGCAGGCTGCCTTCGACGGTCTGCGTGCCGGCCCCGGCCAGGCCGACCAGATGCCGGCCGCCAGCGTGGCCACCGAGCTGGTGCCAACGCCCACCGTGTCTGTCAGTGAGGCGCCAGCGGCGACCGAACCGGCGGCTGCGTCAGCCACTGCCGCTGGGGCGCCGCATGAAGCCGTCACGGTGGTCGACCGCCGCGCCCGTGGGCGCCTGGAAACCGCCTGGACCAATGCCGCCGGCACGGCGGTGGCCAAGGTCAACCCCAACCAGTCGGTGCGGGTGCGCTCGCAACTGCTGGACCGGCTGGTCAACCAGGCTGGCGAGGTGATGATCACCCGCTCGCGCCTGGACGCCCGCCTGGGTCAGCTGCGTGGCTCGCTGGGCGAGCTCACCGGCAACCTGGAGCGGCTGCGGCAACAACTGCGCGATATCGAGGTGCAGGCCGAGACCCAAATGCAGTCGCGCATGGCCTTGTCCAAAGACACGGCGTCCGACTTCGACCCGCTGGAGTTCGACCGCTTCACGCGCGTGCAGGAGCTGACGCGCATGATGGCCGAGTCGGTCAACGACGTCGCCACCGTGCAGCGCAACCTGCAGCGCACCATCGAAGGCACCGAGGACGACCTGATCGCCCAGGCCCGCCAGGCGCGTGAGTTGCAGCGTGACCTGCTGCGCACCCGCATGGTGGAATTCGAGAGCATTTCCGAGCGGCTGTACGCGGTGGTGCGCCAGGCTGCCAAGGAGTCGGGCAAACAGGTCAAGCTGGACATCGTGGGCGGCTCCATCGACATGGACCGCGGCGTGCTGGACCGCATGACGCCGGCCTTTGAGCACTTGCTGCGCAACTCGGTGGCGCACGGTGTGGAGGAGCCCGCAGTGCGCGAGCGCGCCGGCAAAGCGGCGGCCGGCACCATCACCATCCAGGTGGCGCAGGAATCCAATGACGTGTCGGTGCAGTTCCGCGACGACGGCGCCGGCCTGAATCTGGAGCGCATACGCGCCAAGGCAGTGGCCAACGGGCTGGTGAAGGACGCCTCGCAGGTGTCGGACGCCGAGGCGGCGCAACTGATTTTCTCTGCCGGCTTTTCAACCGCCACCACGGTGACCGAGCTGTCGGGCCGAGGCATTGGCATGGACGTGGTGCGCTCCGAAGTCAATGCGCTGGGCGGCCGCATTGAAACCTCGACCGAAAGCGGCCACGGCAGCACCTTCAAGCTGGTGCTGCCGCTGACCACCGCCGTCACCCAGGTGGTGATGCTGCGCATGGGCGAGCTCGTCATCGGCGTGCCGGCCAACCTGGTGGAAGTGGTGCGCCGCGTGCCACAGGCGGATCTGGAGAAGGCCTACCAGAGCCAGGTGTACGACTATGCGGGCGAGGCGGTGCCCTTCCATTGGGCCGGCGCCCTGCTGCAGGCCTCGGCGCGCAGCATTGAGCCG
Source organism: Hylemonella sp. P2_B10 (assembly GCF_056404875.1). Taxonomy (NCBI): domain Bacteria; kingdom Pseudomonadati; phylum Pseudomonadota; class Betaproteobacteria; order Burkholderiales; family Comamonadaceae; genus Hylemonella; species Hylemonella sp. P2_B10. The sequence goes on from NZ_JBFUDE010000003.1 coordinate 669,423, forward strand.
CTGACCAAGACGCTGCCGGTGGCGGTGTTCCGCAGCGCCGGGCGACGCCTGGCCGCGCATGTGGACGAGGTGCTGGGCAACCAGGAAGTGGTGGTGAAGAACCTGGGTCCGCAGCTGGCGCGCCTGCCTGGCCTGGCTGGCATGTCGGTGCTGGCCTCCGGTGCCGTGGTGCTGATCTACAACCCGGTGGCGCTGGCCGCCGTGTATGGCGAGCAGGCGCGCGCGCTGCATGCCAGCGCCGTCCAGGCCGCTGGCGCTGTGGCGGCGCCCGGGGCCGAGCTGCCTTCGCTGAATGCCGGTGTGGTGCAGGTGCCCATGGTGCTGGTGGTGGACGACTCCATCACCGTGCGCCGTGTCACGCAGCGGCTGCTCAAGCGCGAAGGTTTCCGCGTGGTGCTGGCGGCCGACGGCCTGCAGGCGTTGGAGAAGCTGGCCGAAGAGCGGCCGGCGGTGATCCTGTCCGACATCGAGATGCCGCGCATGGACGGCTTCGACCTGGCGCGCAACATCCGCAACCAGGAGCGGCTGCGTGACATCCCCATCATCATGATCACCTCACGCATCGCCGAAAAGCACCGCGAGCATGCCAAGGAACTGGGCGTCAACCACTACCTGGGCAAGCCCTACTCCGAAGACGAACTGATGGGCCTGGTGCGGCACTACTGCTCGGCCAGCGTGGCGCTGGAAGGTTGAGCCACCGCACAGGCGTGCGGCAAATAAATCCCGTCACGTCGGGCGGGCTCCTGTTAGCATTTCTGGAACAGACAACAAGTTCTGATTTCCAGGAGGGCTTCATGATGGCGCAAGGTGGTCGCACGGCAGTCGCGCGGCGCGCGGTAATGCGTTTGGTTTTTGGGCTGTGTGTGGTGATGGCCGGCATGGCGATGGTGTTGCCGCAGGCGTCGGCCCAGTCCAGATATGCCTGCCGCCAACCCAACGGTAGCGTGGTCATCTCCGACCGACCCTGCACAGCTACCACCCCCGGCATGGTCTATTACGGCTCGGTGGAGCAACGCAGTGCGCCCAGTTACATCCCCAAGGCGGCCGAAGCGCCGGAGCACCTGAAGTACATGAGTGCCCGCTGCGCCTCCATGAGCGACGCGGTGCGCACCGCCAGCGTGCGCGGGCTCAAGCACGAAGCCGCGGCCGAACTGCAAAAGAACTACCACAAGGAGTGTGGCGAGAACGAGCGCGACGCCATGGCCCAGGCCCATACCGAGCGCGTGGGCCAGTACCGTGCCAAGCAGGACGAGAAGCAGGCGGGCGCCGCTCGCGCGCAGCAGACCCAGATGCAGCAACAGCAGTGCGACGAGTCCAAGCGCATCCTGATCACCAAGCGCAGGCGCATCGACCTGACAGACGGTGAAAAGGCGGATTTGCAGCGCTTTGAGGACAACTACCGCGCACGTTGCGGCTGAGCGCCGGCGTCAGTCCGCATTGGTCAGCCCGCGCTGGACGGGCGTTTGGGCAGCTCCACACAGCCGGCGTAAAACACCTGGAAGGGGTGGATGTCGTAGGCGAACATCTGGTTTTGCACGGCCGGGTCGGCCTCTATCCACCCCTGGGCCTCGGCTTGCGAGACGGCGGCCAGCAGCACAAAACCCTTGTCCGCATAGCGCGCACCCATCACCAGCCGGCCGTCATCGCGCAGCCGTTTCAGGTTGGCAGAATGCTCGCGGAAGTACGCCTGTTCATGCGGCTTTTTGCTGGCATCCCACTTGGCGCCTAGTCGGAACTCCACCGCGAAGAGCGCGCCCCTGGGAGTGGCCGCGGCGGGTGCGCTGGCAGGTGCGTTGCTTTGCGCTGCTGCAGATTGCCACATGGCTGTGGTGGGCAAGGCCAGCGCGGCAGTCAGGGCATGGCGGCGTGAGGGCATGGCGGTCTCCGGTGGTGTTCTGGCCGTAGGTGCCTGTCTTCAGGCTTTCTGCCGCACCACGGCATAGCGCGCCAGCGTGGCTTCGCGCGCCTGCGCGTGGTCGACGATGGGCGCAGGATAGTCCTTGCCCAGCTCCACACCCGCCGCCACCAACTCCAGCGGGCTGGCCTGCCAGGGGGCGTGGATGAGCTTGGCCGGCAGTGCGGCCAGTTGCGGCAGGTAGCGCTTGATGAACTTGCCCTGCGGGTCGAACTTTTCGCTCTGGCTGACGGGGTTGAAGATGCGGAAATAGGGTTGGGCGTCGCAGCCACTGGAGGCCACCCACTGCCAGCCGCCGTTGTTGGCCGACAGGTCGAAGTCGTTCAGGTGGGTGGCGAAATAGGCTTCGCCCCAGCGCCAATCGATGCCGAGGTCTTTCACCAGAAAGCTGCCGGCCACCATGCGCAGCCGGTTGTGCATGTAACCGCTCTGGTTGATCTGCGCCATCGCCGCGTCCACGATGGGGTAGCCGGTGCGCCCCTCGCACCAGGCGGCAAACAGCTTCTTGCCATGCGCGCCGTGTTCCCAGCGGATGGCGTCGTACTCGCGGCGAAACGATTTGCCCTCGCCCACCTGCGGGAAATTGGCCAGCACCTGCGCATAAAACTCGCGCCAGATCAGTTCGGACAGCCAGGTGGCGGCGCCTTCGCTGCCCTCGGTCACGCGCCGCAGCGCCAGCGTCACCAGCTTGCGTATGGACAGCGTGCCAAAGCGCAGGTGCACGCCCAGGTAGCTCGGGCCCTTGACGGCGGGAAAGTCACGCGTGGCGTGGTACTGGTCCATGCGGGCGCGAAAGTCCTCCAGCACCACCTGGCCGCCGCTGCTGCCTGCTGCGATGTGCAGGTCGGACAGGTTGGTGGCTTCAAAGCCGATCTGCGCCAGGCTGGGCACGCTCTGGCGCAGATCCTCGGGCAGCGGTGCCAGCGCGTCGGCATGGGGGGCCGCGTCATGCAGCGGCAGCGGCGCCACCTGCTGGGCCTTCGCCAGCCAGGCCTTTTTGTAGGGTGTGAACACGCTGTAGGGCGTGCCGTTCTGGGTCAGGATGTCCTGCCGCTCGAACACCACATGGTCCTTGAAGGTGTGCAGCGCCACCGCGCGGTCCGACAGCGCGCCGCGCACGCGGGCGTCGCGCAACTGCGCCTGCGGCTCGTCGTCATGGGCGGCGAACACAGTCTGCGCATGCAGCGTCTGGGCCAGCTGCACAATCTCGCGCAGCGCCGCGCCATGGCGCACGATCAGGCCGCAGCCGGGTTGGCGCCCCAGCGCGCGCAGCTGCGCGTCCAGATCCTCCAACGAGCGCAGGATGAACTCCACCCGCCTGTCCGCGCGCGGCAGCGGGTCGAGGATATCGGTGTCCAGCACGAACACACAGTGCAACCGCTTGCAGCTTTGCAGCGCGGCGGCGAGCGCGGTGTTGTCGTCGGTGCGCAGATCGCGCCGGAACCACATCAGACCGGTGTCGAATTGTTTCATGCAAACAAGGGTGGATTGGCGTCATTGTGCGGCATGTAACAGGTCTGGGAAGGGGCGGGATCCGTGCGCCGGGGTCCGAGGCCTTAAAATCCCCCCATGGCCGCCGATTCCGCTCCAATGAACCTGACGAATCATTTCCTGATCGCCATGCCGGGGTTGCGGGACGAAACCTTTGCACGCAGTGTGGTCTACATGTGCGAGCACAGCGAGCGCGGCGCCCTGGGCCTGGTGATCAACAAACCCAGCGACATCAGCCTGAAGCGCTTGTTCGAGAAAGTGGATCTGCCATTGCGCCGCGAAGACCTGGCGCAGGCTCCGGTATTCCAGGGCGGCCCGGTGCAGACCGAGCGCGGTTTCGTGCTGCACGAGGCCATGTACGCCCTGGACGACGACAAGCCAGGTGAATCCGTGTATGCCTCCACCATGACGATCGAAGGTGGGCTGGAGATGACCACCTCCAAGGACGTGCTGGAAGCCCTGTCCACCGGCGCCGGACCGCGCCGCGTGCTGGTCTCGCTGGGCTATTCGGCCTGGGGTCAGGGGCAGCTGGAGTCCGAACTGTCCGACAACAGCTGGCTGACGGTGGACGCCGACCAGGCGGTGATTTTCGACACGCCGGTGGAACAGCGCTACGACAAGGCCCTGGCGCTGCTGGGCCTGCAGGCCTGGATGCTGTCACCCGACGCGGGGCACGCATGACGCTGGGTGCGCCGGTGACCGAAGCCGTGGCGGTGCCACCCCATTTGCAAACTTTCCTGGCGGTTGACTTCGGTCTGAAACGCACCGGCCTGGCCACCGGCAACCGCTTGTTGCGCAGCGCGCAGCCGCTGGGCACGGTGAAGGCCGAGGGCGACGCCCGCTTTGACAAAATAGCCGAACAGGTGAAGACCTGGCAGCCCGACGCCCTGGTGATTGGCGTGCCCTTTCACCCCGATGGCGCCGAGCACGAGAACACCCGGCTGGCGCGCCGCTTTGGTCGCCAGCTGCACGGCCGCTTCAAGCTGCCGGTCTACGAGGTGGACGAGCGCTACAGCACCACCGAAGCACGCTCCGATGGCGCGCGCGACGCCGATGCCGCCGCCGCCTGCATCATCCTGGAACAGTTCTTGAGGAGTCTTGCGTGAGTTCCCTCCCAGCCCTCGATGCCGAGGCCCTGTACGCCGCGTTGCGCGAGCAGGTGCGCGCGCTGCCATCCCAACCGTTGCGACTGGTGGGCGTGACCTCCGGCGGCGCCTGGCTGGCCGAGCGCCTGCAGCATGACCTGCAACTGCCCGGTGCCCATGGCGTGGTGTCCAGCAGCATGCACCGCGACGACTTCGGCCGCCGTGGCCTGATCAACACGGCACAGACCACGCTGCCGTTTGAGATCAATGACGCCCACATCCTGATCCTGGATGACGTGCTGTACACCGGCCGCACGCTGCGCGCCGTCATCAACGAGTTGTTCGACTACGGCCGACCGGCCAGTGTGCGCCTGGGCGTGCTGGTGGACCGCGGCGGGCGCGAGCTGCCGATACAGGCCGACTTGTTGGCCGCCACCGTGGCGCTGCCGGCGGGCCAGTCGCTGCAGTTGGCGCGCGACGATGCCGGCCAATTCAGCTTCAAGGTGGAGAGCGCCTGACCTCATGCTGTACAAACGCAACCCCCAACTGAACAAGCATGGCGAGCTGATTCACCTGCTCTCCATCGAAGGCCTGCCCAAGGCCACGCTGACGCAGATCCTGGACACGGCGGCCAACTTCGTCAGCTTCAACGACCGCGAAGTGAAAAAAGTGCCGCTGCTGCGCGGCAAGAGCGTGTTCAACCTGTTCTTCGAGAACTCCACACGCACCCGCACCACCTTCGAGATCGCCGCCACGCGCCTGAGTGCCGACGTCATCAACCTGGATATCGCGCGCTCCTCCACCGCCAAGGGCGAGTCGCTGCTGGACACCATCGCCAACCTCAGCGCGATGGCGGCCGACATGTTCGTGGTGCGTCACAGCGAGTCCGGCGCGCCCTACCTGATCGCCCAGCATGTGGCGCCGCATGTGCATGTGATCAATGCCGGCGACGGTAGGCACCAGCACCCTACCCAGGGCCTGCTGGACATGTACACCATCAGGCACTACAAAAAAGACTTTGCCAACCTCACCGTGGCCATCGTCGGCGACGTGCTGCACTCACGGGTGGCGCGCTCTGACATCCATGCGCTGACCACGTTGGGCTGTCCCGAAGTGCGCGTGGTTGGCCCCAAGACGCTGGTGCCCGGTGACATGGCGCAGATGGGCGTGCGGGTGTGCCACACGTTGGAAGAGGGCATCAAGGATTGTGACGTCGTCATCATGTTGCGGCTGCAGAACGAGCGCATGAGCGGTGCGCTGCTGCCCTCCAGCCAGGAATTCTTCAAGAGCTATGGCCTGACGACGGAGAAGCTGCAACTGGCCAAGCCGGATGCCATCGTGATGCACCCGGGGCCCATCAACCGCGGTGTGGAGATCGACTCGGCGGTGGTGGACGGCGCGCAAAGCGTGATCCTGCCGCAGGTGACCTTTGGCATCGCGGTGCGCATGGCGGTGATGAGCATAGTCGCAGGAAACGAAGCATGAAATTGCTGATACGCGGGGGCAAGCTGATGGACCCGGCCAGCGGGCTGGCGCAGGTGGGCGACCTGGCCATCGCTGCCGGCAAGCTGGTGGCCGTGGGCAAGGCGCCCGCAGACTTCCACCCCAACAAGGTGCTGGACGCCGCCGGTTGCATCGTCATGCCCGGTCTGGTGGACCTGGCGGCGCGCTTGCGCGAGCCGGGGCACGAGCACGAAGGCATGCTGGAATCCGAGATGGCTGCTGCCGTGGCCGGCGGCGTCACCAGCCTGGTGTGCCCGCCCGACACCGACCCGATACTGGACGAGCCCGGCCTGGTGGAAATGCTGCGCTACCGCGCCGAGCGCCTGCACCAAGCCCGTGTGTTCCCGCTGGGCGCGTTGACGCGCGGCCTGAAGGGTGAGACGCTGACCGAGATGGTGGAGCTGACCGAAGCCGGTTGCGTGGGCTTCAGCCAGGCCGAGGTGGCGCTGGCCGACAGCCAGGTGATGTACCGCGCGCTGCAATACGCCAGCACCTTCGGCTACACCGTGTGGCTGCGCCCGCAGGATTACTTCCTGGGCAAGGGCGTGGCCGCCAGTGGGCCGTTGGCCACCCGCATGGGCCTGTCCGGCGTGCCGGTGGCGGCCGAGACCATCGCGCTGCACACACTGTTCGAGCTGGTGCGCGCCACCGGTGCGCGCGTGCATCTGTGCCGCATCAGCAGCGCCGCCGGCCTGGAGCTGGTGCGCCAGGCCAAGGCGCAGGGCTTGAAGGTCAGCTGCGACATCAGCATCAACTCGCTGTTGCTCACCGACGTGGACATCGGCTTTTTCGACAGCCGCATGCGCCTGACGCCGCCGCTGCGCCAGCAGCGCGACCGCGATGCCTTGAGCGCCGGCCTGCTGGATGGCAGCATTGACGCGCTGGTGTCCGACCACACACCCGTGGACGAGGACGCCAAGGCGCTGCCGTTTGCCGAGAGCGAGCCCGGCGCCACGGGTTTGGAGTTGCTGCTCAGCCTGGCGCTGAAATGGAGCCAGGACAGCGGCGCGCCGCTGGAGCGGGCGCTGGCGGCGGTGAGCAGCCAGCCAGCCAGTCTGCTGAGCCCCGCACTGGGTGGCGTGCACGCCAGCCTGGGCCAGCTGGTGGTGGGTGGCACGGCCGACGTCTGCGTGTTTGACCCAGCCGAGCGCTGGATCGTGCGTGACTCCAACCTGCGCAGCCAGGGCAAGCACACACCCTTCCACGGCTACGAACTGCCGGGCCGGGTACGCTTTACGCTGGTGGGCGGGCACCTGGCCTACGAGGCTTCATGAGCCGCCGGGCCGCTCCCAAGGCGAATACCGCAGCGCCCAGCGCGCAGGTCTCTCCATGAGGGTTTTGCGCGCCTGCGCGCGCTTTTGCGCCGCCATGGCCCATGTGCTGGTGGGCCTGGCCACCATCCTGCTGAAGTTTCCGAAGCTGGACGCGCAAGAGCGGCACCGCCGCGTGCAGCAGTGGTCGCAGCAGATGCTGGCGCGCCTGGGCGTGCAATTGCGCGTGCTGGGCACGCCGGCCGCTACCGGCCCCATGATGCTGGTGTGCAACCACATCTCGTGGATGGACATCACGGCGCTGCACGCGGCGCGCTATTGCCGTTTCGTCTCCAAGGCCGACATCAAGCACTGGCCGGTGGTGGGCCGGCTGGCGATTGGCACCGACACCTTGTTCATCGAGCGCGAGAAGCGCCGCGACGCCATGCGCGTGGTGCACCACATGACCGAAGCGCTGCGCGACGGCGACGTGCTGGGCATCTTCCCCGAGGGCACCACCAGCAACGGCGTCGGCATGCTGCCTTTCCACGCCAACCTGTTCCAGGCCGCCATTGCCGCCAACGCGCCGGTGCAACCGGTGGCGCTGCGCTTTGTCGACCTGGCCAGCGGCCAGCAGAGCCTGGCGCCTTGCTACATTGGCAACGACACGCTGTTCGGTTCGCTGTGGCGCGCGCTGAAGGCGGACCCGCTGTGTGTGGTGGTGCGCTTTGGCGAGCCGCAGCACTTCGCTGGCCGCGACCGCCGTGTCTGGGCTGCGGATTTGCAGACTGAGGTGGAGCGGTTGCGCCAACTGCCGCTGTAAGGTATCAATTGGTGCGGTAGCAGTGCCGCGCAACGCTGCGCCACCTCTTCCATCATCAAGCCATGGATGCGGCTGGGCATCACATCGGCCATGGCCGTCAGGCCGTGGCAGGCGCAATCCTGAAAGAAGCCCCGCAGGTTTTCGACCCGTCGGGTGTCACGCCCTCCCAGGTTGTGCCGTGTTGCTTGAGGGGCATGACGAAATAGGCGGCGAAATTATGGATGCATTATGGGGCTGCGTGCCGGTGCTGTCAGCGCGCCACGCCAGCATGCGACAGCATTGCAAGCAGGCCATGCTTGTGCGTCAATGCGGTTCAGCAGACCTGAGGAGAACCGCATGGACGCATTTGCAAACCGTTGTGCTGTGTTGCTGGCCGGGCTGATGCTCGGTGCCTGCGGCGGGGGAGACAATGCGGATACAGCCGCCGTGCAGGTGGCTGCCCGTGCCATGGTCCAGCCGCAGACCGCTGTGGTGGACGGCGCGCTGTGCGCGCAGGCGGCCGCAGACTATGGCCGCTACAACCTGGGGGCCGACGGCCAGTGCCGGCGCGCCGCCCGCCTGCTGACCTCCGCCAACGATGCCCGCTTGTTGCAGGCCAGCAGCCGCGGTGCCACCGGCACGCTGGACGCCAGCGCGCTGTTCGACTGGGCCGAGCAGAACGTGGCCGCGCTGTTTCCCGGCCACAAGAGCAACCTGGCGGTGCCGCCCTATGTGCTGCGCTACTACCCGGAAACGCAGATGTACCTGGGCGTGGCCGACGGCACGGTGTACGCGCTGGGCCCTGCCACCGGCGGCGCATTGGTCATGTTGGGCAGATTGGCAGATTTCAACTGCACCGTGTTTCCGGGCAATTGCGCGGTGCCCGATGCACCCACACCGGGCGCCGCCACGGCGGGGGACGCCAGTGCCACGGTGAGCTTCACGCCACCGACCTTCGCCGGCGGTTCGGCCATCACCAGCTACACCGTGAGCTGCCTGGGCGGCAGCGGCATCAACCCCCTGACCAGCGCCAGTGGCCCCGCCAGCCCGATCACAGTGACCGGCCTGATGAACGGCAGCACCTACGCCTGCTCGATTGCCGCCACCAACAGCTTTGGCAGCAGCGCCAAGTCCACCGCGCTGGCGGTCACGCCCAAGGCCGGCAGTGGCACCGGTAGCGGCACGGGCACCAGCAGCGTGGACGCCGCCAAGCTGCCGTTGGGCGACGGCCACTTCACCACCACCACGCCGGCGGTGGGCTACCTGTACATCTGTTCCAGCGGCGGCCAGGGCGGTGCCAGCAGCAAGGGGCCCTGGTTCAACGCCGACGGCATCAGCTGGAATTCGCTGACCAAGCTCAGCGTGCAGGGCGCGGTCAGCTGGGTGTCCAACTTCGTCGTCACGCTGGGCGCCACGCTGGGGCTCAGCGGTAACGGCTTGCCGCCGCACACCACCGGCATCTTCCCCATCGCCAGCAGCGACCCGGCCTATGCCTATGACCGCAACCCCAACACCATCAAGGTGGCCAGCATCGCCTGGGGCTTGCCGGCCAACCCCACGATGGCGGCCAAGCCCAATTGCACCAATGGCGGCGCCATTGGCGTGCTGCTGACGGGTGTGCGCCTGTTCAACGCCAACGACGGTGGCAGCCGCGACGCCGTGGCCTGGGAGATCCAGGACAGCTGCCAGGGCCACCCCGAGCAGACCGGCCAGTACCACTACCACAGCATCAGCAGCTGCATCACGCAGAAAGACACGGCGGGCCAGCACTCACCGCTGGTGGGCTACATTGCCGACGGTTTCGGCATCTACGGCAACCTGGGGGAGAACGGCAAGGCGCTGACCAACGCCGACCTGGATGAGTGCCATGGCCACACGCATGCCGTCATCGTCAACGGTGTCAGCGTAGTGCAGTACCACTACCACCAGACCAAGGAGTTTCCTTACACCGTGGGCTGCTACCGGGGCACGCCGGCCAGCGTTCGTTGAAGGCGGGGGGACGCCATGGCACGCGGGTTGTGTTCATTGCTGCGGGGTGGCCTGGGCCTGTTGGCCGCGTCCCTGGCCATGGTGCTGGGCCTGGGTTGGTGCACCGGCGCGCTGCAGGGGCCGCAAAACGCGCTGACGCATGATGCGCTGCCTTACTACTTCGAACCCAGCCTGCAGCCGCGCTGGGATGCCTGGGCGGCCTGGCAGCGCATGGGCAGCTTCACGCTGGTCAGCCAACATGCGCAGCTGCTGGGTACGGACGTGCTGGAGCGCGCGCCCACCGTGTTGGGTTTCTTCTATGCCGGCTGTGCCAGCGTGTGCCCGGTCTCGGTGGAGTTGTTGCGCGGGTTGCAAGAGAGCCTTGGTGCGCAGGTCGCAGTGCCGCAGTTCCTGCTGATCAGCGTCACCCCGCGTGACGACAGCCCGCAGGTGCTGGCCCGCTACGCCCAGCGCATGGCCTTGCCGCGCGACTGGTTGCTGGCCACCGGCGAGCCCGCCTCGGTGTACACCATGGCGCGCCGGCAACTGCTGACCGAGTTGGCCGAGCCGGTGGCCGGCGCCGAACCATTGCATGCCAACCGCGCCTTCCTGGTGGACCGGCAGCGGCGCATACGCGGTGTGTACGACGCCACGCTGGCGCCCGAGATGCAGCGCTTGCGTGGCGACTACCTGCGACTGCTGCGCGAGCAAGGGGTCTGAGGCGCTACCTCGCAGCACGCCTGGCTGTCGCGGCCGGCGCCACCGTTGCAGGCGCCAAGGTCGTATTGGCCCAGGCAGGCCTTGAATCGCGCGGCGACTCCACGATGACCAGGTAGCGGCCGGGTTGTGCAACCGGCTCCTGAGAAGGTTGCAATACCCAGAATTTGCGGCCGCCGCGCTGCGCCAGCAGGTAGTCGGCGTCCAGCACGGCATGGCGGTCCAGGAAGCGGTTCAACGACGCCGGGATGCGCACACAGCCCTTGGACTGGGCGCTTCCCAAGCGTCGCTCCAGGCTGGTCGGGTCCGTGGCATGCATCTGCAGCCGCATGGCCATGGGCCGGCCACGGTCCTTGCCCCAGCCTTTGGGGGCCTGCTGCCAGCCGAAGTCGAACACCCGCATGCCCTTGATGCCATAGCCGCGGATGCCGTTGCGGTTCAGCGTGCCCTCGGCGCGGAAGTCCGGGTTGGCCAGGCTGTGCGCGAACACACCCAGCGGCGTCTTGAAGTGGTCGAAGCTGCCGGGCAGGCCGGTGGAGACGGGCGAGGCGCCCAGCCAGTGCAGGCCGCTGCCTGGCGCGTACCACGCCAGCAACAGCGCCTGCACCTGCGGGTGGCGGTCCACCACCACCAGGTACTGCGCCTGGTCCAGCACAGCGCCCGCCTCGGCCAGCGCCTGCACCGCCAGCCGGTCATACAGCGCGGCCTCTTCGGGCGGCAGGCTCAGCCGTTTGTCCACCTCGGTGGCAAAGCGCTGCGCCACCACATCCGGTTGCTCCAGGGGTTGGGCTGGGCAGGCCTGCATGCACAGGCCGGCGACCAGCGCCAACAGGCTCAAGTGCCGTCGCCGGTCGCGTCCAGGCTCAGGCTTGACCTGTGTCAAGGCGCGGTGCCCACGCGCACCTTCGTTGGTCCCCGGGGCACGCCCCGCCGCGAGCACACCATCGACGCGATGGTGGCTGCGCCTTGAGTTGATCCACCTCAAGCGCGCCAGGGGGCTGTGTTCCTAAGATGCGGCGATGAACTCCGACGACATCGTCTTTCGCGCCCGCGGCTTGGGCAAGACCTACGGCCAGGGTGCCGCACAGGTGCGGGCGCTGCACGACGTGGACCTGGACATCCGGCGCGGCGAATTCATCGTGTTGCTGGGGCCATCTGGCAGCGGCAAGTCCACCTTGCTCAACATCCTGGGCGGGCTGGACGTGCCCAGCGCCGGCGATGTCAGCTTTGGCGAGCACCGGCTCAGCGGTGTCGGCGAGGCTGAGCTGACCAGCTACCGGCGCGAGCATGTGGGCTTCGTGTTCCAGTTCTACAACCTGATTCCCAGCCTCACCGTGCGCGAGAACGTGGCCCTGGTGACCGACATCGCCGCCAACCCCATGCCGATCGACGAGGCCATCGCCCTGGTGGGCCTGAGTGGTCGCGCGGACCATTTTCCGGCCCAGCTGTCCGGCGGCGAGCAGCAGCGCGTGGCGGTGGCGCGCGCCATCGTCAAGCGGCCGGACGTGCTGCTGTGCGACGAGCCCACTGGCGCATTGGACTACCAGACCGGCAAGCTGGTGCTGGAAGTGATTGACCGCATCAACCGAGAACTCGGCACCACGGTGGTGGTGATCACCCACAACGCCGCCATCGCCGGCATGGCCGACCGCGTGATCTCGCTCGGCGACGGCTGCATACAGCGCCTGCAGGCCAACACCCACAAGCTGGCGCCGGCGGAGCTGGCCTGGTGAAGGCGCTGGACCGCAAGCTGTTGCGCGACCTGCGCAACCTGTGGAGCCAGGCGCTGACCATCGCGCTGGTGGTGGCCAGCGGCGTGGGCGGCTTCATCACCAGCCTGTCGGCGGTGGACTCGCTGGCGCTGGCGCGCGACACCTACTACGCCGACGGCCGCTTCGCCGACCTGTTCGCCGTCGTCAAACGCGCCCCCAATGGGCTGGTGGAGTCCCTGCGCGGCGTGCCCGGCGTGGCCGATGTGCAGGCCACGGTGGAGCAGGTGGTTCGGGTCACGCTGCCGGGGGTGGCCGACCCCATCATCGGCCAGCTGATTGGTGTGGATGCGTTGCATGGCGCGCGCATGAACCGCGTCAGCGTCAGCGGCGGGCGCGCCCTGTCGGCGATGTCGGGCACCACAGCGCCGCATGCCAATGGCGAGATCGAAGCGCTGGTGTCCGAGGGCTTTGCCAAGGCGCGTGGGTTGGCGCCCGGCTCGCGGGTGCAGGCGCTGGTCAACGGCAAGCAGCGCACACTGGTGGTGGTGGGCAGCGCCCTGTCGCCGGAGTTCATTTTTGCCGGCCTGTGGGGCATGCCCGACCTGCGCGGCTTCGGCGTGTTCTGGGTCGACCGCGAGGCGCTGGCCGCCGCGTACGACATGCGCGGCGCTTTCAACCATGTGGCGGTCAAGCTGGCGCCCGGTGCCCTGGAACAGGATGCCATGACGGGGCTGGGCAACCTGCTGGCGCCTTATGGCGGGCGCGAGGTGCTGGGCCGGGCGGACCAGACTTCCCACGCCATGCTGGACAACGAGATCAAGGAGCAGCGGGTGCTGGGCACGGTGCTGCCGGCCATCTTCCTGGGCGTGGCCGCCTTCCTGCTCAACGTTGTGGTGTCCCGACTGGTGGCCACCCAGCGCGAGCAGATTGCCGCGCTGAAGGCGCTGGGCTACGCCAATGCCGCCATCGCCGCACACTACCTGAAGCTGGTGCTGCTGATCTCGCTGATTGGGCTGGCCCTCGGCATCTTGCTGGGCGATCGGTTGGGCCTGTTCTTCACCCGGCTGTATGCCGAGTTCTTCTTTTTCCCCCGCTTTGAGCACCGCATCGCTCCCTGGTTGCTGCTGGCCAGCGCCGGCATCACGGTGGCCACGGCGGTGCTGGGCACACTCAACGCCATCGTAGGCACGGTGCGCCTGGCGCCGGCCGAGGCGATGCGGCCGCCGGCACCCGGTCATTATCGGCGCACGCTGCTGGAGCGTCTGGGCATTCAGGGCATGAACCCGGCGCTGCGCATGGTGCTGCGCAACCTGGAGCGGCGACCGCTGCGCAGCGCCCTGTCCGTCACCGGGGTGGCGGCGGCGGTGGCCATTGTCATCATGGGCAGTTTCTTCCGCGACGCCATCGCGGTGGTGGTGGACACCCAGTTCAACCTGTCGCTGCGCAGCGACGTGGCGGTGTGGCTGGTGGAGTCGGCTCCGGACAGCATGCGCCACGAAATTGCGCGGCTGCCGGGCGTCACCATGGTGGAGTCCACCCGCTTTGTGCCGGTCAGCTTCAGCCATGGCCACCTGCGTGAGCGCGGCCTGATACGCGGCTATGCGGGGCGCGCGGAGTTGTACCGCGTGATCGACGGCGACCAGCGCGCGGTGCCACTGGAGGGGCGCGGCCTGGTGCTGAGCCGGCGACTGGCTGACAAGCTGGGCCTGGCGGTCGGCCAGCACGTGCGGGTGGAGGTGCTGGAGGGCCGCCAGCGCACGCTGGACATGGTGTTGGGCGGTACCGTGGACGAGATGATGGGGCTGAACGCCTACATGGAGCGCGGCGCACTGAACCGCGCGCTGGGTGACGGCGACCTCAGCAACGGCTTCGTGCTGACGCTGGAGCGTGGTAGCGAGGCGGCACTGCTGCGGGCCACGCAGGCGCTGCCGCGCGTGGCCGGCGCCTTCAGCAAGGCCACCATGGTGCGCAACATGGAAGAAATCAGCGCCCGAAACGTGCGCATCATGAGCACCATCCTGACCATCTTCGCCATCATCATCGCGGTGGGCGTGGTCTACAACAATGCGCGCATCGCGCTGGCCGAGCGCGGCTGGGAGCTGGCCAGCCTGCGGGTGCTGGGTTTCACGCGCGGCGAGGTGTCGGCGCTGCTGCTGGGCGAGTTGGCCATCGTCATCGCCTTGGCGCTGCCGCTGGGCATGGCGCTGGGTTTCGGGCTGACGCACCTGGTGACCAGCCTGCTGGAGTCGGACCAGTTCCATTTTCCCGTGGTGGCGCGCGCCAGCACCTATGCCTTCGCCGCGCTGTGCGTGCTGGTGGCCGGGCTGGGCAGCGCGCTGGTGGTGCGCCGGCGTGTGGATCGGCTGGACATGGTGGCTGTTTTGAAGACAAGGGATTGACATGAAGAATCAAACCTGGGTGCTGGCGGTGGCCGGCACGTTGGCCGTGGTGGCCGTGCTGGGATGGGCCTTCGCCCCGCGGGCGCAGGCGGTGGAGACGGCCAATGCCAGCGTTGGCGTGTTCGAAGCCACGGTGGAGGAGGACGGCAAGACGCTGCTGCGCGACCGCTACCTGGTGTCGGCACCGTTGGCCGGCCTGCTGGCGCGCAGTCCGCTGCGCGAAGGCGACAGCGTGGCCGCCGGTGCGGTGGTGGCCACGCTGACGCCGCTGCTGCCCACGCTGACCGACGCCCGCACCCTGCGCGAGCAGCAGTTGCAGGTGCAGATCGCCCAGGCGCAGGTGTTGCGCGCGCAAGCGCGGCTGGAGGGCGCCCAGGTGGCGCTGATGCAGACGCGCAACGAGGCCCAGCGCAGCGAACAGTTGGTGGGGCAGGGCTTTGTGTCGCGCACCAAGCTGGACAATGACCGCCTGACCAACCAGGCGGCGCAAAAGGAGCTGGAAGCCGCCACCCAGGAGCGGCGCATTGCCACCCACGACGTGGAGCAGGCCAAGGCTGCGCTGCAGGCTGTGCAGCATGCCGGCGCAGCGGGCGGCAGCGGGTTTTCGGTGCGTGCGCCGGTCGCCGGGCGTGTGCTGCGCGTGCTGCAGGCCAGCGAGTCCACCGTGGCGCTGGGCACGCCGTTGCTGGAGCTGGGCAACGTCGCCCAACTGGAAGTGGTGGCCGAGTTGCTGACCACTGACGCCCTGCTGGTCAAGCCCGGCAGCGCGGTGGTGGTGGAGCGCTGGGGCGGCAATGGCGAACTGCGCGGCCGGGTGCGCATGGTGGAGCCGGGGGGCTTCACCAAGGTGTCGGCGTTGGGCGTGGAGGAGCAGCGCGTCAAGGTGCACATCGACATTGAGACCCCGCACGAGCAATGGCAGGCGCTGGGCGACGGCTACCGCGTGTCGGTGCGTATCGTCACGCTGCGGCGCGAGCAGGCGCTGCAGGTGCCGGTCAGCGCGGTATTTTCGCGCGCCGATGCCACCGGCATGGCGGTGCTGGTGGTGGAGGGTGGGCGGGCGTGGCTGCGGCCGGTCCAGCTGGGCGGGCGAAACGGCAGCAGTGCCTGGCTGACTGGCGGCTTGCAGGCCGGCGAACAGGTGATTGTTTATCCACCGGCCACCGTCAAGGACGGTTCGCGCGTGACGCGCCGCGAGGTATAGGGGGAGATGGGATCAGCGCCAGTGGGAGCTAGGCGTGTGCAGCATTCTTCTTCATGCGTGCAATCGACAGGCGGTCAGCCATCGGCCAACGCATGGGCGATGGATTTCTTCAGCGGTGTGAAACGTTGGCCCAGTTGCAACAACAGCTTGCGCGTCAGCTTGGCGGGTGCCGATTCCCGGGTGTAGATTTCAATGATCAGCCGCGTCAGCCAATACAGCGGCAGCGTGGCGCGCCTTTGGCGGCGCTCGTAGTCCAGCAGCCAGCGCAGGCTGCCCAGGTCCTGCGCCTGGTGGCGGGCGCGTGCCATCTCGTCCGTCAGCGTTTGCACGCTGAGCAGGCCGAAGTTGAAGCCGTGGGCGGTGACCGGGTGCATGCCCACCGCGGCATCACCCACAGTGGCGAAGCGCGGCGCCACCAGCCGCTCCGGGAACACCGACACCAGCGGGTAGGCGTGGCGCGTGCTGGCCAGATGCATGGCACCCAACCGGCGGTGGAAGCGCTCGGTCACCTGAATGCCGAATGCGTGCGCATCCAACTTTTGCAAGGCTTCTATTTCTCGCGGCGGCAGTGTGATGACCACCGAGGAGCGCGCGGCGCCGCTGTTGGGGGCTGGGTTCATGGGCAGCAGCGCCAGCGTCTGGCCGTAGTCAAACCATTCCCAGGCCATGCCCTCATGCGGCTGCTCGTGCGTCATGCAGCACACCAGCATGGTTTTACCGAAATCGTGTTCGCGGGCCTGCACACCCACCATGCGCCGGGTGGCCGAAAAACGGCTGTCAGCGGCCACCAGCAGCCCGGCTTGAACCTGCAGGCCACTTTGCAACCGCACCAGAGCATGCGCGGGCTGCATCTGCACCTGGGCCACCTGCTCACCGGTCAGTAGCTGGATATCGCCGTGCTGCAGCATGGCCGCCTGCACGGCCTGGAAGGCGGCGCGGCGTATCAGGTGGTTGGACACCAGCCAGCCCAGCTCAGCGGCACGGCCCAGCTCGTGCCCTATCACCATGGCAAAGCTGGACGGGCCGTCCAGCACCTTGGCGTCGCGCAGCGGCGCAATATCGGCAGGATCTATGCGCTCCCACAGGCCCAATTGCCGCATCAGCATGGCCGAGCGTTGCGTCAGCGCGATTTCGCGGCCGTCAAACGGTGGTTCGGCGATGCGTTCCAGCGGCTGCTGTTCCACCACCACGATGCGCATGTTCCGCCCGCTCAGCGACCGCGCCAGGCACAGGCCCGCCGGTCCGGCCCCCACGATCACCACGTCGGCCTGCAGGGCGTTTTTGTTGTGCTTCACATCTGGCATGGCACACAGCTTAGGGGCTCAGGTGATTCGCGTATTGTCTTTGGTCAAAGTCTGGCGCTTGCCGTGGGGACAAAGTCTTGCCGTTCTTGCTGTCCGACAGCAGCCGGTGGGCCGAGCGCTCAAACTCCAGCCCACGCCAGCCAGGCCACAGCCACCATCAGCACCAAGCCAGGAATGACGCTCAGCGCGAAGCGCCAGCCGCCCAGCGTGGCAGCGGCCACGCATTTGACCGCCGTGTTCGCGCTCAGTCCGGCCAGGATGGATAGCACGGCCTGCTCCGCGCTCAGCTGGCCGGCCGCCACCCGTGCGGCCACCGACACCGCTGACGCATGGGCGTCGGCCAAACCGGTGATGGCGGCACCCACCCACAGGCCGGTGTCACCAAAAGCTGCTTGCATGGCGCTGGATGCCACCGTGACCACCGACACCAGCAGGGCCAGGCCCAGCGTCTTGGTGAGGCTGAAAGCATGGCCTTCATCAACTGGCAACGGGGCCGGTGCATGTGCCAGGCGCAGTGCGAACAGGGCCGCATAGGCCAGCACGGCGGCTGCCGCACCGGCCAGCGGCCAGGCCATCGCCACCAGCGCGGGCGGGCTGGTGGCCGCCAGCACCAACACCAGCAGCACGACTGTGGCCACCGAGGAGGCCACGGCGCCAGCCACTGCCGGCAGGAAGGATGCGGGCACTCGTTGCGCGCGTTCCCCCATGGCGGCGATGGTGGCGGTGCTGGAAACAAAGCCGGCCGCGAAGCCGGTGGCCATCAGGCCGGCGCGCGCGCCCAGCAGGCGCTGGGCCACGTGTCCAGCGGCACCCACTGCCATCATGAGGATGACCACCATCCAGGTGGTGCGGGGGTTGAGTGCCTGGTAGGGGCCCAGGTAGCGGTCCGGCAGCAGCGGCAGTACCACCAGCGTGGCGGCTGCCAGCACCAGGGCGTCGTTGAGCTCGCGCTCCGTGATCACCTGGCGCACAAAGCGGTGCAGGCTGGCACGCCGGGCCAGCAGCACGGTCAGCACCACGCCCAAAGCGCTGGCCAGCAGCGCGTCGTGCGTGGCCAGGCCACCCAGCAACAGGGTCAACAGCAGGGCCACGCCGGTGGTCAGGCCCATGTCCCTGACCTCGCTTTGCCAGTAGGCAACGGCGGTCAGTGCGCCCACTGCCAGCACGGCCGCCAGCAGCAGCGCCGGGCCACCCAGCAGCAACGCCACGGCACCCAGCAGGGCGGTGACTGAGAAAGTGCGTATGCCCGCCGAGATGCGGCGCGGCCCCAGGTCCTTGCGGCGCTCGCGTTCCAGGCCCACCAACATGCCTATCCCCAGCGCCGCCGCCAACTGCAGCCAGATGCCGTCAGTGGCCTGCATGGCGATGCGGGCGCGGGGCTTCAGGGGCTATGCGATGTCCGGCCCAAAGGGGCAGAGGCACTGGCCACGTCACCTGTCACTTGATCAGCAGCACCGGCGTGCGGGCGGTGGCCAGCACGCGCTGGGCCACCGAGCCCATCAACAGGTCAGACACCGCGCCGCGCCCCTTGGCGCCCATCACCAGCATGTCGAAGCGGCCCGTATTGGCGGCTTCCACGATCTCCTGGGCCACGTGGCCGGTGCGCATCACCATGTCGTGGCGCACACCGGCCTGATCCAGCAGCTTGCGAGCTGGCTTCAAGTCCTTTTCACATTGTTCGCGCAGGTAGTCGGCGACGGTCTCCGGGCCGACGAAGGCGCTGGCATGGCGCAGGGCGGTGGCGTCATGCACGCTGATCAGGGTGACGCTGTTGGCTTCGGCGGTGACGCGTCCCAGCAGCTTGATGGCGTATTTGACTGCGTTGAGAGCCGGTTTGGAGCCGTCAAGGGCTATCAGAAGTTTCATGGGTGATCTCCGGGGTGTGATGTGAATGTGTTGATTGCCGGTCTTGGCTTATGCCACGGGTGGCAGCGGTGCTTGACGTGGCGTGCCCTGAACATCTTACTTGCGATCAGACGTCTTGCAGGTGCTGATGCCAAACGGCAGGTAGGCCGGACACACGCGCACCAAGCCAGCCACGATGCGCAGCATGCGGTCCAGATTGCCGACGTTGTGGGTCATGGCTTACTCCTTGTGGTGTGTCGATGGCTGTGGAGCATGCTCTCACCATCGCGTGCGCGCGGCATTGACGCAGATCAAGCCACGCCGGTCGCGACATGCCTACCATGGCCTTCGATTCAACATGACAATGGAAGGACCACCATGAGTGACTTGACCGCCGCCCACACCGACAAGCTGATGGCTGATCTGCGGGTGATGATTGCTGACGCCGAGGCGTTGCTGAAAATGACCGCCGAGCATGCCGGCGAAGGTGCCGCCGAGGTGCGTGGCCGCGTGCAGCAGCGCCTGGCACAGGCCAAGGCCGACCTGGTGCACCTGGAGCAGGCGGCCGTGGCCAAGGCCCGTGCCGCCGGCCAGGCCGCAGACCAGTTCGTGCACGAGAACCCGTGGAAGTCCATGGGTGTGGCCGCCGGGGTCGGCCTGTTGATCGGCCTGCTGGTGGGCCGCCGCTGAGGCGTTCGCCCGTGACGGACGCCGCTTCGGGTGCTGGCCTGTTCCATTCGGCTCGCCAGGTGTTGGCGGGCGTGCTGGAAATGGCCCAGATCCGGCTTGAATTGCTGGGCACCGAATTCGAGTTGGAGAAGCGCCGCCTGCTGATCGGCCTGCTGTGGGGGGCGCTGGCCTTGCTGGCTTTGCTGCTCGGGCTGATGCTGGCCTGTGCGCTGGTTGTTCTGCTGTTCTGGGATGGCTACCGGTTGGCGGCCACCGGGGTGCTGTGCGGCGCGTTCCTGCTGGTGGGCTTGTGGATGCTGCGCCAGGCGCGGGACAGCTTGTGCGCCAACGGGCGCCAACCGTTTGAAGCCAGCCTGGCCGAACTGCGACAAGACGCCGTCGGCTTGCGCGGACGCTGACTCGCCATGCGCCACGACGAATTGCTGTTGCGCCAACGCATGTTGCAGTGGCACAGCGCGCGTCTGCGGGTAGAGCTGGGCGGACACATGCAGGCCATGGTCAGCAAGCTGTCGTGGCTGGAGCGCGCGCGCGCCGGCACGCAGTGGCTGATGCATCACCCACAATGGCCGTTGGGTGCGCTGGCTGCCCTGGCCGTGCTGCGGCCGCGTCGCTCGATTCGCTGGGCGGGCCGCGTGTGGTGGGCCTGGCGCCTGTTTCAGCAACTGCGACGTACCCTGGGCTGAGTTCACTTCACAGGGCGTGTCTGGTTGGAACCTCCTAGCTCGGCCAAGTGGCGCCGTGCTCGGGCACCGTGGCCCGCCAACCCAGTTCGCGCTCAATGCGCGCGCGCAACGCGTCGGCTGCTGCCAATTCGCCGTGCACCACATACACCTGATCGGGTCGGCAGGACAGCGTGTGCAGCCAGGCCAGCAACTGGCCGGCATCGGCGTGCGCCGAGGCCGATTGCAGCTGTACCACCTCTGCACCCACCGCCACGTCCTGCCCATGGATGCGCAGCGACGTGGCACCGCCCGCCAGCGACGCACCGCGCGTGCCTGGGGCCTGGAACCCGGTCAGTATCAGCATGTTGCGGTGCCCGCCCGCATACAGCGCCAAGTGGTGCAGCACCCGCCCGCCGGTGGCCATGCCGCTGGCGGCCAGGATCACCATGGAGCCATGGCGCCTGGCCAGCGCGCGGGAGTCCTCCACGGTGCTGACCATCGTGGCGGCATGGGCCATCTTGTGCACCTGGGTGGCGTTCAGTCGGTGCTCGCCCAGGTGATGCTCAAACAGGCCAGTGGTGTGCACGGCCATCGGGCTGTCCAGGAACACCGGCAGGCTGGCGGGGATGCTGCCACTGGCCTTCAGCAGCGCGATGGCGTACAACACCTCCTGGGCCCGACCCACCGCGAACACCGGCACCACGGCCACGCCGCCACGCGCGGCCAGCTTCTGCAGCGCTGGCCCGAGTTCGGACAGCAGGTCTTCCCGTGGATGCTGACGGTCGCCGTAGGTGGATTCGATCAGCACCGTGTCGGCCACCGGGGCCGGGTCGGGCGGGTTCATCATCAGGTCGTCCGGGCGCCCCAGGTCGCCTGAGAACAGGATGCGCCGGCCCGCCACTTCCAGCAGCACACTGGCCGCGCCCAGGATGTGGCCGGCGGGCTGCAACGTGACACGCCAGCCCGGCAGCGGCTCGAAGGGTTTGCGGAACTCGTGCGCACGCATCAGCTTCAAGCTGTCGCGGGCGTCTTGCTCGGTGTACAGCGGCAGCGCCGGCGTGTGTTTGGAAAAGCGATGGCGGTTGGCGAAGGCGGCATCTTCCTCCTGAAGGTGGCCGCTGTCGGGCAGCAGGATGCGGCACAGGTCGCGCGTGCCGGCTGTGGCATGCACGGGGCCGGCGAAACCTTGTTTGGCCAACAGCGGCAGGTAGCCGCTGTGGTCCAGGTGGGCGTGGGTCAGCACCACCGCGTCCACGGCGTTGGGGGCGATGGGCAGTGGATTCCAGTTGCGCAGCCGCAGCGGCTTGTAGCCCTGGAACAGACCGCAGTCCACCATCAGGCTGTGCGGGCCGTGCCGCACCAGGTATTTGGAGCCGGTGACGGTGGAGGCGCCGCCCAGGAAGGTGATGTTGACACTCATGGCGACCATGGTGCACGGGTGGCAGCGGTCGGTGCTTGACCCAGATCAAGCCCGGTGGTGCGCACAGCCGCGATGATGGACGCATGCGCAAGAACATCCTCATCATCCAGGGCCATCCCGATGCTGATCACCCCCACCTGTGCCACGCACTGGCCAGTGCCTATGCCGCTGCCGCAGAGGAGTCCGGCCACGAGGTGCGCACGGTGGAAGTGGGCCGGCTGGACTTCCCCTTGCTGCGCAGCAAGGCTGACTGGGACGGCGGCTGCGTGCCCGAGGCGCTGGTGCCGGTCCAGCAGGACATCCTGTGGGCCAACCACCTGGTTTTTTTCTTCCCGCTGTGGCTGGGCGGCATGCCCGCGCTGCTGAAAGGCTTTCTGGAGCAGGTGGCGCGGCCGGGCTTCGCGCTGTCCAGGCCGGGTGAGGGCGGCAAGTTCCCCAAGAAGCTGCTGGCCGGGCGCTCGGCCCGCGTGGTGGTCACCATGGGCATGCCGGCGATGGTGTACCGTTGGTTCTTCCGTGCCCACAGCCTGAAAGCGCTGGAGCGCAACATCCTGGGCTTTGTGGGCATCGCCCCTGTTTCCGAAACCCTGGTGGGCCTGGTGGAAGGCATGAAGGAGGCGCAGTGCGCCGCCTGGCTGAAGAAGCTCGCCGCAATGGGCCGGCTGGGCGACTGAGCTGCCGGCACCAGCCGGGCCGGCATGCCAGCAGGCTTGGCCGCCTTCCCAGTCACAGTCCCTACTTCAGCACCAGCACCGGCACCTTGGCGCGCGTCAGCACGTGCTGGGTTTCGCTGCCCAGCAGCATGCGTTTGATGCCGCTGCGCCCGTGCGAAGCCATCACGATCAGGTCGCACTTGTGTTTGGTGGCGGCTGCCAGCACGGCGTCGGACACCACATCGGACTTCATCACCACCGCCTTGCTGCTGACCACGCCCTTGGCAGCTGCCGCCTTGACCACGGCGTCCACCACCGCCTGGCCGCCCTCTGCCCACTCTCTTTCGATGCGGCCAATCTCAGCCGCTTGCAGGGACAGGCCACCTTCGAAATAGCTCATGGGATAGCGCGGCACCACCTTCAATGCCACCAGCTGCGCGCCGGTAAGCGCTGCCAGCGCGATGGCGTGTTGCGTGGCCTTCTTCGACAGCGTGCTGCCATCGGTAGCCACCAGGATGCTTTTGTACATAGGGTTCTCCAGTGATGCGGACAAAAAAATGGTACGCCGGGCTGCTTACCCCTGGCCCGCCAAGGGTGGGCCACCCAGCAGCCACTGCAGCAGGTCCCCGACGCCGCGGATCTCGTTGCCAAAGGGCAGCTTGCCGGCGCCGCGGAAGAACAAGCCCTTGCGCGTGTCGCCGGTCAGCGCATGGCCCAGTTGCTGGTCGATGCAGAACTGACCTATGCTGGCGTCGCCATCGCGCAGGCCGCAATGGGCCAGGCAGTCGAACGCCATGTTGCAGCGCGCCTTGGCGTGCGCCACAGCCTTCAGCTTGGGCTCGATGCGCAGGTATTTCTCCAGCCACGGGGTGCGCACGGCGCGCGCCGGCAGGCCGGCCACGCTGATGAATTCCACCATGTCCTCGGGCCTGGCCTGCGCCAGCACCTGCTTGAAGGCGAGGTCGGCATCGCTCTCATGCGTGACAGCAAAGGCGGTACCCAGCTGCGCCGCCGTCACACCCAGCGCTTGCAGGCGCACGATGTCGTCGCGGCTGCTGATGCCGCCAGCTGCCACCAGCGGGATCTCGCGTTCCAACCCGGCCGCCTTGAAAAATTCCAGCACCTGCGGCACCACCACGTCGAAGTCAAAGCGTTTGTCCTGTAGATCCGCCACCTTGGCCGCACCCAGGTGGCCGCCGGCCAGGCGCGGGTGTTCGATGATGATGGCATCGGGCAGCCGGCCTTTTTTCTCCCATTTGCGCACCAGCAGCTGGATGCCGCGGGCGTCAGACAGGATGGGGATCAGCGCCACATGCGGGTGCTCGCGGGCGATGTCGGGCAGGTCCAGCGGCAGGCCGGCGCCTACCACCACGGCGTCGGCGCCGCTGGCCAGCGCCTGGCGCACGTAGGGCTCGTAGGCGCTCAGCGCCTTCATCACATTGACGGCGATCAGCCCTTGGCCTTGTGACAGGCGGCGTGCACGCTGGATTTCGCGGTCCAGCGCCAGCAGGTTGGCAGCGTCTATGCGGGCGCGCGCGTCGGGTTCCTTCTCCAGATGACCGGTCTGCGCCATCAGGTCGGGGTGCAGGCGGCGCAGGTCCACCGAGGACACCGTGCCCAGCGCGCCCATGCGTGCCACCGCGCCGGCCAGGCCACCGGCCGATACGCCCACGCCCATGCCGCCCTGCACCACCGGTAGCAGTGTCTTGCCACCCAGTTGCCAGGTGCGCAGGCCCGATGACTGGCACGCGGCCAGCAGGCGGGTGTTGTCGGGCACCGCCTCAGGCATTCCGGGCGTGAAGGGGCTTGCCGTGTCAGACATCATGGCGAGCCCCCAGGCTGCGCCCCACGCCAATAGGCGCGGGCGCGGCGGTGACGATGCGGGTGAACAGCCGGTCGTAGCGCGGATCGTGGGTGCCACCGGCCAGCGGGTCGCGCTCCGTGGCGAAAGCGGCATCCAGCTGTTTCCAGTCCTCGGCCTGCAGCAACTGCTGTGCTGCTGGCAGGATGTCCTTTTCCTCGGTCTGCATGTGCTGCAGGTAGAAAATCACATAGCGCCGAGCAGCCGCCTCGAAAGCTTCGCGGCGCGAGTCACCCACCAGCTCCCAGGCCAGCAGCGCGTGCTGCAGCTCGCGCACCTTGCCTTCGCCCTGCATGTGGTCCTTTTCCAGCTTTTCCACCACCGGCATCAGGTGCGGCGCCACCCGTACCAGCTTCGGGAACAGCAGGTTTGACTCTTTGGGGTGGTGCAGGCGCTCGGGGAACTCGTCAATGTAGAACAACATGGCGCGCAGCACGTCGAAAAAGCGCTCGGGCTCGTCACCCGGGCCGGCGTCCAGCATCATCAACAGTGAGCGCAGTACAGCTGCCACGGCGGCATGTTCTTCGCGGATGATCTGCAATGACAGGTGGGACATGGTGGTACGGTGGTTGACGACAGGTCGCCACGAGGATCGCACGCCGGGCGGGCGGAGGGCTTGATCCACGTCAAGCCTTCACAGGGCAGAGGCCTTCGAACGCGTCTTCAGTTGATCGCTGACAGCAGCACGGCCTGCACAACCAGGCGGTTCGCATCGACCACCGCCGCATCCTCCGCCACCCGCTCGGCCAGCGCCGCGACGGGGTGCTGCGCCGTGGCCAAGCCATCGAACACGGGCACAGTGGCTCCTTGTGCAATGCCGCGGACCAGCGTGGCAGGCATCCCTTGGCACTCCACGGCATCGTACAGTTGGCTGAGCATGCGTCCCGTGGTTTGAAGGTCTGTCGCCGACGAATTGGCGGCAAGCGCCGGCACCAGCGCCACTTGTGCGCCCATCTCGGTACCTGCATGGCGGAACAGCCGTGCGGCTTCGCTGTCATCCGGTGCCATTACCGCCACATGGCGTCCCAGCAGCAGCGTGCCCAGGGTGCCGGAAAACCGTGCCTGATTCACGCGTCGGGCAGCGGCCAGCAGCAGGGCCTGGTCCTGGTCCGACAGCTGCCGGCTCGCCAGCAACTTGTGGGAGATGGGATGGAGATCCATGCCGAGGTGAATGTTGGGGACAGGTGAACGGGTAGGCACAACGATGGCGCAAGCGTAGTTCGGCCGGGACTTTTTTGCTTGATTTGCGTCAACATCGGCGCCGGAATCCGTGCTGTTTCCGTTTTGACACAAACCGTTCACGCACTGTTACCGAGTGATGCCGGCTGTTCTCAGTGGGTTGCATGGCGCTGTCTAGCATTCATCCATCGCCACACCATCATCCCGCCCTCAAGGAGCCAGCCATGTTGAACACCGCCACCGCCACACCGTCCCGCCAGCGCACCGTGGCCCTTTCCCTGCGGTCGCCGGCTGTCAGCCGAGACACCGGCGCCACAGACCGCACCGGCACGCGCATCGCCGACATGCTGAAGCTGCTGAGCGACAACATCGCGATTCAGCGCCGTGTGGTGCGCGAGGGCGAGAGCCTCTACCAGGCCGGTGAGCGTTTTGCCAACCTGTACGTGCTGAACTCTGGTTTCGTCAAGATCATCAACCTGTCGGCCGATGGCCGTGAGCAGGTGGCCAGCCTGAAGTTCCGCGGTGACTGGCTGGGCTTTGACGGCATCGCCAATGGCCAATACGGCTGCGACGCTGTGGCCATGGACACCGGTGAGGTCTGGGTGATTCGCTACGAGGACCTGCTGAACGCCTACACCGCCAAGCCGGCGCTGCTCAAGCTGATGCACGAGGCCATGAGCCGCGAGCTGACGCGCGACCGCGATTCCATGATGTCGGTGTGCACCATGCCGGCGGATGCCCGCGTGGCTGATTTCCTGCGCTACTGGGCCGAGGCGCTGTCCAGCCGCGGCATGCGTTCTGACCAGTTCACGCTGCGCATGTCGCGCGCCGAGATCGGCAACTACCTGGGCATGACGATCGAGACCGTCAGCCGCTCGCTGACCAAGCTGGCGCGCGACCAGCTGATCCAGTTCGTCGAAAAAGGCCGCCGTGATGTGCAGATCCCCTGCATTCAGGCGCTGAACGATTACATCCAGGCCTGCCTGCCGCGCGCTGGCGCCGTGCTGCACTGAGTGGGCGTGGCGCGGATCAAGTCTGCTGCTTCAGCACCCGCGCGATGGCCGAGACCAGCTCGTTGCGAGAGTAGGGTTTGCGCAGCAGCTCCCAGTCCAGCGGGGCGTTGCGGTCCGCATCCAGTAATTCGGCGGAGAAACCCGACATCAGCAAAATGGCCAGGCCAGGGCGCAAGCCCTGTGCCTTAGCCGCCAGCTGGGTACCGCGCATGCCCGGGCCCAGTGCGATGTCGGTCAGCAGCAGGTCAAAGTCACCGGGCTGACCCAGGGTCAGCAGCGCCTGTTCTGCGTTGGCCACCGCTGCCACTTCACATCGCAACGCCCGCAGGAAGGCCAGCGCCACGGCCCGCACTTCGGCATCGTCCTCCACCAGCAGCACTTTCAGGCCGGGCGGTATGCTTTCGGCCGGTGAATCATCTTCATCTGGCTTCTGTTGCGCAGCCCATGGCATGGGGATGTAGAGAACCACCGTGGTGCCTTCGCCCGGTGTACTGAGGATGGTGATGGCACCGCGCGACTGCTTCACGAAACCATAGACCGTGCTCAACCCCAGGCCTGTGCCTCGTCCGGCCTCCTTGGTGGTGAAGAAGGGCTCGAAAGCGCGTTCGCGCACTTCCTCAGGCATGCCAATGCCACTGTCGCTGATGCTGATGGCGACAAAATGCATGTGGGAGGCGCTGGGGTCGTCCAATTCTCCGCGCAGTTCCGGTGGCAGAGTGGCGTGGCCCTGGGCGCGAAAGCGCAGCGTGCCACCTTCGGGCATGGCGTCGCGCGCGTTGATGGCGATGTTCAGCAGCGCCGACTCCAGCTGTCCCGGGTCTGCCAGCACCGGCGGGCAGTTGGCCGCAGCGTCCACTTCGATGCGTATGCGCTGGTCCAGCGTGCGGCGCAGCATGTCGGCCAGAGAATGCAGCAGCGCGCTGGTGTTCACCGCGCTGGGTTGGAGCACCTGGCGGCGCGAAAAGGCCAAGAGCTTGCTGGTCAGCTCGGCGCCGCGTTTGCTGGCACGGGTGGCTGCTGCCACCAGTTGCTGCGCGTAGTCGTCCGCGACGAGTGCCGGCAGTTCCTCCAGCACCTGCAGGTTGCCCTGGATCACGGTCAACAGGTTGTTGAAGTCATGGGCGATTCCCCCGGTCAGTTGGCCCACGCTCTCCAATCGCTGTGCATGGTTCAACGCCTCTTCGCTCTGGGCGCGCTGCAGGCTGGTGGCCAGCAGGTTGCTCATGGATTCCAGGAAGCGACGTTCGTCGTCGCCAAAGCGGTCGGCTGACCGCGAGCGCACGGTCAGTGCGCCGAATACCCGCCCCCGGTCCATCAGGGGCACCGCGATGGCGCTGACCAATCCAGCATCGAGGTAGGCCTGCGGCACCTTGAAGCGCTGTTCCTGCCGGTAGTCGGCAATGATCACCGGCATGCCCTGCGCCAGCACGAAGCCCGGCGGCGTGTCGGGGCGGTTGGGCACGCGCGCCCCCAGAAACTCGCCGTCCACCATGCCCACGCCACTGGCGACGCGAAACTCCTGCCGGTTGCCTTCCAGCAGGAACACCATGGCCACCTCGGCGTGCAGCGCCTGGGCCGCAAGCGCCGGCACCTGGTCCAGCACCACCTGCGGATCGCGCGCGTCCACGGCGATGCGGCCCAGTTGTGCCAGGTGTTCGCTGTAGTGTGCGCGCTGCAAGGCCTGCTTGACGCGCGGGTAGGCGCCGATGTCGCGTATCGCCGCCACCACGAAAGGCAGGCCTTGGCCCTGCAGTGGGCTCAAGGCGATCTCCACCACCACTTCGCTGCCGTCCTTGCGCTTGGCCACCAGTTCCATCTGCGTGCCCATGGGCCGGGTGCGTGGTGCATTTGCATAGGCGCCGCGATAGGCCGCGTGGCGCGGGCGTATGCTGTCGGGCACCAGCTCGTCCACGCCCCTGCCGGTCAGCTCATCCGGGGCATAGCCCAGCAGCGTAGCCGCCGACGGGTTGGCCAGCACAATGCTGCCGGCCTGGTCCACCACCAGCAAGGCGTCTGGGTAAGCAAAGAACAGCGAGCGAAACACGGTGTCCTGCTTGATGCCTTCGGGCAGTGCCGGCAGTGGGGGCAGCTCTGTGTTGGGTGGGCTCATGGCTTGGCGGATGGTTCAGTCCGCGTTGACGACGGGCACGAAGATATAGCCGGCGCCGCGTACCGATTTGATCAGCTGCGGGTCTTCCGGGTCGGTTTCCAGTTTCTTGCGCAGGCGGCCAACCTGCACGTCAATGGTGCGGTCAAAGGGCGCCGCCTCGCGCCCACGCGTCAGTTCCAACAGGAAGTCGCGCGACAGCACCCGCCCTGGGTGCTGGGCCAGCGCGCACAGCAGATCGAATTCGCCGGTGGTCAGCGCCACATCCTGGCGCTGGGGGCTCAGCAACCGGCGCGCCGCCGTGTCCAGCTCCCAGCCGGCAAAGCGGAGCTTGTCGCGTGCGGCTACGACGGCCGGGGGGTCGGATTCAGCCGGTGCAGCAAGAGGGACGTTTGGCGTCATGCGTCGCAACACGGCCTTCACGCGTGCCACCAGTTCGCGCAAATCAAAGGGCTTTGTGACATAGTCATCGGCGCCCACTTCGAGGCCGACCACCTTGTCCACCGCGTCACCCCGACCGGTCACGATGACCAGACCGCACCTCCAATGCTCACGCAATTGCCGGGCGATCGAGAAACCGTCTTCACCTGGCAGGCCCAGGTCCAGCAACACCAGTGCCGGCGGGTCTGTTGCCATCAATGCCATCAATGCCGCACCGTTGTGCAGTTGGGTGACGCGAAAGCCGTGGCTTTTCATATAGTTAGCCAGCAACGACGTGATGTCCACCTCGTCGTCCAGAACGGCAATGTGTGAGGCCGGGGCCGGCGCAGCCATGTTGTGCAAACTCCTCCCTTGCGCGAGATGCGCGGGGCCCCAGTTTATCCAAGTCGCATGGAGGCGGGCTTCTTTTCGCGCATTTGTCGCCAAATGAGCATGTGCTCACTGGCGCGGAAGCGGTTCAATTGTCAGTGCGCCAGCAGTGCCAGCGCACCCCAGGGGGACTTCAAGATGGCCACGGAAATGATCCACCCCACAGTCGCCAGGGCAGCCAGGAAAGCCACGCAGCGCACCGCCAGAGGGCGGCCAGGGCGCAGCGCCACCATGCCGAGAGCGATGTAGAGCACCAGCCCGATGACCTTGGCCAGCAGCCAGGGGGCGCGGTCGGGTGTCAGTTGCGCCAGCCAGGCCAGCGTCAGCGCGGACAGCAGCAGCACCGTGTCCACCACCTGGGGCAGCGACTTGGCCAGGCGCTTTTGTACCCAGGCGGCGCCAGACAGCGCGCCCAGGCCGCGTACGAAAAAGCCGCCGACCGACAGGGCTACGGCGCTTTGGTGTACTAGCTTGACAGTGTCATAGTCCATACCGTCATGGTAAGCGCAGGGCCGGGTGCTCCTGGTCTTGCACTCAGGCAGGTGTGGCGCACCAGGGCGCGACGTCGTGCGCCAGCGCCATCCACAAGGCCCAGGCCGAGCTGACGGCCAACGCGGCGCCGGCCAGGCGCACGCCCCACTGACCACCGGTGGCGCGCAGGTCCTGGCGCCGCAGGCGCAGCCACAGCCACGGTCCCGCCGTCATGGTGACGGCGGTGCCGCAGGCAAACAAGGCCATCACCAGGGCGCCGGACGCCACGCTGTTGGCCAGGGCCGCCACCAGCAGCGCCGAATACAACAAGCCGCAGGGCAGCAGCGCCCACAGCATGCCCAGCACCAACGGGGCACCATCTCCAAGCCCTTTGCCAAAGCCCAGGCCCAACGAACGAGCGCGCCCCCAAACGCGGCGCGCACCTTGATCCAGCCACACCGGCTGTCGGGCCTGCCACAGCAGCACCAAGCCCAGCGCCAGTGCCGCCACATGGAACATCGACCACAGAGGGCGCAGTGCAACCGATTGCGCCGCCAGCCAGCCAAAGCCGTGCACCGAGGCGGCGGCCAATGCGCCCAAAGCCGAGTAGCCGGCAATGCGACCGGCCTGAAATGCCAGCAGTGTGCGGGTTGATCGTCCGGGCCCCGCCGCCTGACCCAGCCCGGCGCAGGCGGCGCCGCACATGGCCAGGCAATGCGGGCCGCCCACCAGGCCCATCAACAATGCGGTGACTGCCAGTGAGGTCTGCATGGTGATGACCGGCCGGGGTCTAGATGATCTTGGAAAAGCGTGCCCGCGTTTTGTCCATTTGCAGGTACTTGTCGAACACCATGGCCACACCGCGCACAAAGTACCAGCCCTGCGGCGTGACCTGGATGCCGCAGTCATCCAGCTGCACCAGACCCTGGTCTTCCAACGCCTTCAGGCGCTCCAGTTCCTTGGCGAAGTAGTTCTTGAAGTCCACCAGGTAGGCCAGCTCAATGGACTCGAATTGCAGTTGCCCCTGGCACATCAGTGCCATGATGACGCCGCGGCGCACCAGGTCGTCGCGCGACAGCGCCAGCCCGCGGTTGGTGGGGAAGTGGCCATGGTCCAGCGCGTCATAGTATTCCGCCAGCGTTTTGGCGTTCTGGCTGTAGGTGGCGCCAATGCGGCCGATGGCGGACACACCCAGGGCGATCAGGTCGCAGTCGGGCTGGGTGCTGTAGCCCTGGAAGTTGCGGTGCAGTCGGCCCTGGCGTTTGGCGATGGCCAGTGCGTCGGTGGGCAGCGCGAAATGGTCCATGCCCACATACACATAGCCAGCGTTCAGGAAGGCGGTGAGCGACTGCTGCAGCATGGCCACCTTGGCCGGGGCGCCGGGCAGCTCGATGGTGATGATGCGCCGCTGCGGCTTGAAGCGCTCGGGCAGGTGGGCATAGGCATACAGCGCGATGCGGTCGGGCCGCAGGTCCACCACCTGGGCCAGCGTGCGTGCGAAGGACTCGGGCGTCTGCTGCGGCAGGCCGTAGATCAGGTCCATGTTGATCGATTCGAAGCCTATGGTGCGCGCCGCGTCCATCAGCGCGGCCACCTGTTCGACGGGCTGCACGCGATGCACCGCCTTTTGCACGGCGGGGTCGAAATCCTGGACGCCGAAACTCAGGCGGTTGAAGCCCAGCTGGGCCAGCACCTCCAGCCGGCCGGTATCCACGGTGCGCGGGTCCACTTCGATCGAGTATTCGCCGCCCGGCACCAGCGAGAAATTACGCCGCAGCATCGCCATCAATTCGCGCAGCTCGGCGTCGCTGAGAAAGGTGGGGCTGCCGCCGCCCAGATGCAACTGGCTGACCGCTTGGCCGGTGCCTATCAACGCGGTGTGCAGGTCCATCTCGCGACCCAGGTAGCGCAGATACTCGGCGGCGCGTTCGTGGTGCTTGGTAATGATCTTGTTGCAGGCACAGTAGTAGCACAGCGATTCGCAAAACGGGATGTGCAGGTACAGCGACAGCGGCAGGGCCTTGGCACCGCTGCCGCTGCGCCGGTGTTTCAGCGCAGAGGCGTAGTCATCGGCCGTGAAGGCCTCGACGAAACGGTCCGCCGTGGGGTAGGAGGTGTAGCGCGGGCCAGGTACATCAAAGCGGCGCAGCAATTCAGTGGAAACAGGGGAAGTGGCTACGGTCATCATCGCTCCAGGGGATGGGGTGACTGTGCCCCATGCGGCTGGCGCGGCGCTTGATTTACGTCAACTGGACTGCGAGTGCCGGCCCGGACAATTGACCTGTATCAGAGGACCAACATGCTCAAGAAACGCGCACCCCATGACCCAGAAACCCCGGCCACCCCGCTGGATCCGGACTGTCATGTGCTGCAGCACATCCCCGGGGCTGCGAAGTCAGCCTCTGCGCCTGTCCCCATCACCCGCCAAGCCATCAAGGTGGCTTGTTCCAACTGCAATTTGCGCGAATTGTGCATGCCGCTGGGCTTGAGCCAGGATGAATTGAACCGACTGGACTCCGTCGTCTCCGTCCGGCGCAAGGTGCGCCGGGGCGGTGTGCTGTTTCGCAATGGCGAAGCTTTCTCCAACCTGTACGCCATACGCACCGGCTTCTTCAAGACCTGCGTGGCCTCTGAGGGGGGGCGTGACCAGGTTACCGGCTTCCAGATGGCTGGCGAGGTGATGGGGCTGGACGGCATTGTCCACGACCGCCATACCTGCGACGCCGTGGCGCTGGAGGATGCTGAGGTGTGCGTGATGCCGTTTGACCGCATTGAGGACCTGTCACGCGAGATCACCGGCCTGCAGCGCCATGTGCATAAGATCATGAGCCGGGAGATTGTGCGAGAGAACGACGTGATGCTGCTGCTGGGCAGCATGCGCGCCGAAGCGCGCATCGCCGCCTTCGTGCTGAATCTGGTGCAGCGACTGCATGCGCGCGGGTTCTCGCAGTCTGAGCTGGTGCTGCGCATGACGCGCGAGGAAATGGGCAGCTACCTGGGCATGAAACTGGAGACGGTGAGCCGCACCTTCTCCAAGCTGGCCGACGAGGGTGTGGTGCAGGTGCGCCAGCGGCACATCCGCATTCTGGACATTGGCGCGCTGCGCGAAATCGTCAACTCGGACACAGCCTGCTCCTGAAACGGCGACTCAGCAGTTGCCGTCCTTCGCGCAGGCATCCGGGCGTTCATGGGGCGCCACCGGACAGCGGTTGATCTCGAAAGGCGAAGCCGCCAGAAGCGTGGTCAGTGCTGAAGACAGTGCGGTCACCCCCCAGAAGCCGAAAAAACTCACGGTGTAAATGGCCTGGCGCGACAATTCCAGCGGCTGGCCCATCCAGTGCAGGTCTTGCGGGTCCACCATGGCGAACACCCCCATCTCCAGCACGCCCGCCATCAAAAAGGCAGGCCAGGCAATCCACATCAGGCGTTGTTGCAGCATGGAGGGTGACCTTTTGGTGTCGAGGCTCAGTGCTTGGCCGGTGGCAGCACGCCGGTGGCGGCGTGGTTGCGCGCTTGCATGGCCGGCGCCAGTGCCAGCGCTTTGGTGGATTGATCGCCCACGCTGTCGGCCGACTGGTAGTAGCGCTCGTCCACCAAGGGGTCGCCCCGGGTTACGGCCAGGTAAAGCGTCAGGAAGCTGGCCACCACGACAAGGGCGGGGCCGGAAATCACCAGCCATACGTGACCATAACGCCACCAGGGTGCGGGGGCTGGGGTGGCTGAGCTGGCGGGCGTGGCGCGTGCGTTCATGATGGTCTCCTTTTAAGGTCTCTCAACGGGGAACGATGAATACCGATTTCTCCACCACGGTCGCTGGCATTTGGGGCGCCGTGATCTCAAAACGTATGGGGTGTGAGCCGGGCGGCGCACCTTCGTACGGCGCCTGCACCCGCACCACCACCCAACGGGCCTGGGCGGAATCTATGCTGAATTCGCTGTCCGAGGCCACGCGCAGGCCCGGCAGGCCTTGCACTGTGATGCGGAAGGCCTGGGCGGACTCACGCGCATTCATGACTTGCAGGCGGTAAATGTTTTCCAACTGGCCGCCGCTGACGATGCGTGCCAGCGTCGCGCGGTCGCGCACCACGTCCACCTTGAAGGGCGGGCGCAACGCCAGTCCGGTCAGCAGCGCCAGCACCACCGCGCCCAGAATAGCGCTGTAGACCAGCACGCGCGGCCGCAACACGTGGCGCCAGGTCTGCGCGCGGCTCCACCGCTGGTTGACGGCGTTTTCGGTGGAGTACTTGACCAGGCCGCGCGCGTAGCCCATCTTGTCCATCACCGTGTCGCAGACGTCGGCGCAGGCGCCGCAGCCAATGCATTCGTACTGCAGGCCGTTGCGAATATCGATACCGGTGGGGCAGACCTGCACGCACAGCGTGCAATCGACGCAGGCGCCCAGGTTCAGGGTCAACGGATCGGCTTTGCGCGAACGCGCGCCGCGCGGTTCGCCACGCTGGGTGTCGTAGGTGACGATCAGCGTGTCCTTGTCGAACATGGCGCTCTGGAAGCGCGCATAGGGGCACATGTGCTTGCACACCTGCTCGCGCAGGAAGCCGGCGTTGCCATAGGTGGCCAGGCCGTAGAACAGCACCCAGAAGGTCTCCCATGGGCCCAGGCCCAGGTGCAGCAACTCGTTGCCCAGCGTGTGAATGGGCGTGAAATAGCCGACAAACGTGAAACCGGTCCAGAATGCCAGCGCCAACCACAGCCCGTGCTTGGTCGACCGGCGCAGCAGCTTGTCCGCTGTCCAGGGAGCGGCGTCGCGGCGCATGCGGGCCGAACGGTCACCCTCGGTGTGGCGCTCGATCCACAGGAATATTTCCGTGTACACCGTCTGCGGACAGGCGTAGCCGCACCACAGCCTCCCGGCCACCGCAGTGAACAGGAACAGCGACAGCGCCGAGATCACCAGGATGCCCGTCAGGTAGATGAAGTCCTGCGGGTACAGCACCAGGTTGAAGATGTAGAAGCGCCGCGCTTCCAGGTCGAACAGCACCGCCTGGCGCTGGCCCCATTGCAGCCAGGGCAGACCATAGAACACCAGTTGCGTCAGCCAAACCAGCACCCAGCGCCAGCGCGCGAACAGGCCACTGACGCTGCGCGGGTAGATTTTCTTCTGCGCCTCGTACAGCGAGACCATCACGTCGCCATCGCCACCCGCGGCATCGTTGGCGGGTGGCTGGTGGTCGACCGCCACCGGCCGGATGGGGATGATTTTTCGCGGGACGGACATGGGGTGAAAAGGGGCGTGTCGGGGGGCAGGAATCTCAGCGCGCCGGCGCGCCGTTGGAGAAACCCCAGACGTAGCCGGTCAGCACATGGATCTGCGCCGCCGTCAGCTTGGCTGTCTGCGCCGGCATCTGGTTGGTCTTGCCGTTGTTGATCATGTTGATGATGGCTTGCTCGCCGTAGCCGTGCAGCCAGATGTCGTCGGTCAGGTTGGGCGCGCCCAGGGCCGCGTTGCCCTTGCCATCCATGCCGTGGCAGGCGGCGCAGGCCGTGAACTTGGACTTGCCCAACGCGGCACGCAGTGAGTCGTGCGGGCTCTTGGACAGGCTGAGCACATAGTGCGCAACGTTCTTCGCGTCATCGGCGCTGCCCACTGCCGCGCCCATGGGCGGCATCATGCCGGTGCGGCCCTCAAGGATGGTCTTGTGGATGGCCTCCGGCGCGCCGCCATGCAGCCAGTCGGAATCCGTGAGGTTCGGGAACCCCTTGGAGCCGCGTGCATCCGAGCCGTGGCACTGGGCGCAGTTGTTCATGAACAGGCGCTCGCCGATGGCGCGCGCCTGCGGGTCGCGGGCGACGTCTTCCACCTTCATGGCGGTGAAGCGGGCGTAGATGGGGGCGATAGCCTGGTTGTTCTTGTTCACCTCGGCCTGGTATTCACCGATTTCGGTCCAGCCCAGCTTGCCGGCGAAGGTGCCCAGGCCGGGGTACAGCGCCAGGTAGATGCCGGAAAAAACGATGGTGATCACGAACAGCCACATCCACCAGCGCGGCAGCGGGTTGTTCATCTCGCGCAGGTCACCGTCCCACACGTGGCCGGTGGTGTTGTCACCCCGATCGGCGACGCGGATCCGGCCGCTGATGATCAGCAGCAGCAGGCAGGCCAGGATGCTGATGACGGAAATGGCCGCCACATAGACGGACCAGAAATCACTTGTGAAGTCGCTCATGTGAAGTCCTTGGTGGGGGTCAGTCCTGCTCGAAAGGCAGGTTGGCGGCTTGGCTGAAGTCGGCCTGGCGGCGAGCCGACCAGGCCCAGGCCATGATGCCCACGAAGCACAGGAAACTGGCCACAGTGGCGAGGATGCGCAGGGTATTGACGTCCATGGTGTGTATCTCCGGGTTCACTTCAGTGCCAGGCCCAGCACCTGCAGATAGGCAATGGTGGCTTCCAGCTCAGTCTTGCCTTTGACCTCCTCCACCGACTTGGCGATCTGCTCGTCGGTGTAAGGGACGCCCACGGTACGCAGCGCCTTCATGTGGGCCGGCATGGACTGGGCGTCCACCAACGTCTTCTCCAGCCAGGGGTAGGCCGGCATGTTGGATTCGGGCACCAGGTCGCGCGGGTTGGTCAGGTGGATGCGGTGCCACTCGTCGCTGTACTTGCCGCCCACGCGGGCCAGGTCCGGCCCGGTGCGCTTGCTGCCCCACTGGAAGGGGTGGTCATACACCGACTCGCCGGCCACCGAGTAGTGGCCGTAGCGCAGCGTCTCTGACAGGAAGGGCCGGATCATCTGCGAGTGGCAGTTGTAGCAGCCCTCGCGCACGTAGATGTCGCGCCCGGCCAGCTGCAGCGCGCTGTACGGCTTCACGCCGGCAATCGGCTGCGTCGTGGACTTCTGGAAGAACAGCGGCACGATCTCCACCATGCCGCCCACCAGCAGCACCAGCAGGATGAGCACGATCATCAGGAAGTTGTTGGTCTCGATCTTCTCGTGGGTGAAGCCCGTCGAGCCCGCCGAGGAGGATGTGTTGTCGGATGCCATATGCAGGTTCCTTCAGTTCTCAGGCGTGCGCGGCGACGGCCGGCACGTTGACCGGGGCGGCGTGGCCGGCGCCCATGGTTTTCAGGGTGTTCCACAGCATGATCAGCATGCCGCTCAGGTACAGCAGGCCGCCCAGGAAGCGCAGCATGTAGAACGGGTAGGTGGCCTTGACCGACTCGACGAAGGTGTAGGTCAGCGTGCCGTCCGGGTTCACTGCGCGCCACATCAGGCCCTGCATCACGCCGGCGATCCACATGGCCGCGATGTAGATGACGATGCCGATCGTCGCCACCCAGAAGTGCAGCTCAATGGCCTTGACGCTGTACATCTGCTTCTGGCCAAACAGGCGCGGGATCAGGTAGTACATGGAGCCCATGGTCACCAGGCCGACCCAGCCGAGGGCGCCGGAGTGCACGTGGCCCACGGTCCAGTCGGTGTAGTGGCTGAGCGCGTTGACGGTCTTGATGGACATCATCGGCCCCTCGAAGGTGCTCATGCCGTAGAAGGACAGCGAGACAATCAGGAAGCGCAGGATGGGGTCGTCGCGCAGCTTGTGCCAGGCGCCCGACAGCGTCATGATGCCGTTGATCATGCCGCCCCAGCTGGGCGCCAGCAGGATCAGCGAGAACACCATGCCCAACGACTGTGCCCAGTCCGGCAGCGCGGTGTAGTGCAGGTGGTGCGGGCCGGCCCACATGTAGGTGAAGATCAGTGCCCAGAAGTGCACGATGGACAGGCGGTAGCTGTACACCGGGCGCTCGGCCTGCTTGGGGATGAAGTAGTACATCATCCCCAGGAAACCGGCGGTCAGGAAGAAGCCCACCGCGTTGTGCCCGTACCACCACTGCACCATGGCGTCCTGCACGCCGGCGTAGGCCGAGTAGGACTTCATGAACTCCGCGGGGATGGCTGCGCTGTTGACCAGGTGCAGTATCGCCACCGCGAGGATGAAGGCGCCGAAGAACCAGTTGGCTACATAAATGTGGCGCACCTTGCGCGTGCCAATGGTGCCGAAGAAGACAATGGCGAAGGACACCCACACCAGCGTGATCAGGATGTCGATCGGCCACTCCAGCTCGGCGTATTCCTTACCCTGGGTGTAGCCCAGTGGCAGCGAGATGGCGGCCGCCAAAATGACCAGTTGCCAGCCCCAGAACGTGAAGGCCGCCAGCTTGTCGCCGAACAGCCGCACCTGGCAGGTGCGTTGCACCACGTAATAGGCCGAGGCGAACAGGCCGCAGCCGCCGAAGGCGAAGATGACCGCATTGGTGTGCAAGGGCCGCAACCGGCCGTAGCTCAGCCAGGGGATGCCGAGGTTCAACTCGGGCCAGGTGAGTTGGGCGGCGATGATCACCCCCACCAGCATGCCCACCACGCCCCAGACAACGGTCATGACGGCGAATTGGCGGACCACGGTGTCGTTGAAGGCGGTCGCTTTGGAGTTTGAAAAGTTCACGGTGACCTCTTGAAATTAGCCATGGAGCGAGTGTGGATGCTGGGCCTCCAAACCGGCTTGATGCACGTCAAGCGCGGCGCAGATAGGCGCCTTGTCAGGGATCTGAAAGGATGCGTTCACCTTCGGCCTCGATGTCTTCGAACTGACCGCGGTCGATGGCCCACCACAGGGCGCCCAGAATGAAAAACACCAGCACCACCGACAGCGGCAGCAGCAGGAACAGGATGTCCATCAGGGGTTCTCCAGCGGCAGTGACGTGGCAGCGCCTTCCGTCGACAGCGAGGTCGCCAGTCGCGCGGCGTTGAGCACCACCAGCAGCGAACTGCCAGCCATGCCCAGCCCCGCCAGCCAGGCGGGCAGCCAGCCCACAATGGCCAGGGGCACGCAAGCGGCGTTGTAGACCAGCGCCCAGACCAGGTTCTGCCGCACCACGGCCACCGCGCTGCGGGCGCGGCGCAGCGTGTGGGCCACATCCATCAGCCGGCCGCCGGGCATCACCACGTCGGCCTGGGCCTGGGCCAGCGGCACAGAGCGGCCGAAGGCGAAGGACACTTCGGCGCCGGCCAGCACTGGGCCGTCGTTCAAGCCGTCGCCCACCATGGCGACCCGATGACCTTGCGCCTGCAATTGGCGCAGCAAAGCCAGCTTGCCGTCCGGTGAGCACTGCGCCTGCATGTCACGGATGCCGGCCGCCGCGGCCACGGGCGCCACCGCTTGCGGTGTGTCGCCTGACATCAGCCGCACCGTCACGCCGTCTTGCCGCAGTGCCTCCACCGCCTGCGCGGCCTGCGGGCGCAGCCGTTCGGCGATGTCGAAGCTGGCCAGCCAGCCACTGCGGTCGCTGAGGTGGACGCAGGTGCCGGTGGTGGGCGGCGCCCGTTGCACGCGACAAAATGTAGCGGTGCCCAGGCGAAGTGCCGCCGTCTGCGTGTTGCCATGTGCGATGCCGCGCAGGCCGCGTCCGGTCAGCTCCACGACGTGGGCGCAGTGCCATGCTGGTTGGACCTCGCCCGGTGCAGCAGCACACAGCGCGCGCGAAACCGGGTGCAGTGAATGCTTTGCCAGCGCGCAAGCCATGGCCAGCGCCTGTTGTGGTGTCACGCCGGCGCGCGTGTGGATGGCTCCCACGTTCATGGCCTCCTCGGTCAGCGTGCCGGTCTTGTCAAACACCACGGTGTCCACTGTCGCCAGCGTCTCCAACGCCTGCAGTCGGCGCACCCAGATGCCCTGGCGTGCCAGCGCGCCTGCACTGGCCAGCAACGCCGCCGGCGCCGCCAGCGACAGCGCGCAAGGACAAGTCACCACCAGTACGGCCACCGCCACCATCAGCGCATGGGCAGGGCCCTGGCCCCAGTTCCATGCAGCGCCCAAGGCCGCAGCTGCCAGCACCGCCAGCAGGAAAGGCCGGGCCAGCGCATCGGCCAGTCGGGCGGCGGCCGGTTTGCTGGCGGCGGCCGATTCCATCAGGCTGACGATCTGGGCAAAGCGTGTCGCCTGGCCGGCGCGCAACACCTGCACCAGCACCGTGCCGCTCAGGTTGTGGCTGCCCGCCACAACGCTGGCGCCGGGCCCCCTGTGCACGGCCTGCGACTCGCCGGTGAGCAGGGCTTCATCCACCTGCGTGTGTCCGTTTTGTACCAAAGCGTCCGCCACGAAGGTCTCACCAGCGTGTACGCGCAGCACATCGCCTGCCACCACGCGGCGTGCGGCCACGCGCTCGAAGCTGCCGTCGGCGCACTGCCTCTCCACGCCATCCGGCAGGCGGCTGATCAGCGCTTCCAGTGCGCCGGCAGTGCGGTCGCGCAGCCTCAGTTCCAACCAGCGCCCGCTGAGCAGGAAGAACACGAACATGGTCAGCGAGTCGAAATACACCTCGTGGCCGAATGGCCCCAGCGGTTCGAACGTGCCCACGGTGCTGATGGCGAAGGTGATGGCAATGCCCAGCGCCACTGGCAGGTCCATGCTGACGCGGCGCTGCAGCAGGTCGCGCCAGGCCTGGCGGAAGAAGGGACCACAGGAAAACAGCAGCACGGGCAAGCTGATGACCCAGGACGCCCAGCGCAGCAACTGCTCCAGCTCACCGGGTATCTCGCCTGGCTGCGCGATGTAGGCCGGGTAGGCGTACATCATCACCTGCATCATGCCCAGGCCGGCCACTCCCCAGCGCCACAACGCCTGGCGGGTGTCGGCCTGGCGGCGTGCGCGCGCGCCGCTGTCCTGCAATGGGACGAGTCGGTAGCCGGCCATGGCCACCGCCTGCATCCAGCCCGAGGGCAGCACCTGAGCGGGTCGCCAAGTGACCTGCGCGCGCTGGCCGCTGGCGCTGACGCTGGCAGCCACCACGCCGGGCACACCCAGCAGCGCTTGCTCCACCGTCAATGAGCAGGCGGCGCAGTGCATGCCTTCCACCGCCACGCTGGATTCCAGTTGGTCGGGGTGGTCCTTGCGTGGACGACTGAAGGCGTCCCACTCGCGCGGGTCGTCCAGCGGCGTTGGCTGCCCGGCCTGGCTGGTGTCCTGGACACCGCTCTGGGGCCAGGGCGGTGCGGGCAGGGCGGTAGAGGCCAAGCTGAAGGATGACATGCCTGCAGTGTCCCGTTCAGCCTGGGTGTCACGCTTGATTCAGATCAATCGGGTGGCAGATGCGCTGCGCTTGATCTGTGTCAACGACGGAGGGCGCCGCAGCCGGGATCATCCTGGCATCACAACCGCCCAGCCAAGGAATCCGTTTTATGCCCTCCACGTTTCACGCCATCGTCTGGATGGACCAGCAGCAAGCCCAGGTCGTGATGTTCGACAAGGAGCACAGCGAATCCGTCAAGGTGCGGTCGCACAGCCACGCCTCGCACCAGGGCAAGAGCCATGACGAACCCGGCTTTTATGCCGATATCGCCGCCAGATTGGCCGGCACGCATGAAGTGCTGCTCACCGGTCCCGGCCAGGCGCATGACAAGTTTCGCGTCTGGTGCGCCGTGCATCAGCCGGCAGTTGCCAAGGTCATCGTTGGCTCCAGCCTGTCGGACCACCCCAGCGAAGGCCAGTTGGTGGCGTTGGCGCGCAAGTATTTCAGCGGCTTTGACC
Source organism: Hylemonella sp. P2_B10 (assembly GCF_056404875.1). NCBI lineage: Bacteria > Pseudomonadati > Pseudomonadota > Betaproteobacteria > Burkholderiales > Comamonadaceae > Hylemonella > Hylemonella sp. P2_B10. The sequence continues at coordinate 711,019 of NZ_JBFUDE010000003.1, forward strand.
GCATGGCGTTGGACCCCGCACTGCTGAACCGCGGTCCAGCGCATGACCAGTTGGCGCCGAGCACATCGTGATGGCCACCAGCTTACCGCCGCGCGGTGAGACAGATCCGGCATCGGCGTTCAGCTTGGATTTGCTGTTGGCCGCCCAGATGGAGTTTTGCCGAGAGACCGTGGCCAGCCTGTGCAGCTTTGCCGCCACGGCTTTCCAAGCGCAAAATCCCGTGCAGCTGGTCGCGCTGCAGGCCGGCTTGCTGGCAGGCATGACTGAGCGCTCACTGCTGCTGGGACGTAAGACGATGTTGCTGGCGTTGGGAGCACCGACCGAAGTTCGCGGCTGACTGCGCAGGCACGGTGCTCATCATGCGGGCTGTGATGGCCCAGGAGGATCCGACATGACACTGACCCAAGAGCTGACACGCCTCGAACAGCTTTACGAACGCGGGGCGCTGAGCGCTGAAGAATTCTCCCAGGCCAAGGCCCGTTTGATTGCGGGCCTGTCGGCTGGCGGCGGCTTTTCGCCGGTCATCAACCAGCTGCGCCGATCGCAAACCGATCGCTGGCTGGGTGGCCTGTGCGGTGGCCTGGCCGTCGCCACCGGCGTGGATTCCTGGGTCTGGCGCCTGCTGTTCGCGCTCGCCCTGCTGGCCGGCGGCAGCGGCGTGGTGGTCTACATATTGCTGTGGATATTCGTGCCCGCACAGGACAGCGCCGGCGCGCTTTTGTGACGCTCAACTGACCGCGTGAGTGGTCTCGTGGCGGGTCTGGCACTGGGTGCAATAGGGCGCGGCCGGCATGGCCGTCAGACGGCGAACATCAATGGCCTCACCGCATTCCAGGCAGCGACCGTATTCCTTCAGTTCCAACCGCAGCCGAGCGGCCTGTACCAACTGCAGCTCCTGGGTGGCGTGGTCCGACTGGGCTTGCAGCACGGCGTTGTCAGCGCTGCGGGCGGCAGCGTCTTTCTGGTCTGAGACTTCGTGGGCCACAGCTTGCGCCTGGGCGTCGCCCAGATCCTGGCTGCCTTGCGCCAGCGCGCGCAACTCGGCCTCACGTTGGTCCAACAGGTCACCGAACTGTCTGGCCATGCTGTTGTCGTAAGTTTTCATGAACACCTCTTGCCAAAAAAGATGGGGCCATTGTGTGGCCCCATTCGGTGTACCGGCTTGACCGGGATCAAGCTGGCACCTGCACCAGAGCTTAGAAGCGCCAGCCCAGGCCTACACCGGCCAGCACCGGATCCACCTTGAAGCTGCCGAGGTTGGTGCCCTTGGAGGACACGTCGGTGCCCAGGTACACCTTCTTCAGGTCGAAGTTCAACACCATGGTCTTGGTCAGCGGGATGTCCAGGCCCACCTGCAGTGCGCCACCCCAGCTGTCGCGCTTGATGTCAATGCCAGCGGGCAGGTTGACAGAACTGAAGCGCGTGAAGTTGACGCCGGCGCCCACATAGGGCTTCACGCCGCCGCCGTCGAAATGGTATTGCAGCGTCAGCGTGGGCGGCAGGTGGTCCAGCGAGCCGATGGGTGCGCCCTTGGAACTCAGCGTGTGTCCTTGCGGCACGGTCAGCACCAGCTCCACCGCCACGTTCTTGTTGAAGAAGTAGCTGATGTCCACCTCGGGGATGGTCTTGTTGTTGATGCTCAGGCCCAGGCCGGTGGAATCGTCGTTGGCGCTGTTCAGGTTCACAGCGCGTACGCGCACCAGCCAGGGGCCATCGGCCGTGGTTTGCGCCAGCGTGGCGGTGGAAGCGAGGGCGCAGGCGGCCAGCACGGCGGCGGCCAGGATTTTTTTCTTCATGAGGTACTCCATTCATTGACACAACAGGGGATGTCCCTGTGCGTTATTGGAGCCCGATCAACGCCTGCCCGGGCTGACCTGGGTCAAAGGTGATGTGGCGGGTGCTGCGCTGCAGCAGTGGAGTTTGCGCCAGATCAAACTTCTGGCGGCCCGCGCCACGCTGTGAGCGACGGCCCGCGTCTCAGCGCTTGTACATGGCCTCTATCGCCAGCTCGAAATGCTTGGCCAGGTTGTTGCGCTTGAGCTTCAGTGTCGGCGTCATCAACGCGTTCTCCATCGTCCACGGTTCCAGCGACAGGGTTACCGCGCGCGGCACCGCGTAGTGCGGAAAATCCTTGCACGCCGTGCGAATGCGCTCCAGCGCCGCCTTTTGCAGTGCAGGCAAGCTGAGGCTGGCGGCATCGGCAGTGGCTCCCTGCGCGGCAGCCCAGGTGGGCCACTGCGCGGCGTCCAGCACCACCACACAGGCAATGAACTGCCGGCCTTCGCCCACCACGTAGGCCTGCGTGAACAGGTCATCCGACGTGATGGCCAGTTCCACATCGGCCGGCGCGATCTTCTCGCCGGTGGAGGTGACGATGATCTCCTTGATGCGCCCGCGTATGCTGATGCGCCCGTCGTCGATGCTGGCCTGGTCGCCTGTGCTCAGCCAGCCCTCAGGGCTGAGCACGCGCGCGGTGTCCTCGGGCCGTTTCCAGTAGCCACGCATCACGCTGGGGCCGCGCACCAGCAGCTCGGCGTTGTCGCCCAGCTTCACCTCCACGCCGGGCAGCGCGCGGCCCACGGTGGCCGGGTCGTTGTCCTGCGGCGTGTTGGCTGCCACCACGGGAGAGGTTTCCGTCATGCCATAGCCCTGCAGCACCGGCACCTCCAGCCCCAGGAAGCAGCGTGCAATGGCGGGCGACAGCGGCGCGCCGCCGCTGACGGCCACGCGCAGGCGGCCGCCAAATGCGGCCTGGATCTTGCTGGCCACCAGGCCCTTCAGCAGTGGCCAGGCCAGGTTGTCCAGCAGTTCGCTGGCGTTGGCATCCGTGCCGGTCAGCGGCAGGTGTTGGGCGCGGCGAAAGCGCCGCCAGCCCACCGCCTGCGCTTGCTCGAACAACCAGGCCTTCAGCCCGCTGCCCAGTGTCTGCTGCAGCTTGGCATACACCCGCTCGTAGATGCGCGGCACCGAGATCAGGATGGTCGGGCGCTGCGTCTTCATGTCTTCGGCCAACAGCGCCACTGAGCGTGCGAAAGCCACGCAGCAGCCGGCCGCGATGGGCAGGTAGTAGCCGGCGGTGCGCTCGAACGTGTGCGACAGCGGCAAGAAGGACAGGAACAGGTCGTCCGGCGTCGGCGCCACCCGCTGCAGTGTGGCCTGCACGTTGGCCACCACGTTGCGGTGTGTCAGCATCACGCCCTTGGGTTTGCCGGTGGTGCCGGAGGTGTAGACGATGGTGGCCAGGTCGTCCGACGCCGGGCCTGGAGCGCTGTCGGCTGCCGATACGTTGGCGCGGGCCAGCCAGTCTGCCAGGGCCAGCACCGGTGGCGTAGCGTTGGCATCCTGTGCAGCCGCACCACTGCGGCAGACCACGCAGCGCAGCCCGGGCAGTGCGGTGCCCGTGGCGGCAATTGCCTGCCACTGGGCAGCCGTGTTCACCAGCAGGCAGGCGGCTTCGCTGTCGGCCAGGATGTAGGCCACGCTGCCGGGGTTGTCCAGCTCGTGCAGCGGCACGATCACCAGGCTCAAGCGCAGCGCGGCCTGGTCCAGGCACACGCCATCCACGCTGTTGGGCACCAGCATGGCCACGCGCGCACCGGCGGGCAGTTGCAAGCCAGCCAGTGCGTCGCGCCAGCGCGCCACGCGCTGCGCCATGTCTTGCCAGCTGAAGGTCAGCCAGGCGCCGCTAACTGTGTCGAATTCGCGGTAAGCCGGGGCGTTGGGGGTGGCGGCCACGCGGGCGGCCAGCAGTTCGGGCAGGGTCTGCGCCTGCAGGGGTGTGGGAAAGTTCATGAGTCGTCAAATCCAAAAGCCAGGCGCCAGCCTCGCCGGCCGGCGCTTCAGGCGGGCGCGGTTGCGTCCAGGTAGCGGCTGAATTGCTGTGCGTCCATTGCCTTGGCAAATAACCAGCCCTGGTAGGTTTCGCAGCCGTGTTGGCGCAGAAAATCCAGCTGCGCCTGCGTTTCCACGCCTTCGGCCACCAGCGTCAGCCTGAGATTATGGGCCAGCGCGATGATGGCGTGCGACAGCGTGGCGTCGTCGGCGTCGTCGGGCACGCCGTCCATGAAGGTTTTGTCGATCTTCAGCTTGCTGACGGGCAGTGCCTTCAGGTAGGCCAGTGACGAGTAGCCGGTGCCGAAATCGTCCAGCGCCACGCTGCAGCCCAACGCCACCAGCGCCGAAATCTGTGCCTGGGCCTGCTCGGTCTGCGTCATCGCCATGGACTCGGTGATCTCGATGTCCAGCAGGTGGGCCGGCGCGCCGGTTCGCGCCAGCACCGCACTCACGCGCTCGGGCAGGTTGCGCTGGCGGAACTGCTGGGCCGAGAAGTTCACTGCCACGCGCACCGGCGTGCCCTGCCGGTGCCAGCTGGCGATCTGCAGGCAGGCCTGCTCCAGCACCCACTCGGACAGCGGCATGATCAACCCGGTGGCCTCGGCCACCGCCACCATGCGCGATGCCGGCACCGGGCCCAGTTCGGCGTCGTGCCAGCGCAGCAGCGCCTCGGCGCCCACCACGCGGTTGCTGCGCACGTCCACCTGCGGCTGGTAGTGCAGCGCCAGCGTCCCCTGGCGCAGCGCCTCCTTCAGCCGGTTGTGCAGTTGCATGTCCTCGCGCACCTGCTGGTCCATCTGCGGCGAATAGCAGGCGTAGCCACCGCGTCCGGCCCCCTTGGCCTGGTACATGGCCATGTCGGCGTAGCGCAGCAGGGTTTCGGTGTCGGTGGCGTCGTTGGGGTAAAAGGCCAGGCCCAGGCTGCCGCCAGAGTGCAGCACGTGTCCGGCCACCGGGTAGGGGTGCTGCATCTCGGCCATCAGCTTCACCGCCACGTTGACCGCCTCGTCCACGTTGCACAGGTCGGTCAGCAGGATGGCGAATTCGTCACCCCCCAGGCGTGCCATGGTGTCGTTCTCGCGCAGCGCCGCGCGCAGCCGCTGCGCCACCTGCACCAGCAATGTGTCGCCCACCGCGTGGCCGAAGCTGTCGTTGACGCTCTTGAAATGGTCCAGGTCCAGCAGCAGCACAGCCACTTGCAGGCCGGCGCGCTCGGCGCGCACCAGCGCCTGGCCCAGTTGCAGGTGAAAGAACCAGCGGTTGGGCAGCCCGGTGAGTTCGTCGTGCGACGCCTGGTGGCGCAACGAGGCCTCCAGCTCCTTGCGGCTGGTCATGTCGCGCACATAGGCCACGGCAAAGGTCTGGCCGGCGCCGGCCCAGTGGCCCAGCGCGATGTCCACCGGCACTGAGCTACCGTCGCGGCGCATCAGCTTCAGGTCCAGCCCGCTCATGCCGCGCGTCTGCGGTTCGGTGAAGAAGGCGCGCATGTTGGTGGCGTGGCGCTGGCGCAGATGCTCAGGCAGGAACATCGACACATTGGTGCCCACCAGCTGCGCCGCCGGGTAGCCCGACAGCGCCTCCATCGCCGGGTTGGTGCTGATGATGCGGCCGTCCTGGGCCACCCACACCACGCCGTCGGGCGCGGCGTTCAGCATGATGCGCTCGCGCAGCTCCTGCGCCTGTATCGCCTCCAGCGGCTGGCGCAGCGCTTCGTCGAAGGTGGCCTTGAACAGGTAGCCATAAGCCGCCAGCTTGTACAGGTGGCCCAGCGCGTTGGCGGCCTCCTGGTCCACCGGGCGCAGCAGCGTGAGGAACAACTCGGAGGCGATGGACAGACTGGCGACCAAGGCCAGCGGCCACAGCAGGGCCGGCGCCAGTTCGCGGCGGGCGCGCCACAGCAACAGCAGGCTCAGCGCATGCAGCGCGCTCAGCAGCCACTCCCAGCCAATCTTCAGCGCCGTCAGGCCCTGGCCAGGCACGAACAGGGTGGGCAGGCGCTCGGGCGTGTTCAGGCCCAGCAGGGCCAGCAGCGCCAAAGCGGCAAACAGGACCGTGCTGACGCGCTGACGGTGGGCGCGGGAGATGTCGGGCCGGCGCAGCCCAGTCACATAGTTCAGCAGCGCCAGCGCCGCCAGTGTGCGTGCCCAGAGCCAGAACAGCATGGACTTCTGCGGCGAGTTGGGCGCGCCCAGGCTGGGCATGCCCACGTAGCTGAGCACGTGCAGGAAATCCAGCACCGCCACGCCCAGGAAAGCGTGGCCCAGCAGCTGTACGCACCCCGAGCGCGCCGAAGGCATGGCGCGGTGCCCGGTGGCGAACACCAGCAGCGCCACCGTGATGGCCAACAACTCCATGGTGGTGTGGCCGAACAGGAACAGGTGCGGCGCGATGGGCACGTGCCCGAGCGGCTGCGACACCCACCACAGCAGCGGCGGCGCCAGGGTCAGCAGAATCCAGGCGGGGGCGGCGGGTAGCGGCTTGGTCATGCGTGGCGTCGTGGCGAGCGCGGGGCCTCGCCTTTCCTGGCTGTGCGGTGTAAAGCCCGGGCCATACCTGCGCCACGCGCCGTCCGTGTGGTGCCTTCAACCCGGGTCGGGTGCAGACCCTGTGAACAGGGCAAACGACAAATCTAACCCGTCCCGCCGTCCCGCAGCTTGATCTATGTCAAACCGGGTGCAGGCGCGGCCTGGCCGCTGTCAGCGGGGCTGCTCCAGCCGGGCCACGAAGCCCCAGCCGCCGCCCAGCTCGGTGATCGCCAGCAGCAGTTCGTTGCGGCCCTTCTTCAGCGGCAGGTATATGGCGTCGTTCTCCGCGTCCACGATGCCCAGGAAGCCCGGGTCGCGGAAATACTGCGCGCTGCGGCCCCGGTACAGGATCTGGCCGTTCAGGAACACGCTGACCTCGTCGCTGTAGCCCAGCAGCAGCTTGCGCACCTGCTCGCGGTCCGCGTCCACCACCGTGCGGGCATAGATCAGCTGCGCGCCGGGTTGCGGGTCCAGCCGCTTGCGCCAGTCGTTGGCGAACGACACGCGCGGATGCGGTGCGGTGCGGTAGCGGGTGATGGGCACCAGGCCCGGCGGTTCGGCCTGCACCGTTTGCCAGTTGATGGCCTGGCTGTCGGCCGCGCTCAGCGCCTGCTCGGGGTCGCGCTTTTGCACGTCGTAGGCGGGTGACAGCTGCCATTGCGTCAGCGCGTCGGCCGGCATGGCCGGCCACTGGCGCTGCCAAGGCACGTCCGCCGTGGCGCGCACCTGCATGTTGGCGAAACAGGTGGCGCCGGTCAGCACCCACAGCGCCAGCTGGCCTTGTTGCAGGCCGCTCTTCAGGTCCGACATCACCAGCGCCGGCTTGTCCATGTCCTTCACATACAGCTGCGCCTGGGCGCCGGCCAGTACGAGGCGCAGGTGGAACCACTCGTTGCGCGGAATGTTCACCGGGCCGGTGAAGCCCGGCCCGCTGTACAACTGCCAATTCAGCCCGGTGCCCAGGATGGGGGTGTACTGCATGGCGTCGGCCAGGCCGGACTTGTGCTGGCGCAGGTAGATGGTCTCGCCATTGGCGCCCTCGTCCTGCAACCGGAACTGGAAGCCGAAGAACCCGCGCTCGGCCGGTGTGGCGACGTCCACGTCCACCACACCGTCACGCAGCTCCAGGTCGCGCACCACCGCAGCGCCGCCATTGAGCATCAGGCACTTGCGGCCCAGAAACTCGGCCGGCTTGGCGTTGGCCTCCAGCTCCCAGCGCGGCGACTCGGGCGGCAAGATCAACACCGTGCCGGGCTGGGGCAGCGGTGCCGCGGCCAGCGCAATCAAGGCCGTGACAGGCGCCAGCATCAGGGCCACCAAACCAAAACGCAAGGAGTAGGGCAGGGTGTTCATGCGTTCAAGGTACAAACCCGGACGCTGCGGGTCAATGGCTGGCGCGCAAGTGTGGGATGAGCAGCGGTTTTCGGGGTGTCAGTGGCGGTGACCCGATCTCGCCAGCGCGTGCCACGGGTGCCTCACCCGCGCTCGAGTGCGGCCTCAATCGCCGTCAGCCCAGCCAGCGCACCGGTCGCCAACCCCACGTCCAGCCGCGACGGCACCTGGTATTCACGCGGGTTGATGCGCACCAGCCGGCCACCCAGGTCGCGCACGACGTGTTCGCCAAAGTGACGTACCGACGGAATGGTGGTGCCTGCGCCCAGCTCCACCACCAACGGGCGCTGCACCCGCGCCAGCCAGGTCTGCAGACTGCGGGCCTGTTGCTGTTGGCGTGCCTCTTGCCAGTCCCAATCGCCAAACATCAGCACATTGGGCCGGGCCAGGCCGCCGCAGCGCGGACATGCCGGAGGGGTGTTCAGCAGCCGGCAAGCCGCCACATCCACCTGCGGCACGAAGTCATCGGCCGGCCAGATGTCGTCGCAGCAACCTTGCAGGCACTGCAGGAAATGGATGGAGCCGTGGCACTCGTGCACAGGCACCTGTGGGGGTGTGAAACCGGCGCGCTGGAACTGACCGTCCACATTGCTGGTGAACACCGCCATCCCCAGCGGCATGCGCCGGCTCCATTTCAGCAGCAGCTCGAAGCCGGCATGCGGCACGCAGGCGCGGTACAGCTGCAAACGGTGGCCGTAGAAGCCCCAGGCCAGGGCCGGGTCGCGGTGAAAGGTGTCGGGCGAAGCCACCTCGGCAAAGTCCAGCCGCGCCTGCGCCAGCGCCGGGTAGGCTTGCCAGAAGCCCGTGCGACCGCGAAAGTCCGGCAGGCCGGAGTCCACGCCCATGCCCGCGCCGGCGGTGATGATCAGCGCATCGGCCTGCGTGAGCAGGTCGGCAGCTTGTTCAACCAGTGTGGGGGACAGGTCCATGGTGATGGGTATTTCACCATGGCATGTTCGCGCCGTGAAGCGCGGCGGTGGGTGCTAGGCGTCGGTGTCGAAGCGGTATTCAATGCGCCCGGCGTACACCTCGCCGGCCGCCACCCGTGCCGAGGGAAAGGTCGGCTGGTTCGGCGCATCCGGGTAGCGCGAGGGTTCCAGACACACCCCACCATGGCGCGGCATGCGCAAGCCCTTTTTGTCGGCCAGCGGGTTGTGGTGCAGCGCATGGCCGGCATACACCTGCAGGCCGGGCTCGGTGCTCCACACCTGCAGACTGCGCCCGCTTTGGGGGTGGCGCACCGTGGCCAGGCGCGCCAGCGTGCCTGCAGCTTGGTCAGCGGGGCGCACCCAGTAGTGGTCATACAGCGCCGGCTCGGCAAAGCCGGAGTGCGGGGCGCGCCAGCCCTCATCGCCCAACGCGCGCGGGTGGCGGAAGTCAAACGCCGTGCCGGCCACTGGCAGCACGCGGCCAGTGGGCAACTGGGCCGCGTCTACTTCCAATACTGCGCTGGCGTCCATCTGCAGCTCATGGTCCAGCACCGTGGCGCCTCCTTCAGCCGACAGGTTGAAGTAGCCGTGGCTGGTGAAGCTGGCCACCGTGCTGCGCTCCAGCGCCTGGGCCTGCCAGCTGATGCTCAGTGTGTTGTCCGCGTTCAGCTCATACGTCAGACGCAGGTCCATGTCGCCGGGGAAACCGTCCGCCGCGCTGGTAAAGCGGTGGCCCAGCACCAACCGCGCATCGCTGGCGTGCAGCACGTCAAACACCTGCATGGCGCAGCCGGCGTCACCCCCGTGCAGCAGGTTGGCGCTGTCGTTGGCGGGCGGTGTGAAGGTTTGGCCGTCCAGCGCCAGCCGGGCGCCGCTCAGACGGTTGGCATAACGGCCCACAAAAGCACCCTGCCAGGAGCCGTCACGCAGCACGTCATCCAGCCTGCCGTAACCCAACAGCACGTCGCCCAGCTGGCCATGGCGGTCGGGCACCAGCACCTGCTGCAAGCGCGCGCCCAGATTGCAGATGCGCACACAGGTGCCTGCCGCATTGCGCAGCGTGTACAGGTCCACATGGCGGCCATGCAGGCGGGCCTGGAAATCTTCACGCAGCAGGGCCGCCTCTCGGGGCAGGGTGGCGGTGGGGCTGGAGTGGTCCAAGGGGAACGGGTCAAAAAGGCGAAAGTGGCGAAGGCGCCGGTGGCTTCGAAGCAAGAGGTGCTGCATCTGCGCCTAGTCCGGGATTATGCCGCAGCACCCTGGATTACCGCATCCGGAAAGACCATGATGGGCGTACATCATTTATGCCGCGCGCATGATGGGCGTCTAAGTGAATCAGGCAGATAATTTTCACTCTTTACGTGGTGGCGCATCAAAATGAGTTGCGTACCTCATTTTCAATCATTAGAATCCTCATCCAAGATGGATTCCTTCAACCCTGTCCGACGCCCCCAGCTGGTGGACGTGGCCGCTGCGGCCGGCGTCAGCCTGGCCACGGTGGACCGTGTGCTGCACGGCCGCGCCGGCGTGCGTCCGGACACCGTGGCCCAGGTGCATGCCGCCGTGCGCCGGCTGGAATACCGCGCCGACCCGGCCGCCTCGCGCCTGGCGCGTGCCCGCACGCACACGGTGGCGGTGGTGCTGCCCTCGGGCAGCAACAGCTTTGTGGCCATGCTGTCCGAGCAGGTGCAGACGCTGGCGCCCTGGCTGACCGAAATGCGCCTGGCCGCCGTTATTCAGCAGGTCGATGTGTTCTCGCCTGAAGCGCTGGCACGCCACCTGGCCACATTGCGCGGCCAGTTCGTCGCCGTGCTGGTGATGGGGCTGGACCACCCGCTGGTGCGCGCCGCCATTGACGACCTGGTGGCCGAGGGCACCACCGTCATCACGCTGGTGTCGGACGTGCCCAGCTCGCAACGTGCCCACTATGTGGGCATAGACAACGTGGCTGCCGGCCGCACCGCCGGCTGCCTGATGGGGCGCTTCGTCGGCGGCAGTTCCGCCAGCGATGGCCCGCGCAAGCTGGGCATCGTGCTGGGCAGCCATGCACTGCGCGACCACGCCGAGCGCCTGTTCGGCTTCCAGCAGGTGCTGGCCGCCGAGCACCCGCAGTTGACGCTGTTGGCGCCACTGGAAGGACATGACGACTCGGTGCGCACCGAACAGCTGGTCACCAACCTGCTCAAGCGCGAGAAGCAGCTGGCCGGCATCTACAGCATTGGTGCCGGCAACCGCGGCATCCAGGCCGCGCTGGTGGACAGCGGCCGCGCCAGCCAGGTGGTGTGGGTGTGCCATGAGCTGACGCCCCACGCCCGCCGCGCGCTGCTGGACGGCGTGGCCGACGCCGTCATCAACCAGGACGCCGGGCACGAGCTGCGCTCGGCTTTCCGCCTGGCCCTGGCCCGCCTGAACAAAGAGCGCGTGGTGCCCGACCAGGAACGCATACGCATAGACATCTTCGTCAAAGAGAACCTGCCTTGATCACCTTGGGAATAGACATCGGCACCTCCAGCGTCAAGACCGCGCTGGTGGCTGCCGGCGACCGCGTGCTGGCCAGCGTCAGCCGGCCGCTGGCCGTGAGCCGCCCACAGCCGGGCTGGAGCGAGCAAGACCCCGAACACTGGTGGCAGGCAGTGTGCGACGGCCTGGACGCGTTGCGCGCCAGCCATGCCGCCGACCTGGCCCAGGTGACCGCCATCGGCCTGTCCGGGCAGATGCACGGTGCCACGCTGCTGGATGCGCAAGGCCAGGTGCTGCGCCCCTGCATCCTGTGGAACGACAGCCGCAGCGCCCCGCAATGCGAGCGCCTGACGCGCGAGTGGCCGGCGCTGCACGCCGTCACCGGCAACCTGGCTTTCCCCGGCTTCACGGCGCCCAAACTGATGTGGGTGGCCGAGCACGAGCCCGACATCTTCGCCCGCGTGGCCAAGGTGCTGCTGCCCAAGGCCTATGTGCGCTGGCGCCTGTGCGGCGAGTACGCCGAGGACATGTCCGACGCTTCCGGCACGCTGTGGCTGGACGTGGGCCAGCGCGACTGGTCCGATGCCGCCCTGGCCGCCACCGGCCTCACCCGCGACCAGATGCCGCGCCTGGTGGAAGGCAACGCCGTCAGCGGCACGCTGAAGTCCGAGTTGACCCAGCGCTGGGGCTTTGCCAAGCCACCGCTGATCGCCGGCGGTGCCGGTGACAATGCCGCCGGTGCCATGGGTCTGGGCGCCACCCAGGCGGGCGACGCCTTTGTGTCGCTGGGCACCTCGGGCGTGCTGTGGGCCACCACCGCCCGCTTCGCGCCGGCGCCGCAGAGCGCCGTGCATGCGTTTTGCCACGCGTTGCCCAACACCTGGCACCAGATGGCCGTGCTGCTGTCAGCCGCTGCCTGCCTGGCCTGGTGGTCCGAAGTCACTGGCGCGGATGAAGCCACGCTGCTGCAAGAGATCAAGCCCGACGCCATCTCGGCCTGCTGGTTCCTGCCCTATTTGAGCGGCGAGCGCACGCCGCACAACGACGCCGCCGTGCGCGGCGGCTTCGTCGGCGTGGAAGCCGGTTGCACCCGCGCTGACATGACGCTGGCCGTGCTGGAAGGCGTGGCCTATGCGATGCAAGACGCCCAGCTGGCGCTGGCCAGTGCCGGCACGCAGCTGAAAGAGGCCGACGTGATAGGCGGCGGCGCCCGCTCATCCCTGTGGTGCCAGTTGATGGCCGACGTGCTGAATGTGCCGCTGCACCAGGTGGCCGAGAGCGACATCGGCTGTGCCCTGGGCGCAGCCCGCCTGGCCCAGCTGGCTGCTGGCCTACCGCTGAGTGATTTGAAGAAGCCGCAACGCTTGCGCAGCTTCACGCCGCGCCCTGCGCAAGCCGCGCTGCACGCGCAGCGCCACCGCAAGTGGCAAAGCCTGTACACCCCGCTGAGCGCGTTCGCGCGGTCAGCCTGAGCACCCCGGAAGAACATCCACCGAGACAACCGTTTTTGTTGAAAGTCTGAGCAGATCATCATGAAAAAAGCCACCACCACCAAGTCCGCCAGCAAGGCGGCGAAGGGAAAGTTTTCTCTTTCATCCTCCTTCTTCGAGGGCAACGAGCCCTTCAAGTACCGCTGGTACAAGCCCGAGCAAAAGGTGCTGGGCAAGCGCATGGACCAGCACCTGCGCTTTGCCATCTGCTACTGGCACAGCTTCTGCTGGAACGGCTTTGACCCCTTCGGCTATGACGGCAGCTTCAACCGCGACTGGCATGCCGCCGGTGGCGACGGCATGGCCCAGGCCAAACAGAAGGCTGATGTGGCCTTCGACCTGTTCCGCCTGCTGAACGCGCCTTACTTCACCTTCCACGACCGCGACATCGCCCCCGAAGGCGCCACGCTGCGCGAGAGCAACCTGAACGTGCGCCGCATCGGCGAAGTGTTCCAGAAGAAGATGGACCAGACCGGCATCAAGCTGCTGTGGGGCACGGCCAACCTGTTCTCCAACAGACGCTTCATGTCCGGCGCCGCCACCAACCCCGACCCCGAGGTGTTTGCTTACGCCGCCGGTCAGGTGAAGAACGTGCTGGAGCTGACCCACGAGCTGGGCGGTGAAAACTACGTGATGTGGGGCGGCCGCGAAGGCTATGAGACTCTGCTCAACACCAACCTGCCGCGCGAGCTGGACCAGCTCGGCCGCTTCCTGAACCTGGTGGTGGAGCACAAGCACAAGATAGGCTTCAAGGGCCCGGTGCTGATCGAGCCCAAGCCGGCCGAGCCCACCAAGCACCAGTATGACTACGACGTCTCCACCGTCTACGGCTTCCTGAAGCGCTACGGGCTGGAGAAGGAGGTCAAGGTCAACATCGAGCAGAACCACGCGCTGCTGGCCGGGCACACCTTCGAGCACGAAATCCAGATGGCGCACGCGCTGGGCATCTTCGGCTCCATCGACATGAACCGGGGCGACGAGCTGCTGGGCTGGGACACCGACCAGTTCCCCAACAACCTGCCGCAAATGGCGCTGGCGATGTACTACATTCTGCAGGGCGGCGGCTTCACCACCGGCGGCCTGAACTTCGACGCCAAGGTGCGCCGCCAGTCCATCGACCCCGCAGACCTGATCATCGGCCACGCCGAAGCCATGGACCTGTGCGCCCGCGCGCTGCTGGTGGCTGAGAAGATGGTCAAGGACGGCAAGCCCGCCGAACATGTCAAGCAACGCTACGCCGGCTGGGACACCAAGCTGGGCAAGGACATCCTGTCTGGCAAGCAATCGCTGGCCGACCTGGCTGCGTTGGTGGACAAGAAGGGGCTGGACCCGCAGCCCCGCTCTGGCCGCCAGGAGTGGCTGGAAGCGCTGGTCAACCACTACATCTGACGAACAGACCGGCCGGGCGCAAGCCCGCGCAAACCCCGATGCGCGCCGGCTGCGGCCGGCGCCCAATCAATGGCTGAAGCCCGCAGAGGCGACAAAGAGGAGACAAGCCATGCAAACAACCATCAGGCAACTGCTTTTGCGGCACGCCGGCAGCTTGCTGCTGGCCGCTGCCGCGCTCACACCCTGGCAGGCCGCGCAGGCCAAGGACGAGCTCGTCGGCGTGTCCTGGTCCAACTTCCAGGAAGAGCGCTGGAAGAAGGACGAGGCCGCCATCAAGGCCGCGCTGGCCGCCGCTGGCGCCAAATACATCAGTGCCGACGCCCAGGGCTCCAACGAAAAGCAGCTGGCCGACATCGAGGCGCTGATCGCCAAGGGTGCCAAGGCGCTGATCATCCTGGCCATGGACGCCAACGCCATCCTGCCCGCCGTGGCCAAGGCCAAGGAGGCCAAGATCCCGGTGGTGGCCTACGACCGGCTGATCCAGGACTCTGGCGTGCTGTACCTGACCTTCGATAACGTGGAAGTGGGCCGCATGCAGGCGCGTGCCGTGCTGGCCGTCAAGCCCAAGGGCAACTACGTATTCATCAAGGGCTCGCCCACCGACCCAAACGCTGACTTTCTGAACGCCGGCCAGCGCGAGGTGCTGAACCCGGCCATCGGCAAGGGCGACATCAAAATCGTCGGCGAGCAGTACACCGAAGGCTGGGCGCCCGAAGTGGCCCAGCGCAACATGGAGCAGATCCTGACCAAGAACGCCAACAAGGTGGACGCGGTGGTGGCCTCCAACGACGGCACCGCCGGCGGCGCCATTGCCGCGCTGCGCGCGCAAGCACTCACCGGCGTGCCCGTGTCAGGGCAGGACGCCGATGTGGCTGCGCTGAATCGCGTGGCGCGGGGCGAGCAGACGGTGACCGTGTGGAAAGACGCGCGCGCGCTGGGCAAGGCGGCCGGCACCTACGCCGCGCAGCTGGCTGCAGGCACCAAAGCCATCGCCATCCCCGGCGTGACAACCTGGAGCGGTGGCACCAAGAGGCTGCCCATCCCGGCCATCTTTTTGAAGCCCGAGGCCATCACGGCTGACAAGCTGCAGCTGGTCATCACCGCCGGCTGGGTTACCAAGGCCCAGGTGTGCGGCGGTGTGCTGCCGGCCAAGGCGCCGGCTGCCTGCAAGTGACATCGTCCTGGCTGGAGCGGGCGGGCCTGGACGCCCGCTTCGTGTCGCTGCTGCTGGCACTGGCTGCCATCTGGGTGGCGCTGGGCCTTGCCACGGGCGGCATCTTTTTGTCGCCGCGCAACCTGTACAACCTGTCGATACAAACCTGCGTCACCGCCATCATGGCCTGCGGCATGGTGTATGTGATCGTGGCGCGGCAGATCGACCTGTCGGTGGGTTCGCAAATGGCCTTCATCGGCATGCTGGTGGCCTTTGTGCAGACCGAGTGGCTGGGGGCGGAGACAGACCATGTGTGGGCTGTCTCCATCGCGCTGGGTGTGCTGGCGGGTTTGGCGCTGGGGCTGTTCCAGGGCTGGTGGGTGGCTTATCGCGGCGTGCCGGCTTTTGTCGTCACGCTGGCGGGTTATCTGATGTTTCGCGGCGCCGCCTTTTTGGTGGCCGATGGGCAAACGCTGGCACCCCTGTCCACCACGTTCGCCCGTCTGGGCGGCGGCGTGCAAGGGGCCATAGGGCCGGGGTGGAGCTGGGCGCTGGGCTTGCTGGCCTGCGCCATCGTGCTGGCGCAGGTGGTGCAAGCGCGCCGCTCGCGCGCCCGCTACCAGGCCGCACAGCCACCGCTGTGGGCTGATGCGCTGAAGGTGCTGCTGGCCTGCGCCGCGGTGCTGGGCTTTGTGGAGGTGATGTGCGCCTACCCCGACCCCGCCAGTTCGCTGGACGCCGGCGTGCCGGTGGGCAAAGGCATTGCCGTGCCGGTGCTGATCCTGGTTGCCGTGGCCGTGCTGCTGCACGCGGTGGCGCAGCGCACCCGGCTGGGCCGCTACGTATTCGCCTACGGCGGCAACCCGGAGGCGGCGGTGCTGTCGGGCCTGCCCACGCAGCGCGTGCTGCTCGCCGTCTTCATGCTGATGGGTGCGCTGGCGGCCATAGCGGCCAGCATCACCACCGCACGGCTGAACTCGGGCACGCACTCCATAGGCCAGATGGCCGAGCTGTACGTGATTGCCGCCACGGTGATAGGCGGCACGTCTTTGGCCGGCGGCACCGGCAGCATCCCCGGCGCCATCGTCGGCGCGCTGCTGATCCAGAGCCTGGACAACGGCATGGTGCTGATGGACGTGTCCAGCGCCAAGCGGCAAATCTTCATCGGCCTGATCTTGATCGGCGCCGTGTGGTTTGACCAGGTTTACAACCGCAGGCGGGGGCGGTGATGGCAGCGAGCGCGGCCATGCAGCAACAGGGCACGCCGCTGGTGGATGTGCGCGCGTTGAGCAAGCACTTTGGCGGCATCCAGGCGGTGGACAGCGTCAGCTGCATGCTGCACGCCGGTGAGGTGGTGGGCCTGCTGGGCCACAACGGCGCGGGCAAGAGCACGCTGATCAAGATGCTGTCGGGCGTGTTCCCCGCCGACGCCGGTGACATCTACGTCAACGGTCAGCCGCACCGTTTCACCAGCCCGCGCGATGCCCGTGCCGCCGGCATAGAGACGATTCACCAGACGCTGGCGCTGACCGAAAACCTGGATGCACCCAGCAACCTGTTCCTCGGCCGCGAGCTGCTGACCCCCTGGCGCACGCTGGACACCGACCGCATGGCGCACGAGGCGCTGCAGGTCATCCGCAAGCTGAACCCCAATTTCACCGACATGCGCAAGCCCGTGCGTGCCATGTCTGGCGGGCAGCGGCAAACGGTGGCGATTGCCCGCGCGCTGTACTTCAACGCCCGCATCCTGATCATGGACGAGCCCTGCGCCGCTTTAGGACCGGCCGAAACCCGCATGGTGCTGGACACCATCCAGCGCCTGAAGGCGCAAGGCATAGGCATCTTCCTGATCAGCCACGACATGGCCGATGTGTTCGAGGTGTGTGATCGGGTGACGGTGATGAAGAATGGGGCGGTGGTGGATACGGTGGCCGTGGCTGATGTGACGCAGGATGAGGTGCTCGGCATGATCATTCTTGGCCAGCCCGCAACATTCCGTTCGGGCTGAGCCTGTCGAAGCCCTCTGAATTCATCTGGCGCCGCACATACCCCGACTGGCAAGCGCGCTGGGCGTCCGCATTGGTTCTCCGGCGTGCTCGCGGTGGCAGGCCCGTCTCACACTGATTGGACTGGCCTCAACGTTGCTCTTGGTTCGGATAACTGCTCGTGGGCACGAATGAGCGCCTGCGCCCCAATGCGGCCACCCGGCATGCTGGCGGGACGTGGTCGGCGGGCCTCAAAATCCTCGTGCCCTTACTGTGAAGTAGAAACTGTTGTTGGTGCATTGGGTTTGTTCGTCGTCTTAGCTACCGCCAGTTCAACGGTCCAATTTCCCCCTGGTTCTTGGTGAAGCGCCAGCAGGTCATAGGTTTTGAGCATGTTGACAAGTCCGGAGTGACCAAAGGTTTGAGGAGAAAACGCGGGGTCAGCACGACGCAAGTACTGTCCGAGAGCGCCAACGTGAATTCGGCCGTCAGATGTATCAGCAGCCAAGAGCCTGACTGCTTCGACTACAGATTTGGGTCGCATTTTCGGCTTTGCCGTGCCAGAGGCTTTGACTGCTTGGGCTACGGTGGACTCCAACCCGAGCGCTTCTAAAGGCACCCATTCAAAAAATTGGTCGCTGGCGTTTCTCAGCGCATCCGGTGATTTGGCTTCGCCAACGATGTACACCGTGGCACCGCGTTCACGCAGTTTGCGACACAGGTGAGCAAAGTCGGAATCACTTGTGACGAGGCAAAAAGTTTCGGCGCGTCCGTCGAAATGTGCCTCCATCGCGTCAAGCGCCAGAGCGATGTCAGAAGTGTTCTTGCCAGCGGCATATTGGTATTGCAGACATGGTGTAAAGGCCAGTCTGACCAGTGCTTCTTGCCATTTGTTGGCCAGCGTACTGTGATTGCCGTACCCGCGGCGTAGCACGACGCGGCCGAATTGGGCAACAACGCGTAATGCGTATTCAAGAATCTCTGGTGTTGTGTTGTCGCAGTCTGCTAGGACTGCAACTCGAAAACTGGCGTTCGAGTCTGATTGCGCCATGGCCTCTCCCCATACACTCTGATTTGTGCATGATATCGAGGCTCTTGCACGCAGTCACGTGCAGGCTTATGCCGTATGAGAAACAACTGAAGGGACGCCGCAAAACCTGGTTTCAGATGTCTTCAACCAGGTATTGAAATGTGTCGTGCCGTCTAAACGAGACTCACACCCGCCCCGCCATCTTCATAGGCGGCCGCAACCTCGGCGCCGCGTCCGACTGCCGCCGCACCAGCTTGAAGTCCATCACGATGTGCTCCGGCGGCTCGGGCTCGTTGTTGCGCCTTGCCTTGATCTGGCGCACCAGCAGGTTGACGGCAGCTTCGGCCATGGCGGCGATGGGCTGGCGCACGGTGGTCAGCTCGGGCCAGATGGTGATGGCCAGGGCGGTGTCATCGAAGCCGGCCACGGTCAGGTCGCCTGGCACGTCCAGGCCCAGGCGGTGGGCGATGGCCACGGCGGCGGCGGCCATGTCGTCGTTGCTGGCGAAGATGGCGGTGGGGCGCTGCTCCAGGCCCAGCAGGGTTTCTGCCGCGTCCAGGCCCGAACGGTAGGTGAACAGGCCTTGCACCACCAGGTCGGCCGAATGGGGCGTGCCGCTGTCTTTCAGCGCCGCCTTGAAGCCGGCCAGGCGGCGCGCGCTGGCGGTTTGGTTCGGGTGGCCGATGATGAAGCCCAGCCGGTGGTGGCCCAGTGCCACCAGGTGGCGCGTCATGGAATAGGCGGCGTGGTAGTCGTCAATGCTGACGGCGCTGACACGCTGGTCGGGCTGGCCGCAGGCCACCGCCACCGCAGGGGTGGTGGATTTGGCGATCAGGTCGATCAGGCCGGCCGAGTCGCACAGCGGCGGCGGCAGGATGATGCCGTCCACGCCGTTGGCGATCAGGTCGCGGGCGGCTTCCTCTTCATGGTTGCCGGCCTCGCACTTTTCCACCACCAGCTGCACATGGTTCAGGCTGGCCTGGTTCAGCAGGCCGACCAGGAATTCGCTGAGGTAGCCCGCTGACGGGTTGCTGTACAGGAACCCCAGGCGTATCGGTTTGGAGCCGGCCAGGCGGCGTGCCGCCTGGTTGGGCATGTAGTTGAGCGCGGCCACGGCGGCGTTGACGCTCTTGCGCGTGCTTTCGCGCACATTGGTCTCGCCGTTGACCACGCGCGAGACGGTCATGGGCGACACGCCCGCCATGGTGGCCACATCGGACATGGTGGCCACGCGGCGCTTGCGCTCGCGGCTGACTTCCGCCTTCACCCGTGTCCTGGTCATCTGTTTTGGTAGCTTGGAATGCACAAATTGTAAACAGGCACGGGGCAAGCATGCCCCGTGCCAATACCTCTCACTTTAACCGCAGGCACCGGCCGCGAGGGCCGCCCACCCCCTCGCACCCCCCATGGCGGCCCTCGCGCCAGTACTCTTGCGGTTGTCAGCCATCTGTTGCAAGGCCCATCAGAACTTCGCGCGCAGACCCACCACGTAGGTGCGGCCGGGTTGGTATTGCGTGAAGGTGGCGTTGGAGAACTGGAAGTACTGCCGTTGGATGGAGTTGCCCAGGTTCACCACGTCGAAGGTGATGGTGGGCCAGCCCTTCTTGTCCAGCACCCGCTCCAGGTCCACGCTGGAGGACATGTCCAGCTGTTGGTAGGGGTCTTGGAACAGCGCGGCCAGTGCGATGCCGTTCTGGTTGGCGTTGGCGATCTGGCTGCCCTGGTTGAAGGTGCGCGAGAAGCGCAGCATGTAACCATCGTACTGGTAGTAGGCCGTGAAGTTGTTGGTCATCTGCGGCACGCCCAGCGCGATGAAACCGCCCGTGCCTTCACCGGTGGCACCCTGGTGGGTGAAGGTGACGTTGGCGGTGACGCCAAAGCCCTTCACCGGCAAGATCTTGTCCAGCGGCTGCACCCAGCCGATTTCCGTGCCCTGGATCTTCAGGATGCCGCCGGCATTGCGCGGCCGGGTCAGCACCACGCTGGCCGTGCCCGGGCCGCCGCGCGCGGTGATGGCGTCCTTCTGCGACTGCGTCAGCGAGTCATACGTCACGCCGTAGGCAGCCAGGCTGCTGAACGGCTGGGTGACGTTTTCGTTGACGGTGAAGCCGTTGATCTTCTTCTGGAAGAAGGTGGCCGACAGGTAGCCCTCGCGGCCGGTGTACCAGTCCAGCCCCAGGTCGATGTTGTCGGAGATGTACGGCTTCAGCTCGGAATTGCCCACCGAGCCGACGTCTGCCGACGGCGAGCTGAAGTTCAGCGTCGGCCGCAGCCCATCCGGGTTGGCGCGCGTCATGGTGCGCGACACGGCGGCGCGTGCCACCACGTCGGAGCGCAGGTTCAACGCAGCGGTGAACGACGGCAGCACGTTGCTGTAGCTGGAGGTCACGTAATTGAAAGGCGAGATGCTGGGGTACAGGCCGCCGTTGGTCAGCGTGGCGTTGCGCGGGTCGGTCGTCGTCACCCCGAAAGCGCCCACGGTCTGGTCGGTCTGCACGTAGCGCACGCCGGCGTTGTAGCGCAGCAGCATGTCGGCCGGGCGTGCCTGGCCGTTCAGTTCCACGTAGATGCCCTTGGTCTTTTCCTGGATGTAGCCGGCGCTGGCGCCGGTATTGGACGAGGCGGTGTCCGGCGCTGCGTCGGAATAGGCCTGGTAATTGGTGTCGGTGCGGAACTTGTCCCAGTTCACCGTCACGAAGCCGAGCGACCCGGGTGTCAGGTAGTTGGCCAGGCCAGCGTTGGTGATGATGGAGCCTCTGTACACCAGCGGCGTGTTCTGGCCGGCGGTGGAACCCGTGCCGTAGCCGGGATAGACCGACGCGTAGCTCACGCCCGGCGTGCTGGCGCCGTTGCAGCCCGGCAGGCCGCTGTTGGGGCCCGGCAGCACCACGGAAGGGTTGTTGCCGCAGACGGCGGACTGCCAAGCGTTGGTATTGTCCTTGGCGCGGATGCGGCGTGAGATGTCGTCAAAGGCAAAGCCGGTCTTGACGGTGAACTCCTTGTCGCCCCAGGTCAGGTTGGCGCGTACGCCCTTGGTCGCGGTCTCGCGCAGCTCTTCCTGCTGATTCACGCGTCCACCATTCCATTGCATATTGGCCGGGTTGTTCAGGTCCAGGTTGGTGGTGATGCTTGGAATGCCGCCTGTCGTGTTGTTGAAGCTGACGGTGGTGCCGTTGCCCAGCAAGCTCACCGGGCCGACGGTGGGCGAGTCG
Organism: Hylemonella sp. P2_B10; assembly: GCF_056404875.1. Lineage (NCBI taxonomy): Bacteria > Pseudomonadati > Pseudomonadota > Betaproteobacteria > Burkholderiales > Comamonadaceae > Hylemonella > Hylemonella sp. P2_B10. The sequence goes on from NZ_JBFUDE010000003.1 coordinate 732,418, forward strand.
CGGTGGAAGCTGCTCTTGGTCCAGTTGATCTGGCCGTCCAGCTTCCAGTCCTTGTTGATCTTCCACTCGAAGCCGGGGTTGATGCCGTACAGCGTCACATCCTCGGTATAGGGCCGGAACTCCAGGAACCACTGGGCGTTGGTGTAGGTGCCTTTGGTCACCACGCAGCCGTCGGCGCAGTCCGTGCGGTCTACCTGCATGTTGATGGGCACCATGGCGCCGTTGCGGCCGATCCAGTTCATGTCCTGGCGCACCATCTGGTTCTTCTTCTTGCTGGCCATGGCGTCCACGTAGCCGTAGAAGTCGGCGTTGGGCTTCCATTCGGCGCTCACCACGCCGGTCCATTTGTCCTTGGTGCCGTACTCTTCCATCGTGCGGCCCAGGCGCGGGATGATGGCGTTGTCGATCTGCTGGATCGTCAGGCCCGGGTTGTTGGCCAGCAGGAAAGCCTGGTCCACGGTGGCGCCGGTGGTCAGCCCATTGCCGGCATTGGCCGGCACGGTGCCGGGGATGGTCCAGTTGCCGCCGCCGGTGTTGTTGCGGGTGGCCGAGGTGTTCTGCGTGGCCGACAGGTTGGGGTTGGTCCAACCAATGGTCTCAAAGCCGGTGGTGCGCACCTTCATCTTGGACCAGGCGAATCCGCCCAGGATGCCGAAGGTGCCGTCAGTGGTGGTGCTGCCCAGGACGGAACCGCGGCTGCCCCACTTATCGGCCACCTGGTTCTCCACACCCTGCAGGTTGTAGGCGAAGAATTTGCCGGGATTGTCAAACGGCCGCGCGCTGCGCATGTTGACGATGCCGGCGGCGCCGCCTTCCAGCATGCCGGCGGTGGGGCTCTTGTTGACCGTGACGCTGCGGAACAGGTCGGTGGGCAGCAGGTCCAGGTCTACCTCGCGGTTGGTGTTCTGGCTGTCGGTGCGGCCGGTGGAGGCGACAGCAACAGGGCCGCCGTTGAGCAGGATCTTGGTGAAGCTGGTGCCCAGGCCGCGGATCTGAATGTTGATGCCTTCACCGGTGATTTCGCGGCTGATCTGGATGCCGGGAATGCGGTTGATGGACTCGGCGATGTTGCTGTCCGGGAACTTGCCCAGGTCTTCGGCAAAGATCGAATCCTGAAAGCCCACGGCTTCACGCTTGTCACGCGTGGTGGACTCCAGGCTGGCGCGAAAGCCGGTGATCTCAACGGCGGGCAGGGCGGCTGTGGTGGGGGTCGAGGGGGTGGTTTGGGCATAGGCCTGGGCCATCAGCCCAGCCAGCGCCGTCAGGCCAAACAGCACGCGGCTGCTGCCCGGCGCGCGCAGGCCCGGTTTCCTGCAATGCTTGTGCATGGTCTTGTCTCCTGTTGTTGGGCCGTCATCAGCCCACTGTTTTTGAATTGCGAAACTTCTGTTGCTGTTAACACTAAATGTTAGCGTGAACATTTTTAGTGTACGTGCAGCGAAATCAGACCCGTAATGCGTGTTTTCCCTAGGGTGTCGCAATGAGGGAATTTGAGGGGTCACCCGCGGCCGGGTGCATACGGAAAGCGGATGGCTTTGTACTCTTGCAGACTCTTGGCCGGCGGCTTGGCGCCGGCCGGCAACGGCAGGCCGGAGACGGACTGGAAATAGGCCACGCAGGCATCGCGCCACCACTGGGCTTCCAGCACTTGCTGGGCCAAGCGCTGGTCGGTGTCGGCAAAGCGCTGGGGGTCGATGTCGGCTTTCAGGGCTTGCCAGCGCTGGCGCAGCTCCTGTGCCTGCGTCACACCCAGGTCATAGCGCGCCACGATCTCCTGCCATAGCGTGCGGCCTGAGGGCATGGCGTACGCCCAGGGCAGATGGTGGAACCACAGCAGCAGCTCGGGCGGGGTGCTGGCGGCGCTGCCCCACTGGCGTTGCCAGTAAGGGGCGTATTGGCTCACGGCCTTGCTACCCGTGGTGCTGCGGTCAAAGCCAATGCCGGCCTTGTCGGCGCGGTGGTAGTAGACCGGGTTCCAGTCGGCGCGTTTCAGGTCGTCCACCCAGGGGCCGGGGCCGTGGTGGTGGCCGGTGGCCATCAGGTGGTGCAGGCCCAGCGGTGTCATGTAGTTGACCACCGCCTCGCGCGACAGCAGCATCATGCCGGTGATGGTTTGCACCACGCGCGGCTCGGTGCTGAAGGTCTGCTGCGCCCATTCCTGCGCCAGCGCGCGGGCGCTCAGGCCTGGGTCCCAGGCCAGGCGGCCATAGGCGTACCAGTTGGCCTGGTCGAAGTGCGAGCCGCTCCAGTTGCGCGCACTGCCGATGTTCGCGACGCCGGCGATTGCCGTCGGGCGGCCGGGGTGCTGCTGGCCGGTGATCACCTCGGCCACGGTGGGGCCTGCACCAGCCTTATCACCCGCCACGTGCGTGTCCACCTTCAGCACCTCCTCATACATCGCGCCCAGGTACACCAGGTGGGTGGCAAAGCCCAGGTATTCCTTGGTGATCTGGAACTCCATCGCCAGCGGCGTCTTGGGCATGGCGCCGAACAGCGGGTGGAAGGGTTCGCGCGGCTGGAAATCGATGGCGCCGTTCTTCACCTGCACGATGACGTTGGGGGCGAATTGGCCATCCAGCGGCTTGAATTCGTCAAAGGCCTGCTTGGCGCGGTCGTCGGGGTTGTCCGGCGAGTAGACGAAGGCGCGCCAGAACACCAGGCCGCCATGCGGCGCCAGCGCCTTGGCCAGCATGTTGGCGCCGTCTGCATGGTTGCGCTTGTAGTCCTGCGGGCCGGGTTGGCCTTCAGAATTGGCCTTGACCAGGAAGCCACCGAAGTCGGGGATGGCGCGGTAGATCTCGCTCGCCTTGGCTTGCCACCAGGCGGCCACGGCCGGGTCCAGCGGATCGGCGGTGGGCGTGGCGTGCAGTTCCAGCGGGGTGGAGAAGCGCACCGACAGATAGACCTTGATGCCGTAGGGCCGCAGCACATCGGCCACTGCGGCGGCCTTGGCGATCCAAGGTGCGGTCAGCACGTCGGCCTTGGCGTTGACGTTGTTCAGCACCGTGGCGTTGATGCCCAGCGAGGCATTGGCGCGGGCGTAGTCGGTGTAGCGCGGGTCGCGCACGGCGGGCAGCTCCCACCAGTTCCAGATCGATTCGCCGGCATAGCCGCGCTCCACGCTGCGGTCCAGGTTGTCCCAGTGGTTCAGCAGGCGGTGCTGGATCTTGGGGGCGGATTGCACATCCAGCCGGCCCAGGTCAGCGCCGGTGCTGGCGGCGCGCAGCCAGGCGAAGGCGCCATACAGCAGGCCGATGTCGCTGTTGGCGGCAATCAGCGTCACCGGGCGGCCCAGCCATTGGGTGCTGCGCAGCAGGTAGCCCTGGGAGCCCAGTGCGGCCAGCGGCAGTTTCAGCTCTGCCAGCGCCGGCAGGGAGGCGGGCGTGGCCAGCACCAGGGCACCGGTTTGCGGCTGCTGGGCGCTCGCCAACGCCTGGCCTGTCAGCCCACGCACGCCGCGCTGCAACTCCGCCACGGCCGCCTGCACGGTGGGTGACTGGGCGTTGCCCACCATCAGCGTGCGCGCGTGCTGCTGCACTTGGGCGCGGGCGGTGGGCTCCAGCAGGCGGTAGCGCAGCCACAGGTCATAGCCGTCCTCGTCGACAGGGCTGGAGGCTATGGCGGGGCTGAGCAGGCCGAGCGCCAGCGCCAACAGCGCCAGGGCCCGGAACAGGCGGTGGATCATGGTGTCTCCTGGTTTTTATGGATGCGGCGCGGCTGTGCCTGGTTCACAATCCCCCAATGGATGTGAGCGCAACCATTGCATCATGCCATAGCCAACAGGAGCAAGACGTTGATGAAAACCACTAGCCTGACCGCGTCGTCCCCCGCAGATGCCATGACCATGTCGCGCCGCCGCGCCACCCAATTGCTGGCGGGCTTAGGCGGTGCCGCCTGCGCCAGTCTGCTGCCGATGCGCTACGCCGGCGCCACCGAACTGCCGCCCAGCAGTGAAACGCCGTTGAAAACGCTGGCCGCCGCCAAGGGCATGTACTTTGGCAATGCGATGGGCATCGTGAGGGACGACAGCGACAAGCGCGTGCGCTTCCAGGACCCCGGTTACCGGGCCCTGATGGCGCGCGAGTGCAGCTCCATCGTGGCCGAGAACGAGACCAAGTGGCAATACCTGCAGCCACGCCCGGGGCAGTTCAACTTCGCGCCGGCAGACGAGATGCTGACCTGGGCGAAAAAGGAGGGCATGGCGCTGCGCGGCCACACGCTGGTGTGGCAAACACCCAAGTGGCTGCCGGACTGGGTCAACGCGCACAATTTCGGGCCTGAGCCGTCCAAGGAAGCCGAGCGCCTGATGCGCGAGCACATCACCGCCGTGTGCAAACACTTTGGCGACAGCATCTACAGCTACGACGTGGTCAACGAGGCCATCGACCCCAAGACCGGCGAGTTGCGCGTCAACGTGCTGAACAAGGCCATGGGCAATGACCCGGTGGCGCAGATCGACTACGCCTTCCGCCTGGCGCGCGAGCACGCGCCCAAGGCCCAACTGGTCTATAACGATTTCATGCACTGGGACGGCCCCAACCACCGTGCCGGTGTGCTCAAGCTGTTGCAGGCCATGAAGGCGCGCGGCACGCCGGTGCAAGCGCTGGGGCTTCAGGCCCACATTGGGGTGGACGGTGAACCGGCTGCCGAACGCGCCCACCGGCAGCGCGAGTGGCGCAAGTTCCTGGACGAGGTCACGGGCATGGGGCTGGACCTGCTGATCACCGAGTTCGATGTCAACGACGGCAAACTGCCGGCAGACATCCCGTCGCGCGACGCCGCCGTGGCGGCTGAGGCGCGCGAGTTCCTGGACATCACGCTGAGCTACCCGCGTCTGCGCGACTTTCTGCTGTGGGGCATGGCCGACCACCTGAGCTGGCTGCAATCCTACTATCCACGTGCCGACGGCCAGCCGCAGCGCTGCACGCCGTTTGACGCGCAGCTGCGCGCCAAGCCGCTGCGCACGGCGATTGCCGATGCCCTCAAGGCGATGCCGGCGCGCACGAAATAGCCCCCACGGTCGCTCACTTCGTGTAGCTCCCTGGACAGGCCGATGGCCAGAGGCCATGGCTCTTCAGCCCGTCCCAACCTGCGCAGGCAGGTTGTGAGCCGCGGGCTTCAGCCCCTCGGGGGCCGCAAATTCCCTTGGGGCGGCCCGGCGGGAATTTAGTCCGCCAAAGGCTGGTAGTCAAACCAGTCGAAATCTGCCGGCGGCATGGCCGCGTCCTTGGCTGTGCCTGCCGTCGCGTACAGGCCCATGAACACGCCTGTGAAGCCACCCGCCCGCTCAGACGACAGCGGCTGCGTGGGCGCGCTGCCCATGGCCTGCGGCGCGGCGCCGCCCTGGCTGAAGCTGAAGGCATAGCTGTCCGGCGTGGCCTGCACTTGCAGCATCACCGGCCCGGGCGCCAGCGGCAGCGTTTTCAGCACCACCGACTGGCCGGCGATGCGCAGCACCAGTTCCACCTTGCGCTGCGGCGCGCCGGTAACGCGCAACAGGTAGTGGTTGGCCTCGTTTTGCCGCAGCACCAGGCCGGCACTCTGGCCCTCGGCGCTGGGCGTGAAGTCCAGCAGCGTGGCGGCGCGCGCATGCAGGTGCTGTTGCAGGCGGCCGACGAAAGCGGGCGTGGCAATGTCTTCCAGCGTGGCGGCGCTGCCTTTCAGACGCAGCATGCCGGGCCTCTCGGTCAGCGACCACAGGCCACTGGCCCTTGTGCGCAGCGTGACCCAGTGCAGGGCCAGCTTGGGGGCGGTGAAGTCGTCGCGCACAGCAGGCTGGGGCCAAGGGGCGCTGGGTGGCAGGCCGGCGGCCGGCATCGTCATGGCCAGCGGCTGGCCGTTGTTGACCTGCAGCCAGCCATCCGCTGTCCAGCCGGCAGGCGCCAACAGCGTCTCGCGGCCGATGTGGTGCTGGCGCTGCTGGTGGCGTATGCCCAGCAGCGTGACCCACCAGCTGCCGTTGGTGGTCTGCACCAGGTCGCCATGGCCGACAGCCTGCAAAGGCAGCTGCGGTGCGTTGCGGTGTGTCAGGATGGGGTTGCCCGCGTAAGCCTCAAACGGCCCCCAAGGGCTTTTGCTGCGCGCCACGGTGAGGCTGTGCTCGTAGGAGGTGCCGCCCTCGGAGATCAGCAGGTAGTACCAACCGTTGTGCTTGTACAGGTGCGGCCCCTCGGGCCAGATGCCGCCGGTGCCGCGCCACACCAGCCTAGGCGCTTCCTTCAGCTCGCCGGTGGCGATGTTGATCTCGGCCTGGAACACGCCACCGTTGCGCCCTTCGCCATGGCGGGTGTAATAGACCTTGCCGTCGTCGTCGAAGAACAGCGACGGGTCCATGCTCCAGCTCTTTTCCTTCACCCAGAGGGGTTCGGACCATTCACCGGCCGGGTCTTTGGTGGTGACGTAGAAGCTGCCACCGTTGTCGATGTTGGTGGTGACCAGGTAGAACGTGCCGTTGTGGCAGCGCAGCGTGGGCGCGAAGATGCCCTGCGAACTCTTCTGTCCCACCAGCTGCAGCTGGCTCTCGCGCGTCAGCGCATGGCCCACCTGGCGCCAGTGCACCAGGTCCTTGCTGTGGTAGATGGGCACACCGGGGAAGTACTCAAAGCTGCTGGTGGCCAGGTAGTAGTCATCGGTGTTGCCCATGCGGCACACGCTGGGGTCGGCATGGAAGCCGCTGAGCACCGGATTGCGGTAAGTGGCGGGCTGAGCCTGTGCTGAAACCACGCAGACAACAGCGGCCCCATAAAGCGTGGCGCGCACCAAGCGCCACGAAGCTGTCAACCAAGCGGCGCACACCACTTTTCCTTGGTGACGGCTGTTCAACATCATCGGCCGCACCGCTTTTTCAGCGCCTCCAGCGGCACCGCTGCCGCCATCGCGCGGAAGCCCGCAGGCGAGGGGTGCAGGCCGTCGCCCGAGTCCGCCTCCTTGCTGAAGCGGGTCGGTTGCGCGGCGTCGCGCGTGGCAGCGTCAAAGTCGGCCACGGCGTCAAAGGTGCCGCTGGTGCGTATCCAGGTGTTCAGCGCCACGCGGTCGGCCTCGTTGTCGGCGTTGGGCCGGTAGTAGTCGGCGTTCATGTAAGGCGTCAGCGTGCCGCCGATGACGCAGATGCCGTGCGCGTGCGCCCGCTCCACCAGCTGGCGGTGCGCCAGCATGATGTCGTCCAGCATGCGCTGGCGCGCCTGCGGCGTGTCGTCGCCATTGCGGTGCAGGTTGCCCATGTCGTTGACGCCAATGATCACCACCACGTGCGTCACGCCGGGGCGGGCCAGCACGTCGCGGTCCCAGCGCGCCGCCATGTTGGGGCCCAGGCCGTCGCGCAGCACACGGCCGCCGCCTATGCCCACGTTGACCACGCCCATCTGCGGGCCGTCGCGGCGCAGCCGCTCGGCCAGCACGTCGGGCCAGCGGTTGTTGCCGTCGGTGGTGGCGCCGTGGCCATCGGTGATGGAATCGCCCATGGCCACCAGCACGCCCACGTGCTTGGGGGCAAGCACTTCCACGTCAGACAGCTGGTACCAATGCACCACCTTGGTCGCCTGCGGCCAGGTGGCTTCCATCACCTGGTTGCCCTTGGCGACGAAGCTGGTGGCGCGCGAGCCGGGGTGGCCGGTCTGGCGTATCGGCTCGCCCTTGAAGTGCATGCTGACAGCCAGGTCGGCGCCCGGCGCCAGCGCGAAGGGAACCGGGTCGCTGTAATACTCAGCGCCGGCCGGAATCATCACGCTGGCGCGGCCGTTGAAGGTCAGCGCCTTGGCCGAGCCGGCCTCGATGTCGGTCTTGCCCGCCGCCAGCGCCTTGGCCACGCTGGCGGCCTCGACAAACAGCGGCGTGGTGCCGAACGCATTGCTGACGCGCACCCGCAACTGGCTGCCACCCAGCGACACGCGCACGATCTGGCGCAGGCTGGCATCGCGCCACAGCTCGGCCGGCAACTCGTTCTGCGGCTCAGGCAGCTGCTGCGCCGCACCCCAGGTGGCCACCCAGTGGTTGGCACCGTTGGCGGTGGGTACGTCCGCGCCCCATGCGGTGGCGGACAAGCTCAAGGTGGCGGCGGCCAGCAACAGGCCGCCAAGGCAGGCATGCCGCCCGCGCTGACGTGATGGCATGAGAAAAGTCTCCTGGTTTGTTCTGATGAAAAGTGTCTACCTGTTCTGGTATGGTAGCGCTATTCATTTTGTGGTGAAGATATGGTAGCGGAAACATTTGAGCCCCACAGTGCGGGTAAACCAGGGGCGGCGCGATGACGGTGGATCAGCGCGGCGGCAGCCCGCGCGTCACCGGCATGCAGGTGATCCCGGTGGCCGGCCGCGACGGCATGTTGCTGAACCTGTGCGGCGCGCATGCGCCATTTTTCATCCGCAACATCGTCATCCTGAAGGACAGTGCCGGCAACACCGGTGTCGGTGAAGTGCCGGGGGGTGATGGCATTCTGCGGGCGCTGAACAACGCGGTGCCGCTGGTGGTGGGCAGCGAGATTGGCCGCTACAACCGCACGCTGAACGCGGTGCGTGCCAGCCTGACCGGCGGTGGCGGCGACATGCAGCACCAGGTGACGTCGGCCGCCGAGGCTGCCGTGCTGAAACAGCCGCACGAGATCAACCTGCGGCTGGACAACGTGATCACCGCCGTGGAGGCCGCCTTGCTCGACCTGCTGGGCCAGCACCTGGGCCTGCCGCTGTGCGAGCTGTTGGGCAGCGGCCAGCAGCGCGACGCCGTGCCCATGCTGGCCTACCTGTTCTACCTGGGTGACCGCAGCCGCACCGACCTGCCCTACCGGGACGGCGCCGGGCAGCACGGCTGGTACCGCCTGCGCCACCAGGAGGCCTTGACGCCGCAAGCGATTGCCGAGCAGGCCGCCGCCACGGTGGACACATACGGCTTCAAGGATTTCAAGCTCAAGGGCGGTGTGATGCGTGGCGAGGACGAGATGGCGGCGGTGGCGGCCATCAAGGCGCGCTTCCCCGACAGCCGCGTCACGCTGGACCCGAATGGCGCCTGGTCGCTGAAGCAATCCATAGCCCTGTGCCAGGGCCAGGGCCACATCCTGGCCTATGCCGAAGACCCTTGCGGGCCGGAGCAGGGTTACTCGGGCCGCGAGGTGATGGCCGAGTTCCGTCGGGCCACCGGCATCCGCACCGCCACCAACATGGTGGCCACCGACTGGCGGCAGATGGCGCACTCGCACCTGCTGGGCGCGGTGGACATCCCGCTGGCCGACCCGCATTTCTGGACCATGCAAGGCTCTGTGCGCCTGGCCCAGCTGTGCCATGACTGGGGGTTGACCTGGGGCTCGCACTCCAACAACCACTTCGACATCTCGCTGGCCATGTTCACACACGCTGCCGCTGCCGCGCCGGGGCGCATCACCGCCATCGACACGCACTGGATCTGGCAGGAGGGTGATGAGCGGCTGACCGTGGAGCCGCCGCGCATCGTGGGTGGCCAAGTGGCGGTGCCCAAGGCCCCCGGCCTGGGCGTGCAGCCCGACATGGCGCGCATAGAAGCGGCGCACGCGCTGTACAAGCAGGTCGGCGCTGGCGCGCGGGATGACGCCATCGCCATGCGCTACCTGGTGCCCGGCTGGCAGTACGACCCCAAGCAGCCCAGCCTGGGCCGGGGCTGACAGAGACACAATCCACAACGACACAGAGACCGACCGAACATGATCCGCAACCCGATACTGCCCGGCTTCAACCCCGACCCGTCCATCTGCCGCGTGGGCGAGGACTATTACATCGCCACCTCCACCTTCGAGTGGTACCCCGGCGTGCAGATCCACCATTCCAAAGACCTGGTGAACTGGACGCTGGTGAACCGCCCGCTGACCCGCGCCAGCCAGCTGGACATGCGCGGCAACCCGGACTCCTGCGGCATCTGGGCGCCTTGCCTGTCGTTTGCCGACGGCTTGTTCTGGCTGGTCTACACCGACGTCAAGCGCTTTGACGGCAACTTCAAGGACGCGCACAACTACATCGTCACCGCCCCGGCCATCACCGGCCCGTGGAGCGACCCGGTGTATGTGAATTCGTCCGGCTTCGATCCCTCGCTGTTCCATGATGACGATGGCCGCAAGTGGTTCATGAACATGGTGTGGAACCACCGCACCGAATCCGTGGGTGGCAAGCCCAAACACCCGGCGTTCGACGGCATCCTGATGCAGGAGTGGGACGCCAAGGCCGGCAAGCTGGTCGGCCCGGTGGAGAACGTGTTCAAGGGCAGCGCCCACGGCCTGGTGGAAGGCCCGCACATCCACAAGCGCAACGGTTGGTATTACCTGACCACGGCCGAGGGTGGCACGTCTTACGAGCACGTGGTGACCATGGCGCGTTCGCGCAGCCTGTGGGGGCCGTATGAGATGCACCCGAAGACGCACCTGATCACATCGAAGGACGCACCCGACGCGCCCTTGCAGCGCGCCGGTCACGGCCAGATCGTGGAAACCCCCGACGGGCAGGTCTACCACACCCACCTGGCCGGTCGGCCGCTGCCGGGTATTCAGCGCTCGCCGCTGGGGCGCGAGACCTGCCTGCAGCGCTGCTACTGGGCAGCAGATGATTGGCTGTACCTGGACGGCGGCGGCATGGTGCCGCATGCCGAGGTGCCTTCGCCCGACAACAGCGTACAACCCAAGCCGCGCACCGCCGTGCGGCACGACTTCAACGGTTGCCGCGAACTGCCCATGGACTTCCAATGGCTGCGCACGCCGAAGCCAGAGCGCCTGTTCGCGTTGACCGGAAGCGTGCTGCGCTTGTTTGGCCGCGAGTCGGCCGGCAGCTGGTTCGAGCAAAGCCTGGTGGCGCGGCGGCAGGAAGACTTCAACTTCCGCATCGAGACCAGCGTGCTGCTCAACCCCACCACCTACCAGCAGGTGGCAGGGCTAACGCACTACTACAACCGGCAGAAGTTCCACCTGCTGGCCGTGACTTGGCATGAAACCCAGGGCCGGGTGCTGACCATGATGAGCTGCCTGGGCGATGTGCCCGATGGCCGGCTGGAGTTCCCGCTGATGCCCGCCGTGCCGCTGCCGGGTGATGGCCCAGTGCAGCTGGCCGCCACGGTGACCGGCGCCAGCCTGCAGTTCCAGTATGACAACGGCAACGGCTGGCGCAACATTGGCCCGGTGATGGACGCCAGCGTGATCTCCGACGAGGGCGGGCGCGGTGCGCACGCCTCGTTCACCGGCGCCTTTGTGGGCATGCTGGCCTTTGACACCTCGGGTGCTGGATGCCCGGCGGACTATGCCTACTTCAACTACCTGCCGGGGTGAGACCATGAACCATTCCACGTTGAAGCCCCGACGCCTGCTGGCCCTGTGCAGCGCCGTGTTGCTGGCCTGTGCAGCTGGCAGCGCCACTGCGCGCGACTACCGTTCGGCCGACGCCCATGCGCGCGACTACCCGACCACGCTGGCCGTCAAGTACATGGGCGAGCAGTTGAACAAGGCCAGCGGCGGCAAGGACAAGATCAAGGTGTTCGCCGACGGCGCCTTGGGCTCCGAGAAGGACACCGTGGAGCAGGTGAAGATCGGTGCGCTGGACATGGCGCGTGTCAGCAGCGCGGCGTTTCACGGCATCGTGCCGGAGTCCATGATCCCGTCGCTGCCCTTCCTGTTCCGCGACATCGCGCACTTCCGCGCCACCATGTACGGCGCGCAGGGCGACAAGATTTTGGCCGCGTTCGACAGGATGGGCTTCATCGGCCTGGTGATGTACGAGGCCGGCGCGCGCTCGTTCTACGCCAAGAAGCCCATCAAGAGCGTGGCCGACATGAAGGGCTTGAAAATCCGCGTGCAGCCGTCGGACCTGTGGGTCAACCTGGTGAAGGCGCTGGGCGCTTCGCCCACGCCGATGCCGTTTGCCGAGGTCTACACCGGGTTGAAGACCGGGCTGCTGGATGGGGCGGAGAACAACATCCCGTCGTACGACGAGGTGCGGCACTACGAGTCGGCGGGCTTCTATTCCGAAACCCAGCACGTGATGCTGCCCGAGGTGCTGGTGTTCTCCAAGAAGGTGTGGCTGACGCTGACACCCCAGCAGCAGGCCGCGATACGCCAGGCCGCCAAGGAATCCGTGCCCTACTACACCAAGCTGTGGGAAACCAAGGAAAAGGACGCCCGCGCCGCCGTGTTGAAGGCCGGCGCCAAGATCGTGCCGGCCGGCGACATTGACCGCAAGGGTTTCGTCGAGGCCGAGAAACCGGTGTGGGCGCAATATGCCAACACGCCAGAGATGAAGGCGCTGGTGCAAGAGATCACCAGTGCCAAGTGAGGCTGGCAAGCCCATGACAGGTTGGAGGGTTCGCCTGAGTGACCAGGCCGGCCAGTGTTGCAAGGCGTGGGTGCTGGCTGCGGCCCTGTGCGGCCTGGCGTTGTATGCCGGCACCAGCCACGCGCAGACCATTTCGACGAACAAGACGGGCTACCACGACGGCTACTTCTATTCGTTCTGGACCGACTCACCCGGTACCGTGGCCATGGCGCTAGGTGCGGGCGGCAAGTATGCCGTCAACTGGACCAATACCGGCAACTTCACGGCCGGCAAGGGGTGGAAGATCGGCGGGCCGCGTGTGGTGGAGTTCTCCGGCAGCTTCAACGCCGGCAGCAATGGCTACCTGGCGGTTTATGGGTGGACGAAGAAGCCGCTGGTGGAGTACTACATCGTCGAAAACCATGGCGAATGGGAGCCCCCGGGCGCAGAGCCCATTGGCACTTTGGAAAGTGACGGCGGCACCTACAAGATTTACAAGACCTTGCGCGAGAACCAGCCGTCCATCGTGGGCAATGCGACGTTTTACCAATACTGGAGCGTGCGCACGTCCAAGCGGTCGGCAGGGGTGGTGACAACCAAGAACCACTTTGACGCCTGGGCCAAACTGGGGCTGCACCTGGGCAAGACGTTTGACTACATGATCCTGGAAACCGAGGGCTACAAGAGCAGTGGGAGTGCCGAGATGACGGTCAAGAGCGTGAAGCCCCGCAGCCGTCAACCTGCAAAGAAAGAGTGACGCCGTAAGCCTCAAGCACTGGCGGCCACACTGCTGCGTGCAAAGCGCCCCGGGGGCTGGCCCACGTATTTGCTGAACGCGGTGCTGAAGGCGCTGGCGGACTGGTAGCCAACCCGTTCGGCGATCTCGGCCAGCGCGATGTTCTGCGTTCGCAGCAGGTTCTTGGCCAGCGCCATGCGCCAGGCGGTCAGGTACTCCATGGGCGCCAACCCGACCGCCCGCGAGAAGCGGTCAAAGAACGCGGAGCGGGACAGCGCGGCCTTGCCAGCCAGCTCGGCCACAGTCCAGCCATGCGACGGGGCGCTGTGGATATGCCTGAGGGCTGCTGCCAGCCGCTCATCGGCCAGTCCGCGCAGCAGGCCCGCGGGTGCTGTCGTGTCCGGAGCCGATCGAAGCGCCTCGATCAGCAAGATCTCCACCAGGCGGATGAGCACCAACTCCCGTCCCGGGCGTTGGGAAGTCGCCTCGTCGCCAACTTGCCTGACCAGAAGCGCGAGCCGTTCGGCGTCCCGCACATGGATGATGCCGGGCAGCAGCGAGACAAGCAGCTCAGCATCCGGTGAACCGAATTCGAAGTAGCCGCCCAGCATCCGCATCTCCGGTGGACCGTCCGGGGTGCCATGCCGCACCTCATCGGTCGGTGCCGGCAGGGCCTTCGGATCGATGGTCTGTGCAGGCACGCCTCCGGCCCCCGACATCGTGAAGCCAGGGGTTGCCGGCAGCAGTACAAAGTCACCGGCCTGCAGCGCGATCGGCTCGTGCCCATCGACAGCCAGCGTGCAGGCGCCCAGCAGCACCGCACAGAACCCCGGCTTGCCGAACGCGTTGTACCGCACAGCCCATGGGCCGGCTGCGCTGATGCCTTTGGAGAAAACCGCCTGCGGGCGAAGTAGGGAAATGACTTCAGACAGTGGGTCTTTCATTTTGGATCAATGATAACTATTTAACGACTTTTGATTATAGATAATCCGGTTCTTCACGTCTATCGTTGAGCCCATCGCAACACCTGATGGAGAAATGATGATGATGAAAACCGTACTGATCACCGGCTGTTCCTCTGGCTATGGCCTGGCCACGGCACGACACTTCCTGGCGCAAGGCTGGCGCGTGATCGCCACCATGCGAACCCCCCGCCGAGACCTGCTGCCCGCGTCGCCGAACCTGCGCGTGCTGGCGCTGGACGTGACGCAGCCCGCCAGCATCGCCAGCGCGCTGGAGGCCGCCGGCCCCATCGATGTGCTGGTGAACAACGCCGGCGTCGGCCTGTTTGGCGCCTTGGAGGCCACGCCCATGGCGACCATGCGCGACGTGTTCGAGACCAACACGTTTGGCGTGATGGCGATGACGCGCGCCGTGGTGCCGCAGTTTCGCAGCCAGCGCGCCGGTGTGGTGGTCAACGTGACCTCCAGCGCGACATTGGCGCCGATGCCGCTGGTGGCGGTGTACACCGCCAGCAAGCAGGCCATCGAGGGCTTCACCGGCTCACTGGCCCATGAGATGGCCGCGTTTGGCGTGCGCGTCAAGCTGGTCGAGCCCGGCTACTGCCCCGACACAGCCTTCTCGGCCAATGCCGGTCCCCGCATGGCGGGCATGATCCCCGAGGCCTACGGCGCCTATGCCCAGTCGGTCTTTGCGCAGTTCACCCAGGTCGACGCGGTAACGCAGCCTGCAGACGTTGCCGAGGCCGTCTGGCGCGCGGCCCACGACACGACCGGTCAGCTTCGCTTTCCCGCCGGCGCGGATGCGGTCAGGCTGGCGCAATCATGAACAAGATCTGGCAAAGGCTGGCCGGCCTGTCAGTCGGCACTGTCCTGGTGGCTTTCGCGGTCGGGTGCGCAAGCACCGCCGCGCATCGCGCGGATGCCTTGTCGCCGCGCACGCTGGATGAGGTGCGGCAGTCCAGCCCGGCCAGCGATGGTGACGACACCCGGCGCCCCAAACTGGCCGTGGTGCTGGGCGGTGGCGGGCTGCGGGGGTTCGCGCACATTGGGGTGCTGCGGGCGCTGGACGAGGCGGGCTTGCACCCGGACATCGTCGTCGGTACCTCGGCTGGCGCCGTGGTGGGCGCGGCCTTCGCCAGCGGCATGACACCGGCGCAGATCGAGTACGCCGCGCGTGAGGTCAAACTGAGCGCACTGATTGATTGGACCCTCAGCGCCAGTGGCCTGATGCGCGGCGACAACATCTCGGGTTGGATCAACACGCTGACCGCCGACGTGCCGATCGAGCAGTTTCCGATCCGGTTTGCCACCGTGGCAACCGATCTTGCAAGCGGGCAAGCTGTGCTGCTGGACCGGGGTTCCGCAGGCCGGGCGGTGCAAGCCTCCGCCGCTGTGCCGGGGGTGAATGTGCCGGTCACCTATGCGGGAGGGCATTTGATCGATGGCGGCGTGGCCAGCCTGGTACCAGTGCGTTTTGCGCGGGCCATGGGGGCGGATATCGTGATCGCCGTGGACATCTACTGCAACACCCCGCGCTCACCGGGTACGTCCATGCCGACGGTGTTTGTATCCGTCATGCGGGACCAGTCCTGCAAAATAGCGGCGCCCGAAATGGCCGAGGCCGACATCCTGATCGCACCGTCCATCGCCATTGCCGGCATGTCCGCGAAACAGGAGCAGTACGATGCGATCATGAGCGGCTACACGGCGACCTGGGGTGCTCTGAAACAGAATGCTCAGTGGCTGCTCAGAGGCTTGCCAAAACAGGGCGTGAAGGTGGGAGCTGGCGCCCCCGACGGGAATCGAACCCATATCTAGCGCTTAGGAGGCGCTCGTTCTATCCATTGAACTACGGCGGCGGCAGGCCTGCATTGTAAGGCGGCGGGCATGGGTCTTCGGGCCACCGGTATCAATCGTAAGGCACCGTGAAGATCAGGTCCACGCCGCTTTGCTCGCCGGTCTGTGCGCGCAGCGTGAAGCGCTTGGACAGGTCGTAGAACACGTAGAACGTGCCCAGCGTGCCGGCCAGGCTGCGCTCGTAGGCGACGTAAAAATTGCGTGAAAAGCGCTTGCCCAGCGTGACGGCGGCGGCGCTGGTGGTGCCGTCGGCCAATGTGCTGGAGCCACGGAAACTCAGCTCGTCCAGGCCCAGGGCCTCGGCCAGGCCACCGGTCAGGCCCTTGCCGTTGCCGCCCAGCAGCGCCAGCGCGGCCTGTTGCAGCACCACGGCCTCGGTGCCGCCGCTGGCGGCGTTGCGGCCGAGCACCAGCCAGGCCAGTTTTTCGGCCTCCGGCAGGTCGGGCTCGGCATACAGCCGCACCTTGGGTGACAGCACGGTGCCGGTGATCTGCACGCCCACACGCTGCGTGATGTTGGGGCGTATGGCCAGGATGTCCAGCGTGGGGTTGTAATACGTGCCGGTGAAGCGCAGCACGCCTTCTTCAATGTCCAGCTGCTGGCCGTAGGCCTTGTAGGTGCCGCGCTCGGTGCGCACCTCGCCGCGCAGCGTGGGGTTGCTGGGGGTGCCGGGCACGGCGGCATCGGCCAGCGTCAGCGTGCCGGCCAGGCGGGTGCTCAGGCCCCGGCCCTGCACCTGGAAGTTGGGGCCCAGGTCCAGCGTGATCTGCACGTCGCTGCTCAGCGTGGCGGGCGCGGCCTTGGGCGCGGGGGTGGGGTCGGCGGTGGCTTTGCCGGCGGCAGTGGTGGGGGTGCCGCGCACCACCACGTCGTCGCCCAGGCTGGGGGTGTTCTCGCTGGGCAGGATGAACAAGGCCTCGTCGGCCTTCAGGCCGCCGCGCACCTGCAGCTTGTTGTCGGCCAGACTGGCCTGCAACTTGCCGGACAGCGCCAGCCGCTGGTCGGCGCGGGTGGTGACGCGCAGCGCCTGGGCATTGGCGTCCAGCGCGATGCGGATGTTGGACAACAGGCTAGCGCCCGGCGCGGCGCCCTGGGCTGGTGCCTGCCACTGGGCAAAGCCGCTCAAGTTGAGTTGCCCACCCTTGCCAGCGTTGACGCCGCTGTTGGCGCCTTGCAGGCTGAACTCTTCCAGCTCCAGCCGTTGGCCGTTCAGGCGGCTGCGCAGCTTTCCGTTGCTCAACTCGATGCCCTGGACCACGGCGCGCAGCGCCAGATCGTCGGCGTTCAGCGTGCCGCGCCACTGCGGGTTCTCACGCGTGCCCTGCACCGTCAGCGCGGCATCCAGCGTGCCGCGTATGCGCCAGCCCGGCGGCGCCAGCACCGACCACACGCCCACCTTGGGCAGCGCGGCGCGCAGGTTGCCGCTCAGCGGCGCGTCAAGGGGCCAGGTCCATTGGCCGTCGCTGGAGGCCACGCGGGTGCTGATGTCGGCCTGGGCCGTGCCGGCGCGTTCGCTGTCCCAGTTGGCCTTCAGCTGCACGGCATCGTTTTGCACGCTCAGGCTGATGCGGGCTTCGCGTATGCCGGCGCTGATGCTGCTGTCGGCGCCGGCACGGGCGGCGGCGCTGTCGTCGGTTTGCAGCCTGATGTCGCCGCTGCGGCGGGCCAGCGTGGCTTGCAGTTGCAGCTTGTCGGCCAGCGTCAGGTCCCAGTCGCCATCCAGCAGCACGTCGCCGCGCAGGCCCATGTTGGCCAGCGGCGTGTTGCCCAGCAGTTCCAGCCAGGGCAGCGGCAGGGCCTTGAGCTGGCCCTTGCTTTGCAGCGTGGTTTGCGCGCCGTCGCGCCGCCATTGCGCGGGCGACCAGGCCAGCGTGGCGCTGCCGGGGCGTGGGCCGGTCAGCAGCAGTTCACCGGCTTGGGCGGCAAAGCTGGCGCCGCTGGGGGTGGGTGTGTAGCGCCAGTCCACCGGCGCGCGCAGTTGGGCGTTCCAGGCGTTGCCGCCTTGCTGCTTGTCTTGCGCTTGCAGCGCGAGGGCTTGCAGCCGGCCTTGCCAGTTGCTGCCCTGGGCTTCGCGCCCGCCGCTGAGCTGCGTGCGCAGGCTGAATTTGCCGGTCGGCGTCTCGGCCTGGGTGCTGGCGCTCAGCTGCAGCGCGGCCAGCGTGCCGGACAGTTGGGCTTTCAGCTCGCGCAGGTGCGTCGCGCTGCTGGCGTCTCCACCCCAGTCCAGCGTGGGCCAATTCAGCGTGGCTTGCACGCTGGCGGGTGTGCCGCTGCTGCGCCCACCAGTGCCCTGCTGCCAGCCGCCTTGCCACTGCGCGGTCAGGGTGCCCTGGCCTTGCAGCGGTGTGCGGGTGACGGTGACGGGCATGCCGGGCAGCGTGGCCAGCCAGCGCTGGGCCAGTGCGGCGTTGGCCACCGTCAGCGACAGGTCGCCGCCGCCATCCGCCGCAGCGAGTTTGCCTTTGGCGGACGCACTGGTGCCAGGCGCCGTGAGCTGCAGCGCCCCCTGCACGCTCAGCGGGCCGCTGGTTTGCAGCGCCAGCTGACCTTGCAGTGTGGCGTCGGTGGTTTGCAGGTTCAGGGTGCGCAGGTTCAGGGTGCCGGCGCTGTAGCTGCCCTGGGCGCTGGCGCTCTTCAGGCGCAGGCCTTGCAGGGCCGAGGTGGCGGGCTGCTGTGCCGCTGGTTGCAGTTGCGCTTCAAACTCTACCGCGCTGGCGCTCTTCGCAGTGCTGTGGGCACTGGCGCTGCCGTCCACCCGCGCCTGGGCCAGCTTGGTGTGCAGTGCGTGCGGGTCGATGTTGCGCAGCTTGGCCTGGCCAGTCCACAGCAGGTCTTGCACGCGGCCCGTCAGTTGCACCTGGCCACCGGCCATGCTGGCGGTCAGTGTTTCGATGTTCCACGCCTCGGCCTGGTACAGCGCGCGCGCCTGCAGGCTGTCCACCGGCAGGCGGCCCTGGTCCCAGGCGCCGGCCAGCGTGTTGCGCAGGTCGGCCTGTGCAGCCCAGGCCTGCTGCGGCTGGGGCTGCACCTGCACCGTACCGGACAGGCGGGTGTGCGGGGCCTGCGGCCACACCAGCGCGAGGTCGAACTGCTCGAACTGCGCCTGGGCTTGCACCAGGGGCTGCATGGCCCAGGGCTGGATGCGGGCCGTGAGTGTGGCTTGCAGCCATTGAAGTGCTGTCTGGGGGCTCGCCCTGGCTTGCGCAGGCTTTGCGGACGTAGAGCCTGATGCGGCTTTTGCAGGCTGCGATGCAGCCGGACTTGTGGGTGGCGCTGTTTGCAACTGCGCCTGCACCACCAGTTCAGCCGCCTTACCAGCCAGCGGGCCCTTGGCGCTGGCCTGGGCCGTCAGCGGCCAGGATGCCGCGCTGCCGGGTACCTGCGCCGTCAACTGCGCCTGCAACTGGGCGTCCAGCGCCATGGGCGCGTGCGCACCCAGCGTGGCTGTGCCGTGGTACTGGCCGGCGGCGTAGCGGGCGCTGTCCAGCCGCAGCTTGTGCTGCTGGCCGGTGTATTGGTAGCGGCCGGCCAGTTGGCTGGCTTGCAGCAGCGGCGGGCCTTGCCATTGCAACTGCGCCACGCTGAAGGAGATGTCCATCGTCAGCGGCAGCACCAGCTCGTTCAGCACGTCGCTGTTGGGGGCGCGTTGGTCGGTGATGGTGAGTTGCTGCACCTTCACCTGGTCCAGTTGCAGCAGGCGGTCCAGCAGCGCGGCGGGGCGCCAGGCCAGCTCCACCTGGTGCGCGTCCACTACCAGGCCCTTGGCGTCGTAGCGCAAATGGTCGATGTGGCCGCCCTGGCGCAGCGAGCCGCGCACGCCTTCGGCCTGCAGCACATAACCTTCGGGCAGGTAGCCGTTGGCGCGTGCCATCACGGTGGCCAGGGAGGTGTCGCTGTTGACCCACAGCAACACCGCTATCAAAAACAGAGCGATCAGCAACAGCGGTGTGCCCAGCAGCCAGGCCAGCCAGCGCAGCCAGCGGCGCCGGCGCTTGGGCAGGGCTGCGGCGGCGGTGGGCGTGTCGTCGCTTGCGGCCATCAGAAGCTGAACCCCACGCTCAAGTGCAGGCGAAAGCGCCGCTCGGCCACGCCATAGGCCACGTCCATCTGCAGCGGGCCCACCGGGCTCTTCCAACGCACACCGGTGCCGATGCCGACCTTGGTGTGCAGTTGCCGCACCTCGTCGGCCACGGCGCCGGCGTCGATGAACACGGTCTGCTCCCACTGGCTGTAGTCGTTGTTGATCTTGATCGGCCGTTGCCACTCCAGGCTGCCCACCGCCAGGTAGCGGCCGGCGGACACCAGCCCGGTGGCCCCGGTGGTGCCAATGCTGTTGAAAGCGTAGCCACGCACCGAGGCGTCGCCACCGGCCAGAAACAGTTGCGTGTCGGGCAGGTTGGCGTCTTCGCGGGCCAGCACGGCGCCGGCTTCCAGCCGCAGCGCCAGGCGGCCGGGCTTGAAAGCGTCGGGCGAGCTGTCATCCCCCTTGGCCAAGGGGTAAAAACCCAGCCAACGGCCGCGTGCGCGCACGAACGGCTGGCGGTCGCTGCCCAACGTGCTGCCGCCGCCCAGCTCGATGCTCAGGCCGTGGCCGCTGGCGGGGAAGGGCATGCTGTCGAAACGCCGGTTGGTCCAGGCGTAGTTGACGCTGAGCGCGCTGGCGTCCGGCACGCCGGGCTCGGTGGTGTTGGCGCGCTCGTACTGCAGGTAGTAGGCGCGGTCGTACTTGTCGTCGCTCTGGCTGCGGCCCCAGCGCAAGCGCTGGCTCAGCAGCTTGAAGCTGCCGGCGGTTTCGCGCTGCGCCAGCGCAGAGGTGACCCAGCGCCAGTTGTCGTCGTCCAGCGGCGCGCGCAGCTCGGTACCCAGGGATTGCGTGGCACGGTCCAGTGAGAGTTTGCTCAAGGCGGACCAGCCCAGCCAAGGCAACTGGCGGTGCGTGTGCTCCACCGACACGCGCGGCCCGCTGTCGGTGCTGGCGCCCACGCCCAGCACGATCTTCTGCCGCCGCGCCTCGCGCAGTTGCACCAGCACCGGGGCGCTCTTGGGATCGCCTTCGGTGTCCAGCGTGACGAAGGCGGCGTCGAAGTAACCGCTGTCGGACAGCCGCTGCTGGGCTTGCAGCATCTCGGTCTGGTCGTAGTCGGCGCCGGGCTGCAGGCGTGCGATGCGCGCCACTGCAGTGGGGCTGTAGTTCTGCAGGCCGGTGATCTGCAAGGCACCCAGCCTGTAGACCGGTCCGCTGTCCAGTGTGACGGTGAGCACGGCGGTGCGTGCCAGTGGGTCTACCTCGGCCCGGCTCAGCAGCACCTGGCCCTTGGGGAAGTGTTTGATGGTCAGCAGGCGCAGCGCCTCGGTCTTGGACTCGTCCCAGGCCGCCTGGGTGAACACCATGCCGGTGCGCAGTCGCCAGCCATTGCGTATGGCGCGGCGTTGCGGCTCCAGCGCGGCATCGCTGGAGATGGGGCCGGAAAAATTGATGACCACCTCGCTGATGCGGGTGGGCTCGCCGGGGCGGATGACGCCGGTGACGAGGCGCAGCGCCCCGGGATTGTTGGGCGTGTCGCGCTGGCTGAACGTGACCTCGGGTGAAAAATAGCCCAGCGTGCCCAGCAGCTCGCGTGTGTCGTGCTCGGCCACCGTCAGCAGGCGGGCCAGCTCGTTGCTGTCCAGGTCGGTCACCGCGCTGTAGCGCTGCAAGTCCAGGTGGCGCTCCAGGTAGGGGCGCACATTGTCGGGGGCCTGGATTTCGAGCTTGAAGGCGTCGGGCGCCGCAGAGGCGCCAGGGGCGGCAATTTGTGCCCGTGCCGGGGCCAAGCCGAGGGCCAACGCACATACCACCAACGCGCCCAGCAGGTGGGCCAGCCTACTCCCCGAGCGCCATGTCATGCGGCCTATTTTGACAGCAGGCGCATGGCCTCCTCAAGTCCCTTGATAGTCAAGGGGTACATGCGCTGGTTCATCAGCTGTTGCACCACGCTGATGCTCTGGCGGTATTGCCACACGCCTTGCGGCTCGGGATTGATCCAGACGAACTTGGGAAACGCATTGGTAAGCCTTTGCAACCACTCGGCACCGGCCTCTTCGTTGTTGTATTCCACGCTGCCGCCGGGCTGCAAGATCTCGTAGGGGCTCATGGTGGCGTCGCCGACGAAGACCAGCTTGTAGTCCTTGTTGTACTTGCGGATGATGTCCCAGGTGGCAAACTTTTCGCTGAAGCGGCGGCGGTTGTTCTTCCACATGAAGTCGTACACGCAGTTGTGGAAGTAATAGAACTCCATGTGCTTGAACTCGGTCTTGGTGGCCGAGAACAGCTCTTCCACGCGGGCAATGTGCTCGTCCATGGTGCCGCCCACGTCCATCAGCAGCAGCACCTTCACGTTGTTGTGGCGCTCGGGCACCATCTTGATGTCCAGGTAGCCGGCGTTGGCGGCCGTGGACCGGATGGTGTCGTCCAGGTCCAGCTCTTCCTCGTGGCCTTCGCGGGCGAACTTGCGCAGCCGGCGCAGCGCGATCTTGATGTTGCGCGTGCCCAGTTCCTGCGAGTCGTCGTAGTCCTTGTAGGCGCGTTGGTCCCACACCTTCACCGCGCTCTTGTTGCGGCTCTTCTCCTGGCCAATGCGTATGCCCTGCGGGTTGAAGCCGTTGGCGCCAAAGGGCGAGGTGCCGCCGGTGCCAATCCACTTGCTGCCGCCTTCGTGCCGTTCCTTCTGCTCTTCGAAACGCTTTTTCAGCGTTTCCATCAGCTCGTCCCAGCCCATCTTGTCGATCTTGGCTTTTTCCTCGGGGCTGAGCTCCAGTTCCAGGTTCTTGCGCAGCCACTCCAGTGGCACGTCCTTGGTGAAGTCGGCGATCATCTCCACGCCCTTGAAATAGGCGGCAAAGGCGCGGTCGAACTTGTCGTAGTGCTTCTCGTCCTTCACCAACGCGGTGCGGCTGAGGTAGTAGAAATCGTCGATCTTGTAGCCACTGGTGGCTTCGCCGTCGGCACTGGGCTCGGTGTTGGGGCCGACCACGCCTTCCTTCAGCGCTTCCAGCAGCACCAGGTATTCCTTCACCGACACCGGCAGCTTGGCCGAACGCAGCGTATAGAAGAAGTCGATCAGCATGGGGGTCTCCTGGGTGTCCTGGGCCTCAGGCCCGGGGTTTGTCCAGCAAATACAGCAGTTGCGCCTTGATTTCCGGCCATTCGCCTGCCGTCACGCTGTACATCACGGTGTCACGGACCGTGCCGTCGCGGCGCAGCGCGTGGCTGCGAATCACGCCGTCCTTCTTGGCGCCCAGGCGCTCGATGGCCTTTTGGGACGCGTAGTTGAAGTTGTCGGTGCGCCAGCCCACCACCGGGCTGCCCAGCGTCTCGAAGGCATGCGTCATCAACAGCAGCTTGCACGTGGTGTTGACATGGGTGCGCTGGCAGCGCTTGGCATACCAGGTGTAGCCAATTTCCACCCGCTTCACGGCCGGAATGATGTCGTGGTAGCTGCTGCTGCCCAGCACGGTGCCGCTGGCCTCGTCCAGCACCGCAAAGGCAAAGCGGTTGCCGGCCTCGCGCATGGCCAGCGCGTCGGCGATGTACTTGCGGGTCTGGCCTGGCTCGGGCACCGAGGTGATGCGCAGGTTCCACAGCTCGCCATCAGCGGCGGCTTCGGCCAGCCCGGCCTCGTGCTCCAAGCCCAACGGCACCAATTGCACGCCGCGCGCGCTCAACACCACCGGTTGCACGAAACCCGTCATCGCTCAGCTTCCTTCTTTCTTCTGCAACACGGCGCGCAGGCGCCGGGCCACGAACACCCCCGCGCCGCTGCACAGGCCCATCAGCAGGATGCCGACCATGCTGGCATTGCTGTAGCCGGCGGCGAACGGGTCCACGCCCAATGCATGGGTCAGCCACAGGCCCAGCAGGCCGCCGCCAACGAAACCGGCGGCGTCGGTCAGGCCTTCGATCAGTGCTTTGTCCATGGCAGTTTTCCCGGCTCAACGGTTGTGGCGTTGCATGAACACCAGTTTTTCGAACAGCGTCACGTCTTGTTCATTCTTCAGCAGCGCGCCCACCAGCGGCGGCACGGCCACCTTGTCGTCCTTGCTGTGCAGCGTCTCCAGCGGGATGTCCTCGGCCACCAGCAGCTTCAGCCAGTCCAGCAGCTCGCTGGTGGAGGGCTTTTTCTTCAGGCCGGGCAGGTTGCGCACGTCGTAGAAGGTCTTCATCGCCGCCGTCAGCAGCTCCTTCTTCAGGTTGGGGAAGTGAACGTCCACAATGGACTTCATCGTTTCTGCGTCGGGAAACTTGATGTAGTGGAAGAAGCAGCGGCGCAGGAAGGCGTCGGGCAGCTCCTTCTCGTTGTTGGAGGTGATGAACACCAGCGGGCGGTGCTTCGCCTTGATCAGCTCGCGGGTCTCGTAGCAATAGAACTCCATGCGGTCGATTTCGCGCAACAGGTCGTTGGGAAACTCGATGTCGGCCTTGTCGATCTCGTCGATCAGCAGCGCCACCGGCTGTTCGGCGGTGAAGGCCTGCCACAGCACGCCCTTGACGATGTAGTTGTGGATGTCCTTGACGCGCTCGCCGCCGTCAATGTCGGACAATTGCGAATCCCGCAGCCGGCTGACGGCGTCGTACTCGTACAGGCCCTGCTGCGCCTTGGTGGTGGATTTGATGTGCCACTGCAGCAGCGGCAGGCCCAGCGACTGGGCCACTTCCTCGGCCAGCATGGTCTTGCCGGTGCCGGGTTCGCCCTTGACCAGCAGCGGCCGTTTCAGCGTGATGGAGGCGTTCACGGACAGCATCAGGTCCTGCGTCGCCACGTAGTTCTGGGTACCTTGGAATTTCATGTTGAGCGTGGGTTCGGGTGTGGCCGGGGCCGGGGGGTTGGGCGCCGATATAATCAACGGTTGATTTATACCAATCACGGGTTGATTGTCCTCGCAAAATGAACAAACTGCTGTTGTCCATCTCCGCCCTTGTTGTCGCTTGCGTGACGGCTGGCGCCGCCCATGCCCAGGATGTCAAGGGTGATGCCAAGGCCGGCGAGAAGAAAAACGCCATGTGCATAGGCTGCCACGGCATCAAGGGTTACCAGGCCAGCTTCCCCGAGGTCTACAAGGTGCCCATGATCTCCGGCCAGGGCGCCAAATACATCGTTGCCGCGCTGAACGCCTACAAAAAAGGCGACCGCAAGCACCCTACCATGCGCGGCATTGCCGATTCGCTGAGCGACCAGGACATGGCTGACCTGGCCGCCTACTACGAGTCCCATGGCCACCCCGCCGGCGCTGCCGAGCTGGCCGCCGCTCCGGAAGCCACCGGCAAGGCCGCCGAACTGGTGAAAAAGGGCGCCTGCGTGTCCTGCCACGGTGCCAGCTTCAGCAAGCCCATAGACCCCAGCTATCCCAAGATAGCCGGCCAGCATGCCGACTACCTGTTCGTGGCCCTGAAGGCCTACAAGGTCGACAACAACCCGCAAGTGGGCCGCTCCAACGGCGTCATGGGTGGCGTGGCCAAGCAGTTCTCCAACGCCGAGTTGAAGGAACTGGCCAACTACGTGCATTCATTGCCTACCGAGATGCACATCGTCCCGCAAGCCAAATTCCGTTGAAAAGCTGCTGACGGGAACTTTTTCCCCTCCCCATGGCAATATGCCAGGGAGGTTGAAGAAGAACGTTGGACAAGCCACTCCCCGGAGTGGCTTTTTTTTCGCCGCAATCCGTTCACGCCCCCGGATTCGTCAGTCACCGGCGTTTTCTGACGTTTCGTCGAAAAGCACATGACAGGGTCGTGTGTGGTGTTTAAGGTAGCGTCCGGGGTGTGCATGGCACACCCCTTTGAAGTGGATTTTTGGGCATGGCCCGCCCCTACAACAGCCAGAAAGAATTGACTCGCATGTTCTCCACCCTCGCTTTTGGCCCTGTCGGCCGCTCCCGCACCACGCGTCCCACGCTGAGGCTGCGCCCCACGGCCATCGCCCTGGCGCTGGTGGCGCTGGCTGCCGGTGCCGCCCAGGCGCAGGACGCCGCCGGCCCTGTGTTGGGAGACTCCGGAGCCCGCCCGGCACGCAACAACCTGGACCGGGTTGAGATCATCGGCCGTCAGAACGACACCGACCTGCGCCGCCGCTCGCAGGTGGCCAAGCAGGTCTATGGCCGTGAGGAACTGGACAAGTACGGCGACACCAACGTGGCCGACGTGATGAAGCGCCTGCCTGGCGTCACCATGGCTGGCAACTCGCCGCGCATGCGTGGGCTGGGCTCGGGCTACACGCTGCTGCTGATCAACGGCGACCCGGCGCCCCCCGGCTTCGCGCTGGACCAGCTGAGCCCGTCGCAGATCGAGCGCATCGAGATCACCAAGGGCCCCACCGCCGACCAGAGCGCGCAGGCGGTGGCAGGCACCATCAACATCATCATGAAGGAAGCGCCCAAGCAGTCGCAGCGCGACCTGCGCATCGGCGTGGGCTACAACGCCGAGCGGCCCACCTTCCAGGGCAACTTCACCTATGGCGAGAAGTACGGCGCGCTGTCGGTGTTGCTGCCGGTGTCGCTGTTCCAGTGGCGCGGCATGAACGAATTCGCCAACCACCGCTTCATGCCGGGGGTGGACGGTCAGTTTTCCGACGTCGTGCAGCGTGTCGAGCAGAACTTCTGGGGCCACGGCTTCAACTCGTCACCGCGCCTGACCTGGAAGGTCAGCGACGACGAGACCGTGTCGCTGCAAGGCTTCCTGCAGCGCGGCAACTGGAATGTGGACAGCGACTATGCCAACACCATCCAGGCTGGCCAGCCCAGCCTGGAAGATCCCGCCGAGGCCCATGGCACCTGGCAGAACGTGCGCTTCAACCTGCAATGGACCAATTACCTGAGCGCCGAGCGCCGCATCGAGATCAAGGCCGGCGTGGGTTCGTCCAAGGGCACGTTCAACAACCAGACTTTCCGCAACGGCAACCCGCAGCGCCATGCCTACCAGGACAACGGCGACATCAACCTGACGCAAGCCGGCAAGTTCACCCAGTTGCTCAATGAGCAACACAGCCTCACCGTGGGCTGGGACCTGGAGTGGCGCCGCCGTGACGAAAAACGCACCGTCACCGAGCTGGGCGTGCCGCAGTTGCCGGGTGTGGAAGGCCAGCCCTTCACCGCCCGCATCGACCGCAGCGCGCTGTTCGTGCAGGACGAGTGGGAGATCAACAAGCAGTGGTCCACTTACCTGGGCCTGCGTGGTGAGCGCATCCAGTCGCGCAGCCTGGGGGTGGACCTGAACGTGGACAACACCAGCAGCGTGGTGACTCCCTTGTGGCATGTCACCTACAAGCTGGACTCGGCCGGCCGCGACCTGATACGCGCCAGCCTGACGCGCAGCTACAAGGCGCCTGACCTGGGCACCATCATGGCGCGGCCGTCGCTGAGCGGTTTGTTCACCGACACCAGCAAGAGCAACACCGAGCTGTCGCCCGACCGCATTGGCAACCCCAACCTGCAGCCCGAACTGGCCACCGGGCTGGACGCCGCCTATGAGAAATACCTGCCGGGCGGTGGCATGTTCAGCATTGGCATGTTCTACCGCCATGTGAACAACCTGATACGCAGCGTCACCAGCCTGCAAAACGTAGCCTACGCCACGGCGCCGCGTTGGGTCTCCTCGCCCACCAACTTCTCCAGCGCGCAGACCGGCGGGCTGGAGCTGGAGGTCAAGGGCCGCGCTGGCGAGCTGATGCCTTCGCTGTTTGACCCCAAGCTGGGCCTGAACCTGCGCGCGTCGCTGAATTTCTACCGCTCCAATGTGGAAGCGCTGCCCGGCCCGAACAACCGGTTGGACAGCCAGCAGCCCTGGCAGGGCACGTTTGGTTTTGACCACCGCTTCACCGGCATGCCGCTGCTGATAGGCGGCACCATGACCTACACCCCCGGCTACCTGACGCAGCAGACCGCTTCTCAGACACTGGAAGCCAGCCGCTCGCGCGGGCTGGATGTGTACGCGCAGTGGACCTTCAGCCGCACGCTGTCCATGCGCCTGGCGGCCAACAACCTGGCGCCAGTGGACACCTGGTCGCAGACGTTGGTGGGCAGCGGCTACGGCAGCAACACCCAGCGCAGCGGCCGCACCAACTTCAACGCCGGATTGGAAATGAAGCTCTGATGGGTTGTTGCGGGGCCTGGCGCGGCCCCACACCGTTCACAGCGGGTGCGACACCAGCATGAAGTCCGGGTCCTCGGCGTAACGCTTGACGCCAAAGCCCAGGTTCTTCATCAGCCGCAGCATGCCGGCGTTGTGCGTCAGCACCAGGCCCACGATGTCGCTCAGGCCCTTGTCGCGCGCCACTTCCATGATGCTTTCCATCAGCCGCGAGCCCAGGCCCTGGCCGGCCATGCCGTCGGCCACCACCAGCGCAAACTCGCAACTGGTCTGGTCCGGGTTGGTGACGTAGCGCGACACACCCACGATGCGCTGGGTCTCCACGATGTCGCCGTCGGCCCCCGCGCTGCGCTCCTTCATCACCGCCACCAGCGCCATTTCGCGGTCGTAGTCGATCAGCGTGAAGCGCGCCAGCATGGTGGGTGGCAATTGGGCCATGGCTGAGACGAAGCGGAAGTAGCGGCTCTCGGGAGACAGGCCGGCCACCATCTGTTGCAGCATGGCGGCGTCGCTGGGTTGTATGGGCCTCACGGTGTATTCGCCGCCGCCGCGCAGCGGCCACTGTTGCTCATAACGGGCCGGGTAGGGCAGGATGGCCAGGTGCTGGTAGCTGCCGGTGCGGCTGCCTTCGGATTGCGGCGCGTTGTCGACGACGATGCGCGCGTCCACCGCCACAGCGCCGTGCTCGTCCAGGATCAGCGGGTTGATGTCCATCTCGCGCAGCTGTGGCAGCTCGCACACCATCTCGGACACGCGCAGCAGCACCTGCTCCAACGCGCCCATGTCCACAGCCGATGCACCACGCCACTCGCCCAGCGTCTCGGCCACGCGGGCGCGCTCCACCAACCGGTGCGCCAGGAACTGGTTCAGCGGTGGCAACTCCATCGCCCGGTCGTTGATCAGCTCTATCATCACGCCGCCAGCGCCGAACACGATCACCGGACCAAAGGGCTGGTCGGTCACCATGCCTATGTACACCTCACGCCCGCGCCGAGCGCCGGCCATGCGCTGCACGGTGACGCCGTTGATGTGCGCCTGCGGCGCCAGCCGCGCCACGCGCTCCATCATGTCGTTGAAGTTGTCACGCGCGCTGGCGCCGTTCATCACGTTCAGCGCCACACCCTGCACGTCGGACTTGTGGGGGATATCGGGCGAATCGATCTTCAGCGCCACCGGAAAGCCCAGCTGGGTGGCGATCAGCATGGCCTCGCTGGCGCTGCGCGCCAACAGCGTCTGCGTCACCGGGATATGGAAGGCCGCCAACAGGGTCTTCGATTCCATCTCGGTCAGCACCTTGCGCCGCTCGGCCAGCACGCTCTCGATCACCAGCCGCGCGCCCTCGATGTCGGCGCGCGCCAGTGTGGACTGGGGCGAGGGCGTCTGTTGCAGCAGCAACTGGTTCTGGTGGAAGGAGGCGATGTTGCCAAACGCCCCCACCGCCGCTTCCGGCGTGCGAAAGCTGGGAATGGCGGCCTGGTTCAGCACCCCGCGCGCCGGCACCACCGCGCTGTCGCCCATCCAGCAGGCCAGCAGTGGTTTGGTCATGGCAGACTTCAACTCGGCCAGTGCGGTGGCCACGGCGCCGCCGTCACAGCCGGCCTTGGGGGAGAAGATGGCCAGCACACCATCCACCTGGCGGTCCTGGGCAGCGGCCTGCACGGCGGCGCTGTAGTGCGCCGGCCCAGCGTCTTCCGACAAGTCCAACAGGTCACTGAGCGAGGCCAGCGGCGGCACCTGCGGTGCCAGCGCGTCGCGCGCGGCCGGGCTGAGCTGGCCCAGCGTCAAGCCGATCTCGTTGACCCAGTCTGCCGCCAGCACGCCCGGGCCGCCGCCGTTGGTCACCACCGCCAGCCGCTTGCCCACTGGCCGGTAGCGCGAGGCCAGGCACTTGGCAGCCGAGAACATCTCCACAAAGGAGCGCACACGCACCGCGCCGGCGCGGCGCAAGGCGGCGTCGAACACCTCGTCGCTGCCCACGATGGCGGCGCTGTGCGTCTGCGCCGCGGCATGGCCGGCCGGCTTGCGCCCGGCTTTCAGCACCACCACCGGCTTGACGTGGGCCGCCGAGCGCAGTGCGCTCATGAAACGGCGCGCGCTGGCAATGCCTTCCAGGTAGACCAGGATGCTCTGTGTCTGCGCGTCGCTGGCCAAAAAGTCCAGCACCTGTGCCAGGTCCAGCGCGGTGTGCGGCCCCAAAGACACCACCTGCGAGAAGCCCACCGCGTTGTTACTGGCCCAATCCAGCATGGATGAGGTCAGCGCGCCGGACTGCGACACCAGTGCCAGTGGCCCAGGTCGGGCCAGTTGGGGAATGGTGCTGGCATTGAGCTGCAGGCGCGGACTCTGGAAGCCCAGGCTGTTGGGCCCCAGCAGGTGCATGCCCTCGCGGCGGGCAATGCGTGCCAGCTCGGCGGCGGCGTCGGCCGGCATGCCGCTGGACAGCACCAGCGCGGCCTTGCAGGCCATGCGGGCGGCCAGGTCCAGCGCTGCCGGCGCCTCGCCCGGCGGCAGCGCGATGATGGCCAGATCGGCCTTGGCCTGCGCCAGGTCGGCCAGCGTGCCGCTGGT
The DNA here is from genome assembly GCF_056404875.1 of Hylemonella sp. P2_B10. NCBI lineage: Bacteria > Pseudomonadati > Pseudomonadota > Betaproteobacteria > Burkholderiales > Comamonadaceae > Hylemonella > Hylemonella sp. P2_B10. The sequence continues at coordinate 762,910 of NZ_JBFUDE010000003.1, forward strand.
GTTGCGGATGTCCAGAAATGTCAGCGTGCCGCTGTAGTGCTGCGCGCGCAGTGCCTGCACCAGCGCGCGCGCGGCAGGGATCTGCCCGTCGCCGCCAGGCTCTGTATCGGCCGCACCGGCAAACACCGCAATGGATTCCGGCAGAAACAGGGGGGTCAGGTAGTGTTTGTCCATGGCTGTTTCAGCTTGCGCTGGACCTCAGTCCGCGCCAATCAGTACCTTTATGTGCGCACTCACGCTGCGTGCCAGCGCACTCAGAGCATAGCCGCCTTCCAGGCAGGACACCACGCGACCCTGGCAGTGGCGGCGTGCCACCGCCATGATTTGCTGGGTGACCCATTCATAGTCCGCTTCCACCAGAGCCAGGTTGCCCATGTCGTCCTCGCGATGGCCGTCGAAGCCGGCTGAGATGAACACCAATTCTGGCTTAAATCCGTCCAGCGCGGGCAACCAATGCTGGGTGACCGCCTCGCGGAAAGGCCCGCTGCCTGAACGCGATGGCAACCCGACGTTGACCATATTGGCGCTGCGTGGCGTGTCGCCGCAAAACGGGTAGATGCCGCGTTCGAAGACAGAGCACATCAGCACATGCGGGTCATCATGAAGAATATCCTCACTGCCGTTGCCATGGTGCACGTCGAAATCCACCAACGCCACGCGCTTGAGCCCATGCTGACAGATGGCGTGGCGAATGCCCACAGCCACATTGTTGTAGAAACAAAAACCGCCGGCGGCCGAGCGTTCGGCATGGTGGCCCGGCGGGCGCACGCAGCAAAAGGCGTTGGGCGCCTGGCCAGTGAGCACCAGATCCACGGCCAGTACGGCGGCGCCGGCGGCACGTTGCGCTGCGTGCAGCGTGTGGCGGTTCAAGCTGGTGTCGGGGTCCACATGGTGGTAGCCCTCGAGTGGGGCCATTTGCATCAGTTGGCGCAGGTAAGTGGCAGTGTGTGTCCGGCCAAGTTGCTCGGGAGTGGCCAGCGGTGCGTCATAAGGCTGCATGTAGTCCAGCAGGCCCTTGGTCAGCAGCATGTCGGCGATGGCGGCCAGGCGGTCGGGGCACTCGGGGTGATGCACGCCCATTTCATGGCGGGCGCAGTCGGGGTGGGTGATGTAGGCTGTGAGCACGAGGGTGGCTTCCTGTGGGGGTCAGGCGTGCTGCCGGTTGCGGCGGGCCGCCACGGCCTGTGCCCAGCGGGCCTTGGATTCGGGATAGATCAGCGTTTCTTCCAGTGCGATATGGCCCCGGCACAGGTCCACGAACAGCGCCGCCGCGTGCTGGAACTCCGCCGGATCCACCCAGCCATTTCCCGAGGCGATGGCACGCAACTGCGGTGCCAGCGCCAGCCAGTTTTCCTCAATCCAGCCATGGTCCTGCTGCAACGTGCGCACTGTAGCCACCAAATTGGCATCGGCACATTCCAACAGGGCGGGGAACACCGTTTCCTCCTCCTGCGCATGGTGTGCCCGCGAGGCAGCGGAAAAGAAGTGCTCGACATGACCGGCGATGCGCCGCATTTGGGGACCTGGCTCACCCAGCTGTACCTGGTCAACAAGCCGCGTCAATTCTTGCAGATGGCCCAGCATATCGCGATGGCAGGCATCCAGCGCGGTGAAATCAGTGGGCTGGGCTGCGAGGTGTGCGCGCGCGACCATGGGGCTCTCCTTGCCTTGACGGCATTGAGGCAATTCTCGGTAGCGCGGACATGGGCCGCTTTGCGCCAAATCAAGCCGGCGTGGGTTTTTTCCCTGCTAGTTCAGTGGCGCGGGTGCCGACTCCGCCCGGTCCGGCGCGCGCAAGGGCAGGGTCAACGAGAAGACGGCGCCCTGGCCGGGTGTGCTTTGCAGCTCGATCTGCCCACCCAGCACGCTGGTGACGATGCTGTGCACGATGTGCAGGCCCAGGCCGGAGCCGCCCTGGCCCAGCTTGGTGGTGAAGAAGGGTTCGAACACGCGGCGCTGGTCGTCGGGGTGGATGCCGCGGCCGTCGTCGCGCAGGCGGATCGCCACGTGTGCGGTGTCCGGCGCGGTGGCGCTGATCTCTATGCGCCCCGGCTGGCCGGTCTCGAAGGCGTGCAACATGGCGTTGTTGATCAGGTTGGTCAGCACCTGGCCCAAGGGACCGGGGTAGCTGTCCAGCCATAACTCATCAGCAATCTGGGTCTGCACCACGCATTCGGACTTGCGCAGCGTGGGTGCCAGCGTTACCAGGATCTCGCCCACCACCGCAGACAGCTGGAAGCGCCGCCGGTGCGAACTGGTCTGATCCACAGCCACCTGCTTGAAGGTCACCACCAGCGCTCCGGCGCGCTCCAGGTTGCGCCGCATCACCTCGGCGGCCAGCCGGGTGTCGTCCACAAAGGCCTTCAGGTCGGAGCGGCGCACGCCATCGGCCGTCACCTGCTCGAAGACCTGCACCTTGTGCTCCAGCGCACTGGCCATGGTCAGGCCGTTGCCTATGGGCGTGTTCAGCTCATGCGCCACACCCGCCACCAGCGCGCCCAGGGCGGCCAGTTTCTCGGACTGCACCAGCTGGTCCTTGGCCAGGCGCAGTGTCTCCAGCGTCTGCGACAGCTCCCGGTTGGCGCTCTGCAATTCGCCGGTGCGCAGCGCCACGCGCTCCTCCAGCTGCAAGTTGAGTGCAAGCACCTCGTCCTGCGCCATCCGTCGCTCGGTGACGTTGACATAGGTGTAGACCATCAATTCGCGCGTGGCGTCCTTGATGACGCGTGTGTAGATGCTCATCCACATCAACTGGCCATCGCTGCGGCGCATCTGCACCTCTTCGCCGCTGACGAGCTCACGCCGCCACGATCGCTCGACGGAGCGTTGCCTGTCCTCAGGATTGGCCCAGATGCCCAGCACATCGCCTTGCTTGCCTTGGTCGCGGGTGCGGTCCAGGCCAAAGATGTCAAACGCGGCCTGGTTCCAGTGCGCGATGGCGAAGTTGTTCTCGCTGCTGAAGTAGCACATGGGCAGTGGCGACTGGTCGAACAGCCGCGAGAAGCGCGCCTCGCTGTCCTGCAGCACCCGCTCGGCCGCGCGTTCTGCGGTGACGTCGCGCAGCACGCCGATCATGAAGAGTTCGCCGCGCGACTCGAACGTGGCCACATTGGCCAACGCCTCGATGACGCGGCCGTCCTTGGCCCGCACGCGGATGAAATGGTCGGTCACCGCCTGGTGCTTGCGCAGCAACAGCACCAATGCGTCACGTTCCCCCTTGTCGGCCCAGATGTTCAACTCGCCGGAGGTGCGGCCGAGCACTTCCTCGCGGCTGTAGCCCATCATGCGCTCGAAGGCGGCGTTCACCTCCACGTATCGGCCATCGCTGAGGCGCGAGATCGAGATGAAATTGGGCGTCAGCCGGAAGGCCGCGCCGAACCATTCCTGCGCGACGATCTGGCCCGTCACATCGCGGGCGATCCACAGCGCGTGGGTCTTTTGGGTGCCCTCCAGTGCCAGTAGCCTGCAATTGACGATGCAGTCCAGCACCTCGCCGTCCCTGCGGCGCAACTGCACCAGCGTGTTGTGCGCCTCGCCATGGGCCTGCATCTGCGCGACCAGTTCGGCCCGCTGCTGGGCATGCACCCACACATTGAAGCGGCCCAGGCTCTGGCCCATCACCTCGGCCAGCGTGTAGCCCGACAGCGTCTGGAACCCCCGGTTGGCGGTGACCACCGTGCCGTCGCTCAGGCGCGTGATGACGATCCAGTCCGGGCTGGCTTCAAAGATGCGCTCGAACCTGTCGTCCTCGTCTCCCGCCAGGGCGGCACGCAGCCACCGCCTGGTCGACCGGGGCAACAGTTTGGCCAACAGGCCCATCTGCGGATGCTCCGTGGTTGTTGTTCAAACCATGGTACACGTTCGTCCCGTGCTTGCCTATGGCGGGCGACCCGTGGGTTGACGCGGGTCAGTCGCGGGTGGCGCGGCGCTGCACGCAGTCGATATAGGCGTTGCCATCGGGTGGGCGGCCCGAGCGCTGGCTTTCCCAGATCATCTTGCCCAGGCAGTCCATGGTTTCGTGGTGGGCGTCATGCAGCGAATCCAGCCGCGCCGTCAGCAACTCCACCGCCTGGCGTATGCCGCGCGGCTGGTCCACACTGCACTGCTCGCTGATGGAGAGGTGCATGCTCAGGTGCAGGAAGGGGTTGGTCTTGCCTTCCTCCACCAGGCCCATGTTGCGCAGCGCCGCGTCGACGTCGGCAAAGTCGGCGTGGTATTCCGGGTGCTCGTCCATCCATTGGCTGGCCAGTGTTTCCATGGGCTCCAGCGGCTCGCCCTTGAGGGCCTTGGCGTAGACGGAGCAGAAGAAGCGGCGGACGTCGGCTTGGGAAGGCTGGAACATGGCCTCTATTGTCGCGGGTGTTCGGCTGGCGTGAGAGCGGCATGGGAAGAAACCACATGTGCCGGCTGGCACCGTGGCCACCCGTGCGACAGCCCGCCACAGGCGCAGCGCATAAACTAGCTGCAACCTCAGAACAAGCCGCACCGGAGACCTCCCATGCCCCATCCCCAAGCCTTCATCTGCGACGCCCAGCGCACCCCGTTTGGCCGCTACGGCGGCGCCTTGAGCGGCGTGCGCACCGATGACCTGGCCGCCATCCCATTGGCGGCGCTGATGGCTCGCAACCCCAAGGTCGATTGGCAAGCGGTGGACGATGTGTTGATGGGTTGCGCCAACCAGGCTGGCGAGGACAACCGCAACGTGGCCCACATGGCCAGTCTGCTGGCCGGGCTGCCGGTGCAGGTGCCCGGCGCCACCGTGAACCGGTTGTGCGGCTCCGGGCTGGACGCGCTGGGCAGTGCCGCGCGCGCCATCCGGGCCGGCGAGGCCGCGCTGATGCTGGCCGGCGGCGTCGAGAGCATGAGCCGCGCGCCCTTCGTGATGCCCAAGATGGAGGCTGCTTTCAGCCGCAACAACGCGGTCTACGACACCACCATAGGCTGGCGCTTCGTCAACAAGCTGATGAAAGAGCGCTATGGCGTGGACAGCATGCCCGAGACGGCCGAGAACGTCGCCGCCGAGCACGGCATCGCGCGCGAAGCCCAGGACCGCATGGCGCTGGCCAGCCAGCAAAAGGCCGTGGCGGCCCAGGCCAGCGGCTTCTTCGACGCCGAGATCACGCCGGTGACGCTGCCGGCCAAGAAGGGCGAGCCGGTGGTGGTGAACCGCGACGAGCACCCGCGTGATACCTCGCTGGAGGCGCTGGCCAAGCTCAAGCCCATCGTCAAGCCCGACGGCAGCGTGACGGCCGGCAACGCCAGCGGCGTCAACGATGGTGCCTGTGCGCTGTTGTTGGCCAGCGAGGAAGCGGCGTACAGGCATGGCCTGACGCCGCGTGCCCGGGTGGTCGGCATGGCCACGGCCGGTGTGCCGCCGCGCGTGATGGGCATAGGCCCGGCACCGGCGACGCAAAAGCTGTTGGCGCAGACCGGCATCACGTTGGCGCAGCTTGACGTCATCGAGCTCAACGAGGCCTTTGCCGCCCAGGGTCTGGCGGTGCTGCGCCTGCTGGGCCTGCAAGACGATGACCCGCGCGTCAACCCCAATGGCGGGGCCATCGCGCTGGGCCACCCGCTGGGTGCCAGCGGCGCGCGCCTGGCCACCACGGCCGTCAACCAGCTGCACCGCAGCGGCGGGCGCTACGCGCTGTGCACCATGTGCATAGGCGTGGGCCAGGGCATTGCATTGCTGATTGAGAGGGTTTGACCGGTGGCGGCCACGCCTGAGCCGGTCAGCGTGCGGCTGTTGACGCCGGACGACGCGCCAGCCTACCGCGCGTTGCGCCTTCGGGGCTTGCGCGAGCACCCCACGGCCTTCACCTCCGGTGCTGACGAGGAGCAGGCACGCACGCTGGACTTTTCTGTGCAGCGGCTCACTGAGAAGCCCGAACGCCCGCATGATTTCTTCATCGGCGCCTTTGCTGCGGGTGGCGAATTGCTGGGCACAGTGGGTGTGTCGGGCCGCTATCGCCCGAAAGAGCGCCACTATGCCACCGTGGTGGGCATGGTGGTGGCCCCGGAGGGCAGCGGGCGCGGCATTGGCGGCGCGCTGATGCGCGACCTGCTGACGCGCTGTCGCCAGCTGCCCACGCTGGAGCGGCTGGACCTGACGGTGACTGCCGGCAATGCGCCCGCCATCGCGCTGTACCAGCGCTGCGGCTTCGTCGCCTGGGGCACGCTGCCTGGCGCCATCAAGGTGGCTGGTATGGACTACGACAAGGTGCACATGGCGCTGGATTTGCGGCCATCGCCGGTGAATTGACGGCATGGGGTTCCCGCTGATCACCGACCCCTTCTTCTACGCCGTCGCCGTGCCCGCCGTGCTGTTGCTGGGCATCAGCAAAAGCGGCTTTGGCGCGGGGTTTGGTTCGCTGGCCGTGCCCATGATGGCGCTGGCCGTCACCGTGCCGCAGGCGGCCGCCATCCTGATGCCGGTGCTGCTGGTGATGGACGTGCTGGGCATGGCCGCCTTCCGCAAGGACTTCGATGCGCCGCTGCTGAAGTTCCTGCTGCCCTTTGGGCTGCTGGGCATTGTGCTCGGCGCGCTGCTGTTCCGGCTGCTGGACGCGCGCACCGTGGCCGGCATCGTGGGCCTGTCCACGCTGCTGTTCCTGGCCCAGCGCCTGCTGTTCCCGCCCAAGGCCGACAGCCAGCCACCGCCGCGCTGGCTGGGTGCGTTGCTCACCGCCACCTCCGGTTTCACCAGCTTCATCTCGCACGCCGGCGGCCCGCCCATCAACGCCTACATGATCCCGCTGCGCCTGCCGCCGGTGCGTTTCACCGCCACGCTGGCTTTCTTTTTCTTCGTCATCAACTTGAGCAAGTGGGTGCCCTACGCTTGGCTGGGCCTGCTGGACTGGCGCAACATGGCCACCTCGCTGGTGCTGCTGCCGCTGGCGCCATTGGGCGTGTGGGTGGGCGTGCGGCTGGCGCGGCGCATCAACCCGCAGCTGTTCTACCGGCTGGTGTACCTGGGCATGTTCCTCACCGGCGTCAAGCTGCTGTGGGATGCCTTCCATTGAGGAAGGCGTTCACACGCGTTACTTCAGGTTTGCGCGCCAGGTTGTCAGGAAAGACTGCACCTCGGCATCCGGCCGCCTTGGCTCTTTCCAGTACTCGCTGCAATCGCTTTTGCGGCCCAGCAGTTTCATGTTCACCAGCTCGCGGCGCAGGGTGGCCTGGTCGCCGAACGTGTGGTGCGCATTCAGGATCTGGTTGACCTCTTTCTCCGTGTACTTGCGCCGCACGGTGAAGCGCGTCCACAGCGCCCAGGCGGCCATCTGCTGCACCGACAGTTTGTTGGGCAGGCGCACCAGGCGGCCATGGGCGTCGAACTGCAGCAGCGCCTTGCGCGCGGTGGCCGACAACGCGGCGGGTGCGCTGGACGAAACAGCGGGTGGTGCAATGGGTGGTGCAGCGGGTGGCACGGCGGCGGCTGTCTTGGGCTGCGCACCGGCCGCCGCCCTCAGCGTCTGGTAGTTGCGCAGGCCGGCGGCGCGCGCCAGCAGGTTCAGCAGTTCCAGGTGCGAGGGCAGGGCTTCGCGCTGGTCCAGCTCGGTCAACAGGCGCTTGGCAAACGTGGAAACGTCTGGCACAGGCAGGGGTACAAGCATGCGGGTCATATGAAAAGTCGCTTTCTTTCCTCATGCGCCGTTGACTCGCCTGGATGGCAGGGCGAGCGCTGGGGTTGCCGTTTGCAGCAGGGCACACGATGGAAAAACAGCCGTTTTTCGGGGTGGGTGCTTGCTTGTTTGCGCGAGCGGCAGGTTTAGCGTGAGCGTGCGTGGCACGGACTCCGGCAACGCCTGGGTGAACTGCGGACCCTGCGGGCGATTTTAGCGCGGCGCCTTGGCCATGGCCGTGAGGCCCGCTTCGTAGCGCTGGATATACGTCTGCACCGGCACGCGGCGTATCGCCTCGGCAAGCACATCCAGCGCCAGGTCATCCAACTTTTTGAAGCGCAGGCAGGCCTTGCCCATGTCCAGCTTCTTGCCGGTCTTGGCCCAGGCGGTGCGGAACCACTGGACGTCCGGCGTTTCGCCGTCCTCGGTGCAGCCACAGTACGTGGCCATCAGGTACAGCGACATGTAGTTCTTCTGCGAGGCCAGCGCGGCGAAGGGCAGTGGCTGCTTCGGGTCGGTGTGGTAGCCGGCCGGGTACAGGCTGTGCGGCACGCTCCAGCCAATCATGCCGTACTGCATGGCTTCCTGGTAAGCCGGGTCCAGGTTGTCCAGCACCAATTGGCGCACGGCGGCGATGGCGCCGCGGCGGTCTTCCGGCAACTCGGCCAGGTACTTGGCCACGGTTTTGGCTTGCGACTGCATCTCGGGTGGTTCAGTGGGTGGCTGTTTGTACACCAGGGCTCCGAGGGGGTCAATCGGGCAAGGCGTGGTGCACACCCGCTGCAAGATACCGCAGCCACGGGACTCCGGCGTTTAGGCCACAGCCAGTGCCGACAAGTCCTGCGGCGCGAAATCCTTCGCCAGACCGCTGGCGCAGTGCTGCAGCCAGCGCATGGACAGCCGGCACAGCACCGCCTCGCCGGCTTGCCCATGGGCCGCAGCGGCGGTGGGCACCGACACCACCGCGTCCACCATGCTGACGCTGCCGCCCATGCCAGCCACACCGCCACCGCCCATCAGGTCCAGCTTTTGCAGCTTGCGGCTGTCCACCTCCAGCACCGAGCCCAGCGCGTCAACGCGCAGCGCGATGTCGTGGCTGCGGCCGCCCGCGGCGGCGTCTTGTGTCACCCGCACCAGGATGAGCTGGCGCGCACTGTCTGTGGGTTGTGCGCTGCCCGGCGTGGCCGCAGTGGCGCTGCGCAGGTCGATCACCGGGAAGGTTTTTTCGGTGCCTATGGGCACGATGCCGGCAAACGGTGGTGTGGGTCGCCCGGCGCTGACGGTGGTGGCGTCCGGCGCCGCCAGCAGCACCTGGGCTGCTGGCAAGCCCAGCCAGTAGCCGCCGACGCTGAAGGTGGCCATCTGCAGGCTGAACGCCGCGTCCACCACGCCGGCCCGGGCGGCGGGCCGCCCAGCCTGGGCGCCCTGGGCGGCGCGCGCCTCGGGCTTGCACAGGCTGCGCAGCACCACGCAACTGAAGCCGTGGTCATAGCCGTCCTGCAGGCGGAATTCGCGGTAGCCCTGGCCACGGTGGGTGCCGGCGCCCAGCAGACCACCACTCAGTTCAACGATGTCATTGCCACGCTGCGCCGTGGCCACGGCCTGGGTACCGTCCAGCAGGCTGGTCTGGCCGTGGCTGAACAGCACCTGACCGGCGTTGTCGACGAAAGCCAGCAGGTCGTCTGCCGAGCAGCCCTCGCCGCAGTCAGCCAGGATGGAGGACAACTGGTTGGCCGCGTCCCACACGATGCCTATGCCGCCCAGGACGCTGGCCCCCGCGCCCCCGCCGGGGCGCTCGGCATCCAGCACGGCGGCGGCGTAGACGAAGGTGGGCACCCCGTTTGAGAACTGGCTGGGTGCGAAGCTGCTCACCGTGTAGTCCTTGCTGGCATGCAGCCGCAGCGCCGGCTGCACCCAGGCGTCGCTGATGGGTTGGCCCACGTGGTGCGCCAGCTCGGGCCGTGAGGTGGCCACCACCGTGCCGTGGCGGTCGAACAGCACCAGCGACGAATACACCGTGTACAGCGAATTGATGTACTGCAGCACCTGCGAGGCCTGCTCGCAGCCCACTTTGCCGGTGCGCAGTGTGTCGGCGAATTGCGGCGTCAGCGCCCACCAGCGGCAGTCGTTGGCGCGCTCGTACAGGTTGCGGTCCAGGATCTGCATGGCCAGCGAAGCGCGGTCCTGGGCGTCGCGCAGCATCGCGCGTATGACGACGAAATGCAGGTCTTGCAACGTGCTGGAAAAGGCCAGCGCCGTCTTGTGCGCGGTGTTGCCGATCTCCGACAGCAGCGTGCGCGCGAACACCATTTCGCGCGCCTGCGCGGCCGAACCGTCGGTCGCTATGCGGTTGATGTCCAGCAGGCCGTTCCATACCGAGCGCTCCAGCGCCGACTGGATGGTGGCCGCGTTGCGAGGGATGTCGCGCAGGTCGGTCGCCAGCAGGCCATTGCTGCGCGCGGCCTCCAGCATCAGCGGCGAGGCGTCGCGCGCGTCAGCGACGTCGAAGGCCATGTCCATGGGAATCATGGCCAACGCGCGCCAGCCCGGCCCCATGTAACCCTGGAAGCCCCGGGTGTCGCGCACCACCATCAGGTATTCGCGTCCCAGGTGGCGCAGCGTGACCGAGCCGGCCGCGCGCGCGGGGGGCAGCACCCAGCCGGCCGGCAGTTGCAGCGCATCGCTGCTGGCGATCACCCGGCCTTGCGCGTCGATCAGCGCCAGTGTCGTGCCATCGTCCTCGCCGCCTGCGGCTTCACCCTGGATCGCCTGGAAGATGGCCGGCATTTCGTCGGCCAGGCGGAATTGCAGGCACAGGGCGCCTACCTGTGTGTGGCCGGCTTCCACGCGGTGTGCATACAGCAGCGTGGGTTGCTGGCCGGGTGCGGTTGCCCCGTTGGGTGCACCAACATGGTTGCCCACGCCGTCGCCTGGGCCTGGCGGGCTTGCACAGAAGTGGTGCATTCCATAGTGCTCCACATAGGCATCCGGGCTGGCCAGCACCTGTTGCAGGAAGGCCAGGTCCGTTCCGCTCAGGGTCAGCGCCCCGGGGCGTGGCAGCAGACTGGCGTGCAGTTCTCCGTGGGTGTCGAACAGGCAGATGTCGCCATACACCGAGTACTTGGCCGCGTACTCGCGCAGACGCGCTTCCATCCCGGTCGTGGGCACGCTGCCCGGCTGGGCCAGGAACTGGGCAATGACGCCATCGGTGGCCAGAAAGCCGATGTCGGCCGTGCGCTCGAACAGGTTGCGCACCAGGATATCGATGCACACCTGCGCCTTGGAGCCCAGCCCGTCCAGCGCATGGTGCAGGCTCTCGGTTTGCAGGCCGTGCATCATTTCTCCGGACAGCGCGGCAAAGTCTTGCCGTGCCCGGCTCAAATCACCGCCGGATGAAGCCCCGGACGACAGCCTGGACAGCGAGGACAGCACCGCCAGGTTGTCCCAGCTTGATTCCACCAACCGAAGTTCCTGCCGGCGTGACTGCACCTGCGGCATGTGGCGCAACAGGCGGGTGAGGGTGTGAGGGGTGGCTAGCGAAGCGGTAGAGGCAGTCATCGAAAAAATTGGCGCCGGCAGCTTTGTGGGCGCCGCTCCCTGAAAACATGTTGTGCACGGTAAACAGCAAGTTGCGTGCCTCCACACGGTGCATGTTGCGCGACTTGGACGCCCCGTTTCGAAGGGGATTGACATTTTAAAATGTAGTGTTATAGTGAAGTAAAACACTACTTCATCATCCTTTCTGGAGTTAACCCGGATGCAGGCATCTCAACACATCGAAGTAGTTGCTTACCCTCGAAAAAGGATAGCAACTGTAGGGCGGTACCCATCATGAGCACAGATTGGCACGACAACTCACCGATTTACCGCCAGCTGAAGGAAAAGGTGGTGGGCATGGTGCTGGACGAGGTGCTGAAGGCCGGCGACGCACTGCCCTCGGTACGGCAGGTGGCGGCGGATTTTCAGCTGAACCCCATCACTGTGTCACGCGCCTACCAGGAGCTGGTGGACGAGCAACTTGTGGAAAAACGAAGGGGGTTGGGCATGTACGTGATAGACGGCGCACGGCAGAAACTTCTGGCCAGCGAACGCGAACGCTTCTTGCGCGATGAATGGCCGGCCATGCTGGCGCGCATACAACGGCTGGGCCTGGACGTGCAGCAGTTGCTGTTGGCCAAGGCGCAGGGCCCGGCTGTCGGCGCTGCGGGAGGTGTGGCATGAGCGACTTCACCACAGCCGCGCCGGATACGGCCACGGCCACTGCAAGCCCCGCTGCAACTGCAACAACTGCCGCACCTTCGGTGGTCTCGGCCCGAAACTTGAGCAAGCGCTACGGCGCTGCCAAGGCGGTGGACGGCATCAGCTTCGAGATTCCTGCCGGTCGCATCATCGGCCTGATCGGCCCCAACGGCTCGGGCAAGACAACCACCTTGAAGGCCATGCTGGGCCTGACGCCTTTCGATGGCGAGTTGACGGTGCTGGGCCGCGACCCGCGCACCCAGCGCGACGCGCTGATGCGCGACGTCTGCTTCATCGCCGACGTGGCGGTGCTGCCGCGCTGGCTGAAGGTCAGCGAGGCGCTGGACTTCGTGGCCGGCGTGCACCCGCAGTTCAACCGCGCCAAGGCCGAGCGCTACATCGCCGCCACCAAGCTCAAGCCGGGGATGAAAGTGAAGGAGATGTCCAAGGGCATGGTGGTGCAGTTGCACCTGGCGCTGGTGATGGCGATAGACGCACGCCTCTTGGTGCTGGACGAACCCACGCTGGGGCTGGACATCCTGTACCGCAAGCAGTTCTACCAGAACCTGCTGGAGGACTATTTCGACCACGACAAGACCATACTCATCACCACCCACCAGGTGGAAGAGGTGGAGCACATCCTCAGCGATGTGATGTTCATCCGCGAGGGGCATCTGGTGTTGACGGCCAGCATGGACGAGGTGGCCCAACGCTTCACCGAGGTGATGGTGGCGCCCGAGCGGGAAGCCGTGGCACTGGCGATGAACCCGATCGCGCAACGCGCCGTGTTCGGCAAGAGCGTGATGTTGTTTGACGGCGTGTCGCGCGCCACACTGGCCGCCTTGGGCGAGGCGCGCACGCCGGGGCTGGCCGACCTGTTCGTTGCCAAGATGACCGCCAGCGCGGGAGGGGCTGCATGATGACCACAACCACCCACTACAAACCTTCGATGACATTTGCCTGGCTGCTGCGGCGCGAGTTCTGGGAATACCGGGGCGCCATGCTGTGGGCACCGGTGCTGGTGGGCACGGCCATGTGCGTGCTGCTGGCGCTGGGGTTGCTGCTGGGCGGCGGCATGGGGGGCCACATGCGCATGGAGGTGAACGGCGCTTCGGTGACCGACGCCGTCGCCGCACTCGGCCAGGAGCGGCTGGACCAGGTGGCCAAGGGCGTCGGCCTGGGCTTCATGATCACGCTGGCCGCGCTGTTCCTGATCCCTGCCTTCGTGGTCTTCTTCTACTGCCTGGGCACCCTGTTTGACGAGCGGCGCGACCGCAGCGTGCTGTTCTGGAAATCGCTGCCGGTGTCGGACACGGCCACCGTGCTGTCCAAGCTGGCCACCGCGCTGGCGGTGGCCCCGCTGCTGACCTGGGTGGTGGCCAGCGTCACCGGCCTGGTGGTGCTGGCCATGGGCACGGCGGCGGCCAGCTTTGTCGGTGCCGGTGCGCTGGTGGTGCATTCGCTGACCAGCTCCACCGTGCTGTTGGCGCCGTTGCAGCTGCTGGCGCTGTTGCCTGTGTATGCGCTGTGGGCGCTGCCCACCGTCGGCTGGCTGCTGATGGTGTCGGCCTGGGCGCGCAGCAAGCCCTTCCTGTGGGCGGTGGGCGTGCCGCTGGGCAGCGGCCTGATCCTGACCTGGCTGAACCGCATGCTGGGCGCCGGCTGGGACCTGCACTGGTACTGGATTCATGTGGCGGCGCGCGGCCTGGCCGGCACGCTGCCGGGCAGTTGGCTGGGCAGCAGCCGCCGGTTGGAAGGGGGCATGCTGCCGCCGGCCAACCTGGGCGATGTGGTGAGCCAGTCCTGGGCCTTGCTGGCCACCCCTGGCCTGTGGCTGGGCGTGTTGGCCGGCACGGCCATGGTGGTGGCGGCGATTCGCCTGCGCCGCTGGCGTGATGCGGACTAGGGTGACAAGCGGGCCGCGAGCCGCGCTGACGCTGGCAGCCCTCATGCTGCTGGGCACCAACACGGCCTCGGCCTGCAACACGACGTACCCCGGCCGCTACGCCATGGCCGATGGCTCGGTGCTGCTGGTGCGCCAGGGTGCGGATGGGCAGCTCAGCATGCGGCCCATCTTCTGGCGTTCGGAGCAGGTGCTGCGCCACCGGGATGGCGATGCCGCAGACAGCTTTGGCATCGCCGAGCGCGAAGACCGCCAAGTGAGCTTCCGGCGCGATGCCCGGGGCTGCGTCACCGCGGTGCAACTGGGCGGCTATGGCGACGACACACCGATGCCGCTGCTCACCGGCGGCAAGCTCCCGATCGAGCTGCTGATGGAGCGACAGCCCCGTGCGGCTGCCCGTGCGATGCTGCGCACCAGGCTTGGCGACGTGGCGGGCGCCGTGCGCGTCGGACGCACGTTGCTGCAGCGCTTTCCGTCCCGCGCAAGGGATGCGCTGGTATTTCTGCATGAGTTGCAAGGCCGCACCGAACCGTCCGCCGCCTTGCAGGCGGCCCTGGGTGACGCCTACATCGCCTTGCACCAGCGCGCCCGCGCGCTGGCCGCTTACCAGGCCGCAGAAGCATTGGATCCCAAGCAGCCACAGGCGCTGACTGGCTTGCGCCGCTTGGGTGCCCGGCCAGCGAAGACGGGCGATGACGCGGGCTGGCAGGTACCGTTCCCACTCCAGCAGCTGTTCGCTCCACCCACACCGGCCGAGATTGCCACCCAGCGCACCGCCTGGGCCGCGCGTGACCTGGCACCGCAGGACGTGCAAGAGGTCGCCAGCGGCACGCTGGACCTGGGCGAGGTCACCGCGCAGGTGCGCATCGTGTCGCACCGTGTGCATGGCTTCAGGCACTATGGCGCCATCGTGCTGCCGGTGGGCACCGAGGCGGCCGGTGGCAAGCATCCGGTGCTGCTGGACCTGAAAGGCGTGTCGTGGGACTACTTTGCGCTGGACCTGCGCAACCTGTCGTCCCCGCGCTTCCTGGGTGCGCAGCAGCGGCAGTTCATTTACGTGGTGCCGTCCTTCCGTGGCGAGGTGCTGCGCTTCAACGGTGTGGACTACACCTCGGAGGGCGACCGCACCGACAGCTGGGACGGCGCCACCGATGACGCGCTGGCGCTGCTGAACGTGGCGCTGGCCAGCACGCCGCAGGCGGATGCCAGCCGCATCGCCGCCTTTGGCAAGAGCCGTGGCGGCAGCGTGGCGCTGCTGGCCGGCCTGCGTGATGCGCGCATTGGCCGCGTGCTGGACTGGGCCGGCCCGGTCGACTGGTTTGCGCTGATGGCAACCGGTGGCTGGACGCAGCAGGACATCGTGGCCGACGGCCTGCGCAACAAGGCCTCGCCCAAGGAAGAGGGTGGCCAGTTCATCGAGCGCATGCTCGTCAAGGTGCTGGACGGCCGCTGGGGCCTGGCCCAGGCAAGGGCGCAGATGCTGGCCAGTTCGCCGCTGTACTTCACCGCCGGCCTGCGCTGTGTGCGCGGCCTGTATGGCGTGGAGGACGAGATGGTGCCGGTGGCCAATGGCCAGGCCTTGGGCCGCGCGTTGCGGCGCCAGGGCGCCATCAGCCTGCACGACAACGCCGGGCACGACCTGAACCAGCCGCTGGCCTTTGCCCAGTCGCGTGCGTTCCTGCTGCCGCTGTTGGCGGCGCCCGCTGCCGCTAGGCCAGCCGCGCCGACTTGCCGGTAGCCGCCAGCACCCGCTCGGCGTTGAGCGTGATTCTCACCTTGGCGGCGTCCACCGGGCTGACGATGCCGAACTGCTTGTCGCGCGTGTCGCGCGCGCTGTACTTGGCCAGTGCGATGCCGTCCGGTCCCATGATGCTGACCACCTGCGGCGTGTTGGCCGACTCGCCCCGGCGCACCGCCACGGCCAGGTCACCGTTGGCCAGCGTCACATAGCTGCCAGGCGGGTAAAAGCCCATCACCGAGGCCATGGCCGAGCCCACGCGGGCCTGCTCGCCCACCGCGCCCAGGAAGATGGATTTGCTGGCGCCTATGGCCGACAGCGCATGGCGCGTCTTGCGCGAAGCCATCTTGGCGACGAAGATGTCGGCCGTGCGCAGGATGCGCCGGCACGGCAGGTTGCGCGCCAAGCCCTGGCGCTCGTCGGTCTCGTGGTGCCAGCGCACCAGGTCCAGCAGGTCCTCATCCGGTACGCCATAGGCCTTCAGGACATCGACGCTGATCTGTGGGTGGTCCGAGATCAGCTTGCGCTGCCACACCGTCAGCGGCGTGGTCTGCTGCGTCAGCAGGTCCTGCTCGCGCGCCATGCCCAGGTTCATCAACAGCGCGGCGCGGCACAGCGTGGGCACCTCGATGGCCGGCAGGCCCAGCTTGCGCGCGGTCAGCCCGCACAGCACCGAGGTCAGCAGCGCATGGGTGGCGCAGTAAGACAGCGTGGTGTCGGCCAGTGCCTGCAGCAGGCGGAAAACGCTCTCATCCACATCGGTCATCACCAGCTGGGTGGCGCGGTGCTCTATGCCTTCGATGCGCTCCAGCGCGTTGCGTGCCGTGTCGCCCTGGTAAAGCAGGCTGTTCAGCGCCGCATGCACGTCCAGCCAGCCACCCACCACCTCGTGGCCCACCGCGTAGTCGGATTCCAGGATGATGCTGGGCATGGGCGCCTTGGCGATCTGGTCCAGCGTCTTGCCGTCGCGCAGCATGGTGTAGATCAGCCGGTCGTAGCTGCGCTGCCAGGCGCGGAAATCCGGTTCGGTGGCGCTGGCCTCGTGCGCCGCCAGCACCTCCTGGTGCCGTTCGGACTCGATCACCTGGCCTTTTTTCAGCAGCAGGTTACCGCGCGGGTCCCACAGGCTGATGGGCAGCGGCTGGCCGAACTGGATGCGCTCAATGGGCACCGGGATGTACTTCATAGCCCCTCAGTGTGCGCCTGTGCGCCCAGCCATTGCAAGGTTTGCGCGCGTTGCGCGGGTGTCATGTTGTCGGGCAGCTTCAATTGCGGCACTTGCAGGGCCTGGGGGGCATGCGGCAGGTAGCTGATCTCGCGCGTGCTGCCGTCATCCTGGCGCAGCTTGATCAGCACCGGGCGGCTGACGTCGTTGCCGTAGATGGAGGCGCCCTGGATACGCTGGCCGTCGCGCAGGCCGGCGGCCCAGGCGGCGCTACCGGGCAGCACGCCGGCGATCACCTTGTCCTTGAACAGCCGCTCGCGGTCGAACCCCAGCTCGTACACCGGCGCGGCCAGCCACACCAGTTGCGCGTGCGGACCCAGCCATAGCGCTCTGGGTGGGATGGCCTGGCCCTGGGTGATGTGCTGGTCTATCACCTGCAGCTCGTCGCGGCCGGTGAAGCGGGCCAGCAGGCCGTTGACGTGCTGCGGCGTCAGCGCCACCGGCTGGCCGCCGGGGCCCTGGGCTGCGGCCAACAGGGCGTGCATGACGTCGTCAAACGAGCGCTGGCCGTCGCTGGCCTGGCGGATCTGCGCGTTCCACTGCAGCGCCAGCAGCGTGCCGCGGTGGTAGGGCAGGTCCTTGACCTGCGGGTTGGCCCAGAAATCCTTGACCACGCGGGCATTGTCCGCATCGCGCACCGGCGACGCATACGCCAGGCGCAGCACTTCGTTGATCTGTGCCACGAAGGCCGGCAGCGTCAGCAAGCCGCCGCGCAGGCGCAGCACATGGGTGTAGTAGTCGGTGAAGCCCTCGCTGAGCCAGTACATGCTGGCCTCGTCGGGCTCGGGCATGCGGCCCAGTTTGTGGGCGTTCCAGTTGTGGAAATACTCGTGCGTGATCAGCCGCTCAAACTGTGCCGGTTTGGCGTTCGGGGTGACGAAAGTGGCAAACGAATTCGTCAAGCCGGTGCCGCCCACCGAGAAGGTGGTGGGCAACTCGGCCAGCGGGATCAATGTGACCAGGAAGTAGGGCTCACCCGTGCGCCAGAAGTCGCGCTCCAGGCCGACGATGCGCGCCACCATGCGGTTGAACTCGGCGTCGCTGAACGCCCAGCCGCTGCCACGCACGGCGGTGTAGACCGGCTGGCCGCCCACATCGGCGCGCGCCAGGCGGAAGTCACCACCGACGTAGATGGCCGACAGCAGTTGCTCGCGCTGGGCGTCAAAGCGCTGTTCCAGCTGTTCGGCGCCGAAACTGTTGGCCAGTGTCCAGCCAGCGGGCAGCGCGTGCCAGCGCAGCGTGACTTTGAGACGATCCGCCTCGCCTGAATCGCCCGGCTTGCCCCAGGCCGGCAACACCCAGGTCCCGTGGCCTATCAGATGAAAGTAGCCGGGCTGCACCAGCGGCCGGTACTTCATGGCCGTGGCGATGGGCCCGCTGAAGTCCTGCACCAGCTCGTACTGCACGTGCAGCGGCTGGGCGGCGCCATGGCTGAGCTTTTTGATCGCCGGGTTGTCGGTGTCGGCCAGCGTGGCCCCGGGGCTGATGGCGCGCAGGTTGCGCACCGCCTTGAACAGCGCGGTTTCGCTGGCCCACTGGTCCGGCAGGTACAGCAGCGTGCTGCCGCTGGCGTTGCCGTCAAAGCGCAGGTCCACCCGCAGGCGCGGCTGGCCGTCCACCGTCACGGGCTGCACGTCCAGTTGCAGTGCGCGGGCCGGCGGCTGGCTAGGTGCGGCCGGCAAGCCCGTGCAGGCGCCCAGCAGCAGGGTCAGCGACGCGGCCAGTGCGGCCAAGCCGCAGGCATGGAACGCGCGGCGCAGCACCCCCATCAGTGCACGGCCGCCGGGTAGTGCTGCACCACCCAGCGTTCAAACTGGCCGCACATGGCGTCGTCGCCAGCGCGGTTGTCGGCCAGCACTTCGCTGCCGTGCACGATGCGTATGGTGGCATCCAGGTCGCGCAGCGGGCTTGGCGGGTAGGTGCGGCTGGCGGCGCTGGCCATCTTGGCCTGGGCCTCTTCCCAGGCCTGCGCCACCGTCTGGTTGCAGGCGTCGGCCAGGTACTTGGCGTTGAAGGGCTCGCCGGTCAGGCTCAGCAGCGTGTCGTTGTGGCTGACGCCGTTGCCGCGTGCCCAGTAGTGCTCAGCCAGCGCCGGACCAATCGCAGGGTTGTCGGTCAGGTAACCGTACTTGCCTTCGAAATAGGCGCGCGTCTGGTACACCGCCATGTTGGCCAGCAGGTAGCCGTGGTAGGCGGCGGCGGACTCCTGGTTCAGAAGGTGCGGGATGGCCAGCAGCGGGCGCGGGCTGACCGCCACGCCCAAGATGCGCTGCTCGGCCGCGCGCGCCAGTGCCAGCACGCGCTCGGGCGTCAACTGGTCTTCGGCCAGTTGGTACAGCGCGTGTTCGAAGTAGGACACCACGGCCAGGCTGCGCTCGTTGAAGGCGGCAAACGGCTGCGTGGTCTCAATGCGCTGGCGTATCAGCGCGTCGGGCATGGGTTGGCCTTGTGCGTCGGTGGCGTAGCGCTTCAACCAGTCGGCATCGTCCAACAGGCTGTCGCAGAACATGGACTGTGTCTCCGCATAGGCCATGCTGGTGGGCGCAAACTCTTGTGAAAAACAGGGTGAGTTCTGCGTCACGTTGGCGAAATGGGCCGCGTGGCCGCCTTCGTGGAACAGCGTGTTGATGGCGCGCAGGCCGCTGCCCACCTGGTCGGGCTTGGCTTCGGCGGTGAAATTGATCTGCCCGGCCACCCATTGGCCCTGCTGGTCGTAGAAGGTGGGGATGGGGCCGTGACAAAAGCCATTCTGGTACTTGCCCTCGCGCTCCAGCAGGTCCAGCTGCAGGGTGGCGCCGCGGTAGCTTATCCCTAAGCGTCGGAAACTCTCCACCCAGCGCTGCAGGCCCTTGGCAAAGGGCAGGTAGGGGTCCATCTGGCGCACGGTGTCGCCACTGACGTGGAAACGCAGGTTCCAGCCCTCCGTGGCGGCCGGGCCGTGCTGGGCACGCAGTTCACCCAGCGCGCGCGCGTTGGCGTCGCGCGTGCGGGCTTCAAAGTCGTCGAGGATGGTGAACAGCCGCTCGCTGCTCATCTGCTCGTTCTTGCGCACCTTGTAGTCGAAGTAGTTGGCAAAGCCCTGGGCGCGGCCAAAGGCGTTGCGCTTCTTGACGATGTCCAGGAAGCCGTTGGCCAGCACCCAATGCTCCAAGGCCAAAAAGGCGTCGTGTGAACTCTTGCGCTGTTCCTCCACCGGGTTGGTGCCCAGGTTGGTGGACAAGGTGCTGAGCGTGGCGTCCACCTGCTGGCCGCTCTCGTCCACATGGCGCAGCTTCAGATCGCGCCGCTTGGCGAACAGCTCGGCCTCCATGGCGATCAGTTCGCGCTCCAGTTGGCGCGCCTCGTCGCTGTCGACGATGTTGGCCTCGAACAGCGCCAGCCAGCCCTTCAGGCCGTGGCGCAGCGCCTGGGTGGCCTCGTCACCCCCCGCGTTGGGCAGCTCGGCCAGCGCGGCGCGCACCTGGGCCAGGCGTGCGGGGTCGGAAATGAAGGCCTTGTAGGCCCCTTCGGCCTTGGCAAAGCCGGCTTGGTCGTTGGTGACGGCCATGTAGTTGGTCCAGAACAGGTCTTCCTTGGCCTTGTGCACGGCCAGGTAGTCGGCGTTCAGCGTGTCGAACAGTTGCTGTGCGGTCATTTGGCAGCACCAATCTTTGCCGCTTCGGCCTCCATCTGCGCCACCAGCTCGTTCATCTGGTCCACCACCGCCTGCACGGTGGCCTTCTGGCTCAGGTCCACGCCGGCCTTTTGCAACTGCTTCATGGGCTGGTCGTTGTTGCCGCTCTTGAGCAGCGTCAGGTAGCGGGCGGTGGCGGCGGCGCGGTCCTTGTCGCTGCCGGTGGTCATGTCCTTGAACAGCTTGGCGCTGGAGGCGAAGCAGGTCGCATACTGGTACACGTAGTAAGGCGAGTTGAAGAAGTGCGAAATGCGCGACCAGGTCCACTTGTAGCCGTCGTCCACCGTCAGCGCATCGCCGTAGTAGTCCTTCAGCAGCTTGGTGTAGATGCCGTTGAGCACCTCGGCGGTGATGGGCTGGCCTTTCTCCGCCAGCTTGTGGGCTTGCAACTCGTAGTCGGCAAACAGCACCTGGGTGTAGAAGGTGCCGACGATGGAGTCCACCGCGTGCTGCAGCAGCAGGAAACGCTCACGGGGGTCGGTGGTGGTTTGCAGCAGCTGTTGCAGCAGGAAGCGCTCGTTGGTGGTCGAGGCCACCTCGGCCACGAAGATGGTGGGGTCAGAGGTGACGAAGGGCTGGGCCTCGAAGGACAGCACGCTGTGCATCGCGTGGCCGGCCTCGTGCGCGAAGGTGAACAGCGCGCCCAGCGTGTCGTTGTGGTTCAACAGCACATACGGGCCGACACCGTAGACACCCTGGTTGTAGGCGCCGTTGCGCTTACCTTCGTTCTCATAGACGTCGATGTGGCCGCTTTCCAGGAAGGCCTTGTACTTGGTCACGTAGTCGGTGCCCAGCGGGGCGACCGAGGAGATGATCAGCGCCTTGGAATCCTCATAGGAATAGGTCTTGTCGGTCTTGTAGATCGGGATGGAGCCGTCGTACAGGTGGTAGCTGTCCAGCCCCAGCAGCTTCTTGCGCAGCTTGGCGTAGCGCTGCAGCGGTGCGGTGCCGCCACGGGTGGTGCTGATCAGCGTCTCCAGCACCGACAGCGGCACGGCGTTGGTGTCCAGCGCGGCCTCGGCGGTGGTGGGGAAGTTGCGTGCCTGGGCCACGAACCAGTCGCGTTGCAGGATGCCGTTGTAGATGCCGGCGTAGGTATTGGCGGTGGCGCCGAAGGTCTTGATGTAGGCGTCAAACGCCTTGGCGCGGTCGGCCTGGTTGTAGTTGGTCTGCAGCACCGACTGGTAGGTGCCGTGGCCCATGGTGACTTCCTTGCCGTCGGACAGCGTGACCTTGGGGAACTTGATGTCCGAGGTGCTGAGTTCCTGGAACGCAGTCCTGGGCGTTTCGCCGAAGCTGGTGGCGAAGGACAGCAGCTTTTCGCCCTTCTCGTCCAGCACATGCTTTTGCTGGCGGTATTGCTCCAGGATGGGGAAGCGGTAGGGCGCCAGCGCCGGCGTCTGCTTGATCCAGCCTTCCATCCGGGCCTGGGGAATGGTCAGCAGCTCGGGCGTGAACCACGCGCTGGCGGTGCCGAACTTGGCAAACGCAGCATTCACCCGCTGGAACTTGCCCGACACCTCGGCGTTGCGCGTGTCCACATCGCGTTGCAGCGAGGTGTAGGTGTAGGTGCGGTACTGCAGCATGCCGATCTCGTCATACGCCTTGTAGGCCGCCAGCACCGCCGCCGGCCCCTTGGCCAGGCTGCCCTTGAGCTTGGCAAAGGCGTCCATCTTGGCCTCCATGTCCTTCATGCCGGCCTCCCAGGCCTGCCAGGACGGGTAGATGGCGGAGAAGTCCCAGCGGTATTGGGCCGGAATCTCGGAGCGCACCTGGGTGGTGGGCTTGGCGGCCAGCGCGGCGCCGTGGCTGAATTGCAGCGCGGCCAATGCAACGGCGCTGAGCACGAGTACTTTGCGCAAGGAGGAGGAAGTCTTCTTCGTCATCGTCATGGGGCCCTGACCTGTCTGTGTAAGAACGGTGGTTGGAGTGGGCAGCTGCCGGTTTGTAGCCCGCGCCGCCCGTGTGAAGCGAGTCATTTTAGGCTCACGCTGGCTCCGGATTTGCCCTAGGTTGGCGGGCGAAGCTCACTGCCCATCCCAGTCCGGCACCATGCGCTTGGCCCGCTGCTCCCGTTCCTGCGCCATCTGCTCTTCCAGCTGCTGGCGGCCCTGCTTGACCACGGCGATCAGCTTGCTGCGGTCCTTGTGGTGCGGGTACATGCGCTCGAACAGCGCGATATTGTGCTGGCGGAAGCGCATCGCCAGCTGGCGCGCCTCGTGCGGTGGGTGGCCCAGCAGCTCCAGCACGCTGCGTGCGCTGCGCAGGCTGGACTCGAACAGCTCGCGCTCGACCAACTGCACGCCGCGGTCGCGCAGCTCGTTCCAGTGCGTCACGTCGCGGGCACGGGCGACGATCTGCAGGTTGGGGAAATGCTCTTTGGCCAGGTCGACGATCTTCAGCGATTGCTCTTTGTCGTCCACCGCCACCACCAGGATCTTGGCGCTGGCGGCGCCAGCGACGCGCAGCAGGTCCAGCCGCGTGGCGTCGCCGTAAAACAGGCGCATGCCGAAGCTGCGCGCCGCCTCCACCATCTCGGCGTCGTGGTCCAACAGCGTGCAGGGGATGCCCTGGGCCATCATCATGCGTGCCACGATCTGGCCGTAGCGGCCGACACCGGCCACCAGCACGGGTGCATGCTGCTGCTCCGAAATCTCCGCCATCTGCGGGATGCCGCAGTGGGCATAGCGCGGCACGATCAGCTTGTCGATGCCCACCAGCAGCAGCGGGCTCAGCAGCATGGACACCGCCACCGCGCCGATCAGCAGCGAGGCCACGTCGCTGGTGAACACGTGGGCACCCGAGGCGGTCTGGAACACCACGAAGGCGAATTCGCCGCCCTGCGCCAGCAGCAGCGTCAACACCGGACGCTCGGGCACTGGCAGCTTCATGATTTTGGTCAGCAGCAGGATCACCGCCGCCTTCAACGCCATGAAGCCCAGCACGATGATGGCCATCAGCCCTGGCGAGTGCAGCAGCACGGCAAAGTCAATGCTCATGCCCACGGCGATGAAGAACAGGCCCAGCAGCAGGCCCTTGAAGGGCTCGATGTTGGTCTCCAGCTCACGCCGGTACTCGCTCTCGGCCAGCAGCACGCCGGCCAGGAAAGCGCCCAGCGCCATCGACAGGCCCACCTTCTGCATCAGCGCCGCGATGCCCACCACCAGCAGCAGCGAGGCGGCGGTGAAGATTTCCGGCGTGTTGGAGCGTGCGATCCAGCGGAACAACGGGCGCAACAGCAGCCGCCCACCCACCACGATGCCGGCAATCACCGCCACGATGGTCAACGCCTCCAACAAGCGCTCGGTAGGCGCGGCCGGCGCCGCATGCGGCTGGCCGCCCAGCAGCGGCAGCAGCGCCAGGATGGGGATGGCCGCCACGTCCTGGAACAGCAGGATGGAAAACCCTGCCTGGCCGGCGCTGGTGGGCAGCATATTGCGCTCCCCCATCACCTGCAAGGCAATCGCGGTGCTGGACAGCGCCAGCCCCAGTGCCGCCACCAGCGGCGTGCGCCAGCCGCCCAGCTCGTCCGGGTACATCACGCCCAGTGCATACAGACCCAGGAACAGCGCGGCGGCGCAGGCCAGCACCTGGGCGCTGCCACCACCGAAGATGGGCCGGCGCAGCGCCCACAGGCGCTTGGGCTCCAGCTCCAGCCCGACCAGGAACAGCATCAGCACGACGCCAAACTCGGCGAAATGCAGGATGTCCTCGATGTTGGTCACCAGCGCCAGCCCCCAAGGGCCGATGACGATGCCGGCGGCCAGGTAGCCGATGATGGAGCCCAGTCCCAGGGCGCGGCTCACCGGCACCGCCACCACGGCGGCGCTCAGGTAGATGAAGCTGTTGACCAGCCAGGCGGGTGCGTGTTCCATGCGGGGTGGTCTTTCGGTTCAGTCGTCTTGGGCGGGGCGCTCGCCAATGGGCACCTCGCAGTCGACGCAGGCCAGGTTGGTCAGGTCGGGCCAGTGGGGGTAGCTTTGCAGGCGCTCGCCAAACAGCTCGGTGTGGGCCGCCAGGAAAGCCTCGTCGGCGCGGTGGGCGCCGTGCAGGATCAGCGGCGGCAGAAAGCGCATGCCGCACAGCGCGGCGGTTTGCTCGTAAGGCGGCAAAAAAGCCTCGAAGGCGTGGCGGTTGTAGCCCTGCGGGCGGTAAGAATCTTCGGCGCCGCCGGTGCTGGCCACCAGCCACAGGTCCTTGCCCTCCAGCGCCTTGTGGCTGCCGTAGGCCCAGCCATAGGCCAGCACCTCGTCCAGCCACAGCTTTTGCAGCGCCGGCATCGAGTACCAGTGGATGGGGTGCATCAGCACCACCAGGCGGGCGCTGGCCAGCTGGGCCTGCTCATGGGCGACGTCGATGGCGTAGTCCGGGTAGCGGCCATACAGGTCGCACACCCGCACGGCGGGGTTGGCGCGGGCGCGCGCCAGCAGCCGGCGGTTGACGCGCGATTCGCGCCAGTTGTCGTGTGCGGCCAGCAGGTAGATGGGGGCATCGTCAGGGGGCTTGGCGGGGGTGTCCACCCCGGGCAAGGCCGCCGTTTGGTGTTGTTCGTCCATACCGCTAACATAGCGCAAACTGGGAAAGCCCCAAAACGGCTGGGGCAGGCGGTATCAAAGCGATAGCAAGAAAGCCTGACAACGAGGAGCTCCTTATGCCTGTGGTGGTGGTTGCGAATCCCAAGGGCGGCGTTGGCAAGTCCACGCTGTCCACCAATGTGGCCGGTTATTTCGCCCGCCAGGGCCATGCGGTGATGCTGGGCGACACCGACCGGCAGCAATCCGCCCGCCTGTGGCTGGGGTTGCGGCCCACGCAGGCCCGGCCCATCAGCACCTGGGACATCAACGCCGACGTCATCGCCCGCCCGCCCAAGGGCACCACCCATGTGGTGCTGGACACGCCGGCCGGCCTGCACGGCAAGCGCTTGAGTGACATCCTGAAAATGGCCGACAAGGTGGTGGTGCCGCTGCAGCCCAGCGTGTTCGACATCTTTGCCACCCGTGCCTTCCTGGACGAACTGGCCGCGCACAAGCACGCCAGCGGGCTGAAGGTGGGCATTGTGGGCATGCGGGTGGATGCCCGCACCATCGCCGCCGACAAGCTGCATGCCTTCGTGGACAGCCTGAAGTTGCCCGTGCTGGGTTACCTGCGCGACACGCAGAACTACATCCACCTGGCCGCGCGCGGGCTGACGGTGTTTGACGTTGCGCCCAGCCGGGTCGAGAAAGACCTGGAGCAGTGGAAAGACATCTGTCACTGGCTGGACAGCTGAGCCGGCGCGCCGCCACTACGATGGCGGCTGTTCCATCCTGTACCGCGAACCGTATCGCGGCAAAACCATGAAGACTTTTCAAACCCTGGCCGAGCTGGCCGCGCTGGTGGGCCAGGAGGTGGCCGTCAGCGACTGGATCACCATCACCCAGCAGCAGGTGAACCAATTTGCCGAAGCCACCGGCGACCACCAGTGGATACACGTGGACGTGGAGCGCGCCAAGGCCGGGCCGTTCGGCGCGCCCATTGCGCACGGCTTCCTGACGCTGTCCATGTTGCCGCGCTTCTTCGAGTCGTCGTTCGAGATTGCGCAGTCGCGCATGGGCGTCAACTACGGGCTGAACAAGGTGCGTTTCACCGCCCCGGTGCCGGTGGGCAGCCGGTTGCGCGCGCGCATGAAGCTGCTGAAATGCGAGCCGGTGGACAACGACGGCATGCAGATGACCTGGGAGGTGGCCGTGGAGCGCGAAGGCTCATCCAAGCCGGTGTGCGTGGCGGAGTCGATCGCGCGGCGCTACCCTTAAGCCAACGTGTCTCGGAGAAAGCCCAGCACCTTGGCGTGCAACTGCGGCTGAAACGCCACCCGGTCAAACCCCGGCGGGTCTTGTGATGGCGGAAATTCCGGCCGCGTCATCGCAGCCGGAAAGGGGCTCATGAACGAAAAGTGACCGGCGCCGGGCACCACTTGGTCCACCACGGTGGTGGGGTGGGCCACGCCATGGCGCACGATGTCGGACTGCCAGGCGGGTGTGGCGTCGTCGCGCTCCCCGGTCAGCAACAAGATCGGCGCGGTCACGCCGCGCAGCGCGCCTTCGGGCATGAACCAGGCGGCGGCCGGGTTCAGCAGCACCAGCGCGCGCAGGCGCGTGTCGTGCACCACTTCGACCGGTTCTGAATGGCTGTTGCCACGCTCCTCCGGGCCGGTCCAAGGTTGGCCGCCGGCCAGCGCCAATGCGCTGTAGCCGCCCATGGAGTGGCCGATCGCGCCCACGCCCTTGTCTATCGCCACCTGTGATCCCAGCAACGCATCGGCCAGCACGGCGTCAATGGCCAGGTGCAGCTGGCGCGGCCGGTTGACCAGGTTGGCGGTGGTGCCGGCCAGGCTGTTGTCGGCGCGGCTGTTGCCCAGGTGCTCGACCAGTGCGACGACGAAACCGTGGCGCGCCAGGTGCGCCGCCAGGTCGCGGTAGGCCCACAGCGTGCCGCCTGTGCCGTGCGACACCAGCACCAGCGGCAAGCGGGTGCCGACCGGCGGCGCGTCCGTGGCCACCTCCATGGTGAAGGGGCCGTAGGCCTGGGTCTGGGGTTCGGCGTCGGTGGGGTAGAAGCAGATCAGCGGCAGCGCCAGCTGCTGCACCGGGTCGTACAAGGGGACACCGTGAAAGCCAAGGTTGAGGGCTGTTGTCGTTGGCATGTGTGTTTTGCGTTGCTCAGGCAAAGCCGTTTTGCCGCCAGGCCTCGAACACGGTGACGGCCACCGCGTTGGACAAATTCAGGCTGCGCTGACCGGCGCGCATGGGCAGGCGCAACCACTGCGGCGCGCCCAGCGCCTCGCGCACGGCGAGGGGCAGGCCGCTGGTTTCGGAGCCGAACACCAGCCAGTCGCCCGGGGAGAAGGCCACGTCGTGCACGGCACGGGTGCCGCGCGTGGTCAGCGCGAACAGGCGGGCCGGGTCGGGTTGCTCGGTGGCGATGAAGGCATCCCAGCTGGCATGGCGGCGCAGCTCTGCGTACTCGTGGTAGTCCAGCCCGGCGCGGCGCATGTGCTTGTCGTCCATCGAAAACCCCAGCGGCTCCACCAGGTGCAGCGTGCAGCCGGTGTTGGCGGCCAGGCGTATCACGTTGCCGGTGTTGGGCGGGATTTCGGGGTGGACCAGGACGATGTTGAACATAAAACGGGGCAGAGGCCCGATGCTGCAGGCCAGGCTCAGCCCAGGACGATCTCGTCCTGGTGGTTGGCGATGTGCAAGGCATGCGCCAGCGCGAAGTCGGTCTTGTTCAAGGCGCCATAGGCAAAGTGCGGCTTCAGCGCGCCGGTGTGGCCGTTGAAGCGGGTGATGGCCGCGCGCAGGCGCTGGGCGGCCGGGTGCCAGTCCGCGGCCGTGGTCAGGGCGGGTGCGCCGGGAATGGGTTCGGCCAGGCCGTGGCTCATCTTGCCGCGCCATTTGAAGAAGGCAAAGGCCGCACTGCCGGCGGTGGCCTGGAACAGCGCGCTCTTGGGTTCGGGGAAGCCATCCATGGACATTTCCACGCTCTGTGCCAGGTGGTCCAGCACGGCGGGCAAGGGCCAGCCGGCGCTGGTGCGCGGGCTGGCGGTCTTGTCCACCTTGTCCAGCCAGGCCAGTGCTTCGGAGAGGTTCTGGATCTTGGGCATGTCAGCCAGCACGGGGGAGGAGGCCAGCAACAGGCCGCTGGCGGTGCTGCCGGCGTGGATCAGGAAAGTTCGGCGCTGCATGGGGTGTTGATGGGTGCGATTTTTCATTGTAGTGAGCGGCTGGTTGTGGCGGAACACCCTCAGTCTGCCCATTCCACCTCGGTGCGCGCCAACACCACCGCGCTGATGTGTGCCACGCCAGCCGCGCGCAGCTCCTGGGCGGCGGCATGCAGTGTGGCGCCGCTGGTCATCACATCGTCCACCAGCACCACCCGCTGGCCTGGCAGCTCGGCGGCCAGTCGCGGCTCGACGGCAAAGGCGTTTTGCACGGCGCGCAGGCGCTCGGCGCGGCTCAGCGTGCTTTGCGGTGGCGCGTGCTGCACCCGCAGCAGCAGGTCGGTGCGCGTCTTGTGCGGCGCCAGCGCGCGCGCCAGCAGCGCGGCCTGGTTGTAGCCGCGCTCGCGCAGCCGCTCGGTGGACAGCGGCATCGGCAGCAGCCAGCGTGCTTGCTCCAGTGCCGGCTCCACCCAGGGCGCACTGCGCAGCAGCAGTGCCAGCGTGTGCGCCCAGCCGGGTGCCTGGCCGAACTTGAATTGCGTGATCAGCGCCGGCCAGGGGTAGGCGTAGTCCAGCGCGGCCACGCAGGCGTCCAGCGGTGGCGGGTGAGCGATGCAGGCGCCACACTGGGGCTGGTCGGCCGCCAACGGCAGCGCGCAGGTGCGGCAGCGCTGGCGCGGCTGGGCGAAGCGTTGCACGCAGTCCTCGCACAGCGCGCGTGATGGCCAGGCCCGGCACACACCGCACTGGCTGGGCAGCCGGTGGGCCAATGCGTGCTTGATGAAGGCGCCTGTCAACATGGGTGGAGCCGCTTGTGGTGGATGGGCACAAGGTTATCAGCTTGAGCGCGGGCATGGCCAGAGGGCTGGCCCTACACTTTCGCACTTTCACCCGCGATCCACGCCTCTGCTTGTAAGTGACATGTCCACCGACCGTCCCCCCACGCTCGACCCCATCGCCGCCGCGCGCTGGCAGCGCCTGCCGGCGCCGGCCTCGGCCTGGCTGCATGAAGAAGTGGGCCGCCGCATGGAAACGCGCTTGCAGTGGATCAAGGCGAAGCCCACCGTCTGGGCCGATTGGCAGCCCCTGCGCGGCGGCTTGCAGGCCCATGGCCTGCTGGCGCGGCGTTACCCCGACGCGCAGGCACTGGTGGTGGAGACCGTGCCGGCCCATGCCGAGGTGACGCGCCGCGGCCTGGCCAAGCCCTGGTGGAGCCCCGCGCGCTGGCGAGCTGGCGACGCCGTGCGCACCACGCCGCCTGAGCCTGGCAGCGTGCAACTGCTGTGGGCCAACATGGCGCTTCACATGGCGAGCGACCCGCAGGCGCTGATCGCCCAGTGGCACCAGGCGCTGGCGGTGGATGGTTTCCTGATGTTCTCCTGCCTGGGGCCGGACACGCTGCGCGGCTTGCGCGCCGTGTACCAGCGTCTGGGCTGGCCGGCGCCGCAGCACGAGTTGACCGACATGCACGACTGGGGCGACATGCTGGTCAACGCCGGTTTTGCCGAACCGGTGATGGACATGGAGCGCATCCACCTGAGTTTTGAGACGCCTGAGCGGCTGCTGGCCGAGCTGCGCGAACTGGGGCGCAACCTGCACAAGGCGCGTTTTGCCGGTCTGCGCGGGCGCGCTTGGCGCGATCAGTTGCACCAGGCGCTGGCGCGCGAACTGGCCGACGAGGCCGAGGGCGGCCGGCTGAAGCTGGGTTTCGAGGTCATCTATGGCCATGCCTTCAAACCGCGGCCCCGGCTGGATGTGAAGCCGCAGACCGTGTTGTCGCTGGACGACATGCGGCACCAGTTGCGCCAGGGCCGCTCCTGACCCGGCCGTGGCATGCCGCGCAGCAGGCGCGGGGCTTTCCCTGTCAAGCCAGAGCCCCTCAGACCCTGGGCTACAATAACCGTGATTCGGATAATGGGTATTTCCCGTGGATATCTGCTGCACCGCTGCGTTGCGGAGGTGTGGCGCTTTGGGCAAGGCGCGTGACAAATTTGATGTTTCGCTTCGCTACGGTGCATGGCCAGAACATCCATTGGTTCTTGCGGCGCAACTGCTCCGTGACGCCAAGGCAATTGGGTTGGCTGTACCTGTCGCTGTGCGTGGTATCGCTGGGTATTGGGACCGTGTTCTGGTTTCAGGGTGCCCGGCTGATCCTGCCTTTTGCCTGGATGGAGCTGATGGCGGTGGGGTTCGCGTTTTTTGTCTACGCGCGCCACGCCACCGACGGCGAACGGATTTACCTGGACGGCTCGCAACTGGTCGTGGAACTGGAAAACGGCGGCAAACTGCAGCGCGCCGAATTCCGCCGCGAATGGGTGCGGGTGGAGCCACGGGCCGGCGAGCGGTCGCTGATCGAGGTGTCCGGCCAGGGGCGTTCCATTGCGGTGGGGCGCTATGTGCGGCCCGAATTGCGGCCCGACCTGGCCAGGGAATTGCGCATGGCACTGCGTGGCGCCTGAAGCCGCGGTGTACAGACGAGAAGAGCGCTTGATTTGTTTTGAGGCAATGAAGAAGTGAACATGATGATGAAGAGCATCTACAAAAAAATGGCCGGTATGCTGCTCGCTGCCAGTGCGCTGACCGCCGCCTACGCCGCCAACCCGGTGCGCGACCTGCCGGGCGGCCCAGCGGTTAACCAGCTCAATCTTCACCCGGCCGTGACCAAGATCGCCGAGGAGCAGGGCTGGCTGCACTGGTTCATGCTGATCATCTGCACGGTGATCTTCGTGGCCGTTTTTGCCGTCATGTTCTATTCCATCTGGAAGCACCGCAAGTCCAAGGGCCACAAGGCTGCCAACTTCCATGAGTCCGTCACGGTGGAAGTGATCTGGACCATCATCCCTTTCCTGATCGTCATCGGCATGGCCCTGCCGGCCACCAAGGTGCTGGTGGCCTCCAAGGACACCACCAACGCCGACCTGACCATCAAGACCACTGGTTACCAGTGGAAATGGGGTTACGACTACCTGAAGGGCGAGGGTGAGGGCATCTCCTTCATCTCCACGCTGGACGCCGCGCACCGCGAAATGTCCAACAACGGCGGCAAGACCGCCGACGGCAGCCCCACCCCCGACAACTACCTGTTGAAGGTGGACAACCCGCTGGTGGTGCCCTCTGGCAAGAAGATCCGCATCATCACCACCGCCGTGGACGTGATCCACGCCTTCATGGTGCCGTCCTTCGGCATCAAGCAGGACGCCATCCCCGGCTTCGTGCGCGACACCTGGTTCAAGGTCGAACCCGGCAAAGAGGGTGACTACTACGGCCAGTGCGCCGAGCTGTGCGGCAAGGAACACGCCTACATGCCCATCCACGTGAAGGTGGTGACCCCTGAGAACTACGCGATCTGGGTCGCCGCCGAGCTGAAGAAGGCCGCCGCCAAGCAGGACGACCCGAGCAAGGTCTGGGTGCTGGACGACCTGGCCAAGCGCGGCGAGAGGGTCTACGCCGCCAACTGCGCCGCCTGCCACCAGGCCAACGGCAAGGGCGCTGGCCCGATCAAGCCGCTGGACGGTTCGGCCGTGGTGCTCAGCGAAGACCACTCGCAGCAGATCAGCACCCTGCTGAACGGCCGCAACAACGGCGCCATGCCGGCGTGGAAGCAACTGAGCGATACCGACATCGCCGCCGTCATCACCTACACCAAGAACAACTGGTCCAACAAGACTGGCCAGTTGGTGCAGCCGGCCGAAGTGCTGGCCGCGCGTGGCAAGTAAATCGTCAGCAGCAGAGTATTGAGAGAGAAGGATTTCAGGATGAGCGCCGTTCTAGACCATCACGATCACGCCCACGACGATCACCACGACCACCATGCCCCGACCGGCTGGCGCCGCTGGGTGTTCGCCACCAACCACAAGGACATCGGCACGCTGTACCTGCTGTTCGCCTTCACCATGCTGATGATCGGCGGTGTGCTGGCGCTGCTGATACGCCTGGAGCTGTTCCACCCCGGCCTGCAGTTCGTCAACCCCGAGCTGTTCAACCAGTTCACCACCATGCACGGGCTGATCATGGTGTTCGGCGCCATCATGCCGGGCTTCGTGGGCTTCGCCAACTGGATGATTCCGCTGCAGATCGGCGCCTCTGACATGGCGTTCGCCCGCATGAACAACTTCAGCTTCTGGCTGCTGATTCCTGCTGCGTTGATGCTGGCCGGTTCGTTCTTCATGCCCGGTGGCGCACCCGCCGCCGGCTGGACCATCTACGCCCCGCTGACGCTGCAGATGGGCCCCAGCATGGACGCCGGTATCTTCGCGCTGCACATCATGGGGGCTTCCTCCATTATGGGCTCTATCAACATCATCGTCACCATCCTGAACATGCGCGCCCCCGGCATGACGCTGATGAAGATGCCCATGTTCGCCTGGACCTGGCTGATCACCGCCTACCTGCTGATCGCCGTCATGCCCGTGCTGGCCGGCGCCATCACCATGACGCTGACGGACCGCCACTTCGGCACCACCTTCTTCAACCCCGCCGGCGGCGGCGACCCGGTGATGTTCCAGCACATCTTCTGGTTCTTCGGCCACCCCGAGGTGTACATCATGATCTTGCCGGCCTTCGGCATCATCAGCCAGGTGGTCCCCACCTTCGCGCGCAAGCGGTTGTTCGGCTACGCCTCCATGGTGTATGCGACGTCCTCCATCGCGATCCTGAGCTTCATCGTCTGGGCCCACCACATGTTCACCACCGGCATGCCGGTGACCGGCCAGCTGTTCTTCATGTACGCCACCATGTTGATCGCCGTGCCCACGGCCGTGAAGATCTTCAACTGGATCGCCACCATGTGGCAGGGCTCGATGACGTTCGAGACCCCCATGTTGTTTGCTGTCGGCTTCATCTTCGTGTTCACCATGGGTGGCTTCACGGGCCTGATCCTGGCCATGGCGCCGATCGACATCCAGCTGCAGGACACCTACTACGTGGTGGCCCACTTCCACTACGTGCTGGTGGCCGGCTCGCTGTACGCCATGTTCTCGGGCTTCTACTACTGGGCCCCGAAGTGGACCGGCGTGATGTACAACGAGACCATGGGCAAGATCCACTTCTGGTGGTCGCTGATCGCCTTCAACGTCACCTTCTTCCCTATGCACTTCCTGGGCCTGGCCGGCATGCCGCGCCGCTATGCCGACTACCCGATGCAGTTCGCCGACTTCAACGCCCTGGCGTCGGTGGGTGCCTTCTTCTTCGGTTTCGCGCAGGTGTTCTTCTTCCTGTTCATCGTGCTGCCGGTGATGATGGGCAAGGGCAAGAAGGCCGCGCAAAGCCCGTGGGAATCGGCTGAGGGCCTGGAATGGGAAGTGCCGTCGCCGGCGCCCTTCCACACCTTCGAGACGCCCCCGAAGCTGAACGCAGCGGCCACCAAGGTCATCGCCTGAGCCTGAGTTCATGACGCCTGAACAGAAAAAAGCCAACCTGCGCATGGCCCTGGCGCTGGGCTCCATCGCGGTGGCGTTGTTCATCGGCTTCATGGTCAAGCAGTTCATGCTGGGGCACTGAAGGCGGACCATGAACCTGCGCCTGGAAAACGCCAAGATGCTGGGCAAGCTGGCCGTGATCACGGCCGGCATGTTCGGTTTCGGCTACGCCATGATCCCGATCTACAAGACCATCTGCGAGGTCACCGGGGTCAACATCCTGGCGGTGGGCGAGTTCGACGTGCCGGGCAATGCATCCAGCAAGGCGGCCAACACGCAGGTGGACCTGAGCCGCACCATCACGGTGGAGTTTGACGCCAACGCACGCGGCCCCTGGAGCTTCAAGCCGGCGGTCAGCAGCCTGCAGGTGCACCCGGGCGAGCTGATGACGGTGATGTACGAGTTCCAGAACACGCAGAACCGCCGCATGTCGGCCCAGGCCATCCCCAGCTACGCGCCCTACCAGGCGTCGGCGCATTTCAACAAGCTGCAGTGCTTCTGCTTCAACCAGTACACGCTGGACCCGGGCGAGAAGAAGCAGTGGCCGGTGGTGTTTGTGGTGGACGGCAAGCTGTCCAAGGATGTGAAGACCATCACGCTGTCCTACACCTTCTTTGAAGTGGGTGCGGGCATTCCGCCGGCGCCCACGACGGACGCCGTCAAGTTGCAAAAGCCGGTTGGGGCGGGGGCGTGACGCAAGAGAACAAGGGCGCGCCGCCAGCGCCCGGGGGGTCGCTGTTGCGGACCCTGAAGATGGTGGCCTGGTCTTTCGTAGGCATTCGCAAGAACAGCGAATACAAGGAAGACCTGGCGCGGGTGAACCCGCTGCACGTGATCCTGGTGGCGATCGCGGCGGTGCTGGTGTTCGTCGTGGGTTTGGTGTTTTTTGTGCATTGGGTGGTGGGCAAGTGAGCGCCACCGTGAGATTGAAGAAAAAAGTGATTCGTAAGGAATGGAGCTGACGACATGAGTTCGACCACACACAGCGGTACGCCGTATTACTTTGTGCCCGCGCCTTCGCGGCACCCGGTGATGGCGGCCATCGGTTTGTTTTTTGTGATCTTTGGCGCCACCGAGTGGATCAACGGCACGGATTGGGGCAAGTACGTGCTGCTGCTGGGCATGGTGTGGTGGCTGTTCGTGCTGTTCCAATGGTTCAGCACCGCCATTGGCGAAAGCGAAGGCGGCCAGTACGGGCACAAGATTGACCTGTCCTTCCGCTGGAGCATGAGCTGGTTCATCTTCTCCGAAGTGATGTTCTTCGGCGCTTTCTTCTCCGCGCTGTGGTGGATGCGTGGGCATTCGGTGCCGGCCCTGGGCACACTGGACAACGCGCTGCTGTGGCCCGGCTTCAAGGCTGTATGGCCCAGCGTGGTCGCTGGCGCCACCGCATCGCCGGCCGGCATCATCGAGCCCTTCACGACGATGACGCCGTTCTGGCTGCCCACCATCAACACCGCGCTGCTGCTGAGCTCGGGCGTGACCATGACCATCGCCCACCACGCACTGATCGCCGGCAACCGTGGCAAGACCATTGGCTTCATGTGGATCACCGTGCTGCTGGGCGCCACCTTCCTGTTCGTGCAGGGCTATGAATATGTGCACGCCTACCATGAGCTGAACCTGAAGCTCACGTCCGGCGCCTACGGCTCCACCTTCTTCATGCTGACAGGCTTCCACGGCTTCCACGTCTGTGTGGGCATG
Organism: Hylemonella sp. P2_B10; assembly: GCF_056404875.1. Taxonomy (NCBI): domain Bacteria; kingdom Pseudomonadati; phylum Pseudomonadota; class Betaproteobacteria; order Burkholderiales; family Comamonadaceae; genus Hylemonella; species Hylemonella sp. P2_B10. Next base: position 798,130 of record NZ_JBFUDE010000003.1, read on the forward strand.
CTGATGCTGTTCTTCATCACGCTGCGCCTGCAAAAGGGCCACTTCACGCCCGAGCGGCACTTCGGTTTTGAAGGCGCCGCCTGGTACTGGCACTTTGTGGACGTGGTGTGGCTGGGCCTGTACATCCTTGTCTATTGGACCTGATTGCGGCTGATGGCCAACGCAAAAGGCACCGCGCGCGGTGCCTTTTGAACTTTTCGGAGCGGTGTTTTTCTCAGTTCTTACTTGCCCACCGGAATGCCGGTGGGGTGTAGATAACCCAGCTTCCATCCCAGCAGCACGCAGACAAACAACAGCACCGACAGGCCTATGCGTGCCGCCAGCGCCCAGGCCATCTTGCCCGATTTGGATCCCCCCTTGTCACTGCCACCCTTGAGCATGAAGAACAGCGCGAACGCCAGACTGCCAAGAATCAGCACAAAGGCCAGGGCCACCACATATTTCATCATGGTGGGGATTATCCCGTGCGCTTGAAGATCAGGTCCGTGGTGGTGTTGCTGGCCGCAATGGCCGGCATCGCCCTGACCGCTTCGCTGGGGCGCTGGCAGTTGTCGCGTGGGGCGCAGAAAGAGGCCATTGCCGCCGCCATGGATGCCCAGGGCGCCTTGGCACCGGTGGAAGGCGCCGCGCTGGCTTCCGCCCGCGAGCCGGCCCTGCTGCTGCACCGGGTGGTGACGTTGCGCGGCCAATGGTTGCCGGCGCGCACCCTCTACCTGGACAACCGGCAAATGAACACCCACCAGGGCTTTTACGTGGTGACGCCGCTGCAGCTCGAAGGCTCCCAGGCCGTGGTGCTGGTGCAGCGCGGCTGGGCGCCGCGCAATTTCGAGCAGCGCGCCGCACTGCCCGCCGTCAGCACGCCCGAAGGCGCGGTGAGCGTGCGCGGTCGCATAGCCCCGCCGCCGGCCAAGCTGTTTGAGCTGGGCACGCCGGAGCAGGGCGCGATCCGGCAAAATCTGGATCTGGCGCAGTACCGCCTGGAAACCGGCCTGCCGCTGCTGGCCGTGTCGGTGCAGCAGTTGGGGCCGGCCAGTGAAGGCCTGCTGCGTGAATGGCCGGCGGTGGACAGCGGCGCCGGCAAACATTACGGCTATGCATTCCAGTGGTTCGCGCTGGCCAGCCTGATCGCCCTTCTTTATGTCTGGTTCCAAATTGTCAAACCCCTCCGCGCCCGCCGCTCCCGCTGACAGCTCCGCGCTGGACCAGCCGCTGGGCCTGACGGTGCACTCCATGCCGGTGCCCGGCGAGGCCGCACCGGTCGAGGCCAAGCGCACCCGCATGGGCCGCTGGCAGATGCTGCTGGTGCTGGCCTTGTGCGCCGCGCCGGTGGTGGCGTCCTACACCATGTACTACCTGGTGCGTCCCGCCGGTCGCACCAACTACGGCGAGCTGATCAACCCGCAACGCCCGCTGCCCGAAGTGGCCACGCGGGCGCTGGACGGTGCGGTGGGCAACCTGCGCCAGCTCAAGGGCCAATGGCTGCTGGTCAGCGTGGCCGGCGCCGCCTGCGACGCCACCTGCCAGCGCCACCTGTACCTGCAGCGCCAGCTGCGCGAAAGCCTGGGCCGCGAAAAGGAACGGGTGGACTGGGTGTGGCTGGTGGCCGACGACGCGCCGGTGGCGCCCACGCTGCTGCCGGCCTTGAAGGAGGCCACGGTGTTGCGCGTGCCGCAAGCTCAATTGGCACAGTGGTTGGCGCCGGCTGCCGGCCATGAACTGGCCGAGCACCTGTACCTGGTGGACCCGCTGGGCAACTGGATGCTGCGCTTTCCCGCCTCATTGGACCTGCCGGAAGCCGCCAAGGCCAAGCGCGACCTGGAGCGCGTGCTGCGCGCCTCTGCCTCCTGGGACCAGGCCGGCCGCTGATGAGCCTCGCCATGAACACCGCTCCCGCCGCCTACAACCTCGCGCCCACGCTGTGGCTGTTGCTGTTCGGTGCCGTGCTGGCGCTGGCGCCGCTGGCCTGGGTGTGGCGCCGCCAGCGCGGCAGCACGCCGCTGGCACGCACCCAGGCGCTGACCGTGTTGACCTTGTTTTTGACCTTCGACCTGGTGCTGTTCGGCGCCTTCACCCGCCTGACCGATTCCGGCCTGGGCTGCCCCGACTGGCCCGGTTGCTACGGCCACAGCAGCCCGGTGGGCGCGCAGGCCCACATCGCGCAGGCGCAGCAAGCCATGCCCACCGGCCCGGTGACCCACAGCAAGGCCTGGGTGGAGATGCTGCACCGCTACCTGGCCACCGGCGTCGGCGGCCTGGTGCTGGTGCTGGCGGTGCGCGCCTGGTGGCAGGCGCGGCGCGATGCTATCGGCGCCGGCGGTATCAGCCCCTGGTGGGCCACGCTGATGCTGCTGTGGGTGTGCGTTCAGGGGGCTTTCGGCGCGCTCACCGTCACCATGAAGCTGTTCCCTGCCATCGTCACGCTGCACCTGTTGGGCGCCATGGGCATGCTGGTGCTGCTGGCCATGCAGGTGGCGCGGCTGCATGTGGCCGGTGGTGGCATGCCGCTGGCGGTGCGCCCTGGCCTGCGCCGGCTGCTGTGGCTGGCCACGGCCTTGTTGCTGGTCCAGATTTCGCTGGGCGCCTGGGTCAGCACCAATTACGCCGTGCTGGCTTGCAGCGACTTTCCGACCTGCCAGGGCGTCTGGTGGCCCCCCATGAATTTCTCCGAGGGCTTCCAGTTGTGGCGTCCGTTGGGCGAGCGGGCCGATGGCAACCTGCTGTCATTCGCCGCGCTGACCGCTATCCACTACACGCACCGGGCCATGGCCGCGGTGGTGCTGGCGCTGCTGGCCACCGCCGCCTGGCGCTTGAACCGCGTGCCGGCGCTGCGCGCGCATTCGCGCTGGCTGGCTGCCCTGCTGGGCCTGCAACTGGCCACCGGCCTGGGCAATGTGGTGCTGGGCTGGCCGCTGCTGGCGGCACTGGCCCACACTGGCGGCGCGGCCGCGTTGTTGCTGGTGCTGACCTGGGCACTGTGTGCCACGCGCGGCGACCTGGCGGCGCAGGGCGCGGCAACCGGCCCCATTAGACTGGGGGCCGCATGAGCGCCAAGCCCTCCTCCTCCTCCACGCCCCAAGCTGCCGCGCCCAGCGTGCCGCACCCGCCGGTGCTGGCGCAGTTCTATGCGTTGATGAAGCCGCGCGTCATTCAGCTCATCGTGTTCTGCGCGCTGATCGGTATGGTGCTGGCGGTGCCGGGTGTACCCACCTGGGCCGACATCAAGCTGGCCGGCATCGCCTGCCTGGGCATCTGGCTGGTGGCCGGTGCCGCTGCCGCCTTCAATTGCATCATTGAAAAAGGCATAGACGCCAAGATGAAGCGCACCGCCTGGCGCCCCACCGCCAAGGGCGAGTTGAGCGACTGGCAGACGCTGCTGTTCTCTGCCGTGCTGTGCTCGGTGGGCTCGGCACTGCTGTTGGTCTTCGTCAACCCATTGACCATGTGGCTGACGTTTGCCACCTTTGTCGGTTACGCGGTGATCTACACCGTCATCCTGAAACCGGCGACGCCGCAGAACATCGTCATCGGCGGCGCCTCGGGCGCCATGCCGCCGGTGCTGGGTTGGGCGGCGATGACGGGGCAGGTGGGCCCGGAGGCGGCGATCCTGTTTCTGATCATCTTCCTGTGGACGCCGCCGCACTTCTGGGCGCTGGCGCTGTACCGGGTGGAAGACTACCGCAAGAGCGGCCTGCCCATGCTGCCGGTGACGCATGGCAACGAGTTCACCCGGCTGCAGATCCTGCTGTACACCTTCGTGCTGTTCGCCGCCTGCCTGATGCCCTTTGCCTATGGCATGAGCTCCTGGTTGTACCTGGCCGCCGCCGTGGGTCTGAGTGCGGGTTTCTGCCTGTATGGATTTTGGCTGTGGCGCGACTATTCAGATGCGCTGGCGCGCAAAACCTTCCGCTTTTCGCTGATCCACCTGAGCGCGCTGTTCGCGGCGCTGCTGCTGGACCACTACATTTTCTGATTGCCCATGATGAACCGACGCACTTTCCTCTCCCCGGCCCTGGCCGCCGCGCTGGCACTGGCTGGTGGCCTGCTGCTGGCCGGCTGCAGTGAGCAAAAACCCAGCTTCAACGCTGTGGACGTGACCGGCGCCGAATACGCCCGGGACTTCCAGCTGACCGACCACAACGGGCAGGCACGCACGCTGAAGGACTTTTCCGGCAAGGTGGTGGTGATGTTCTTCGGTTACACCCAGTGCCCGGATGTGTGCCCCACGTCGATGGCCGAGCTGGCCGAGGTGAAGAAACTGCTGGGCAAGGACGGCGACAAGCTGCAGGGCATCTTTGTCACCGTGGACCCCGAGCGGGACAAGCCCGAGGTGCTGAAGGGGTACATGACCAATTTTGACCCCAGCTTCCTGGCCATGTACACCACGCCCGACAAACTGGAGAAGCTGGCCAAGGACTACAAGGTGTTCTACAAGAAGGTGGACGGCAAGACCGAAGGCAGCTACACCATGGACCACTCGGCCGGCAGTTACGTCTATGACACCCAGGGCCGGCTGCGCCTGTACGCGCGCTACGGCGGCGGCGCTAAATTGATGGCGGCCGACATCCAGCAACTGCTCAAGCAAGGCTGACCGGGCGGCGGGGTAAACCCCCGGGAGGGCTGGGTGGGTTAAAGCACAGACTTTGGGCGATTTCAGTGTAAAGTCTGCCGCACAATTCCATCCATTCATCCGTTGGAGCAAGACCCGATGTTGACATTCAAACGCATTGCCACCTCCGCGCTGTTGGGCGCGGCGGCGCTGGCTGTGGCCACGCAACCCGCGCTGGCGCAAACCAAGGCTGCCTACGCCAAGTCATCCGCCGAGTTCTACACCGCTTCGAGCAATTTTTCAGCCGCGTTGGCGGCGCTGAGCAAGCGCACCGCCGCAGCCTCGCCGCACGACAAGGAAATGCTGGTGCTGATCAACAGCCAGTTCAGCTACGTGGACGCCACCGCCGACGGCGTGCTGGCATTGGGCTACGTGGCATCCGAAATGGGCGCCCCTGGCGACCTCGCAGCCGCCAAGAAGCACCTGATGAAGCGCTGCGAGGCGCTCAAGCGCGTGTCCGACTCTTCCGGCCAGTACGTCACCAGCCTGATCAGCCAGCTGGCGGCACCGGCCATCATTGCCGACGCCAACAAGGCCAAGGATGCCAACGCCGCGTTGGGTCAGGCGGCATTGTGTTCCGGTAAGTAAGACTTCTGCTCAATCGGCGTCTTTTTTGACGCTCTGCCTGTCAATTGCACCGTTGGTCGCAACGGGCTTGATTTCGTGCCGCAAAGCCCCAAACTTATCGGCATCTACTTCCTCACTGGAGGGGCCAACCCCATGTTTCAAGCAATGACGATGACGACCCGGAAATTTCTGCTCAGCGCCGCGCTGGGTCTGAGTCTGGCCGTGGCGGGGCAAGCCGCGCTGGCGGCCGAGCCCACCGTGCACCAGGTGTACCAGGCGGCGGAGGCTGGCCGTTACATCGAGGCACAGTCCATGCTGGACGAGGTGCTGAAGGCCAAGCCCAACAGCGCCATGGCGCACTATGTGCAGGCCCAGTTGTACGCCAGACAGGGCTTCATGAACAAGGCCAGCGACGAGTTGGCCAAGTCCGAGAAGCTGGACCCGACCGGCAAGTTCGTCAAGCCGGCGTCTATCCAGGAACTGCGCGACAAGATCGCCGCGCCGCGCACCAACCTCAGCGACAACCGCGCCGCGCAGTCGCAGGCTGGCGGCAATGTGGTGAGCACACCGCAGCAGCCGGTGCAGCGCCAATTGCCTGCGCCCAAGCCTGAACGCAGCTTCCCCTGGGGCCTGTTGCTGGGCGGCCTGGGGCTGGTGGCCTTCATCGTCTGGGTGACGCGCATGATGTCGCAGCGCAATGCCGCTGCACAGGCTGCGCAGCCCATGATGAACAGTGGTGGTGGCATGTTTGGTACGCCGGGGCAACAACAGTATCTTGGTGGCGCCTACAGCGGCGGCGGTGTCCCGCCCGGCTACGGCCCAGGCTATGGCGCCCCGCAGCAGCCCGGCATGGGTTCGCGCATCATGGGCGGCCTGGCCACTGGCGCGGCCGTGGGCGCCGGCATCGTGGCGGCCGAAGCCATTGCCCGGCAGTTCACCCATGGCGACAGTGGCCATGCCAATGCGGCGCCGGCTGACAGCGGCAACAGCTGGGGCCCGTCGCCCAGCAATTACGACATGGGCGGCAACGACTTCGGCGTCGCCGACAGCTCGTCGTGGGACAGCGGCGGGGGTGGTGGTGGCGACGGCGGTGGTGGTGGTGGATGGGATTGAGCCCTTGCGGCCTCGCACGCACAAGCCCGCCCTTCGGCGGGCTTTTTTCTTGTCAAAAGGCTACTCCACCCCAATCCCCCGCGCCGCGATCACCCGCCCCAGCATCGCGGTATCCGTCTTGATGCGGTTGGCCAGCCCTTCGGCAGAGGAGCCAACCACCTGCCAACCCTGTTGGAACAGTTTTTGCCGCACCTCGGGTGAGCGGGCGATGTCGCTGAGCAATGCCGATAACCTGGCTTGCAAAGGCTTGGGCAGGCTGGCCGGCACGGCCACGGCGTCCCAGACCTCCAGTTGAAAATCCTTGCCAACGATGCCCAGTTCACCCAGGCTGGGCAGCTCAGGCACCAGCGTGCTGCGGCCGGCGGATGTCAGGCCGATGGCACGCAGCTTGCCGGCGCGCACCGGCCCCATCGCCTGGCCGGGTGGCAGCAAGGCCAACTGCACCTGACCGCCGAGCATCGCGGTGATGACCTGTGGGTTGCCGAGGTAGGGAATGTGCACGCCCGACCACCCAGCATTGGTGTTGAGCAACTCCATGCCGATGTGCGCCACCGTGCCAACGCCCGGGCTACCATAGCTCCAGCGGTTGCCGGCAGCGCGCGCCGCGGCCAGCCACTCGGGCGCCGTGGCACCGGGCGCATGGGCCGGCACACACAACACCAGCGGCGCGGTGGCCACCAGGCTGATGGGGGCCAGGTCCCTGGCCGGGTCGTAAGGTGTCTTCGGGTTCAGCAACTTGGCGATGGTCAGGTTGCCGTTGATCATCACGCCCAGCGTGTGCTGGTCCGTGGCACGGGCCACCATGTCGGCGGCAATGTTGCCGCTGGCGCCGGGTCGGTTGTCCACGATGACGGGCTGGCCCAGCGCCTTGCTCAAAGGCTCGGCCAGCGTGCGGGCCAGCAGGTCGGGCGAGGAGCCACCCGGGAAGCCCACCAGCAGGCGCAAAGGTTTGGTGGGCCAGGTGGCTGGGGCGGCATTCGTCCCCTGGGCCAGCGCCGCGCCGGGCAGGACGGACGATAGCGTCAGCAGCAGGGCTTTGCGACGAGGTATGGAGACGGGCGTTGGCATGGTGGCGAAGGAGGGCTTGTCAGCGGTTCCCTGAGTCTATAGCCGAGGATGCTGCTGGAGGCCCGCTGACCATTTCGCCGGCCCAAAGAAAAACGCCAGCCTTTTCAGGATGGCGTTCTTTGCAGCGGATGCAGGTGAGTGGGCGGGTCAGGCGTACTGCGCCAGCGTCGTCTTCATCTTCTTCATCGCGGCGGTTTCGATCTGGCGAATGCGCTCGGCGCTGACGCCATACTCGGCGGCCAGTTCGTGCAGCGTCATGCCGCCGGAGCTGTCGTCATTGACCTTCAACCAGCGCTCTTCCACGATGCGGCGGCTGCGCGGGTCTAGCGCGTCCAGCGCCATGGCGATGCCGTCGCTGGCCAGCGCGTCACGCTGGCGCGACTCGATCATGGCCGTGGGCTCGTGGTTGGTGTCGGCCAGGTAGGCGATGGGGCCATAGGCCTCTTCGCCGTCGTCGGACGGGCTCGGGTCCAGCAGCACGTCGCCGCCGGACAGCCGGGTTTCCATCTCGATGACTTCCTCGCGCTTGACCTTCAGCTGGCTGGCCATGGCGTCGATTTCGCTTTCGCTCAAGGTCTCGCGGTGCGTGGCAGCGTCTGCTGCGGCCGCGTCAGCCTTGAAACCCTGCTTCATCGAGCGCAGGTTGAAGAACAGCTTGCGCTGGGCCTTGGTGGTGGCCACCTTGACCATGCGCCAGTTCTTCAAAATGTATTCGTGGATTTCGGCCTTGATCCAGTGCAGCGCATAGCTGACCAGGCGCACACCCTGGTCGGGATCGAAGCGCTTGACGGCCTTCATCAGGCCCACATTGCCTTCCTGGATCAGGTCGCCGTGCGGCAGGCCATAACCCAGGTACTGGCGCGAAACGGACACCACCAGGCGCAAGTGAGAGAGCACTAACTTACCGGCTGCCTCAATGTCGTTCTGATCGCGAAACTGGCGCGCAAAGGCCTGCTCTTCTTCCAGCGTGAGCATGGGCAGGCGATTGGCCGCCGAAATGTAAGCGTCCAGATTGCCCAGCGGCGGGACAACCGCCCAAGGATTGGCAACCGTCAAAGCGGCGCCGGAGACCCCATTTTGAACTGTCATACCAAGGTTTCCTTTCGTCATGGTTGCCATATTAGCACTCTCTTAGAGGGAGTGCTAACAACAGGGTTCCATTTGATTCAATCGGCTTCATAGCTTTTTGCTGCATCGCGGTAATGGGCTGTGGTGAATGGTCAAGCCTGTGGCACGGCAGATGGGAGCAGGTTTCAATTTGACAAGGGGTGGGCTGCGCTGTCCGTGCCGTAGGGCACGTTCAGGGCTGCTCTTTCATCCAGTTCTCGGAGTCGGGTGGCCAAGCCCATGGCAGAGTCTGGGAGCAGCACCGTGCAGGCAGTGTGCAGGGCGGGCGGCAACGGTGTTGCGACATGGCAGAATGGCCGTCAATTCACGGCTGCGTGTCGTCTCGTGGGCGGCATGCGCGCCTGCGGTCTGATTGCCCTGCATGCCTTTCCTGCTGCCTCCGTTGCCGTTCTCTTTCTAGCTGCTCGTCCAACCCATGTCCACATTTGAAATCGAAGGCGGTGTTCCGCTGCGCGGCACCGTGCGTGCGTCCGGCAACAAGAACGCCATCCTGCCCATGATCGCCGCCTGCCTGCTGACCGACCAGGAGGTGGTGCTGGACAACGTGCCCGACATCATCGACGTGCGTCACATGCTGGAGGTGGTGGTGGAGCTGGGCGGCAAGGTGGAGCGCAGCGGCGAACGCGTCAGCATCCACGCCGCCAGCCTGACCAAAAGCGAGATTTCGCGCGAGTTGTGCAACAAGGTGCGCACTTCCATCATGTTCGTGGCCCCCTTGCTGCACCGGCTGGGCCAAGCCAAGCTGCACCCGCCCGGCGGCGACGTGATTGGCCGGCGCCGGCTGGACACCCATTTCTACGGCCTGCAGAAGCTGGGTTCGCAGGTGGAGCTCAATGGCAGCTATGAGTTCACCATGAATGGCGCACCGCTGACCGGGGCCGAGATGTTCTTCGACGAGCCTTCGGTCACCGGCACCGAGCACATCCTGATGGCCGCCGTCGTCAGCCAGGGCCACACGCTGTTGCGCAACGCCGCCTGCGAACCCCATGTGCAGGACCTGGCCAACATGCTCAACGCCATGGGCGCCAGGATCAGCGGCATCGGCACCAACCAGCTCAGCATCGAGGGCGTGTCGTCACTGAACGGCACCCACCACACGGTATGCCATGACCACATTGAGGCGGCTTCCTACTTGGCGCTGGCCGCCGCCACCGGTGGCGAGCTGAAGGTGGAGGGCACCGACCTGCATTCGTACTGGATGTGCCGGCGCGTGTTCGCCACGCTGGGCGTGAAGATCGAGCTGTACAAGGACCATGTGTACCTGCCCGCCGCGCAGGAGATGCGCGTCACGCGCGATTTCGACGGCTCCATGCCGGTGATCGGTGACGGCCCCTGGCCGCAGTTCGCCACCGACCAGATGAGCTGCATGATCACGTTGGCCACGCAGGTGGAGGGCAATGTGCTCTTCTTCGAGAAGATGTTCGAGTCGCGCCTGTACTTTGTCGACCGCTTGATCGCCATGGGCGCCAACGCCGTGGTGTGCGACCCGCACCGCGTGGTGATCAGCGGGCGCTCCAAGCTGCGCGGCACCACGCTGGTGTCGCCCGACATCCGCGCTGGCATGGCGCTGTTGGGCGCGGCGCTGTGCGCCAAGGGCAAATCCACGGTGCAGAACGCCAACATGATCGAGCGCGGCTACGAGCAGGTGGAGCAGAAGCTCTCCGCCCTGGGTGCGCGCATCACGCGTAAATCGTGATACCTTGCGGGACAGACCACTGCGAAGCAGTGCTCTGTCCTCAACACTTCGTAGCTGTCTGGATGTTCCTTGCGGGACGGACCACCACGAAAGTGGTGCTCTGTCCTCAACACTTCGTAGCTGTCCTGGCCAACTCGTGAGCACCGTCGCCGTCGCCCAATCATCGACCTACCTGCAGCGCGTGCAAGCCGCGTTGCAAGAATTCGGCATCGCAAGCGACCTGATCGCGCGTCGCAACCTGTTCCTGTGCGAAGAGCCGCCCGAGCTGGTGCTGGCCCAAGTGGGCGCCGGCGGTCGCGAGTACCTGGTGACGCCCGCCACCAAGGCCGCCTGGGACGCCATGCGCACCGCCGCCGCGCTGGAAGGTATCCCGCTGGCCATCGTGTCGGCCTTTCGCAGCCTGCAGCGCCAGTGCGAGATCGTGGCGACCAAGCTGGCGCAAGGCCAAACCATTGACGAGGTGCTCAGCGCCAGCGCCCCACCCGGCTACAGCGAGCACCACACCGGTCGCGCCATCGACATCGGCAGCTCCGAAGCGGCGTCGCTGGAAGAGGTGTTCGAGACCACGCCGTCCTACCAATGGTTGGCGCGGCATGCAGGCCGCTTCGGTTTCACGCTGAGTTTCCCGCGCGACAACCGCTATGGCTATATCCACGAGCCGTGGCACTGGTGCTTCCGCGAATAGAACGCCCAATCTCCGGCGACGGCACTGGGCACGCTGCGGAACCACGCCAACGAAACAAAGCAGAACGAAGGCAGGAAGACCTGCCAAAGCCGTGGAGCGGTTTTTTCGGATAATGGCGAGCTAACCTTTTGAAAGCCTGCCATGCCCGTGAACCTGAGCGCCCCCAACCCTGCTGACCTGCACCCGGTGCCGGGCCTGAGGATAGGCGTGGCCGAGGCCGGCGTGCGCAAGCAAAACCGCAAGGACCTGACGGTGGTGCTGCTGGACGAAGGTGCTTCCGTCTCCGGCGTGTTCACGCAGAACCGCTATTGCGCCGCGCCGGTACAGATCTGCCGCCAACACCTGGCCGGTGGCGGCGCCATACGCGCGATGCTGATCAACACCGGCAATGCCAACGCCGGCACGGGTGCCGACGGCATGGCGCGCGCCCAGGCCACCTGCGAGGCACTGGCCGGCAAGCTGGGGCTGCCCGCCACGGCCGTGTTGCCGTTTTCCACCGGCGTCATCATGGAGCCGCTGCCGCATGAGCGCATCATCGCCGGGCTGGATGCGGCGCTGGCCGACGCCAAGGCGGACAACTGGCTGCGCGCGGCCGAGGGCATCATGACCACCGACACCGTGGCCAAGGCTTTCAGCACCCGCGTGCAGCTGGGCGGCACCATGGTGACCGTGACTGGCATCAGCAAGGGCGCCGGCATGATCCGCCCCAACATGGCCACCATGCTGGGCTTTGTCGCCACCGACGCCTGCGTGGGGCAGGGGCTGATGAAGCAACTGGCCCTGGAGTTGGCCGAAGGCTCGTTCAACCGTGTCACTGTGGACGGCGACACCTCCACCAACGACTCGTTCGTCGTCATCGCCACCAACAAGGCTGCGCACGCGCCCATCACGTCGCTGGACAGCGCCGAGGGCCAGGCCTTGCGCAGCGCCATGCTGGACGTGGCGCGGCAGCTGGCGCAGGCCATCGTGCGCGATGGCGAGGGCGCCACCAAGTTCATCACCGTGCGGGTGGAGGGCGGCAAGACCGCCGCGGAATGCCGCCTGGCGGCCTACGCCATCGCGCACTCGCCGCTGGTCAAGACCGCCTTCTTCGCCAGCGACCCCAACCTGGGCCGCATCCTGGCGGCGGTGGGCTATGCCGGCATCACCGACTTGGACCAGGCCGGCATCGACCTGTTTCTGGACGACGTGCACGTGGTGGTCGATGGCGGGCGCAACCCGACCTACCGCGAAGAGGACGGCCAGCGGGTGATGAAGCAAAGCGAGATCACCGTGCGCGTGGGCCTGGGGCGTGGCACGGCCAGCGACACCGTGTGGACCTGCGACTTCAGCCATGACTACGTCAGCATCAACGCCGACTACCGCTCCTGATCTGCTGACCTGATGACGCCATGAATGAAAATTTCGAACGCCTGTTGACGCGGGCCGAGCAGTTGATCACCCGCATCGAGGCGGTGCTGCCGCAACCGCTGAGTCCGCCCGATTGGGCCGCCTCCATCGCCTACCGCTACCGCAAGCGCAGCAGCGGCCACGGCGTGCTGGAGCCGGTGCGCCAGGTGGGGCAGATAGCGCTCTCCGACCTGAAGGAAATCGACGACCAGAAGGACAAGATACAACGCAACACGCAGCAGTTCGTGGAAGGCAAGCCGGCCAACAATGTGCTGTTGACCGGCGCGCGCGGCACGGGAAAAAGCTCGTTGATCAAGGCCTGCCTGCACGCGTACGCGGCTAAAGGGTTGCGCCTGATCGAGGTCGACAAGGCTGATTTGACCGACCTGGCCGACATCATCGACGTGGTGGCGCAGCGGCCGGAGAAGTTCATCGTCTTCTGCGACGACCTGAGCTTTGAAGAGGGCGAGTCCGGCTACAAGGCGCTCAAATCCGTGCTGGATGGCTCGGTGTCGGCGGCCGGCCCCAATGTGCTGGTGTATGCCACCAGCAACCGGCGCCACCTGCTGCCCGAGTACATGAAGGAAAACCTCAGTTACACCCACACCGACGATGGCGAGGTGCACCCGGGCGAGGTGGTGGAAGAGAAAATTTCGCTCTCGGAGCGCTTTGGCCTGTGGGTCAGCTTCTACCCGTTCACGCAGGACGAATACCTGACCATCGTTGCGCAGTGGCTGGCCTCGTTTGGGGTCCATGCCGCAGCCATCACGGCATCGCGCCAGGAGTCACTGGTGTGGGCGCTGGAGCGCGGCTCGCGCAGCGGCCGTGTGGCCTGGCAGTTCGCGCGCGACTATGCCGGCCGGCATGGTGAGAGACCATGACTGAGGGAGGGAGCCCGTTGGTGGCTGACGGTGATCGGCCGCGGGCGGACCACGAGCCGGGCCAGCAGCGCAAGATCACTGACGTGGCGGTGGGCGTGCTGGTGCGCTCCGACGGCAGCTTCCTGCTGACCTCACGGCCGCAAGGCAAGGTGTATGCGGGCTACTGGGAGTTTCCCGGCGGCAAGCTGGAAGCCGGCGAGACGGTGGAGCAGGCGCTGCGTCGTGAGTTGCACGAGGAGCTGGGGATCACCATAGGCGCCGTCCACCCGTGGAAGGTGGAGCTGGTGGATTACCCGCATGCGCTGGTGCGGCTGAACTTCTGCAAGATTTTCGACTGGACGGGCGAGCTGCAGATGCGCGAGCAGCAGCAATGTGCCTGGCAGGCGCTGCCCGTGCAGGTGGTGCCGGTGCTGCCGGGCACGGTGCCGGTGCTGGCCTGGTTTGCGCAGGAACGCCAGTTTGCCGGTGCAACCCACGAGTTGGCGGGCACGCCGCCAGGCTGAGCGCGCGAGGCTCCGGCTGCCCAGCTACTGCAAGGGCGGTGCGCCGGCTTCCAGGTCATCCGTCGGCTCGTTGGCCGGGATGCGGAAACTCTCGCTGGCCCAGGCGCCGAAGTCGTTCATTTTGCAGCGCTCGCTGCAAAATGGCCGGTAAGGGTTGCTGGTGGCGTAGATGCTGTCCCCTTTGCAATTGGGGCAGGCGACGATCTTGGGGGCCATGCTGCCGCCCGTGCTGGCGTTGCTGTCGTGTTCACTCATGAGCTTGCTCCCCTCGGCCCGGTCCATCAGGAGCACAGGGTCAACTCGAAGGTGGAATCGTCGTTGCTGGAATGCAGGCGGTCGTCTGCCTCCTGGCGCATCAGGCGTATGGACACCATCAGCCGGTTGCCGCTGATTTCGGGGATCAGTTTCAGCTCGGGCGCCAGCGCCAGGCGCAGCAGCTGGAAGGTGCGGCCTTGTGGCAGGTTTTGTTGGAACTGGCCGGCATTGGCCATCACCTTTTGCGGCGCCCCGGAGTCGCGCAACAGCTTCAGCAGCAGGTGGATGGATTTGGCCAGTGGCGCCAGTTTGGAAGACCAGCGCTCCAGGTCGGCGCGGCGCGTCATGCCGCTCTCGTGCTGCCAGGCGTAATAGGCCGGCAGGTCAAATTCGCAGGTGCCGCCGGGTATGCCCACGCGGCTGCGTATGCTCATCAGCCAGTCGTTCTCGGTCAGCGACTGGCCGGCCTTGCCGGGCAGGTTGTTCAGCGCGGTGAAGCACTGGTCCATCTCGTCGATGACGGCGTCCAGCACGCCCTGGGCAATGGCCGGGTTGCCGCGGTAACCACCCAGCACGTGTTTTTGCTTTTCCAGATCCTTCAGGACGTCTGACTTCAGGTCGGCGCGCGCGCCGACGTCCATGATCTCGAAGATGGTGGCCAGCGCGTAGTGGTGGTCCAGCGCCTCGTCGCGCGCCACCAGCTGTCCCAGGCGTCGAAACAGGTGCTCCAGCCTCAGGTAGGTGCGTATGCGCTCGTTGAAGGGGTACTCGTAAAGGATCACGTCGTTTTTTCCGCTGTGCGAATCATAGCCCGAAGCGGCCAGCCAACTGCAGCACCTCCGCGGCCAATTTCGGCATGGAAACCGCCGGGCCGTTGAACACCACCAGGTCGGCACAGGCCAGGCGCCGTTGGCGCGTGGCCTGCGCAGCGATCACCGCCTCCACCGCCGGGGCCAGCCATCCGTTGCGGGCCATGACCCGCTGCACCTGGGTTTCGCGCGGGCAGTCCACCACCAGCACCTGGTCCACCCGGGCGCGCCAGTGGGCCGACTCGACCAGCAGCGGCACGTCGAACACCAGGCAGCGCTTGCCGGCGGCCAGGGCCGCCTCGGCCTGGCGGGCGGTTTCCTGGCCCACCAGCGGGTGCACGATGGCTTCCAGGCGCCGCTTGGCCCCTGCGTCCTGGTAGGCCAGGGCGCGCATGCGGTCGCGGTCCATGGCACCGTCCGGGCCGATGAAATCGGCGCCAAAGGCCTGGGCAATCAGGGGGATGGCCGCGCCACCAGCCAGCGTGACGCTGCGTGCGATGGCATCGGCGTCGATGACGGCCGCGCCGTGCTGGGCCAGCAGGCCGCCCACGGTGGACTTGCCGCTGCCTATGCCACCGGTGAGGCCCAGGCGGAAAGCGGTGCTCATGGTCGGCGTCAAAACCCCGCGAAGCGCAGGATGGACTCAGGCCCGAACAGCATCGCGGTGAGGCCTGCCCCTGCCAGGAAGGGGCCGAAAGGCATCTGGCCACCTTCGCGCAGCGTGCTGGAGAGCTTCATGCCTATGCCCACCAGTGCGCCGATGACCGAGGCCATCAGGATCATGGGCACCAGCGCCGCCCAGCCAAACCAGGCGCCCAGGGCGGCGAACAGCTTGAAGTCGCCGTAACCCATGCCCTCCTTGCCGGTCAGCAGCTTGAAGCCCCAGTAGATGCACCACAGCGACAGGTAGCCCGCCACGGCACCCCACAGGGCGCCTGCCAGCGGCACGCGCGTCCATTGCAGCGCGGCCGCAATCAGGCCGGTCCACAACAGCGGCAGGGTGATGTCGTCGGGCAGCAAGGTGGTGTCCCAGTCGATCATCGTCAGCGCCACCAGGGCCGCGCTGAAACCGCACCAGGCCAGGCCTGTGGGGCTGATGCCCCACTGGTGGCCGCAGAACAGGAACAGCGCGCCGGTGGCCAGCTCCACCGCCGGGTAGCGCAGGCCGAAGCCGGTGCCACATTGCGAACACTTGCCCCTGAGCAGCAGGTAGCTCACCACCGGGATGTTTTCATGCCAGCGAATCTGATGCCCGCAGTGTGAGCAGCGCGAGCGCGGCACCATCAGGTTGAAAGCCGGCTGCTCAGGCAGTAGCTGGCCGCTGATGTCGGCGCACTCGGTCGCCCAAGCCCGCTCCATCATCTTGGGCAGGCGGTAGATCACCACATTCAGGAAGCTGCCTATGGCCAGGCCCAGAACGGCCAGCAGGGCGCCGTCCCACCAAGGCGCCAGCAGCATCAGACGACCTGGCCCAGCTTGAAGATAGGCAGGTACATCGACACCACGATGCCGCCGATGATGCCGCCCAGCAGCACGATGATGATGGGCTCCATCAGGCTGGACAGGCCGGCCACCATGTCGTCCACCTCGGCCTCGTAAAAGTCCGCCGCCTTGCCCAGCATGTGGTCAATCGAGCCGGATTCCTCGCCAATGGAGCACATCTGCAGCACCATGATGGGGAACAGGTTGGCGTTGGTCATGGCCGCCGTCAGGCTGGTGCCGGTGGAAACCTCCTGCTGGATTTTCTCCGTCGCCATCTGGTAGACCGAGTTGCCCGCAGCACCGCCCACCGAGTCCAGCGCCTCCACCAGCGGCACGCCGGCGGCGAACATGGTGGACAGCGTGCGCGTCCAGCGCGCAATGCAGGACTTATCGATCAGGGTGCCGAAGATGGGGATCTTCAGCATGATGCGGTCCATGATCTGCTGCATGCGCTCGTTGCGCTTCCAGGCCTGCATGAAGAAATACAGGCCGCCGCCGATGCCGCCGAAGATCAGCCACCAGAATTTGACGAAGAATTCGCTCATGGCGATGACGAACAGCGTGGGTGCCGGCAGGTCGGCGCCGAAACTGGAGAACACCTGCTTGAACGCCGGCACGACGAAAATCATGATGACGGCCACCACCACGAAGGCCACCACGATCACCGAGATCGGGTACATCAGCGCCGACTTGATCTTGGACTTGATGGCCTCGGTCTTTTCCATGTAGATCGCCAGGCGATCCAGCAGCTGGTCCAGGATACCGGCCTGCTCGCCGGCTTCCACCAGGTTGCAGTACAGGTTGTCGAAGTACATCGGGTACTTGCGGAAGGCCACGGAGAGCGAGGTGCCGGTTTCCACGTCCATGCGGATGTCGTTGAGCAGCTTGGTCACGCTGGCGTTGGCATTGCCGCGGCCGACGATGTCAAAGGCCTGCAACAAGGGCACGCCGGCCTTCATCATGGTGGCCAGCTGGCGCGTGAAGATGGACAAGTCCTTGGCCTTGATGGACTTGCCAGAGCGCATGCTGCGCTTCTTGATCTTGGTGGGCAGCACCCCTTGGCGGCGCAGCGCGGCCTTGACCTGGTTCTCGCCGGCGGCCCGGGTTTCGCCGCGCACCTGCTTGCCGGAGCGGTCCTTGCCCTCCCACTCGTAGACGAATTCCTTGGTGTCGTTGGACTTGGCGGCGGTTGCCATGGATTCCCCTGTTGTTCTTCAGACTACTCGTTGGTGACCGCCAGCACTTCCTCCAGCGAGGTAAGCCCCAGCCTGACCTTGTTCAAACCGGACTGGCGCAGCGTGCGCACGCCCTCGCGCTGCGACTGTTCGGAGATCTCCATCGCCGAACCGTCGCGCAGGATGATGCGCTGTATTTCGTCCGTGATCGGCATCACCTGGTAGATACCCACCCGCCCCTTGTAGCCGTTGTTGCACATGGTGCAGCCCACCGGCCGGTAGCTGACCCAGCTGCCGTCCAGGTCCTCGGGCTTGAAGCCCGCGTCCAGCAGGCTTTTCTCGGGCAGGCTGATCTTGGCCTTGCAGTTGGTGCACAGGCGGCGCGCCAGGCGCTGCGCAGTGATCAGCATGACGCTGGAGGCAATGTTGAACGGCGGGATGCCCATGTTGCGCATGCGCGTCAGCGTGGTGGGCGCGTCGTTGGTGTGCAGCGTGGACAGCACCAGGTGACCGGTCTGCGCCGCCTTGATCGCGATGTCGGCGGTCTCCAGGTCGCGGATTTCGCCCACCATGATGATGTCGGGATCCTGGCGCAGGAAGGACTTCAGCGCGGCGGCAAAGGTCAGGCCGGCCCGTTCATTGACGTTGACCTGGTTGACGCCGGGCAGGTTGATTTCCGACGGGTCTTCGGCGGTGGCGATGTTCACCCCCGGCTTGTTCAGCAGGTTCAGGCAGGTGTACAGCGACACCGTCTTGCCCGAGCCCGTGGGGCCGGTGACCAGGATCATGCCGTAGGGCCGCCCGATGGCCGCCATCAGCCGCTCTTTTTCCTCGGCGTCATAGCCCAGCGCATCGATGCCCAATTTGGCGCTGCCGGGGTCCAGGATACGGATGACGATCTTCTCGCCGAACAAGGTGGGCAGCGTGCTGACGCGGAAATCGATGACGCGGTCGGGGCCGACCTTGAGCTTCATCTTGCCATCCTGCGGCACGCGCTTTTCCGAGATGTCCATCTTCGAGATCACCTTGATGCGCGAGGCCAGCTTTTCCTTAATGGCGATGGGCGGTGAGGCGATTTCGCGCAATTCGCCGTCGATGCGGAAGCGCACGCGGTAATTGTGCTCGTAGGGCTCGAAGTGCAGGTCGGAGGCGCGCATGCTGAAGGCATCCATCAGCATCTTGTGCAGGAACTTGACGACCGGCGCGTCCTCGACTTCCGAGTCGCTACTGTCGCTGCTGACTTCGGTGGCGGACTCGTCGAACTCGAAATCCGCCCCCAGGATCTGGTCCATGGCCTCGGCCGCGGTGGTGGCGTTGCTGTCCACCAGCTTGGACAGCTTGTCGTATTCGGCGATGACCCAGTCCACCCCCAGCTGGGTGGCGAACTTGATCTTTTCCACTGCCGCCTGGTCCGACGGGTCGGCCGTGGCCACGGTCAGGCGGTTGTTGCGCTTGCTCAGCACCACCACGCGGTAGTCCTGGCAGATCTTGGTGTCCAGCAGTCCCTTGGGCAGGCGCTGCACGTCCAGGGCGTCCAGGTCCACCAGCGGCGCGGCAAAGGCGGTCGACATGGTGTGCGCCAGATCGTAGTCAGAGACGGCGCCCGAGCCGGTCAACTCGGCGATGAAGCTGGTGCGCGCGGCCTTGGCCTTGCGGTAGACCTCTTCGGCCGAGCTTTGCCCCAGTTTGCCGGCCAGAATCAGGGCGCGGCCAATGCCAGGCAGGGCAACGTTGGAAGCTTCACGGGGAGAGGTGTCGACTGCGGCCATGTATTCCCGAAATGTACTACGTCGCGGGGGAATTACCTAGTTATTGGGGCCGTCTGGCCGGCTCTGCATATGCTGCGCGCAACACTGGCCCAGCTTAGCGTACATGCAAGCCAGCGCGACAGGCCACGCCAGCCGCAACGCGCAGGGCGTTGAAGCATTCGGTAACAAGTGAACCATGAAGAAAATTGGTCGGGGTGAGAGGATTCGAACCTCCGGCCTCTACGTCCCGAACGTAGCGCTCTACCAGGCTAAGCTACACCCCGCTTGAGGAAGGACACCGAACAGCGGGGTTCAGTAATCGCGTTCCAGCAATTGAGCCGCCAATTGTACCAAACACTCGGTGTGCTCCCCGGCAGGCAGGCGGTTGGCAGCGCGAATCGCGCGTTGCGCCTCTTGCGCGGCGGCCTCGCGCGCCACGTCCAGCGCGCCGGTGCGCTGGACAATGGCCACCACCCGCTCCAGCATTTCCACCGCGCCGGTCTCTATGGCGTCCTGGATGGTCTTGCGTTCCTCCGGCGTGCCGCGTTGCATGGCCGAGATCAACGGCAGCGTGGTTTTGCCCTCGCGCAGGTCGTCGCCCAGGTTCTTGCCCATCACGGCGGCCTCGCCAGCGTAGTCCAGCACGTCGTCGATGACCTGGAAGGCAGTGCCCAGCGCCTGGCCATATTCGGCGCAGGCCTCCTCCATCTCGGGGCTGCCGCCAGCCAGGATGGCGCCCACCCGGGCGCTGGCCTCGAACAGCTTGGCGGTCTTGGAGCGGATCACCTGCAGGTAGCCGGCCTCGTCCAGCGCGGCGTTGTGCATGTTCATCAGCTGCATCACCTCGCCCTCGGCGATCACGTTGGTGGCGTCGGCCAGCACCTCCATGATGCGCATGTTCTGCGCCTCCACCATCATCTGGAAGGCCCGCGAATACAGGAAATCGCCCACCAGCACGCTGGCCGGGTTGCCGAAGGTCTCGTTGGCGGTGGCATTGCCGCGCCGCAAGGCGGAGTCGTCCAC
Source organism: Hylemonella sp. P2_B10 (assembly GCF_056404875.1). NCBI lineage: Bacteria > Pseudomonadati > Pseudomonadota > Betaproteobacteria > Burkholderiales > Comamonadaceae > Hylemonella > Hylemonella sp. P2_B10. The sequence goes on from NZ_JBFUDE010000003.1 coordinate 818,258, forward strand.
CACGTCGTCGTGCAACAGCGTGGCGGTGTGGATGAACTCCACCACCGCAGCCAGGTTAAGCCGTTGCGCGCCCCGGTAGTTCAGTGCGCCGCAGGTCAGCAACAGCAGGGCTGGCCGCAGCCGCTTGCCGCCGGCGGCGATGATGTAGCGCGACACCGTGCCCACCAGCGGCACGCCGGACGCCAGCCGCAGGGCAATGACGGCGTCAACTTCCCGCATGTCCTGGGCGATGATGGACAAGGGGTTGACGGCGGGGGAAGGATGGACTTGCAAGGCGGAAACCCGGGAATTTCAGGGATTATAGGAAGCGCGCCCCAACCCCCCGCGGCGCCGGTACATCCGCCCCGCCCGACCTCCCATACCTGAACGGAGGCCTGCTTGCGGTCAGGCAGCCAAAATGTTATACTTGAAGGCTCTCTGGGAAATTCGTCCCGGAGAGTTTCTCGCCCGGCGTTTTGGCCGGGGGAATTGAAGAGGTCAATATGTACGCGGTCATAAAAACCGGTGGCAAGCAGTATCGCGTTGCTTCCGGCGAAAAAATTAAAGTAGAACAGATTGCTGCGGACGTGGGCCAAGAGATTGTGTTCGACCAGGTTCTGGCTGTCGGTATCGGCAGCGAGATCAAGGTGGGCACGCCCTTGGTGTCCGGCGCAACCGTGACTGTCACTGTGGTGGCACACGGCAAGCACGACAAAGTGCGCATTTTCAAGATGCGCCGTCGTAAGCATTATCAGAAACGCCAAGGGCATCGCCAGCAGTTCACCGAACTGCAAATTGGTGCGATTTCCGCTTAAGGGGCATAGGTCATGGCACAGAAAAAAGGCGGCGGCTCTACGCGAAACGGGCGCGATTCCAAGCCCAAGATGCTCGGCGTGAAGGCTTTCGGCGGTGAGTTGATCAGCGCCGGCTCCATCATCGTGCGCCAGCGTGGCACCAAGTTCCACCCCGGCACCAACGTCGGCTTGGGCAAGGACCACACGCTGTTCGCCCTGGTGGACGGCCACGTGTCCTTCACCGAGAAGGGCGCGCTGAACAAGCACACCGTGAACGTGACGGCGGCCTGAGGATTTTCCTCTGCCCCCACACGAAACCCTGCGCCTCAGCGCAGGGTTTTTCATTTCTGACCCCTTGCGGGACAGACCGAAAGCCGCGAAGCGGGTAAGCTCTGCCCTCGGAGCCTGAGAATTTGCGGGACAGACCGTCGCCCACGCAGTGGGTAAGCTCTGTCCCCAGAGCCTGATAATTTGCGGGACAGACCGTAGCCCACGCAGTGGGCAAGCTCTGTCCTCAACACTCATATGAAATTCGTAGACGAAGCCTTCATCGACATCGCCGCCGGCGATGGCGGCAACGGCTGCGTGTCGTTCCGGCACGAGAAGTACAAGGAGTTCGGCGGCCCCGACGGCGGTGACGGCGGCCGTGGCGGCCACGTCTATGCGGTGGCCGACTCCAACCTGAACACGCTGGTGGACTTCCGCTACGCGCGCCGTTACGAGGCCAAGCGCGGCCAGCACGGCATGGGCTCGGACATGTTCGGCGTCGCCGCCGATGACATCACGCTGAAGATGCCGGTGGGCACCATCATCTCCGACGCCGAGACCGGCGAAGTGCTGTACGAGTTGCTGGTGCCTGGTGAAGTCATCACCATCGCCAAGGGTGGCGACGGCGGCTTTGGCAACCTGCGCTTCAAGAGCGCCATCAACCGCGCCCCGCGGCAAAAGACGCCCGGCTGGCCCGGTGAGAAGAAAAACCTGAAGCTGGAGCTGAAGGTGCTGGCCGACGTGGGCCTGCTGGGCATGCCCAACGCCGGCAAGTCCACGCTGATCACCGCCATCTCGAACGCCCGCCCGCGCATCGCCGACTACCCCTTCACCACCCTGCACCCCAATCTGGGCGTGGTGCGGGTGGGGCCGGAGCAGAGCTTCGTGGTTGCCGACCTGCCCGGGCTGATCGAAGGCGCCTCCGAAGGTGCCGGGTTGGGCCACCTGTTCCTGCGTCACCTGCAGCGCACCCGGCTGCTGCTGCACGTGGTGGACATGGCGCCATTCGACGAGTCGGTGGACCCGGTGGCGCAGGCCAAGGCCATCGTGGGCGAACTGAAGAAATACGACAAGGCGCTGTACGACAAGCCGCGCTGGCTGGTGCTCAACAAGCTGGACATGGTGCCCGCCGAGGAGCGCGAGGCGCGGGTGAAGGACTTCGTCAAGCGCATGCGCTACAAAGGCCCGGTGTTCGAGATTTCCGCGCTCACCCACGAGGGCTGCCAGATGCTGATCAAGGCGGTGTACCAGCAGGTGCATGCCCAGCAGGTCAAGGAGCAACCGGTGACCGAGGTGGATCCGCGCTTCGTCGAGCGCTAGGCTGCCCCGATGAGCATGACTTCCGGATCCAGCGTGCTGCGCCATGCCCGGCGCATTGTGGTCAAGGTCGGCTCCAGCCTGGTCACCAACGAAGGCCGGGGCCTGGACGAAGCGGCCATCGGCGAATGGTGCCGTCAACTGGCGGTGCTGGTGAAGGGCGAAGGCGGGGGTGACGCCGAGAGCGGCCGGCGCGAACTCATCATGGTGTCCAGCGGTGCCATTGCCGAGGGCATGAAGCGCCTGGGCTGGAGCACCCGCCCGCACGAAATCAACGAGCTGCAGGCCGCCGCCGCCGTCGGCCAGATGGGCCTGGCGCAGATGTACGAAACCAAACTGCGCCAGCACGGCCTGGGCAGCGCCCAGGTGCTGCTGACGCATGCCGATCTGGCTGACCGCGAGCGCTACCTGAACGCCCGCTCCACACTGCTGACGCTGATCAAGCTGGGCGTGGTGCCGGTGATCAACGAGAACGACACCGTGGTCAACGACGAAATCAAGTTCGGTGACAACGATACCCTGGGCGCGCTGGTGGCCAACCTGGTGGAAGCCGACGCCTTGGTCATCCTGACCGACCAGAAAGGCCTGTTCACGGCCGACCCGCGCCGGGACCCGGCGGCGCAATTTGTGCATGTGGGCCAGGCCGGCGACCCGGCGCTGGAGGCCATGGCCGGTGGCGCCGGCTCCAGCCTGGGGCGCGGCGGCATGATCACCAAGATCCTGGCAGCCAAGCGCGCCGCCGGCTCAGGGGCTTCCACCGTTATCGCCTGGGGCCGCGAGCCCGATGCGCTGGTGCGCCTGTCGCGCGGCGAGGCCATTGGCACGCTGCTGGTGGCCCAGACGGCCAAGCAGCAGGCGCGCAAGCAGTGGATGGCCGACCACCTGCAACTGCGTGGCTCGGTCACCGTCGATGCCGGCGCCGTGGCCAAGCTGCGCGACGAGGGCAAGAGCCTGCTGCCCATTGGCATGACGGCGGTGGAGGGTGACTTTTCGCGCGGCGACGTCATCGCTGTGCGGGATCCGCAGGGGCAGGAAATCGCCCGCGGCCTGGCCAATTACGCCAGCAGCGAGGCCCGGCTGATCTTGCGCAAGCCGTCCAGCGAATTCGAAAAGTTGCTGGGCTATGTGGCCGAGCCCGAGATGCTGCACCGGGACAACCTGGTCCTGACGCGCTGAGTCGCGTCAGGACACGTGGGCCGGCTGTCTCAGGGTTCAGTGGTCATGCTTGATGCCGGGATACCGGACCGGGCCACCAGCCGGTGGCTGCGGCTCAAACGTGGCGCCAGGTGGCAGTTCCATGGCTGCAGGCAGCATGTCCCCCGAGGGCAGAGAGGGCGCAGTGGCATACTCGCCATCGCGCTGGCGCGTGCCCTGGCGCAGAAAACGGTTGCGGTGGTCGTTGCGCGGCAGATACCGCGCCAATTCGGTCAGCGCCATTTCATAGACGCCGCGTTTGAATTCCACCACCACATCCAGCGGTACCCAGTAGTCGTTCCAGCGCCAGGCGTCGAACTCAGGGTGGTCGGTGGCGCGCAGGTTCAAATCCCAGTCGTGGCCGACCAGTTGCAGCAGGTACCAGATCTGCTTCTGGCCCTTGTAATGGCCGCGCGCATCCCGCCGAATGAAGCGGTCAGGCACTTCGTAGCGCAACCAGTCGCGGGTACGGGCAACAATGCGCACATGCTCGGGCGCTAGCCCGACCTCTTCGTGGAGTTCCCGGAACATGGCCTGCTCGGGGGTTTCGCCCCGGTCAATGCCACCCTGCGGAAACTGCCAGGAATGGGTGCGTATGCGCTTGCCCCAGAATACCTGGTTTTTCTGGTTGAGCAGGACGATGCCGACGTTCGGCCTAAAGCCGTCCCGGTCAAGCATAATCAAACCCCAATTTTTAAACTGATTCCATTATGCACAGCGTCAGCCATGCATCAAGGGGGTCAACCTCCTGTCAAGCCGCACCGACCCGCCGATGAAAGCCTCTAATTTCTTCATTTCCACCCTCAAAGAGGCACCTGCCGACGCCGAAGTGGCCAGCCACCGGTTGATGATGCGCGCCGGCATGATCAAGAAGCTGGGTGCCGGCATTTACACCTACATGCCCATGGGCCTGCGCGTGATCCGCAAGGTGGAGGCCATCGTGCGTGAGGAGATGAACCGCGCCGGTGCGGTGGAGTTGACCATGCCGGTGATACAGCCGGCCGAGCTGTGGCAGGAGACCGGCCGCTTCGAGACCAATGGCCCCGAGCTGCTGCGCATCAAGGACCGGCACGAGCGCGACTACATCGTGCAGCCCACCAGTGAAGAGGTGATCACCGACATCGGCCGGCAGGAATTCCGCAGTTACAAACAATTGCCGAAGAACCTGTACCAGATCCAGACCAAGTTCCGCGACGAGCGCCGCCCGCGCTTCGGCCTGATGCGCGGGCGCGAGTTCACCATGAAGGACGCCTACAGCTTCGACAAGGACCTGGAAGGTGCCAAGCAAAGCTACCGCATCATGAGCGACGCCTACCGCCGCATCTTCGACCGCTTCGGCCTGCGCTACCGCGCGGTGGCGGCCGACAGCGGCGCGATTGGCGGGGACACCAGCGAGGAATTCCAGGTCATCGCCGCCACCGGCGAGGACGCCATCGTCTACTGCCCCGACAGCAGCTATGCCGCCAACATGGAGAAGGCCGAGGCGCTGGCGCCGGCAGGTCCGCGTGCTGCGGCCACCCAGGCCTTGACCAAAACGCCGACGCCGGGCAAGAGCACCTGCGAAGACGTGGCGGCGCTGCTGGGTCTGCCGCTGGCGCGCACCGTGAAGTCGCTGGTGCTGGCCACTGAGCAGCTGGACGAGCGTGGCGAGGTCGCCAAGGTGCAGGTCTGGCTGTTGCTGCTGCGCGGTGACCACGACTTGAACGAGATCAAGGCCAGCAAGGTGCCGGGGCTGGACCATGGTTTCCGTTTTGCCTCCGTGCCCGAGATCGAGGCGCATTTTGGCTGCAAGCCCGGCTACCTGGGCCCGCTGAACCTGCAGCAACCGGTGAAGCTGGTGGTGGACCGCGAAGTGGCCGTGCTGGCCGACTGGGTGTGCGGCGCCAACGAGGTGGACCACCACCTGACCGGCGTCAACTGGGGCCGCGACCTGCCCGAACCGACCTTGGTGGCTGATTTGCGCAATGTGGTGGCCGGCGACCCGTCGCCGGATGGCCAGGGCGTGCTCGCCATTGAGCGCGGCATCGAGGTGGGCCATGTGTTCGTGCTGGGCACCAAGTACAGCAAGCCGATGAACGCCACCTTCCTGGACGAGAACGGCAAGCCGCAGTTCCTGGAGATGGGGTGTTACGGCATTGGCATCACCCGCCTGCCGGCCGCGGCGATTGAGCAGAACCACGATGAGCGCGGCATCATCTGGCCTGACGCGCTGGCGCCGTTCACCGTGGTGCTGTGCCCCATTGGCCCGGACCGCAGCCCCGACGTGAAAGCCGCGGCCGACAAGTTGTACGGCGAATTGCTGGCTGCCGGGGCGGACGTGATCCTGGACGACCGCGGCGAGCGCCCCGGTGCCATGTTTGCCGACTGGGAACTGATAGGCGTGCCGCACCGGGTGGTGATTTCCGACCGTGGCATCAAAGAGGGACAGTTCGAGTACCAGGGCCGGCGCGACGCTGCCGCCACCAAAGTGGCGGTGGCTGAGGTGTTGGGCTTCATCCAGTCCAAGCTGGCTGCATGAGGCATCCAGACCGGCGGGCCTGCCTGCTGTCGCTGGCCGCTGGCCTGGGGATGCTGGGGTGGCAGCAGCCGGCCCGCGCCGGCGCCCAGGTCGAGGAGCCGCTGGCTGATTCGGTGCGCACGGCTTTGAGCTCGGCCATTGCCAACAGTGCGCCACCGGTGCCGGTGTTTGCCGACACCGAAGCCCGCCTGGCCTACCTGCGTTGGCTGGGCGCCATGAGCGAACGGCTGAAGAAGAAGAAGCCCGAATGGAACGTGCGCAAGGAGTTCCTGCAGACCATCTGGTATGAGAGCCGGCGCGCCGGCCTGGATACCGCTCTGGTGCTGGGGCTGGTGCAGGTGGAGAGCAATTTCCGCAAATTTGCCGTCTCGAGTGTGGGCGCACGCGGCTACATGCAGGTGATGCCGTTCTGGACCCGCGTGCTCAGCGCCCCGGGCGATGCCAGCATGCTGTTCCACATGCAGACCAACCTGCGCTTTGGCTGCGTGATCCTGCGCCACTACCTGGACGTGGAGAAAGGCAACCTCTTCATGGCCCTGGGCCGCTACAACGGTTCGCGCGGCAAGGCGCCGTATCCGGATGCGGTCTTGGCGGCCAGCAAGAACTGGGAATTCGCGCCCGCCAAGCCAGCTTGATTGTTAACCGGCTCAGTGGTGGTGGGCGTGCGCATGCGCGGGTGGCATCGCCGCGCGTGGTGGCGCCTTGCTCAGCGCACACGCCTGTTCAGTGGCAGCCAGCGCGATCTGCACGGTGCTGTGGTGGATGGCGAAGCGCTCCTTCAGTGTCTCGCTGACCTCGCGCATGAAGGCGTCGCCCGGGTGGCCTGCCGGCATCACCACCTGCACCGTCAACGCGTTCTCGGTGGTGCTCAGGCCCCACACATGCAGGTCGCAGACGTCGGCCACGCCGTGCAGTTGGCGCAGGTAAGCCTCCACCGCGACCACATCCACTTGTTCCGGCACGGCGTTGAGCGCCAACTGTGCCGATTCGCGCAGCAGGTTCCAGGTGCCCACCACGATGACCAGCACGACCCCCAAGCTGACCACCGGGTCCAGCCACTGCCAGCCGGTGAACAGGATGGCCACGCCGGCCAGTGCCACGCCCAGCGAAATGGCAGCGTCGGCCGCCATGTGCAGATAGGCCCCGCGTATGTTCAGGTCGTCCTTGGCGCCGCGCATGAACAGCCAGGCCGACACGCCGTTGACCACGATGCCAACCGCCGCCACCACACTGACTGTCAACCCCTGCACCTCGGGCGGTGCATGGATGCGTCCCACCGCCTCCCAAGCGATGGCGCCGCAGGCCAGCAGCAGCAGCATGGCATTGGCCAGCGCCGCCAGGATGGAGGCGCCGCGCAGCCCGTAGCTGTAGCGCTGGCTGGCCTGGCGCCGTTCCAGCGCGATGGCGCCCCAGGACAGCAGCAGGCCCAGCACGTCTGACAGGTTGTGGCCGGCGTCGGCCATCAGCGCGGTGGAGTTGGCGACGAAACCGAAGGCGAATTCGATGGCCACGAACAGCGTGTTCAGCACCACGGCGATGGCAAAGGCTTTTTGGTGGCCGTCCACCGGCGCGTGGTGATGGTGGTGGTGCCCGGCATGGCCATGGCCTCTATGGGCGTGGCCTGCGTGCTCGTGCTCGTGCTCGTGATCGTGATCGTGATCGTGATCGTGATCGTGATCGTGATCGTGGTGGCTGTGCTGTCCCATGCGCGGCCTCAGAACAGCTTGGCGACCGGAAACACCACGCCGGCAAAGACCGAGGTGGTGCCGGGGTGGGGCTGGAAGGCCCGGGCCACGCCGATGTCAAAAGTCAGCCGCTTGCTGGGGCTGTAGGTCAGCGCGCTCAACAGTTGCGCGCTGTTGGCCACGCCACTGCGGTGCGTGCCGGACAACTCGCCGTTGATGCCCCATTGCTCCGACAGCGCGGTGGAGAACGAAGTCGACCAGCCCACTTGCGTGCGCCCTGTGCCAGGGTCGGCCGCACCGAGCCGGGTGGCGTTCAGGTTGGCATCCATGTGCAGCGCACCCAGGTCTTTGCTGAGGATGGTGTTGACCGTGTAATCGGCCTTGCCGCTGCCCAGGGTGTCACCGGCAGTGGGCAGCTTGGCGCCGAATTCCATGCCCCAAGCGGTGGCGTCGTCCACGATCCAGGCGCGCTTGAGCACCAGCGTGGTGTCGCCGCCACCCTGGCTCTTGCCGCCGGCGTCGCTGGTGGCAATGCTGGCTTCGCCACCCAGCAACAGCCCCCATTCCTTGCTGAAGGCCAGCTTGAGCTGGTAGGGCAGGCTGTTGCGCTGGGCGCCGGGGCTGGCCTGGTGCAGGCCGCCCAACTCCAGCTCCAATTGGCCCACGGCGGGCAATTGCGCCGGGCTGGAAACGGAGGGGCGGTAGGGGGTGATGGCGTCTGGTTCATCGGCCGCCAGCGCGACGGATGAGGCCAGCGCCATTGCCAATGAGAAAGCCGCCGCGCGCGGCAGGAAGCAGGTGAGAGATGTCATGGCAAGCAGTGCCTAAGGGCCTGCTTGCATTGTGGCAGATGCCTGCTGCGCCTTGTGTAAAGCGCGCGCCCAGGCCGGTTGGCGTTCAGCTGGCGTTGCCGCCCAGCACCTGCTGCAATTCGCCGGACTCGTACATCTCCATCATGATGTCCGAGCCGCCGACGAATTCGCCACGCACATACAACTGCGGGATGGTGGGCCAGTTGCTGTAGCTCTTGATGCCCTGGCGGATCTCGTCGTCTTCCAGCACGTTGACGGTTTTCACCGCCTTGGTGTCCACGCCGCAGGCTTTCAAAATCTGGATCGCGCGGCCGGAGAAGCCGCATTGCGGAAAACTGGCATTGCCCTTCATGAACAGCAGGACCTCGTTGCCCTTCACCAGTTCATCAATACGTTGTTGGCTGTTGTCGCTCATGTTGAAAACTCCTGAATCTCTCTTGGGGTGGATTATTTCACTGTTGGCCATTGGCCGCCGGAGCAGCGCGCGATGCCGGCCAGGTCTTTGCGGCTTTGTACCTCGTTAAAGCCGGCGTTGGCCAGCAAGGCGCGCACGGCGTCGGCCTGGTCGTGGCCATGTTCGAGCAGCAACCAGCCGCCGGAGTTCACATGGTCAGGGGCTTGCTGGATGATTTTTCGTATCGCATCCAGGCCGTCTTTGCCAGAAGTCAGTGCTTGCTCCGGTTCATGTCGCAGCGCCGGCAGATGGTGGTCGCCGTCGGCAATGTAGGGCGGGTTGGACACGATGGCGTCAAACCGCCCGGAGGTCATGCTGAGCCAGTCGCCCTGGCTGAAGGCGACATCCAGCCGCAGGCGCTGGGCGTTGGTCTGCGCCACGGCCAGCGCGTCGGCACTGGCGTCCAGCGCGCTGACCCGCAGCTGCGGCCGCGTGGCTTTCAGCGCCAGCGCGATGGCGCCGCTGCCGCAGCCCAGGTCCACCACGCTGCCCTCGGCGTGGGGTGCCAGCACCTGCAGCGCCCAGTCCACCAGGGTCTCGGTGTCTGGTCGCGGCACCAGCACGCGCGCGTCTACCTGCAAGTCCAGGCCGAAGAATTCCTTGTGGCCGGTCAGGTAGGCCAGCGGCTCGCCAGCCGCGCGGCGGCTGGCCAGTGCCAGCAGCGCCTGCTGGCGGGTGGGTGGCAGCGGGTCGGCGTCATGCGCCAGCAGCCAGGCCCGCTCGGCTGCTGGGCGGCCCAGCACATGCAGCAGCAACAGTTGGGCGTCCAGCCGCTCCAGGCCCAGGGCCTGGGTGGCGCTCAAGGCCTGGGCGATGCTGAGGGTGCTCATGGTGGCTTAGTACGGAACTGGCGGACCGGCCTCACGGCGTGGCCAGTTCCAGTTCGGCCAATTGCTCGGCTTCGCGCGCGTGGCGCAGCGCCTGCAGCACTTCACCCAGGTCGCCTTCCATGATGAACAACAGCTTGTACAGCGTCAGGTTGATGCGGTGGTCGGTCAACCGGCCCTGCGGAAAGTTGTAGGTGCGTATGCGGTCGCTGCGGTCGCCGCTGCCCACCAAGCCCTTGCGCATGGCGGCGTCCTTGGCGGCCTGCTCCGAGCGTTCTTTTTCCTGGATGCGGGCTGACAGCACCTGCAGGGCCTTGGCCTTGTTGCGGTGCTGCGAGCGGTCGTCCTGGCACTCGGCCACGATGCCGGTGGGGATGTGGGTGATGCGCACCGCCGAATCGGTCTTGTTGATGTGCTGGCCGCCGGCACCGCTGGCGCGGTAGGTGTCTATGCGCAAATCCGCCGGGTTGATCTGCACCGCCACCGCCTCGTCCGGCTCAGGCAGCACCGCCACCGTGCAGGCGCTGGTGTGGATGCGCCCCTGGGTTTCGGTGGCCGGCACGCGTTGCACCCGGTGGCCGCCGGACTCGAAGCGCAGCGCGCCATACACGCCGGCGCCCTCGATGCGCAGCACCACTTCCTTGTAGCCGCCCAGCTCACTCGGAGACTCGCTGATCAGCTCGGTCTTCCAGCCCTGGCGTTCGAAGTAGCGGGTGTACATGCGCAGCAAGTCACCGGCAAACAGTGCCGACTCGTCGCCGCCGGTGCCGGCGCGGATTTCCAGAAAGGCGTTGCGGGCGTCGTCGGGGTCCTTGGGCAGCAGCAGACGCTGCAGTTCGTCTTCCAGTGTGGCCAGCTCAGCCTGTGCCGATTCGATTTCCTCTTGCGCCATGGCGGCCATGTCGGCGTCGTCAGCGGCACCGGCCTGCAGTTCCCGGGCTGCGGCCAGGTCGCCCTCGCGCTGCTGGTAGCGGGCGTAACGGCCGGCGATCTGCGTCACCTCCGAGTGCTCGCGCGACAGTACCAGGAACTGGCTCATGTCCTTCATGATGTCCTCGCGCGACAGCAGGAACTCCAGCTCGCCCAGGCGGTTGGCGTAGCGTTCGAGCTGGTGGCGGAGGAAGGTTTTCATGGGGTACCGTGCGCAAAGGGTTCGTGGGGGCTTCGACAGGCTCAGCCCGAACGGGCTGGTGTGCGTGCGCGGGGTTGGAACACCAACCGTTCACCCTGAGCTTGTCGAAGGGCGAGTCCGCGCAGTCGAGCTCCGCTAACGCTCTTTGCGCAGGAAGAAGTGCTGAATGGCCGTGCCGGCACGCTCGCGCGCCTGCGCGTCGCCAGCATGCAGCTCGGCCAGCGCGCCATGCAGCATCTTTTGCGTCAGGCCCTTGGACAGCGCGTCCAGCACCGCTTCCACATCCTGCCCCTTGGCCAGCAGCTTGCGGGCGCGGGAAATCTCGGCCTGGCGCCACTCGTCGGCCTGGGCGTTCAGGCGCTGGATCAGCGGCACATTGCCGCGCTGGTCCACCCAGTGCATGAAGCTTTGCACGCCGGCATCGATGATGACCTCGGCCTGCGCCACCGCTGCCTGGCGGTTGGCCTGACCGGTCTGCACCACGGCGGCCAGGTCGTCCACGGTGTACAGGTAGACGTCTTGCAGCTTCTTCACCTCGGGTTCGATGTCGCGCGGCACCGCCAGGTCCACCATCAGCATGGGGCGGTGGCGGCGTGCCTTCAGCGCCCGCTCCACCGCGCCCAGGCCAATCAGCGGCAGGGTGCTGGCGGTGCAGCTGACCACGGCGTCGAACTCGTGCAGGCGCGCCGGCAGCTCGGCCAGGCGCATCACCTCGGCGCCGAAGCGCGAGGCCAGCGCCTCGCCGCGGTCCAGCGAACGGTTGGCAATGGTCATGCCGCGCGGCTTGCGGGCGGCGAAATGGGTGGCGGCCAGTTCGATCATCTCGCCAGCACCGACAAACAGCACCCGGATGTCGGACAGGTCTTCGAACAACTGGCCAGCCAGGCGCACCGTGGCGGCCGCCATGCTGATGGAGTGGGCGCCGATCTCGGTGCTGGTGCGCACCTCCTTGGCCACCGCGAACGAGCGCTGGAACAGCTGGTTCAGCGTACTGCCCAGGGCGCCGGCCTCTTCGGCCATGCGCACGGCATCCTTCATCTGCCCCAGGATCTGCGCCTCACCCAGCACCATGGAATCCAGCCCGCTGGCGACGCGAAAAGCGTGGCGCGCCGCGTGGTCGTCGTGCAGGGTATAGGCATGGCCGCGCAACTGCTGGGCCGAGACACGGCCGCTGTGCGCCAGCCAGTCCACCATGGGTTCCAACTCCATGTGATCACCGGCGCCATAGATTTCGGTGCGGTTGCAGGTGGAGATGATGGCCGCCTCGGCACTGCGTGACAAGGCGCCGCGCAGGCCGTGCAAAGTAGGCTGCAACTGGTCCAGCGCAAAGGCAAACCGGCCCCGCAGATCGAGCGGAGCGGTCGTGTGGTTGATGCCTAATGCCCAGACTGCCATCCCGGGATTATAAAATTTGCGCCACACCCCCGATTGACGGGGGTCAATTGCCACCGGCCCGGCCCTTTTTCATCTAACCACCCATCCATCCATGAGCGCCCTGGACCTGTTGGACCACGCCCTGAATTTCGCCGCCCCTGCGCTCGCCGTGGCGCTGCTGCTGGCGCTGGGCGGGCGCTTCATTTTCAGCCGCCACGCCCGGCGCCATGGCTTCTGGACCCAGGTGCTGGTGAATGGCGGGGTGGGGCTGGCGGCGCTGTTGGCGGGGCTGTGGTGGTTCGGCAACGACGGCAAGATGGCCAGCTACGCGGCGCTGGTGCTGTGCTGCGCCAGCAGCCAGTGGTGGCTGTCGCGCCGTTGAAAGATCGGACAGGCATGACCGTTTGCCAGCGTACCTGTGCTCGGGCGGCCTAGAATCGGCGCTCAATCCGGCAGGCTGGCGGCGCCCCGTCCAGGCCGGCCCAACGAAAGCCCCAGATGAAAATTACCAAGAACACCGTGGTCAGCCTGCGCTACAAGCTGATGGACCCCAAAGGCAAGCTGATCGAGGAAAGCCGCCAGCCCATGGTGTACCTGCATGGCGGTTACGACAACATCTTCCCCAAGATCGAGGCGGCGGTGGACGAGCGCATGCCCGGCTACCAGGCCACCGTCGAACTGCACCCGCAAGACGCCTTTGGCGAGCGTGACGAAAGCCTGCTCAAGACCGTGCCGCGCGCCAACCTGCCCAGCCCGGTCAAGGTGGGCATGCAATTGCGGGGCGGCGAGAACGAAGCCGGCCAGCCGCTGATCTTCACCGTGATGGAGGTCAAGAAGGACGATGCCGTGCTGGACGGCAACCACCCCCTGGCCGGCAGGGAACTGCGTTTTGGGCTGACCGTGGTGGACGTGCGGGCCGCCACCGAGGAGGAAATTGCCCACCGCCATGTGCATGGGCCGCATGGGCATCACCATTGACGCCAAAGGTAAGTCTCTACTGGGTCGCCTCAAGGGGATTTGAGGCCTCCTCACGCTGATAGGTAGGTTTCCCCAGTGGATACCAAATGGTTGCGCCACCGGCAAATACGGTGCCCTTGTCGGACTTTCGGCTAAGGCGGCAAAGTGCCCAAAGCAGCCATTCGTCAGAGCAGACTGAATATCTGGCTCATGTTGCAAGTGATCAAAAACTTCTTGCTGCTCAGGCCCAATCGATTCTGACAACATCACGGCCTAGCCAATTCTGAGGGGTATGCCAGCGCGCTGCGCTATGGCCCGAGTACTTACCCAAGTACCCGGCCTTCAACAAAGTACATGTCTATATGCCCTTTGCCCTTGGCATCCACCTTGCCACGGTAGTTGCAGTGGTAGTCGTGGCGTATCAGGTCGTAGGTATAGGCAGAGACGTTCACCTTGCCCTCCTCACCAGAGCTTTCCATGCGTGAGGCCACGTTGACCGTGTCCCCCCAGATGTCAAAGGCGTATTTGCGCTTGCCCACCACGCCGGCCACCACCGGGCCGGAGTGCACGCCTATGCGCAGCGCCCATTTGAAAGCGGCCTGCTGGTTGCGCTGCTCCAGGTAGGCAAGCATACGCAAGCTAGCCTGCACGCAACGCTGGGCATGATCGGCACAGGGCTTGGGCAGGCCGGCAGCGGCCATGTAGGCGTCGCCAATGGTCTTGATCTTTTCTACGCCGCAGTCATCGGTAATGTCGTCAAACGCGGCGAAAATTTCGTTGAGCTCGGCCACCATGCGGTCCGCCGGCATGGTGGCCACCGCCTGCGTGAAACCGCTGAAGTCGGTGAACAGGATGGTGGCGGACTCATGCCGCGCCGGGCGCGCACTGCCGGTGGCGGACAGTTCCTGCGCCAGCTCTACCGGCAGGATGTTGTGCAGCAGGTCCTGGTTGCGCGTCAGCAGGGTTTGGGTGCGGGTCTGCTCGGCCTGCAGTTCCTCGGTACGCAGCACAACCTTGGCCTCCAATTGCTGTGCGGACTGCTGCAGCGCCTGCACCAGTTGGGCCTGGGCGGCGGCCTTTTCTTCCTGCGCTCGGGCCTTGGCCCGGCGCTCCTGGTTGTAGCGGTCCGCCAGCGCCAGCGACATGACGATGAGTTCAAACGCCGAGGCCCACATGACCAGCGACAGATCAGCCTGCTTGCCCATGGCCTGCACGGCACCTGAGCCTATGGAGTTGACGATCAGCGGCGCCCAGGCGTAGCAAATGAACTTGGCTTGGCGGTTGCCGGCCCAGGTCAGCCGCGCGACGCCGGCGGCGACGGCCAGCACGAACATGACATACACCGCCGAATGGAACTTGCTGATGGCGTGCATCAGCGGCCATTGCGTGTTGGTGACATGCAGCGCGGTCAGCGTGATGTTCACGGCCCAGGACACGCCAGCGATGGCGAGGCACACGACCACAAAACGGTGCAGCCGCGGCAGCGCCTGACGCAGGCCGGTGAAGCGCACGATGAACAGCAGGGGGAAATAGGCCGCCACGGCGATTGAGGCGATCCAGCTGATCTGCTCAAACACCGGCCAGTTGGGCCAGAAGTAGGCAAACGCATAGCCATAGCCCCCTGCTCCCGAGCACACTGACCACACCACCGACAGCAGTGAGGCTACGTACAGCAGGTAGTTGACATCGCGTATGGAGAAGAACAGCAGCAGGTTGAACAGGCCCAGCGCGCCCGCCATGCCCAGGTACAGCAGCCACTGGGTCTTGTCGTTCTCCATCCGCGCGCTGTAGGTGGCGGGCTGCCACAGACGCGGTGCCACAGCCAGGATGGAAAATCCGGTGGAGCGCGCACGCAAGTAGATGTCGGCGGTCTGGCCTGCCGACAGCGTGACAGGGAACACAAAGTCCGCCGTGGGCAGTGGCCGGTTGGCAAACGGGCGGCCGGAACTGGCCGACTGGTGCGCATAGCGGCCGGTGGCATCGGGAACGTACAGGTCCAACTCCTGCAACTTGCGGTTACCCGTATCCAACCACCAGGTCACGGGCATGCCAGCGGTATTGGCAACGCGCATGCGAAGCCAGTAAGCGGATGTGGTGTAGCCAACGCGCGGGCTGCGGGGCTGAAAGCGGCCGGCATTCGGCAGGCTCTGCACATCGGCCAACGTGAGTGCGCCTGTCGGGTCTTCCAACATCCAGACGGAGGCAGCGAGATCTGCCCCTTCTGGCCCTGGGCTGACCGGCACGGGGGCGGGTTGCGCCATGCTTGGCGATATGCTGGCGCCCCACAGCAGGAGCGCAAGTAAGACGGCGCGCGGGGAGGATGCCAAGGTCATCAAGTGCGGGAATCTAATGCAGCGCGTGTATTCCGTCAAATCCAAGCGCTGGATTGTGCACATCCAGGACTTGCAGAATGGCTTGCCAAAAAAATGATCCAGCTGCGTCGCGGGTGCCAATTGATTGAGCTGCGGTACGCCTGCTCATTGTTCACTTATGGTCGAAATGCGAACTTCGATGATTCGATCTCAACGCCTCAAAGCCGACATCCAATCGCCCGGAGATCGCGGCGCCCGAGGTTAGAGAGCATGGGGATAGCTACCGAATGGCGCCCTCGGGGCTGCGGGTACACGCCTACTCCGCCGGTGAGAACAAGTCCACCCGGTCGGTGATGAGGCCGTCCGTGTCCAGTGCGATCAGCCGCTGGGCCGCCCATTCGTCGTTCACCGTGTAACTCAGCGTGCGCAGGCCGGCGCTCTTGGCCTGCGCCACGGTGTGCGGGTCCCACAGCGCGTGGTTGCAGACCACAGCCACGCACCCCAGTTCGAGCGCCGTGGGCAACCAGCCGGGCCACAGCGTGTCCAGCAGCAGGCCGCGCGGCAGTGCCGGCGCGGCGGCGCGGGCACCGTGCAGCGCCTCGACCTGAAACGACGTCAGCAGCGGCGGCACCCCGGCGCCCTGCCACAGGCGGGCAGCATGGCTGGCCACCACTTCGCCGGTGTGGCGCTCGGTGCCCGGCGTGGGCTTGATCTCGATGTTCAGCAGGTAGTCGTTCTTCAGGCAGAAGCGCGCGATGTTCTCCAGCGTGGGCAGGGGCTCGCCGGCATAGGTGCGCGAATGCCAACTGCCGGCGTCCAGCTGGCTCAGCGTTGCCCAGGGGAGGTCACCGCCCACGGCAGAGGGGAGTGACAGCCCGGCGGCGTTGGTGGTGCGCGCCAGCGTGGCGTCGTGCATCAGGAAAGGCACGCCGTCGGCGCTCAGCTTGGCGTCGCACTCGAACATGCGGTAGCCGTGGCTGGCGCCCAGGCGAAAGGCGGCCAGCGTGTTTTCGGGCGCCAGCTTGCCGGCACCCCGGTGGGCCACCCAGCGCGGGTACGGCCAGGGGGCGATCACTGGCGTTGCCCGGTGGCGGCGTCAAACCAATGCAGCCGGTCGGGCTGCGCCAGCACGTGAATGTTGGCGCCTAGGGCCGGCACCGGCGCGCTTTCTTCAATGCGCACGATCAGCATGTCACCGCCCTCAAGCAGCCGGCCGTAGACCAGGCGCTCGGCGCCCAGCATTTCCACCGTCTCCACCTGCACCGCCCAGCCGTCGTTGGCGATGGCCAGGTGCTCCGGCCGCACGCCCAGGATGCTGCCGGCCTTGCCACCCGGTGCGTGGTGCAGCAGGTTCATGGGTGGTGAGCCTATGAAGCTGGCGACGAAGGTGGTGGCCGGGCGGCTGTACACCTCTTCCGGCGTGCCGAACTGCTCCATGCGGCCGGCGTTCATCACGATCATGCGCTGCGCCAGCGTCATGGCTTCCACCTGGTCATGGGTGACGAACAGCGAGGTGATGCCCAGCTCGCGGTGCAGTTTCTGGATCTCGAGCCGGGTCTGGGCGCGCAGCTTGGCATCCAGGTTGGACAGCGGCTCGTCGAACAGGAACACCTGCGGCTGGCGCACGATGGCGCGTCCCATGGCCACGCGCTGGCGCTGCCCGCCCGACAGTTCGCGCGGTTTGCGGTGCAGGTAGTTGCCCAGCTCCAGGATCTTGGCGGCCTTGTCCACCCGCGTCTTGATCTCGTCCACCGGCACTTTGGCGATCTTCAGGCCATAGGCCATGTTGTCGAACACCGTCATGTGCGGGTACAGCGCATAGTTCTGGAACACCATGGCGATGTCGCGCTCGGACGGCTCCAGGTTGTTGACCACCCGCTCGCCGATGCAGATGTCGCCACCGCTGATTTCCTCCAGCCCGGCCACCATGCGCAGCAGCGTGGACTTGCCGCAGCCCGAAGGGCCGACGATGACGATGAACTCGTGGTCCTGGATTTCGGCATTGACGCTGTGCAGCACCTGCACCTGGGTCTTGCCGGCGCCGTAGCGCTTGACGACGTTTTTTAAAGAGATGGATGCCATAGTTTTTTAATCAGTTGGCGACAGAGCAACGCTTCGCGTTGGTCTGTCCCGCAAAGTAATTACTTCTCCGAGTCCACCAACCCTTTGACAAACCACTTCTGCATCAGCACCACCACCAGCGCAGGCGGCAGCATGGCCAGGATGGCGGTGGCCATCACCACGTTCCATTCGTTGGCGGCGTCACCACCGGCCAGCATGCGCTTGATGCCGATCACCACCGGGTACATGTCCTCGCTGGTGGTCACCAACAGCGGCCACAGGTACTGGTTCCAGCCGTAGATGAACTGGATCACGAACAGTGCCGCCATCGAGGTCTTGGACAGCGGCAGCAGGATGTCCTTGAAGAAGCGCATGGGCCCCGCGCCGTCCATGCGCGCGGCTTCCACCAGCTCGTCGGGTACGGTCAGGAAGAATTGGCGGAACAAAAAGGTGGCGGTGGCCGAGGCGATCAGCGGAATGGTCAGGCCGGCGTAGCTGTTGAGCATGCCCAGGTCGGACACCACCTTGTAGGTGGGGCTGATGCGCACCTCCACCGGCAGCATCAGCGTGACGAAGATGGCCCAGAAGAACAACTGCTTCGCCGGGAAGCGGAAATACACGATGGCAAACGCCGACAGCAGCGAAATGGTGATCTTGCCGAAGGTGATGACCAGCGCCGTCACCAGGCTGATCCACATCATGCGCCCCACTGGCGCGGTGGAGTTGCTGCCCACGCCGCCCAGCAGCGCGTCGCGGTAGGTCTCCCACATGTGGCTGCCCGGCAGCATGGGCATGGGCGCGGCGATGATCTCCTGCGACGTGTGGGTGGAGGCCACGAAGGCCAGGTACAGCGGGAAGGCGACGATGAGCACGCCCAGAATCATCACGGCGTGCGCGAGGATGCCCAGTGTGGCGCGGCGCTCAACCATGGCGGATGTCCTGCAGGTGTTGCAAGTGCGTCATCAGTACTGCACCTTTTTTTCGACATAGTGGAACTGGGCCACGGTGAGCGCGATGACGATCACCATCAGCACCACCGATTGCGCGGCCGAGCCGCCCAGGTCGCCGTTCTTGAAACCGTCGTGGTAGACCTTGTAGACCAGGATCATGGTGTCGCGCCCCGGCCCGCCGTGGGTGGAGGCGTCCACGATGGCGAAGGTGTCGAAGAAGGCGTACACCACGTTGATCACCAACAGGAAGAAAGTGGTGGGCGACAAGAGCGGGAACTGGATGGTCCAGAAGCGTCGCCACGGCCGCGCGCCGTCAATCGCGGCGGCTTCGATCAGCGACTTCGGGATGGACTGTAGCCCGGCCAGGAAGAACAGGAAGTTGTAGGAAATCTGCTTCCAGATCGCCGCCATCACGATCAGCCCCATGGCCTGGTTGGAGTTCAGCAGGTGGTCCCACTCGATGCCGATGTTGCGCAACCCATAGGCCACCACACCCAGTGCCGGCGAGAACATGAAGATCCACAGCACACCCGCCACCGCCGGCGCCACGGCGTAGGGCAGTATCAGCAGGGTCTTGTAGAACATGGCGCCGCGCACGATGCGGTCGGCAAACACCGCCAGCAGCAGCGCCAGGCCGATGCCCAGCACCGCCACCAGCACCGAAAACAGCGCAGTGATCTTGAACGATTCCAGGTAGGCGTCGTCAGCGAACAGCGTCTTGAAGTTGTCGAACCCCACCCATTCGGTGGAGGTGCCGAAGGCGTCCTGCAGCTGGAAGGATTGCAGCAGCGCCTGCGCCGCAGGCCAGAAGAAAAACACCAGCACCACCGTCATCTGCGGGGCCAGCAAGGCCCAGGGCAGCCAGGGCGAACGGAACAGGACGCGTTTTTCCATGGCTCAGTGGCTCCCCGGCCGGGTGTTGGCAAAGGGGCTGGAAATGTTGTGCATACGTGCCATGGGCTGAGACTATAAACCGCGAAGCCCCGCCAAACGAGATGGACGGGGCTTCACTTGCCAGGGGTGCGTGCCCCCGGTGACTTACTTGTTGGCTTTCTGGAAGCGCTCCAACTGCTCATTACCGCGCTGTATCGCGGTTTCCAGGGCTTCCTTGGGTTGCTTCTTGCCGCTCCAGATCTGCTCGGTTTCCTCGTCGATGATGGTGCGAATCTGGTTGAAATTGCCCAGGCGCACGCCGCGCGACTTGTCGGTGGTCTTGCGGATCATCTGCGTCACCGCCACATCGGTGCCGGGGAACTGCTTGTAGAAGCCGGACTTCTCCGTCATTTCATACGCCGCAGTGGTGATGGGCAGGTAGCCGGTGCGCTTGTGGCTGGCCGATTGCACGTCGGCCTTGGACAGGTAGTTGAAGAACGCGGCCACACCCTTGTACTCTTCCGCCTTCTTACCGTTCATCACCCACAGGCTGGCGCCACCAATGACCGTGTTCTGCGGCGCGCCGGCCACGTCCGGGTAGTAGGGCAGGGGGGCGATGCCATAGGCGAACTTGGCCTCCTTGCTGACGCGTGCGTACAGGCCCGAAGAGCCGGTGATCATGGCGCACTCACCCGAGGGGAAGGTCACGTCGGCAGCGTTGGCGCGGCCCTTGTAGACAAACAGGCCCTGCTTGGCCATGTTGGCCAGGTTGTCAAAGTGGCGCAGGTGCAGCGGCGAGTTGAAGGCCAGGCGTGCCGACGGTCCGCCAAAGCCGTTGTTTTGCGTCGCGAACAAGGTGTTGTGCCAGGTGGAGAAGCTCTCCAGCTGCGTCCAGCTGATCCAGCTGCTGGTGAAGGGGCAGCGGTGGCCGCTGGCTTTCAGCTTGGCGGCAGCCAGCGCCACTTCGGGCCAGGTGGAGGGGGCCTTGTTCGGGTCAAGGCCGGCGGCCTTGAAGGCGTCCTTGTTGTAATAGAAGATGGTGGTAGAGCTGTTGAACGGGAAGCTCAGCATCTGGCCGTTGGGCGCGGTGTAGTAGCCGGCCACTGCGGGGATGTAGGCCTTGGGGTCGAACTTGGCGCCGCCCTGGGTCATCACCTCGCCCACCGGCTTGATGGCGCCCTTGGCCGCCATCATGGTGGCGGTGCCCACTTCATAGACCTGCAGGATGTGCGGTGCATTGCCGGCGCGGAAGGCCGCCACAGCCGCGGTCATGGATTCGTCATAGGTGCCCTTGTAGGTGGGCAGCACCTTGTAGTCCTTCTGGCTGGCGTTGAATTCCTTCGCCAGGTCGTTGACCCAGTCGCCCAGCGGGCCGGACATGGCGTGCCACCACTGGATTTCAACCGGCGCGGGCTGGGCTTGTGCTGACAGCGCGAATGCCGACAACAGCGCGGCAATGCCAAGACGGAGTTTCATAGGTATCCCCCAAAGTGTTCTGAGTCTGAAAAAGAAAGTGCGAGCCTAGGCCCCGAATATGTCAGCGGCATTTAACACCGATGACAAGCCACCGACCATGGGGGCTTTCCATAGGGGCATCCCTGAAAGAGGGGCGTTGTATTGTTGCACTGCGGTAACATGGCTCTCCAGCCGGGCAGTTCCGTAGTAGCGGCTGGAACCACAACGATGAACGCTCCGACCACGCTCAACCATCTGGTGGCGGCCGACGGCCGCTTGTTGCACGCGCCTGAACGCATACGCGAGATCCCGTACAACTACACGTCCTTCTCCGACCGCGAAATCGTCATCCGTCTGCTGGGTTCCCGTGCCTGGGACACCCTGAACAAGCTGCGCGAAGAGCGTCGCACGGGTCGTTCGGCGCGCATGCTGTACGAGGTGTTGGGCGATATCTGGGTGGTGCAGCGCAACCCCTATTTGCAAGACGACCTGCTGGACAACCCCAAGCGGCGCCGCCTGCTGGTCGAAGCCTTGCACCACCGCCTGGCCGAAATCCACAAACGCCGCACGCCTGAGGTGGATCCGGCGCGCGACGCCCTGGTGGGCGAGCTGTACGAGGCCGCCACCCGCGCCGTGCAGGCCTTTGACGCCACCTTCCAGAAAGCCGCCGAGTTGCGCCGCAAGACCCTGCGCGTGCTGGGCAAGCACACGGCCAGGGACAACATCAAGTTCGATGGCCTGAGCCGGGTCTCTCACGTCACCGACGCCACCGACTGGCGGGTGGAATACCCCTTCGTGGTGCTGACGCCCGACACCGAGGTCGAGATGGCCGGCCTGGTGAAAGCCTGCATGGAGCTGGAGCTGACCATCATCCCGCGTGGCGGCGGCACCGGCTACACCGGGGGTGCCATACCGCTGACCTGGCGCAGCGTGGTCATCAACACCGAAAAGCTGGAAGCCATGACCGAGGTGGAGTTGCGCGCGCTGCCCGGTGTGGCGCAGCCGGTGGCCACGGTGTGGACCGAGGCGGGCGTGGTCACGCAGCGCGTGGCCGATGCCGCCGAGCGCGCCGGCTTCGTGTTTGCGGTGGACCCGACCTCCGCCGAGGCCTCGTGCATAGGTGGCAACATCGCCATGAATGCTGGCGGCAAGAAGGCCGTGCTGTGGGGCACCGCGCTGGACAACCTGGCGTCATGGCGCATGGTGACGCCGCAGGCCGAGTGGCTGGAAGTGACCCGGCTGAACCACAACCTGGGCAAGATCCACGACGCCGAGCTGGCCAGTTTCGAGCTGAAGTACTTCAAGGCCGACGGCAAGACGCTGCTGCGCACCGAGCGGCTGGACATTCCCGGCAAGACCTTCCGCAAGGAAGGCCTGGGCAAGGACGTCACCGACAAGTTCCTGAGCGGCCTGCCGGGCATACAAAAAGAGGGCTGCGACGGCCTGATCACCAGTGCGCGCTGGGTGGTGCACCGCATGCCGGCGCACACCCGCACCGTGTGCCTGGAGTTTTTCGGCAACGCGCGCGACGCCGTGCCCAGCATCGTCGAAATCAAGGACTTCATGTTCGCCGAAGCCGCGCGCTCCGGGGTGTTGCTGGCCGGCCTGGAGCACCTGGACGACCGCTACCTGAAGGCGGTGGGTTATGCCACCAAGTCCAAGCGCGCGTTGGCGGGCGGCTCCGCGCTGCCCAAGATGGTGCTGTTTGGTGACATTGCCGGCGACGACGCCGATGCGGTGGCGCGCGCCACGTCGGAGGTGGTGCGCATCGCCAACTCGCGCAGCGGAGAAGGCTTCATCGCCATCAGCCCGGAGGCGCGCAAGAAGTTCTGGCTGGACCGCAAGCGCACGGCGGCCATTTCGCGCCACACCAACGCCTTCAAGATCAACGAGGACGTGGTGATCCCGCTGCCGCGCATGGCCGAGTACACCGAGGGCATAGAGCGCATCAACATCGAACTCAGCCTGGCCAACAAGCTGAAGCTGTGCGACGAGCTGCAGGCCTTCCTGACCCGTGGCAACCTGCCGCTGGGCCGGCATGACGACACCAACGACATCCCGCCGGCAGAGTTGCTGGGCGACCGCGTGGCCCAGGCGCTGGCGCTGTTGCAGCAGGTGCGCGAACTGTGGGCTGGCTGGCTGGCCGGCATTGGCGAGCTGTTCCCGCAGTTGCAGGACCACAGCCTGCGCGCCAGCTGGAAGACCCAGCTGCGCATGCCGCTGCAGACCATCTTCGTCGGCGAGGCCTTCGCGCCCATCATGGCCGAATGCGTGTCTATCCACCAGCGCGTGCTCAAGGGCCGGGTGTGGGCCGCGCTGCACATGCATGCAGGCGACGGCAATGTGCACACCAACCTGCCGGTCAACAGCGACGACTACGAGATGCTGCAAACCGCGCACGAGGCGGTCAAGCGCATCATGGCGCTGGCGCGCTCGCTGGATGGCGTGATCTCCGGCGAGCATGGCATAGGCATCACCAAGCTGGAATTCCTGACCGATGCCGAACTGCAGCCGTTCAGCGACTACAAGGCGCGCATCGACCCGGAAGGCCGGTTCAACAAGGGCAAGCTGCTGCGCTCGCCGTTGGCTGCGGCCTCCGAGCCGGCAGGCCCGCTGGGCAAATCACACACGCTGTATGCCGACCTCACGAATGCCTACACGCCCAGCTTCGGGCTGATGGGGCACGAGTCGCTGATCATGCAGCAGTCCGACATCGGTGCCATTGCCGACAGCGTCAAGGACTGCCTGCGCTGCGGCAAGTGCAAGCCGGTCTGTGCCACCCATGTGCCGCGCGCCAATCTGCTGTACAGCCCGCGCAACAAGATCCTGGCCACCTCGCTGTTGGTGGAGGCCTTCCTGTACGAGGAACAGACGCGTCGGGGCGTCAGCATCAAGCACTGGCAGGAGTTCGAGGACGTGGCCGACCACTGCACCGTGTGCCACAAGTGCCTGACGCCCTGCCCGGTGGACATCGACTTTGGCGATGTGTCCATGAACATGCGCAACCTGTTGCGCAAGATGGGCCAGAAGTCGTTCCGCCCCGGTAACGCGGCGGCGATGTTCTTCCTCAACGCCACCAGCCCGCAGACCATCAAGCTGATGCGCACTGCCATGGTGGGCGTGGGTTTCAAGGCCCAGCGCCTGGCCAATGACGTGCTGCGCGCTGTGGCCAAGCACCAGACCGCCAAGCCGCCGGCCACGGTAGGCCCAGCGCCGGTGAAAGAGCAGGTGATCCACTTCATCAACAAGAAAATGCCCGGCGGCCTGCCCAAGAAGACGGCACGCGCGCTGCTGGACATTGAGGATGCGGATTACGTGCCCATCATCCGCAACCCGCAGGCCACCAGCAGCGAGACGGAGGCGGTGTTCTATTTCCCCGGCTGCGGCTCCGAGCGCCTGTTCAGCCAGGTCGGCCTGGCGACGCAGGCCATGCTGTGGCATGCAGGCGTGCAGACCGTGCTGCCGCCCGGCTACCTGTGTTGCGGCTATCCGCAGCGCGGTTCCGGTCAATTCGACAAAGCAGAAAAGATCATCACCGACAACCGGGTGCTGTTCCACCGCGTCGCCAACACGCTGAACTACCTGGACATCAAGACCGTGGTGGTCAGCTGCGGCACCTGTTATGACCAGCTGCAGGGTTACGAGTTTGACAAGATCTTCCCCGGCAGCCGCATCATCGACATCCACGAGTACCTGCTGGAAAAGAAAATCACGCTGAGTGCGGAGCAGGCCGGCGCCTACCTGTACCACGACCCCTGCCACAGCCCCATGAAGCTGCAGGACCCGATGAAGACCGTCAAGGCGCTGGTGGGCAGCCAGGTGCTGAAGAACGAGCGCTGCTGCGGCGAGTCAGGCACGCTGGGCGTGACCCGGCCCGACATCTCGACCCAGGTGCGCTTTCGCAAGGAAGAAGAGCTGCGCAAGGGCGAGCAGGATTTGCGCGCCATCACCGGCGAAGCCCAGGGGGGCATGAAGATCCTGACCAGCTGTCCCAGCTGCCTGCAGGGCCTGAGCCGCTATGGCAACGACCTGAACAACGGCCTGCTGGAGGCCGACTACATCGTGGTCGAGATGGCCAAGCAGATCCTGGGTGACAACTGGTTGCCCCAGTACGTGGCTGCCGCCAACAACGGCGGCATTGAGCGGGTGCTGGTCTGATGGGTCAGCGCGCCGGCTGCCCCCTGTGCGACGAGGCGGGCGGCCACCTCGTCGTCCAGACCCCGCTGTTGCGCGTGATACGGGCGGCCGAGGCCGGTTTTCCAGCCTTCTACCGCGTGGTCTGGCAGGACCATGTGGCGGAGCTGTCCGAGTTGTCCCGATCCGAGCGCCAGACCTGCATGGACGCCGTGGTGGCGGTGGAGCAGGCCCTGCGCCGCCACCTGCAACCGAACAAGATCAACCTGGCGGCGCTGGGCAACGTGGTGCCGCACCTGCACTGGCACGTGATTGCCCGCTTCGACTGGGACAGCCACTACCCGTCGCCGGTCTGGGCCGCCAAGCGTGTCGATGCGCCGCAAGACCGGTTGGCCGCCGTGTCGGCCGGGTTGGCCCCCGTGGAGGCTGACGTGGTGGCGGCGCTGGCCCGGCGCTGAGCCACTGGCCATGGTGATCCCGCTGACCAGGCCTCTGGCCTGCGGCGTGCCCGCCACCGTTGGCGGCAAAAAATCACGCTTTTGCCGTTCGCATACGTCAAAAGCACAGAAATCGCCTGTGCTGTTGCGCGCCTATGGTTAAATTGCAACGCTGGGCGCATCGCATGCCCGGCGGATGGTGCGCAGGCACCTTTTTCATACCGAGAGGTGAAGCATGTCGGGGAATGGATTTACAGGGGGGGGCAACCGCTCGCGCGATGGCGCTGCTGGGGCCATGGCCGTCGCCCTCACCGCCGCCGCCCGGCCGTTCACGTTGACAGCCGGGCAGTGGCTGTTGGTCGCCTGCATGGCTTGCGTCGGGCTGGCCGCGCCGCTGGCAGCGCGTGCGCAGGCCACTGCGGTGCCTGTTGTGGGGGAGGTGGAGTTTTCCCGTGGTGTGGGGTTTGCCCAGGCGGATGGCAAGCTGCCACGCACGCTGGGCAAAGGCCTGGCGCTGAACGAAGGTGACCGCCTGACCACCTCCGACGGTTCCTCGGCCATCATCAAGCTGCAAGACGGCACCCGCATGACCTTGCGGCCCAACTCCGACATCGTGCTGCAGCGTTACCAATTCAAGGAAGGCGCGCAGGACAACAGCATGGTGATGCAGTTGCTGCGCGGCGGCCTGCGTGCCATCACCGGCCTGATCTCCAAGAACGCGCCCAACGCGGCCCGCCTGCAGACCGCCACCGCCACCATAGGCATACGCGGCACCGATTTCGACGCCCGCCTGTGCAATGGCACCGAGTGCAAGGGCGAGTCCGAGCAGGTGCGCGAGCGCCCGCACGCCAATGCCGTGCTGGCCAGCGCCAAGCTGGTGGGTGTGCAGGGCGAAGTCAACGCGTTGGACGTCAGCAACGTCCGCCGCCGCGTGGTGGATGGCGCCAGCGTGTACCCCGGCGAAACGGTGGAAACCAGCGCCAGCGCCAAAGCGGTGCTGATCTTCCGCGACGACAGCCGCACCACGCTGGGCGGCAACACGCGTTTTCGGGTCGACAACTTCGTCTTCGACGACAAAAACCCCGGCGAAGGCCGTTTCCTGGTCTCGTTGCTGCGCGGCTCGCTGCGAGCGCTCACCGGCCTGATCGGCAAGTCCAACACCAAGAACGTCAGCTTCACCACGCCCACCTCCACCATTGGTATTCGCGGCACCGGGCTGGACGTGGACTGTGGCGAAGGCACTGATGCCGCCTGCAGCCTGTACACCTGGCAGGGGGCTATCGAGGTGACGCCGCTGGGCCAGAGCGCCTTCCAGCTGCTGCAAGCCGGCCAGGGCCTGTACGTGCCGCGCAACGGCAATTTCCGCCCCTTGAACGGCCCCACGTTGCAGCAGTTGCCGCGGCCTGACGGCGTCAATGCCGACGTCAAGCAACTCTTCGGCGCCACCGGCAGCACGGACGACAAGGAAGGCCTGTACCTGTTCGTGCGCGACGGTCACATTGAGGTCACCACGGCGCGTGAGGTGCTGCAACTGGGCCGGGGCGAAACCGGCTTTGCCGACGATGCCGGCCGCACCATACGCCCGGCGTTGACGCCGTTGTTCCTGGAGTTCGACCGCATTCCCATGCCCAACAGCAAGAACCCGCTGGTGCACACGGTGGTGAATGACATTGGCGCACGCACCACCAACCAGTGCAAGTAGAACAACAACAAGGAAGACAGCCAGCCATGCTCTTTCTCGCGCAAGACATTCGCCGGGCCTCCGCACCGGCGCCGTTTGCCCTGTGCCTGTTGGCGCTGGCCGCCAGTGCCGGCGCTTCCACCGCCTGGGCTCAGCAAGCCGCCGCGCCGGCCACGGCCACGTCCTCGCCGGCCCCGACACCCGCTCCGGTGGTGGCACCCAAGCCGGCCCCCGCCTTTGCCATCAAGGGCTTCGACGTGTTGGGCGACAACCCGCTGTCACAGGCCGACACCACCGCCGCGCTGGCGCCCTTTTTGCGCGCCGACGCCACCATAGACACTTTGCAAAAGGCCACCGCCGCGCTGGAGCAGGCCTTGCGCGAGCATGGCTACGGCCTGCACCGGGTGGTGCTGCCGCCGCAGGAAATCGGCGACAAGCTCAAGCTCAGCATTGTCAAGTTCGTCATCGGCAAGGTCACGGTGGAAGGCGCCAGGCAGTACAGCGAGGCCAACATACGCCACAGCCTGCCCGAGCTGAAAGAGGGCGGCGCGCCCAACTTCAAGACGCTGGCGGTGCAGACCGCCATTGCCAATGAGAACCCCGGCAAGCAGATCCAGGTGGCCATCAAGGAGGCCGAGGAGGCCGACCAGATCAACGCCAAGGTCGACGTGAAGGAGACCAAGCCCTGGTACGTGGCGCTGAACCTGGTCAACACCGGCACCGACGCCACCGGCAAGGACCGCTTCACCATCTCCGGTGGCCACGCCAACCTGTTCGACCGGGACCACCAGTTCACCGCCGCCTACACCACCTCGCTGCAAAGCCGCAGCGACGTCAAGCAGCTGGGCCTGAGCTACCGCATCCCGGTCTACACCTGGGGCGGCGTGATCGGCGCCAGCTACACCCGGTCGGACGTGGTGGGCAATTTCGGTGCCTTCTCCAGCAACGGCGCCGGCCAGACCGCCGGATTGAACTACACCCACTACCTGGTGCCCGATGGCGGGCGGCGCAGCTACCTGACGCTGGCGCTGGACGACAAGCGTTTCGACATCGCCGAGGTCAACGGCATCCCGCTGCCGGGTCAGTTGCAGCGGCGCACCCGGCCCGTCACGCTGGGCTATGCGGCCCGCAACGAGACCGATACGGCGGCCTGGAGCTATGGCCTGGACCTGGCCTACAACCTGACCGGCGGCGAGGGCAATGACCTGGCGTCCTACCGCTCGGAAGACCCGCGCGTGCTGAGCGCGCGCTGGAAAGCCATCCACGCCAACGCCAATTACAGCGCCGGTTTTGGCGGCGGTTGGTTCTGGAGCATACGCGGCGCGCTGCAATACAGCCCGGACGCGCTGATCTCCGGCGAGCAGTTCGGCCTGGGCGGCGCCACCAGCGTGCGCGGCCTGGACGAGCGGCTGATCGCGGGCGACAGCGGCCTGTTCACCAGCGCCGAACTGACCACGCGCGAGCTGGCGCCTGGCCTGCGTTTCTCGGGCTTTGTCGATGGCGGCTGGCTGCGCAACAACAACCCCAACACCAACCCCAAGCCACCTTCGGACCATCTGGCCAGCGTGGGCTTTGGTCTGCGGTATTCTGCCGCCAGCTTCGCGGTGACGGCCGACTTTGCCCGCGTGGTGGTGGGCAGCCAACTACCGTTCAGCCCCGGCTCGTCGATACCGCAGTCGGGCGACCACAAGCTGCACGTCAATTTTTCAACCCGTTTTTGAACTGAGTTCCTCTCCATGGCAGGTTTGCAGGCAGGCGCCCCAGTGCCCACCGACATCACGGTGCATGGTCAATCCCGTGCGCTGGAGGTGCATTTTTCCGACGGAGCGTCGTTCCGCATCCCGTTTGAGCTGATGCGCGTGTACTCGCCCTCGGCCGAGGTGCAGGGCCACGGTCCCGGTCAGGAAGTGCTGCAGAGCGGCAAGCGCGAGGTGCAACTGGTGGGGCTGGCGCCGGTGGGCAATTACGCGGTGCAGCCCAGCTTCAGCGACGGCCACGACACCGGCATCTTCTCGTGGGACTACCTGTACCACCTGGGTGCGCACGAGCAGCAGTTGTGGGAGCAATATGCCCAGCGCTTGCAGGCGGCAGGCCGGGACCGCGATGCTCCCATGCCCGCCGCTGGCGGGCACGCCTGCGGCAGCCACTGAAAGTCCGGGGCCGCACGGCCCTGGTCTGCCATCTCGTATCATGGCCGGCCTTGCAGGGCTGGTCCATCCGGGCCAACCAGCGGTTTTCAGCAAAATTCCTACAGATGCCCCCGGCTCTTGAAGGCTGTTGTGCGCAGCCGTGGGTTTCGTTCTAGCATTCCATCCATGAGTTCCACCCATTTCGGTTTTGAGACCGTGTCCGAGTCCGACAAGGCGCGCCGCGTGCGCGGCGTGTTCGACTCGGTGGCGTCCAAGTACGACGTCATGAACGACCTGATGTCCATGGGTCTGCACCGCGCCTGGAAGGCCTACACCGTGATGGTGGCCAATGTGCAGCCCGGCCAGCGCGTGCTGGACATTGCCGGCGGCACCGGTGACCTGGCGATGGCCTTTGCCAAGCGGGTCGGCGACAGCGGCCAGGTGGTGCACACCGACATCAACCAGGCCATGCTGAGCACCGGCCGCAACCGTCTGCTGGACGCCGGCGTCAGCCTGCCCAGCGTGGTCTGCGACGCTGAGCGGCTGCCGTTTGCCGACGGTCATTTTGACCTCGTCAGCGTGGCCTTTGGCCTGCGCAACATGACGCACAAGGACCGTGCCATCGCCGAGATGAACCGGGTGCTCAAGCCCGGCGGCAAGCTGCTGGTGCTGGAGTTCTCCAAGGTGGCCAAGCCGCTGGAAAAGGCCTACGACTGGTACTCCTTCAAGGTGCTGCCGGCGCTGGGCAAGCTGGTGACCAATGACGCTGACAGTTACCGCTACCTGGCCGAGTCCATCCGCATGCACCCGGGTCAGCAAGAGCTCAAGGCCATGATGCAGCAGGGCGGTTTCGCCCATGTGGACTGCCACAACCTGACCGGCGGCGTGGTGGCGCTGCACGCCGGCATCAAGTGCTGATGGAGTGGACATGGGCCTGAGCATGCTGTGGCGCACCCTGACGGTTACTGCGTTGGGGTTGGCGCTGCTGGCCGGCTCTGCAGCCCAGGCCCAGCGCCTGGGCGGCGGCAAGTCCGTGGGCCAGCAGTCTGCGCAAGTGGGGCGCAAGGATGCTGCCCCGGTGGCGCCTGGCGGCGGCGGTGCCGACACGGCCAAGCCCGGCCAACCCGGCGGCGCGCAACCGGGTGGCGCCACACCGGCCCGTCGCGGCCTGGGCGGATTGCTGGGCCCGTTGGCTGCCGGTCTGGGGCTGGCCTGGTTGGCACAGGCCATGGGCTTTGGCGAAGCCCTCGCCAACGTGATGACGGTGGCGTTGTTGCTGGCGCTGTTGCTGGGCCTGGCGGCCTGGTTCACGCGCCGCCGCGCCGCTGCCTCGGCAGGCATGCCGGCCATGGCCTTTCAAGGCCTGCCGGCAGGCGCCCGGGCTGCCGCCGCGCACAGCTACCGGCCTGAGAACGTGGGCAACGACGCTTCGGCCAGACCGTTCGAACGCAAGGGCCTGTCCTGGGAAACCATGACCAATCCGGGCTTGCCCATGGTCAAGCCCGGGTCGGCGCCCAGCGGCATGCGCGGCTGGGGCGTGCCGGCGGGCTTCGATTCCGACGGTTTCCTGCACGCCGCCAAGGCCAATTTCGTCAGCCTGCAGGCCGCCTGGGACGGCGCTGACCTGGGCAGGCTGCGGGCCATGATGACCGACGGCATGCTGGCGGAAATCCAGATGCAGCTCAAAGAGCGTGAGCAGCACACCGGCCGCCCCGTCAACATCACCGAGGTGGTGATGATCCAGGCCCGGCTGTTGGGCATCGAGGACCTGGGGGCCGACTACATGGCCAGCGTGGAGTTCTCCGGCATGATTCGCGAAGATGTTTCCGCCGGCCCCAGCCCGTTCCGCGAGGTCTGGAACATGACCAAGCCCAAGAGCGGCGACCACGGCTGGCTGGTGGCTGGGGTGCAGGCGCTCCAGTAAGGAATAATCGGGGTCTATGCCGACCCCTTCCCCCTTCTCTGTGCTGGATGCGGTCCTGACCGATCTCAGCACCCGCTTCACCCCACCCGACTGGGCGGTGGACGAAATCCAGGCCCGCATCGTGCTGCTGCTCAACCACGTGCTGCAGCAGGAGCGCGAGGCCACCGCCCGGCTGGCGCGCCAGCAGGGGCGGGTGCTGTTGCTGCAATGGCGCCAGTTTTCGTTGAAGCTGGTGGCCACGCCGGCCGGTTTGCTGGACCGGGCCGCGCCGGGGGCGCAGGCCGATCTGGCGCTGCAAATCACCGACGAATCCCCGCTGGCCATTGCCCAGGCTGCGATGCGTGGCGACAAGCCGGGCGTGCGCATTGAGGGCGACGTGCAACTGGCCGCCGAAGTGAGCTGGCTGGTGGAGCATGTGCGCTGGGATCTGGAAGACGAGCTGGCACGCCTGATCGGCGATGTGCCGGCACACACTCTGGGCCAGGCTGCGCGCCGTGCCATGGAGGTGCTGCGCGGCTTCGCCGGCGCGGCGGCGCCGAAGGCTGGTGGCGACGGCAGCGGCGGGGCGGCTGCATGAGGCGCGTCTACCGCAGCGCCTTCATCGTCTGGATCGCGCTGCGCTATGGGCTGGATGAGCTAGTGCTCAACAGCTTCCAGCAGCCCTGGCTGAGCCGCATCGCCCGCGTGCTGACGCTGGGCCGCAAACTCGATGCACCACGCGGCCAGCGCTTGCGGCAGGCGCTGGAGCGCCTGGGGCCCATCTTCGTGAAATTCGGCCAGGTGCTGTCGACCCGGCGCGACCTGCTGCCCGCCGACATGGCCGATGAGTTGGCGCGCCTGCAGGACCGGGTGCCGCCCTTCAGCTCTGACGTGGCGGTGGCCACCATCGAGCGGGCGTTTCGCAAGCCGGTGGACCAAATTTTCGTTTCTTTCGAGCGCGAGCCGATTGCCAGCGCGTCGATTGCCCAGGTGCACTTCGCGGTGCTGAAGCTGCGTGACGGCAGCCACAAGGACGTGGCCGTCAAGGTGCTGCGCCCCGGCATGCTGCCGGCCATCGAGAAGGACCTGAGCCTGATGCGCATGATGGCCGGCTGGGTGGAGGGGCTGTCTTCCGACGGCAAGCGCCTGAAGCCGCGCGAGGTGGTGGGCGAATTCGACAAGTACCTGCACGACGAGCTGGACCTGGTGCGCGAAGCCGCCAGCGCCGCCCAGCTGCGCCGCAACATGGCCGGGCTGGACCTGGTGCTGATCCCGGAGATGTTCTGGGACTACTGCATGCCCGAGGTCATCGTGATGGAGCGCATGAGTGGCGTGCCCATCAACCAGGTGGCGCAATTGCGCGAGGCGGGCGTGGACATCCCCAAGCTGGCGCGCGACGGCGTCACGCTGTTCTTCACCCAGGTGTTCCGCGACGGCTTCTTCCACGCCGACATGCACCCGGGCAACATCCAGGTCAGCGTGGCGCCGGAGACCTTCGGGCGCTACATCTCGCTGGACTTTGGCATCGTCGGCACACTGACCGAGTTCGACAAGGAATACCTGGCGCAGAACTTCACCGCTTTCTTCCGACGCGACTACAAGCGGGTGGCCGAACTGCACATCGAGTCCGGCTGGGTGCCGCGCGAAACCCGGGTGGACGAGTTGGAAGCCGCCATTCGCACCGTGTGCGAGCCGTATTTCGACCGCCCGCTGAAGGAAATTTCGCTCGGCATGGTGCTGATGCGCCTGTTCCAGACCTCGCGCCGCTTCCAGGTGGAAATCCAGCCGCAGCTGGTGCTGCTGCAGAAGACGCTGCTGAACATCGAAGGCCTGGGCCGCCAGCTCGACCCGGAGCTGGACCTGTGGGCCACCGCCAAGCCCTTCCTGGAGAAGTGGATGGTGGAGCAGCTGGGGCCGCAAAAGCTGATGGACCAGCTGAAGGACCAGGCGCCGCGCTATGCAAAGTTGCTTCCGGAATTGCCGCGATTGCTGCATGATTTCCTGCAGCAGCGCGCCGATGGCGGCGACCGCCTGACGCAGGAACTGCTGCACGAGCAAAAGCGCACCAACAAGCTGCTGCAGACGCTGGTCTACGGCGGGGTGGGTTTTGTCATTGGCCTGGCGCTGGTGCAGTTCTTGCTGCGCTGGAGGTTTTTTTCCGGATAATGCGGGCCTTTGCCTGAACATTCTGCCGGCCCCTGAAAGGACGCTATCGTGCTGTTGACGTTGGTCTTTGTGTACCTGTTGATCACCATCGGCATTGGCCTTTTCGCGGCCAAGCGGGTGAAGAACTCGGCGGACTTCGCCATTGCCGGGCGCAAGCTGCCCCTGGTGATGATCGTCACCACCACGTTTGCCACCTGGTTCGGCTCGGAAACCGTGCTGGGCATCCCGGCCAAGTTTGTCGGCAGCGGTCTGAACGGCGTTGTCGAAGACCCGTTTGGCGCCGGCACCTGCCTGATCCTGGTCGGCCTGTTCTTCGCCGCCAAGCTTTACAAGATGAATCTGCTGACCATCAGCGACTACTACCGCGAGCGCTTCGGCCGCACGGTGGAGGTGGTGTGCTCCATCATCATCATGCTGAGCTACCTGGGCTGGGTGTCGGCGCAGGTGACGGCGCTGGGCCTGGTGTTCAACGTGCTGTCGGCTGGCGCCATCAGCGTGCCCCTGGGCATGGTCATCGGTGTGGTGTCCATCCTGGCCTACACGTTGTTCGGTGGCATGTGGTCGGTGGCGGTGACGGACTTCATCCAGATGATCATCCTGGTGGCTGGCCTGGCCATCCTGGCGGTGTTTGCCGCCAACCAGGCCGGTGGCGCCGACAAGGTGGTGGCGCTGGCCGTCAGCAAGGACATGTTCCGCTTCCTGCCGGAACCCAGTTTCAAGGACATGGTGTTCTTCTTCGCCGCCGCCATCACCATGATGCTGGGCTCCATCCCGCAGCAGGACGTGTTCCAGCGCGTGATGTCGGCCAACACCGAAAAGGCTGCCACGCATGGCCCGGTGATTGGCGGCATCTGCTACATCCTGTTCGCCTTCGTGCCCATGTTTCTGGTGGCCAGCGCGCTGATCATCATGCCGGAGCAGACCGCCACGCTGCTGAAGGAAGACCCGCAAAAGGTGCTGCCCACGCTGGTGCTGGAGAAAATGCCCTTCATCATGCAGGTGCTGTTCTTTGGTGCGCTGCTGTCGGCCATCAAGTCCACCGCATCGGCCACCTTGCTGGCGCCCAGCGTCACTTTCGTGGAAAACATCTGGCGCCAGTTCAAACCGCAGATGACGGACAAGCAGGAGCTGAAGACCATGCGCATCACCGTGCTGTGCTTCAGCGCCTCGGTGTTGGCCTACGCCATCAAGATGCAGGGCACCTCCATTTACGAAATGGTGTCGGGTGCCTACCAGGTCACGCTGGTGGGGGCTTTCGTGCCACTGGTGTTCGGCCTGTACTGGAAGCGTGCCACCACCCAGGGCGCCATCTTCTCCATCGTGCTGGGCGTGCTGGCCTGGCTGCTGTTCCTGGCCACGCCAGCAGGCGAGCAGTTCCCGGCCCAGCTGGCTGGCGTGCTGGCCGGGCTGGTGGGCATGCTGGGCGGCTCGCTGGGGCCGCAGGCGATCAAGAACGCGCATGCCGGGCACCACAAGCTGGCCGGCCTGGCCTGAGCGTGCAGTGGCGGCCTGATCCCCAAACCCAACGTCTTGGTGGGCTCCGCCCCTTATAATTGAGGGCTTTGCACCCATATGCAAAGCTGACTGCCAACGGACAACCATGCCCATTTACGCCTACAAGTGCGACGCCTGCGGATTCGCCAAGGACGTCCTGCAGAAGATCTCGGACCCGGTGCTGACCGTGTGCCCGTCCTGTGGCGCGTCTGCGTTTCAGAAGCAGGTCACGGCGGCGGGCTTCCAGTTGAAGGGTTCCGGCTGGTACGCCACCGACTTCAAGGGCGGCGGCACGTCGGCGCCTGCCCCGGCTGCTGGCGGCGGTGACAAGAGCGAGTCGAAGAGCGACTCCAAGACCGAATCCAAGTCGGACGCCAAACCGTCCGAAACGGCATCCGCGCCACCTCCCAGCGCGCCGGCGGCCTCTGCCGGCGGCTGCAGCTCCGGCTGCGCCTGCCACTGAGCTTCGGTCCCATTTTTCCGAGCCCCGCCGCCATGCCCATCAAGAAATACCTGCTCACCGGCTTGCTGGTCTGGCTGCCGCTGGCCATTTCGGTCTGGGTGATTCTGTGGCTGGTGGGGTTGCTGGATGGCATCTTCGCTGGCGTGCTGGTTGCTGTGCAGGCGGTTCTGCCGGTCGGCGCCGTGCCCATCCTGGACCAGTTGCGCGCCATCCATGGCCTGGGCGTGATCCTGGTGTTCCTGGCGCTGCTGATCACCGGCGCACTGGTGTCCAATGTGGTGGGCCGCTGGTGGTTCACGCAGTGGGACCGCCTGTTGCAGAACATCCCCATCTTCAAGACCGTGTACACCGGCGTCAAGAAGGTGTCGGACACGCTGTTTTCCAGCAATGGCAATGCGTTTCGCAAGGCCATGCTGATCCAGTACCCGCGCGCAGGCAGCTGGACCATCGCTTTCCAGACCGGCACCCCCAATGGCGAGGTGGCTCGCCACCTGGGTGATGATTTTGTAAGTGTGTATGTGCCCACTACGCCAAATCCGACCAGCGGTTTCTTCCTGATACTGCGCCGTTCGGATGTGGTGGAGCTGGACATGAGCGTGGATCAGGCGCTGACCTACGTCATTTCCATGGGCGCGGTGGCGCCAGCGCCCGCCCACCCTGGCGCGGCGAATTCCTCGTTCTCCAACTGATTTCCTGAAACCGCGCCGCTTCACGGCGGCGCATTGAAAGCAAGCTATGGCCATGCGTTCCCACTATTGCGGTCTGGTGACCGAAGCCCTGATGGGCCAAACCGTTTCCCTGTGCGGCTGGGTGAACCGCCGGCGTGACCATGGCGGCGTGATCTTTGTCGACCTGCGCGACCGCGAAGGCTATGTGCAGGTGGTGTGCGACCCCGACCGTGCCGACATGTTCAAGGTGGCCGAAGGCCTGCGCAACGAATTCTGCGTGCAGATCAAGGGCCTGGTGCGCGCACGCCCCGAGGGAACCGTCAACGACGGCCTGAAGAGCGGCAAGATCGAAGTGCTGTGCCATGAGCTGACGGTGCTGAACCCGTCGGTGACGCCGCCGTTCCAGCTCGACGATGACAACCTCAGCGAAACCACGCGCCTGACGCACCGCGTGCTGGACCTGCGTCGCCCCTACATGCAGAACAACCTGATGTTGCGCTACCGGGTGGCCATGGAGGTGCGCAAGTTCCTGGACGCCAACGGCTTCATCGACATCGAGACGCCGATGCTGACCAAGTCCACGCCCGAGGGCGCGCGCGACTACCTGGTGCCCAGCCGCGTGCACGACGGCATGTTCTTCGCGCTGCCGCAGTCGCCCCAGCTGTTCAAGCAGCTGTTGATGGTGGCGGGCTTTGACCGCTACTACCAGATCGTCAAGTGCTTCCGCGACGAAGACCTGCGCGCCGACCGCCAGCCGGAATTCACGCAAATCGATATCGAAACCTCGTTCCTGTCGGAAGAGGAAATCCGCGACATGTTCCAGGGCATGATCACCACGGTGTTCAAGAACACCATCAACGTGGACCTGGGCGAGTTCCCGGTGATGGCGTTCTCCGAAGCCATGCACCGCTATGGCTCGGACAAGCCGGACCTGCGCGTCAAGCTGGAATTCACCGAAATGACCGACGTCATGACCGACGTCGACTTCAAGGTCTTCTCCGGCGCCGCCAACATGAAGAACGGCCGCGTGGTGGCCCTGCGCGTGCCCGGTGGCGCACGCGAAACCGGCGGCCTCTCCCGCGGCGAAATCGACGGCTACACCGAGTTCGTCAAGATCTACGGCGCCAAGGGCCTGGCCTACATCAAGGTCAACGAGTTGGCTAAGGGCCGTGACGGCCTGCAGTCGCCCATCGTCAAGAACATCCACGACAAGGCCATCGCCGAAGTGCTGGCGCGCACCGGCGCGCAGGACGGCGACCTGATTTTCTTCGGCGCCGACAAGGCCAAGATCGTCAACGATGCCATCGGCGCCTTGCGCATCAAGATCGGCCACAGCGAGTTCGGCAAGAAGAACGGCCTGTTCGAGAAGGGCTGGCGCCCGATGTGGGTGGTGGACTTCCCGATGTTCGAGTACGACGAGGAAGCCCAGCGCTACACCGCCACCCACCACCCGTTCACCGCGCCCAAGGACGGGCATGAGGACTGGATGGTGACGGCGCCCGAGAAGTGCATCTCCAAGGGCTACGACATGGTGCTCAATGGCTGGGAAATGGGTGGCGGCTCGGTCCGTATCCACCGCGCCGACGTGCAGCAGAAGGTGTTCGACGCGCTGAAGATCACTCCGGAAGAGGCGCAGCTGAAGTTCGGCTTCCTGCTGGACGCGCTGCAATACGGTGCACCGCCGCACGGCGGCCTGGCTTTTGGCCTGGACCGCATCGTCACGCTGATGACCGGCGCCGAGTCGATCCGCGACGTCATCGCCTTCCCCAAGACCCAGCGCGCCCAGTGCCTGTTGACGCAGGCCCCCAGCCCGGTGGACGAGAAGCAGTTGCGCGAGCTGCACATCAAGCTGCGCAACCCCGACGCGCACAAAACGGCGTCTGCTCCTACCGCGTGACGCGGCCGCTTCAGGCAGAATGAAAGGGCGCCGGCAAGGCGCCCTTTTCATTTGTCCATGCAGCCGTCCAAACCGTTCAAGATTCCGCAATCCGTGTTGGTGGTGATCTACACACCGGCGCTCGATGTGCTGTTGCTGCGCCGTGTCGACACCCAGCCGGGCGAGGTGTTCTGGCAGTCGGTCACCGGAGCCAAGGACCATGAGGACGAGGACTTCCGCGACACCGCCGTGCGCGAGGTCATGGAGGAAACCGGCATCCATTGCGGCCCCGGCTCGGCACTGGAAGCCGGACTGCACGACTGGGGCCTGGAAAACGTTTACGACATCTACCCCCGTTGGGCGCACCGCTATGCACCTGGCGTGACGCGCAACACCGAGCACCTGTTCGGCCTGTGCGTGCCTGTGGGCACGCCGGTGCGTTTGAGCCCGCGCGAGCACAGTGACTACCAATGGCTGCCCTGCCTGGAGGCGGCTGAAGCCTGCTTTTCGCCATCCAATGCCGAGGCCTGTTTGCTGCTGCCGCGCCTGGCGCAAGGGGGTCTCATCGCATGAATACCTTGCGGGTTGCAACCTACAACATCCACAAAGGGGTGCAGGGCCTGGGGCCGCGTCGCCGGCTGGAGATCCACAACCTGGGCCATGCGGTGGAACAGCTGGATGCCGACATCGTCTGCCTGCAGGAGGTGCGCAAGGGGCACCGTGGCGAGGAGCAGTATTTCTCGCGCTGGCCCGACATGCCGCAGGCCGAGTTCCTGGCGCCCGAGGGCTACGAAGCGGTGTACCGGACCAATGCCGTCACCAAGCACGGCGA
Organism: Hylemonella sp. P2_B10; assembly: GCF_056404875.1. NCBI lineage: Bacteria > Pseudomonadati > Pseudomonadota > Betaproteobacteria > Burkholderiales > Comamonadaceae > Hylemonella > Hylemonella sp. P2_B10. The sequence continues at coordinate 857,002 of NZ_JBFUDE010000003.1, forward strand.
ACACGGCAACGCGCTGTTGTCGCGCTGGCCAGTCAACACCCACCAGCACGAGGACATGTCGGACCACCGCTTCGAGCAGCGTGGCCTGCTGCATGTGGAGCTGGCCGTGCATGGGCACAACGTGCACGTCATCGTGGCCCACCTGGGGCTGATCAAGGCCAGCCGGGTGCGCCAGTTGGACCAGTTGCGCGGCTTCATTGAGCGCGAGGTGCCGGCGGACGCGCTGCTGCTGGTGGCGGGCGACTTCAACGACTGGGGCGCGCTGGTGCAGACCAGCTTCAAGGCCATGGGCATGCAGGCTGCTGCGTCCAGCCGCCACCCCACCTTCCCGGCCCGGCTGCCCATGGCGCAGCTGGACCACGTGTTTGCGCGGGGCCTGACGCCGCTCGGCGTGCATGTGCCGCGCGGGCGCATCTGGTGGCGCATGTCCGACCACCTGCCGCTGATCGCCGAATTCGGCTTGCCGGACTCGCCCCACCCCTGAGCCGCATGCTGCCACTGCGCTCAGGCCACCAGGTGGAGCTGCTGTGCGGCGGCGACCAGCTGTTTGCCGCCATGCTGCAGGCCTTGGACGCCGCCCGCCACGAGGTGCGGCTGGAGACCTACATCTTCCACGACGACGACGGTGCCGCCCGGGTGGCCGATGCCCTGGTGCGCTGCGCCCAGCGCGGGGTGCGGGTCTATCTGGTGGTGGACGGCGTCGGCACGCCACGGTTGACCGAAGCGCGGCGGGCACAGTTCATCGCCGCGGGCGTGCGCTGGCAGATCTTCAGGCCGTTGGGCTGGTTGGGCCTGCTGGTGCCCAGCCGCTGGCGCCGCATGCACAGGAAGCTGTGCGTGGTGGACGGCGAAGTGGCCTTTTGCGGCGGCATCAACCTGCTGGACGATGGGTTCGATCCCGTCTACGGCCGCCTGCCCGCGCCGCGCTTCGACTTTGCCGTGCGCGCCCAAGGGCCGCTGGTGGCGCGGGTGCACGAGGCCATGACCAGCCTGTGGTGGCGCAAGGCCGGTGGTGCGCACCGGGCCGAGCGCGTGCGCGCGGCCTTCCAGGCCCTGCGCCGGCGCGTGCTGCGCCGGGGCAGCCCAGGGGGCGACGGCACCGAGCCGTCGCCCCAGCCGACGTCAGACGATGCGGGGGCGGCTGGCAGTGGCAAGGTGCGCGCCCAGCTGCTGCTGCGCGACAACCTGCTGAACCGTGACAGCATAGAGCGCGCCTACCGCCAGGCCATCAGCGCGGCGCGCTCGGAGATCATCATTGCCAACGCCTATTTCCTGCCGGGCCACAAGCTGCGCCGCGGCCTGATCCATGCCGCCCGGCGGGGGGTCAGGGTGCGCCTGCTGCTGCAGGGGCGTTACGAGTACTTCATGCAGTACCACGGCGCCCGCCCGGTCTACGACGCACTGCTGGCCGCCGGGGTGGAGATCCACGAGTATTCACCCAGCTTCCTGCACGCCAAGGTGGCGGTGATCGACGGCCGCTGGGCCACCGTGGGTTCCTCCAACCTGGATCCCTTAAGCCTGCTGTTGGCGCGCGAGGCCAATGTGGTGGTGGACGACCCGGGCTTTGCCGCCGAATTGCGCGGCCATCTGGAGCATGCCATGCTGCACCAGGGGCAGCTGGTGGACGTGGCTTACCGCGCCAAGCGGCCCTGGCACCAGCGGGGGCTGGACCAGCTGGCCTTCGGGGTCATGCGCACGGTGTTGTTCTTGATGGGCCGGCGCTATTGATTCGATAGCAATCGGCTGGCACGCCGGTGCAGGCAGGCCCAAGGCGCGAATAACCCCAAAACCCGTGGACTGGTAACATTCACAGGATGTCACCGAATCCCACGAGCGCCATGAACCCCAGCGAGACCGACGAGGGCACGCCCGTTTCCGTGAAGATACGCGAGCGCGTCAAGGCCGCGCGCAAACGCTTCAACGCCAACGACAACATCGCCCAGTTTGTGCAGCCCGGCGAAATGGAAAAACTGCTGGACGAGGTGGCCGGCAAGATGCAGGGCGTGCTGGACAGCATGGTCATCGACACCGAGCACGACCACAACACCAGCAACACCGCGCGCCGGGTCGCCAAGATGTACCTCAACGAGGTGTTCAACGGCCGCTACGTGAAGGCGCCCACCATCACCGAGTTCCCCAACGCCGAGCATTTGAACGAGCTGATGATCGTCGGGCCCATCACGGTGCGCAGCGCCTGCTCGCACCATTTCTGCCCGGTCATCGGCAAGATCTGGATAGGGGTGATGCCCAACGAACACACCAACGTCATCGGTCTGTCCAAGTACGCGCGGCTGGCCGAGTGGGTGATGGGACGGCCGCAAATCCAGGAAGAGGCGGTGGTGCAGCTGGCCGACCTGATCCAGGAAAAAACCCAGCCCGATGGCCTGGCGATCGTGATGGAGGCCAGCCACTACTGCATGGCCTGGCGCGGCGTCAAGGACATGGACAGCAAGATGATCAATTCCGTGATGCGCGGGGTGTTCCTGAAAGACCCCAACTTGCGGCGCGAATTCCTGTCGTTGATTCCCAAGAAAGGCTGATGCCATGTTGGTACGTTTGCTCTATGCCAGCCGCGTGGTGGACACCAGTCCCGAAGCCATCGAGGCCATCCTGACGCAGTCGCGCCACTTCAACCCGACCTGCGGCATCACCGGCATCCTGTGCTATGGCAGTGGCATCTTTTTGCAGGCCATTGAAGGCGGGCGCATGGCGGTCAGCGACCTGTATGGCCACATCCAGCGCGACGCCCGCCACAAGGACGTGGTGCTGCTGGACTATGAGGAAATCACCGAGCGGCGCTTCGGCGGCTGGACCATGGGGCAGGTCAACCTGTCCAAGCTGAACACCTCCATCCTGCTGAAGTATTCCGAAAAGCCCGAGCTGGACCCGTATTCGGTGTCGGGCAAGGTGTCGTTTGCGCTGCTCGAAGAGTTGATGGCCACTGCCTCCATCATCGGTAGAGCTTAAACAGAACGGAATGCCGCTCCAAGCGCTTGCACTGGTCCTCGTCGCCGGGCTGATCCACGCAAGCTGGAACATCGCGGCCAAGAAAGCGGGCGGTGACGCCCGCTTTGCATTTTTCACCGGCATGGTGATGATGGTGGTGTGGGCGCCGCTGGGCTTTTGGCTGGCCTGGCAACAGGTGCCCGCCTGGGGCCTGACCGAGTGGTGCTTCATCATGCTGACGGCTGTGCTGCACCTGCTGTACTTCATCGTGCTGCTGCGCGGCTACCGCAAGGCCGACCTGACCGTGGTTTACCCGCTGGCACGCGGCAGCGGCCCGCTGCTGGCCGCGCTGGCGGCGGTGTTGTTCCTGGGAGAGCAGATCAGTGCGCTGGGGGTGCTGGGCATTGCCGGCGTGGTGTTCGGCGTGTTCCTGGTGGCGGGCGGTCCGGCGCTGTTCCGCGCCGCGCACGATCCGGCGAAGGCCAGGCAGATACGCAAGGGCATGCTGTATGGCCTGCTGACCGGCGCCTTCATCGCCAGCTACACCGTGGTGGATGGCTATGCGGTCAAGGTGCTGCTGATGTCGCCCATTCTGGTGGACTACCTGGGCAACCTGTTTCGCCTGCCGCTGCTGCTGCCCATGGTGCTGCGCGACCGCGCCCAGACTGTGCTGCTGTGGCGCCAGCAGTGGAAGTATGCGCTGCTGGTGGGCATCATCAGCCCGGTGTCTTACGTGATGGTGCTGTACGCCATCCGGCTGGCGCCGCTGTCCCATGTGGCGCCGGCGCGCGAGGTGTCCATGCTGTTTGCTGCCTTATTGGGCGGACGTCTGCTGGGCGAAGGCGACCGCCTGTTGCGCTTTGCGGGCGCCACCTGCATAGGCGGTGGCGTGGTCGCGCTGGCCCTGGGCTAGTGTGCTGTCCCGTAAATAACTGCGCAAAAGGAAATCGATGCATTTGGGGCCAGGGCAAGGCGCAAACCGCATCGATACCTGTAGGTATCGAGAGGATTTGCAACGCCGCCATGGCCCCAAAGGCGCGATTTCCTGCGCAGGTATTTGCGGAACAGCACACTAGGGCCTCCCCAGTGCCACAACGCACGTGAATAATGGGGCCATGCACCACCCCATTCTGGTGGGCTGCGACTTCTCCAGCAGCCCCACGCGCGCCAAACCCATCGTGCTGGCCTTTGGCCAACAGGTGGCGGGACGCGTACAGCTCACGCGGCTGCAGCACTTGGCGACCTTGCCGGAGTTTGCCGCCTGGCTTCAAGCGCCTGGCGCCTGGCTGGGCGGCTTCGACTTTCCGTTCGGCCTGCCGCGTGAACTGGTGCAGGCGCTGGGTTGGCCCACCGACTGGCAGGCCTGCATTCGACACTACGCCGGCTTGACGCGCGCCGAAATACGCGACACCTTCGCTGCCTTTTGCGACGCCCGCCCTGTGGGGGCCAAGTTTGCGCACCGCGCCACCGATGGGCCGGCGCGCTCCAGCCCCTCCATGAAGTGGGTCAACCCGCCGGTGGCCTACATGCTGCATGCTGCCGTGCCCCTGCTGCTGGGGGCCGGCGTGCTGTTGCCCGGCTTGCACGAAGGCAACCCTGCCGATGTGGACGCGCAAGGCCAGCGCCGCCGCGTGGCTTTGGAAGCCTACCCTGGCCTGCTGGCACGCGAAATCCTGGGCACGCGCAGCTACAAGAGCGACGACAAGGCCAAGCAGACCCCCGAGCGCCTGATCGCCCGCAAGGACCTGGTGACGGCGCTGGAGCATGGCCAGACCCGGTTGGGCCTGCGCTTGAAGCTGACCCACGCACAGCGCGATGCATTGGTTGACGACGCCCGTGGCGACATGCTGGATGCGGTGCTGTGCCTGGTGCAAGCGGCCTGGGCCGCGCAGCAGGGGGCGCCGCGGTACGGGTTGCCGGAGAAGGTAGATCCGTTGGAGGGCTGGATCGTCAGCGCTTGAGCCGGGAGGCTGACACGCAATGTCAGCTGATCTTTGAAATCACCGTGTCTTCCAGCTTCAGCGCCAGCTGCGAGATCGCCATGCCGGCCGGGCAACCGGGGGTGTTTTGCATCAGCAGCTGGCGGCGCATCACCGCCTGGCGTACGGCCGGGTCGGCCGGGATGTCGCCCACGTGCACCAGCTTCACCGGGCGGCCCGGGTCGGTGGTGACAAAGCGGTCCAGCACCTGTTGCAACTGCGTGGTGATGGCGCGGCCATCACCCAGGCGGGCGGTCTGGTTGACCACCATGCGTATGGTCTGGCGCTTTTGCTGGCCGACCAGCACCTTGATGGTGGCGTAGGCATCGGTCAGCGAGGTGGGCTCGGGCGTGGCCACCACCAGCACCTCGGAAGCCAGCGAGACGGCAAACAGCACCACATCGGAAATGCCGGCGCCGGTGTCCAGCAGCACCACGTCGTAGTTGGGCACCAGGCCGGACATGATGCGCAAAAAGTCGTCGCGCACCTCGGGCGTCAGGCGTGAATACTCCACCATGCCGGAGCCGGCCAGCAACACCGAGAAGCCGCCCGGTGCCTTGATGATGGCTTCTTCCATCGAGGCCTTGCCGGTGAAGACATCGTGCAGCGTCACCTTGGGGTACAGGTTCAGCACCACGTCCAGATTGGCCAGGCCGAGATCGGCGTCCAGCACCAGCACGCGCAGGCCGCGCTTGGCCAGCGCGCAGGCCAGGTTGGCCGACACAAAGGTCTTGCCCACGCCGCCCTTGCCGCTGGTGATGGCCAGCACCTTGCCCAGCGGCTTCAGCGGCAGGCTGGCAGGTTCGGGTTGTGGGGGGTTCAGCACATCGCTCATGGTCAGTTCGCCCTCTGCGTCGTGCTGGTCGACGCGTCAGTGGCCACGTTGTCCGCCCAGACCGGCTCGCCGTTCTGGGACAGATGGCCAAACAACAAGCTCTTTTCCTCCGCGCTGACGGCAATCACCTGCTGCTGGTCCAGGCACACGCGGTTGCGCCCTTCGGCCTTGGCGCGGTACAGCTGCACATCGGCGCGCTCGGTCCACAGGCCGGTGGTGGAGCGCACCCACTCGGGCGCGTAGGCGCCGCCTATGCTGATGGTGACGTTGATGTTCAACTGCGGCGACACCGCGATGGACATCGCCTCCACCGTGGCGCGTATGCGCTCGGCAATGGTCTCGCCGAAGGACACCGGGCACACCGGCAGCACGATGGCGAATTCCTCGCCGCCGTAGCGCGCCACCGTGTCCATGGGGCGTATGCAGGCGTCCAGCGTCTTGGCCACGACCTGCAGCACCATGTCGCCGGCGTGGTGGCCGTGGGTGTCGTTGATCTTCTTGAAATGGTCGATGTCCAGCATCAGCAGCAGCGCAGACTCGCCCGAACGTGCCACGACGTCGATTTCCTTTTCCAGCACCGCGCGGAAGTGGCGTCGGTTGGCCAGCCCGGTCAGGGGGTCGCGCAGCGACAGCTCGCACAGGCCGTCGATCAGCCCCTGCACATGGGCCAGCGGGTCGTCCTGCGGCGAGGGCAGCGCCTGCAGTGCGGCATGCTCCAGCAACGCGCGCGCATCGTCCAGCTTGAGCTCGTCAAACGCGATGGCGGAGGGCGCGGTGGTGGTGGTCACGAGGCGTTCAAATTCTACGAATCGAGTCTACCAGCATCACTGCGCGCTAGACCTGAAATTCCGCCTGGATCGCCTTGCTTTTAGGGCACTTGCGGTTCGGCTTCGGCCAGGTTGTCGGACAGCCTGGCCAGCGCCTGCAAGGCCTCGGCGTCGGTGCGGTACATTTTGAGCAGCGGTCCTGGCTCCAGCGCGCCGGCGCGCCGCAGCATGGTTTCCACCGGCAGCTTGATGCCGCTGATGTGCAGCGTCACCTCCAGCACGCGCAAGGTGGAGCGCAACTGCTGGAAGATTTCCGTGCCGGTGACGTCAATGCGGTTGATGGGCTGGGCCAGCAGGCACACATGGCGCACCTCGGGGTGTGCCGCCAGGTGCTCGACGATGGCGCGCTCCAGGCTGCGGCCGGAGGCGAAATCCAGCTCGGCGTCCATGCGCAGCGCATACAGGTGCGGTGCCAGCGGCGGCAGATGCCACAGGTGGCGGTCGCGCAGGCTGCCGTCGGGATGCAGGCCGACCTCGATGATGCGCGGATGCAGGTGCGTGTACAGGTAGTGGAACATGCTCATCAGCAGGCCAGCCAGCACACCCCAGTACAGGCGCGGCGCGGTGGCCAGCGTCAGCGCGAAGGTGACGCCACCGGTCAGCCCTTCCACGCGCGATATCTGCCACAAGCGCAGCAGCGCTCGGGGGTTGACCAGGCTGGCCACCGCCGCCACCACCACCGCCGCCAGCACCGACTGCGGCACGTGGTACAGCACGGGCGTGCCCCACAGCACCACCACCAGCACCAGCAGCACCGCGACGATGGTGGCCCAGCCGGTGCGTGCCCCGGCATACAGGTTGATGGCCGAGCGCGAGAACGAAGCGCTGATGGGAAAGCTGCCGCTGAAGGCCGCCGCCAGCTTGGCCAGGCCCTGGCCAATCAGGTCCTGGTTTTCGTTCCACAGCCGGCCCTCAAGCTGGTTTTCCACCTTGGCGCTGGAGGCTGTCTCCAGGAAGCTGATCAGCGTCACCACCATGGCCGGCAGCAGCAGCTGGCCCAAGGTGTGCCAGGACGGCCAGGGCGGCAGGTAGAGGTTGGGCAGGCCGGCCGGCAAGGCGCCCACCACAGCGCCACCCGCTTTGGCAAAACCCAGCCAGGCGCTCAAAGCCGCGCTCGCCACCACCACCACCACCGCCACAGGCAGGCGCGACAACCAGCGCTTGCCCAAGGTCAGCACCAGCAGGCTGCCCAAGCCAAAAGCCGCCGCCGTCAGGTTGATGCTGGCGGGTTCCAGCAGCTGGGCCAGGCTGCCCTGCAGGCCCAGCAAGGCTGGCAGTTGCGACAGCAGGATCAGGATGGCGGCGGCCTGGGTGAAGCCGCTCAGGACGGGCGAGCTGACCAGGTTCAGCAACCAGCCAAAGCGGGCCAGCCCCAGCAGCATCTGCAATGCGCCCGACAGCAAGGCCAGCCACACAGCCAGGGCCACCCACTGGGCGCTGCCAGGCTCGGCCAGCCCGGTCAGCGACGTACCTATCAGCAGCGAGGTCAGCGCCGTGGGGCCGACGCCCAGCCGCGTGGACGAGCTCCACAGCACCGCCACCAGGGCGGGCAGCAGTGCGGCGTAGATGCCGGTGATCAGCGGCATGCCGGCCAGCGCGGCGTAGGCCACGGCCTGCGGGATCAGCATCAGCCCCACCGTCAGGCCGGCCCACCATTCGCCCACCAGCGTGGCGCGGTCGGGCCGCGGCCAGGCCAGGAAAGGGAAAAAGCGCTCGAGTGCCTGACGGTTCACAGGGCGCTATTGTCCACGCGATCCATGCGCGTGGCCGCACACCGGGCAGCCGGGTTGCCGCGCCACCCGGATGCGCTCCCAAGCCATGCTGCGCGCGTCCAGCATCAGCAGTTGCCCGGCCAGCGAGGTGCCCACCCCGGCCAGCAGCTTCAGCGCCTCGGCCGCCTGGATGGCGCCGATGATGCCCACCAGCGGCGCCAGCACGCCCAACGTGGCGCATTGGGTTTCTTCAAAACTGGCGTCAGGCGGGAACAGGCAGGCGTAGCAGGGCGACGCGGGGTCGCGCGGGTCCACCACCGTCACCTGGCCATCCAGCCGTATCGCGGCACCGCAGACCAGGGGCTTGTTGTGTTTGACGCAGGCTGCATTGATGGCCTGACGGGTGGCGAAGTTGTCGCTGCAGTCCAGCACCACATCGGCCTCGGGCACCAGGCGGTCCAGCAGCGCGGCATCGGCGCGCGCTGCCACCGCATGCACCTGCACCTCGGGGTTGATGGCCGCCACGGCGGCCTGGGCCGACAGCACTTTGGGCTGGCCCACGCGCGCCAGCGTATGGGCAATCTGGCGTTGCAGGTTGGTCAGGTCGACTTCGTCCGGGTCCATCAGCGTCAGCCTGGCCACGCCGGCGGCGCCAAGGTACAGCGCCGCGGGGGAGCCCAGGCCGCCTGCACCCACCACCAGCGCATGCGCGCGCAGCACCCGCTCCTGGCCTTCAATGCCCCATTCGTCCAGCAGGATGTGCCGGGAGTAGCGCAGCAGCTGGTCGTCGGTCATGGGGAGGCGGGCCGCTGCGCGCCGCAGAGCGCCAAGAGCACTTGCAGGCTCAGTTTTCCTTCACCTCGTCCTTGCGCTCCACCAGCGTCTTGCTGACCATGATGGGACGGCCCTTGAGCTGGTTCAGCGCCTGCGCGAGCTGGAAATCCTTGTCGCTGCCAAACTCGGGCAGGCGGCGGTCGGCGGGGGACTTGCGGGCCTCTTCCTCCAGCTTGCGGCGGGCTTCCTCGCGCGCCTTTTCGCGCACCTGGTCCTTCTTCTCTTCGCTTTGCTGGGTGTTGGCCAGGTGTTTCTCGAGGTCGGATTCGTGCGTGTACAGGCCGGCGAACACATTGCCCTCGGCGGTTTCGTCCACCAGCACATCGGGCACGATGCCCTTGGCCTGGATGGAGTTGCCGTTGGGCGTGTAGTAGCGCGCGGTGGTGATCTTCAAGCCGGTGTCGGGGCCCAGCGGGCGCACCGTTTGCACCGAGCCCTTGCCGAAGGTCTGGTTGCCCATGACAATGGCACGCTTGTGGTCCTGCAGCGCGCCGGCCACGATCTCGCTGGCCGAGGCCGAGCCCTCATTGACCAGCACCACCAGCGGGATGGTTTTCAGCGCCGCCGGCAGCTTGCGCAGCGGGTCGCCGTTGCCGCGCCGCTGGTAGAACTCGGGCGCCGCCTTGTAGGTGAACTTGCTCTCGGCCAACTGGCCGTTGGTGGAGACCACCGTCACGTTCTCGGGCAGGAAGGCGGCCGACACGGCCACCGCCGCGTCCAGCAGGCCGCCGGGGTCGTTGCGCAAGTCCAGCACCAGGCCCTTGAGCTTCGGGTCCTGCTTGAACAGCTCGTCCGTCTTGCGCACGAAATCGTCCACCGTGGGTTCCTGGAACTGGCTCAGGCGTATCCAGGCGTAGCCGGGCTCCACCATCTTGGCGCGCACCGACTGTGTCTTGATCTCTTCACGCACGATGGTCACCGGGAAGCTGCGGTTCTCGTCCTTGCGCAGGATGGTCAGCACCACCTTGGTGTTGGGCTCGCCCTTCATGCGCTTGACGGCGTCGTTGACACTCAGACCCTTGACGGGGGTGTCGTCGATCTTGGTGATCAGGTCATTGGGCTTCAGGCCGGCGCGAAAGGCGGGCGAGCCCTCGATGGGCGAGACGATCTTCACCAGCCCGTCTTCCTGTGTGATCTCTATGCCCACGCCGATGAAGCGGCCGGTGGTGCTTTCGCGGAATTCGCGGTAGGTCTTCTTGTCCAGGTATTGCGAGTGCGGGTCCAGGCTGGCCACCATGCCGGAGATGGCGTCGGAGATCAGCTTCTTCTCGTCCACCGGTTCCACATAGTCGCTCTTGACCATGCCGAACACCGCCGCCAGCTGCTGCAGCTCTTCCAGCGGCAGGGGCGCCTGGCTGCCGCGCGCGACGGTTTGCAGCGACACCGTGGTCAGCGCGCCGGCAATCACGCCGGCCGCAATCCAACCACCGATTCTCAATTTCTGGCCCATACGCATCTTCCTTCGCCGTCGCACCGTTGCCGGTCCAATATACACCTTGTACGCCTATGAGGCTCATCCGTCGGCGGCATGTTCCGCCAGTCTGCACGCAAAATCTACCAAAAGCGGTAGTTTTACGCAGGCGACACACGCAACAGCCGCAATACCCCGGCGCCGCGTCAGGCCTTGCCCTGGGCCGCCACGGCGGCGGCGGCCTTGGCGGCGGCTTCGGCGTCGCCCAGGTAGTAATGGCGCAACGGCTTGAGCTGGTCGTCCAGTTCGTAGACCAGCGGGATGCCATTGGGGATGTTCAGGCCCACGATGTCGTCGTCCGAGATGTTGTCCAGGTACTTGACCATGGCGCGTATGGAGTTGCCATGGGCGGCGACGACCAGCCGCTTGCCGGCCTTGATGGCTGGCGCCAGCGACTCGTTCCAGAACGGCAGCACCCGCGCCACCGTGTCCTTCAGGCATTCGGTCAGCGGGATCTGGTCTGGCTGCAGCCTGGCGTAGCGGATGTCGCCACGCTCGCTGCGCGGGTCACCCGGTTCCAGCGCTGGCGGCGGCGTGTCGTAGCTGCGGCGCCAGACCAGCACCTGAGCGTCGCCATACTGTTTGGCCGTTTCGGCCTTGTTCAGGCCCTGCAGAGCGCCATAGTGGCGCTCGTTCAGGCGCCAGCTGTGCATCACCGGCAGCCAGGTGCGGTCCATCTCGTCCAGGCAGTGCCACAGCGTGCGGGTGGCGCGCTTGAGCACGCTGGTGTAGGCGACGTCGAACTCGTAGCCCTCCTGGCGCAGCAGGCGGCCGGCGTTCTTGGCCTGCTCGATGCCGGTGGCGGTCAGGTCGACGTCGGTCCAACCGGTGAAGCGGTTTTCCAGGTTCCAGGTGGATTCGCCGTGGCGTATCAGGACAAGCTTGTGCATGGGGGTGCGGCGTGGCAGGTTGAACTGGCCGCCCGGTTGCGGGCGATCGGGGGTGGACGGCCAAAAAGGTCGGCACTTGGGCCTGAATTCTAAGGGAGCGGTGGGCTCGGTTTCCTGACGAAACTGAGGTCAAATTCGGCTACATACCAATTGGTATGTGGAAATCGAAACGACTGTTCATTCCAATACCTTCACCTGTTGACCATGCACTACCTGTTGATCATTGCGCACGACGACGTGTTTCAGCCCTCAGCGTCCCTGATTGAAGCCATACAAAAGTGGACTTCGGACATGGATGAACAGGGGATCCGCGTGCAGGGAAATCCCCTGAAACCTGCGGGCGACGCCACCACGGTGAGAATTCGAAACGGCAAACAGCAAATTTCGCCAGGGCCATTCAGCAATTCGCAAGAACAGATGTGCGCTTATGAGCTGATCGAATGTGCGAGCGAGAAGCAGGCGATCCAGGTTGCGGCGTCCCACCCCATGGCCAGTGCGGCAACCATCGAGGTTCGTCCGGTGTGGTCCGCCTTGAAAGCCTGAGCCCCAGCCATTTGCGGCAACAGCCCCGGAGGGGCGACAAGGGGCCCTGCGCACGATCTCAAATACCAGCCTGCAAAGCGGTGGTACCCCCGCTCACTTAAAATGCAGGAAACCCTGACACGGTGCCACCCCGGGCACCGGTCACGTGGGCGCCCACTTTGAGAATCGGACTTGCGACATGAAATTTTTCCTCGACAACTGGATGCTGTTTGCGGTTGCGCTGTCCTCCGGCAGCATGCTGCTTTGGCCCGCCCTGCGGGGCGGTGGCTCAGGCCTGACCGCTGCCGCTGCGGTGCTGCTGATCAACCGTGAAAAGGCGGTGGTGGTGGATGTTTGCGAGGCCGACGAGTTCGCTGCTGGCCACGTGGGCGGTGCCAAGCACATCCCGCTCAATGAACTGGAAGAGCGCCTGCCCGCCACGGTGAAGAACAAGGCCTTGCCGCTGATCCTGGTGTGCCAGAGCGGCGCGCGTGCCAACCGGGCGTTGGCCATCGTGAAGAAGCTGGGCTACGACAACGCCCAGGCGCTGGCCGGCGGCCTGAACGCCTGGAAAACCGCCAACCTGCCGCTGGAAAAGGCGTGATTGCTATGCAGGCTGTGCGCATGTACACCACGGCGGTGTGCCCTTACTGCATACGTGCCAAGCAGATCCTGAAGGCCAAAGGGGTGGACCAGATCGAGGAGATCCGCGTCGACATGAACCCTTCCGAGCGCATGAAGATGATGGAGATCACCGGCCGGCGCACCGTGCCGCAAATCTTCATCGGCGCCACGCACGTGGGCGGCTGCGATGAACTGATGGCGCTGGAAAGCCGTGGCGGCCTGACCAACCTGCTCGCGGGTGGCTGAAAAGCGCCAAAGCGCCCGCCCAGACCTGCGATAATCCCAAGTCTTAGGTTTTTCCTAGTCTTGTTTCCGTAGCAATCAAGCCGGCCCTGGCCGGCTTTCATCCCTTTTGAGAGCATTTCCATGGCTGAGCAGCAAAACCCCGTTTTCCAGATCCAGCGCCTGTACCTGAAAGAGTCGTCGCTGGAGCAACCCAATTCCCCCGGCATCCTGCTGGAACAACAACAGCCCACCGTGGACATCCAGTTGGGCGTTGGCGCCGAGCCGGTCAGCGAAGGCATGTTCGAGGTGACCGTGACCGCCACCGTGCACACCAAGGTCAACGACAAGACGCTGTTCCTGGTGGAAGCCAAGCAAGCCGGCATTTTTGAGATCCGCAACCTGCCTGAAGACCAGATGGGCCAGGTGATGGGCATTGCCTGCCCGCAAATCGTCTACCCCTACCTGCGTGGCAATGTGGCCGACCTGATCCAGCGCGGCGGTTTCCCGCCCGTGCACCTGGCCGAAATCAACTTCCAGGCCATGTACGAGCAGCAGCAACAGGCCATGGCCGCCGCCCAGGCGCCCGCCGCCGTCACGCAGTAACCCATCTGCCTGCGCGTCCGCGGCCTGTCGCCGTGGCGCGCCACACGCGATGAACATCGCCATTCTTGGCGCCGGTGCCTGGGGCACCGCCTTGGCGGTGGCCGCGGCCCGCGACGGCGCCGGTCACCAGGTCAGCCTGTGGGCGCGCGATGCGGCCCAGGCCCAGGCCATGCGAGCCCAGCACGAAAATGCCCGGTACCTGCCGGGCATTTCTTTGCCTGCGAGTCTGGCCATCAGCAGCCAGCCCGTGTCGGAGTTGGCCGCGTGGGTGGCTGCCCACGAGCTGGTCATCATCGCCACCCCCATGGCCGGCTTGCGCGGCCTGTTGCAGGCGCTGAGCAACAGCCAGGCGCCCGTTGCTTGGCTGTGCAAGGGTTTTGAGCCGCCGGTGACTGGCGCGGGTGACGCTGGTGGCTTGTTGGCCCATGAAATCCAGGCCCAGGTGGCGCCGGGCCTGCGTGCTGGTGTGCTCAGCGGCCCCAGCTTTGCGCTGGAGGTGGCGCGCGGCCAACCCACGGCGCTGGTGGCCGCCAGTGCCCACGCCGAGGTGCGCCAGGCGCTGGTGGCGGTGTTTCACAGCCCCAGCGTGCGCGTCTACGCCAACGAGGACATTGCCGGGGTGGAGGTGGGCGGCGCCGTCAAGAACGTGCTGGCCATCGCCACCGGCCTGTGCGATGGCCTGGCCCTGGGCCTGAACGCCCGCGCTGCACTGATCACCCGCGGTCTGGCTGAAATGACGCGCCTGGGGCTGGCGCTGGGCGCCAAGCCCGACACCTTCATGGGGCTGAGTGGCCTGGGCGACCTGGTGCTGACCGCCACGGGCGACCTCTCGCGCAACCGCCAGGTGGGCCTGGCGCTGGCGCGTGGCCGCAGCCTGCAGCAGGCGGTGGCCGAGCTGGGCCATGTGGCCGAGGGCGTGTACTGCGCCCGCACCGTGGTGCAGCGCGCGCGTGGCCTGGGCGTGGAAATGCCGATTGCCGAAGGCGTGGTGGCGCTGCTGGATGGCCAGCAGCGGCCCGAGCAGGTGCTGGCCGCCCTGATGGGGCGGGAAGCCCGGCACGAGGCCTGAGTCGGGTGTGTTCAGCCAGCCGGTGCTACCGGCGCCTGCTGCAGCGACACCTGCTTCTTGCCACCCGCCACCCACTGTTCACCGACTTGCTGAAAGCCGAAGCGCTGGTGAAAGCGGCGTGAAGCCTCATTGGGCGGGTCAATGTCGAATTCGCAGCTGACGGCGCCCATGCCGTTTTGCCGGGCAAAGGCGAACAGGTCGTGGTACAGCAACGGCCCCAGGCCCTGGCCCTGGTGCGCGGCGCTGACCACCACGCGGTCGATGTACAGGAAGCGGGCGTGGCGCTGGGCGAACCACTGGTAGTTGGGGCTGGCGTAGTCGGCCCCCTCGCGAAACGCCAGCAGGAAGGCCGCCACCGCACCGCCCGTCTGCACCACCCGTGCATAGGCGGCCTGCGCATGCAGGTGGGCCAGGTGCCCGGGTGTCATGGGGCTGAGGAAATGCACGGACTCGGCATTCAGCGCCAGCACGGACGGAAAGTCGGCCGCTGTCATCAAGCGGATTTGCGGATCGGCCGGCGCAGCGCGATTTGTCGCGGTCATGCTTTCACCACGGCCAGCGTGGCCGTCATCTTGGCCACCAGGGTGCGCACCTCGCCCTTCACCAGGAACACCTCGGATTCAGCCACGTGGAAGGCGCGTCCCGGCTTCAGCACGGTGGCGCGGCACAGCAGGCGCTCGCCCTGGTTGGCAAAGCTGGCGGGGCGCAACAGGTTCTGCTTGAATTCCACCGTCAGCACATACTCGCCCGGCGCGGCCAGCGTTTGCGCGGCAGCGCCGGCCGTGTGGTCGGCCAGCGTGGTGATCACCCCCGCGTGCGCCACCTGGGTGTGCTGCAAGTGGCGCGGCGCCAGCACCAGCTCGGCTTCGCACCACCCCGGCCCACAGTCCAGCGGGCGGATGCCAACGTCCATCACGAAGGCGGCGCGGGCAAAGCCCCGCTCCACCAGCTGGCGCAGGCGGGCAGGGTCGGGGGCGGTGGCGGGCACGGCAGCGTCGGTCATGGTGTGGCGGATCTGAATGGGGCTTGGAAAGGGGTGAAAGACCCGCGAAATTATGGAATACAGGATGCCGTTACGATTGGCACCATGATGACAGCAGACAGTGATTTTTCCCCTGAGGCCCTGGCCCGACTGGCCGCCGAGGACGCCGCGCGCGCACTGCGTGAAGACGTGGGCGGCGGTGACCTGACTGCCGGCCTGGTGGACCCGGCGCGGCAAGTTCAGGCCCGCGTGTTGGCGCGCGAGGCGGCGGTGATCTGCGGCGCCCCCTGGGTGCAGGCTGCCGCGCAACAGGTGGACCCGGCCATCCATTGCACCTGGCTGGTGGGGGAGGGCCAGCGCTGCGCGCCCGACCAGGTGGTGTTGCAACTGAGCGGCCCGGCGCGCTCGTTGTTGACGTTGGAGCGCACGGCACTCAATTTCCTGCAACTGCTGAGCGCCGTGGCCACCAAGACCGCCGCCTATGTGGACGCGGTGAACAGCGTGCCCGGCAACCGCGCGCAGATCGTCGACACCCGCAAGACACTGCCAGGCCTGCGCCTGGCGCAAAAGTACGCCGTGCGTGCCGGCGGCGGCGGCAACCACCGGTTGGGCCTGTACGACGCCGTGCTGATCAAGGAGAACCACATTGCTGCAGCCGGCGGCGTCACTGCGGTGCTCAAGCGCGCTGCCGAGGTGGCAGCCAGCGCCAAATTTGTGCAGATCGAGGTCGAGACGCTGGCACAGCTGCAGGAGGCCCTGGGCGCAGGCGCCCGCATGCTGCTGCTGGACAACATGAGCAATGCGCAACTGCTTGAAGCGGTGCGCATCAACGCCGGCCGCGCCGTGCTGGAGGTGTCGGGCGGCGTCAACATGGATACCGTGCGCGGCATCGCCGCCACCGGGGTGGACCGCATCTCCATCGGTGCGCTGACCAAGGACGTGAAGGCGGTGGACTTTTCCATGCGTTTCCAGGAGCAACCGGCATGAGTGCTTCGGTCATTGACGTTGAGTACGAGCAGCCGCTGCGGCGGCTTGGCGTGCCTGTGGTTGAAGAGGGTGCCACCTGCGCCACCAAGCACGCCTGGGCCCGTGTGCCGGTGGAGCCTGGCCCGGCAGAGCGCGAGCGGCTGAAGGCGCGGATACGCCAGTTGCTGAAGGACAAGAACGCCGTGATGGTGTCGCACTATTACGTGCACCCGGACCTGCAGGACCTGGCCGAAGAAACCGGCGGCATCGTCAGCGACTCGCTGGAGATGGCGCGCTTCGGCCGCGATCACCCCGCCACCACGCTGGTGGTGTCGGGTGTGCGCTTCATGGGCGAGACGTCGAAGATCCTGTCGCCGCACAAGCGCGTGCTGATGCCCGACCTGGACGCCACCTGTTCGCTGGACCTGGGCTGCCCGATTGACGAGTTCAGCGCCTTTTGCGACGCCCACCCGGACCGCACCGTGGTGGTCTACGCCAACACCAGTGCCGAGGTGAAGGCGCGGGCCGATTGGCTGGTGACGTCCAGTTGTGCACTGGACATCGTGCGCGCGTTGAAAGACAAGGGCCACAAGATCCTGTGGGCGCCGGACCGTCACCTGGGCGGCTACATCCAGCGCGAGACCGGGGCCGATATGGTGATGTGGGGCGGCTCCTGCATCGTGCACGACGAGTTCAAGGGCTTTGAGCTGGAAGCGCTGATGAAAGAGCACCCGCAGGCCAAGGTGCTGGTGCACCCCGAGTCGCCCGAAGCGGTGGTGGCGTTGGCCGACGCGGTGGGCTCCACCTCGGGCATCCTGAAGGCCGCCAAGGAGATGGATGCGAAAGAGTTCATCGTCGCCACCGACAACGGCATGATGCACAAACTGCGCACGCTGAACCCCGGCAAGGTGTTCTACGAGGCCCCCACCGCCGGCAACAGCGCCACCTGCAAGAGCTGCGCGCACTGCCCCTGGATGGCGATGAACGGCCTGACCGGCCTGGCCCACGTGCTGGAAACGGGCACCAACGAAGTCCAGGTAGACCCGAAGCTGGGCGAGCGTGCCAAGCTGCCGATAGACCGCATGCTGGCCTTCACGTCAGCGCAAAAGGGTGGGCGGGACCCGGGCAGCCTGGTGCCGAACATCGGCGCGGCCTGAGAACACTGGCATGTAAGTCGGCACTGCCGGCTCACACCTCCAGGTTGTCAATCAAGCGCGTCTTGCCCAGCCGCGCCGCGCCCAGCACCACCAGCGCATCGCTGGCGTGTGGCGCCTGCAGGTCGTGGCGACGGCGCGCCACCATGTAGTCCGGTTGCCAGCCACGCGCCGTCAGCGTGGCCATGGCCTGGGCTTCCAGCGCGGCGTAGTCCGTGTTGCCGGCCCGCATTTGTTCCGCCATGGCCTTCAAGGCCAGCGACAGCTGCACGGCCTCAAGGCGCTCTGCCTCGCTGAGGTAGCCGTTGCGTGACGACAGCGCCAACCCATCGGGCGCGCGCTGCGTGTCGCCGGCGATGATCTCGATCGGCATGGCGAACTGCTGCACCATGCGGCGCAGTACCATCTGCTGCTGGTAGTCCTTGCGGCCGAACACGGCCACCGTGGGCTGCACGCACTGGAACAGCTTCATCACCACCGTGCACACGCCGGTGAAGAAGCCGGGACGGAAGTGGCCTTCCAGAATGTCGGCCAGCTCCGTCGGTGGCACCACCTTGAAGGTCTGCGGCTCGGGATACAGCTCTTTTTCCGAGGGTGCGAACACCACGTCGCAACCAGCGCTTTCCAGCTTGGCGCAATCTGCCTCCAGGGTGCGCGGGTAAGTGTCGAAGTCCTCATGCGGCAGGAATTGCAGGCGGTTGACGAAGATGCTGGCCACCGTCACGTCGCCCAGCGGCTTGGCCTGGCGCACCAGCGCCAGGTGGCCAGCGTGCAGGTTGCCCATGGTGGGCACGAAGGCACGGCGCTCGTAGGGCTTCAGCGCTGCGCGCAGTTCGGGTAGGGTGTGAACGATCTTCATGAAACAGTGAGGGCGGGTCAGGTTTACCAGGCGTGCGCGGCGTTGTCAGGGAAGCTGCCGTTCTTCACGGCGGCCACATAGGCCTGCATGGCCTCCTTGACGCCGCCGGCCTCCTGCATGAAGTTGCGCACGAACTTGGGCATCTTGCCCAGGTTCACGCCCAGCATGTCGTGCAGCACCAGCACCTGGCCGGCGGTGCCGTTGCCGGCGCCTATGCCTATGGTGGCGCAGCGCTGCAGTTCCTGCGTCACTTCGGTGGACAGCGCGGCCGGCACCATCTCCAGCACCAGCAGCGCGGCGCCCGCGTCTTCCAGTTCCCTGGCATGGCGCTTCAGCGTGGCGGCGGCCTCTTCGGATCGGCCCTGCACCCGGTAGCCGCCCAGCGCGTGCACTGTCTGCGGCGTCAGGCCCAGGTGGGCACACACGGGAATGCCGCGCTCCACCAGAAAGCGCGTGGTCTCGGCCGTCCAGCCGCCGCCCTCGAGCTTGACCATGTGGGCGCCGGCCTGCATCAGCGCCGAGGCGTTGCGCAGCGCCTGCTCCTTGCTCTCCTGGTAGGTGCCAAAGGGCAGGTCGCCGATCAGCCAGGCCGTGCCCTGTGCCCGGTGCAGGCCGCGCGACACGCTTTCCACGTGGTAGCACATGGTGTCCAGGCTGACGCCCACGGTGCTGGGCAGGCCCTGGCACACCATGCCCAGCGAATCGCCGACCAGGATGCATTCCACGCCGGCGGCGTCGGCCACGGCGGCGAAAGTGGCGTCATACGCCGTCAGCATGGCGATCTTCTCGCCGCGCGTGCGCATTTCCAGCAGGCGCGGCAGGCTCAGGGGCTTGCGTTGGGCCGGCTTGGCGCCCGGCGGCAGGGTGCCATAGGGGCTGGCGGCGTTGGGGTCCATGGCGGGGGTGGCTTGGCTCACATCAGGCTCCCATCGGAGGTTGGCAAAAAACAGGCGGCACGGGCGTTGGCTGGCCGGCCCGGGAATGAAGTTGGCGCGAGTTTAACCAGCTATTGCGGCGCCTGTTGGCGCTCGCGGCGGCTGAAGCCCGCTGGCGCCAGCACGGTGGGCTGGGGCGGCTCCAGCAGGCCGGGGTAGTCGCGGCTGAAGTGCAGGCCCCGGCTCTCGTGGCGGGCCTGGGCGCTGCGGACGATCAAATCGGCCACCTGCACCAGGTTGCGCAACTCCAGCAGGTCGCGGGTGACGTGAAAATTCGTATAAAACTCGTGGATTTCACCTTGCAGCAGCGCGATGCGGTGGGCCGCGCGCTCCAGCCGCTTGTTGGTCCGCACGATGCCCACGTAGTCCCACATGAAGCGGCGCAGCTCGTCCCAGTTGTGCGAGATCACCACCGACTCGTCGGCGTCGGTCACCCGGCTGACGTCCCAGGCCGGCAGCGGCGGCGGTGCGGTGGCGTCGGTCTGGGTGATGGCTGTGGCGGCCGCCTGGGCAAACACCATGCACTCCACCAGCGAGTTGCTGGCCAGCCGGTTGGCGCCATGCAGGCCGGTGCAGGCGGTCTCGCCAATGGCATACAGGCCGCTCAGGTCGGTGCGGCCGGCCAGGTCGGTCTGGATGCCGCCGCAGGTGTAGTGAGCGGCCGGCACCACGGGGATGGGTTGCTTGGCCATGTCGATGCCCAGCTCCAGGCAGCGGGCGTAGATGTTGGGGAAATGCTCCAGCAAGAAGGCCTTGGGCTGGTGCGAGATGTCCAGGTACACGCAGTCCAGCCCGCCCTTTTTCATCTCGAAGTCGATGGCGCGGGCCACCACGTCGCGCGGTGCCAGCTCGCCACGGGCGTCGTGCCCTGGCATGAAGCGCTTGCCGTCGGGCAGCAGCAGCCGCCCGCCTTCGCCGCGCACCGCCTCGGTGATCAGGAAGGATTTGGCGTGCGGGTGGTACAGGCAGGTCGGGTGGAACTGGATGAACTCCATGTTCTCCACCCGGCAGCCGGCGCGCCAGGCGGCGGCGATGCCGTCACCCGTGGCCGTGTCGGGGTTGGTGGTGTACAGGTAGACCTTGCCGGCGCCGCCGGTGGCCAGGATGGTGTGCGGCGCGCGGAAGGTCAGCACCTGGTCGCTGGCTTGGTCCAGCGCGTACAGGCCCAGGCAGCGGTCGCCCGGCTCGCCGGGGCCGGCGTTGGCCAGGCCCAGCTTGCGCGCGGTGATCAGGTCCACCAGCGTGTGGTGCTCGAACAGCGTCACGTTGGCGGTGCCGCGCACCTGGGTGATCAGTGTCTTTTGCACCGCCGCGCCGGTGGCGTCGGTCACGTGCACGATGCGCCGCGCGCTGTGGCCGCCTTCGCGCGTCAGGTGCAGCTGGCCGGATTCCTGGGAAAACGGCACGCCCAACTGCTGCAGCCAGGCGATGGATTCGGGCGCGTGCTCGACCACGAAGCGGGTGGCGTTGAGATCGCACAGGCCGGCACCGGCCACCAGCGTGTCGTCCACGTGGGACTCAAAACTGTCACCCTCGGACATCACCGCCGCGATGCCGCCCTGGGCCCAGCCGCTGGAGCCGTCGCTCAGGGCGCCCTTGGTCAGCACCGCCACCCGGTGGGTGGGCGCCAGGCGCAGCGCGGCAGACAGGCCCGCCAGGCCACTGCCCACAATGAGCACGTCGAAATCCAGGTTGGGGGAAGTGGTCATCGGGGATGTGTGCGGGGCGCCGCCACGGAAGTTTGAAGGGCCAGGCGGGCTAGGCCGGTGTATAGGCCAGCCGCACGTAGATGGGTGCAAAGGCTTCTGCCTGGGTGATCTCGACCAGGGTCTCCTTGGCCAGTTCCAGCAGCGCGATGAAGGTCACCACCAGCACCTGGGTGCCGGCAGCCGGGTTGAACAGGTCTTCGAAACCGACGAAGCGCCGGCCCTGCAATTTTTTCAGCACCTGGCTCATGTGCTCGCGCACCGACAGTTCCTCGCGGGTGATCTTGTGGTGCTGCACCAGCCTGGCCCGCTTCAGGATGTCGCGCCAGGCCTCCTGCAGGTCGACGATGTGCACGTCGGGGAAGCGCGGCTGCAGCGACTGCTCGATGAACACCTGGGCCTTCAGGAAGTCACGGCCGAATTGCGGCAGCGCGTTCAGCCGGCCGGCTGCCAGCTTGATCTGCTCGTATTCCAGCAGCCGGCGCACCAGTTCCGCGCGCGGGTCTTCGGCTTCCTGGCCCTCCGCCACCTTGCGCGGCGGCAGCAGCATGCGCGACTTGATTTCGATCAGCATCGCCGCCATCAGCAGGTATTCGGCCGCCAGTTCCAGGTTGCGCGTGCGGATTTCTTCCACATAAACCAGGTACTGGCGCGTCAACCCGGCCATCGGGATGTCCAGGATGTTGAAGTTCTGCTTGCGTATCAGGTACAGCAGCAAGTCCAGCGGACCTTCGAAGGCCTCCAGGAACACCTCCAGCGCGTCGGGCGGGATGTACAAATCCTGCGGCATGGCGAACAAGGGCTCGCCATACAGGCGTGCCAGCGCCACCTGGTCCACCACGTCGGGCATCGCAGGTGCGGGGGCGTCCTCGGTTGGCTGCGCGTGGCTGGCGCTGTCCACCATGTCGGTCATCGGGGGCTGGGAATGAAAAGTTGGCGGGCCGGCGCCTGGGCTTGCCTGGGGCGCTGCCGCAGTGTGGCTCAGTGCGTGTCGGTCTGGTAGACGTAGGGTTTTTGCGGCACCTGGGCGGCCCGGTAGGCGCGCCAGGCGGTGCGGTCCACCGCCTTGTCCCACAGCAATTCGCGGCCATGGCGCTGCTCGGCCTCCAGCGTGGGCTTGTTGGCCTTCAGTTGCTCGATGAACTGGGTGACTTCAGACGTGTAGTCCGGGCGGCGGAAGATGTTCATGCGTAAAACCTTATGAGGCCCCATTTTAGCGGGCACAGGCCGCCGCCACCCCGGCCGCCAGATTGTCCTGCACATCCTGCGCCGGCAGCAGCGTCAGCAGGCCGCAACGCCGGGCAATGTCCAGCGGCTGGTGTTGCAGGCCGCACAGCAGCAGGCGCACCTGGGCTTTGCCACAGGTACGGGCCAGGTCCAGCAGGGTGTCGGCGCCGCTGGAATCGACATAAATGACGTTTTTCAGGTCCAGCACCAGCGCGTGGCGGGGCAGGTGGTCCTCCAGTTGCTCCACCAGCTTGACGGCGCCGAAGAAGATGGCGCCGTACAGCCGATAGGCCGCCACCTCGCCCACGCCCTGGTTGGCCAGCTCGGGGTAGGCCTGCGGCGCCACCGCCTCGGAGCGCGACAGGCTGGAGATGCGGTAGATGAAGGTGATGCCGGCGCCAATCAGCCCCACCTCCACCGCCACCGTGAGGTCAAACACCACGGTGAGGAAGAACACCAGCAGCAGCGTTAACCGGTAAGGCAGGCGGAACTGGCGCAGCTGTGCAAAAGCACGCCACTCGCCCATGTTCCAGGCCACGAACATCAGGATGGCCGCCAAAACGGCCAGCGGCACGCTTTGCGCCAGCGGCGCCGCCACCACGATCACCAGCAGCAGCACCAGCGCGTGCACCATGCCGGCCACCGGGCTGGTGGCGCCGCTTTTGATGTTGGTCACGGTGCGGGCAATGGTGCCGGTGGCTGGCATGCCACCAAAGAAGGGCGTGACGAAATTGGCCACACCCTGGGCCATCAGCTCCTGGTTGGGGTTGTGGCGGCCGCCCACCATGCCGTCGGCCACGCGGGCGCACAGCAGCGACTCAATGGATCCGAGCAGCGCCAGCGTGGTGGCCGGCAGCAGCAGGAAGCGCGCCGTCTCCCACGACAACGCCGGCAAATTGAAACCCGGCAGGCCCGAGGGGATGCCGCCAAAGCGGCTGCCTATGGTTTCCACCGGCAACGCCAGCAACGCGGTGGCCAGCGTGGCCAGCACCAGCGCCACGATGGAGCCGGGCAGGGCGGCCATGGCGCCCAGGGCGCGCAGCGCCGGCAGCCGCCGGGCCAGTCGGGGCATGCCCTGCTGCCAACCCACCACCACCGCCAGCGACAGCAGTGCCAAGCCGAAAGCCACCGGGTTCAGGCTCTGCAGGGACTGCGCCAGCGTTTCCACAATACCGAAGAAATTGGCCGGCATCTGCGCCACCGTCAGGCCCAGGAAATCCTTGAGCTGCGAGACCGCGATCAGCACCGCGATGCCGTTGGTGAAGCCAATCACCACCGCCACCGGAATGAAGCGTATCAGCGAACCCAGCTTGAACAGGCCCATGGCGAACAGCATCAGCCCCGACATCGCGGTGGCAATGATCAGGTTGGCCAGGCCGAAGCGTTCCTGGATGCCGTAGACGATGACGATGAAGGCACCCGCCGGCCCGCCGATTTGCACCTTGCTGCCGCCCAACGCCGAGATCAGGAAGCCCGCCAGCACGGCGGTGACCAGCCCGGCCTGCGGCTTCAGCCCGCTGGCGATGGCAAAGGCCATGGCCAGCGGCAATGCCACCACGCCCACGGTGGCGCCCGCCGCCGCATCGCGCCAGAAGCGCGGCCAGCTGTAGTCGTGCAGCGCGTTGAGCAGGTAGGGCCGGAACTCAAAGGACGAGAGCAGCTTCATCAAACCTCCGAAAATGAATCGAGCGCGAGAACGGCTTCAATTCGCTTTCGGAGGGCCGCAGTGGTGCAGGCGGGTGATGAACAGGCGCCGCCGCGTCAAGGTGGACAAGGACAGGTGCGGTGCGGTGCGGCTCATGGTGTGTAACGTGCAGTTTACGTTCGTTGACGTGCCTTGAGGCACAATTCCGCTCCGTTCGTTGATTTACAACAAGCCAAGAGCTAGCGCATGGACATTGACCCCCTGAACCCGGCCGGCACGCCCGAGCCAGCACCCCCAAAGGCCAGCAAGAATGCCTGGATCAACCCGGCGGTGGCCGTGGCGGTGGCCTTGCTGGCCACCTTCATGGGCATCTGCAAGGTGAAGGACGACAACATCGTGCAGGGCATGCAACAGGCCCAGGCCGACAAGATAGACCACTGGGGCTACTACCAGGCGCGCAACATCCGTGAAGAGGTGGCCAAGTCCACGCTGGTGCAGCTGCGCCTGCAGGCAGCCCAGTTGCCGGCAGACAAGCAGGCCGGCTACCAGGAGGCCATTGCCCAGTATGAGAAGCTGGCCCAGGACCAGGCGGCGAAGAAGGCCGAGCTGATGAAGCAGGCCGAGAAAGACCAGCAGACCTACGACGCGCTGAACTACCGCGATGACCAGTTTGACCTGTCGGACGCGCTGATCGCCATCGCCATCTCGTTGCTGGCGCTGGCCTCGTTGACGCAGCTGTGGTGGCTGTACGCGCTGGCCATGGTGCCAGCGGGGTTCGGCGTGGTGATGGGCCTGGCGGGCCTGCTGGGGTGGGGCTTCCACCCCGCCACGCTGATTTCCTGGTTGAGTTGAGCCCCCACGTCCGGCACTTCGTGTCCGTCCTGCCCCCCGAGGGGGCCGCTTTTTGCCTTGGGGCGGCCCGGCGGCAAAAAATTTCGAGGGTTAAATCACGTCGGCCAGCAGGCCGTTGCCGTTGGTGGGCTTGCGCATCGTCGCGGCACGGCCCATGAACTGCGCGGCCGGCGGGCGGTGGTCGGTCAACAGGTTCCACACCAGGTCGTCGTCCACCCGGAAGCGGCACAGCAGCATGTTGCCGGTGGCGATCTTCAGCACCTGGGCCGGCGACAGCAGGGCCAGCAGGTCGGCGCTCTCCAGTGTCACGCCCAATTGCTCGACCGCTTGGGCGCGGTCGATGCGGATCATCTTCTGCGCCAGGTTCAGGTACGTGAGGTTGGCCTCGCGTATCTCCGTCAGCAATTGCGCGTTGTCCATGATGGCACTCTCCAGTCAGTGGCATTCAGGGGGTACGCGGACTTGCGTGCGGCGCCTGATTGCATGAAAAGGATTGTGAAACCCATCCAATCATCAGAGTAGTCGGGGAACGGCCATGCATGCTGTCAGAAAAAACCTGACAAGCCAGCCCAACCGGTTGGGCTGGCGGTGCGGAAAAAGTGCCGCTCAGCGCACCCGCATGCCCGGCTGGGCGCCGTTGCCTGGCTCCAGCACGTAGATGCCGGGCTGGGCCTTTTCGTCAGCATGGCTGGCGGCCAGCACCATGCCCTCGCTGACGCCGAACTTCATCTTGCGCGGCGCCAGGTTGGCCACCAGCACGGTCAGCTTGCCCACCAGGTCGGCCGGCTGGTAGGCGCTGGCGATGCCGGAGAACACGTTGCGTGTCTTGCCTTCGCCCGCGTCCAGCGTCAGGCGCAGCAGTTTGGTGGAGCCTTCCACCGCCTCGCAGTTGACGATCTTGGCGATGCGCAGGTCGATCTTGGCGAAGTCGTCGATGGTGATGGTGGGGGCGATGTCCTCGCCGCCGGGCTTGGCGGCTGGGGCTTCCACAGCCGCGGGCGGCGCCTCGAACAGCGCTTCCAGCTGCTTGATGTCCACCCGCTGCATCAGGTGCTGGTAAGGCTTGATTTCGCGCACGTCTTCAGCGCTGGCCCAATCGGCCATAGGCACATGGGTGAACTCGGCCACCGCCTTGGCCACGCCGGGCAGGATAGGCGCCAGGTAGCGCGTCAGAATGGCAAAGGCGTTGATCAGCACCGAGCACACCTGGTGCAACTGGGCGTCGTTGGCGGTGTCCTTGGCCAGTTCCCAGGGCTTGTTGGCATCCACGTACTCGTTGACGCGATCGGCCAGCAGCATGATGTCGCGCAATGCCTTGCCGTACTCGCGCTGGTCATACAACTGGGCCAGGGCGTCGGCTTTGCCGCGCAACTGGGCCAGCAGGTCCGTGCCGTTGCCGAACTCGGCCGTCAGCTTGCCGCCAAAGCGCTTGCTGAGGAAGCCGGCCGCGCGGCTGGCGATGTTGACGTACTTGCCGATCAGGTCGGCATTGACCCGGGCCGTGAAGTCTTCCGGGTTGAAGTCGATGTCCTCGTTGCGGGACGACAGCTTGGCGGCGATGTAGTAGCGCAGCCATTCCGGGTTCATTTTCAGATCCAGGTACTTCAGCGGGTTCAGGCCGGTGCCGCGGCTCTTGCTCATCTTCTCGCTGTTCACCGTCAAAAAGCCGTGCACGTGGATGGCGTTGGGCGTCTTGCGGCCGCTGAAGTGCAGCATGGCCGGCCAGAACAGCGTGTGGAAGGTGATGATGTCCTTGCCGATGAAGTGGTACTGCTCCACCTCGGGGTCGGCCATGAAGGCGTCATATTGCGTGGGGCCGTCCACCGTGCCATAGGTCTTGATGAACAGGTTCTTCAACGACGCCAGGTAGCCCACCGGCGCGTCCAGCCACACATAGAAATATTTGCCCGGCGCGTCGGGGATCTCGATGCCGAAGTAGGGCGCGTCGCGGCTGATGTCCCAGTCACCCAGGCCGATTCGGCCGGTCTCAGCGTCAGGCGTCAACCATTCCCTGATCTTGTTGCGCACTTCGGCTTGCAAGTGCGGTTGGCCGTTGCCGTCACTGCCCTGCGTCCATTGATCCAGAAATTCCACGCATTTCGGGTCGGACAGGCTGAAGAAAAAGTGTTCGGAAGTGCGCAGCACCGGCGTCACACCCGACAGCGCGGAGTACGGGTTTTTCAGCTCGGTGGGGCTGTAGACGGCACCGCAGACTTCGCAGTTGTCGCCATACTGGTCCTTGGCACCGCAGTTCGGGCATTCGCCCTTGATGAAGCGGTCCGGCAGGAACATGTTCTTTTCGGTATCAAAGAACTGCTCCACAGTACGCGTGGCGATCAGCCCGGCGGCTTTGAGCTGCAGGTAGATCTGCTGCGCCAGCTCATGGTTCTCGGGGCCATCGGTGGAGTGCCAGTTGTCAAACGCTATGTGAAAGCCATCCAGGTACTGCTGGCGCCCGGCGGCGATCTCGGCCACGAACTGCTGCGGCGTCTTGCCGGCCTTTTCCGCCGCAATCATGATGGGCGCACCGTGCGCGTCGTCGGCGCAGACAAACTTCACCTCATGCCCCTGCATGCGCTGGAACCGCACCCAGATGTCGGCCTGGATGTACTCCATCATGTGGCCGATGTGGAATCCGGCGTTGGCGTAGGGCAGGGCGGTGGTGACAAAGAGTTTGCGCGACATGGACGGATGGCGAAAAATCGCCTGTTGCTTTCAGGGGGAACCCGCCATTTTACGGCGCGTCCAAAGTCACCGCAGGCCGCCCCAAGGCCTGATCCTGCGAACGTGGTTGGCGTTCCGGTATTTCAGCGTTGCGCGTGCCAATTGACCCGATGTCGCTGGGGCGCGTGGCGGAGCGGAATCAAGGAGGAGGGCCGCAGGCCCGGGGGACATCCGCGTAGCCACGCGCACCTGCGGCGTCGGCAGCTCGCGGAGGCCAGCTACTTTGGTGCGATGACCTCGGTGCTGTCCTCCGGCCACGGCAGCCGCGTAGACCCATTGGGCTCGCCCCAGCCGAAAAAGCGCCGCACCTCATGCGCCTGGGCCATGGCATCGGCATAGCCCAGCTCCAGCAGCTCGGTGGTGTAGCTGGATTCGAACAGCAGGTAGCTGGCCAGTGCCGCCCCCTTCACGTCCTTGGCCTTGGAGGACACGCCCAGGCCGCTGAGCAAGGTGCGCACCGCATGCGGCAGCGCGTCCACATGGCGGGCAGCGGCGACGTCCAGGCGCTGCGAAGGGGCGATCACGAGCAGGTCCACCGGCCGCAGTGGGCTGGCTGCCAGCGCGGCAGGCGGGATCAGCGACAGGGTGGCGTTGATGCGGCGCAGGCGCTCCACATCCACCGCCAGTGCGTCCAGGAAGATGTTGGACAGCGCGTGGCCAGCGATCTGCGCCAGCGACGGGTAGGCATTGGGGGTGGCCTGGCCGGCTTCCGCCTTGGGTTCGGTCATGCGCCCGGCGCCTATCACCAGCACCCGGGTGGAGCCCAGGTGGATGGCCGGTGCAATGGGGGCAGACTGGCGCATGGAGCCGTCGCCGAAGTACTCCATGTGGCCATTGATAGGCAGCGGCACCGAGGGGAAGATGAACGGGATGGCCGACGAGGCCAGCAGGTGGTCAAAGGTGATGCGGTCATGCACCGCCAGCCGCTGCGAACGCACCCAGGGTTTCAGTGATTCCAGCCCCTGGAAGAAGGTGACGTGTTCGCCCGAGCTGTAGCTCGAAGCGGTGACCGCCAGCGCTTGCAGGTGGCCCTGCGCGATCAGCTGCGGCAGCCGCTCCAGGTGCACCACGGCGCCCAACAGGTCCAGCAGCGGTGCATTGTCCAGCAACGACTTGGGCGGCAGGCGCCGCCATTTGTTGATCAGCCAGCCCAGGGAGAGCAGCGTCAACCAGCGCGCGCCGGTGCGCATCACGCCCAGTGCGTCCGCCCGGTAGACCTGCTGGGCCTTGAAGTTGCGCCAGATCGAGACGATGCGGCGTATGGTGCCGTCGAAATCATCGGCGCCGGTGGCCAGCGCGGCGGCGTTGATGGCGCCCGCCGAGGTGCCGGTGATGATGGAAAACGGGCTGCCCTCATGCTGCGCGCCGCAGGCGATGCGTATGTCGGCAATGGCTTCCAGCACGCCCACCTGGTAGGCGGCGCGGGCGCCGCCGCCGGTCAGCAACAAACCGGTGGTGGGGACGGGTGGCGTGTTGTTGTTGTCGTCTGCCATGGCGCCCATTATGCGGACGCCATTCGCGGCAGCGGCTTATCGGACGGGGGAAAACCCGTGAATAGCCGGGTTTGGGTAGGGTTTGCGCAACAGCCTGCGCAAACTGGCTAGACTAGCCGCCTTCAGGAGTACACGATGGCAGTGACGGAACAGGCGGTGTTGGAGGCCCTCAAGCAGGTGGTCGATCCCAACACCGGCAAGGACTATGTCGGCAGCAAGAGCATCAAGCATCTGGCGTTGACCGACGGCAAGCTCAGCTTCGAAGTCGAGCTGGGTTACCCGGCCAAGAGCCAGGCAGCCCAGATTGGGGACAGCCTGCGTCAGGCCGCGTTGGGTGTGAGCGGCGTGACCGAGGCGCGGGTGAGCGTGGTCAGCCGCATCAGCGCCCACGCGGTGCAGCGCGGCGTGCAACTGCTGCCGGGCGTGAAGAACATCGTGGCGGTGGCTTCGGGCAAGGGCGGCGTGGGCAAGAGCACCACGGCGGCCAACTTGGCGCTGGCGCTGGCCAGCGAGGGCGCGCGCGTGGGCCTGCTGGACGCCGACATCTACGGCCCCAGCATTCCCACCATGATGGGGGTGCACCAGCGGCCCGAAAGCGAGGACGGCAAGACCATGGAGCCGGTGGAGAGCCATGGTGTGCAGGTGATGTCCATAGGCTTCCTGGTGGATGCGGACCAGGCCATGATCTGGCGCGGCCCCATGGCCACCCAGGCGCTGGAGCAGTTGCTGCGCCAGACCAATTGGGACAATTTGGACTACCTGGTGGTGGACCTGCCGCCGGGCACCGGCGACATCCAGCTGACCTTGAGCCAGCGCGTGCCCATGACGGGCGCGGTGATCGTCACCACGCCGCAGGACATTGCGCTGCTGGACGCCAAAAAGGGCATCAAGATGTTCGAGAAAGTGGGCGTGCCCATCCTGGGCATCGTGGAGAACATGGCGGTGCACGTGTGCAGCAACTGCGGCCATGTGGAGCACATTTTTGGTGCCGATGGCGGCAAGCGCATGGCGGCCGAATACAAGATGGACTACCTGGGCGCACTGCCGCTGGACATGCGCATACGCGTGCAGGCCGACAGCGGCCTGCCCACCGTGGTGGCCGAGCCCGAGGGCGAGATCGCCGGCATCTACAAGCGCGTGGCGCGCCAGGTGGCGCTTGCCGTCGCCGCCAAGAACAAGGATTTTTCCAGCAAGTTCCCCAGCATCACCATCTCCAAGAACACCTGAGCGCTTGTCTTTCCAAGCGCACCGGCCCGCCATGAACCTGCTGTCCTCCCTGCGCTACCTGGTGGCGCTGCATGAGCACCAGCATTTCGGCCGCGCGGCCCTGGCTTGCCACATCACCCAGCCGGCGTTGTCCAATGCCTTGCGCGCTCTGGAGCGCGAGTTCAACGTTGTCATCGTCAAGCGCGACCGCAACTACGCCGGCCTGACGCCCGAAGGCGAGCGCGTGTTGGCCACCGCACAGCTGATGCTGCACGAGCACGCGATATTGCAGCAGGAGCTGCGCAGCGAGACGCATTTGCCGCGCGGCAACATCCGCATGGGTGCGGTGCCCACCGCCATGCCGGTGGCAGCGCGCTTTGCCGCCATGCTGCAGGCGCGGCACAGTGGCATCGTGCCGGTGGTGCTGTCCATGAGTTCTTCCGAACTGGAGCAGGGGCTGGAGGATCTGTCCATCGATATGGCATTGGGCTATACCGACCGGATGGGCTTGCGTGAAACCCGATTGGTGGCCTGGCCCCAGTATGTGGAGCACTATTTCCTGGTGCGCAAGGCGGCCCAGCCGCATCCCGAGCGCCTGCAGATCGGCGCCAAGATCAGCTGGCGAGAGGCCGGCCAGTTTCCCTTGAGCCTGTTGACACCGGACATGCACAACCGTGCCATCGTCGACGCCGCTTTTGCCACCGCTGGCGTGACCCTGCGTCCGGCTATTGAAACCAATGCCATATTGACCATGGCCCTGACCGTGGTGGCGGGAAGCGTGTGCAGTGTGATGCCGGGTGCGCTGGTGGCGGCCGTGCGCGGCTACCGCGAGCTTGAGGCACTGCCCCTGATGGAGCCGGAGGTGCGCACGCCCATAGGCTTCATGTCGCACGCCGCCGCGCGGCCATCTCGCGCGCTGGAGGCGGCCCTGTCGCTGGCGCAGGACGGCGCCTGGCTGCGCCATGCTGCTGCCCACAGCGGCCTGCTGGTGGTGTGAGTCATTCACCACGCTGGCACCATGGCACAGGAATGTCCCGGTTGCGCAAACGCGCGCAATCGCAGATATTCGCGACAAACTACGAGAAGGAATTGAGCATGCGCGCGTTTCAGCGGGGGCGGGCCAGATGAGCTTACTGGTACCGGTATGGTGGCGCATCCAGCGGGCGGCACGTGTTTTCGCCGCCAGCATGCCCGAGCGCTTTTCGCTCGATGCCGTCACCCAGGTGGATGTGCAAGGCAAGCTGACGCCGGTGTTGCGCAGTGGCTCACATGTGCTGAACCTGGATTTTTCCCTGCCCGATGGGTTCACCGAGCGCACCGGCCTGCGCGCCACCATCTTCGCCCGCGTGGGTGACGACTTCATTCGCATCACCACCTCGGTGCGCAAGCTCGATGGCAACCGTGCCATCGGCACGCCGCTGGATCGCTCACAGGCGGCCTACCGCCATGTGTTGCAGGGCGAACCTTACGTGGGCTATGCCATCCTGTTCGGCCGGCGCGTGATGACGCGCTATGACCCGGTGCGCGACGCCAGCGGCCACATCGTGGGCATCCTGTACGTGGGCCTGGACGTCACTGACATGCCGGGCCTGGGTGTGGCCGGCAAGCTGAGCCTGGGTGTGATGGCAGCCTTTGCGGTGACCCACGCGGTTTTCCATGGTCTGGCCGGCGACTTGATGTCCGCCGCTGTGGCGGGCTGGGGCTTGCTGACATTGCTGGTCCTCGGCGGCGCTACCTGGGGCCTGACGCGTGCGCTGGTCATCGCGCCGGTCGCCGAAGGCCGGGCAGCGGCCCAGCGCCTGGCCAGCGGCGACCTGACCAACCAGATAGATGTCAGCACGCGCGACGACATCGGCCAATTGCTGCTGGCCATCAACAGCGTCAGCGTGGGGCTGACCGGCCTGGTGGGTAGCGTGCGTTCGGCCGCCGGCCAGGTGGCCATCGGCACGCGCGAAATCGCCGACGGCAACATGGACCTGGCCAACCGCACCGAGCAGCAAAGCAGCGAGGTCAACACCACCGCCTCGGCCATGGAGCAACTCACCGGCACGGTGGGCCAGACGGCCGATCAGGCCAACCAGGTCAACGAGTTGGTGGGTTCCGTGTCGCGCCTGGCCAACACCAGCAGCGAGCGCGTGGGCCAGGTGGTGCAGACCATGGGGCGCATCAAAACCAGTGCCCACCGCATCAGCGACATCGTCGGGTTGATCGATGGCATCGCCTTCCAGACCAACCTGCTGGCGTTGAACGCCGCCGTCGAGGCCGCGCGGGCCGGCGAGCAGGGTCGTGGTTTTGCTGTCGTGGCGGCCGAAGTGCGTGGTTTGGCGCAGCGAGCGTCTGGCGCCGCCAAGGACATTCGTGGTTTGATTGCCACATCGGTGCAGATGGCTGACGATGGCGGCGAGCAGGTCGACAAGGCCCGCGCCGCGATGGCCGAAATCAGCGAGGCCATTGGTCGCATGGTCAGCTTTGTGGACGGCATCGCCCTGGCCAGCAACGAGCAGCGCGCCAGCATCCAGGAGGTCAACCGCAGCGTGGGCAGCATAGAGCAGATGACGCAGCAAAACGCCGCCCTGGTGGAAGAGTCGGCGGCGGCGGCGATGAAGATGCGCGAGCAGACAGGCCTGCTGGAAACGGCGGTCAACACTTTCAAGATGCATTAACCAGTGCCCTGCTGCAGGGCCTTGGCGTGCTAGTACATCTATATATGCTGGGCAGACAGACGAGGGCAAATGCCGCGCAGATCAGGTGTGCACCGGGCTTGTGTGATAGCCGCAAGCATGTATTGTTTGCATGCAACATTTATTTTTTGAATCGAGCCATGTCTCGATTCAATTGGACGGGCGCTTAGCCCGACCCGGATACTGCGCCGAAACACGTAACAAACGTGTGGGTTCAGTGAGAAAGAGAAATCGCTTCATTCGCCAACAGGAGACAACGATGGCAGGTTCAACAGCAGGAATTTTGGACAAGGAACGGATCATTGCCGGTCCGGGCTTCAACCGATGGATGGTGCCGCCGGCGGCGCTGGCCATCCATCTGTGCATCGGCATGGCCTATGGTTTTTCCGTGTTCTGGCTGCCGCTGTCCAAGGCGCTGGGCATCAAGGAGGCCATCAAGTGCGGGCCCGACGTGGGCTTCTGGGCCGAACTGTTCGTCAGCACCTGCGACTGGAAGATCGCCACGCTGGGCTGGATGTACACGCTGTTCTTCGTCTTCCTCGGCGGCGCTGCCGCCATTTGGGGCGGCTGGCTGGAGCACGCCGGTCCGCGCAAGGCGGGTGTGGTGTCGGCGATCTGCTGGTGCGGCGGCATGCTGATCTCGGCCATTGGCATCAAGACCCACCAGTTTTGGCTGATGGTGCTGGGCTCCGGCGTCATCGGCGGCATCGGGCTGGGCCTGGGCTACATCTCGCCGGTGTCCACGCTGATCAAATGGTTCCCTGACCGGCGTGGCATGGCCACCGGCATGGCCATCATGGGTTTTGGTGGCGGCGCAATGATCGGCTCGCCGCTGGCGGCTGACCTGATGAAGTACTTCGCCACACCCACCGACGTGGGCGTGATGCAGACCTTCATCGTCATGGCCGTCATCTATTTCGTCTTCATGATCGGCGGTGCCTTCGGCTACCGCGTGCCGCCCACCGGTTGGAAGCCTGCTGGCTGGACGCCGCCGGTGGCCCAGACCAGCAACGCGATGATCACCCAGCGCCATGTGCACGTGAAGAAGGTCTGGGGCATTCCGCAGTTCTGGCTGATCTGGATGGTGCTGTTCATGAACGTGAGCGCCGGCATTGGCGTGATCGGCATGGCCTCTCCCATGCTGCAGGAGGTGTTTGGCGGCAACCTGATTGGCGTGACCAAGAAGTTTGGCGAACTCGACAAGACCCAGTTGACCGCCATTGCGGGCGTGGCAGCCGGCTTCACCGCGCTGCTCAGCCTGTTTAACATCGGTGGCCGCTTCTTCTGGGCCAGCCTGTCCGACAAGCTGGGCCGCAAGGTGACTTATGTGGTGTTCTTCGTGCTGGGCATGGCGATGTACGCCAGCGTCCCGGGCAGCGCCATGGGCGGTAGCCTGTTTCTGTTCGTGGCAGCCATCTGTGTCATTTTGAGTATGTATGGCGGTGGCTTTGCCACGGTGCCGGCCTATCTGGCCGATATATTCGGTACGCAGATGGTGGGCGCCATCCATGGCCGGCTGCTGACGGCTTGGTCTGCGGCCGGCATTCTGGGCCCGGTGGTGGTGAACTACATGCGCGAATACCAGATCAGCATCGGCATCCCGCGCGAGCAGGTCTACAACCAGACCATGTACATCCTGGTGGGCATGCTGGTCATCGGACTGATCTGCAACCTGATGGTGCGCCCGTTGGCCGACAAATGGTTCATGACCGACGCCGAACTGGCTGAAGAGCGCCGCCTGGCCCACGACAAGGCTGTTGCCGCCGAGGCCAGCATGGCCGGCGCCTCTGTGACCACCGAAACCACACCCACCGCCATGGTCGCTCTGGCTTGGCTGCTGGTGGGTGTTCCGTTGGCTTGGGGTGTGTACCGCACGCTGTTGACGGCGGGCAAGCTTTTCAGCTGAGCACGCTCAGGTATTCGTTAGTCACTATGATGAACAGGCGGCTGCGCGGTGACCACCGCGCAGCCGTTTGACTTTCCAAGGCCATGGCAAATTCCTCCTCTCCCGAAGCTCCTATCGTTGCCCGCGCCAGCGTGGACGACATGCGCGAGCGCATCCGCCGCAAGAGCAAGCTCAAGGGCCGCCAGGCCGACGAACTGTCGCTGCTGGAGGTGCGCGCGCTGGTCGGCAACTGCCCGCCCGACGGGCACCGGCGCGACCTGCTGATCGAGCATCTGCACAAGCTCAACGACGCCTACCGCGCCCTGCACGACCGCCACCTGGTGGCGTTGGCCAAGGAGATGAACATTCCCATGGCCGAGGTGTACGAGGTGGCCACCTTCTACCACCACTTCGAGGTGTTGCGCGGTGACGAGCAGGCTGCGGCGCTGACGGTGCGCGTGTGCGATGGGCTGAGCTGCGAGCTGGCCGGTGCGAAGGGCTTGCTGGCGCGCCTGCCTGCCTTGCTGGGCAGTGAGGTGCGCGTGATCCCGGCCCCCTGCCTGGGCCGCTGCGAGCAGGCGCCGGTGGCCGTGGTGCACCAGTGCGCGGTGCCGCAGGCCAGTGCCGACAGCGTGGCTGCGCTGGTGAAGTCCGGTACGCAGATGCATCCCACAGCATCCGCTGATGGCGGCTTTGTGCCGGCTGGGTTCGCTGAAGCTGCCGTGACCAGCACGCCCGACCATGCGCAGGCGACCCCGGCCTATGTGGGCTACGAGGCCTACCGTGCCCAGGGCGGCTACAACCTGGCGGCAGCGGTGGTCAATGGTGAGGAGGATGCCGAGCGCATCCTCAAGGTGATGGAAGATTCCGGCTTGCGCGGCTTGGGTGGCGCGGGCTTTCCGGCCGGGCGCAAGTGGCGCATCGTGCGTGACACGCCGGCCCCGCGCGTGATGGCCGTCAACATCGACGAGGGCGAGCCCGGCACCTTCAAGGACCGCACTTACCTGGAGCGCGACCCGCACCGTTTCCTGGAAGGCCTGCTGATTGCCGCCCAGGTGGTGGGCACCGGCGCCTGCTACATCTACCTGCGCGACGAATACCACGGTTGCCGCGCCATCCTGCAGGCCGAGCTGGACAAGCTGCGTGCCTGTCCGCCGTGCCCGCTGCCCCACATCGAGCTGCGCCGGGGCGCCGGTGCCTACATCTGTGGCGAAGAGTCGGCCATGATCGAGAGCATCGAAGGCAAGCGCGGCGAGCCGCGCATGCGCCCGCCCTACATTGCCCAGGTGGGCCTGTTTGGCCGGCCTACGCTGGAGCACAACTTCGAGACGCTGTACTGGGTGCGCGACATTGTGGAAAAGGGCGCCCAGTGGTTTGCCGGCTTTGGCCGCAATGGCCGCAAGGGCCTGCGCAGCTTCAGCGTCAGCGGGCGCGTCAGGCAGCCGGGGGTGAAGCTGGCACCGGCCGGAATCACGCTGCAGGAGTTGTTGGACGAATACTGCGGCGGCATGCTGGAGGGCCACACGCTGTATGCCTACCTGCCTGGCGGCGCCTCGGGCGGCATTTTGCCGGCCCGCATGGCCGATGTCCCGCTGGACTTTGACACCCTGCAGCCGCACGGCGGCTTCATCGGCTCGGCGGCGGTCATCGTGCTCAGCCAGCACGACAAGGCGCGCGACGCTGCGCTGAACATGATGCGCTTTTTCGAGCACGAGAGCTGCGGCCAATGCACGCCCTGCCGCGTCGGCACCGCCAAAGCCGCGCAACTGATGGAAGCCCCCCAGTGGGACAACACCACGCTGGAAGACCTGAACATCGTGATGACCGACGCCTCCATCTGCGGCCTGGGCCAGGCCGCGCCCAACCCGATACGTTGCGTGCAGAAGTATTTCCCTGACGAGGTGAACTGACATGAATGCACCCGCCAAGCTGGCAGAAGTGCTGCCGCAAACCATCGAGTTCAAGCTCGATGGCAAGACCGTCCATGCCTTTGAGGGCGAAACCATCTTCAAGGCTGCCAAGCGCCACGGGGTGGACATTCCGCACCTTTGCTACAAGGACGGCTACCGTGCCGACGGCAACTGCCGCGCCTGCGTGGTGGAAGTGAAGGGCGAGCGCACGCTGGCGCCCAGCTGCTGCCGCGCCCCCAGCGCCGGCATGGAGGTGCAGGCCAACAGCGAGCGCGCGCAAAAGAGCCAGAAGATGGTGCTGGAGATGCTGCTGTCGGACATGCCTGACACCGGCTACAAGTGGAACGATGCCGAAGGCGGCAGCGGCCAGCACGGCGAGCTCAGCACCTGGGCCGACCGCATGCAGGTGCAGGTGCGCCCCGAGTTGAAGGCCCTGCGGCGCGAGCAGCCGGTGGCCGATGTGTCGCACCCGGCCATGGCCGTCAACCTGGATGCCTGCATCCAGTGCAACCGTTGCGTGCGCGCCTGCCGCGAAGAGCAGGTCAACGACGTCATCGGCTATGCACTGCGCGGCTCGCACAGCGCCATCGTGTTCGATCTGGCCGACCCCATGGGCGACAGCACCTGCGTGGCCTGCGGCGAGTGCGTGCAGGCCTGCCCCACCGGCGCGCTGATGCCCAAGACGCAAATCGGCTCGCAGATCGTCGACAAAAAGGTCGACTCGGTCTGCCCGTTCTGCGGCGTTGGCTGCCTGATCACCTACAACGTCAAGGACAACGAAATCATCAGCGTGGACGGGCGCGATGGCCCGGCCAACCATGACAGGCTGTGCGTCAAGGGCCGTTTCGGCTTCGACTATGTGCACAACCCGCAGCGCCTGACTCTGCCGCTGGTGCGCCGCGAAGGCGTGTCCAAAGACCCGGAGATGCTGGCAAAGCTGAACCGCGACACGGCAGACTGGTCAGCCGTGTTCCGCGAGGCCACCTGGGATGAGGCGCTGGCACTGGGCGCCGGCAAGTTGAAGGATTTGCGCGACACCTACGGCAAGAAGGCGCTGGCCGGCTTCGGCTCGGCCAAGGGCAGCAACGAAGAAGCCTACCTGTTCCAGAAGCTGGTGCGCACCGGCTTTGGCTCCAACAACGTGGACCACTGCACCCGGCTGTGCCATGCCTCCAGCGTGGCGGCGCTGCTGGAAGGCGTGGGCTCGGGCGCGGTCAGCAACCAGGTCAACGACGTGGAGCACTCCGACTTGATCATGGTCATTGGCTCCAACCCAACCGGCAACCACCCGGTGGCCGCCACCTGGATGAAGAACGCGGCCAAGAAGGGCGCCAAGATCGTGCTGGCCGACCCGCGTGTGACCGAGATCGGCAAGCACGCCTGGCGCACGCTGCAGTTCAAGGCCGACACCGACGTGGCCATGCTCAACGCCATGATTCACACGGTGATCTACGAAGGCTTGGCCGACGAGGACTTCATCGCCCGGCGCGCCAGCAACTACGAGGCGCTGAAAGAGAACGTCAAGGGCTACAGCCCTGAGGCGATGGAGCCCATCTGCGGCATCCCGGCGCAGACGTTGCGCGAGGTGGCGCGCGAGTTCGCCCGTGCCAAGGGCGCGATGATCCTGTGGGGCATGGGCGTGAGCCAGCACGTGCACGGCACCGACAACGCGCGCTGCCTGATTGCGCTGGTGACCGTCACCGGCCAGATCGGCAAGCCCGGCTCGGGCCTGCATCCGCTGCGCGGCCAGAACAACGTGCAGGGCGCCAGCGACGCCGGGCTGATCCCGATGATGTTCCCCAACTACCAGCGCGTCACCAACCCAGGCGCGCATGCCTGGTTCGAGGATTTCTGGGGCACCCAGCTGGACGACAAGCCCGGCTACACCGTGGTGGAAATCATGGACAAGGCGCTGGTGGACGACAGCGACCCGCACAAGGTGCACGGCATGTACATCATGGGCGAGAACCCGGCCATGAGCGACCCCGACCTGAACCACGCGCGCCATGCGCTGGCCAGTTTGAAACACCTGGTGGTGCAGGACATCTTCATGACCGAGACCGCTTGGCTGGCCGACGTGGTGTTGCCCGCCACCGCTTGGCCGGAGAAGACTGGCACCGTCAGCAACACCGACCGCATGGTGCAACTGGGCAAGCAGGCCATAGACGCGCCAGGCCAGGCCAAGCCAGACCTGTGGATCATCCAGCAGATCGCCCAGCGCATGGGCGTGGCCTGGAGCTACCCCGGGCCTGACAGCGGTGTGGCCGCCGTCTATGAGGAGATGCGCCAGGCCATGCACGCGGCCATCTCGGGCATCACCTGGGAGCGGCTGCTGCGCGAGTCCAGCGTCACCTACCCCTGCCTGAGCGCGGATGATCCCGGCTCGCCCACCGTGTTCATCGACAAGTTCCCCACCGCCGATGGTCGGGTGCAACTGGTGCCGGCCGACATCATCCCGGCCAATGAGCGGCCGGATGCCGACTTCCCGTTCGTGCTGATCACCGGCCGCCAGCTGGAACACTGGCACACCGGCAGCATGACGCGCCGCGCCAGCGTGTTGGACGCGCTGGAGCCCATGGCCACCGCCTCCATGTGTGGTGACGACCTGGTGGCGTTGGGCCTGGAGGCGGGCGACGTGATCACCGTGCAGTCACGGCGCGGCCAGGTGGCCATCCATGTGCGGCGTGACGACGGCACGCCGCGCGGCGCGGTGTTCATCCCCTTCGCCTACTACGAGGCAGCCGCCAACCTGATGACCAATGCCGCGCTGGACCCGTTCGGCAAGATTCCCGAGTTCAAGTACTGCGCGGTGGCGATACGCCGTGGTGGCGAGGTGGCAACCCGTTCAGGCTACGGCGGAGGCGCAACCCAGCAATAGCTAGCCCGAGTCGCCGCCGGGCCGCCCCAAGGCGACTGCGGCCCCATCTTGCACTACCATGGGTGCGCTATGTCCGCACCGCGTCCCCAGCTCGAGGTTGCCGTCGTCATGCGCCGCGAGCGCATGACGGGGGCTGCCAGCCGTTGGCAAACCTGGCGCTGGGTACTGGCCGAGGTGGTGGAGAACGAACCCGGGTTTGGCACGCAGCCGCGCTGCCTGTACAAGAGTGACCAGCAGGAGCGCTGGCTGTACCCGGGCTATCCGGTGGAATTGTTCACCGACGACGCCGAGGGTTATTACCTCAACCTCAGCACGCAAGCGCCTTGCTGGTTCGTGTTGTGGCGCATGGAAGAGCAGGCCAGCGTTACCGACGAGCCGCTGGCCAGGCCGGAAATGGTGTCGCTGAGCTACCACGACGCCGGGCGCTGGCTGGACGCGCAGGAAACGGTGGAGCAGGTGCCGGCGCCGCCCGACGTGCTGGCGTGGCTGCAGGCCTTCGTCGACGAGCACCATGTGGTGGAGGCCAAGCAGCGCAGAAGGCCGCAAAGCTTTCGCACACTGACAGACCGCTTCGGCAACCCGGCATCCATCAGCACCGACAAGGACAAGAAGCCGGGGGGTGACCGCCATGGCGGATAGTTTCCTCGGTCGGTGGTCGCAGCGCAAGCAGCAGGCAAGGGCCGGCCAGCCGTTGGAGGAACCGAAACCGGCGGCAGCACCGACGGCAGCTGACGGCGCACCGGTATCGGCATCGCCTTTGCCCGCAACGCAGCCTGGCGATGCGAGCGTGACAAACATTGAGCCGCAGGCAGAAACTGCGTCGCCGCCGCTGCCCACGATGGAAGATGTGAGCCAATTGACGGCGCAATCCGATTTCAAACCCTTTGTGGCCCCCGGGGTGTCCGCCGAAGTACGCAATGCCGCTATGCGCAAGCTGTTCACTGACCCGCACTACAACGTGATGGACCGGCTGGACACTTACATTGACGATTACTCACAGCCCGATCCGATACCCGAAGCCATGCTGCGCCAGCTGGCCAGTGCCAAGTTCCTGAACCTGTTTGAGACGGCTGAGGAAGCCCAGGCGCGGCTACAAGGCGAGCGCTTGGGGGATGATGCTGATGGCCAGTTGGCCAAAACCGTGCCAGAGTTGAACCTTCCTGAACCCGGCGCACAGCCGCCTGCCGGGCAGAACACGAGTGACCATGACCACACTGATTTGCGACTGCAACAGGACGATGCCGCTGGACCCCAAAGCCCTGGGCGCGGCGCTGCATGAAGAACTGACGCTCCACACCACCCTGTGCCGGCGCGAGGTCGGCAGTTTCCTGCAGGCGCGGAAATCGGGCGAACCGCTGGTGGTGGCCTGCACGCAGGAGCAACGTCTTTTCAGCGAACTGGCCCAGCAGCCGGGTGGCACGGCGGCGCCGCTGCGTTTTGTCAACATCCGCGAAACCGGCGGGTGGAGCAGGGACGCCGCCCATGCCGGCCCCAAGATGGCTGCGCTGCTGGCGCTGGCCCATCTGCCCGAGCCCGAGCCTGTGGCCACGGTGACCTACAAAAGCACCGGCAAGGTGCTGGTGATCGGCCCGCTGGATGCGGCAGAGCGCGCTGCCGGTTTGCTCGGTGATGAACTGGACGTGCTGCTGTTTGCCACCGACGCCGGCACCGCTGGCGGCATGCAGCAGCGCCGCTACCCGGTGCTGACCGGGCAGATTCAGCAGCTCAAAGGCTGGCTGGGCGCTTTCGAGTTGCAGTGGCAGCGCAGCAACCCGATCGACCTGGACTTGTGCACGCGCTGCAATGCCTGCGTGGTCGCCTGCCCGGAGCAGGCCATTGGGCTGGATTACCAGATCGACCTGGCGCGCTGTCAGTCCCATCGCACGTGCGTCAAGGTGTGTGGGACGGCCGGGGCCATTGACTTCAACCGTGAGCCGCAGAGTCAGACCGACAACTTTGACCTGGTGCTGGACTTGCGCGCCACGCCGGCCTTTACCCAGCATGCGCTGCCGCAGGGCTACCTGCGCTGGGACGGGCGAGACCCGCTGCCGCTGCTGCAACTGCGCGCGCTGGTGGGCGAGTTCGAGAAACCCAAGTTCTTTGCCTACAAGCAAAAGCTGTGCGCGCACAGCCGCAATGAGAAAGTGGGTTGCAACGCCTGCGTCGATGTCTGTTCAGCCCAGGCCATCAGCAGTGAGCGGGAGCGCCAGCGCATCGTGGTCAACCCCAACCTGTGCGTGGGCTGCGGTGCCTGCACGACGGTATGCCCCAGCGGGGCGTTGAGTTTCGGCTACCCCACGGCCACTGAGCAGGGTGTGCGCATCAAGACGCTGTTGTCCGTCTACGCCCGTGCCGGTGGCCAGCAGCCAGCGCTGCTGCTGCACAGCCAGCAGGCAGGTGTCAAATTGCTGGGGGAACTGGGCCGCGCGGCGCGCCTGCAAAAAACGGTTCACGGTGTACCGGCCCGGGTGTTGCCCCTGGCGCTGTGGCATACCGCTTCTGTCGGCCTGGAGCTGTGGCTGGCCGCCATGGCCTATGGCGCCTCGCAGGTCTGGGTGCTGGTCACGCAAGAGGAGGCCCCGCAGTATCGCGAGGCGCTGGCCCAGCAGATGGCGGTTGCCCAGTCCCTGCTGACGGGTTTGGGCTATTCGGGACAGCATCTGCAGTTGCTGCTGGCCGACGACCCGGTGGCTTTGGATCGCGCCTTGCAGGCTGCGCCGGCTCAAGGCGTGGCCCGTGGCGCCGGCTTTGCCGTGCAGGGCGATAAGCGTGCCACGTTGGAGCTTGCGCTGGCCCACCTGATAGAGCAGGCGGCGCTGCGCCCCGAGGTGATCGCGCTGCCCGCCGTCGGCTCACCGCTGGGTGCGTTGACCATTGACAAAGCCGCCTGCACCATGTGCCTTGGCTGCATCAATGCCTGCCCGGCCGCGGCCTTGCAGGACAACCCGCAAGCGCTGCAGCTGAAGTTCATCGAAAAGAATTGTGTGCAGTGCGGCCTGTGCGCCCAGACCTGTCCTGAGCAGGCCATCACACTCGTGCCGCAGCTGAATCTGACCCCGCAGCGGCGCGAGGCGGTGGTGATCAACGAGATGCAGCCCTATGCCTGCGTGCGCTGCGCCAAGCCCTTTGGCACGTTGAAGGCCATCGAGACCATGCTGGGCAGGCTGGCCGGCCACAGCATGTTCCAGGGGGCCGCACTCGAACGCTTGAAGATGTGCGGCGATTGCCGCGTCATCGACATCTATTCGTCAGACAGCGAAACCAGGATCACGGACCTGTAGTCACCATGGCCATTCCCTTGACCACCGCGCTGGACGAAGAAACCGCCCGGGCCGAACTGTACGGGCTGCTGGCCCTGCTGTATTACGCGGCGCCGTCTGCCGACCTGATGGCGCAGTTGCGCGTGGCAGTTACCGATGCACCCGCTGCCGGTGCCTTTCTGGAGGAGCCCTGGCGCAATCTGGTGGCCGTGGCGCGCGACATGGACGACGCCCAGGTGGTGCAGGAGTACAACACCTTGTTCGGCGGCATGGGCAAGCCCGAGGTGTATTTGTACGGCTCGCATTTCCTCAGCGGCTTTCTGAACGAGCGCCCGCTGGCCGCGCTGCGCAACGATCTGGCCAGACTGGGCCTGCAGCGCGATGAGGCCATGCCGGAAACCGAGGACCACATCGCCTACCTGTGCGAGGTGATGCGCTTTCTGATTGCAGGCGACGACGTTGCCGTGGCCAACCTGACGCGCCAGCGCCAGTTCTTCGCCGCGCACTTGCAGCCCTGGGTGCAGACGCTGTGCGACGACATCACGCGCCATCCCAAGGCCAGGTTCTATGCGGCGCTGGCTGGTTTGACGCAGGGTTTCATGCAGGTCGAAGTGCAGGGCTTTGACATGCTGGCTTAGCGCCCGGGCACGCCCCGCCAGCACGGTTTGCCTAAGCGTTTACCCTAGGCTTTCCGATGCCTTGGTGCCAACTACGCATTGCAGTGCGGGCTGGATTCCAATACAGTTGGCAGGGAATTTGTAACCAGCCGTGCAGTGCCCCCCTTTGTGGAGACCGATATGCAGGACCAGCCAACCCAAGCTTCTCGCCGTGGATTCTTCCTGGCCGCCGGTGTGACCGGGGCCGCAGCCGCCTCGGCAGCCATGCTGGCCAAAGCGCCGGTACTCAACACGCCCGCCGTTGAAGCCTTGCCGCCCCCGCCCGACAAGGGCGGCGGCTACACCTTGAGCGAGCACGTCAAACGGTATTACAAGACCAC
Source organism: Hylemonella sp. P2_B10 (assembly GCF_056404875.1). Taxonomy (NCBI): domain Bacteria; kingdom Pseudomonadati; phylum Pseudomonadota; class Betaproteobacteria; order Burkholderiales; family Comamonadaceae; genus Hylemonella; species Hylemonella sp. P2_B10. The sequence goes on from NZ_JBFUDE010000003.1 coordinate 900,899, forward strand.
CCTGGTCTGAACCTTTGCCACCAGCACTCTCCCGTACCTGGAGCGCACCATGTTGTTGACGAGAAAATCAGCTTCCACCGGCCACGCGGCCCAATCGGCCAAATCGCCGTTCGTGCACAGCCTGCACCGCGGCCTGTCGCAGGCCCTGCCCACCATGGACCGTCGCGCCTTCCTGCGCCGCTCCGGCCTGGGTGTGGGTGCCGGGCTGGCGGCTTCGCAGCTCACGCTGGTGAAGAAAGCCAAGGCGGCTGACGGCCCGGCCATAGGCGACGGCAAGATCGAAGTGAAACGCACCGTGTGCACCCACTGCTCGGTGGGCTGCGCGGTGGACGCGGTGGTGGAAAACGGCGTCTGGGTGCGCCAGGAGCCGGTGTTTGATTCGCCCATCAACCTGGGCGCCCATTGCGCCAAGGGCGCCGCGCTGCGCGAGCACGGGCACGGCGAGTTCCGCCTGCGTTACCCGATGAAGCTGGTCAACGGCAAGTACGAGCGCATCAGCTGGGATGTGGCCCTGAACGAGATCACGGCCAAGCTGAACGATTTGCGCAAGGCCAGCGGGCCGGATTCCGTGTATTGGGTGGGCTCCTCCAAGCACAACAACGAGCAGGCCTACCTGCTGCGCAAGTTCGTCAGCTTCTGGGGCAGCAACAACTGCGACCACCAGGCGCGCATCTGCCACTCCACCACGGTGGCCGGCGTGGCCAACACCTGGGGCTACGGTGCGATGACCAATTCGTACAACGACATGCAAAACAGCAAGGTCGCCCTGTACATTGGCTCCAACGCGGCCGAAGCCCATCCGGTGAGCCTGCTGCACATGCTGCATGCGAAGGAAAACGGCACCAAGATGATCGTGGTGGACCCGCGCTTCACCCGCACCGCGGCCAAGGCCGACGAGTACGTCCGCATACGCTCCGGCTCCGACATTCCCTTCCTGTTCGGCCTGCTGTACCACATCTTCAAGAACGGCTGGGAAGACAAGCAGTACATCAACGACCGCGTCTACGGCATGGACAAGGTCAAGGAAGACGTGATGGCCAAGTGGACGCCCGACAAGGTGGAAGAAGCCTGTGGCGTCAAGGAAGCGCAGATGGTCAAGGTGGCCACCTGGCTCAACGAAAACCGCCCAGGCACCATCGTCTGGTGCATGGGCCAGACCCAGCACACCATCGGCAACGCCATGGTTCGCGCCTCCTGCATCTTGCAGCTGGCCCTGGGCAATGTGGGCAAATCTGGCGGCGGCACCAACATCTTCCGCGGCCACGACAACGTGCAGGGCGCCACCGACGTCGGCCCCAACCCCGATTCTCTCCCCGGCTACTACGGCATCGTCGAAGGCTCCTGGAAGCACTTCGCCAAGACCTGGGGCGTGGACTTCGAATGGATCAAGGGCCGCTTTTCCGCGCCGGCCATGATGTCCAAGCCTGGCATCACCGTGTCGCGCTGGATCGACGGCGTGCTGGAAAAGAACGAGCTGATCGACCAGGATTCCAACCTGCGCGGTGTCTTCTTCTGGGGCCACGCGCCCAACTCGCAAACCCGTGGCCTGGAAATGAAACGCGCCATGGACAAGCTGGACTTGCTGGTGGTGGTGGATCCTTACCCATCGGCGACCGCCGCCATGGCGGCCATGCCCGGCAAGCCCGAAGACCTGAATGCCAACCGCGCGGTGTACCTGCTGCCGGCGGCCACCCAGTTCGAGACCAGCGGCTCGGTGACGGCCTCCAACCGCTCGCTGCAATGGCGTGAAAAGGTGATAGACCCGCTGTGGGAAAGCCGCAGTGACCACATGATCATGCACCAATTGGCCGACAAGCTGGGCTTTGGCAAGGAGCTGTCCAAGAACTACAAGATGCAGAAGGTCAAGGGCATGGACGAGCCGGTGCCCGAGGACATCCTGCGGGAGATCAACAAGTGCGTGTGGACCATTGGTTACACCGGCCAGAGCCCCGAGCGGCTGAAGGCGCACATGCGCAACATGAACGTGTTCGACGTCAAGACGCTGAAGGCCACGGCCGGCGCCAAGGACAAGGAAACCGGCTACGACTTCACCGGCGACTATTTCGGCCTGCCCTGGCCTTGCTACGGCACGCCCGAACTCAAACACCCGGGCACGGCCAACCTGTACGACACCTCGCGCCACGTGATGGATGGCGGCGGCAACTTCCGCGCCAATTTCGGCGTCGAGCGCGAAGGCAAGAACCTGTTGGCTGAGGACGGCTCGCATTCGCTGGGCGCCGACATCACCACCGGCTACCCGGAGTTCGACCATGTGCTGTTGAAGAAGCTGGGCTGGTGGGACGACCTGACCGATGCCGAGAAGACCGCCGCCGAAGGCAAGAACTGGAAGACCGACCCGTCGGGCGGCATCATCCGCGTGACCATGAAAGTGCACGGCTGCCACATCTTCGGCAACGCCAAGGCGCGCGCGCTGGTGTGGAATTTCCCCGACGCCATCCCGCAGCACCGCGAGCCGCTGTACGGCAACCGGCCGGACCTGATGGCCAAGTACCCCACCCATGCGGACAAGAAGGCGTTCTGGCGCATGCCCACGCTGTACAAGACGGTGCAGGACAAGAACCTGGCCGACAAGCTGCACGAAAAATTCCCGCTCATCATGACCTCGGGCCGCCTGGTCGAGTACGAGGGCGGTGGTGAGGAAACCCGCTCCAACCCCTGGCTGGCCGAGCTGCAGCAAGAGATGTTCGTGGAAATCAACCCCAAGGTGGCGGCCGAGAAGGGCATACGCAACGGTGAGCGCGCCTGGGTCTCCACCCCCACCGGCGCGCGCCTGAACGTGCAGGCGCTGGTGACCGAGCGCGTGGGGCCGGACACGGTATTCATGCCGTTCCACTTCTCCGGGCGCTGGCAGGGCGCCGACATGCTGGCCTACTACCCGAATGGCGCGGCACCGGTGGTGCGCGGCGAGGCCATCAACACCGCCACCACCTATGGTTACGACAGCGTGACGATGATGCAGGAAACCAAGACGACGATCTGCAACGTCGAAAAGGCATAAGGGGAACACCATGGCAAGAATGAAGTTTGTTTGCGATGCCGAGCGCTGCATCGAATGCAATGGCTGCGTCACCGCCTGCAAAAACGAGCACGAGGTGCCCTGGGGCGTCAACCGCCGCCGTGTGGTGACGCTGAACGACGGCGTGCCGGGCGAGAAATCGATCTCGGTGGCCTGCATGCATTGCAGCGACGCGCCCTGCATGGCAGTCTGCCCGGTCAACTGCTTTTACCGCACCGACGAAGGCGTGGTGCTGCACGACAAGGACGTGTGCATTGGCTGTGGCTACTGCTCCTATGCCTGCCCGTTTGGCGCGCCGCAGTTCCCTTCGCAGGGCACCTTCGGCGTGCGCGGCAAGATGGACAAATGCACCTTCTGCGCCGGCGGCCCCGAGGCCAACGGCAGCCAGGCCGAGTTCGAGAAATACGGCCGCAACCGCCTGGCCGAAGGCAAGCTGCCGGTGTGTGCCGAGATGTGCTCCACCAAGGCGCTGATCGCCGGTGACGGCGATGTGGTGGCCGACATTTTCCGCAACCGCGTGGTCAAGCGCGGCAAGGGGGCCGAGGTGTGGGGCTGGGGCACCGCCTACGGCTCCAAGCAGGCCGGCCAGCCGGGCGTCACGGCGCCGGAGGGCAAGAAGCTATGAAGACCACTGCTGTGTACACGGCCGGCGCTCTGGTGCTGGCGGTTTTGTTGGCAGGTTGCGGCGAACGGGCCCAGACCCTGGGCGCCGGCAGCAAGGATGCGGCACCCAGCACCGGCACCGGCAAACCCTATGCGGTGGCGGGCTGGAAGCCCGGCGACAAGGCCAGTTGGGAGTCGCAGCTGAAGGCGCGCGCGCAGCAGGGCCAGAACGACTACGTTCGCATGAACTGAGCACAGGAGCCGGTGATGAAGCACAAAGCGCTTGCAGTGGTGGTGTTGGCCATGGCCTGCGCGGGCGCGCTGGCCCAGAGCCAGCCCAAGGGTTTGCCGCCTGCCGCTGCGCCGGCCGTCGCCCCGCAACAGCCGCCCGCTGTTGCTGCTGCGCCGGGGGCCATCCAGAGCCAGAACATCATGGACGTCAAGCCGGACGCCGCCAACGACCCCGGTTATGCCGCCCAGAGCAATGCCGAGCGCGCCAAGGTGCAGCCCGGCAACAACGCGCCCATGTGGCGCCAGGTGGGCCAGGGGGTGACCGGTTACAGCAGCCTGCCGGCGATCGAGGCCGGCAACCTGATTCAACCCTTTGTGCAATACCCTGGTTCGCGCCTGACCAACGCCGGCGAAGCCTGGCGCCAGGTCCGCAACGACTGGATCATTCCCTATGGCGGCTCGCTGCTGCTGATCGTGCTGGGTGCCATCGCCCTGTTTTACTGGCGCAAAGGGCCGTTGGGTGCGCATGAGGGCAGACCCACCGGGCGCCGGATAGAGCGCTTCACGCCGTTTGAGCGTTCCGCGCATTGGGCCAACGCGATCGCGTTCTCCATCCTGGCCATCTCCGGCCTGGTGATGGCCTTTGGCAAGTTCTTCTTGCTGCCGGTGATGGGCGCCACGCTGTTTGGCTGGTTGACCTATCTGCTGAAGAATGCCCACAACTTCGCCGGACCGCTGTTCGCGGTGTCGCTGGTGGTGGTGATCGTCACCTTCATCAAGGACAACTTGCCTGGCAAGGGAGACCTCACCTGGATGTTCAAGGCCGGCGGCATGTTCTCGGGCCACGAGGTACCCTCGCACCGCTTCAACGCCGGCGAGAAGGTGGTGTTCTGGGGCGGTGTGCTGTTCCTGGGCCTGATTGTGGTGGCCTCCGGGCTGGTGATGGACAAGCTGATCCCCGGCCTGCTGTACGACCGCGCCACCATGCAGGTCACCCACATGTTCCATGCGGTGGCTGCCATGCTGATGATGGCCATGTTCCTGGGCCACATCTACATGGGCACCATTGGCATGAAGGGCGCCTACCAGGCCATGCGCACCGGCTATGTGGATGAGAGCTGGGCCAAGGAACACCATGAACTGTGGTACGACGACGTCAAGGCCGGCAAGATCCCGGCCCAGCGCAGCGAAACCGAATCCGCCGCCGGCAAACCTGTGGCCCAAGCTTGAGAGGTGATGCCATGAAAAAAACAGTGACCTTGTTGGCTGCCTGCCTGCTGGCTGGCGCCGCCTTTGCCAAACTGCCCGCGTTGAGCGACGAAGCCAAGGCCAAGGCGGCCGAAGCCGCGGCCAAGACCGCCTGGAGCGGCAAGGTCGACACCTACCTGCTGTGCAAGGCCCAGGACAAGGTGGCCGCCGCCTATTTCAAAATGGCCAAGGCCGCCGGCAATGCCACCAAGCCAGCCGCCGCCACGCCGCCCTGCGCCGATCCGGGCGCTTTCGTCTACACCCCCGCACCGCCGCCGGATGCCAAGCCGCTGGAGGCCGCCGGCGCGCATTCGCCGGCCACCACGGCCGCCAGCCCACCCAGTGGCAAGCAGCCGGACGCGGTGGTCAACCCCGCTGGCAAGAAACCCTGATGGGTAATGCGAAACCGGCCCCTTGGGGCCGGTTCTGTTTCGGCGCGCCGGTCAGAGGCGCTTTTCTTCTATCGCCTGCAGTTCCGCCAGCGTGTTGGCGTTGAGGAAGGCGTTGGCGTCGTCCTGCGGGGCGTCAAACGGCACCAGCACGGTCTTGTGCTGGGCGGTCCAGGCGTCTATCTTGCGCCCGCCTGATTGGGTGAAGCGCGTCAGGCTTTCCAGCAGGTCGGCGCGCAGCAGGCAGAACACGGGTTGGGCGCGCACGGCCATGCTGCCGTCGGCACCGGTCTCCGGCGCGGCCACCATGGCGATGTCGGCGTCCTCGTGCGCCAGCGCCTGCGCCAGGCGTGCCACCAAGTCCTGCGGGAACAGCGGTGTGTCACAAGGCACCGTCACCAGATACGGGGTCTCGCAGCGTTCCAGCCCGGTCAGAAAGCCCGCCAAGGGCCCGGCGTAGTCGGCCAGGCCGTCGGGCCACACCGGCGCGCCGAACGACTCGTAGGCCGCCAGGTTGCGGTTGGCGTTGACCATCAGCTGCCCCACCTGGGGTTGCAGCCGCAGCAGCGTGTGCAAGGCCAGCGGCACGCCGTGAAAGCTTTGCAGCCCCTTGTCCACGCCGCCCATGCGCGAGCCCCGGCCGCCAGCCAGGATCAGGCCGGTGATGTCGTGCGGGCCAATCGGCTCGAAAGAGTCGTCATTCATGGTCATCCTCAATGGGCGGCTGCCAGCGGCAGGTTCAGCAGCAGGTTCTGCGGTTTGATTCTGACGCCATTGTCTGCCGTCATGGCCAGCCCCAGGTAGACCGGTTTGCCGCGCACGTCGGCGCGCATGTCCTGCGGCTCTCTGAACTCCAGCCGGAACAGGCTGAGCAGCCTGTGCAGGCGCTCGGGCTCCACCGGCAGGTCCTGGTACAAATCGTTCAGCAAGGCGCTGGCCTGGGCGTCCAGGCCGATGTGCCAGCGCCAGCCGGTGTCGCTCACGTTTTGTTCCGGGCGCACCGTCACGGTCACGCCCATCATGTGCGCCACCCATTTTTCCAGCACGCGCGCCAGCGCCTTCAGGCCCGAGCGCGCATGCGTGAGCTTGAACTGCAGGCCGTGGCCCAGCTCCTGGGTCAGCCCATGGGTCAGGTCCAGCAGGAAGTTGAAGCGCGTGCCCGACGCCAGGTAGCGATCGGCATTGGCATCGCTCAGCACCTGCAGGTTGACGGCGTGCATGGGCGCATTGGCCTGCACCAGCAGGCGGCCGATGTCGCCCAGGCCGCCGGTGTCGCGCATCAGGTCCACCTGCTGCTGATCGCCAGCCAGCACCTGGCCGTCCTGGATGGCGATGCGCTGCGGGCGAAACAGCATTTCGGCAGCTCGCACCTCGTAGGGATCGGGCGCATCGCTCAGCAGGTTGTGCAGGATGGCCTGGACCAGCAGGTCGATGAACAGCGGCGGAATGCTGATGTCGCCACCGCGGAACAGGCGCAGGTAGCAGCCTTCCAGCGTGCCGGCCGCCAGCAGCACGTCGCGGAAAGCCAGGAACATGCGGTAGTTGTCGCGCGCGTCGGGGTCGGTAAGCGTGGCGATGCGCTCGCTCGCCACCGCCAGGGCGGGCGATTGCTGCAATGCATTGTGCAGGCGCCGCTCGGCCGGGCAGGACTCCGGCACCAGGGCCAGCTCAGGTCGCGCCAGCAACAGGCGCAGGTAGTCGTCGCCGGGTTGCAGCCAACCGCGGGCGTCGCGGCGCAGTTGCTGCAAGCCGCTGTCGGGCCAGAAGGTGGGTGGGCTGGCCATCAGCGCGTCAGGGCAGGGGCTGCTTGCGGCATGGTCGTTCTCAGCCCCGCCAGGCGCTGCGGTAGCGCGCCATGGTCAGGCCGTCCATGGCGATGTCCGGCTTGCGGCCCGAGATCAGGTCGGCAATCACCCGGCCGGTGCCGGCGGCCATGGTCCAGCCCAACGTGCCGTGGCCGGTGGCCAGCATCAGGTTGGCATAGGGCGTGGGGCCGATGATGGGGGTGCCGTCCGGCGTCATGGGCCGCAGGCCGCACCAGAAGCTGGCTTGTGACACATCGCCCCCCTTGGGGAACAGGTCGGTCACCACGTGGTTCAGCGTCTCGCGGCGCGGCTCGCGCAGCGCCAGGCTGAAGCCGGCCAGCTCGGCCGTGCCACCGACGCGGATGCGGTCGCCCAGGCGCGTGACCGCCACCTTGTGGGTTTCGTCCATGATGGTGGACTCGGGCGCGAACTGCGCGTCGGTGATGGGCACGGTGATGGAGTAACCCTTCACCGGGTACACCGGGATGTGGATGCCCAGCGGCTTCACCAGCTGCGGCGTGAAGCTGCCGAGTGCCGCCACATAGTGGTCGGCCTGCAGCAGACCGCCGGCAGTGCGCACGCCGGTGATCTTGCCACCGGCAAAGTCCAGGCCGTCAATCTGGGTGTTGAAGTGAAAGCGCACGCCCAGTTCGGTGGCCATCTCGGCCAGCTGGTTGGTGAACTTGAAGCAGTCGCCGGTCTCGTCCCCGGGCAGGCGCAGGGCGCCGACGAACTTGTCTTGCGTCAGCTTCAAGGCCGGCTCCACCTTGGTGAAGCCTTCGCGGTCCAGCACCTCGAAAGGCACCTTGTACTGCTGCAACACCTCCACGTCCTTGGCGATGCCGTCCAGCTGCGCCTGGGTGCGAAACAGCTGCAGCGTGCCCTGGGCACGGTCGTCGTAGGCGATGCGGGTGTCCGCGCGCAGTTGCTTCAGGCAGTCGCGGCTGTATTCGGCGATGGGCACCATGCGGCTCTTGTTCAGCGCATAGGCTTTTTGCGTGCAGTTGGCCAGCATGGCCGCGCCCCAGCGCCACATGGCCGGGTCCAGCAGCGGCCAGATCACCAGCGGGCTGTGCGTCATCATCATCCACTTGATGGCCTTCACCGGCACGCCCGGCCCAGCCCAGGGCGATGAATAACCAGGCGACACCTCGCCGGCATTGCCGAAGCTGGTTTCCAGCGCCGGGCCGCTCTGGCGCTCCAGCACCTCCACCTCGTGGCCCGCCTTGGCCAGGTAGTAGGCGATGGATGTGCCGATGACGCCGCTGCCAAGCACCAGTACTTTCATGTGTGGGGACTCCTGGGGTTGATGGTTCCATGAGGTCATCGGCGCAGCCAACCCCTTGTGCGGGCGGGCCGCCGGTGCCTCTGGCAGAACTTTAACCGGTCCCGGGGTTATGCCCGCCAACCCTGCATTCATGGGGACTTGCGGCTTGCCCGGATAATGGCCGCATGAGCTCAAGCACCGTCACCTTGCCGCCCCTGCCCCTGCTGACGCAGGCGCGCGCGCCGCTGACCTGCGATATCACCGCCATCAACGAGCTGGGCCAGCCGCAGGCGGTGGCCATCCCCGCCGAGCGCGCGCTCACCGTCTACCTGGACAAGCGCGAGCTGGTCACGCTGATGACGCTGGGCGCCGCGCCCGAGCTGCTGGTGCTGGGCTTCCTGCGCAACCAGCGGCTAGTGGGCTCGGCGCACGACATCGCCTCCATCACCGTGGACTGGGAAGTCGGCGCCGCCGCCGTGCGGACGCACGCCGGCGTGGCCGATCTGCAAGCGCGCACCGCCAAGCGCGTGGTCACCACCGGCTGCGGCCAGGGCAGCGTGTTTGGCGACCTGATGGAGGACATCGACAACATCCGCCTGCCACCCAACACGCTGACGCAGGCGCAACTGTATGGCATCGTCAACGCCATGCGGGTCCAGGAAAGCACCTACAAATCGTCCGGCTCGGTGCATGGCTGCGCGCTGTTCCAGGGAGAGCGCATGCTGATGTTTGTGGAAGATGTCGGCCGCCACAACGCCATCGACACCATCGCCGGCTGGTTGTGGATGCAGCAGCCTGATGTGGCCACCGGGGCCGACAAGGTGTTCTACACCACCGGCCGCCTGACCAGTGAGATGGTCATCAAATCGGCGCAGATGGGCGTGCCCATCGTGGTGTCGCGCAGCGGCATCACCCAGATGGGGCGGGAGATCGCCCAGCGCGTGGGCCTGTGCACGGTGGGGCGGGCACTGAACAAACGCTTCCTGTGCTACAGCGCACCTCAGCGGCTGCAATGGCAGCCCGAGCTGGCCGGCGCGCCTGTGGCCAGCAGCGCGGCATGAACACATTCAAGGTGGACTGATGGCGATTTCTCCATGGCTTTTGGGTTGGCGCACGCTGCTGCGCGACCTGCGCTCGGGCGAGTTGCGCCTGCTGGTGGTGGCCGTGGTGCTGGCCGTCGCCGCATTGACGGCCGTGGGCTTCTTCGCCGACCGGCTCAAGGGCGGCCTGCAGCGCGACGCCCGCCAGCTGCTGGGTGGCGACGCCGTGCTGGCCAGCGACAACCCGCCTGCCTCGACGCTGGTGGACCAGGCACGCGCGCTGGGCTTGGCCACGGCCACCACCACGGTGTTTCCCACCATGGCGCGGGCGAAAGAGGAGCAAGGCGGCGCCAGCAAACTGGTGGCGCTGAAGGTGGTGCCCGCCGGTTACCCGCTGCGCGGCAGCCTGACGGTGGCCGCCCAGCCCGGCGGCGCCCAGGGCCTGACGCGCGAGGTGCCGGCCCGGGGTGAAGCCTGGGTGGACGCCGCGCTGCTGGGCGCCCTGGGCCTGCGCATGGGCGACCGCTTGTTGCTGGGTGACAGCGCCTTGCGCATCAGCAAGGTCATCGTCATCGAGCCGGACCGGGGGGCGGGCTTTTTGAATTTCTCGCCGCGCGTGATGATCAACCAGGCCGACGTGGAGGCCACCCACCTGGTGCAACCCGCCAGCCGGCTGACCTACCGGCTGGCAGTGGCCGGCAGCGATGCGGCGGTGACGGCCTTTGTGAAGTCGGCGCAGCAGCAGGTGCAGCAGGGCCAGGTGCGCGGTCTGCGCATCGAATCGCTGGAGGGTGGCCGGCCTGAGATGAGCCAGACCATGGCGCGGGCCGACAAGTTCCTGAGCCTGGTGGCGCTGCTGGCCGCGCTGCTCAGCGCCGTGGCCGTCGCCCTGGCCGCGCGCGGCTTTGCCGCCAACCACCTGGACGACTGCGCCATGCTGCGCGTGCTGGGCCTGAGCCAGCGCAGCATTGCCCTGGCCTACAGCACCGAGTTCACGCTGATCGGCCTGTTTGCCAGCGCCACCGGCGTGCTGCTGGGCTTCGTGGTGCACTACATTTTCGTGCTGCTGTTGGCCGGCCTGGTGGACGCCAGCCTGCCCATGCCCACGCTGTGGCCGGTGGCCTTCGGCATGGGCATGGGGCTGACATTGCTGCTGGCCTTTGGCCTGCCGCCCGTGCTGCAACTGGCGCGCGTGCCACCGCTGCGCGTGATACGCCGCGATGTCGGTGGCCTGAAGCCCGCCAGCCTGGGTGTGCTGGGCGTGGGCGTGGCCGGTTTTGCTGCGCTGTTGCTGGCTGCCAGCAGTGATGTGATGCTGGGGCTGATTGCGGTGGGTGGCTTTGCCGCCGCTGTGCTGCTGTTTGCCGCACTCAGCTGGTTGGCGGTGAAGCTGCTGCGCCTGAGCGTGAACGAGACCACGGCGCCGCGCTGGCTGGTACTGGCCACGCGGCAGATCTCGGCCCGGCCGGCCTATGCGGTGGTGCAGGTCAGCGCGCTGGCGGTGGGCCTGCTGGCGCTGGTGCTGCTGGTGCTGCTGCGCACCGACCTGATAGGCAGCTGGCGCAGCGCCACGCCACCGGACGCACCCAACCGCTTCGTCATCAACATCATGCCCGAGCAGGCCCAGGCTTTCCGCCAGGTGCTGGCCAGCGGTGGCGTGGCCAAGTACGACTGGTTCCCCATGATCCGCGGCCGCCTGGTGGCGGTGAACGGTCAGCCCCGCAGCGCCACCGACTACCCCGATGAGCGGGCCAAGCGTCTTATAGACCGCGAGTTCAACCTGTCGCACAGCGCCACGCTGCCGGCCAACAATGTACTCACCGCTGGCCGCTGGGCCGACAACGAGGCCGGCGCCATCAGCATGGAAGAGGGCATTGCCAAGACGTTGGGCCTGAAGCTGGGTGACCAGCTGCGCTTTGACATTGGCGGCACGTCGGCGGACGCCAAGATCACGTCGCTGCGCAAGGTGGACTGGGGCTCCATGCGGGCCAATTTCTACGCCATGTTCCCGGTGGCCGAGATGGCCGACCTGCCGGCCACCTACATGACGGCCTTCAAGGCGCCGGACACCGCCGGTTTCGACAATGCGCTGGTGCGCCAGTTCCCCAACATCACGGCGGTGGACGCCAGCAGCACGCTGCTGCAGGTGCAGCGCGTGCTGGACCAGGTGGTCAGCGCGGTGGAATTCTTGTTTGGCTTCACGCTGGCGGCCGGCCTGGTGGTGCTGTTTGCCGCCGTCACGGCCACGCGCGAAGAGCGCGCGCGCGAATACGCCATCATGCGCGCGGTGGGGGCCAAAGGCAGCCTGTTGCGTCAGGTGCAGCGCGCCGAGCTGGCTGGCGTCGGCATGCTGGCGGGTTTTTTGGCATCCGCCGTGGCGGCCGTGATTGGTTGGGCGCTGGCCAGCCAGGTGTTTGAGTTCCCCTGGACCATGTCCATCTGGGTGCTGCCGGCCGGTGCCGTGGCCGGCGCCGTGCTGGCGCTGGCCGCCGGCTGGTGGGGCCTGCGGGAGGTGCTGAACCGCCCGGTGGTGCAGACGCTGCGCCGCGCGGCAGAGTGACGCGTGCATGTTTTTGAAGAGGTGAGTTTGCGGCCATGCAGATAGAAGAAAAGTCGGAGCACGCCACGCCGTTTGAGTGGATCGGTGGCGAGGCCCGCGTGAAGGCGCTGGTGGAGCGCTTTTATGACCTGATGGATTTGGAGCCCGGCTACACCGCGCTGCGCGCCGCCCATGGCAACACGCTGCAGGACGCACGCGACAAGCTGTTCTGGTTCCTGTGCGGCTGGCTGGGCGGGCCCAACCACTACACCGACCGTTTCGGCCACCCGATGCTGCGGGCGCGTCACCTGCCGTTCAAGATCGGCATCCTGGAGCGCGACCAGTGGCTGGCGTGCATGGCGCAGGCGATGGTGGAGACCGGTGTACCCGAGGATTTGCAGGCGCGGTTGAAGGCGTCATTTTTTCAGACGGCGGATTGGATGCGCAACCAGGGTGGATGATGCGGCTGGCGCGGCCGTACGGCGCGCGTGCGCGAACCACCCTGTCAATGCGAAGCGACGACCTCAATCCCCCGAATCTGCCCCGCCTTGGCCGCTGACGCCGGCCTGGCATAGCGCTGCGGTGCAAAGCGGTGCAGCAGCTCCGCTTCGCGCGCACGCGCCAGCGCCAGATTGGCGATCTTCACGTGGCCGAAGCCGCGTATGCGCTGGGGCAGCGCGGCGATCTGCGCGGCCAGCAGCTGGTTGTCGGGCGTCAGCTCGGCGGCCAGCTCGTCCAGCCGGGCCTCGAACTCGGCGATTAGCGCGCGCTCCAGCCGGCGCTCCTGGGTGTGGCCGAACAGGTCCAGCACGGTGCCGCGCAGCGCCTTGCCACGCGCCAGCAGCCGCATGGCGGGCATCAGCCAGGGGCCCAGGCGCATCTTGGCGGGGGCCTGGCCGTTCTTGGGGCGGGCCAGCAAGGGCGGCGCCATGTGGAAGCCCAGCTTCAACTCGCCTTCAAACTGCTCGGCCAGCCGGGCGGCGAAGCTGCCGTCGGTGTACAGGCGCGCCACTTCGTACTCATCCTTGTAGCTCATCAGCTTCAGCAGGCTGCGCGCGGCGCTGGTGCTGAAGGGCAGGGCGGGGTCGCCGCCGCCCAATGCGGCTTCCTGGCGCTGGATGGCGCGCAGGCGGCGCTCGAACTGCTGGGCCCAGGCGGAGTTCTGGTACGCGGTCAGGTGGGCCATGCCGCGGGCGATCAGGGCGTCCAGTGACTCGTCTTGCGGCGGTGCGCTGCGCGCGGCGCGCAGCTGCTCCAGCGCTTCGGGGCGCCAGGCGGCCAGGCGGCCCAGGGCCAGCGCCGTGTGGTTGGCCTGCACCGCCACGCCGTTGAGCTCGATGGCACGCGTCAGCGCGGCCAGGCTGACCGGCACCAGGCCAAGCTGCCAGGCGTAGCCCAGTGCCAGGATGTTGGCGCCCACGGTGTCGCCCATGAATTGCTCGCACAGCGCCTGGGCGTCGAAGGTCTGCACCTGCGCGTCGCCGGCCACGAAACGCAGCTTGTGCAGCAGCAGCTCCACCTTCAGGTCGGCATCCGGGTTGCGCATGGACTCGGCCACCGGGTTTTCGTGCAGGTTGGCCAGGATGCGGGTGCGGCCGTGGCGCACGGTTTGCAGCGCCTCGGGCGACGCGCCCACCACGATGTCGCAGGCCAGCACGGCGTCGGCCTGCTGCGTGTCTATGCGCACCTGGTTCAGGCGCTGCGGGGTGTCGGCCAGGCGCACGAAGCTCAGCACCGAGCCGCCCTTTTGCGCAAACCCCATGAAGTCCAGCACGCTGGCGGACTTGCCCTCCAGGTGCGCCGCCATGGCCACCAGCGCGCCCACGGTCACCACGCCGGTGCCGCCGACACCGGTCACCAGCAGGTCATACGGCCCGGTCCAGGTGTGGGCGGCGGGCGTGGGCAATTGCGCTACCAGTTGGTTGAACGCATCCATGCCACCGGCGTCACCTGCGAGGGCGCCCAGTTTTTTGCGCAGGCGCGCGCCGCTGACGCTGACAAAGCTGGGGCAAAAGCCCTTGGCACAGGAGTAGTCCTTGTTGCAGCCGGTCTGGTCGATCTTGCGCTTGCGGCCCAGCGGGGTCTCCTGCGGCAACACGGCCACGCAGTTGCTCTGCACGGTGCAGTCGCCACAGCCTTCGCACACGGCTTCGTTGATGAACATGCGCGTGTCCGGATCGGGCAACAGGCCCTTCTTGCGCCGGCGGCGCTTCTCGGCGGCGCAGGTCTGCTCGTAGATCAGCACGGTCACGCCCTTGATCTCGCGCAACTGGCGCTGCACGGCGTCCAGCTCGGCCCGGTCGTGGAACTCGGTGCCGGCGGGGAAGCGGTTTCGGATGCTGTCGTACTTGTCGATGTCGTCGCTCACCACCACCACCCGCACCACGCCTTCGGACTCCACCTGGCGTGCGATGGCGTCCACGCTGATCACGCCGTCCACCGGCTGGCCGCCTGTCATGGCCACCGCGTCATTGAACAGGATCTTGTAGGTCAGGGTGGCCTTGGCCGCCACCGCCTGGCGTATCGCCAGGTAGCCCGAGTGGTAGTAGGTACCGTCGCCCAGGTTCTGGAACACGTGCGGCGTGCGCGTGAACATGGAGTGCGACACCCAGTCCACCCCTTCGCCGCCCATCTGTATCAGCCCGGCCGTGCTGCGGTCCATCCAGTTGGCCATGAAGTGGCAGCCAATGCCGGCGCGCGCCGTGGAGCCCTCGGGCACCTTGGTGCTGGTGTTGTGCGGGCAGCCGGCGCAGAAGTAGGGCAGGCGCTTGACCGAGTCGCTGGCATTGGCCAGCAGCTCGGGCGGCGTGAAATCGCGCACGTGCTGAAAGTGGTTGTTGAAAGCGGTGTTGCCGGGGAAGTGCTCGCCCAGCCAGTGCGCCACCAGCTCGATCAGGCGCGAGGGCCGCAACTCACCCAGCGCGGACACCAGCGGCTGGCGCGCGCGGTCTTGCTTGCCGACCAGCGCGGGGCGGGTATGGGCCGGCAGGTTGTAGAACAGGTCGCGCATCTGCGCTTCCACCACCGAGCCTTTTTCTTCCACCACCAGGATTTCGCGCAGCCCGGTGGCAAAGCTTTCCATGCGCGTTTGCTCCAGCGGAAAGCTCAGGCCCACCTTGTACAGGCGCACGCCCACGCGCTCCAGGTCTTCCACCGTGATCTCCAGCCGGCGCAGCACCTCCATCAGGTCGTAGTGGGCCTTGCCGCAGGTGACGATGCCCACGCTGGCCTGCGGGCTGGGGATGACCAGGCGGTCCACACTGTTGACGCTGGCAAATGCGGCCACGGCGTTGAGCTTGTCGGTCAGGCGCGATTCGATGCGCAGCGAGGGCAGGTCCGGCCAGCGGTAATGCAGCCCGTCGGCCGGGGCGGTGTAGCCGGTTCTGGCCTGCACCAGCTCGGCGTCGGCCCAGGCGGCGGTGCGGTGGTGGATGGCGTCCAGGTCCACCGTGCTGGCGCTTTCCACCACTTCTGACAGCGCCGCCATGCCCACCCAGGCGCCGCTGAAGCGCGACAACGCGTAGCCATACAGGCCGAACTCCAGGTATTCCGCCACGCTGGCAGGCTGCAGCACCGGCATGCCCCAGGCCATGAAGGCGTGGTCGCTCTGGTGCGGCATGCTGGACGACACGCAGCCATGGTCGTCCCCCGCCACCACCAGCACGCCGCCGTGGGGCGACGAGCCATAGGCATTGCCATGCTTCAGCGCATCGCCCGCGCGGTCCACACCGGGGCCTTTGCCGTACCACATGGCAAACACACCCTCCACCGTGCGCTCGGGGTCGCTCTCCACCCGCTGCGTGCCCAGCACCTGCGTGGCGGCCAGTTCCTCGTTGATGGCCGGCACGAACTTGATGCCGGCATCAAGAAAGCGCGGCCCGGCCTTCCAGATCGCCTGGTCCACCATGCCCAGGGGTGAGCCGCGGTAACCGCTGACAAAGCCCTGCGTGGCCAGGCCACGCTCGCCGTCACGCTGGCGCTGCATCAGCATCAAACGCACCAGCGCCTGGGTGCCAGTGATGTACACCACGCCGCTGGTCGCCCATAAGTTGTCGGCCAGTTGGTAGTCGGGGCGGGCCAGTTTCACAGCGTCGGGCAGCATGATCATGCTTGCATTTTCATTCCGCTTCAGAAGTAAATGATTCCTCTCTATACTGGTGAAACCCCCATTTACCGGAATGCTGTACTCAAAAATGGCCTCAAACGAAGAAACTGTTTCTCTGGATAGTTACTCGCTGCAAATCCTCTTTGAACTGCAGCGCGATTCGCGCCAGACTGTGCAGCAGATCGCCGATGCGGTGGGTCTGTCGGCCACGCCGTGCTGGCGCCGCATCAAGGAGATGGAGGCCGCCGGCGTCATCCGCGGCTACACCGTGGTGGTGGACCGTGAGAAGGTGGGGCTGAACCTGGCCGCTGTGGTCGAGGTCAACATCGACCGCCACAGCGAGTCCCAGGTGCGCGAGTTCGAGCGGGCGGTGGCGGCTTCGCCGCAGATCGTCCAATGCGTGTCGGCCACCGGGCCGTCAGATTACATCCTCACCGTGCTGGTGCCGGACATCAAGCATTACGAGGCTTTCTTGCACGCCACGCTGTTCCAGCTGACGGGTGTCACGCATGTGCGCTCGGCCATTGTGCTGCGGGATGTGAAGGTGGCGTCCACGCTGCCCATTGGGCCGGCGGCTACAGCAACCGCCAAGCGGCCGAAGGCGACGCGGCGGCGCTAGTTCAGCAGGTCAAAACCCCACGGCGGCGCCATCCCGGCGCGGGTCGCTGGCAGCCACATAGCCCTGTGTGCCCGCATCCCCAAGGCGCCAGATGAACTGGCCGGCGCCAAAGTCCTGGTAGCTGTCGCGTATCAGATCCAGGTGGTGCCCACGCGCGCGCAAGCCTTCCACCGTGGCTGCAGGCATGTGCGGCTCGACGTTGATGGTGAGCCCCGTGTCGTAGCGCCAGCGCGGCGCATCGCAGGCGGCCTGCGGGTTCTGGTCGTAGCACAGCATGCGCACCAGGGTCTGCATGTGTCCCTGTGGCTGCATGTTGGCACCCATCACGCCCAAGGCCATCACCGGCTGGCCTTGCTGCGTCAGGAAGCCCGGGATGATGGTGTGGAAAGGCCGCTTGCCCGGTGCCACCACATTGGGGTGGCCGGGGTCCAGCGAGAAGGCGTGGCCGCGGTTCTGCAGGCTCACGCCATAGCCCGGCAATACGACGCCCGAGCCGAAGCCCATGTAGTTGCTCTGGATGAAGCTCACCATCATGCCTTGTTCGTCCGCCGCCGCCAGGTAGATGGTGCCGCCCTTGGCCGGGTTGCCGTGGCCGAACACCTGGGCACGCTGCGGGTTCACCAGGCGGGCGCGCGTGGCCAAGTAGGCGTCGTCCAGCAACTGTTCGGCGTCCAGCGCCATCGCGTGTGGCGCGGCGACGTGTCGGTACACGTCGGCAAATGCCAGCTTCATGGCCTCGATCTGCAGGTGCACCGACTCGGCGCTGTCCGGCCCATGGCGCTTGAAATCCAGCTTTTCCAGAATACCCAGCGCCATCTGCGCAGCCATTCCTTGTCCGTTGGGTGGGATCTCGTGCAGTGTATGGCCGAAGACGTCCTTGGCCAGCGGCACCACCCACTCGCAGTGGTAGGCGGCCAGGTCGGCCTCGGTGAGCGCGCCGCCGTTCGCTGCTGAAAAGCGCGCCAGCGCCGACGCGATCTCGCCGCGGTAAAAGCTCTCGCCCCGGGTCTCGGCAATCAGCCGCAGGCTGTGCGCCGCGTCGGGAAACTTGAACAGTTCGCCCACGGCCGGCGCCCGGCCGTTGGGCAGAAAGGCCTGTGCGAAGCCGGGTTGCGTGGTCAGCTCCTGCAGCACCACAGCCTGCGCCCACTTGCCCTGCACGATGGGCGGCACGGCGTAGCCGCGCTCGGCCATCTCGATGGCAGGTTGCATCAAATCTGCGAACGGCAGCTTGCCAAAGCGTGCGCTCAAGCCCGCCCAGGCGCTGACGGCGCCCGGCACCGTGACCGAGCCCCAGCCGCGCCGGGGGATGTCCTGTGCGCCAAAGTAGCCCGGCGTCCACGCGCCGGGCGCCGTGCCCGAGGCGTTCAGGCCGTGCAGTTGCTGCCCGTCCCACAAGATGCAGAAGGCGTCTGAGCCCAGGCCGTTGCTGCAGGGCTCCACCACTGCCATGCAGGCGGCAGCGGCCACGGCGGCGTCCACCGCGTTGCCGCCCGCGGCCAGCATGCGCAGGCCGGCTTGTGCGGCCAAGGGGTGGGAGGTGGCGACGACGTTGCGCGCGAACAGCGGGCTGCGCAGGCTGGTGTAGCCCGCCTGCCAATTGAAAGGGTTGGCCAAGGTGTGCAAAGGGATGTGCCGCGTGGTGCGCGGCGTTTCAAGTGATGAGGGCCTGCACTTCCACCTCGACCCGCGCGCCGGCATACAGCACCGCCTGCACGCAGGACCGGGCCGGCAGCGCATCGGCCGCAAAGTAAGCGGCGTATTCCTCGTTGAAGGCGGCGAAGTCAGCGAAGTCGGCCAGCCAGACGGTGGCGCGCACCACCTGGTCCAGGCGGGCGCCGCACTCGGCCAGCGTGGCACTGATGCGCTCCAGGACGACCCGGGTCTGCACCCGGATGTCGCCCTCGACGATCTTGAACTGCGCGTCGATGGCCAGCACGCCCGACAGGAACAGGTGCGGCCCGGCGCGCACGGCCTTGGAGAACGGCACCGCCAGCGGTGTCGGGTAGCGGGTGATCATGCGCCAAGCTGGTCCGGAGTCAGAACCGACGCATCACGCTGACCGTTACCGTTCGCGGAGCGCCGCTGGGAGCGGACGGAACCAGGCCGTTGGCGGCGCGTAGCACGAAGTAGTCGCGGTTCTGCACGTTCTTTACCAGCAACTGCGTGTTCCACAGGCCGTCCGCTGAGTCGTAGCCGACCGACAGGTTCAGCAGCCCGTAGCCCGGTTCGCGCAGGATGGCGGCATTGCTGGGGTCGAAGTTGGCGTCGCTCTGGTGGAAGTAGTCGGCCGTCACATAACCTTCGCCGCTGCCTATCGGCATGCCGTAGCGCGCCGACAGCACATAGGTCAACTGCGGCGCGTTGTTGAGCCGGTTACCCGAGGCGTCGTAGGTGTTGACGCCGGCGGTGAAGCGCGGGTCACCGGTGACGAAGGGCACCAGCGCGTTGGGCACCAGCGCGCCGCGGAAGCTGTTGTACTTAGCATCCAGCCAGGTCGCCTTGGCCGACAGCGTGAAGCGCGGGGTCACCTTGGCCTCGGTCTCCAGTTCCAGCCCGCGCACGGTGGCCGTGGCGGCGTTGGCGATCTGCACGTTGCCGGGCGAGATCGCCTGCTGCACCTGCAGGTCGGTGTAATCGTAGTCAAAGGCCGTCAGGTTCAGCAGCAGCTTGCGATCCAGCCACTGGGTCTTGAAGCCGGCTTCCAAGCTCTTCAACTTTTCCGGGTTGAAGCTGATGCCGGCGGCGTTGCTGGCGGCGTAGTTGAAGCCACCGCTCTTGAAACCTTCGGCGTAGGTGGCGTACAGCAGCGCCTGCGGCGAGGCCTTCCAGTTGATGCCCACCTTGGGCGTGAAGGCCGACCAGTCGCGCTCACGTGGATCGGCCGGCCCCGGGTAGATGAACGGAAAGCCCGGCAGCGACGCGCCCAGCGCCGGTGCCGCGCTGTAGTCGTTGCTTGTGTAGCTCTGCTTGAAGCGTTTGGTGTCCTGTGTGTAGCGGCCACCGAACTCCAGGCTGACGCCGTTGTCGAAGTGGTACGAGCCTTGCGCGAACACCGCCTTGGAATTGGCTTCCAAATCGGGTGCGATGTGGTTGTAGACCCGGGTGGTGTACACGGCCGACACGTTGTCGGTGATGTTGTGCTCGCTGATGTAGTAGAGGCCGGCCACGCCATCGAACTGCTTGGAGTTGTAGGTCAGGTTGAACTCCTGACTGAACTGCTTGGCCTTCTCGGCCTGGTAGATCTCCGCGCCCCGGAACTCGCTGGCGTCGGCATCCAGTGACAGCGCGTATTGCGTGTCGCGGTAGGCGGTGATCGAGCGCAGGGTCAGGTTGTCGCTCAGCTTGAACAACACGTCTTGCGCGATGCCGCCGCCGTAGCTGGAGAGGTGGCCCGGAAAGTCCAGCGCCACCTTGTGGTAGCTGCCGATCAGCGAGTTGGTCACTGCAAATACCGGTGGAAAAGGCGGCGTGCGGTAGGGCGCCAGGATGTGGTCGTAGCTCTGCATCGCCTGGTCGATGTTGTAGTAGTCCAGGCGCGTGGTTGCCTCAACGGTGCTGTTGGGTGTCCAGCGGAGTTGCGCGCGCAGGCCCTGGCGGTGTGCGTCGGCCACGCCGGACTTGCCGGCCACCACGTTGTCCTCATACGCGTTGCGGGCCTCGCGGTTGACTGCAATGCTGGCGGCCAAGGTGCCATCCACCAGTGGGCCGCTGGCGAAACCCTCGGTGCGCACCAGGCCGTAGTTGCCAAACGATTGCTTGAACCGCCCCTCGAAATTGGCGCCGGGCGTGATCGAGATGATGTTGACGACGCCGCCCACGGCGTTGCGCCCAAAGGTGGTGCCCTGCGGACCGCGCAGCACCTCGACGCGGTCGACGTCGAAGAAGTCGGAGTATTGCTGGAACGGCCGCGCCAGGTAGACGCCATCCAGCAGCATGGAGACATTGGGGTCGGAGCCGTTGAACACGTTGTTGGTGCCCACGCCGCGTATGTAGATCGACGGACTGGCCGTAACTTCGCCAACCTTCAGACTGGGCGAACTTTGGGCCAGGGCTTGGATGTTGTTGGTGCCGGCCGCGTTGAGCTTGTCGCCGGAAAACACGGAGACCGCGATCGGCGTCGACTGCACCGCCGTGCGGCCCGTCTTGGTCGCGGTGACGTAGACCGTGTCCAGGTTCGCGGGCGCGGCGGGGTCCGGCGTGGCTTGGGCGGTTGCGCCGGCTGCGGCCGCCGATGCGGGCGGCGTGACGACCGCATTGGCCGGACTGCTCTGCGACCAGGCGCCGCCAGGCAGAAAAATGAGGGGGACGGCGAGCAAGGCGAATTTGCCGCGAGAGGGGGTCTTCATCAGTCTTTCCTTTTTGAACATGTCAGAGCGCATGGGGTTTGTGTGTGGCTGGACCATCTGTTTGGGGAATTTATCGACTAAGCATGATCATACATATTTTTGTCACATAGGCAAATTATTTTCCAATTGACTCTAAATTGATCATTGACGTTCTGTCTGGCGCAGCAACGTGGCTGCAACCTCGGGTGCTGCCCTGGTGCTTTGTGGCGCGTTGGGTCTGCGCCGTAGGGTGCTGCTGTTGTAGGGCGTGGCGCGCGGTGGGGGCGGGTCTGGCGGGCGTGGACTGGGATGTTTCCGCCCATTGACCGGTGGTGGGGAACGGGAAACGCTTTACGATGGTGCTTGCGGACGGGTGTTGCGGTTACGCCAAGCAACAGCGCGTCCCCAGGGAGTGAGGTCTCTTTGATACCATTTCTTTTCAATTGAGAGAATAATTTGGCGTACAGGAATTTTTTGGAGTACAATACGAAAATGGGCACTGCGATAACAAACGACTCGACCACTCTGGGGCAGCGTCTCCGGGCGATCAGAAAAGAAAATGGCTGGAAGATTGCTGACGTGGCTCAGATGACTGGCCTGGCCGTGTCCACCATCTCCAAGGTGGAGAACGGGCGGATGTCCCTGACCTACGACAAGCTGACGCAGCTGGCCAGTGGTCTGGGGATGGACCTGGCCGATGTGTTGGCACCCCGTTCGCGCCCCGCGGTGGCGGCGCCGCTGATGGTCACCGGGCGCAGCAGCGTCACCCGCCCCAAGGACTACTACCACATCTCGGCGCGCGACTACGACTACTGGTACCTGAACAGCGATCTGACGCAAAAGGCCATCATCCCCATCCTGGGCGAGACCCGCGCCAAATCCATCGAGGAGTTCGGTGAACTGATCCGCCACGAGGGCGAGGAGTTCCTGTTCGTCCTTGAGGGCAGCGTGCTGGTCTACACGGAGTTCTACAGCCCGGTGCGCCTGGATGTTGGCGACTGCATTTACATCGACAGCACGATGGGGCATGCCTACATCGCGGTGGATTGCGACAAGGCGCGATTCCTTTGCGGTTGCTCCAAGGACGACAAGAGCCACATGGTGCGCACACCTCGGGTCGAGGGGCCTGAGGGCGTTTCCGATGAGGCCCCGAGCGGGCGCAAGCGGGCTGCGCCCGCCCGTGCCAAATCGGCCACGGTGAAGCGCAGGTAGCCGACCGTCGGCAGCTGCAAACACTGGCTTTGCTTCCGAGTTGAGTTTCGTCCGGCAGTGCGTCTTCTTGCGTCATTTCAACGACTTGATCCCATGACCCACTGAATACGGAAGCCGGTGTGAATAACTCAAGATTCGATATGGCCATTGTCGGCGCGGGGATTGCGGGCGCCTCGATGGCGGCCCATCTGCCACCGGCGCTCAAGGTGCTGATTCTCGAAGCCGAGGACGCGCCAGGCTTCCATTCGACCGGCCGTTCGGCCGCGATTTATTCGGGGATCTACGGCAACCAGCTGGTGCGCACGCTGTCGCGCGCCAGCTTCCCGTTCCTGGCTGCACCGTCGGCCGGTTTTTGCGATGTCCCGCTGGTCTCGCCGCGTGGCTTGCTGTTCACGGCCCGTGCCGATCAGATGGGGGCGTTCGAACAGATGCGTGCGCAGCCAGATGTGCGCGCCGCCACCACTGCGCTCACCGGCGAGCAGGTCTGCGCCTTGTGCCCGCGCCTGAAGCCAGGCTATGCCATCCAGGCGCTGTACGAGCGCGGCGGGTACGACATCGATGTGGGCGCGCTGCATGGGGGCTTGCTGCGACAGGCCAGGCGCAATGGCGCACAGTTGATCATGCGCGCCACGGTGACCGCCTTGGTCGCCACCCGGGACAGCTGGCGCATTGCCACGTCGGCCGGAGACTTCGAGGCCACCATTGTGGTCAACGCTGCCGGTGCCTGGGCCGACAAGGTGGCCGGGCTGGCGGGGGCTGCGGCTTGCCGGCTGGAGGCCCGGCAGCGCACCATGGTGCTGATGGACGTGGCCGGCGAACCGCTGCCGCATGACAGCCCGATGGTGGTGGACGTGGAGGAGCAGTTCTATTTCAAACCCGAGTCCGGCGGTGTCTTGCTGTCGCCGGCGGACGAGACGCCGGTGCCACCGGGCGATGTGCAGCCGGAAGAGCTCGCAGTGGCCACCGCCATCGACCGTGTGGAGACCGCCACCACGTTCGCGTTTCGCCGCATGCGCAGTGCCTGGGCGGGCATTCGCTGCTTTGCGCCGGACCGTTCTCCCGTGGTTGGCTTCGATCCTGACGTGCCACGGTTCTTTTGGCTCGCGGGGCAGGGGGGCTATGGCATCCAGACCGCACCAGCGCTGGGCAGGCTGTCCGCGGCCCTGGTGACCGGAGACGCATTGCCCACTGATCTGATGGATGGCGGTGTCACCGTGGGCGAGTTGTCGCCAGCGCGAGCAGAACTTCAAGCCAGGGTTGAAGCGCCATGCTGAGGGTCTTTGCCGCCGGTCTGCAGTGCGAGACCAATACCTACTCGCCGTTTGTTGCTGGCCTGCACGCCTTTGAGGAGGGCGGCATGCTGCGTGGCGCCGAGGCGTTGGCCGGCCAGGGGGCGGACCATGCCGCGGCCCGGCAATGGCAGGTGATGAGCGAACGCGATGGCCATGTTTTCACGCCCAGCTTGTTTGCGCTGGCGCACCCCTCTGGCCCGACAGTCCACGCCACCTACGAGGTCTTGCGCGACGAAATCCTGCGCGATCTGCGGGCCGCCGGCGGTGCGGATGTGGTCTTGCTGTTCCTTCACGGGGCCATGGTGACCACCGAGTGGGTCGATTGCCAGGTGGACCTGGCGTGCCATGTGCGGCGGGTGGTCGGGGATGATGCTGTCATCGGCATCGAGCTGGACCCGCACTGCTACCTGGAGCAGGCGCTGTTGGACGCCGCCGATGTGGTGCTGCTGATGAAGGAGTATCCGCACGATGATTTCGTGGCCACCGCGCAAGACCTGTACCGCATCTGCATCGCAGCCCGGCATGGCGCGGTGAAGCCGGTCTCCGCGCTGTTTGACTGCCGCATGGTGGGCTTCTATCCCACCACGGCCGAGCCCATGGCTAGCTTGGTGGCCGCCATGCGCGCTGCGGAGCAGGAGCCCGGCATGTTGTCGGTCAGCTTCGTGCACGGTTTTCCCTGGGGGGACATGCCTAGTGCCGGCTCGCGGGTGCTGGCGATTGCGGATGGCGATGCCGAGCTGGCCACCGCCACCGCGCGGCGCATCGGCCTGGAGATTTATGGGCACCGGCATGCGCTGCTGCCCAACATCCCGTCGGCGGACGACGCGCTGACCGAAGCGCTGGCGACGCCCGGCCTGGTCGTGATTGCCGACATGGGCGACAACCCCGGCGGCGGTGCGCCGGGGGACAACGTGGCACTGTTGCGCCGCATGCGCGAGCGTGGCATCACCTCGGGCGCCGTGGGTGGCGTGTGGGACCCGATGGTGGCGCAGATGTGCGCCGAGGCGGGTGCGGGCACCAGCCTGCAGTTGCGCCTTGGCGGCAAGACCGGGGCCGCGTCGGGAGAGCCACTGGACGTGCGCGCGATCGTGCGTAGCGTATCCGCCGGACACACGCAGCTGGGACTGGGCGGTTCGACCGTGGCGCTGGGCATGTCTGCCTGGATCGAGGTGGATGACATCCATGTGGTGGTGGTGAGCGTGCGTACGCAGACCTTCGACCCCAGCTTGTTCACGCGGCTCGGTTTGGACCTCAGCGACAGAAAGATCGTCGTTGTCAAATCCAGCCAGCATTTTTATACCCGTTTCCAGCCCATCGCAGCGCGCATTGTCCGGGCGGCGACGCCTGGTGCGTTGAACATGGACTTCGCCCGCCTGGACTACGTACGCAAGCGAGACCAGGGCTACTTCCCCCGCCAACCTGACCCACTGCAAGCGGGGGAAGGTCCCTTTACCTCCTGAACCCTTCAACCGAGAGACAACACAACCATGGACAGCGCGACGGTTCAACCCTCAGAACTCCAGCAGCATTGGCGCCTGCTGGTGGCGGCCACGGTGGGCATGGCATTGGGCATGCCCACGTTGGCGTTGTTCAGCATCGGCATCTTCGCGCCCATATTCTCCAAGGAGTTCGGCTGGCCTTTCGCCGCCATCATGGGGGGGCTGATGTTCGCCTCGGTGCTGATCCTGGCGGTGGGCCCGTGGGTCGGGCGCGTCATCGACAAGCGCGGCGCGCGGTCCGTTGCCGTGTTGTCGCTCGGCGGCCTGGGCCTGGGCTACATGACGTTCGGGCTGGCCAGCGGGTCGCTGGTGCAGTATTACCTGAGCTGGCTGCTGTTTGCCGTGCTGGGCATGGGTGCGACCGCCATCTCGTTTTCCCACGCCATCAACGAGCGCTTCTCCAGGCAACGCGGCATCGCGCTGGGCATCACCCTGGCGGGCTCGGGCATCTACGCCGTGCTGGTGAAGGTGTTGGGTACCTGGCTGATTGCTGCGATCGGCTGGCGCATGACCATGGGCGCGATCGGCGCGCTGCCGCTGCTGGTTGGTATACCGCTGGTGCTGTGGGGGTTCCCCCGCCGTGGGGCGGTGGCGGCTGCGGCCCGCCAAGGCGGCCGGGGCGAAGCCGGCATCGAGCACACTGGCCTGTCGGCGCGGTCGGCCTTCCGCAACCGTGCCTTCTGGTTGATCGCCCTGGCATTTGTGCCCATCGCATTGGCCAATGGCGCGCCCCTGCCCAACATGGAGAACATCCTCAAGACGCTGCGCATCGGCGCGGCCGAGGTGGTCCAGGTCACGTCGCTGATCGGCTTGTCCATCCTGGTTGGGCGGGTGGCGGGGGGCTGGCTGATCGACCATTTCTGGGCCCCGGCTGTGGCCAGCATCCTGCTGGTCTGCGCCGCCGGTGGATGCCTGATCCTGGCGCAGGACCATGTCAGCATGGCGCAGGCCGCGCTGGCCGTGGTGCTGCTGTGCGTGGCAGCCGGCATGGAGTTTGACCTGCTGGCCTTCCTGATCGCGCGCTACATCGGCGTGCGCAGCTACGGCACGGTCTACAGCGTGCTGTTCGGCATGTTCGCCATCGGCGCCGGCGGCGGCCCGGCCCTTCTGGCCCGTGCATTCGACGTCACGGGGAGCTACGCCTCGGGCCTGGTGGCATGTGGTGCGGGCCTGGCCTTGGCGACCATCCCCTTGCTGCTGCTGGGTGCCTACCCCCAGTTCACCGGCGCAACCGGTGCAACCGGCGACCGCCATTCTTGAGCGCTGCCGTCGTGGCAGATGGCCTGAATTTCCAAGGAGTTGACATGACACAGACGCATGGCCGGCTGGCCGGCAAGAATGCATTGATCACTGGCGCATCACGCGGCATCGGCCGCGCGATCGCCGTTGCCTTTGGCCGCGAGGGCGCCAACGTGGCCGTGAACTACGTCAGCGACCAGGCTGCCGCCGACGCCGTGGTCGGCGCGGTGCGGCAAGCCGGCAGCGAAGCTGTGGCGCTGCAGGCCGATACGGTGGACCCCCAAGCACTGCGGCAATTGTTTGCCGACGCTGAGCAGGCCTTTGGCGGCCTGGACATTGTTGTCGTCAACGCCCACCCCGGCTGGGGTGAGGGCGCGCCGACGAAGGTTTCCGAAGCAGACATCGACCAGCAACTGGCCGTGCTGAAGAGCTACATTGTGGCGCTGCAAGAGGCTGGCCGGCGCGTGCGCGACGGCGGTGTAGTGATCTGCATCTCCTCCGGCACCACGCGGCTGGCGGTGCCTCAGCACTGCCTGTATGCGTCCACCAAGCTGGCCATCGAGCAGATGGCGCGGGCGCTGTCGCGCGAGGTGGCGCCGCGCGGCGTGCGCTCGGTGTCGCTGGCGCCGGGTCTGACCAAGACGGACCGCATTGCCGGCTTGAATGTCGGCCCCACAGGCTCGGCACCCGCGCCCAGCGTGGCCACGCCCTTCACCCGCCCGGGCGAGCCGGAAGAGGTGGCGGACGCCGCCGTGTTCCTGGCCTCGGCCGAGGCGCGTTGGGTCAACACCACCACCGTGTACGTCAACGGCGGCGCGGTCTACGCCCAATAACCTTTCACCCCAGCCTGCACACCCGCCCGTTACCCAATGCCCCCATCGCTTGACCTCGCCCCGCTGCTGGATGCGCCCGTTCCCCCGGGCCAGAAGGGTCTGCCGGTGGCGGCCGCCGGCTTGCCGCTGCGTGCCGTAGGACAGCAGGGCTGGCACCTGTTCGATGGCGGTGTTCTGTTTCCGGCTTGCGTCATCCAGCGCAGCGCGCTGGCACACAACCGCGCCACCATGGGCCGCTTTGCCGCAGAGGCGGGTATGCGCCTGGCGCCGCACGGCAAGACCACCATGGCGCCGCAACTGTTTGATCTGCAATTCCAGGATGGCATCTGGGGCCTGACGGCCGCCACGCCGGCGCACCTGATGGTGTACCGCCGCTATGGCGTGCAGCGTATCCTGTATGCGAACCAGCTGGTGGACCCGGTTGGCATCGCCTTTGTGCTGGACGAGATGGCGCACGACCCCGCTTTCGAGTTCATCTGCCTGGTGGACAGCGTGGCCGGCGCGCGCCAGCTGCACGATGCCGTGGCCCAACGCCCCGCAGCGCGCCCGCTGGACGTGTTGATCGAGGTCGGCGTGCAGGGCGCCCGCTGCGGCGTGCGCACCGAGCAGCAGGCTGTGGCGCTGATCGCGGAGGTGGGCCGTATGGCGCCGCACCTCAGGTTGCGGGGTGTGGAGGCGTTCGAAGGGGTGGTTTCCACCGACGCCAGGGGAGCGCAACAGGTGCGCGAACAGTTGGCGGTTGTCCGGGTAGCGGCTGAGACGCTCACCAGCATGCCTTCAGCGGCCGGTGCCGCGCCGCGCCTCATCATCTCTGCCGGCGGGTCGGCCTTCTTGCAACTCGTCGCCAGCGAGCTGGCGACTTGGCCACTGGATGCCGATTACATCCTGCGCAGCGGCTGCTACATCACCAATGACCACGGCATGTACGCCCGGGCGCAGGCGGACCCGGCGCTGCGCGGTGCGGTGTGCCTGGCAGAGGGCTTCAGGCCTGCCCTGGAAGTGTGGGGACAGGTGCTGTCGCGCCCCGAACCGGACCGTATCATTGTCAATGTGGGCAAGCGCGACGTGTCGCACGACATCGAGTTGCCGCGTGCCTTGCACTGGGTACCGGACGGCCAGCGCGTGCCTCTGCCGCTGTCGGGTGCCGAAGTGGTCGGCCTCAACGACCAGCATGCCTGGATCACGCTGCCTGCGGACCACGCGAATCACCCGATAGCCGTCGGCGACCGGGTGGCGCTGGGCTGTTCGCACCCCTGCACCACCTTTGACAAGTGGAAGTACCTGCTGGTCGTGGATGACGACTACCAGATCGTGGACGCCATCGCCACCTGCTTTTGAGTTGGAAGGTGTGCTGTTGGACTACGGAGTATTTGCAGGGATAGGCGTTGTCGCGGGCATCCTGTCCGCTCTGCTGGGCATAGGCGGCGGCCAAGTGCTGGTGCCCTGTCTGCTGGCGGCACTGGGAACGTCACTGTCCGGTGACATGTTGATGAAGACCGTGCTGGCCACTTCACTGGCCACGATTCCCTTCACCGGCGGCTGGACGGCCTACCAGCAATCGCGCGCGGGCAATGTCGACACCGCGAAAGTGGGTCGGCTGGCGCTGGGCGTGGTCGCTGGTGCCTTGCTTGGTGGCTTTGCGGCGCCCTGGGTGCCGGGCGATGTGCTGAAGGCTATCTTCTGCGTTTTCGCCTTCTATGTCAGCCTGCAGATGCTGGCGGGGCGCCACCCCCGGTTCGAGTCCGGCTGGAGCAGCCGCTCGGCCACCATCGCTGGCGCCGCCACCGGGGCGCTGTCTTCCTGGGTGGGTATTGGCGGCGGCGCTGTGGTGGTGCCTTACCTGCTTGCCGTGGGTGAGCCGGTGGCCCGGGCTACGGGCATCTCCTCGGCGGTGGGTGTGGTGGTGGCGGCATCGGCCACGCTGGGTTATGCGTGGAGCGCCTTGGCACAAAGCGTTTCGCTGCCGCACCAACTGGGGTTTGTGCACCTGCCGGCTGCCGCCGGGGTCGTGGGCGGCTCGTTCTTTGGCGTGTTGATCGGCATGCGGCTGGCGCGGGCGGTGCCCACGCTGTGGGTCAAGCGCCTGTTCGCGGTCACGTTGCTGGCCGCCGGCGTGAAGATGGCGCTCAGCCTGGTGGGCTGAGCCGCTACCGCCCCGTCTACAGGTCGATCTCCACTGTGGCGCCCGCCGGGCGCGCGCAGCAGATCAGCGCCTGGCCGGCCTCGGGCGCGACCGGCGGCACAGGGTGATAAGTGACTTCGCCGGCCACCAGCTTGCAACTGCAGCTGTGGCAAGTCCCGGTGCGGCAGGCAAACACCGGCTCCAGGCCCACGGACTCCGCCAGATCCAGCAGCGACAGGCCGTCGTCGGCGTGCCACTGGGCGGTGATGCCGGAGCGGACGAAGCGCACCTGCGCTTGCTCGACGCTACCGCCAGTGCCGGGCTGCCCTGCCGGCGTCACAAACGCTTCAGAATGGATGTAGCCCGGCTTGACGCCCAGTGGCGCCAGCGTGCTGCGCACCATCTGTTCCAACTCACCGGGGCCGCAGATGTAGAACTCGGTCTCTTTGCCGGGCAGCGTTACCTCGCGGGCAAACGGTGCCATCGTGTACGGTGCACCGAGGATCTGCGCCAGCAGTTCCGGCGTGGGCCGGCCTGCATGGTCAAAGTCCACGCCCTGCTTGTCCCCGGGCAGTGGCTGCGTGTAGAAGATGTGCCGTTGCAGGCGGCGCACCTGGCCGAGCGCCTGTTCGGTCTCTTCCCGCAGCGCATGGTGGCGGCTGTTCTTCAGCACCTGCACCCAGATCAACGGCGGCGCGTTGTCTCCGCGCTCGTTGTGCGCTTTCAGCATGGCCAGCATGGGTGTCAGGCCGATGCCACCGCTGACCAGCCCGATGCGCAGAAAACTCGAACGGTTGATGACGAACTGGCCGGCGGGCGGGCGGGCCAGCACGCTGTCGCCCACTGCCATCTGCCGGTGCATGCGCTGCGACGCCGCGCCGCCGTCAATGTGCTTGATGCTCAAGCGGTAGTGGCGCTTGTCCAGGTCCACGTCGCTGATGGTCCAGGGCCGCACCAACTCCGGGCCGTCACCATGCGCAGTCTTGATGGTGAGGAACTGGCCCGCCGCGGGCGGCGCCAGCGGTTCGCCGTCTTGCGGCGTCAGGTAGAAGGAGCGTATGCCTTCGGCTTCGTCTCGGACGGCTGAAATCGTCATCGGTCTCCAACCGCGCCAGCGGCCCACGCGCAGGCGCTCGCGGTCTTCGATCAGTGTGATGCGTTGTCGCACTGAGTGGTTGGCCTTCAGGCCCAGCGCTGGCAGCGCCAGTGTCTTGCGCAGGCGCGGCAGGTCGTCTGGCGACAAGGACAGCAGCAGGCGTGACAACTCGGCCAGCGTGACGTTGCCCGCATCGGCGGGCTCGATGGCCATCCGGTCACCCACTGCGATCTCGCCGGTAGACAGCACTTCCAGGTGGATGCCCACCTTGCCGGACTGCATCATCTTCACCAGCACGGAATCCGGTTGCCCGATGCGCCAAGCCACCTTGAAACAGGGGATGCGTGGTGAGGTCACTCGCAGCACCGCCGAGCCCACGCGCACGATGTCACCCACGCGCAGGCTTTCCTCGTCAATGCCGGTGATGGTCAGGTTTTCGCCCCACCAGGCCCATTGCCAGGCGGCGCGGTCAACGCCCAGCTGTTGCGTCCAATAGTCGTAGTGCTCGGCGTTGAAGGCCAGCAGGTGCTCGCTGTGCACTGCCGTCTGATTGCTTTCCGGACCGTCCGAGACGATCCTCAGCGGCCCCGGAATGGGATCACGCACGATGGAGGTGTCGACCATGCGGCCGTGCATGCTGATCTTGCGCGGCATGGCGCTGCTCAGCGCGATGACCTGCGGGGCACTGTGGTTCATGGCGGGTGGCCGCCCTCGCGGGCGGCGTTGTCAGGTGCGAGGGGCGCTAGCGAGGGCTTCAGGCCTTTTGCTTGGCGGCAGCGGCCTTGCCAGCCAGGCCGTAGAGCGAGGTGTTGCCGTCGAACCAGAAAGTCAGGAACTTCAAGTGTTTGATCTTCCACTGTCCGGCCGACTTCACCGCGTCGATGTGGTAGCGCGCGCCGCAGGAGATGCGGCGTCCGCCCTTGTCGTTATTCAGAAAATGCTCGGCGTAGACGTACGCCTTGGTCTTGGCCGTGTCGCCGCTGACCTCGTGGAACATGTTGCTGACACAGTGCTGCGTGGAATCGAAGCCGGTGATGACCGAGGCCAGGATGGCGATGTAGTTGTCGGCGCCCCGCATCGGTTCGGCAGCATCGTCGGTGGCCACGCCGTGGTCGCTGAAGTCGAACACGGCGTCGTCCACCACCTGCGCGCGGTACAGCGCCCAATCGTGCGTGTCCATGGCGTGCATGCACTTGTAGACCATCTCGTCCAGCGCGCGCTTGTCCAGCAGGATTTGCAGTTCATCGGCCATGTGTTGCTCCAAATCGAAAGGGTAAGGGGGTTACAGGGTCATCGCCAGGTACTGGACCAGATGCGGCGCAAAACGCGCGCTGTCCGTGCCTGGTTCGCCCATGGGCTGGTTGATCCAGAAGTGCGAGGCGCCCAGCGCCTTGTAGGTGCGCACATTGAAGCGCGCCTGCTGCAAGGCGCGTACGAAGGACTCGGATTGCAACGGCAGCACGAACTCGTCGTGCGTGCCCCAGGCGATCAGCGCCGGCAGGCTGTTGCGCGCGTAGCGGATCTGGCGGATGGGCGAGGCATCGAAGTAGATCTGCTGGTCGTCATAGGGCTCGGCGCCCAACAGGTTGCGCACCACGTTGCCGTCCACGCCGGGGTTCAGCGCCAGGTCGTCCTGCCAGTGGCGGAACAGGTCGTACACGCCGTAGGCACCCACCAACGTCTTCACGTGGGCCGGCAGTTGGCCGTGGCCATTGAGGGCCCGCGAGGGCTCGTACTGCGGCTGGTCGCCGGCCAGCGCCGCCAACGCCGCCAAGTGAGCCCCCGCTGAAGCGCCGAACAGGCCGATGCGCTCCGGGTCCAGTGACCAGGCGACGCCTTCCCCGCGCACATGGCGGATGGCGGCCAGCACGTCGCACACCGCTTCTGGGAAGGCCTTGCGCGAAGGGGTGGAGACGCGGTAGTCGATGGCGAACAGCGCGTAGCCGCGCGTGGCCAGGTACTCGCCCCATTCGCGCCAGCCCGAACGCCGGCTGATGCGCCAGGCACCGCCGGGCACGGCAACCAGCACCGGGAAGGGCCCAGGCCCCTCGGGGGCATACAGATCGCCGAGCAACGGGGTACCGGCGGCGCTGGCGTAAGTGATGTTGGGTTGGTGGACGATGGGCATACCGGTGGCTCGGGTTGGGAAGCTTCGCGGCAGTGGCTCAGTCGCCAGCGGCCATGCGCTGCTTGAACAGCTCAACGACACCTTCAGGCGCAACGGGCGAGATGAACACGTCCTGGTTCTGCATCACCAGCGTGATTTCCTTCTCCATGCGCTGCATCATCGCTTTCTCATAGGTGCGCAGCGCGCAGGGGATGTCCGCGTGCCCGCCGGTGGTCAGCGCATCGGCCAGTTCCAGCGCATCCAGCATGGCCAGGTTCACACCCTTGCCGGTGTAAGGGGGCATCACGTGCGCCGCATCGCCTGTGAGCGTCACGTCAGGCTGGGGCTGCCAGGTCTGTATGGGCAGGTGGGTGTAGATCGGCCGGGGGACGAAGTAATCTTCGGACACTTGCAGTATCTCCAGCATCGCGGGCGCCCAGCCGGAGTAGTGTGCCAGCAGCTTGGCACGCACGGACGCGGGGGCCTTGAAGTCAAAGCCTTCGCGCGCAAGCCAGTCCTCCGGCTCGCGCACGCAGGCGTACAGCCGGATCTGCCCACCGTCGTTGCGCTGGCAGATGAACGCGCGGTTGTCGCCCGTCACCATGATGGCGCCATGGCCCACCAGCTTAGACACCGCCGGGTGCTTGTCGTCGGCATTCAGGATGCGGCCTTCGATGAAGGTGATGCCTGAATACTGCGGCCTGGTCTCGCAGACCAGCGGGCGCACCCGGGACCAGGTGCCATCGCAACCGAACACCAGGTCGGCGTGCTCGGTGATGCCTTGTGCAAACCGGAGCTCGAGCCGGCCGTCGGTGCCGCGCGCCAGGGCCTGCAGGTGCCGGCCCCACTGCACGGTGTCGGGTTGCAGCGCGTTGCACAACAGTTCGCGCAGGACACCGCGGTCGATTTCCGGACGGGAGGACTTTTCATCCTTGCGACCGATGTCGATGTACACCTTGCCAAAGCGGTCCAGTACCTTGGTCTCTTGCCCTTCCGGGCGGGAGACGGCGAAAAAGGCGTCCAGCAGGCCAGCCGCCTTCAGCGCCAATTGGCCGGTGGCCTCATGCAGGTCCAGCGATCCACCCTGGTTGCGGGTGGCCATCGATTCGTCGGCGTCATACACGCGCACGCTGGCGCCGCGCATTTGCAGCAGGCGCGCCAATGTCAGGCCGGATGGGCCGCCGCCGACGATGGCGATGCGCTTGTTCTGGAGCAGGGTGTCAGAGGCGGTGGGACGGACGCTCATCAAAAGACCTTTGTGTCGTTGTTTCGTTGAAGGACGGATGGCCAGGCTCAGAGTTGCGCGCTCGGCCGAACCCTGAACCTGTCGTACCAGGCGGACAGCCGTGGGTAACCTTCGGCATAGGGGATTTTCATGCGTTCCCGGCAGGTCTGAAACAGCGGGAACAGCACGATGTCGGCCGTGGTGATGCTGTCGCCGGCCAGGTAGGGGTGGTCGGCAATGTGCGCTTCGAGTGCGGCCAGGTGCTGGTCAACCAGACCCTGCAGCGCGGTGGCCACGGCCGGCACCTGCGTCAGGCGGGCCGCGAAGTAGGGGTGGCTGTGCTGCACGGCGGCGATGGTCACCACGCCCAGATCGCTGGCGATCCGCTCAAGGGCCCGCACGCGCGCCCGCTGCGCGGGCGTGTGTCCGATCAGGCTGGGCTCTGGGTGCAGTTCCTCCAGGTACTCGATGATGGCGGTCGACTCTGGCAGGTGGCTGCCGTCATCCAACTCAAGTACCGGCACCATGCCGGCCGGGTTGATGGCCCGGAACTCCGGGGTCTTCAACTCACCCGACGACAGGTTCATGGCCACCGTCTCAATGGTCAACCCCTTCTCCATCAGGTAGATCGCAACGCGGCGACAGTTGGCGCCCGTGGGGTTGGAATAGAGCTTCATAACTTCCGAATCCTGAAGGAACAACGAACATTGGCTCACCCAGGCCAACCTCACCAAAAACAGTGGTTAGCTGGCATTGCAGCATTCTAACGAATACTTTAGGCTAATTTTTGTTTGATACAAGTATCATACTGCAAAAATATTCCAATACAACATTTTTCCGAGCGCTCATCTGAAGCGTTTGCAATGAGAGCACCATTTTTTGGCTGAAACCAGTTTTGCCCATGACCGCAGTCGGCCGCGCGGGCTGGTCAGTGTGGGGTCGTCAAGCTGGTGGCTCCAAACGGAAATTTCATTCCGACATGGTCGAGAGGGAGCTCTTTGAGTTGCAGCGCGATCCACGCCAGACCGTGCAGCAGATTGCGGATTCGGTGGGTTTGTCAGCCCCTCCCGCACCGCCGAAGCGGGCCAAAACCAGCGGCCGTCGCTAGGGCCGCTGCCGTGAGCGGAGCGGCTGACAGCCCCTCAATACGCCATCGCCGCGCCAGGGCTGCCCGCCGGCTGCGCCGGCGCCGTGCACGCCAGTGTCACCACAAACCGCGCCCCACCCCCCGGCGCGTTGTGCACCTGGATGCGCCCGCCCAGCTGGCGGGTGACGATGTTGTAGACCACGTTCAGCCCCAGGCCCAGGCCGCCGCGGCCGCGGCGGGTGGTGAACAGCGGGTCGAAGATGCGGCCCAGCAGGTCCTCGGGGATCCCCACGCCGTCGTCTTGCACCACCAGCTCCACGGTGTTGTTGTCGGGTGCCAGGTTTGCCTGCACCAGAATGTGGCCGCTGTCGCCGTCTTCCAGTCGCCCCTCGAAGGCATGCACCTGGGCATTGGTGACCAGGTTGCTGACCACCTGGGCCAGCATGTCGGGGTAGCTGAGCATCTGGATATCCGGTGGCACCTGCAGCGTCAGCGTGATGGGCTGGCCGTCCAGGCCGGCGCGCAGCACGCCGGTCACGCGTCGCAGCACTTCGTCCAGCGCGAAATCCTTGCGCTGCTCGTTGCCGGTATGGGCCGCTGCCTGCTTGAAGCGCGTCACATGGTCGGCCGCCAGCATCAGCGAACGCTCCAGCACCTGGCAGGCCTGGGCAGTGTCACTCAAGAAGCTGTCCAGCGCCGAGCGTTTCAGGCCGCCATCGACCAGCACGCGCTGCAGGCCGGCCACGCGCTCGCCCAGTGCGCTGCCTATGGTCAGCGCGTTGCCTATGGGCGTGTTCAACTCGTGTGCCACGCCGGCCACCATGCGGCCCAGGCCAGCCAGCTTCTCGCTCTCGATCAGGTCGAATTGGGTCTGGCGCAA
The DNA here is from genome assembly GCF_056404875.1 of Hylemonella sp. P2_B10. Classification (NCBI taxonomy): domain Bacteria; kingdom Pseudomonadati; phylum Pseudomonadota; class Betaproteobacteria; order Burkholderiales; family Comamonadaceae; genus Hylemonella; species Hylemonella sp. P2_B10. The sequence continues at coordinate 936,702 of NZ_JBFUDE010000003.1, forward strand.
ATCGCTCAGCGTCACCGACAGCGTGGCGTTCGCCGCCGACAGCTCGCGGGTGCGCCCGGCCACGCGCGCTTCCAGCACGCCGGCGTGCTGGGCCAGTGCGTCCTCGGCGCGGCGGCGCTCTTCGTTCTCCACCAGCAAGTTGCGGTTGGCGGTGTGCAGCTCGCCCAGCAGCGCAGCCAGCGCCTGGCGGGTGTTGTCCAGGCTGTTGCCCACGCGGCCCAGCTCGTCGTTGCGCTGCCACACAAAGGGCTGCTTCAGCCGGCCCGCCGCCAGCGCCTCGGACTGCGCCACCAGTTGCTCAATGGGTTGCGACAGCCGCTTGTGCAGCACAAAGAAGATCAGCAGCAGCGCCGCCAGCGTGGTTGCCGCCGTACGCCAGAAAAAGCGCCCTTGCGCCGCCGCGATGCCCTGGGCCACGCTGGCGTCGCTGATGTCCAGCCGCACCTCGCCCAGGGCGCGGCCGGCCTGGCTGATTTTGCGCGCCACGCTGATGCCGCCAGGCGCCACCGGGCGCTTGTTTTCCATGAACACGTCGCCGCTGGGCACCTGGGTCACCACAATGCGGGTCACCCGGGGGTCTTCCATGATGGTTTCCACCAGTGGCTTGCCAAAGCTGGGCGCCAGTTGCCACAGCGGCTCGCGCAGCGCCACGGCCAGCATGTCGGCGTAGCGGTTGGCGTCACGCTGCAATTCGTCTGACAGCGTGACCTTGACTTCGGCCGTTTCGTATTCCAGCGCCAGCCAGCCGGGCACCAGCAGCCCCAGCAGCAGCGCGCCCAGCAGCACGTAGCGCAGCGACAGGTTTCTGAAAAACGCGGCCATCACGTCCCCGTCCTGCCCTCAGCCCGGCGCCAGCAGCACCACCAGTGCACCGGCGCCGCCCTCGGCTGGGCGGGCCTGCACGAAGGCCAGCACCTGGTTCTTTTGCACCAGCCAGCTGTGCACCTTCGATTTCAGCACCGGCGCCTTGCCCTCCGAGCCCAGGCCCTTGCCGTGCACCACGCGCACGCAACGCAGGCCTTGCTTGTGTGCCTCGCGTATGAAGCCGCTGAGCGCCTCGCGCGCCTGTTCGCTGCGCAGGCCGTGCAGGTCCAGCTGGCGCTGTATGGTCCAGTCGCCGCGGCGCAGCTTGCGCGTCACGTCGGGGCCGATGCCGGGGCGGCGAAAGCTCAGGTCTTCGTCAACGTCCAGCAGCGTGCCGGCGTCAAAGGCGTCGCTGATGGCTTCAACCAGCACCGCCTGGTCGTCGCGCTGCTGCTGGACAGGTACCGGCCGCGGCGCGCTTTTCTGCAGTGACGCGCGCGCCGGCCCGGCCAGCGGCCGCACCACGCCCACGGCGCGGGCGAACATGTCCTGCTCGGCCGCCTGGCGGCGCGCCAGCAGCGCCTGCTCGGCGGCGGCTTGCGCCTGGGCCTTGGCGCGCGCTTCGATCTCGCGTTTGACCTGCTTCAGGTCGGCCAGCGTGCGCAGCTTGTCGGTCACAGCAGGCCCTCTTCGGCAAACGACAGCGCGCGCCCCGGTGCCACGATGATGTGGTCCAGCACGCGCACGTCCACCAGCGCCAGCGCGGCGCGCAGTTTTTGCGTCAACGCCTCGTCCGAACTGGAGGGCCGCACCTGGCCCGTGGGGTGGTTGTGCGCCAGCACCACCGCGCTGGCGCCATGGTGCAGCGCGCGCAGCACCAGCTCGCGCGGGTAGACCTGGGTCTGGTTCAGCGTGCCGCGGAACAACTCCTCCAGGCACAACAGACGGTGGCCGGCGTCCAGAAACAGTGCGGCAAACACCTCGTGCGGCCGGTTGCCCAGATGCAGTTGCAGGTACGCCTTCAGCGCCTGCGGCGTTTCGAACACGGTGCGCTCTTTCAACTGCTGGGCCATGGCACGGCGCGCCAGCTCCAGCACCGCCACCAGCTCTGCGCGCTTGGCGGGGCCGCCCAGGCCTTTGACACGTTTGAGGTCGTCGGCGGTGGTGTTCAGCAGCCCGGCCATGCCGTCGAAGCTGTCCAGCAGCTCCTGCGCCAGTTGCAGCACGCTTTTGCCCGCCATGCCGGTGCGCAGCAGCAGCGCCAGCAGCTCGGCGTCGCTCAGGGCGCTGGGGCCGCGTGCCAGGAGCTTTTCGCGCGGGCGGGCATCGGGGGGGAGGTCTTTCAGGGGCATGGCGGCTGGGAATACCGGGACATCCGACAATCGGGTGGTGGCAGAGCCCATTTGTCGCGCAAATGGGGTCTGTCCTGCAAGGTTTTTACAATGGCAATTATCGAGAGTTTTATGCAAGCCCAGGAATCCACCCTCCCCATTGTTCAGCCCGGCTCGTTTTTGACGCTGCATTACCGCCTGTCCGGCCCCGGGGGGGACCTGGTCAACACCTTTGGCGGCAAGCCGGCCACGCTGTCGCTGGGCACCGGTGAGCTGTCGCCCGGCATCGAGGAGCACCTGCTGGGCCTGCCCGAGGGCACCCACACCACCATGGCATTGCCCGCCGGCGCCGCCTTTGGCGAGCGCAACCCCGACATGCGACAGTGGGTGGCGCGCAAGCTGCTGAGCGACATGGGCGACCCCGACGCGCAATACCACGTGGGCGACGTGGTGCAGTTCCCCACGCCCGATGGGCGCGGCAACTTCGCCGGCGCGGTGCTGCAGGTGGGTGGCGGTGGCGAGCAGGGGGACGGCATTTTGTTCGACTTCAACCACCCGCTGGCCGGCCAGCCGGTGACGCTGGAAGTGCACGTGATCGGGGTGCTGTGATGACCGCCATCAGCACGACCACCGGCCCCCAGGACATCCTGCTGGCCGAGCCGCGCGGCTTTTGCGCCGGGGTGGACCGCGCCATCGAGATCGTGGAGCGGGCGCTGGCCAAGTTTGGCGCGCCCATTTACGTGCGCCATGAGATCGTGCACAACACCTATGTGGTCAACGACCTGAAGGCCAAGGGCGCCATCTTCATCGAAGACCTGGCCGATGTGCCGCCGGGCGCCACGCTGGTGTTTTCGGCCCACGGTGTCAGCCGCGCCGTGCAGGAGGAAGCGCGCGCGCGGGGTTTCCAGATTTTCGACGCCACCTGTCCGCTGGTGACCAAGGTGCATGTGGAAGTGGCCAAGCTGCACAAGGAAGGCTACGAGTTCATCATGATCGGCCACAAGGGCCACCCCGAGGTGGAAGGCACCATGGGCCAGCTCGACAGCGGCATCCACCTGGTGGAGGAAGTGGCCGATGTGGCCCTCATCCAGCCGTCACAGACCGAGCGCCTGGCGGTGGTGACGCAGACCACGCTGAGCGTGGACGATTCGGCCGAGATCGCCGCCGCCGTCAAAGCCCGCTTCCCCAACATCCGCGCGCCCAAGCAGCAGGACATCTGCTACGCCACCCAGAACCGCCAGGACGCGGTGAAGCTGCTCAGCCCGCAGGTGGACATTGTCATTGTGGTGGGCAGCCCCACCAGCTCCAACAGCAACCGGCTGCGCGAGCTGGCGGACAAGCTGGGCACCACCAGCTACATGGTGGACAGTGCTGAGGAATTGCAGGCCGAGTGGTTCGAAGGCCGCCAGCGCGTGGGCCTGACGGCCGGCGCCTCGGCACCGGAGATCCTGGTGCGCCAGGTGATCGACCGCATCAAGGCGCTGGGTGCGGTGTCGGTGCGCAAGATGGATGGCATCGAGGAAACCGTCAAGTTCCCTCTGCCCAAGGGGCTGCGGATGGACGGGCTGTCTGCCTTTGCAGGCTCCTCCAGTTCCTGAGCCTTCTCGCCGCTCTCTTTCCTAGACCGGCCTGCCCACTAGGCCGGCCATGCCCAAAACTACAATTGCTGCCATGCTAGACATCAATCTGCTCCGCAAAGACCTGGACTCGGTGGTGCGCCGCCTGGAAACGCGCAAAAAGCCCCAAGCCTTCCTGAACGTGGAATCCTTCACTGCGCTGGAAGCCGAGCGCAAGACCATCCAGACCCGCACCGAAGAGCTGCAGGCCAGGCGCAACGCCCTGAGCAAGCAGATCGGCCAGTTGAAGGCCAAAGGCCCTGCGGGCGCGGCCGAGGCCGACGCCGCCATGGCCGAGGTGGCCGGCCTGAAGGGGGAGCTGGAAGCCTCCGCCGCCCGGCTGGAGCAGATCCAGGCCGAACTGCAGGCGCTGCTGCTGGGTGTGCCCAACCTGCCGCACGACAGCGTGCCGGTGGGCGCCGACGAGGCCGGCAATGTGGTGGTGCGCACCTGGGGCACGCCGAAGGCGGTGGACTTTGCCGTCAAGGACCACGTGGACGTGGGCACGCCGCTGGGGCTGGACTTTGACATGGGCGTCAAGCTCACCGGCGCGCGCTTCACGGTGATGAAGGGCCAGCTGGCCCGGCTGCACCGCGCGCTGGCGGCTTTCATGCTGGACACCCAGACCGGCGAGCACGGCTACACCGAGTGCTACACGCCCTACATCGTCAACGGCGACACGCTGCGCGGCACCGGCCAGCTGCCCAAGTTCGAGGGCGATCTGTTCGCCGCCAAGAAGGGTGGCCAGGAGGGCGAGGCGCAGCCCGACCACACGGCGCTGTACCTGATCCCCACCAGCGAGGTCACGCTGACCAATTTCGTGCGTGATGTGGTGGTGCCCGAGGCTGAGTTGCCAATCAAGCTGACGGCGCACACGCCTTGCTTCCGGTCTGAAGCCGGCAGCTATGGCCGCGACACGCGCGGCATGATACGCCAGCACCAGTTCGACAAGGTGGAGATGGTGCAGATCGCACACCCGGACCACAGCTATGCCGCTCTCGAAGACATGGTGGGCCACGCCGAGGCCATCCTGCAAAAGCTGGGCCTGCCCTACCGCGTGATGTCGCTGTGCACGGGCGACATGGGCCCCAGCTCAGCCAAGACCTATGACCTGGAGGTGTGGCTGCCGGCGCAAAACACCTACCGTGAGATCAGCTCCATCTCTAATTGCGAGGCCTTCCAGGCCCGACGCCTGCAGGCGCGCTTCAAGAACGCCCAGGGCAAGAACGAACTGGTGCATACCCTGAACGGCTCTGGCCTGGCCGTCGGCCGCACGCTGGTGGCGGTGCTGGAGAACTACCAGAATGCCGACGGCTCGGTGACGGTGCCGCCAGCGCTGGTGCCCTACATGGGTGGCGTGGCGCTGCTGAAGCCCTGAGCCTCTAAGCGTTTCTTCAGCGCTTCAGCGGGCGCTTGCCCAGCGGCGCAGCCTGCGTGGGGGCGTCAAAGTCTGAATGCAGATCAGCCGCGCGGGTGGTGTCGTCGAAGCCGGAGCCGCCCGGCAGCGGTGCATGCCGCGTGGGGAGGTCGAAATCCGACAGCAGCGGTGAATACTCGGTGGGGGCGTCGAAATCGCCCTTGCGGGGCTCCAAGCCTTCCAGCGGCGCCGGCACGGTAGCGCCAAAGCCGTCATCCGGCTGTGGCCGGCGTGGCTTGCGGTTGTCGGCCTCATTGAACAGTGCCCAGACGGATTCGGTGTCGCTTTCATGCGCTTCAGGCACCGGTATCGGGTCGTGGTGGTCGTACAGGTGATGCGTCTGCGGAGGCGGCTGTTTGCTTTCGGACGCGGCGTTGTTGGCCGCATCCTGGTCAGATGGGGGGGTCTTCGCCGATGGTTTCATGTCCAAAAAAGCCTCTATAAGCAGCTATGTGCCCCCAAAGGGCAGGGCCAGCGCGGCCCTGGTGCCAGTTTAGCCCAAGATGCTGCTCAAGGTGGAGTGCCGGCTGCGGGCCAAAGTTCCGGGCGGTGACGGCCTGAGGCAATTGTTTGCAATTGGGTAGAAACTGTAAATCTGATTGAAGAGGTTCAATCCGGGCCCCTGTTCTGCCGATGGAGAGGGTATGCAGATCAGCAACCTGTCCTCTTCTTCCTCCACATCGGCGAGCGGTTCCGGCAGCGACATCGCCGCGCTGCAAAAGCAACTCGCCAAGCTGCAGCAGCAGTTGAAGGACGTGGCCACTTCCACCACGCTGGACGCCAAGGCCAAGCAGCAGCAGGTGGAGTTGCTGCAACAGCAAATCCAGGCGGTGCAGGCCCAGATACAGGCTTTGCAAAACAGGCACCAGCTGGAACAGCAGCGCAAGCAGCAGGCAGCCGAGGCGCAGCGGCAAAATGAGGCGCCGCAGGTCAAGCCTGCGGGCGCGGTGGCGGGTTCTCTGTTGGATACCTACGCCTGAGGCGGGGCAGGTATAAAAGGGTTGCTGGCGGAGAAGGTGGGATTCGAACCCACGGTAGGGTCGCCCCTACGCCTGATTTCGAGTCAGGTACATTCGACCACTCTGCCACTTCTCCGTGTGGGTAGGCCAGCGAACTTGGCATTCTAGCAGAAGGCTGCCAGGCCCCCGAACACCGTCCTTTGGCTTGCTATCATTCAAGGTTCGCGTCCACCGGCGCGAACTGCTGCGATTTTCCAGCGCTCACCGGCGCAACCCACCCCCCACGAGGACACAGATGAAGCGTGTTTTTGGTTTTGCATTGTCCTGGCTGCTCGCGCTCAGCGCGGTTGCCGCCACCGACACCTCATCCCTGCCGATGCGCCTGCCGGCGGGCATCAACCCCACCGCCTACCAGCTGGCGCTGACGGTGGACCCCACCCAGCCCACGCACAGCGGCGAAGCCACCATCTCCCTAGATGTGCAAAAGGCCGGCCAGGTGGTGCGGCTCAACGCCCGGGACATCACCATCAGCTCGGCCGTGCTGGAAGCCGGTGGCGCCAAGTTCACCGCCAAGCCCAACCAGCGCACGCCTGACTTGCTGGACCTGGAATTCGACAAGCCCTTCCCCGCCGGCAAGGCCCAGCTGAAGCTGGTGTTCACCGGTCGCATCGAGGACAAGGACAGCGCCGGTCTGTTCCGCCAGAAGGAGGGCAGCGACTGGTATGCCTTCACGCAGTTCGAGGACATCAGCGCCCGGCGTGCCTTCCCGTCGTTCGACGAGCCGAGCTGGAAGACCCCCTTCACGCTGTCGCTGACCATTCCCGAGAAGCTGACCGCCGTGGCCAGCACGCCCATGGTGAAAGAAACGCCGCTGGGCAATGGCCAAAAGCGCGTCGATTTCCTGACCACCAAGCCGCTGCCCACCTACCTGCTGGCCTTCGGCATCGGCCCGTTTGACATCCTGGACGGCGGCACGGCCGGTGCCAAGAAGACGCCGGTGCGCTTCATCACGCCGCGCGGTCGCGGTGCCGAGGCCACTTACGCCGCCAAGATGACGCCGGCCATCATCGACAAGCTGGAAGCCTATTTCGGCATGCCCTACCCGTTCGAGAAGCTGGACGTGATGGCGCTGCCCATCACGTTGAACTTCACCGCCATGGAAAACCCTGGCCTGGTGACCTTCTCGTCGCTCAGCATCCTGTCCAAGCCGGGTGAGGAATCGGTGCGTTTCCGCCGCACGCTGGTGTCGGTGCAGGCGCATGAGCTGGCCCACATGTGGTTTGGCGACTACGTCACCATGGCCTGGTGGGATGACCTGTGGCTGAACGAATCCTTCGCCTCCTGGATGGGCGACAAGATCACCGCGCAGGTGTCGCCCGAGACCGCCGCCGTCAGCACGGTGCCGGGTTCGCGAGCCTGGGCCATGCAGGTGGACCGTTTGCTGTCCACCACCGCCATCCACCAGAAGGTAGCGAGCAACCAAGACCTGAACGGCCAGAACCCCGCCATTCGTTACGGCAAGGGCCAGTCGGTGCTGGCGATGTTCGAAACCTGGATGGGCGAGGCCAAGTTCCAGGCCGGCGTGCGCCGCTACATGGCCAAGCACGCCTGGGCCAACGCCACCGGCGACGACTTTGTGGCCGCCATGACGCAGGGTGATGCCGAGCTGAATGCAGCCTTCAAGAGCTTCATCTACCAGCCCGGCATTCCGCGCCTGAGCGTGTCACTGGTGTGCGACGGCAAGCCGGTGTTGAAGCTCAGCCAGTCACGTTTTCTGCCCAAGGGTGTGCAGGCACCGGGCGCCTCCAAGTGGGGGGTGCCGGTGACGGTGCGCACGCCGGCCGGCACCGCGCAGCTGCTGTTGAAAGAAAGCGCCGGCCAGTTGGCGCTGCCGGGCGACACATGCCCGGCCTGGGTGCAGGCCAATGTCAACGGTTCGGGCTACTACCGCACGGTGTACGCACCTGGCCAGCTGGCCAAGCTGATGGCCACCGCAAACCTGCCGGCCAACGAGCTGCTGGCCGGCCTGGATGACGCGCAGGCGCTGACCGAATCGGGCGACCTGCCGGTGGCTGACGCGCTGGCCATGGCGGCGCGCCAGGCCGCCCACCCGCAGCGCGAGGTGGTGGATGCGGCCCTGACCATCGTCGCCCGCATTGACACCATGGTGGAGCCTGCCGAGCGCCCCGCCTACGCCGCGCTGTGGCAGCGTGCCTATGGCGACAAGGCCCGCAAGCTGGGCCTGCTGGAGCGCCCCGGCGACACCGACGACGACCGGTTGAATCGCAGTAGCTGGGTGGGCCTGATGGCCGACGTGGGCCAGGACAAGCAGCTGCGCGAGCAAGCCAAGGCGCTGGCGCAAAAGTGGCTGCAGGACCGCAGCGCGCTGCCCGCCGCCAACCGCAGCCTGGTGCTGCGCACCGCCGCGCTGGAGGGTGACCGGGCCTACTTTGACGCGCTGGTGAAAGCCGTGCTGAACAACCCCGACCGGCGCGAGCGCGCCGACATCTACGGCGCCCTGGGCAACTTCCGTTCGCCCGAACTGGCCGCGGCCGGCCGCCAGCTGTGGCTGGCGCCTGAGCACGACATCCGCGAAGTGATGAACGCCGCCCGCACCCGCAGCGGCGGCAGTGCGGCGCGCGAGGGCATGTTCACCTTTGTGACCACCAACTTCGACGCGCTGGCCGCGCGCATGTACAAGGACGCGCCGGCCGGCTTCCCGCGCTACTTCATGGGCATGTGCACCACGGCCCAAGCCGATGCGGTGGACAAGTTCTTCGGCCCGCTGGCCGGCAAGTACGAAGGCGGCCCTGCCGCGTTGCAGCAGTCGCTGGAGTCCATACGCCTGTGCGCCAGCTACCGCGACACGCAGTACGCCAGCCTGAAGGCCTACCTGGCCCAGCCCTGAGCAGGCCCAGGTCCATGCAAAAGGCCAGCCGCAAGGCTGGCCTTTTTTGTTGCCGGGGCTGCGTTACTGCGCGGCTTCCAGCAACTGCTGCAGTGCTGCCTGCACGTCGGCCGGGCTGACGCCGTCAGGCGGCGGCATGTGGGCTGCGGCGGCCGGGTCGCGCTGCAGTTGCGCGATCATTGCGCCGGCCTCCTTGGGCGCTGCAAAGCCGGGGCTTTGCAGCAGCAGGCGGCCGGTGGCATCGACAAACTTGAAATAAAACTTGCCATCGCTTTCGCGGTACTGCTTGAAGCTGGGCAACGCCGCCTTGGCGGCCTTGGTCGCTTTCGCCGGCCCTGCGGCATCGGCCAGGCTGCGCAGGCCTACGGCGTGGCGCAGCCGGGCGATGAAGGGCTGCGACAGCGCCTGCGCACGCTGGGCGCCCGCCAGCAATATCGCCTCCACCTCGGCCGGGTTGGCCATCAGCGCCTCGTAGCGGGCGCGCAGGGGCGCCACCTCGCGGTCAATGCGCTCGAACAGCGTCTGCTTGGCATCCGCCCACGAGATGCCGGCCGCAAAGGCGGCGCGCAGCGCGGTGGTTTCCTCAGCGCTGGCAAAGGCCTCGTAGATCTGGAACAGCGCCGAGCCTTCCGTCTCCTTGGGCTCGCCGGGCGCGCGTGAATCGGTTTTGATGCCGGCGATCAGCTTGCGCAACTGCTCGCGCGGCGTGAACAGCGGAATGGTGTTGTCGTAGCTTTTGCTCATCTTGCGGCCGTCCAGGCCGGGCAGCAGGGCCACGGTTTCTTCGATGGCCGCCTCGGGCAGCACAAAGTGCTCGCCATAGCGGTGGTTGAAGCTGGCGGCGATGTCGCGCGCCATCTCGATGTGCTGCACCTGGTCGCGCCCCACCGGCACCTTGTGGGCGTTGAACATCAGGATGTCCGCCGCCATCAGCACCGGGTACATGAACAGGCCGGCGGTGACATCCGCATCGGTGTCGGCACCGGCGGCCACGTTCTTGTCCACCGCCGCCTTGTAGGCGTGTGCCCGGTTGAGCACGCCTTTGCCGGTGACGCAGGTCAGCAGCCAGGTCAGCTCCGGAATGCCGGCGATGTCGGACTGGCGGTAAAACACCACGTGCGCAGGGTTCAGCCCCAGCGCCAGCCAGCAGGCCGCGATTTCCAGCGTGGAGCGGCGCACGCGCTCGGGATCATCGGTCTTGATCAGCGCGTGGTAGTCGGCCAGGAAATAGAAATGTTCGGTGCCGGCGGTCCGGCTGGCCTGCACGGCCGGGCGCAGCGCGCCCACGTAATTGCCCAGGTGGGGCATGCCGGAGGGGGTGACACCGGTGAGGAAGCGTGTGACTGGCGGGGTGGGGCGCAATGTGACGGACGAGGAGCTCATGGGCCAATTTTAGGCCCGATGCCTGCGCTGGCTCAGCCCAGCAACAGCCGCCACGGCAGCGCGGCGATACCGACCACGAATTCGCCCAGGCCCATCATGGGGCGCATCCACAGGTCCAGCAGGTTCACCGGCGTGTAGCGGCCGATCACGATCAGACCCAGCACGATGAAGATGCCCCAGGGCTCCACACGGGAGACGGCGATGGCCTGCCGCATGGGCAGCAGCCCCACCAGCACCCGCCCGCCGTCCAGCGGCGGCAGCGGAAACAGGTTGAAGGCGAACATGCCCATGTTGACCAGCAGGCCGGCCTGGCACATCAGCAGGAAGAAGGCCTCTTGCGTGCCCAGTTTGTGCAGCAGCACCAGTAACATGACCCAAAACAGCGCCATCACCAGGTTGGCCAGCGGGCCAGCCAGCGCCACCCAGACCATCTGCTGCTTGGGCTTGTGCAGGTTGCCAAAACGGACTGGCACCGGCTTGGCGTAACCGAACGGGATGCCGATACTGAGGTACAGCAACAACGGCATCACGATGGTGCCCATCAGGTCGATGTGCTTGAAGGGGTTCAGCGTGACCCGCCCCAGCCGCCAGGCGGTGTCGTCGCCGAAATGGCGCGCCACGTAACCGTGGGCCGCCTCGTGCACGGTGATAGCGAACAGCACCGGCAGGGCGAAGATCAGGATGTTCTGGATGACTTGGGAGTCCACGGCGTTGACTTATTGTTGGCGTACGGTTGGGCAAAGGGTTGGCGGGTCTCACAGCCCCAGCGCTTCCAGCGGCCCGGCGCCTTCGCGCACCACCACCGGCTCGTCGCCGGTGAAATCGACCACGGTGGTGGCCTGGCGCGGACAGGCGCCGGCGTCCAGCACGCCGGCGATCTGGCGTTCGTAGCGCTCGCGTATCAGTTGCGCGTCGTTCAGCGGCTCGGTCTCACCGGGGGCGATCAGCGTGGTGGCGAGCAGCGGCGCATTGTGCAGCGCCAGCAGCTCTTGCAAGGCCTTGTGGCGGGGCACGCGCAGCCCAATGGTCTTGCGCTGCGGGTGCGACAGGCGGCGCGGCACCTCCTTGGAAGCCTCCAGGATGAAGGTGTAGGGCCCGGGCGTGGCGGATTTCAGCAGCCGGTACTGGCGGTTGTCCACCCGCGCGTAGTTGGCCAGCTCGCTCAAGTCGCGGCACAGCAGCGTCAGGTGGTGCTTGTCGTCGACGCCGCGTATGCGCCGCAGGGTGTCGGCGGCGGTTTTGTCGTCCAGGTGGCAGGCCAGGGCGTAGCTGGAGTCGGTGGGCAGCGCCAGCACGCCGCCCTGGTCCAGCAGCGCCACGGCCTGCTTCAGCAGCCGCGCCTGCGGGTTGTCGGGGTGGATGTCAAAGTACTGGGCCATGGGGATTCAGTTGGGGGCGAAGCCGGGCAAAGCAAGCACAGCCGCGCCGCTGCGGCAACAGGGAACGGACATGGGTTTACTGGATGCGCCCGGCCAGCAACTGCCACACGGGCGTCAGCTTGTCGGAGAGTGGCGGCAAGGTGCCCAGGTCGACATGGCTTTCGGTAGGGCTGTGGAAATCGCTGCCGCGCGAGGCTGCCAGGCCAAACTCCAGTGCCGCGTCGCCATAGGTGATGTATTCGGCCGGCGTGTGGCTGCCGGTCACCACCTCCAGCCCTTGGCCGCCATGGGCCTTGAATTCGCTGAACAGCGCGTATTCCTCGTTGGCGGTGAACTTGTAGCGCGCCGGGTGCGCCACCACCGCCAAGCCGCCGGCCTCGGTGATCCATCGCACCGCGTCGGCCAACGTGGCCCAGCGGTGCGGCACAAAGCCGGGCTTGCCCTCGGTCAGGTACTTGCGGAACACGTCGCCGGTTTCCTTGCACACGCCGCTTTCGACCAGAAAACGGGCGAAATGGGTGCGCGAAATCAATTCGGGGTTGCCCACATACTTCAGCGCGCCCTCGTAGGCGTCGTGTATGCCCACCTTGGCCAGGCCGTCGGACATTTCTTGCGCCCGCTGGCCACGCCCGCCACGGGTCTGCCGCAGGCCTTGGGCCAAATTGCTGTCGTCGGCGTCGAAACCCAGGCCCACGATGTGCACGGTCTGGCCGGCAAAGGTGACGGAGATCTCCACGCCGGTCAGGTAACGCATGCCCAGCGCCTTGGCGGCGGCGGCGGCGCGGTGCTGGCCGCCGATCTCGTCGTGGTCGGTCAGCGACCACAATTGCACGCCGTTGGCATGGGCGCGCGTGGCCAGGGCCTCGGGCGTCAGGGTGCCGTCTGACACAACGGAGTGGCAGTGCAGGTCGGCGTTCAGGATGGAGGGCACCGGCTGATTTTACCTGGGCACCCAAAACCAGCCGACAAAAGAGGCTACAGTGGCGGACAACAACCCCCCGCTCACCATGCTTGACGCCATCCCGCGAAGTCTCACGGCCGACGAATCCACGCTGGGCCAGTACATCCCGCCGATCTACCACTACAACATGCTCAATGACCAGGCGCGCATGGGCGCCTTTGAGCAGGCGATTCAACTGGTGGTGCAGCCCGGCGACCAGGTGCTGGAACTGGGTGGCGGCACCGCTGTGCTGTCCTGGTTCGCGGCACGCTGCGGCGCCAGCGTGCTGTGCGTGGAGCGCAACCCGGCGCTGGTGGCGCAGGCCCGGCGCTTCCTGGCCATGAACCCCCATGGGGAGCGCGTCACGGTGGTGGAAGCTGATGCCATGGACTACCTGCCGCCGCATCCGGTGCAGGTGGTGGTGTGCGAGATGCTGCACGTGGGCATGCTGCGCGAGAAGCAACTTGCCGTCATCGAGGGTTTCAAGCAGCGCTACCTGGCGCGCTTTGGTGCGCCATTGCCGCGTTTTGTGCCCGAGGCCTATTTCAACGCGGTGCAGCCGGTGGCCCAGGCGTATGACTTCCATGGCTACCGGGCGCCTGTGCCGCTGTTCCAAGACCCGCTGACCCAGCAGCCGCGCACCGTGCAAATGGGCATGCCGATGATCTACCAGCACGGCAGCTACGAGCAGCCGCTGGCCATGGACTGCGGCTGGCAGGGCGAGCTGATCTTTTCCCAGACCGGCGAGGTCAACGCGCTGCGTTTCATCACCAAGAATGTGGTGGCGGTGGACCTGGCGGGCCAGCGCAGTGTGGATTGGTTCAACCAGTACCTGGTGGTGCCGCTGGTGCAGACCGTGCCGGTGCGGCCAGGCGACAAGGCCCTGGTGCGCTTTGCCTACCGCGCCGGTGATGCGGTGGAGGTGCTGCAGCCGGAGCTTGAACTGCTGGGTTGACGTGCGGAGCGTAGGGGTTGTTTTGCCGCCGGGCCGCCCCAAGGCAAAACGTGGCCCCCTTGGGGGGCAGCGACGACACGAAGTGCGGAGCGTGGGGGCTATATCTCCGCGCCTTCGATCAGGAACTTTACCTTCCGCACGCCCTGCCACTCGTCCGCATCCAAGCGGAACGCCAGCACCACCCTGCTGGGCAAAGGCTCGGTGTGGCCAAACCAGATGCCGTCCACCGGCTGGCCTTGGTGCTTCAGCTTCAGCGACAGGTGGCGTTCGCCGACGATGCGTTGTGACAGCACCTCCAGCTCCTCGCTGAAGGTGGGCGGCGCGAAGCCCTGGCCCCAGACCTCTTTGTGCAACGTGTCCACCAGGTCCACGCGTCGGTAGTCGGGGTGCAGCGGGCCGTCGGTGTCCATGCGGCGGGTCAGCGTGGCGGCATCCAGCCATTCCTGCGCCACAGCCTGCAAACCGGCCTCGAATTGCTCAAAGCGCTCCTGCGCGATGGTGCAGCCAGCCGCCATCGCATGGCCGCCAAAGCGCAGCAGCACGCCGGGGTGGCGCTTGCTGACCAGGTCCAGCGCGTCGCGCAGGTGAAAGCCGGCAATCGAGCGGCCCGAGCCCTTGAGCTCATGTTCCTTGCCCGGCGCCCTGCTGCGCGCGAACACAAAAGTGGGGCGGTGCAGCTTGTCTTTGATGCGCCCGGCCACGATGCCCACCACGCCTTCATGGAAGTCGGGGTCGAACACGCTGACGGCCGGCGGTGCCTCGCTGCCCTCTAGGAACAGCGTCTCGGCCAGCGCGAAGGCCTGGTCGCGCATGTCGCCTTCGATGTCGCGCCGCTCGCGGTTGATGCCGTCCAGCAACCGGGCCAGCTCATCCGCGCGGGCTGGGTCATCGGTCAGCAGGCATTCAATGCCCAGCGTCATGTCGCTCAGGCGGCCGGCGGCGTTGACGCGCGGGCCCAAGGCAAAGCCGAAGTCAAACGTGGTGGCCGCCTGCGCCTTGCGGCCGCTGGCGGTAAACAGCGCCGCCATGCCGGCCGGCATGGCCTGGGCGCGCACGCGCCTCAACCCTTGCGCCACCAGGCGGCGGTTGTTGGCGTCCAGCTTCACCACGTCGGCCACGGTGCCCAGCGCCACCAGGGGCAGCAGCGCGTCCAGCTTGGGTTGGTTGTCCAGGGTGAAGACGCCGCGCTGGCGCAGCTCGCCGCGCAGCGCCAGCAGCGTGTAGAACATCACCCCCACGCCGGCCATGCTCTTGCTCTGAAAGTCGCAGCCCGGCTGGTTGGGGTTGACGATGACGTCGGCCTCGGGCAACTCGGGGGCCGGCAGGTGGTGGTCGGTCACCAGCACCTGCAGGCCCAGCGCCTTGGCCTGCGCTACCCCTTCCAGGCTGGCGATGCCATTGTCCACGGTGATCAGCACGTCGGCGCCGCTGTCCTTCACGCGGAGGGCAATGGGCGGGGTCAGGCCATAGCCGTCCACCACGCGGTCGGGCACCAGGTAACCCACCCGTTGCGCGCCCAGCATGCGCAGGCCGCGCACGCCCACCGCACAGGCGGTGGCGCCATCGCAGTCGTAGTCGGCCACGACGCACAGCACCTTGTTGGCGGCAATGGCATCGGCCAGCAGCACGGCGGCCTGTTGCACCCCCTTGAGGCCGCTGGGCGGCAGCAGCCGGCCCAAGCCTTCGTCCAGCTCGTCCTTGCTCTGCACGCCGCGCGCGGCGTACAGGCGGGCCAGCAGCGGGTGCACGCCGGCCTGTTCCAGTGCCCAGGCGGCGCGCGGCGGCACATCGCGCACGTTGATCTTCATCACAGCGCCTCCAGCTGGCTCAGCAGCGTGGGCTGGCGCCAACTGCTGGCCAGCTTGGCCAGCCAGCCCTGCCTGGCGGGCTGCCAGGTGCGGGCCTGGCGCTCGCCGCACAGTGTCAGCGTGGCGGCGTGGCCTTGCTCCGTTTGCTGCAGCAGTTGCCGGCATTCCTGCGCATCCAACGCTTGCCAGGCCTGGCGCCAGGCCGGCCAGTCACCGCGCAAAGCCGGTTGGACCAGGCCGCGCGGTGTCAACGGTGCCTCAGCTGCGGCGGGCTGCCAGCCTTCAGGCAGGGCCCCGGCGCCGCTGACCCAGAAGCTGTTCACCGGTGGCAGGCCCTGCTGCTGGCGCGCGTCGGTCAACGGGTGGGTGTAGAGCAGCATCTGCATCTCGCTTTGCAGCCGGCGCAATGTGGTCGCCTGGGTGGCGGCGGGCATCCAGGCGGCGATGTCGCGGCCGGCCACCCGGTCCAGCGAGGCGCTGGGCAGGTCGCGGAACACCTCGCCGCGCGCCAGCCAGCGCGCCGGCGTGTCCAGCGTCAGTGTGATGCCGTCTTCCTCAAAAAAAGGGCGCATCGCCTCCAGCAACGTGCCGGCCTGCGCGGCGTTGAGGTGCAGCTGCTGCGGGTCGCTCATCAGGATGTGGTCGCGCGCCACCTGCCAGCTGGCGGGGGTGATCCAGGCGCAGGCCGTTCCGGGGGGCTCGCCGGCTTGCGTGGCCTGCCAGGCCGCCCAGGGGATGTGGCCATCACGGTCGTCCAGGCCCAGCGCGCGGGCCAGCACCCGCTCGTGGGGGGGTGACCAGCTGCTGGCGTCACCCTGCACACTGTCCACCGGTGCCATGTGGCGCAGCAACTGGGTCAGGTGGGGCAATGGCAAGCCGTCCAATGCGGCGCGGCACCCCGGGTCGTCAGAAAACGCGAACGCGATCAACACATGCATGCAGGCATTGTCCCGCAATGGCCGGGGGGCAGCCGGGGCCACGACGATTTGCCGTCACAATCGGTGACAGTTGGCGTGCCGCCCGGGTGGCCGCGTTCGCGAATAATCGCTTGTCCTGTTTGTTTGGCTTGAAGATGCAGATTCCGTATGAAATGCTGGTGGGTTGGCGCTACACGCGCGCCGGCCGCGGCACGCGGCGCAATGGCTTCATCTCCTTCATCTCCGGGGTGTCCATGCTGGGCATCGCGCTGGGGGTGGCGGCGCTGATCATTGTGCTCAGCGTGATGAACGGCTTCCAGAAGGAGGTGCGCGACCGCATGCTGGGCGTGGTCTCGCACATCGAGATCTACCCGCCCAATGGCACGGCACTGCCTGACCCGGCCAAGACCCTGGCCGAAGCGCGCAGCAACGCGCAGGTGGTGGGTGCCGCCCCCTTCATTGCCGCACAGGCCTTGCTGGCGCGCGGTGAGGACATGAAAGGCGCCATCGTGCGCGGCATCGACCCGGCGCAGGAGCCCCAGGTGACCGACCTGGCCATGAGCCTGAAGGACACGGCATTGGCGCGGCTGAAGGCTGGCGGGTTCGGCATCGTGCTGGGCGGCGAGTTGGCGCGGTCCATGGGCGTGCGTGAGGGAGACAAGGTGACGCTGGTGGCCCCCAGCGGCCAGGTGACGCCGGCCGGTGTGATGCCGCGCCTGAAGCAGATGACGGTGGTCGGCCTGTTCGACTCCGGCCACTACGAGTACGACTCGGCACTGGCCATGGTCCACATTGACGACGCGGCCAAGATTTTCCGCGTCGAGGGCCCCACCGGCCTGCGGCTGAAGTTGCGCGACCTGCAATTGGCGCGCGAAGTGCGGGCCCAATTGGCCGTCAAACTGTCGGGTGAACTGCTGGTGCGCGACTGGACGCAGCAGAACCGCACCTGGTTCTCCGCCGTGCAGTTGGAAAAGCGCATGATGTTCATCATCCTGACGCTGATCGTCGCCGTGGCCGCCTTCAACCTGGTCAGCACGCTGGTGATGACGGTGACCGACAAGCGCGCTGACATCGCCATCCTGCGCACGCTGGGCGCCAGCCCGCGCTCCATCATGGGCGTGTTCGTGGTGCAGGGCGCCATGGTGGGGGTGATAGGCACGCTGTCGGGGCTGCTGCTGGGCCTGGGCATCGCCTACAACATCGACGTCATCGTGCCGGCGCTGGAGCGGCTGCTGAACACCAGCTTCCTGCCGCGCGACATCTATTTGATCAGCCGCATGCCCAGTGACCCGCAGCAGGCCGATATCCTGCCCATCGCGGTGATCTCGCTGGTGCTGGCCTTCCTGGCCACGCTGTACCCCAGTTGGCGCGCCAGCCGCGTCAACCCTGCCGAGGCGCTGCGCTATGAGTGAGGTCAACACCAACAAGGTCGTGCTGCAGGCCCAGGGCTTGGGCAAGCGCTTCACCGAAGGCCCGCTGGACGTGCAAGTGCTGCAGGGCGTGGATTTGCAGGTGCACGCCGGCGAAACGCTGGCCATTGTGGGCGCCTCCGGTTCCGGCAAGAGCACGCTGCTGCACCTGCTGGGCGGGTTGGACGCGCCCAGCAGCGGCAGCGTGACGCTGCACGGCCAGGCGCTGGCGGCGCTGAGCCCGGCCCAGCAGGGCCAGCTTCGCAACCGGCACCTGGGCTTCGTCTACCAATTCCACCACCTGCTGCCCGAGTTCACGGCGCAGGAGAACGTGGCCATGCCGCTGTGGATGCGCCGCATGCCCCGCTCCGAGGCTGCTGCTGTGGCCGCCGACATACTGGCCGCCGTGGGCCTGAAAGAGCGCATGGCGCACCGGCCGTCCGAGTTGTCCGGCGGCGAGCGCCAGCGCGTGGCCATTGCCCGCGCGTTGGTGACGCGACCCGACTGCGTGCTGGCCGACGAGCCCACCGGCAACCTGGACCGCGGCACGTCTGACGGCGTGTTTGAGCTGATGCTGGAGCTCGCCCGCGCCCATGGCACGGCTTTTGTACTGGTCACGCACGACGAAGGCCTGGCCGCGCGCTGCCAGCGCCGGCTGCGGTTGGTGCAAGGGCAATTGAGGCCGGAATAAAATAAGGCCAACACGCTGGCCACAACGTGCACGGCGCTCGATTGAACCTATGACGGACCCCACAACCACCGGTTTCACCACCGACATCGTGCACGGCGACCGGCGCTTCGGCGCCGAGCATGGCGCCACGCGCAAGCCCATCCACAGTTCGGTGCAGTATGGGTTTGAGCGCGTGGAAGACCTGATAGGCGTGTTCCAGGGCACGCTCAAAGGCGGCTTCAACTATGCCCGCCAGGGCACACCCACCACCGCCGCGCTGGAGGCCAAGATCACGCAGATGGAGCAGGGCCTGGGCTCGGTGTGCTTTGCCACCGGCATGGCCGCCATCAGCGCCATCTTCTTCACCTTGCTGCGCGCCGGTGACCACATCGTCTCCAGCCGCTACGTGTTTGGCAACACCAACAGCCTGTTTGGCACGCTGCGCGACCTCAGCGTGGGTGTGGCCATGGTGGACGCCACGGCCGTGGCCAATGTGGAGGCCGCCATCCTGCCGCGCACCCGCATGGTGTTCGTCGAAACCGTAGCCAACCCCGGCACCCAGGTGCCCGACCTGGTGGCCATTGGCGAGCTGTGCCGCCACCGTGGGCTGCTGTTCGTGGTGGACAACACCATCACCTCACCGGTGCTGTTCCGCCCCAAGGCGGTGGGCGCCGGGCTGGTGGTCAACTCGCTGACCAAGACCATTGCCGGCCACGGCGCGGCGCTGGGCGGCGCTGTCACCGACACCGGCCTGTTCGACTGGCAGGCCTACCCCAACATCTTCCCCGCCTACCGCAAGGGCGACGCCCGCCAGTGGGGCCTGCAGCAGGTCCGCAAGAAGGGCCTGCGCGACATGGGCGGCTCGCTGTCGTCCGAGCAGGCGCACCAGATTGCGATTGGCGCCGAGACGCTTGCGCTGCGCGTGGCGCACAGCAGTGCCACCGCGCTGGCGTTGGCCAGGTTCCTGGAAGGGCACAAGGCAATCGCCCGCGTCAACTACCCATGGCTGGAAAGCCACCCGCAGCACGCGCTGGCGCGCCAGCTGTTTGGCGCCGGTTCGTGGTTGATGTCCTTCGAGCTGCACGACCTGGACGCCTGCCTGGCCTTCATCAACCGATTGCGCGTGCCCATCACCGCCACCGGCATGGGCGACACCCGCACGCTGATCATCCCGGTGGCGCCCACCATCTTCTGGGAAGCCGGTGCCGAGGTGCGCGCCAGCATGGGCATTGGCGACGGCATGGTGCGGTTGTCCGTGGGGCTGGAAGACAGCGCCGACCTGCTGGCGGATTTCGAGCAGGCGCTGGGTTGAGCATCGCCCTCGAACGCACGGACACAGTGAGACGTCATTGGCGAGATCATGCCGACGCGGCACTCGGCTCCGCGGCTGTCCCCCGGCCCTTCGGGCCTCCTCCTTGATGCCGCTGCGCCGAGTGCCGCATCGACCTGATCGGCGAACCTGGCTTGCATGCTGGTGTTCCCGAATACAAGCGTTGCGTATGCCAATTCACCCGATGTCGCTGGGGTGCGTGACGTAGCGAAATCAAGGAGGAGGGCCGCAGGCCCGGGGGACATTCGCGGAGTCACGCGCACCAGCGGCGTCGGCAGCGAACAAGCCAGGCTCACTTGCACACGCGCATCAGCGGCGTCGGCAACCGCCAACAGATCACCCGCCCTTGTGCACCACGGTGTTCTCGATCCGCCGGTCCGGGATGAACCAGGTCAGCGCCACCAGCACGTACAGCCCCAATGCCAGCTGCGGCCACCAGCAGCCCAGCACGATGGCCAGCAGGTAGATCACCGGGGACAGCTTGCCTTTCCAGTCGCCGCCCACCGCCTTCTTCAGCACCGAGTCCGGCCCTTGCGATTTAATGATGGTCTGCTGCAAGATCCAATAGGCGATGGCGGACATGAACAGCACCACGCCGTAGGCCACGGTGGGTGCGCTGGTGAAGTGGTTTTCGCCCATCCAGCCGGTGGTGAAAGGCACCAGCGACAGCCAGAACAGCAGGTGCAGGTTGGCCCACAGCACGCCGCCGGTCACCTGGTGCACGGCGTGCAGCATGTGGTGGTGGTTGTTCCAGTAGATGCCCACGTAGGCGAAGCTCAGCACGTAGCTGAGGAACACCGGCAGCAAGGGCTTCAAGGCGTCCACCGTTTCGCCATGCGGCACCTTCAGCTCCAGCACCATGATGGTGATGATGATCGCCAGCACGCCGTCGCTGAAGGCTTCAAGCCGGGTCTTTCCCATGGGGCGGTGCTCCGAAAACAGTTCAGCAAAAGAATAGCATGGGCGAAGGGCTATCGGCTGGCGGATAGACTTCAGCATGCGCTGGATAGACACCCATTGCCACCTGGACGCGCCCGAGTTCGCGTCCGACCGGCCCGCCATGCGTGCGCGCGCCGCCGCGCAGGGGGTGGTGCATTGCGTGATCCCGGCGGTGGGCGTGGTCAACTTCGACACCGTGCGCGAACTGGCCCATGCCCTGGGCGACAGCTACGCGCTGGGCATACACCCGTTGCTGGTGAAGCAGTCGCGCG
This sequence comes from Hylemonella sp. P2_B10, assembly GCF_056404875.1. NCBI lineage: Bacteria > Pseudomonadati > Pseudomonadota > Betaproteobacteria > Burkholderiales > Comamonadaceae > Hylemonella > Hylemonella sp. P2_B10. The sequence goes on from NZ_JBFUDE010000003.1 coordinate 957,739, forward strand.
ACGAGGATTTGCAGGCGCTGGACGAGCAACTGACGGCGCACCGCGACGATCCCCGCCTGGTGGCGGTGGGCGAGATCGGGCTGGATTACTTCATTGAGGAACTGAAGACCGGTCCGCTGGCCCAACGCCAGGAGCATTTCTACCGCGAGCAACTGAAGCTGGCGCGCAGGCATGGCCTGCCAGTGCTGCTTCATGTGCGCCGCTCCGCCGACCGCTTGCTCAAGGGCCTGCGAGACATGGTGGGCCGCGGCGATCAGGGCGAGCGCTGGCACGGCATTGCCCATGCCTTCAACGGCAGCGACCAGCAGGCCCGGGCCTTTGTGGACCTGGGCTTCAAGCTGGGCTTTGGCGGCGCCATGACGTACGAGCGGGCGTTGCAGCTGCGCCATCTGGCTGCCACCTTGCCGTTGGAGACGCTGGTGCTGGAGACCGACGCGCCCGACATCCCGCCGCACTGGCTGTACCGCACCGCAGAGCAGCGCACCGCCGGTGAGCCGCAGGGCCGCAACGAGCCGGCCGAGTTGCCGCGCATCGGGGCCGAGCTGGCCGCGCTGCGCGGCATCACGCCTGACGCCTTGGCCCAGGCCAGCACGGCCAACGCCTGCGCCGCGCTGCCCCGGCTGAGTGCGCTGCTGGTATAAATGCTGCAATGCCACGCAAACCCACCCACGAACTGCCGGAGGTGAATTTCTCCGACGAAGGCCCGCTGCGCCACATGCACTTGGGCAGCATCTGGATACAGGGCTCCATGCTGGTGGACGCGCCGCTGGTGCTGGTGCACGACTACATACAGCGCATGATGGCCTGGCTGCTGTTCGTCGACCCCACCAGCGCCGGCACGCGCCAGGCCATGCAGCTGGGCCTGGGCGCCGGCTCGCTGACCAAGTATTGCAGCAAGGTGTTGCGCATGCGCACCACCGCCATCGAGTTGAACCCTCAGGTACTGGCGGCCTGCCACCACTGGTTCAAGCTGCCGCGCGACAACACCCGGCTGCAGGTGGTGCTGGCCGACGCCGCGCAGGAGATCCAGAAACCCCAATGGTGGGGCACGGTGGACGCCTTGCAGGTGGATTTGTACGACCAGGAGGCCGCCGCGCCGGTGCTGGACAGCGCAGAGTTCTACCAACATTGCCGCCGCCTGCTGACCGAGGACGGCTGCATGACGGTCAACCTGTTTGGCAGCGCGTCCAGCTATCCGCGCAGCGTGGAGAAGATTGCCGCCGCGTTTGGCGAAGATGCGGTCTGGGCCTTCAAGCCCACGCGCGAGGGCAACACCGTGGTACTGGCCCAGCGCCAGGCTGGCGCGCCCAAGCGGGCGCTGATGACGCAGCGCGCCGAATACATTGCCGAGCAATGGGGTTTGCCCGCCGCCAAGTGGTTGCGCATTTTCAAGCCGGTGGCGGCATGAGCGTTGTTGCGCAGACCGTAGGCCCAGGCCACCGAACACTGTGAGAGAGACATGAGCACCCCCATCAAATCCAAGGCGTTGCACAAGGGCAGTCATTCCGGCCCGGTGCACTGGCGGCTGCTGGTGGAATGGCTGCGCGCCGATGGCGTGATCAGCGAGGAAGAAGCGCAGCGCACCATCGCCCGCTGCTCGCAGGCCGAAAGCGCCCAGCACCCGCTGGTGCGCCTGGCCAGCGTGGCCATGCGCCGCGCCAGCGACGAGAAGCCGCTGGACCTGGAGCTGCTGACGCAGTGGCTGGCTGGCCACTGCGGCCTGAGCTACCTGCGCATCGACCCGCTGAAGGTGGATGTGGGCAAGGTGTCCGACACCATGAGCGCCGCCTATGCCGAACGCCACAAGATACTGCCGGTGCAACTCAACGCCTCCGAGGTGGTGGTGGCCACGGCCGAGCCCTTCATCACCGGCTGGGTGGACGAGGTGGAGCGGCAAACCCGCCGCACCGTGCGCCGGGTGGTCAGCAACCCGCAGGACATCCACCGTTACACCGCCGAGTTCTTCGCCTTGGCCAAGTCGGTGCGGGCGGCGCAAAAGGCCGGCGGCAACGCCGGCGGCGCCAGTTTTGAGCAACTGGTGGAATTGGGCAAGAGCAACAAGCAGCTCGACGCCAATGACCAGGGCGTGGTGCAGGTGGTGGACTGGCTGTGGCAATACGCCTTCGACCAGCGCGCCAGCGACATCCACCTGGAGCCGCGGCGCGAGCAGGGGGTGATCCGCTTCCGCATCGACGGCGTGCTGCACCCGGTGTACCAGATGCCCATGGGCGTACTCAACGCCATGACGGCGCGCATCAAGTTGCTGGGACGCATGGACGTGGTGGAAAAGCGCCGCCCACAGGACGGCCGCATCAAGACGCGCAACCCGCGCGGCGATGAGATCGAGATGCGCATCTCCACGCTGCCCACCGCGTTTGGCGAGAAGATGGTGATGCGCATCTTCGACCCCGACAACGCCGTCAAGGACCTGGATGCGCTGGGCTTTGCCGCGCACGATGCGCAGCGCTGGGAAGCGCTGGTCAAGCGCCCCTACGGCATCCTGCTGGTCACCGGTCCCACCGGCTCGGGCAAGACCACCACGCTGTACTCCACGCTCAAGCGGGTGGCCACTGAGGAGGTGAATGTCAGCACGGTGGAAGACCCGATTGAAATGATCGAGCCGGCCTTCAACCAGACGCAGGTGCAGCCGCAGCTGGACTTCAATTTCCCGGAAGGCCTGCGCGCGCTGATGCGCCAGGACCCCGACATCATCATGGTGGGCGAAATCCGCGACCTGGTCACGGCCGAGATGGCGGTGCAGGCCGCGTTGACGGGCCACCTGGTGTTCTCCACGCTGCACACCAATGATGCGCCCTCGGCCATCACCCGGCTGCAGGAGCTGGGCATACCGCCTTACCTGATCAACGCCACCGTGCTGGGCGTGCTGGCCCAGCGACTGGTTCGCACGCTGTGCAAGCAGTGCAAGCAGCCCGATGAGGCGGCGCAACGCGAAACGCTGGCCGAGATGGTCAAGCCCTGGCAACTGAGTGGCAGCTACAAGCCGTTCAAGCCGGTGGGCTGTGTGGATTGCCGCATGACCGGTTTCATGGGCCGCATGGGCCTGTACGAGTTGTTGGTGATGTCCGAGGCCGCCAAGGCCAGGATCACCAAGGACACCAACGTGGACGCGTTGCGCAAGCAGTGCATTGCCGACGGCATGCGTCCGCTGCGCCTGGCCGGCGCGTTGCGTGTGGCCGAGGGCCTGACGGTGGCTGAAGAGGTGCTGGCGGCCACGCCGCCGCTGCAATAAGCTGCCGCGAGGGCCGTCGGGCGATGCACCTGTTGGGTGCGCCTGGCCGGCGTCTGTAGGTGAAATCCACAGGTTGTTACAGCCTCCCAGCCGTTAACAATGGGTTGACAATAGGGGGTTTGTGTTTGTCGAGGAGACGTGTGTTGTGAACATCAAGAGCCAAAAGGACTTTTTCTCCGGTCTGCTGTACACGGCAGCTGGCGTGGCCTTCGCGTGGGGGGCCACCACCTACACGGTGGGCAATGGCGCCCGCATGGGGCCGGGCTATTTCCCGCTGATGCTGGGCGTGCTGCTGGCAGTGCTGGGTAGCGTCATCATGTTCAAGGCGCTGGTGGTAGAAACCGAGGATGGCGACAAGGTCGGCAACTGGGCCTGGCGTCCGGTGGGCTTCATCGTTGCCGCCAACTTGGGCTTTGGCGTCCTGCTCGGCGGTTTGCCCAGCATTGGCCTGCCCAGCATGGGCCTGATCGTGGCCATTTACGCGCTGACACTGATCGCGGCCTTTGCGGCCAGCACCTTCAAGCTGAAGGAGGTGCTGATCCTGGCCAGCATCCTGGCCGTGGGGAGTTACCTGGTGTTCATCAAGTTGTTGAAATTGCAGTTGCAGGTCTGGCCGGCCATGCTCGGTACTTAAGGAGGCCACCATGGATCTGATTGCCAATCTGTCGTTGGGCTTTGGCGTGGCCTTCACGCCAATGAACCTGCTGTACGCCTTCACCGGTTGCATGCTGGGCACGCTGATCGGGGTGTTGCCCGGCATCGGCCCGGTGGCCACCATCGCCATGCTGTTGCCGGCCACCTTCGCGCTGCCGCCGGTGTCGGCACTGATCATGCTCGCCGGCATTTACTACGGTGCGCAATACGGTGGCTCCACCACCGCCATCCTGGTCAACCTGCCGGGCGAATCGTCCTCTGTGGTCACCTGCATAGACGGTTACCAGATGGCGCGTCAGGGTCGCGCCGGTCCGGCGCTGGCCGCTGCCGGCCTGGGTTCGTTCTTTGCCGGCTGCGTGGGCACGCTGCTGTTGGCGGCTTTTGCCCCGGCGCTGACCGAGCTGGCCTTCAAGTTCGGCCCGGCCGAGTATTTCTCGTTGATGGTGCTGGGCCTGATCGGCGCCGTGGTGCTGGCTTCGGGTTCGCTGCTCAAGGCCATTGCCATGATTGTGCTGGGCCTGTTGCTGGGCCTGGTGGGTACCGACGTCAACTCGGGCGTGGCGCGCTACAGCTTTGACATCCCCGAGCTGACCGACGGCATAGGCTTCGTGGTCATTGCCATGGGCGTGTTCGGCTATGGCGAAATCATCGCCAACCTAGCACGGCCCGAGGAACACCGCGAGGTGTTCACGGCCAAGGTGCAAGGCCTGTGGCCGACCAAGGAGGATTTCAAGAACATGCTGCCGGCCGTGCTGCGCGGCACCACGCTGGGCTCGGTGCTGGGCATCCTGCCCGGCGGCGGCGCACTGCTGGCCTCCTTCGCTGCCTACGCGCTGGAAAAGAAGGTCAAGGCGAAGCCGGGCGAAATTCCGTTCGGCAAGGGCAACATCCGCGGTGTGGCAGCCCCCGAGTCGGCCAACAACGCCGGTGCGCAGACCTCCTTCATCCCCTTGCTGACGCTGGGCATACCGCCCAACGCCGTGATGGCGCTGATGGTGGGTGCCATGACCATCCACAACATCCAGCCCGGCCCGCAGGTGATGACCAGCAACCCTGCGCTGTTCTGGGGCCTGATCGCCTCGATGTGGATTGGCAACCTGATGCTGATCATCCTGAACCTGCCGCTGATCGGCATGTGGATCAAACTGCTGACCGTGCCCTACCGCTGGCTGTTCCCCGCCATCGTGCTGTTCTGCGCCATTGGCGTGTACACCACCAACAACAACACCTTCGACATCTGGATGGTGGCTGCCTTCGGCTTCGTGGGCTACCTGTTCCACAAGCTGGGCATGGAGCCGGCGCCGCTGCTGCTGGGCTTCATCCTGGGGCCGATGATGGAAGAAAACCTGCGCCGCGCGCTGCTGTTGTCGCGCGGCGACTGGAGCGTGCTGGTCACGCGGCCGCTGTCGGCCGGCCTGCTGGTTGCCGCTGCGCTGCTGTTGGTCATCGTGCTGCTGCCGGCCGTCAAGTCCAAGCGCGAAGAGGCGTTTGTGGAGGATTAGGGCGCGCCTGCCTTTACCCAGAACGGCACCCGAGCGGTGCCGTTTTTGCGCCTGCTCAAGCATGGATAATGCCTGGGAACACCCGGCTACACCCAACACAGCCCGCTGAAAGCTTCCCACATGGCCGCCTTCGACTACCGCAACCCCTATGCGACCACCCGCACGCCGGTGTTCGCGCGCAACATCGTCTCCACCTCGCACCCGCTGGCGGCCCAGGCCGGCCTGCAGATGCTCAAACAAGGTGGCAATGCGGTGGACGCGGCAATAGCCGCCGCCGCCGCGATGACGGTGCTGGAGCCGGTCAGCAACGGCCTGGGCAGCGATGCGTTCTGTATCCTGTGGGACGGCAAGGAACTGCACGGCCTGAACGCTTCCGGCCGCGCGCCGGCCGCTTGGACGCCGGATTACTTTCGCAGCAAACACGGCGCCGCGGCCACGCCACCCAAGCGTGGGCTGGATTCGGTGACCGTGCCGGGTGCTGTCAGTGGCTGGGTGACCATGAGCGAACGTTTTGGCAAGCTGCCGTTTGCCGACCTGCTGGCACCGGCGATGGAGATCGCCGAGCGCGGCTACTTCGTGCCGCCCATCATCCAGTTGAAATGGGCCGCACCGGTGGAGGAGTTGAAGGTACAGCCCGGCTTTGCCCAGGCTTTCCTGCCGCGCGGGCGTGCGCCTGAGGTGGGTGAACTGTTCCAGTTCAAGGCGGCGGCGCGCGCGTTGCGCGCCATTGCTCAGACCAAAGGCGCGGCTTTCTACCAGGGCGAGATCGCGCAAGCGCTGGAGCGCTTCTCGCGCGAGCACGGTGGCGCGCTGACGGCAGCCGACATGGCGGCGCACCGGCCGGAGTGGGTACAGACCATCCAGAAGAACTACCGGGGCCATACGCTGCATGAAATCCCGCCCAACGGCCAGGGCATTGCCGCGTTGATGGCCCTGGGCATGCTGGACCGCTTCGACATTGGCAGCCTGCCGGTGGACAGCGTGCAGTCCCAGCACCTGCAGATCGAGGCCATGAAGCTGGCCTTTGCCGACACCTACCGCTACGTGTCCGAGCGCAGCACCATGGAGGTGAGCACCGACCAGATGCTCAGCGACGCCTATTTGGCCGAGCGCGCGAAGCTGATCGACCCCAGGCGCGCGCAAACCTTCGAAGCCGGCACGCCCAACGACCCGCACCGGCGCGGCGGCACCATCTACCTGACGGCGGCCGATGCCTCGGGCATGATGGTCAGCTTCATCCAGAGCAACTACATGGGCTTCGGCTCGGGCTGCGTGGAGCCCACGTTTGGCATCAGCCTGCAAAACCGCGGCCACGGCTTCAGCCTGCAGCCGGGCAGTCCCAATGTGGTGGCGCCGGGCAAGCGGCCCTTCCACACCATCATCCCGGCCTTCCTGACCAAGGATGGCGCGCCCGTGATGAGCTTTGGCGTCATGGGCGGCAACATGCAGCCGCAGGGCCATCTGCAGACGCTGGTGCGCATGCTGGACTACGGCCAGGCGCCGCAGACCGCCTGTGACGCGCCGCGCTGGCGCTTCAACAGCGCGTTGGAGATCAACGTCGAGGCCGGCATGGCCGGCAACACCGTACAGGGCCTGCGCGACCTGGGCCACCACATGGCGGTGATCAATGACTCGTACCAGGACTTCGGCGCCGGCCAGTTCATCTGGCGGCTGGGCGACTGGGCGGGCGGCGATGCTGACCAGCGCGGCTATGTGGCCGCCAGCGATGCACGGCGTGATGGGGCGGCGGTAGGTTACTGACCTACGCCGGTCAGCGACTGGTCCGCGCCCAACTCAGTCCAGCTGAGGTTTCCAGCCCAGGCGCTTGAGCAATCCCATCGCCGCATGCGGTGCCTTCTCCTTGGCGCCGCTGATGAAGTACATGAACACATCGCGCGGCGCCGCCTTGGCCGTCGTGTCAGTCTCCACCAGCGGCAGGCCGCTGGGCTGGCCGCCTTCGTTCCACAGTTTGCCGCACTGTGCCAACTGGTCCAGTTCCTCCGGTGTGCAGCCCTCGGGCAGCGCGCTGTCGGTGCGCATCATGCGGGTGTAGACGAAGTCGGCCGTCACGTCGGCGATGGGCGGGTAGTCGTCCGAGTCAGTGAACACGGTGCCGGCGTTGTACTTGCGCGCCAGCGCCAGGTAGTCGGCGCAGCGGAAGCTGTCGTTGCGCACATCCATCACATGGCGCAGCTTGAAACCGCCCACGCTGGAGGGCAGCAGCTTCAGGAAGGCCTCGAAATCCACCGGGTCGAACTTCTTCGTCGGTGCAAATTGCCACAGCACCGGCCCCAGCTTGTGCGCCAGCTCGGCCAGGCCACTGTCCACGAACTTGGCCACCGATTCGCCCGCCTCGGCCAGCACGCGCCGGTTGGTGGTGAATTTGTTGGCCTTCAGTGAAAACATGAAATCGTCCGGCGTCTCGTCGCGCCACTTGGCGAAGGTCTTGGGCGTGAAGGTGCTGTAGTAGGTGCCGTTGACCTCGATGGCGCTGAGGTGCCGGCTGGCGTATTGCAATTCGCGCGCATGCGGCCAGCCCTTGGGGTAGAAGTTGTCGCGCCAGGGCTCGAAGGTCCAGCCGCCTATGCCCACGCGTATGCGGGGGGCGGTGTCTGCCGTTGCGTTGCTCATGCTCAGCTGCTCCTTGTCCAAGGTGTTGGGATGACAGGACGCCATGGTAGCGTTTCTGACCGTCAGCCGTTGGCAGGATCATTGTTGAATCCAGTTCAACAATGGGTTCACTTTGGACGCCACCCGGTCCAGTTTTCGGGCCTACAGTTGCAACCTGTGTGAATTGGAGCATGACATGAAGACGTACAAGATAGCCACCATCCCCGGCGACGGCATCGGCAAGGAAGTGGTGCCTGCCGGCCAGCAGGTGCTGCAGGCGCTGGCCAGTGCCGGCGCCGCGTTCAGGTTTGAATTCGAGAACTTCGACTGGGGTGGCGACTGGTACCGTGCCCATGGCGAGATGATGCCGGCAGATGGCCTGGACGCGCTGCGCGGCAAGGACGCCATCCTGTTCGGTTCGGCCGGCGACCCGCACATCCCCGACCACATCACGCTGTGGGGCCTGCGGCTGAAGATCTGCCAGGGGTTCGATCAATACGCCAATGTGCGGCCGACCCGCATCCTGCCCGGCATCGACGCGCCGCTGAAGCGCTGCGGCCCGAAAGACCTGGACTGGGTCATCGTGCGCGAAAACTCCGAGGGCGAATACGCCGGTGTCGGCGGCCGTGCCCACCAGGGCCACCCGATCGAGGTGGCCACCGACGTCTCCATGATGACCCGCGCCGGCGTGGAGCGCATCATGCGCTATGCCTTCCGCCTGGCGCAGTCGCGCCCGCGCAAGCTGCTGACGGTGGTGACCAAGAGCAATGCGCAGCGCCACGCGATGGTGATGTGGGACGAGATCGCCGTTGAAATCAGCAAGGAGTTTCCAGACGTCACCTGGGACAAGGAGCTGGTGGACGCCGCCACCGCCCGCATGGTCAATCGCCCGGCCACGCTGGACACGCTGGTGGCCACCAACCTGCACGCCGACATCTTGAGTGACCTGGCTGCTGCGCTGGCTGGCAGCCTGGGCATTGCGCCCACCGGCAATATCGACCCTGAGCGGCGCTACCCCAGCATGTTTGAGCCCATTCACGGCTCGGCCTTCGACATCATGGGCAAGGGCCTGGCCAACCCGGTGGGCACCTTCTGGAGCTGCGTGATGCTGCTGGAGCACCTGGGTGAGCCGGCCGCCGCGCAGCGGCTGATGGCGGCCATAGAACAGGTCACGGCCAACCCCGCCCTGCACACCGGTGACCTGGGTGGCAAGGCCACCACCGAGCAGGTGACGCGCGCGGTGTGCCAGTTGCTGGCCTAGGCCACGTACCCAACGACAACAAGTACAGGAGACAACCCGATGACCACAACCACTCCCGGCCGCTTCCGCTCTGGCCGCCGCCACTGGCTGGGCGCCGCGCTGGCCCTGGCCGGCGCCCTGGCTGCAGGCCCGCTCGCCGCCCAGACCTGGCCCAGCCGCCCCGTGATGCTGGTGGTGCCCTTCGCCCCCGGCGGCACCACCGACGTGCTGGCCCGCGCCTTGGCCGAAAAACTGACCACCGCCCTCGGCCAGCCAGTGCTGGTGGAAAACCGCGGCGGCGCTGGTGCCACCATCGGCGCTGACTACGTGGCCAAGGCCAAGCCCGACGGCTACACGCTGCTGATGGGCGCGGTGCACCACACCATCGCCACCAGCGTGTACAAGAAGCTGCCTTATGACTTCCAGAAGAGCTTCACACCCATCACCACGGTGGCGCTGGTGCCCAATGTGCTGGTCATCAACGCCAACACGCCGGCCAAGACGGTGGCCGAGTTGATCGCGCTGGGCAAGGCCACGCCGGGCAAGCTGTCCTTCGGCTCCAACGGCGCCGGCACCGCCCAGCACCTGATAGGCGCGCAGTTCTCGGGCATGGCCGGTGTGGAACTGCTGCACGTGCCCTACAAGGGCAGCGCCCCGCTGACCACCGACCTGCTGGGCGGCCAGGTCAGCATGTCTTTCGACACCGTGACGCCGGTGCTGCAGCAGATCAAGGTCGGCAAGCTGCGCGCGCTGGCCGTCACCACCGGCAAACGCTCGTCCGCGCTGCCCGACGTGCCCACGCTGGCCGAAAGCGGCATGAAGGGGTTTGACCTGGGCACCTGGTTTGGCGTGCTGGCGCCTGTGGGCACGCCGCTGGATGTGGTGGCGCGGCTGAATGCCGAGATGGTGAAGATCATCCAGTCGCCCGGCTTCAAGCGCGGCATGGAAGAAATCGGCGCTGAACCGATAGGCAACACGCCGCAGCAGATGGCGCAGCAGATCGCCGACGACACGGTGCGTTTTGCCCGCCTGGTGAAAGACAACAACGTGGTGCTGGAATAGCACCTGGCTGTCTGGTTGCCCGGCTGCCCGGCTGGCCGGCGCCGCCAATCCCGGGCGGCGGCACGGCCTACCGCCTTGCGGTGACAATGGACCTTGCCGCCCATGAGTTCAGCCGCCAGCCCTTCGCACCCACCCCTCGCCTCTGGCCTGATCCTGGCCACTTTGGGCGCCATTGCCTTCAGCGGCAAGGCCATCATCGTCAAGCTGGCCTACCGCTACGGCGTGGACGCGGTGACGCTGATCATGTACCGCATGCTGTTTGCGCTGCCGCTGTTCGCGCTGATGGCCTGGTGGGCCAGCCGGGGCAAGCCGGCGCTGTCGCGCAAGGACTGGTTGGGCGTGTTGTGGCTGGGGCTGACCGGCTATTACCTGGCCAGCTTTCTGGACTTTGCAGGTCTCGCCTACGTCACGGCCTCGCTGGAGCGGCTGATCCTCTACCTGAACCCGACCGTGGTGCTGCTGCTGGGCCTGGTGCTGTACAAGCGGCGCATCACCGCCATGCAGGCGCTGGGCATGGGCATCAGCTACAGCGGCGTGCTGCTGGTGTTTGGCCACGAGATCCAGCTGGCCGGCAGCAACGTCGCGCTAGGCTCGCTGCTGGTGTTCCTGAGCGCGGTCAGCTATGCGCTGTACCTGGTGTACAGCGGGGAGATGGTGCGCCGCCTGGGCTCACTGCGCCTGGTGGGGCTGGCCACCAGCGTGGCCTGCGTGCTGTGCATTGCGCAATTTGTGCTGCTGCGCCCGATGAGCGCGATGGCGGTGGCGCCGCAGGTGATCTGGCTGTCGGTGCTGAACGCCACGCTGTGCACCGCCGTGCCGGTGCTGATGGTGATGATGGCCATAGAGCGCATAGGCGCCACCATGGCGGCGCAGACCGGCATGGTGGGCCCCATGTCCACCATCCTGATGGGCGTGCTGATCCTGGGCGAGCCGTTCACGGCGTGGATTGCCGCCGGCACCGTGCTGGTGATTGCCGGCATCTTCGTCTTTACACGGGGTGGGCCGCGCCCAGCGGCTTGAAAGGCCAAGCCGGAAAACAAAAGGGAGCCTTCAGGCTCCCTTTTTGTTGGGGTCGGTGAGGACCGAGGCTCAGGAACCCGAGCGCACCAGGCGCACGTAGTTGGCGCCGGCGCGGGTGTTGCCGAAGGCCTTGCCATTGCCCATGTCCACCAGCCAGTGGTTCAGGTTGTCGGTGGCTTCCGGGCGCAGCGCCCAGGTCAGCTTGAGCGGCGTGGCGGGGAAGCTGACCTTGTCCAGGCTCTTTTTCTTGCCGTTCTTGTCCAGCAGGCCGGCCAGCTCGTCCTTGGTGGGCAGGCGCCAGTTGCCGCCCTTGGTCATGTCCTTGGCGTCGGCCAGCTTCAGCTTGGTGGCCTTGCCGCCGCAGGTCTTGCCGTCCCACTTCATGCCTTCGACGCAGCGCTTCCACACCAGCTTGGTGGTGCTGTCGGTCACCTCCTGGCCGTCGGCCGACACGGTGAAACGGGACTGCGCCTGGGCGGGCAAGGCGGCGGCAAGCGCCAGCACGGCAGCGGCGGTCAGCGAAACTTGGCGAAACGAAGGCATGGAAACGCTCCAAAAAAGAAAGGAGAAAAAGGGTGCAAAAACAGCAGCCAGCAGTATACGGCCAAGGCCTGCTGGTTTTCAGGTCCGGGAGGCCGGGCGGGCGTCCGCAGCGGGCCGGTTGGCGGCCCACAACCCACCCATGCACAGCAGCATGCCGGCCAGCGACAGCCAGGTGGGCCGCCAGCCCTCCAGCGCGGCCGAAATCAGCAAAGCCAGCACGGGGATCACCAGGCCGGTTAGCGCAGCGCGGCCGGCGCCCTGGCGCTGGGCCAGTTTGAAATACAGCAAAAAGGCCACCACCGAGCCCATGGCACTCAGGTACAGCAGTGCCAGCCAGTAGCTGGGGCGCGGGTCCACATGAAAGGGCAGGCCCAAGGCGGCGCCAGCCACCAGCATCAGCAGCGTGCCGTAGCCCATGCTCCAGGCCAGCACCGGCACCAGGCCGGCGCCCTGGCGCGTCATGCGCAGGGTCAGCATGTTGCCCACCGTGGCAAAGGTGATGGCGCACAGGCCCAGCGCCACGCCCAGCGGCGCGCCGGCCTTGGCGCGGGTGCTGGCGATGTCGGGCCAAAAGATCAGCGCCACCCCTACCACGCCCACCAGCGCGGCCAGCACGAAGCGCCGGGTGATGGGCTGGCCGAACATCAGTGCGCCGCCCAGCGCATTGGTAAACACCATCAGCGAAAACAGCACCGCCACCAAGCCCGAGGCCAGGTGGCGCTCAGCCTCGTAGGTGCTCATGTAGTTCAGGCCGAACTGCACCGCGCCGGCCACCGCTGCCCAGCCATGCGCCCGGCCCGACAGGCCCAGGCTTTCGCCGCGCCACAGCGCGAAGGCAAACAGCATCAGGCTGGCCAGGCCGAAGCGGGTGGCCACCGAATACAGCACCGGCAGATCGCCCAGCTGGAACAGGATCACATGCCAGGTGGTGGCCCAGATCAGCGTGGGGCCCCAGAACAGAAGACGGTCGGACATCAGGGTGAGCTTGTTTTTTGTAAACTGCCGGCAACACGGCCAGGGCGGCCAGGCAGGCTCGGGGCGGTTGGCTCCCGGGCCACATTGTCGCCCCTGGCTGGTGCGCCGTGAGCCGGGTGGGCCTGGTTTGTGGGGCGGATGTGTGCAGAATGCGCACAGGAAGCCGTGGGCAGACGTATTTTTCGGGAGCAGCCTCAATGCAGATCAACATCCGGCGACGCCACAGCCTGGGCCTGCTGGCCGCAGCGGGCCTGGCGCCTCACACGCTGTGGGCGCAGGCTGCCCCGGCTTTCAGCGAGGCCGTGCTGGCCCAGGCCGCCGCGCTGCGCGACATCGCCGCCAAAGACACCCAGGGCTACCGCCTGGTGGATTCGTTGGTGACCGAGATCGGTGCCCGCCCCGTGGGCTCGGCCAATTACGCGCGCGCGGTGGACTGGGCGTTGGCGCAACTGCGCGCCATGGGGTTTGCCAACGTGCGCGCCGAGGCCATGCCGGCCACCGCCTGGCGCCAGGGCGCCGTCAGCGCCGAGATCACCGGCCCCTTTCCGCAGCGCCTGGTGGCCGTGGCGCTGGGCAACAGCGTGGGCACGCCCGCCGGTGGCCTGGAGGCCGAGGTGGCTTACTACGACAGCCTGGAAGCGCTGAAGGGCGACACCAGCGAGCGCGCCAAGGGCCGCATCGTCTTCATCAACCAGAAGATGGAGCGCCATAAGGACGGCCGCGGTTACGGTGTCGCCGTGGTGGCCCGCACCGCCGGCGCGGTGGAGGCGGCGAAGAAGGGCGCCGTGGCGGTGGTGATACGTTCCATAGGCACTGACCGCGATCGCGTGGCCCACACTGGTGCCATGCGCTACGACCTGCAGGTCAAGCAGATCCCGGCGATGGCGGTGTCGGTGCCCGACGCCGAGCTGGTGGGCCGCATGCAGCGGCTGGGCCGCCCGCTGGTGATGCGCCTGACCCTGCAGACCGAGACCGGTGTGGCGGTGACCTCGCACAACGTCATCGCCGAAGTGCCCGGCACCGACCTGGCTGACGAGGTGGTGATGATTGGCGGTCACCTGGACTCCTGGCACGTGGGCCAGGGCGCGGTGGACGATGGCGCCGGCGTGGCCATCGTGGCGGCTGCCGCCAAGCAGGTGCTGGACTTTGGCAAGCCGCTACGCCGCACGCTGCGCGTGGTGATGTTCGCCAACGAGGAAAACGGCCTGGAAGGCGCCCGCGCCTATGCCGAACGCTACAAGCCGGTGCGCCACCAGTTGGTGGGTGAATCGGACTTTGGCGCTGGCCGCATCTGGCGCTTGCGCAGCAAGGTGCCCCTGCACGCCGTGCCGGCGCTGCAACAGATCGCCAGGGTGTTGGCGCCACTGGGTGTGGAAACCGGTGACAACGACGGCCGTGGCGGCTCGGACGTGGGCTTCGGCGCCCGCGCCTACAACTGGCCGGTGGTGGATCTGACGCAGGATGGCACTGACTACTTTGACTGGCACCACACCGACAACGACACGCTGGACAAGATAGACCCGGCCGCGATATCGCAGAACGTAGCAGCTTGGGCAGTGACCAGCTTCCTGGCGGCGCAGTCAGCGCAGCGGTTTTTCAGCGGCTGAGCAGAAGGCCGGTTTTGCCGCTGGGCCGCCCCAAGGCAAAACGCGGCCCCCTCGGGGGCAGGACGGACACGAAGTGCCGGACGCGGGGGCCATCAAGGCATCACCAGCAACTGGATGCCGGACGACTGCTGCGGCGTGTGGTACACGCGCTGCGTGGCCTTGACGAAGTCGCTGGCCTTGGCCAGCGGGATGCGCACGAAGGTCTGCGGGTTGCGGTCCACCAGCGGGAACCAGGACGATTGCACCTGCACCATGATGCGGTGGCCGCGCCGGAAGGTGTGGTGGATGTCGGGCATGCTGAACTCCAAGGCTTCTACCTGGTTGGGCACCATGGCCTGCGGGGTGCTGAAGCCACGGCGGAACTTGGCGCGGAACGGCTCGCCGCGCACCAGCATCTGGTAGCCGGCCATCACCTGCGGCGCCGGTTGCACGTCGCGCGGCCGCGCGGCCTGCTCGTTGCCCGTTGCGGGCGTGCTCATGTCGGACGGGAACACGTCGATCAGCTTGACGACGAAGTCGCTGTCGGTGCCGCTGGTGGACACGAACAGCCGCGGTGACACCGGCCCGGCCACGGTGACGTCGGCCTCCAGCACCTCGGTCTGGTAGACCAGCACGTCGGGGCGGCTGGCGGCAAAGCGCTGGTCGTCCACCAGGTAGTCGCGCGGCACGCCGGTGGTCACCGCGCGGGTGTAGGGCACCGGTTTGGCCGGGTCGCTGGTGTACTCGTCATAGGCGTCGCCACCCGTGCCGCCGCCTGGTGCGCTCCACTTCAGGGCATGGCCTGCGGCCAGGTACAACGTGCGCGGTTTGGCCTGCTGCGGCGGCCAGACCGGGTAATGGCGCCACACATTGGTGCCGGTTTCGAACACCATGGCTTCGGACAGCCTTGCGCCGTCCTTGTCCTTCAGGTATTTCTCGAAAAAGGGCAGCAGGATGTTCTTGCGGAATTCCTCGCCGGTCTTGCTGGCGAAGCTGACGTAACCCATGCGCGCACCGTCGTTGCCAGACCAGCCGCCGTGTGACCACGGGCCCATCACCAGCGCGTTGAAGCCGATGTTGGGGTTGTTCTTCTTGATCGCGCGGTAGGTCGACAGCGGGCCTTGCAGGTCTTCGGCGTCGAACCAGCCGCCCACCGTCAGCACCGCGGCCTTGATGTTCTTCAGGTGCGGCGCCAGGTTACGCGCCTGCCAGTAGGCGTTGTAGCTGTCGTTCTTCACCTGGTCGGCAAACAGGCCCTGCTGCTCCTTGTCCACCAGCTTGACGATGTCGGCCAGCGTGCCGGCACTCAGGAAGAACTCGTAACCATCGGCGGTGGCGTAGTCAAACGGCACACGGACCTTGGCCGGCGGCACAGGCGCGTTCTGCTGCTTGAAGGAGGTGTAGAAGCCAAAGTTGGCCGCCAGCATGAAGGCGCCGTTGTGGTAGGCGTCGTCACCCAGAAACAGGTCGGTCATGGGCGCCTGCGGCGAGGCAGCCTTGATAGCCGGGTGGCTGTCGATGACGCTGGCCGCC
This sequence comes from Hylemonella sp. P2_B10, assembly GCF_056404875.1. Lineage (NCBI taxonomy): Bacteria > Pseudomonadati > Pseudomonadota > Betaproteobacteria > Burkholderiales > Comamonadaceae > Hylemonella > Hylemonella sp. P2_B10. The sequence continues at coordinate 973,714 of NZ_JBFUDE010000003.1, forward strand.
GCATAGAAGCCGGGGTAGGAGATGCCCCAGATGCCGACCTTGCCGTTGTGGCCGCTCACGTGCGTCAACAGCCATTCGACCGTGTCGTACATGTCGCTGCTCTCATCCACGTCCTTGGGGCCTTTGCCCTCCTTGTGCGGCGTCATCTCGATGAACGTGCCTTCGGACTGGTAACGTCCACGCACGTCCTGGTTGACGAAGATGTATCCGGCCCTGGCGAAAGCCACGGTGGAGGGGCCGATCTGGCGCGGAAATTCGTCCACACCATAGGGCGCTACGCTGTAGGGCGTGCGGTTGACCAGGAAGGGATAGGTGCGGGTGGCGTCCTTGGGTACCAACACCTGGGTGAACAGGTGCTTGCCGTCGCGCATGGGGATGCGGTATTCGTACTTGGTGTAGTGCTCGCGCAGGTTGTAGTCGGGCTCGGCGGGTGCGGCGCTCTGGGCCAGCGCGGCGGTGCTGCCGGCCAGCAGCCCAAGGCTAAAATAAAACGCAATAAGTCTGCGCATGCAAAGAAATCCGGAAACAGTGGGGGGCTATGATGGTAGTTGCCCCATTTTAGGGCGGGGATATGGTGGCTCAGGGTGCCGGCGCCGCGTCTGTGGTGCTGCTGTGACGGCTGTCACCCCGGCGGCATGGCCTTGCCTTGCTTGAACCCCGTGTACCCGTGACAATAGGATTCCATGGCTACCCTTGATCCCCAGCAAACCGCGATGGCTGCCGAGAACGAGCCGGAACCCACCACGCGCCGCATGGCGGGCGCCGTGGCCACGCCACCCGCCATGGCGGTGCTGTTTGCCGACATTGCCGGCAGCACCAAGCTGTACGACACCTTTGGGGACACCCAGGCCAAGCTGATGGTGGACGAATGCATCAGCATCATGCGCGCCATCGTGGCCCAGTATGGCGGGCGCGTCATCAAGACCATAGGCGACGAAGTGATGTGCGTGCTGCCCGATGCCGACAGCGGCTGCCTGGCCGCCACCGACATGCAGCTGAAGATCATGGCGCTGCCGGTGATGTCGGGCGTCAAGCGCTCGATACGCGTGGGTTTCCACTATGGCCCGGTGATCCACGAGAACAACGACGTCTTCGGCGACACGGTGAACCTGGCCGCCCGCATGGCCGGCCTGGCCAAGGGCATGCAGATCATCACCACGCTGGCCACGGTGGAGAAGATGGCGCCCATGCTGCGCGCCTCCACTCGCAAGATCGCCGCGCTGTCGGTCAAGGGCAAGGGCGACGATGTGGATGTGTGCGAGGTGATCTGGCAGGCCGGCGAAGAGCTGACCATGGCCACGCCGTCCATCCTCTCAGCCAACAAGCCCATCAAGCTGGAGCTGACGCACAACGCCGGCGAGCTGGTGGTGGACCAGCCCAACAGCGGTATCGTGCTGGGCCGCGACGCCAGCTGCCAGATCGTGGTGGCCGACCGCATGGCCTCGCGCCAGCACGCCCGCATCGAGCGCCGGCGCGACAAGTTCTTTCTGATCGACCAGAGCACCAACGGCACCTTTGTCACCTTTGACGGCGAGTCCGAGGTGACGCTGCGCCGCGAAGAGGTGATGCTGCGCGGCCAGGGCCGCATCGTCTTCGGCCACAGCATCGCGGAGTCCAGCGAGGACGTGGTCAAGTTCGTCGTGCGCGGCTGAGCCGCCGGCGGCCGCAAGGCCCCCAACAAAAAAGCCGGCTGATGCCGGCTTTTTGATTTGGCGCAGGCCCTGCCTCAGGTGCTGGCGCCCTTGGCCGCCTTCAGCAGCGCCTTGCCGCGCGCGTCCGGTGCATTCAGCAGGCCGGCCGGGGCGCCACCTTCCAGCTTGGCGCGCACGGCTGCCTGGGCGCAGGCGGCGGAAAAGCTGGCGTTGACGTCGGTGGCGGTGGCACCACTCATGGTGAAGCAGGCCTGGCCCAGCTTGGTGTTCAGGGGCTTGAGCACGGCGTCCTGCACGATGTCGCTGGCGCTGCCATCGGCCAGTTGCAGCTGGTACTTGCCGTTGCCCAGCAACTGCGCGTCCAGCACCTGGCGCACGCTGCGCAGTTCGCGCAGCAGCAGCTTGCCGGCCTCGGCGTCGGGCAGGCCTTGCACGTTGAAGTTGATCTTCTGCGTGCTGAAGTTGAAGTGCTCGAGGAAGAAGTTCTTCGAGAACTCGTCGCCCATCAGCTTGCCAATGTCTGCCAGCGCCTCTTCGTCGTTCTTCCAGCTCTTGTCCTTGGGAATCACCGTGTTCAGGTAGATCTCCTCGCCGGTGGCCTTGTCGATAGCCTTCACGGTCCAAGACGTCAGCAGCGTCTTGCTGAACTGCATGCCCTGGATGGTGATGGGCCGCGGCAGTAGCGCGGCCTCGCCGATGATCTGGAAGTCGGCCGTTTTGGCATTGGGGCCGGTCTTGGTGTCGCCCTCGTTGGACCAGACACGGAAGCCAAAGGACTTGACGCGCTCCTTGACGATGTTTTCGGCGATGACCGAGCGGTTGGGCGGCAGCACGTTGTCGGACGAGCGCACCGTCATCTGGATCGCCACCTTGGGGTCGCCATTGTTGCGGATGAAGCTGATGCGCTCCTCCTTGGACAGCTGGTTCAGCGACTTTTGCACGTCGCGCACCTTGATCACCGCGCGCGTTTCGGCCTCCACCAGGCCGTTCTTGGCAGTTACCGGGGCCTCTTCCTGCACCGTGGTCTTGATGAAGTTGCCCGATTGCGAGAACAGTTTCTGCTCCAGCATGGCGTAGTTCTTGTCCAGCGAGCCCTTGTCTACATACAGCGCGGTGGCTTTTTCCACCAACTGGCGCTTGGCGTCGGCGCGGGCTGTTTCCTGCGCATTCGGGTCCTTGGGGTCGGCCAGGCCGACGGCGCTGATGGTGATGGTGCCGTTGTCCTGCTCGGGTGCGGCGGCAACCACCGGTGCGGGGGCAGGGGCTGGTGCGGGCGCGCCAGCGGCCGGTGGCGCCGTTGCGGCGGTCTGGGGGGCATTGGCGGCACTGCCGCCACCGCCTTTGTTCATCATCACGTAACCGGCGCCCCCCAGCACCGCCACGGCGACCAGGCCGCCAATAGCCAGCACGGCGGGCGACAGCGGTTTGGAAGGGGCGGGCGATGGCGCTGCGGAAGCGGACGGCGAGGGGATGGGGCCGGGCGGGGGCACCAGCGGCGGCGGTGCCACCGGGCCGGGCGTCGGCGTGCCGAACATGGGCGCGGATGCGGCGGCAGGCGCCGGCTTCACCACGGTGTTGACCAGCGTGGCGTCGGCACTGCCCGGCGTGGGGGTGACCACGGTGGGGTCGTTGTTGTTGCTGGCCGCCTGGCCGGCCACGGCCGCCTTGATGGCGTTGGCGAATTCCTGCGCGTTCTGGTAGCGCTCGTCGGGGTTCTTGGCCATGGCCTTCTTGACCACGCTGTCGAAGGCCGGTGGCAGCGCCACATTCAGCATGCTGGGTGCCAGCGGCTCTTCGCGCAGCACCTTGTACATGATGGTGGTGGTGTTGCCGGTGAACGGCTTTTCGCCAGTCAGGAACTGGTACAGGATGACGCCGCACGAGAAGATGTCGCTGCGCCCGTCCACCGTCTGGCCCATGAACTGCTCGGGCGACATGTAGGACGGCGTGCCCATCACCGTGCCAGCCTGTGTCAGCTCGGATTTTTCCACCCGGGCGATGCCGAAGTCCGCCACCTTGATGGCGCCGCCGTCCAGCACCATCACATTGGCCGGCTTCATGTCGCGGTGCACCACGCCATTGGCGTGCGCGTGCGCCAGCGCACCCAGCATCTCGCCCATGATGCGGTCCACTTCCTTCAGCGGGAAGCGCTCATTGGCCTCGAAAAAGTCGCGCAGCTCGCGGCCCTTGATGAATTCCATCGCGATGTAGGCCACACGCTGGCCGGCATCCACGGGTGAGTCGGCGGGGGCTGCCACCATGGTGCGGTCGTCTTCCGCCACCACCTCGCCGTAGTCGTAGATGGCCACGATGTGCGGGTGGTTCAGCCGCCCGGCGGCCTGCGCCTCACGCTTGAAGCGCGCCAGGATGCTGGCGGCCTCTTCGCCGCTCAGTTGCGCCGGCAGGATGGTCTTGATGGCCACCGTGCGTTCGATGACGGGGTCGAAGCCCTCATAGACCACGCCCATTGCGCCCTTGCCCAGCTCGCGCCGGATCAGGTACTTGCCCAGCTTCGTGAATGCCGCCATGTGGTGCTACCCCCGCGTGGGCCGGCTCGCCGCCGGCCCTTGTTGTTGCTTTTTGCGTGAAGCCGATCAGGGCTTACTTGTATTTCGAGTCGATGTCCCACACGGCGGTTTGCACCAGGCGTTGCACCATGGTGTCCAGCTTCACGCCGCCCGAGGCGCCCTGGGAAATGCCCATCACGCTGGTTTGCTTGGAACCCAGCTCCATCTTCAGTTCCTTGTAGCCGTTGGCCACCTGCTCGGTGGTGTTGGCGTCCATGATCTTGTAGCGCAGGCCGATCAGCCACACACCGGTGTTTTCCGACGTCTGCACCGTGCTGGCCACCGTGCCGATGGTGCTGCCGCCGGTGAAGCGGCCCAGCAGGCCGCCGATGGCGGCGCCGTTGACGCCCTGGTTGGCGCTGGCCACGTGCTCAGCCTTCAGGATGTCGAACTTCAGGATCCACTTGGTGGTCTTCAGCTTGCCCACCTGCATGGTCTTGCGCGCGGCATTCGGGTCGCCCAGGTTGTAGGCCACCGCGATCTCGTTCATCAACGACCCCAGGTTGGAGCGCTCCAGCACCGGGAAGTTGGCGTTCGACAACTCGATTTCGGCAAAGTCGGCGATGTTGTTGGGGCCGAACTTCTGCAGGAAGGTGGCGTCACTGGCCTTGATTTCGCCGGGGATGACGATCAGCGCCGGGCCGCGCTTGCCCTTGTTGGCGTATTCGATCTCCTTGTAGATGCCCTGGTCGGCCGCCGCATTGGCGGTGTTGGACGTGCTGCTGCCGGCATTTGGCGACGCATTGCCGAAGGTGGGTTGCGCCTGCGCGCTGCCGCAGAAAGCCGCCACGGCCAGCAGGGCGGTCAGTGCCGCGCCCTTGAAAGAAACGCTCTGTATGCTCATGATGTTCACCCCTTAAGAAAAGATTTCCACAACAACAAGTTCCCTGGCGGCGCTTCAACGCGAACGCTGGCAGTAGTCGCTGTACAACTGCGCCACCACCTCATCGGCCTTTTCGCCAATCAGCGTCAGTGCCATACCCGACACGTCGGCCCCGGCGTAGCTGGCATTCTCGGCCGTGGCCTGCGACACCGTCTTGCCATTGGCCGTGGTCAGCGTGAAGTTCATGCGGATGTTGACCTGGTTGACGTTGACCATGGCGTTGCGGTAGGCCTGCGTGGTGATCAACCCGCGCAGGATGTACTGCGCGGCCATTTTTGAGGAGGCGGCCATGGCCGCATCGGCGTCGTTCTTGAAATAGGCGTCGATGACGGCCTGCTTGACCTGGGCCTGGATCTGGGCCTGCGTGTAGGTCTTCAAGCCCAGGTTCCTCAGCCGCTGGTTGATGGCCTCGGCGTGCGAGCCGTAGGTGGACTGGTTGGCGACGATGAAGCCGTTGCGCTCCTCGCCCAGCAGCACCATGATCTTCTGGTTCTTGATCTTGGCCTTGCAGGGTGTGTCCAGCATGAACTGCACGTCGGCCTTCTTCTGCGCCTCGCGCTCCTTCTCGGCGGCGGCGTTGGCGTCGTCGTTGGAGAACTTGAAGCCTTGCGCATGGGCAGGCCCCACCAGGGCCAGGGCGGCAAACAGTACGATCCAGGGCGCGCGCGACAAAATCATGGTTGAATGTCCGTCAGGTGGTGGCCAGCCGTGGGCAGTGCCTCAGCAGGCCCTGTCCTACTTTACAGGTCTTTACAGTCCAATTCATTATAGGGAGCGCTTGTGACGCCCCAGCTATGATGATTGGTGAATGGCCCATGTGGCCAACTCATCACAACATGCCAACAGGTGATTGTTATGGATTTGGGTATTTCAGGCAAATGGGCGCTGGTCTGCGGCGCCAGCAAGGGGCTGGGCCTGGGCTGCGCCCAGGCGCTGGCGGCTGAAGGGGTCAACGTGGTGATGGTGGCACGCGGCCAGGAGGCCTTGCAGGCCGCCACGGCGGCCATCGCGGCCGCCACCGGCGTGCAGGCACTGCCGGTGGCGGCGGACATCACCACCGAGGCGGGGCGCGCGGCGGTGTTCGCCCTCAGGCTGGACTACGACATCGTGGTGACCAATGCCGGCGGCCCCCCGCCGGGTGATTTCCGCGATTGGGACCGCGACGTCTGGATCAAGGCCATGGACGCCAACATGCTGGCGCCCATCGCGCTGATCCAGGCCACGGTGGACGGCATGGCCGAACGCGGCTTTGGCCGCATCGTCAACATCACCTCCAGCGCGGTGAAGGCACCCATTGCCATCCTGGGACTGTCCAACGGCGCGCGCAGCGGGCTGACCGGCTTTGTGGCCGGCGTGGCGCGCAGCGACCTGGCCGGCAAGGGCGTGACGATCAACAACCTGCTGCCCGGCGCCTTCGACACCGACCGCCTGCGCGGCAACCTGCAGGCCAACGCGCAAAAGAGCGGCCAAACGGTGGAAGCCACCGCCGACGCGCGGCGCAAAGGCATCCCGGTGCGCCGCTTTGGCACGGCGGATGAATTCGGTGCCATCTGCGCCTTCCTGTGCAGCCGGCATGCCGGCTACATCACCGGGCAGAACGTGCTGGCGGATGGCGGGGCCTACCCAGGCACTTTTTAGCCAGCAGGTTCTAGCGCCGCGAGCACACCACGATGCCACCGGCGATCAGCACGAACGACAGCGCGTGGTACAGCTGCGGCGTCTCGCCCAGGAAGGCCGAGGACATCAGCGCCGCCACCAGCGGCGTCAGGTTGGCGAAGAAGCCGGCCAGCGTGGGGCCGGCGGCGGCCACACCGGCGCCCCAGCAGCGGTAGGCGATCAACGCTGGCCCCACGGCCACAAACACCAGGGCGATGGCCAGCGGCCAGCCCCACACCACCGGTTGCGTGCCCCAGGCCCATTCGCCAGCGGCGAACAAGGCCGACCAGACCAGGCCGAAAGCGATCTGGCCCATCAGGAAATAGGCCCAGTTGCCGCGCAGTTCGGCCGGTTCCTTGGGGCGGGCCAGCATCCAGCTGTAAAACGCCCAGCCGATCACCGCGGCCAGCACGTACAAGTCCCCCGGCACCAGCTGCATCTGCATCAGCACCGCCCATTGGCCCCGGCACAACACCAGCAGCACGCCGCTGATGGACAGCGCCGCGCCCAGCACCTGGCGGCGTGACACCCGCTCGTCAAAAAACAGCCAGCCTATGCCCAGCATCCAGATCGGCATGGAGGCGGCCACCAGCGTCACGTTCATGGGGGTGGAGGTTTTCAGCGCCAGGTATTGCAGCGCGTTGTACACCCCCACGCTCAGCAGCCCCAGCACCGAAAAGCGCCGCCAGTGCGCCCACAGCAGGCTGCCTGGGCGCAGCACGGCGCCCGCCAGCGGCAGCAGAAAGACAAAGGCCAGTGCCCAGCGCAGCAGGTTCAGCAGCATGGGCGGCACCAGCGGTGACATCATGCGGCCCACCACCGCATTGCCGGCCCACAGCACCGGCGGAATCAGCAGGAACACCAGGGTACGGGGCGACAGACGGGGCTGGGACATGCCCGGCACTTTAGCAGCGGCCCGCGCGGCGGGTGTCGCGGGTGCAGCAAGCCCGGACAATCCGTGGCACCATGTCGGTCTTGGCCACGAACGACCGACAACAGGAAAGAGCAGACCCATGAGCAAGATCACCGGCAGAGCCGTGCGCATCGACCAGCACGGCGGTCCCGAGCAGCTGAAACTGGTCCAGGTGGAGGTGGGTGATCCGGGGCCGGGTGAAATCCGCATACGCCACAAGGCGGTGGGGCTGAACTTCATCGACGTCTACCAGCGCACCGGCCTGTACCCGTTTGCCATGCCGCTGACATTGGGCATGGAAGCCTCTGGTGTGGTGGAAGCCGTGGGCGAGGGCGTCAGCCATCTGCGGGTGGGGGACCGCGCCGCCTATGCCAGCAACCCGCCCGGCAGCTACAGCGACCTGCGTGTCATGCCGGCCAAGACGGTGTGCAAACTGCCCGATGCCATCTCGTTCGAGACCGGCGCGGCCATGATGCTCAAGGGCCTGACCGCCCAGTACCTGCTGAAACGCACGCTGCCGCAGGGCGGCTTGCAGGCCGGCGACCACGTGCTGTTCCATGCCGCCGCCGGCGGCGTGGGGCTGATTGCCTGCCAATGGGCCAAGGCACTTGGCCTGCAACTGATAGGCACGGCAGGGTCGGACGCCAAATGCGCGCTGGCACGCGAACTGGGTGCGGCGCATGTGATCAACTACAACACCGAGGACTTTGCGGCCCGGGTGAAGGAAATCACCGGTGGCAAGGGCGTCAAGGTGGTGTACGACTCGGTGGGCAAGGACACCTTCGACAAGTCGCTGGATTGCCTGCAGCCGTTCGGCTTGATGGCCTGCTTCGGCAACGCCTCGGGTCCGGTGGCGCCGTTCGCGCCCGGCATTCTGGCGCCCAAGGGGTCCATCTACGTGACGCGCCAGACGCTGTTCACCCACATCGCCACCCGCGAGCGCACGCAGCAGATGGCAGATGACCTGTTTGCCATGGTCACCAGTGGCCAGGTGCAGATCCGCATCGACCAGCGTTACCCGCTGGAGCAGGCGCAGCAGGCGCACATCGCCCTGGAAGCGCGCAAGACCACCGGCTGCACCATCCTGACGCTGTGAGCGGGCTGACACCGGATATCCCGGTCTCATTGAGCCCGCAATGGCTGGAGACACTGCGCCAGGCGGTGGGCGCCACGCCGCGCCGCCCGCGCACGCCACTGCTGGCGGGCGACAGCGTCATCGGCTCGGTCGAACCCGATTTGTTCGCCGATCTGGCGTTGCCCTTGCTGCCCGACGGGCGGCCGGTGCTGCAAGCGCGGGCTTCCGGCGGCTGGCAGGTGCAAGGTGAGTTGACGGCCAGCCTGGCCTTGCTGGCCCGCGCCCTGCATACCGCTGGCCTGGCCGGCGCCTGGCGTGATGAACTGCTGGCCGTGACCGATACCGCCGGCCAACGGCTGGGCGCCATCGAGCGGGGTGCCGTGCGGCCGCTGGGCCTGGCGACGCAGGCCGTGCACCTGGTGGGTTGGGGGCCGGAAGGCGGGCCGGACAGCGGCCCCGATTTCCGCGTCTGGGTACAGCAGCGCGCATGGGACAAGGCCAGCGAGCCTGGCCTGTGGGACACGCTGATGGGCGGCATGGTGGCCGCTGAAGACAGCCCGTCCAGCGCGTTGGAGCGCGAAACCTGGGAAGAGGCCGGCCTCAAGCTTGACCAGCTGAGCGGCCTGCGCCACGGCGGAGCGGTGAACCTGCGCCGCCCCTCCGGCAGCGGCGGCCGGGCCTACATGGTGGAGCACATTGACTGGTTCAGCTGCACCGTGCCGCAGGGGCTGGTGCCGGTGAACCAGGACGGCGAGGTGCAGCAGTTCCAGTTGCTGGGGCGCGCCGAGTTGTACAAGCGGCTGGAGCGCTACGAGTTCACCGTGGAAGCCGCCTGCGTGCTGGTGGCGGCTTTGGGGTTGAACGACTGAGCGGCTTCACGTCCGCCATCGTTGCTATCAAAAGGGTAGCTATATTGGTTTGAGGCGTTACAGCGCCCGCTGCCGCCAGGCCAGCGCAGCGCCCAGCCACAGCGCGCCAGTCGAGAACAGCAGGCCCTTGGCCAAGCCGCCTGGGCCGTCGGCAATCCAGCCCACGATGGTGGGCCCGACAATCTGCCCAAAGGCGAACACCACGGTGAAGGCGCTGATGCCGGCCGTCCAGCCCGAGGGGGGCAGGTTGTGCCGCACCAGCGCGGTGGTGGAGGCCACCACCGACAGGAAAACGCCGCCAAACAGCACGCCGGACGCCAGCGCGATGGCGCCGCCAGCGCCCAGCACCGGCAGCAGGCAGGCCAGCCCAGCCAGCGCGGTCAACAGCGCCAGCGGCTGGCCACCCCGGTAACGGTCCAGCAAGCCGGCCCACAGGCGCGAAGACAGCAGCACCGCCACGCCCAGTGCGGCGTAGAACAGCGTCACCATGGGCGCACTGGCGCCTTGGTCGCGCAGCAGCGCGATGACGAAGGTCATGTAGCCGATGTAGCCGACGCCGAACATGAAATAGCCCGACAGGCCCCAGGCGAAATCGCGCCAGGCAAACGCGCGCCGCTCAGCAGGCGTGGGCGCCTGGGCCGTCACGGCCGGCGGTGGCAAATGCTGCAACACCCGTGCCGGCCAGATCAGCACGGCGGTTGCCAGGCCGCAGGCCAGCGCCAGCGCCCACCAGGCCCAGACCCAGCCGTGCGGCTGGCTGGCGGCGGCCTGCAGCACCGCCGGCACCGCCAGCGCCGACGCCACGATACCCAGGCCGGTACCACCGTAATACAGGCCCAGCAGCAAGCCACCGCGTGCCGGCTGCTGGGCTGCCAGCCGGGCCGCCAGCAAGCCACCGGCGATGAAGACGAACGCACTGGCCAGACCGGCCAGCAAACGCTGCAGCAGCAAGAAGCCGGCATCCACCGACACGCCGCTCAGCGCCATGAACACACTGGCCAGCACCGACCCCCCCACCAACAGCCGGGTGGGCGCGATACGCCGCATCAAGAGGGGTGTGACCAGCGCGCCCAGCAGGTAACCCAGCGCGTTGGCGGTGTTCATCGCGCCCGCCAGCGTGTAGGACCAGCCCATGTCGGCACGCATGGCCGGCAGCAGCAGTGCATAGGCAAAGCGGGTGATGCCCAGTGATACCGCTGCCCCCAGCGACAGGGCCAGGGCCAACCGGAACAGGGGCAGGTGGCCCGGCAGCGGGGGCTGCGGCGTGTCGGCGGCCAGGGTGGTCATGCGTGTACTGTGCCCCAAAGGCGCGCGTGCCGCTTCGTCCGGCACCGAAGCACGGTGTGCTTCAGGCCGCGGCGGCGATCAGGTCCACTTCCACCGGCGCGTTTTTGGGCAGCTGGTACACCCCCACCGAGGTGCGGGTGTGGGCCCCAGCGGTGGGCCCCAGCACCGTGTGCAGCACCTCGGAGGCGGCATCGGCCACCTCGCTTTGCTGCGTGAAATCGGGGGCCGATTGCACATACACGCCCAGCTTCAATGCCTGTACCACGTTGTCCAGCGAGCCCAGCGACTGCTTCAGCAGCACCAGCGCGCGCAGCGCGCACACCTTGGCGACTTTCTGGGCGTCCGCCAGCGGCACGTCGGCGCCCACGCGGCCGGTCACCACCAGCGCGCTGCCCACGCGCGGCACCTGGCCGCTGACATAGACGGTGTCGCCGTGGCGCACGGTGGAGACGTAGTTGCCGCCGATCTTGATTTCGCCGCTGAAGTCGTAGCCCAGCGCGGCAGCGATGTCGTTGAAGCGGGATTGGCGGGTGGATTCCATGGTGTGAGGTGCGAGTGAGGTTGAAAGAGTCTGGCAGGGCGAGGCTCAGGCCGCGTGCTGGCTATTCTGGTGGTGGCGCAGTGTGTCGGCGTCCACCAGGTCGCGTATCGCCTGCAGCAGCGGATGGGTGCCCGTGTGGCGCTGGCCATACTGCAGGTTGAAGCCGTAATCGAAATCCGGCGGATTGGCGCCCTGGTTGTGCTGCAGGATGGTTTCCAGCTTGTCCAGGCCCTTGACGATGCGCGCTTCGGGGCTGGCCGCCTGGACGTACTCGTCCCACAGCGCCAGGAAGTCGTCGTGCACCGGCTGCGGCAAGGGGCCGAGCAGTGTCAGCAGGTCAGCGCGCTCGCGTGCCGCCTTGTCGGGCATGTTGACTTGGTGGATGGCCGGAATGTCGCCGTGGATGGCCTCGCCCAGGTCGTGCAGCACGCAGATTTTCAGCAGTTTGCAAAAGTCCAGCCCCGGCAGTTCGCGCTCGAACACCATCGCCAGCAGGCACAGGCGCCAGGTGTGTTCGGCGGTGCTTTCCTGGCGGCCATTGGAGGTGCGCGCGCTGCGCAGCACGTTCTTCAGCCGCTCGGCCTCGCGCAGGAAGGCCAGGCTGCCCTGTAGCGCTTGCATGTCCATCGTGACGCTATTGTGCCGGTGTGTCCAAAGTCCTGGCGCCGGCCAGGAAAGAAGCGGTGTGGATGCGCCCTTCGCGCACCTGGTAGATGGCCACCAGCTCCACCCGGCCCGTGCCCTCGGGGAAGGTGCGGCTGATGTCCTCGTAGTCGATCACGGTGTCGCCCATCACGCAGCGCCTGACCAGCCGGGCATGCAGGTTGGGTTCGGCAAAGCGCAGCGCGAAGCGCTCGCGCATCTGCGCATGCCCCGTCGCCACCAGCGTGGCCGGGTGCTCGTACTGCCGGGCATCTTCGGCATAGGTGGCCAGCAGCGCGTCCAGGTCCTTGGCGTTGTAGGCCTCCAGCTGGCGCTGCACGACGATCTCGGGCGAAGGGTGCTGGCTCATGGCGACAGTGAGGCTCAAGGCCGTGCGATGTCCATCAACGCCAGCAGCCGCGCCAGCCGCATCCAGGCCACGGTGGCCACGGCCACCTGCGCCAGCAGCATGCCCAGCACGAACCAGAACGGGCCCAGCTGCGGCAGCGCCACGCGCAGCGCGGTGACGGCCAGCGCCAGCGCCAGGCCGATCAGGCTGATGCCCAGGTAGTGGCCCAGCACCGCCAGCACGCGGCTTTTCAGCATCCTGCAGCCGCGCCACCAGGCCTTGATGGCCGAGGGCCGGCGGCTGTACACCGCCAGCTGCGCGCGCCCGGCATCCACCGTCACCAGCGCCAGCAGCAGCAGCACGGCCAGCAGGATGCGTGCGCCCAGCAGCGCGGTGTCGGCGTCGGACTCCAGGATGGCGCGTGCGCCATATTCCTTTGCCGCCTTGGTGGCCGCGCCGCCGATGGAGGCGGTGATGCCCAGCACCACGAAGCCCCACAGCAGCATGCGGAACATGCGCGCGTATTCCTGCACGCCACCGGCCAGCAGGCGGGCAAAGCCCAACGGCTGGTCGGCGCGCGCGGCAGCCACCACGGCGCCATTGAGCAGCGGCGACAGCAGCAGCGTGACGGCCAGCGCGGCGAAGCCAGCGGTGCTCAAGGCCAGGCTGTTGTCGCCCAGCTTGCTCATCAGGTCACCAATGGCCCAGACGTCCAGCTGCTTGGCCAACTCAGAAGCGTGCAGGTTGTAGTCCAGCTGGGCAGACAGCAGTTGCCAGAATGGTGCTGCCAGCAGTGCGGTGGGGATCAGCATGGCCGCCACCCACAGCAGCAGCAGGCGCCACTGCAGGGCCACGGCGCTGGCGCGCTTGAAGGTGCTGGCGCGCAAGGGGTTTTGCGTGAGGATCATAGGGTGGCAATCAAGGAAGCGATGACTTGGACCAGGGCGGCAAACTGGCTGCCCCAGCGTTGCGAGGCGCTGCGTTCGGCCTTCAGCGTGCGGCTGTCGTCCAGCTTGCTGGCGTCCAGGAAGTGCATGCGCTGGCCGTCCAGCTCAGCGGACACCGCCTTCACCGGTTTGACCCAGCTGTAGCGCGCCCAGTTGTCGCTGTTGTCCCACTGCACGGTTTCGCTGCTGCCGTCGGTGAACTTCACCACCAGCGTCTGCGGCACGGCGGCGCCGCGCCGGCGCAGCGTCACCGTGGTGCGGTAGGGGAAGAGGCCGGGCTCGGTGTCCTTGGCGTCCGGGTGGGCCTTTTTCCAGGCTTCCCGGGCCTCTTCCACCTTTTTGTCGGTCTGTTTCTCGCTCTCTTCCGTCCAGGCGCCGTCCTTGCCCTGCGCGGTGCCGGCCAACGGCAGCACTTCCTTGCTGCTGAACTTGCCTATGCTGTCGTCCACCTTCTGCGTGGCATACACCTGCTGGGCGAACACCGCCTTCACCACCTCGGGCTTGCCCGACACCTCGGCCAGCGTGTCGCGCAGGTCGGCGATGCTGGGGTGGCGGAACTTCCAGCGCGCGTAGTAGGCCAGGAAGGCCTTTTCCATCACCGGCTTGGTCAGGCGCTCTTCCAGGTCGCGCATCGTCGTGGCGGTGCGTGAGTACACGCTGCCGTAACCGCCGCTGCTCAGCCGGTCCCAGGAGTTGTGGCCCAGCGCATCCTGCGGGTCGGTGCGGTCAGCGCCCAGGCGCGAAATGTCGAAATGGCTGAGCGCCACGTCGATGCCCAGAGCGCGCAGCCAGCCCGGCATGGGGTGCAGGCGCTGGTCGCGTTCGCGCAGCATGCGTGAATTCCAGTACTCGTTCAGGCCCTCGTCCAGCATGGGTTCCTCGAACTCGTTGGAGCCCAGGATGCCGTAGAAATAACCATGGCCGAACTCGTGGATGGTGACGAAGTCCAGCAGGTAGGAGCCCAGCGAATCCGGCTTGAAGTTGGAAACGTTGTCCGCTGTGAAGAAGGTGGGGTATTCCATGCCGCCGGCCTCGCCGGCGTTGTGCGGCGGGATCACCGCTGTCACCGTCTTGTAGGGGTAGGGGCCCAGCGTCTTGGAGAAGTAGGCCAGCGAATCGATGGTGGCCTTCAGCACCGGCGCCGCGTTCGATTCGTATTCCGGCGGGTACAGCACCTTGACCTTCACCGTCGGGCTGCCTGGGCCCTTGTACTCGCCCTCCAGCGGCTTGGCGGTGCGGTTGTCGGCGGTCCAGGCGAAATCATGCACGTCGCCCTGCACGAAGCGGTACGTCAGCTTGCCGTCCTTTTCCACCGGCGCGCCCTGCTCCTCGCCGGTGGCGCCCACGGTGTAGCCCTTGGGCACGGTCAGCGACACGTCGAAGTTGCCGTAGTCGGCATAGAACTCGCTGTGCAGGTGGAACTCATGCGCGTTCCAGCGCGGCGCGGTGGCGCCACGCTCGCCCGGCAGCTCCAGCACGGCGATCTTGGGGAACCACTGGCCCACCAGGTGGAAACTGCCGAAGTAGCCGGTGCGGGCGATCACGCGCGGCAGCTGGGCGTTGAACGTGATGTCCAGCGTGGTGCTTTCGCCAGCCGGCACCGGCTGCGGCAGGTCCAGCCGCACCACGGTGTGGTCGGTCTCCGGGCCGCCATCGGGGTGCACGAACAGCCACGGCACGGCGGCGCCGCCCTGGCTCACCTTGCTCATGTGGATGTGGCCCCACTCGCCGTCTTTGATGGGCACATCGCTGCGGAAGCTGAAGCCGCGCGTGCGCTGCTCGCTCATGAAGGTGCTGCCGTAGCTCTCAAAAGCGTTCAGGTACAGGTGCAGGTAGACCGACGAGACGGCCTGCTTGCTGCGGTTGCGCCAGGTCAGCTTCTGCTGGCCGTCCAGCGTGTGCTTGACCGGGTCCAGGCTGGCGCTGATCTGGTAGTTGACCACACGGTCCGACAGCGTGGGCTCGGTGCCGGTGCGCGGGCCGCCCCAGGCATCAGGCGCGCTGGCCTGGCTGACGGCGGCTGCATCGGGGCCTGCCAGCGCGATGCCGTCGGCCGGCGGTGGCGGCGGCTTGGGCGCGGCGGCCACGGTGGCTGCCGGCGGGGCAGGGGCATCGGCCCACAGGCTGACACTGGCAGCGATGCCGGCCAAGGCCAGGCTCGCGATGCCCAGTGCCCGCAGGCTAAAGGGAGAGACGGTCATTCAATGCTCCATGGGGTGAACAGAAGTGCCGGGTGCGTTTTTTTCTTTCCCGGCGGTGCGGGAATGCTACGCGAAAACGGCCCATGGGCTGGGCCGGTCCGTCGGCGTATGTGGCAGTCCGTCGCAAACCAACGCGTCCGACGCCGCCAGAGGGGCGCCGGAACCCCACCGGCGCAGGCGAACAGGGGCTAGTGCGCCCGTTTCACCCGCAGCAGCTCGTCCAGGATCAGGCAGGCCGCGCCCACGGTGATGGCGCTGTCGGCGATGTTGAAGGCCGGGAAGTGCATGGCGCGCCAGTGGAAATCCAGGAAATCCACCACATAGCCGTACATCACCCGGTCCAGCACGTTGCCCAAAGCGCCGCCCAGGATGCAGGCCAGTGCGAAGCAAAACAGCTTTTGCCCGGGGTGCTTCTTCAGCATCACCACGATGAACACCGCCGCGACCAGGCCTATGCCGGTGAACAGCCAGCGCTGCCAACCGGCGCTGTCGCGCAGGAAGGAAAACGCTGCGCCGGTGTTGTGCACCCGCACCACGTTGAAGAAGCTGGTGACCACCGTGGCATCGCCCAGGTTGTAGTAACCCAGGATCAGCACCTTGGTGAACTGGTCGGCCAGCAGCATGATGGCGGCCACGCCCAACCACACCAGCATGCGCGGTGCACCACCGCCAGCGCCAGGCGATGGGCCACTGAAGCCGCCACCGCCGCCGCCCTTGGCGCCGCCGCGTCCCGCCGGGGGTTTGCCGCCGGTGGCCATCAGGCGAAGGCCCGGGCTTCGCCGGCACCAAACAGGTTGCTGGTGCAGCGGCCGCACAGCGTGGGGTGGGCTGCGTCAACGCCCACGTCCAGCCGGTAGTGCCAGCAGCGCTCGCATTTGGCATCATTTGAGGCGCTGACTTGTATGGCCAGCTCGGCACCGGCTTGCAAGCCCAGCACCGAGGTGATGAAGACGAACTTGGCGTCGTCCCCCAGGCTGGCCAGCAGCGCGTGGTCTTCGGCCGGCACGGTCAGCGTCACATTGGCCTGCAGGCTGGAACCCACCTTGCCATCGGCACGCAGCGCCTCGATGTCCTTGTTCACCGCGTCGCGCAGCTCGCGCAGGCGCTGCCATTTGGCCAGCAGCGCGGCGTCGGGCGCGTCCAGCTTCAGGTAGTGGTCCATGAAGATGGATTCGCGCGTGGCGGCCGGCGTCTTGCCCACGGCGCCCAGCAGGCCCCAGGCCTCTTCGGCGGTGAAGCTCAGGAACGGCGACATCCAGCGCAGCATGGCCTGGGTGATGGTCCACAGCGCGGTTTGCGCCGAGCGGCGCGCCAGCGACTTCGGGCCCGTGGTGTACAGCCGGTCCTTCAGCACGTCCAGGTAGAACGAGCCCAGGTCCTCCGAGCAGTAGATCTGCAGCTTGGCCACCACCGGATGGAACTCGTAGACCTGGTAGTGCGCCAGGATGTCGGCCTGCAGTTGCGCCGCTCGGCTGAGCGCATAGCGGTCGATCTCCAGCATCTGGTCCAGTGGCACGCTGTCGGTGGCGGGGTCGAAATCGCTGGTGTTGGCGAGCAGGAACTTCAACGTGTTGCGCACGCGGCGGTAGGTGTCGACCACGCGGGCCAGGATCTTGTCGTCACCGGCGATGTCGCCGGAGTAGTCGCTGGCGGCCACCCACAGGCGGATGATCTCGGCGCCCAGCTTTTTGCCGGTCTCTTGCGGGTCCACGCCATTGCCCATGGACTTGCTCATCTTGCGGCCCTGGCTGTCCACCGTGAAGCCGTGCGTCAGCAGGCCCTTGTAGGGCGCGCGGCCGTACATGGCGCAGGCGGTCAGCAGCGACGAGTGGAACCAGCCGCGGTGCTGGTCGTGGCCTTCCAGGTACAGGTCGGCCTCCGGCCCGCTGGCATGGCCACTGCCGGGGTGCGAACCCTTCAGCACCGTGGTGTGCGTGGTGCCGGAATCGAACCACACCTCCAGGATGTCGGTGCTCTTGGTGTACTGCGGTGCATCTTCGGTGCCCAGGATGGCTTCTACCGTGGCCTTGCTCCAGGCTTCCACGCCGCCTTGCTCCACCATGTCGGCCGCGATGTCCAGGATCTCCATGGTGCGCGGGTGCAGCTCGCCGCTGTCCTTGTGCAGGAACAAGGGCAGCGGCACGCCCCAGCTGCGCTGGCGGCTGATGCACCAGTCTGGCCGGCCGGCGATCATGTCGCGCAGGCGGGTTTTGCCGTTTTCGGGGTAGAACGACGTCTCTTCGATCGCATCCAGCGCCATCTGGCGCAGCGTTTTGGGCGCCTTGTCCTTGGTGAACACGCCTTCGCCCTCGTCCATGCGGATGAACCACTGGGCGGCGGCGCGGTAGATCACCGGCGTCTTGTGGCGCCAGCAGTGCGGGTAGCTGTGCGTGATGTCCTGGGTGGCGAACAGCCGCCCGGCGTCGCGCAGCGTGTTGATGATGACCGGCGCGGCTTTCCAGATGTGCTGGCCGCCAAACAGGGGGAAATCCGCCGCGTAGGCGCCGTTGCCCTGCACCGGGTTCAGGATGTCGTCATAAGCCAAGCCGTGGGCCACGCAGCTGTTGAAGTCGTCCACGCCGTAGGCGGGCGACGAGTGCACCAGACCGGTACCGTCATCCGCCGTGGCGTAGTCGGCCAGGTAGATGGGCGACAGGCGGTCATAGCCCTTGTCCACCTGGCTCAAGGGGTGCTGGAAGTTGATCAGCTCCAGGTTCTTGCCCAGCGTGGTGGCCACCACGTGGCCGGTCAGTTGGTAGCGCTCCAGGCATTTTTCGACCAGGCTTTCGGCCAGCAGCAACAGGCCGCGCGGCGTGTCCACCAGCGCGTAGGTCAGTTCTGGGTTCAGGTTCAGCGCCTGGTTGGCGGGGATGGTCCAGGCGGTGGTGGTCCAGATGACGGCGAAGGCGTCCTTGTCCAGTTTCGGCAGCCCGAAGGCGGCGGCCAGCTTGGCCGGCTCGGCGCACAAAAAGCCCACGTCCAGCGTCTGCGACTTCTTGTCGGCGTACTCGATCTCGAACTCGGCCAGCGAGGAGCCGCAATCGAAGCACCAGTAGACGGGCTTCAGGCCACGGTAGACGAAGCCACGCTCCACCACCCGCTTGAAGGCGCGGATTTCTTCCGCCTCGTTCTTGAAATCCATGGTGCGGTAGGGGTGGTCCCAGTCGCCCAGCACGCCCAGGCGCTTGAAGTCGGCGCGCTGCAAATCGATCTGCTCGGTGGCGTAGGCGCGGCTCTTGGCCTGCATCTCGTCGCGCGGCAGGTTGCGGCCGAATTTCTTTTCGATGGCGTTCTCGATCGGCAGGCCATGGCAGTCCCAGCCGGGGATGTAGGCGGCGTCGAACCCTTCCAGTTGGCGCGCCTTGACGATCATGTCCTTCAGGATCTTGTTGACCGCGTGGCCCATGTGGATCTGGCCATTGGCATACGGCGGGCCGTCGTGCAGCACGAATTTCGGCGCATTGACGCGGGCGTCGCGCAGCTTCTTGTAGATGCCTTTGTCTTCCCAGTCCTTCACCCAGCCGGGCTCGCGCTTGGGCAGGTCGCCGCGCATCGGGAAGGGCGTGTCCGGCAGGTTCAGGGTGCTGCGGTAATCGGTGGTGTCGGTCATGGTGGGCTCAATGGTCTTGTTCGCCGCCTGGCAGCGAAGGTTAGTCCGGAAGGGTGGGGGAAGGCGAAGAAACCCGGCGCAGGGCCTCTTGCGGGTTCTTCCGGCTAAATTCGGTCGCGCGTGGTCTGGCGATGGGTTTCGGCGTGCATGGAGGATGCGATGGTGGCCAAAAAGGCGCGCGCATCTTCGCAGTCCTTGGCAATGCCTGTCTTCAGCGCATCCAGACTGTCGTATTTCAGCTCGTCGTGCAGTTTGTGCAGTAGCTCCACACGGACGATTTTACCGTAGGCGCCGTCCTGGCCCAGGCCGGCGGGCCATTGCAGGCAATGGGTCTCCAGCAGCACCCGCCCGCCGTTGACATCCTGCGGGTCCAGCGAGGGCCGCACACCCAGGTTGGCCACGCCGGGCAAGGGCTGCTCCGCCAGGCCATGCACCTGCACCACGAAGATGCCGCTGGCGGCCGGTTTCCAGTGCGCAAAGCGCAGGTTGATGGTGGAAAAGCCCAGCTCGCGCCCCAGCTTGCGGCCATGCACCACATGGCCGGAAATGCGGTAGGGCCGACCCAGCAGCCGCGCCACATCCGCCATGCGGCCTTGGCCCAGCGCTTCGCGCACGGCCGAGCTGGAGACGCGCAGGCCGTGCACTTCATAGCTGTTCATGCGGGCGACGTCGAAGCCTTGGGTGGCGCCGGATGCGTCCAGCATGGCGTAGTCACCGGCGCGCTTGGCGCCGAAGCGGAAATCGTCACCCACCAGGATGTATTTGGCCCCCAGCCCCTTGACCAGCACGTCGCTGATGAAGGCTTCTGGCGCCAGGCCAGCCAGTTTGGCGTTGAACGGCAGCACCACCGTCTGGTCCACGCCGGCACGGGCCAACTCGGTCAGTTTGTCGCGCAGCGTGCCCACGCGGGCCGGTGCCAGCTCGGGCTTGTGCATGACACCTGCAAAGTAGTCGCGCGGATGCGGCTCGAAGGTCATGGCGCAACACGGCACGCCGCGCTGCTGCGCCTCGCCCTTCAGCAGCGCCAGCATGGCCTGGTGGCCGCGGTGCACACCGTCGAAGTTGCCAATGGTCAGCGCGCAGGCCGGTGCGATGCCGGGGTGGTGGAAACCGCGAAAGACCTTCATGCTGCGAAAAAATGGTTGGGCAAGACTGCCGTTGATATGGTTTTGATAGCGGGTTGTGCCCGCGCACCAACAGCCGCAAGCCCCCAAGATACATGTTTGTCACAAAAACAGGGTATATTGTGACTGAAGCGCGCGCCCCCAGGTCTGGCCTGGGGACATGCAAGAGACTTGAGCTTTCCGTGGCAGTGGTTGTTCAACCGTTTGTTGGAGGCGTATTTGAAGGTCTTGAAGTTGTCGGCCCAAGGGCTGCCGCAATCCTGGATTTCACTGGAACAGGCGGTGATTCATTACGCCGCTGGAGAAGTGCGCTGGGAATCGGGCGGCGAGGTGGCGGTGTTCCACGGCGGCTACAACGCCGTCACCGGCAGGCAGTCGGTGATTGCCGTCAACAGCATCATCGGCACCAAGGGCGTGCCCAACATCAACCCGTTCGACCTGCGCCCCGGCCTGACCAACAGCAAGCTGTTCGTGCGCGACCGCAACGTCTGCGCCTATTGCGGCGACCATTTCCACGAAGAGTCGCTGACGCGTGAGCACATCATCCCGTTTGCGCAAAACGGCATTGATACCTGGATGAACGTGGTCACCGCCTGCCGCGCCTGCAACCACCGCAAGAGCAGCCGTACGCCCGAGCAAGCCAACATGCCGCTGCTCTATGCACCCTATGTGCCCAGCCTGTGGGAAGACTTCATCCTGCGCAACCGCCGCATCCTGGCGGACCAGATGGAGTTTTTGATGGCGCATGTGCCGCGGTCGTCGCGGCTGCTGGACTCGTAGCTTTTCTGGTTTGACTTGCCGCTGAACGCGATGTTTGGTTGGCGGGATCATGCCGTCACGGCACTCAGCTCCGTGGCTGTCCCCCGGCCTGCGGCCTCCTCCTTGATGCCACTGCGCTGAATGCCATGACGACCTGATCTTGCCAATGTGATGGGCGTGCCAACGCCGCGCCTGCCAACGTGTCCGGTGTCGCTGGAGCGTGTGGCGGAGCGAAATCAAGGAGGAGGGCCGAAGGCCCGAGGGACATTCGCGTAGCCACGCGCACCAGCGGCATCGGCAACCGAAAACGCGTCACGAGTGGCGGAGCTGAATTTGGAATTCAGTACGTCAACTCCAGCATCACCACATGCCCCTGCGCGGCCGGCCAGGTCTGGCCAACCAGCTTTTCGCCGTTGAACTCGGCAGTGATGGTGCGCAACTCGGCCTTGTCCAGCTTCAGCCTGGAGCTGGCCACGCCGGCACCGCTGGGCGGCACGCCGGGCGGGATGGGTTGGCCGTCGAAACTCATCTTGTCGCGCTGGGCATCGAAGTAGCCGCGCGGGCGGATGAAGGTGACGACCGCGCCGGCCGTTTTGTCGGCATCGGGCAGGCGTTCGGTGCGCAGGTTGATGTTGTTGCTGGCGCGTGGGAAGCCTGAGCGGTACACATGGGTGACGGCGTAGCCGGGCGCGCTGATGACGAATTCATAGGCCTGGCCGGCCTGGGCCGCGAACGGGCCCCACAGGCCGTCGGCGGCGATGGTCTTGCGGTGCACCGCTTCACCCTGGCGTTTGCCGGTGGCCGGGTCGGCGGCGTACACCACCAGTTCAGCGCCCGGCAGGGGCAGGTTGTTGCCGAAATTGCCCGATGCCGGGTCTTCGGAGCGCAGCCCCAGGCCGGTGAGCTTGCCGTTGAGTGTGATGGGGCCGCTCTGTGGCGCGATGGCCTGCGGGCCGTTGCTGGCGGGCTCGCGCCCGGTGATGAAGCGGTAGGCGGCGGCAAAGGCGGGGGCCGAGAACGAGGTTTCGCGGTGGTCTATACCGGCGATGACGATGTTGGTGGCGCCTTTGAGCTCCGGGCCTTTGGCGTCGATATTGGTGGGCTTGCCTTTCTGGCCTATCCACAGGCCGTCGGGCTGAGCGAACTTGTCGTTGTTGTCGGAACGCACCGTCAGCCACCGTACCGGGCCGGTCACCTCGTCACCGCTGGCGTTCTTGGGTGCATTCAGCGCCTTCAGGAAGGGGCCGGTGCCGGCGAACTCGCTGCCCTCGTTCTGCCCGGCAACGGCCCATACGCCGTGGTTGGGGGTGCCGCCCAGCACCACCTGGCTGACCTTGGCGCTGCCGCCGCCGTTGGCGATGTAGTTGCGAATGGTGTTGCCGGCGCGCGAGTTGCCCAGCAGCACCACCTGGCTGGCGCCGGTGGCAGCCAGTGCCTTGTCCACCTCGGCGCTGAGCCAGGCCAGACTGTCGGCGGTGGAACTGCGCCCAGGCTGCGGCTTGCCGTCGTCATCGCGCGCCTGCGGGTAGGGCTGGTCCAATGCGATCAGGCGCTCCATCGGCCAGCCGTTGCTGGCAAAGCGCCACTGCGTGGTCTGCCAGTTGGCGCCGTTGTCGCCATTGCCGTGCACGAACACGATCACTGGCGCCTGTTGCAGCGAGGGCGATGAGGCGGGTGCGGCGCAGCCGGCCAATAAGGCGGCGCTGGCCAACAGCGACAAAAGCAGGCGGCGGTTCAGCATGGTGGTCGGTCTCCAAAAAAAAGCGCGGCCCCTCGGGGCCGCGTTGCAGGGTTGTGCGCGATGCTCGCTTCAGGCAAACACGCCGGTCGTCGTGTCCTTCATGCCCTTGGACACTTCACCCAGATGGTGCAGCGTGTCGCCAAAGACCATTTCCATTTCGGTCAGCTTCTTGAAGTAGTGGCTGCCGATGTACTCGTCCGTCACGCCAATGCCGCCGTGCATCTGCACCGAAGCCTGGCCGATGAAGCGCATGGAGTTGCCGATCTGGTACTTGGCACGCGCCATGGCCATGCGGCGCTCGGCTGGGGGGGCGTTCAGCTTCAGCGACGCGTAATAGCTCATGGAGCGGGCCAGCTCCAGCTGCATCTTCATGTCGGCGGCGCGGTGGCGCAGCGCCTGGAAGCTGCTGATGACGACGCCGAACTGCTTGCGCGTGTTCAGGTACTCGGCGGTCAGCGCCATGGTCTTGTCCATCACGCCCACCGCTTCGGCGCAGGTGGCGGCAATGCCGATGTCCACCGCATGCTCCAGCGCCGTCA
Organism: Hylemonella sp. P2_B10; assembly: GCF_056404875.1. Taxonomy (NCBI): domain Bacteria; kingdom Pseudomonadati; phylum Pseudomonadota; class Betaproteobacteria; order Burkholderiales; family Comamonadaceae; genus Hylemonella; species Hylemonella sp. P2_B10. The sequence goes on from NZ_JBFUDE010000003.1 coordinate 997,069, forward strand.
GGCCGTCCAGCGTCACCAGGCTGGCATTGGCGCCTTGCAGCACCAGCTCGGCGGCGCGGCTGCCGTCTTGCGTGCCGTAGCCGCGCGCGGCCACGCCAGACGCGCTGGCTTCCACCAGGAACAGCGCAATCTGGCCGTTGGCCTTGGCTGGCACCAGGAAGGCCTGGGCCTTGTCACCCACCGGCACCACGCTTTTGTGGCCGCTCACGGTCCAGCCGTCGCCGGCCTGCACGGCGGTGGCCTTGCATTGGTCCAGCTTGTAGCGGGCAGCGCGCTCTTGGTAGGCCAGCACCACCAGCGCCTCGCCGCTGGCGATCTTCGGCAGCCACTGGGCCTTCAGCGCTTCGGGCGCATAGCCTGACAGCACGCCCCCGGCGATCAGCGTCTGCGCAAAGGGCTCCAACACCATGCCCTTGCCCAGCTCTTCCATCACCACCATGGCCTCCACCGGGCCCATGCCCAGGCCACCCTGGTCTTCTGGGATGTACAGGCCGCACAGGCCCAGCTCAGCGATCTGGCCATAGGCCTCTGCCGAGTAGCCGCCGGCCTTGACGATGGCGCGATGGCGCTCGAAGCTGTAGCCCTTGTCCACCCACTTGCGCACGGCGTCACGCAGTTGTTCCTGGTCGTCGGAGAAGTCGAAATCCATTTAAGTCACCTGTTTGTTCGTGTTGTGGCTTAGCCCAGGACGACCTGGGAAACGATGTTGCGCTGCACTTCATTCGAGCCGCCGTAGATGGTGGTCTTGCGCATGTTGAAGTAGGTGCTGGCCAGCGGCGCGCAGTGGGCGGCGCCCACGTGGTCGCCTTGCCAGCCGGCTTCCATCGCCTCGCGTATCAGCGGCAGCGCGAAGGGGCCGGCGGCCAGCATCATCAGCTCGCTGTAGCGCTGCTGGATCTCGCTGCCGCGAATCTTCAGCAGGCCGGCAATGTCCAGTGACTGCTTGCCGGACTTTTCGGCCGCCAGCACGCGCAGCACCAGCATTTCCAGCGCCACCACGTCCACTTCCAGCTTGGCGATCTCGTCGCGGAAACGCAGGTCATCGTACACGCCCTCGGCCTTGGCGATGCGCTTCAGCCGTTCCAGCTCGCGCTTGGCGCGGTTCACGTCGGCGATGTTCGTGCGTTCGTGGCTGAGCAGGTGCTTGGCATAAGTCCAGCCCTTGTTCTCTTCGCCAATCAGGTTCTCGGCCGGCACTTCCACGTTGTCGAAGAACACCTCGTTGACCTCTGCATCGCCGTCGAGCAGCACGATGGGGCGAACGGTGACGCCAGGCGACTTCATGTCGATCAGCAGGAAGCTGATGCCGGTCTGCGGCTTGCCTTCGCTGCTGGTGCGCACCAGGCAGAAGATCCATTCGCCGTACTGGCCCAGCGTGGTCCAGGTCTTCTGGCCATTGACGATGTACTTGTCACCCTTGCGCTCGGCGCGGGTCTTCAGCGAGGCCAGGTCCGAGCCGGAACCCGGTTCGCTGTAGCCCTGGCTCCACCACACCTCGCCACTGGCGATGCCGGGCAGGAAGCGCGCTTGCTGCTCGGCGTTGCCATAAGCCATGATGACCGGGGCCACCATCACCGGGCCGAAGGGGATGATGCGCGGCGCGCCGGCCAACGCGCATTCTTCTTCGAACAAATGCTTTTGAATCGATGTCCAGCCGGGGCCGCCAAACTGCTTGGGCCAGCCGTAACCCAGCCAGCCTTTCTTGCCCAGGATCTTGGCCCAGCCCTGCATGTCCTCACGCGTCAGCTTCAGCGCGTTGTGCACTTTGTGGGACAGCTCCTTGGGCAGGCTGGCTGCCACCCAACTGCGAACCTCTTCGCGGAATTTCTGCTCTTCAGGCGTGAATGCCAGATCCATGACAAGTCTCCAAACGGCCGTTGACGGCCTGCTGATAAGAAAAAAATGGCAAAAAATGGGCGGTCAAATCCGCCTGCAACCCGTTTTTTAGCACGGTCGTTCGTTTATTCCTGTCCAGCCGGCGACATGCCCAGCTCGGTGCAGAGTTTGGCCACTGTCTGGCGCAGGCTGGCCACCTCGGCCTCCAGTGCCTGCACCCGCTGCGCCAGCGGGCCGGCGGCATCGGCCACGTTGGCGCCCATTGCGCGGTTGGTGGGCGCAAACTGCGCTGCATCCACCGGGCCGCACAGCAGGTGCATCCAGCGCTGTTCGCGTTCGCCCGGCGCGCGCGGCAGCTTGACCACCAGCGCGCCGCCCTTGTCGGCCGCACGGTCCTGCAGCTCTTCCAGAAAAGCCTCTACCGACGAGATGTCGGCAAAGCGGTACCAGCGCTCTGCATTCAACCGCAATTCGCCGGCGGTCTGCGGGCCGCGCAGCATCAGCAAGCCCAGCAGCACGGCGGATTGTTCGGGCACGCCGATGCCGCGCTGGAAGTTGTGCTCGAAGCGCGCGGCGCGCCCGCCGCTGCTCTGGCGCACCAGTTGCAGCGACTGCAGGTTGTCCAGCGCCTGCAACACTTCGGGCTCGCCCAATTCCATCAAGGGCTCGCGGCTGGTCTTCTGGTTGCAGCCAGACAGCAGGCTGTTCAGCGTCAGCGGGTAGCTGTCGGGCACGGTGCGAGCTTTTTCCATCAGCGTGGCCAGCACGCGGGCTTCCACAGCGGTCAGCGCGGTTGGGGTGGTGGGAGAGGGCGCGTTCATAATCCGGCCATCTTAGTGCGCCGGCATGGCCTGTTGGCAAAAGACATTGTGAAGAACATCGTGATCCTGATTTCCGGCGGCGGCTCCAACATGGCGGCCATCGTCAAGGTGGCGCAGCGCGACGGCTGGGACCGGCGCTATGGCGCGCGGGTGGCGGCCGTCATCAGCAACCGGGCCGATGCCAAGGGGCTGCTCTTTGCCCGCGAGCAAGGCATTGCCACCGGCGTGCTGGACCACAAGGCCTTCGCCAGTCGCGAGGTGTTTGACGAGGCGCTGGCCGCCTTGATCGACAGCCACGCGCCGACGCTAGTGGTGCTGGCCGGCTTCATGCGCATTCTGACGCCGGCTTTCGTCGCCCGCTACGCCGGCCGGCTGTTGAACATCCACCCCTCGCTGCTGCCGGCTTTTCCCGGCCTGCACACCCACCAGCGGGCGTTGGACGCCGGCTGCCAACAGGCCGGCGCCACCGTGCACCAGGTCACCGCCGACCTGGACCACGGCCCCATCCTGGCCCAGGCCGTGGTGCCGGTGCTGCCAGGCGACAGTGCTGACACGCTGGCCGCGCGCGTGCTGACGCAGGAACACCTGATTTACCCGCGCGCCATTGCGGGCTTGCTTGCGCAAGCGCCCTAAATCCCCGCCGGGCCGCCACAAGGGGATTTGCGGCCTCCTCGGGGGGCAGGACGGACACGAAGTGCCGGACGTGGGGGCCCTAAGCAACCGGCGTATCGTCTGCCACCTTGGCAAAGCGTTGCTGGCGAATGCCGGCGATCACCACCTCTTCCATGAACATGGCCGCCGGCCGCACCCACAGGCCGTGGGCGCCGTACAACGCGCGGTACAGCGTCATGGGCTCCAGCGTCTCGCTGTGGCGCACTGTGCCCAGCACGTCGTACAACATGCCCTTGTAGTGGCGGTAGCGGCCGGGCGGGGTTTCGATCAAAGGGGGCAGGTCATGGTCGGTGGCGCTCATACCCTGGATTGTGCCCAATGAGACAATCGGGCCATGCACCCGAAAGCCCTGTTGGATGGCTGCGCCGAATTGGTGCGGCTCAGCCTGATGTTTGACCACCCCACCGACGCCGTCGTGTCGCGGTTCTTCCGCGAACAACGCAGCTATGGCCCGCGCGAGCGCGCCACGCTGACCGACACCGTCTACAACGTGCTGCGCAAGAAGCAGTTTTACGAGTATCTGGCCCGCTCGGGCAGTGGCGCCAAGGAGCGCCGCATGGCCATCCTGGGCTTTGCCGGCCCAGTGGATTTCCTCAAAAGCGCCTTGAGCGACAGCGAAAAGCAATGGCTGGACGCCTGCCTGCAGGTCAAGGACACCGAGCTGATGGACCGGCACCGCCACAACCTGCCGGACTGGCTGGTGGTGCCCTTGAAGGCCCAGCTGGGCGATGAAGGCTTTTGGCAGCTCTCCCAGGCACTGGAACAGCCAGCGGGGCTGGACCTGCGCGTCAACGTGCTGAACGCCAAACGCGAACAGGTGCAGCAAGATCTGGCCAAGGGCGGCCTGAAGGCCCAACCCACGCCGTATTCCCCCTGGGGCCTGCGCATTGCCGGCAAACCGGCGCTGAACAAGCTGGACGCCTTCCTGAGCGGCGCCATCGAGGTGCAGGACGAGGGCTCGCAGTTGTTGGCGCTGCTGACAGACGCGAAGCGCGGCGAGATGGTGGTGGATTTTTGCGCCGGCGCCGGCGGCAAGACGCTGGCGCTGGGCGCCTCCATGCGCAACACCGGTCGGCTGTACGCCTTTGACACCTCGGGGCACCGGCTGGAGGCGCTGAAGCCCCGGCTGGCGCGCAGCGGCCTGTCCAACGTGCACCCGGTGGCCATTGCCCATGAGCGTGATGACCGCATCAAGCGCCTGGCCGGCAAGATAGACCGCGTGCTGGTGGATGCACCCTGCTCCGGCCTGGGCACGCTGCGGCGCAGCCCGGATTTGAAGTGGCGCCAGACGCCGCAGACGGTGGAAGAACTGGCCAAGCTGCAAGCCGCCATCCTGCAAAGCGCCGCCCGCCTGTTGAAGCCCGGCGGCCGGTTGGTGTATGCCACCTGCAGCCTGCTGCCGCAGGAAAACGAGGCCGTGGCCGACGCTTTCAGCGCAGCGCACCCGGATTTCGTGCCATTGGAAGTGGGCGACGTGCTGGACGGGCTGAAACTGGGTGAATCTGTGGCCAAACTGTGTCGCGGTGGCGAGTCAGGGCACTTGTATTTGCGCCTTTGGCCCCATTTGCATGGCACGGACGGTTTTTTCGCCGCAATTTGGCAGAAGAAATAAGATTTTGGTGAAAAATGACCGGTTTTGAGGCAAATCAAGAATTTGTCGCCCGCCCGTAAGGGGTAGGCCTTAAAATTGGGGGAACGGACGCCGGGCCGCGATGTCTGACAGTCAGCCGTTGCCTCCGTAGGCCGTTTCCTACTTTCTCTATTTTCTTTCGAGAGATTTACTTTCATGTTGTTACCTGACTGGGCGGTGCTGAACGCCGCCGTCGAGTGGTTGTCCCATGGCATGTGGGACCTGGCTTGGTGGCAGATGGTGCTGGTCCTGCTGGCTTTGACGCACGTGACGATGATCAGCGTCACCGTCTACCTGCACCGCCACCAGGCGCACCGTTCGCTGGACCTGCACCCTATCGCCTCGCACTTTTTCCGCTTGTGGCTGTGGCTGACAAGCGGCATGGTGACCAAGGAGTGGGCCGCCATCCACCGTAAGCACCACGCCAAGTGCGAGCAGGCCGACGACCCGCACAGCCCCCACGTGCACGGCATCAAGATGGTGCTGACGCAGGGTGCCGAGCTGTACCGCAAGGAGTCGAAAAATGCCGATACCCTGGCCCGCTACGGCCACGGCACGCCGGACGACTGGATCGAGCGCAACCTGTACACCCGCTACTCCTGGCAGGGCGTGGGCCTGATGCTGATTCTGGACCTGGCGCTGTTCGGCGCTGGCGGTCTGGCCATCTGGGCCGTCCAAATGGCCTGGACGCCCATCACCGCTGCCGGCATCATCAACGGTGCCGCCCACTACTGGGGTTACCGCAATTTTGAGGCGCAAGACGCCAGCACCAACATCTCGCCCTGGGGCATCATCATTGCCGGCGAAGAGTTGCACAACAACCACCACACCTACCCGACGTCGGCCAAGCTGTCGGTCAAGCCGTACGAGTTTGACATCGGCTGGATGTACATCTGCATCATGAGCGCCTTGGGCCTGGCCAAGGTCAAGAAGACGCCGCCCAAGCTGGCCTATGGCGATGTGCGACCGGTGGCCGACGAGAAAACGCTGGAGGCGCTGATCGCCAACCGCTACGAGATCATGGCCCGCTACGCCAAGGGCATGCGCCAGGCCCGCCGTGAAGAATTTGCCACCTCGAAGGCCAGCGTGGACACCGCCGTGGTGAAGACCGCCAAGCGCTGGATGCACCGCGACACAGAAAAGGTGCCGGCTCACGCCCACCAAAACCTGGAAAAAGCCCGTGCCGCCTTCCCGTCGCTGGACAAGATGGTGACCATGCGCGAAGAACTGCGCCAGATGTGGCTGAACACCTCGCACTCGCGCGAGCACCTGATCGCCGAACTGCAAGCCTGGTGCCACCGCGCCGAGGCCAGCGGTGTGGCCGCGCTGCAAGAGTTCTCGCTGCGGTTGCGTGCTGCACGTGCCTGAGTATTTCCGGCGCTGAATGCAAAAGCCCGCTTCGTGCGGGCTTTTTCTTTGGCTCTGGGGTGGGCACCGGGCATGCGGCCAACGAGGAAGCCTCACGCCTGTGCTATTTCGTTAACCGGGGAGCGGCGTGCCAGCCTGAAAATTGGCTAAGGGCCCCATGTGCAACCTGGGAAGGCCAATTTTCAGGCTGGCGCGCTACGGAGACGCGTCAACGCAAAAGGGCTATTTCTTACCGTCGTTCTTCAGGCTCAGGAAGTCGCCGCCTTCACCCAGTGACAACAGCCCGGCGGCCGAATAGATGCCCAGCTTGGCGCGGGTGTCCACGATGTCCAGGTTGCGCATGGTCAGTTGGCCGATGCGGTCGGCCGGGGAGAAGACGGACTCGCCCTTCTCCATCGTCAGCCGGTCGGGGTGGTAGGTCAGGTTGGGCGACTCGGTGTTCAGCAGCGAATAATCGTTGCCGCGGCGCAGCTCCACCGTCACCTCGCCGGTGATGGCGCGCGCCACCCAGCGCTGCGCGGTTTCGCGCAGCATGATGGCTTGCGGGTCGAACCAGCGGCCCTGGTACAGCAGGCGGCCCAGCTTACGGCCGTTGTCGCGGTACTGCTCAATCGTGTCTTCGTTGTGGATGCCGGTCACCAGCCGCTCGTAGGCGATGAACAGCAGCGCCAGGCCCGGGGCCTCGTAGATGCCGCGGCTCTTGGCTTCGATGATACGGTTCTCGATCTGGTCGCTCATGCCCAGGCCGTGGCGGCCGCCGATTTTGTTGGCTTCCAGGATCAGCGCCGCCAAGTCGGGGTAGGCCACGCCGTTCAGCGCCACTGGGCGGCCTTCCTCGAAGCGCACCGTCACCGTCTCGGCCTTGACCTGCACGTCGTCGCGCCAGAACGCCACGCCCATGATGGGCTGCACGATCTTGATGCCGCTGTTCAGGTGCTCCAGGTCTTTGGCCTCGTGCGTGGCGCCCAGCATGTTGGAATCGGTGGAGTAGGCCTTCTCGGCCGACATCTTGTAGCCAAAACCGGCCTTGGTCATGAAGGCCGACATCTCAGCCCGGCCGCCCAGCTCGTCGATGAAGGCCTGGTCCAGCCAGGGCTTGTAGATCTTCAACGCCGGGTTGGTCAGCAGGCCATAGCGGTAAAAGCGCTCGATGTCGTTGCCCTTGAAGGTGCTGCCGTCGCCCCAGATGTTGACGTCGTCTTCCTTCATCGCCGCCACCAGCATGGTTCCGGTCACGGCGCGGCCCAGCGGCGTGGTGTTGAAGTAGGTCACGCCGGCGGTGGAGATGTGGAAGGCACCGCTTTGCAGCGCCGCAATCCCCTCGGCGGCGAGCTGCTGGCGGCAGTCGATCAGCCGCGCTCTTTCGGCGCCGTACTGCATGGCCTTGCGCGGGATGTCGTCATAGTCCGCTTCGTCGGGCTGGCCCAGGTTGGCGGTGTAGGCATAGGGGATGGCGCCCTTGTTGCGCATCCAGTGCAGCGCGGCGCTGGTGTCCAGGCCGCCGGAAAAGGCGATGCCGACCTTCTGGCCGGCGGGAATCTGTTGCAGGATGGTGTTGCTCATGGGGGATACGCTGGTGCGGCTGCGGTTGGAACGGGGGGAAATCAGCCGAAATGGCAGATGTAGTGGTAGCTGTCGGCCACGCGGATGTCAAAGCTGCTGTTGCCCGGCACGCTAAAACGTTCGCCGGCGCCCGAAGCCACCCAGCGGTCGGTACCGGCCAGCCGGTATTCGCAGGCGCCAGCCACGCATTCCATGATCTCCGGCGCGCCTGTGCTGAAGGTCAGCGTGGCGGGCAGCACCACGCCTACCGATTTCTTCGTGCCGTCGGCCAGTTCAATGGTGTGGCTGACGCACTTGCCGTCGAAATAGACGTTGGCTTTGGTGGCGACGCTGACGTTGGGGACTTGGGTGGTGGCGGGCGCGGACATGGGCGGGCAGGGCTGTAGATGACTAAGGTGGAACCCTAGATTCTAATTTGCCGGCTCGCGCCGGCCCAAGCGGCCTGCCTGGCGGCTCTATCTGACCCTTCAGGCCATGAAACCCAGGTTGGTGTTGGAGAAGTTCTTCAAATTGGGCAGCACCAGGGCCTGGTCCGTGGCCGAGACGCCAAACCAGGTGCCCAGCGTGGCCGCGAACTGGTCCACCGACAGGCTGGGCAGCAAGCGGCCCTGGCCGACGTCGTCCGCGCCGTTGTTGCCCAGCACCGGCGCCGTACCCACATACGACCTGCCTTGCACCGCGCCACCCATCACGAACTGCATGCTGCCCCAGCCGTGGTCGGAGCCGTCGGTGTTGCTCAGCAGCGTGCGGCCGAAGTCCGAGCCGGTGAAGGTGGTCACCGAGTCCGAAACGCCCAGCGCCCCCATGGCCAGGTAGAAGGACGCCAGCGCATTGCCCAGCGTGGTCATCAGGCCCGGGTGCACGGAGGTCAGGCTGTTGTGGGTGTCAAAGCCGCCCAGCGACACCATGAACACCTGGCGCTTGGCGCCCAGCGTGTTGCGCGCGGCAATCAGCTTGGCCACCATCTTCAACTGGTCGCCCAGCCCGGTGCTGGGGAACACCGAGGTCATGGACACGCCGGCCAGTGCCTTCGTGATCTGGTCATTGGCGTCTATGGAGCGCTTGGACACGCGTGCGTATTCGTTCTCCAGCAGTTGGGTGCTGGGCGTGGTCATCAGCTTGGACAGCGCGGCCGAGCAGGCGCTGGAGCCGAACAGGTTGCTCTTGATGCCGTTGACCGGCACCGAGCCGCTGCTGCTGACCTGGTATTGCACTGCGTCGCGGCCGGACAGGTAGACCGCGTTGCCCGTCACGCTGATGCAGGTGAAGGTGGAGGTGGCGTTGCTGGCCTCGAACAGGTCACCCAGCCGCCCACCCCAGCCCGACACCGCGCCCTCGGGCGACGAGGCCTGCCAGAACGACTGCTGGTCGTTGTGCGAGAACAGCTTGGGCGGCAGCATCTGCTGGCTGCTGTATTGGGCCTTGCTGGTGGGGCGTATCAGCGTGCCGATGTTGAGCAGCACCGCCATCTTGCCGGCGTCGAAGATCGGCAGCAGCGGCGCCAGCCCGGGCGCCAACGCGAACTGGCGCGCGTTGGGCAGCGCGGTGGCCGGGTTCAGCAGCGTGGCCGCCAGCATGCTGCGGTCTATCGCCAGGTTGCTGCGGTAGCTGTTGTAGGCGTTGTAGTTGGTGGCGTCGTAGGGTACCAGCGTGTTGGCGTAGTCGTTGCCGCCATACAGGAACACGCACACCAGGGCCTTGTAGTCGGTGGCGGTGGCGGCGGCCGCCTCGCCCATGGCGGCCAGGTTCAGCGCCCAGGGCGTGGCACCGGCCGCCAGTGACAGCGCGGCGCCGCGCTTCAGGAAGGCCCGGCGCGAGGCGTTGCTGGGATCCACGCGGAAGAGGGGATTCATGAGCGTTCCAATCAGTTGGGGACAGAGCTGCGCTGCGCTACGGCCTGTCTCGCAAGTTCATCATTTTTGCGCAATGTACGCCGGCGACGCCATCACCAGGGTGATCGCCGCATAAATGCGGTTGTTCCGCCCTGCGTCGGTGGTGACGGCGATGGTGTCCAACGCGGTTTTCAGGGCGGCCAGTGTGGCGGCCGGAATCTGGTTGGCCGCCAGCACCAAGTTCAGCTCGGCCAGCAGCGCAGCTGAGTCGCCGACCAGGAACACCAGGCTGCCGTAGTTGCCCTTGACGTCGTTGATGCCGGTGCCGCTGATGGCCTTCTGCATGAAGTTCACATAGGCTGCCACGGTGGATTCGTCGGTGATCTCCAGCTCCGGCGCCAGTAGCTTCTGCGCTGCCAGCGCACCGTCGGGCGGCGCATAGCCCGGGTGGAAGAAATTGAACACCGTGGGGGCGCGCATCGGGCTTTGACCCAGCTTGGTGGAGGGGTCTGACAGGTCGCCCACTGCCCAGACGTCGGACGGCGACGTGGCGTTGAAGGCGCGCGCCCAGTTCAGGAAGCGGATCATGGGCTCGCGCAACTTGCCGAAGCTGCTCCCCGCGGCCACCGTCATGTCGCGCGCTTCGGCATCCAGCAGGATGGCTTTGATCACGGCCTTCAGGTCGCCCCGCACACCAGCGCCGTTGTTGGCGAACACCGTGGCCACGCGCTGCACATACGCCGGGCTGGGGTTGCTGGTGACCAGCCGCTGTATCAATTGCTGGCTGATGAAGGGCGGCAGCGAGGCGTGGGCGTACAGCGTGTCCAGCGCGATCTTCAGCGCTGCCGGCGCCGCGGTGTTGGCAGGGATGGTGACACCCAGAAAGGTCTTGATGCCGGTCTCGTACTGGTTCCTGGCCGACTGCACCAGGTTGCGTTTCTGGATGTCGGGCGGGTAGGGCGAGGTCAGGCCAGAGGTGTCGTAGTCCCAGCCGGTGAAGACGCGCGCCAGCCCGCTGACGTCGGCCTGCACATAGGTCTCCACCGGGTTGCCGTTGACCAGTTGGAGCGTGCCGTCCATGTTCAGCTTTTGCAGGCCAATGGTGAACAGCTGCATCAGCTCGCGGGCGTAGTTCTCGTCCGGCTGGCTGCCGGTGGTGGTGTTGGCCTTGGCATTGCCGCGGTAGGTCAGGTAGACGCCCATGGCCGGGCTCAGCGTGACCTGGTCCAGCAACGTGCGGTAGTTGCCGAAGGCGTTGTTTTCCAGGATGTCCAGGTAGTGCGCCACGGAGAACTGGCGCCACGAGGCGTTGATGCCCAGCACCGACACCACCAGGATTTCCGACAGCGCCAGCGTCACCCGCTGGCGCAGCGTGTCGGGGCTGGTGATCAGCTTGCGCCACAGGCTGTTGTTCAGGCCCTGCTCGCCGTTCATGTAGGCGGCGTCGCCATAGCCGTGGGCCAGCAGCCAGTCGTAGTGGCTCTGGGTCTGCGGCATGGCCATCTGCGCGTCGATCCAGGCGCCGTAGGTGCTGGACTGCAGCGCGGTGATGTCGGCTTTGACAGGCCCCAGAGATGCCTGCGCCAGGAAGCGCGCTGCCTCGGTGGCATTGGTGGGCGCCAGGTACGGGTTGGTGATGCCGCAGCTGGTGGGGTACAGCGTACAGGCGTAATCTTGCAGCATGCCGAACTGCGTCAGCGCGCCGCCGGTGATGGCACCCATCACATACACCTTGCCGTCGGTGGTGACGCCCAGCAGGTTCCAGGTGCCGTTGGCCAGTGGGTAGAAACGGTAGACGTAGCTGAGGCCGCCGCCTGAACCATTCAGCGTCTGCTGCGGACCGGGGAACAGCGTGGGCAGCGTGGTTTCGGCCCAGTTCATCAGCGCGTCGGGCGTCACCGTTTGCGCGGCGCGTATCTGCACCTGGGCGGCTTGCTGGCGGGGGGCGTTGGCGATCAGCGTGTCGGACACCGTGGCGCTGTCAAACGGCAGGCTCCGCGCTTGCGTGGGCAGGATGGCGGGGGTTACGCTGTCGCCACCACCCCCGCAGGCGGCTAGAGCGGCGCTGGCCAGGCCGGCGGCCGACCAGGACCACAGCGCTTGCGTGGGTTGCGGGTCTGTCGATGCGACAGGCGCGGGGCTGTCCGCAGCGGCAGGTGTGCCGGTCGCAGGCCCAGTGGCAGTGCGCTGCGACGGGCGCTGCGAATCGAGGCTGACATCCATGTGCGGACCTCTTGTTGGTGGAGCGTTGGCGAAAGCTGGCGAGATGCCTGGAAGTATGTCACCAAGCAACGCGGTCCATTCGGGCGGCCTGAGGTCGTGGGGGTAAGGTTTTGTAACAAATTGCCGGTTTGGCCACTTATTTTTGGCCGCCGGCAATGCGCTGGGCCCAGACGGCCTCGTCAAAGCCCACGGTGTAACGGCCGCCACCCCAATCCATCACCGGGCGCTTGATGACGGAGGGGACCTCCAGCATCAGTGCGCGGGCTGTTGGCGCGTCGGTCACACCGGCCTGCTGCTCAGGCGTCAGCTTGCGCCACATGGTGCCCTTGCGGTTCAGCAGTTTTTCCCAGCCCACAGCGTCCAGCCAGCGGTCGATGTCGGGCTGCGGTACGCCTTGCTTCTTGAAGTCGTGAAACTGGTGTTCTACGTGATGCTCGGTCAGCCAGGTACGCGCCTTCTTGACGGTGTCGCAGTTGGGGATGCCGTGCAGGGTAATGGATGGTGTCGTGCTCATACCCACCATCATAGGCACCTGCTGCCTGTCTCCTTCTCCGGCGGCCGGTGCAACTAGGGCGTCTGTGCTTGTGGGCTGCCGACGGTTCAATTGGCGCGCGTTGCGCAGGAATGCCGGCACGCCCACCACGTTCGCAGGATCAGGTCGATGCGGCATTCGGCGCAGCGGCATCAAGGAGGAGGGCCGCAGGCCCGGGGGACAGCCGCGGAGCCGAGTGCCGCGTCGGCATGATCTAGCCAACCAAGCATGATGACCACGCAGCGCAAACACAAAAGCCGACGAAGCTCGCTGGCTTGGCGGTCTGGGCGACAATGCGCGCGCTATGAAGACACTTTCCGACTGGCTGGCGCACTGCGAGCGCCTGCATCCCACCACCATCGACATGGGCCTGGCACGCGTGGGCGAGGTGGCGCGACGCATGGACATCCGGTTCGCCTGCCCGGTGTTCACCGTGGCCGGTACCAATGGCAAGGGCTCTACTTGCGCGATGCTGGAGAGCATCCTGCTGCAGGCCGGTTACCGGGTGGGGGTGTACAGCTCGCCGCACCTGGTGCATTTTGAGGAACGGTTGCGTCTGCAAGGGCAGATGGTGGAGGCTGCTGTGCTGGTGGAGGCTTTCGCGCGTGTGGAAGCGGCGCGCGCCGAGGTCTCGCTGACCTATTACGAGTTCTCCACACTGGCCATCATGGACGTGCTGATGCGCCAGAACCTGGACGCGGTGGTGTTGGAGGTGGGCCTGGGCGGCCGGCTGGACGCCACCAACATCATCGATGCCGACTGCGCCATCATCACCAGCATCGACCTGGACCACATGGAGCTGCTGGGACCGGACCGCGAGAGCATTGGCCGTGAGAAGGCTGGCATCATGCGCGCCGGGCGGCCGGTGATCGTCAGCGACCCGGTGCCGCCCGACAGCATCCTGCAGCGCGCCGAGGAACTGGGCGCCGACCTGTGGCGCCATGGGCGTGATTTCAACTACAGCGGTGACCCGCAGCAGTGGGGCTGGGCCGGCCGTGGCCGTCGTTACAGCGGACTGGCGTACCCGGCGCTGCGGGGCGCCAACCAGCTGGTCAACGCTTCGGGCGTGTTGGCGGCACTGGCCGCCCTGCGCGAACGCCTGCCGGTGACGGCGCAGGCGGTGCGCAACGGGCTGGCCATGGTGGAGTTGCCCGGGCGCTTCCAGATCGTGCCGGGCCAGCCGGCGCTGGTGCTGGACGTGGCGCACAACCCGCACTCGGTGGCGGCGCTGGCGCTGAACCTGGACGCCATGGGCTTTTACCCCTGCACCCATGGCGTGTTCGGCGCCATGGCCGACAAGGATCTGGCGCCGATGTTCGCCCGCATAGGCCCGCTGGTGGACAAGTGGTATTTCACCGACCTGCCCACGCCGCGCGCGGCCAGCGCGGCCGACCTGATGCAGCGCTGGCAGGCCGCGGGAGTGCGCGCCGGCACCAGTGCCAGCACCCATGCGGACCCCCGCGCCGCGCTGCAGGCAGCCATCGCCGCCGCAGACCCGGCTGATAGAATTGTCGTCTTTGGCTCGTTCTACACGGTGGGTGGCGTGTTGCAGGACGGTTTGCCCCGTCTGGACGCCAAACATCTGAATTCCTGACCGCTCAATCCATGGCTTTTTTCAAGTTTCGCAACGCCGGTGACGAGTCTCCCGCCGCACCCCAGCCCGGCGAAAGCGTGGAGGTGTTGCGCCGGCGTGCGCGGCACCGGTTGATCGGGGCGACGGTGCTGGTGCTGGTGGCCGTGCTGGGCTTTCCGCTGATCTTTGACAAGCAGCCGCGCCCGATTCCGGTGGACATTCCCATCGACATCCCGGACAAGAACAAGACCAAGCCGCTGGCCATTCCCTCTGCGCCCGCTGCCCCGGTGGCCGAGGCCGCCTCGGGCAGCACGCCGCCAGCCACCGTGGCGGCTTCCACCAGCGTGGCGGCGGCTGCGCCCAAGCCGGCAGTCACCTTGCCAGCGACGCCCCAGGTGTCGTCCGGCAAGGTGGGTGGCGCGGCCCCCGAGGCACCCGCCACCCAGCTGGCCGCTGCTTCTGCCTCTGACAAGCCCGCACCCAAGGCGGAGCCCGCCAAGCCTGAACCAGCCAAGCCCGAGGCCGCCAAGCCAGCGGTCAAGGCCGAGGCCAAGCCGGCCGACAAGCCTGCGCCCGTCAAGGCCGACGAAGCCGCCCGTGCGCAGGCGCTGCTGGAAGGCCGGTCGGCGCCGGCCGCTGCCAACGTCGCCGCCGGAGCAGCGGCAGCGCCAGCCTCGGCCGGTGCTGAAGAGCGCTTCATCGTGCAGGTGGGCGCCTTCGCTGACGCCGCCAAGGTGCGCGACACGCGCCAGAAGCTGGAGCGCGCCGGTTTGAAGACCTTCACCCAGGTGGCCAAGACGCCCGAGGGCGAGCGCACCCGGGTGCGCCTGGGGCCGTTTGCCAAGCGTGCCGAGGCCGAGGCCGCCGCGCAGAAGGTCAAGAAGCTTGATATGCCGGCCGCCATCCTCACGTTGTAAAGAGGGGGCGGCGATGCCGGTGCTGGATTGGATTTTGCTCGGCGTGCTGGGTGCCTCGTTCCTGCTGGGGGCCTGGCGCGGCCTGGTCTACGAGGTGTTGTCGGTGCTGGTGTGGGTGGCTGCCTTCCTGCTGGCGCAGTGGTTCGCACCCGAGGTGGCAGCGCACATCACGGTGGGCGGCATGAGCGAGGCGGTGCGCTTCGTCGTTGCCTTTGCGGTGGTGTTCATCCTGGCCGCCTTTGCCGGCGGGCTGGTGGCCAGCCTGGTGAAGAAGCTGGTCGAGGCGGTGGGCATGCGGCCTGTGGACCGCAGCATGGGAGCCTTGTTTGGCCTGGTGCGTGGCGTGGTGCTGCTGCTGGCTTTCACCGTGGTGGTGGGGCTGACGCCCATGAGAGAGAGCGCCTGGTGGCGCGAGTCGGTGGGTGCGGGCCTGCTGACCACGGTGTTGAAGGATCTGCGGCCCCTGCTGCCTGACAGCATGGGCCGGTTTTTGGCTTAGGGCCTGTTCACACGATGGTGAAACTATGTGCGGAATCGTAGGGGTCGTCAGTGGCGCCCCGGTCAATCAGCTGATTTATGACGCTTTGCTGCTGTTGCAGCACCGGGGGCAGGATGCGGCCGGCATCGTCACCCAGCAGGAGCGCAAGTTCTTCATGCAAAAGGCCAAGGGCCTGGTGCGTGATGTGTTCCGCACCCGCAACATGCGCGCGCTGCCGGGCAACTGCGGCTTGGGCCAGGTGCGCTACCCCACCGCCGGCAACGCCTACAGCGAGGAAGAGGCCCAGCCCTTTTACGTCAACGCGCCGTTTGGCATCGTGCTGGTGCACAACGGCAACCTGACCAACGCCCAGGCCCTGAAGGCCGAGCTGTTCACCACCGACCACCGCCACATCAACACCGAGAGCGACTCCGAGGTGCTGCTCAACGTGCTGGCGCACGAGCTGGAGCGCACCACGCGCGGCCTGCCGCTGCAGCCGGCCGACGTGTTTGCCGCCGTGCGCAACGTGCATGCGCGCATCAAGGGTTCTTATGCCGTCATCTGCCTGATCGCCGGCCACGGCGTGCTGGCTTTCCGCGACCCGTTTGGCATCCGCCCGCTGTGCCTGGGCAAAAGCGCCGACGGCACCGTGATGGTGGCCAGCGAGTCGGTCACGCTGGAGGGCACCGGCCACACGTTCGACCGCAACGTCGCCCCCGGCGAGGCGGTCTTCATCACGCTGGACGGCCAGGTGCATACCCAGCAGTGCGCCGACGCACCGGTGCTGAACCCCTGCATCTTCGAATACGTGTACCTGGCGCGGCCGGACTCGGTGATGGACGGCATCTCGGTCTACCAGGCGCGGCTGAACCTGGGCCAGACGCTGGCCAAGCGGGTGGTCTCCACCGTGCCGCCGAGTGAGATCGATGTCGTCATCCCCATCCCCGAAAGCAGCCGCCCCAGTGCTGCCCAGTTGGCACAGCTGCTGGGCCTGCCGTACCGCGAAGGTTTCGTGAAGAACCGCTATGTGGGCCGCACCTTCATCATGCCCGGTCAGGCGGTGCGCAAGAAATCGGTGCGCCAGAAGCTGAATGTGATCGCCAGCGAGTTCAAGGGTCGCAACGTGCTGCTGGTGGACGATTCCATCGTGCGCGGCACCACCAGCCGCGAGATCGTGCAGATGGCGCGCGATGCCGGCGCCAAGAAGGTCTACCTGGCCAGCGCCGCGCCGCCGGTGCGCTTTCCCAATGTGTACGGCATCGACATGCCCACCGCTGACGAGCTGGTGGCGCACGACCGCACGGTGGAAGAGGTGCGCGAGATCATCGGTGCCGACGCGCTGATCTACCAGGACGTGGACGGCATGAAGAAGGCCATTGGCGCGCTGAACCCGGCCATCCAGGGCTTCGACGCCTCGTGTTTTGACGGCATCTACGTCACCGGCGACATCACCGCCGCCGACATTGTGCGCCTGAACGAACGGCGCGTGGTGGCCAACGAGGGCGCCGAAGAAGACAGCTCGCGCCTGGCCCTGCCCAACCTGGCCGATTGATTTTCAAGAAGAAGAATGAAGAAACCCGTACGCACCCGCATCGCACCATCGCCCACCGGCTTCCTGCACCTGGGCACGGCGCGCACCGCGCTGTATTCGTGGGCCTATGCGCGCCACCATGGCGGCGAGTTCGTGCTGCGCATCGAAGACACCGACGTGGCTCGCTCCACCCAGGAATCGGTGGAGCAGATCCTGGCCTCCATGCGCTGGCTGGGCCTGGACTACGACGAAGGCCCCATCTACCAGATGAAGCGTCTGGACCGCTACCAGGCGGTGGTGGACCAGCTGATTGCGCAGGGCAAGGCCTACCACTGCTACAGCACCCCCGAGGAGCTGGATGCGGTGCGCGAGGCCAAAAAGGCGCGCGGCGAAAAGGCGCTGTATGACGGCCGCTGGCGGCCCGAGCCGGGCAAGGTGTTGCCACCCGTGCCCGAGGGAGTGAAACCGGTGGTGCGCTTTCGCAACCCCGCAGACGGCGACGTCACCTGGGACGACCTGGTCAAAGGCCCCATCACCATCAGCAACCGCGAGATCGATGACCTGATCATCGTCCGCACGGATGGCATACCGACCTACAACTTCGCCGTCGTGGTGGACGACTGGGACATGGCCATCACCCATGTGTTCCGCGGTGATGAGCACATCAACAACACGCCGTGGCAGATCAACATCTTCCACGCGCTGGGTGCGCCACTGCCGCTGTTCGGCCACTGCCCCGTGATCCTGGGCGACGATGGGCAAAAGCTGTCCAAGCGGCGTGGCGCGGTCAGCGTGACGGCCTATGAAGAGGGCGGTTACCTGCCCGAGGCCATGCTGAACTACCTGGCCCGCCTGGGCTGGAGCCATGGCGACGACGAGCTGTTCGAGCGCCGCCAACTGGTGGAATGGTTCGACGGCAGCCACCTGAACAAGAGCCCCGCCCAATGGGACCCGGCCAAACTGTTGTGGGTGAATGCCCACTACATCAAGGCCGCCGACAACACGCGGCTGGCCCGACTGGTGGCCGATCAACTGGCCAAGCGCGGTGTGGACGTGGGCAGTGGTGCCAGCGACGCGCGCTTGACGGCCCTCTGCGGCCTGCTGAAGGACCGCTGCGACACCACGGTGGCGCTGGCGGACTGGGTGCAGCGCTTTTACGCGCCGGTGACACCCGACGCCACCGAGCTGGCCACGCATGTGACTGACGCCGTGAAACCCGCCATCGCCCAGCTGGCCGACAAGCTGGCTGCGCTGGCCACGTGGGACAAGGCGGCCATAGCCGCCGCCATCAAGGAAGTGCTGGCCGCCACCGGCATGAAGATGCCGCAACTGGCCATGCCGGTGCGGGTGCTGGTGGTGGGCACGGCCCAGACGCCATCGCTGGACGCGGTGCTGGAACTGGCCGGAAAAGAAAAAGTCATCACCCGGTTGAAAGCGGCGTGAATTTCGGGCTATAATTTGAGGCTCAGAACATGACAATGCAGTAAAACGAGGTGGTCGTTGGGCAGTGTCAGTTTGCGAAACATGTGGGGGTATAGCTCAGCTGGGAGAGCGCTTGCATGGCATGCAAGAGGTCAGCAGTTCGATCCTGCTTACCTCCACCAAGTTTTCGCAAATGGTTGAGGATGCGCTACGCAGAGTAGTCCACAGGTTTTGACCCTATCGTCTAGAGGCCTAGGACATCACCCTTTCACGGTGAGTACCGGGGTTCGAATCCCCGTAGGGTCGCCAGTTTTGCCCAACCGGGCTGACGGCACAAGTTGGCAGCACTTGGCTTGCGCAAGCAGGCGAACGCAGCCTACCAGGAGTGGTAGTTCAGTTGGTTAGAATACCGGCCTGTCACGCCGGGGGTCGCGGGTTCGAGTCCCGTCCACTCCGCCAGAATTGCGAACGCCATCAAGCACTTAACGGTCTTGATGGCGTTTTGCTTTGGAAGTTTGGAATATGTTTTCCGAACTTTGGATGATGTTTTTCACTTGGTCACGTCGATGGCCAATTCCAGCCCTGCTACATAGCCCACTTCACCAAAAGGTGGGAGCCGTACCCCGCCTTTGCGCTGCGGTCCGACGGTGCGGAGCCCTGGCGGGGGTGTCAGGCGCTCACGCTCGCGTCTCGCTCGTCGAGCATGGGGCTGGTGCAGGAGGGCCAGCGCGAGGCGGTTTGGCGTAAGCCGTGCTTGGCGCATAATCCCCCGCCATGCCCTGGTGCAGGGTGCCGTTGGGACAAGACCAAATGAAGTCGCGTATCCGCTTCGTGGTGTGCATGATTGCCTGTTGGGCGGCTGGCCTTGCCCATGCCGCGGAGCCGCTGCAGTGGCTTTCTGGCGGCCTGCCGCCTTTTGCATGGCAAGAGGGGGCTGAGGCCAAGGGCTTTGCCAATGATCTGGTAAAGGCCATGGCGCAAAAGCTGGGGCGCGACAGCCAGGTGGTCTTCTACCCCTGGGCACGCGCTGTGAAGTTGACCACTGAGAAGTCCAATTTCGGCATCTTTCCGCTGGCGCGCACGCCGGACCGGGAGCACGACTTTGTGTGGCTGATCCCGTTGGTGAAGGTGGACTATGTCTTTCTTGAAACCAACACGAACGCTGTCGCCCGCGCGGTGGAAGGAGAAGCCCGGCTTGCACAACTGCGCACGCGCCGGGTGGGTGTGCTGCGGGGCTCGCCCATCATCAACAACCTGCAGGCGCGGCACTTTGAGCACATCACTGAAGGCAAGGACTATGAAGAGCTGCTGCGCATGCTGTCCAGTGGCCTGGTGGACGCGGTGTATGCGGGCCGGCCGATGATTTTGGCCTCCATCGTCCCGGCGGGTTATGGCCAGGGCGCGTTCCGCGTCAACGGCGTGCTGGGCGATGCCACGTTGTACATGGCTGCATCCAAGGGTGTGGCGGCTGAGGAAGCCAGCCTGTGGCGGGGCGCCTACACCACCCTGGTGAAGGATGGCACCGTGTTGAAGCTGCAAAAGAAATACGGCTTGGCCAAGGCACCCGGGGCCAGTGTGCAATAGAACGCGTCTGGTAGACAAAGGCGCTCATCAGCAGCCATTGAAACGAAGTCTGTAAGACAAGAAGCCGTACGCGTATTCAAAGGCGTGAGGTTATAGGCACACCCGATTCGCGTGCTAATTTCATAACACCACAAAGCACCTCACCACGCTTGCAGAGCGCGTGGCGCAACATTAGACTCGCCACGGGAGGCCCTGCATGCGAGTTTCTTTTTCAACAAGTCTTGCCCTGCAATTTGTTGCGTTGCAGACCGTGCAATGCGGTGCATTGGGCAACCGATCTTGACCGTATGCAGGCGCGCCCATGATGGCTGAGACAACGCAGGCGCTGCCTCAGGCCCCACGCACATTGCCACGCTGGCCCTGGCGCCGCCTGTTGTGGGGTGTCGCCGCGCTACTGGCCACCTGGCATGCGGGTCATTGCGCGGCGCAGTCAGACCCGCAAGACACCGAATACAAGGTCAAGGCCGCCTACCTCTACAAGTTCGTCAACTATGTGCAATGGCCGCCGTCGGCCTTGGCCGATGCTGACGCCAGCCTGGTGATTGGTGTGGTGGGCGCAGACCGTCTGGGCGACGAGCTGGCGCAAATGGTGGCCGAGCGCCGCAACGACACCCGCCCGGTGCGCGTGCGCAAGCTGCGCCGCGACGAGGTGGCCACCGGACTGCACATCGTCTTCATAGGCCGGGCGGAGAACTCGCATGCGGCCCAGGTGCTGGCCGGTCTGCGCGGCAAGCCGGTGCTGACGGTGACCGAGTCTGACGCGGGCTTTAACGCGGGCAGTGTCATCAACTTTGTCATCGACGACGACAAGGTGCGTTTTGACGTTGCGCCGCGCCAGAGTGAGGCGGCCAGCCTGAAGATCAGCGCCCGCCTGCTGGCGGTGGCGCGCAAGGTGGTGGGGGGTGGGTCATGAGACTGCTGCCACTGAAGTCGCTGAGGACCAAGTTTCTGGTGGTCATGCTGCTCACTGCGCTGGTGGCCGTGATCTCGGCGCTGCTGGCCATGATCATCTATGACCTGCACGAGTACCACCAGAGCTGGGTGGCCGACATGAACACCCAGGCCGAGCTGCTGGGCCAGACCAGTGCGCCCGCGCTGGAGTTTGACGACGCCAAGCTGGCCCGCGAAAACCTGGGCCTGCTTCGGCTGCGCAAGCAGGTGCGCGCCGCGGCGATCTACAACGCGCGCGGCACCGTCTTTGCCAGCTACGCCATCAGCGGCGCCGTGGCCCAATTGCCCGCGCTGCCGGGCACGGAGGGCGCCATCATTGAAGGCCGCACGCTGGTGGTGTTCAAGCGCATCGTGCAGCATGGTGAGATTCTGGGCACCGTGTACCTGCGCACGGACTACCTGCTGTTTGACCGGCTGCTGAACTACGCCGGCATTGCGGCCGTGGTGACCGTGGTGGCCATGCTGATTGCCTTCTTCATGTCTGCGTTGCTGCGCAACACCGTCACCCGGCCAATACTGGCCATACGCGAGGTGGCGCGCGAGGTGGAGGAGCAGCGCGACTATTCCCGCCGCGCCCCCAAGACCAGTGACGACGAGGTGGGCGAGCTGGTGGATTCGTTCAACCGCATGCTGGCGGAGATTGAGGCGCGTTCGTTGGAGGGCCAGCGCGGGGCCGAGGCCTTGGCGCAGGAAGTGGCCGAGCGGCGCCGCAGCGAAGAAGAGGTGGTGCGCTTGAACGCCCAACTGGAGGACCGCGTGCGCCAGCGTACCGCCGAGCTGGAGGCCAGCAACCAGCAACTGGTGGTGGCGAGGCAGGAGGCTGAGAGCGCCAACCAAGCCAAATCGGAATTCCTGTCACGCATGAGCCACGAGCTGCGCACGCCACTCAATGCCATCCTGGGTTTTGGCGAAATCATGGCTTCGCCGCACATACCCTCAACGCCTGAGCAGAAAGTGGAGTTCACCGGCCACATCCTGAAGGCTGGACGCCACCTGTTGGCGCTGATCAATGAGATATTGGACCTGGCGCATGTGGAATCGGGCCGCGTCACGCTGTCGTTGGAGCCGGTGGCTGTGGCCGAGGTGCTGCAGGAATGCCAGACCATGACCGAGCCCATGGGCAAGCAAAGCGGCATACGCCTGGTGTTCCCGGCCGACAGCGGCTTGCACGTGTGGGCAGACCGGCTGCGCTTCAAGCAGGTGCTGCTGAACCTGGTGTCCAACGCCATCAAATACAACCGCCAGGGCGGCTCGGTGACCGTGGAGGTTAGCGCGCCGGCCGCTGACACCGTGCGCCTGACGGTGCGCGACACCGGCATGGGCCTGAGCCCGGCGCAACTGGGCGAGCTGTTCCAGCCCTTCAACCGCCTGGGCCAGGAGCGCGGCACCACGGAGGGCACGGGCATAGGCCTGTTCCTCACCCGCCGACTGCTGGGCCTGATGGGGGGCAAGATAGGCGTGGACAGCGAAGTGGGCGTGGGCTCGGCCTTCTGGTTTGAGCTGAAATCCGCCGCACCGACTGCGATGGTCGGCCCCGGGTTGCAGACCAAGTCGGCACCGGTGCCGGTGCCCGCCAACAGCGGCGCACAGCCCACGCTGCTGTATGTGGAAGACAACCCAGCCAACCTGAAGCTGGTGCAGGAAATCATAGGTTTTCGCTCCGACCTGCGGCTGCTCTCGGCGCCGGACGGCAAGCTTGGCATCGAGCTGGCGCGCGCGCACCGGCCCCAGGTGATCCTGCTGGACATCAACCTGCCGGGCATGGACGGCCACAAGGTGCTGCAGGTGCTGCGCAGCGACCCGGGTACGGCGCACATCCCTGTCATCGCGCTGACGGCCAACGCCATGCAGCGCGACCTGGAGCGCGGCCTGGCGGCCGGCTTTTTCAGATACCTCACCAAACCCATCAACCTCACTGAATTCGGGGACGCGATAGACAGCGCGCTGCAGGCCGGCCTGCCCGCCGCCGCGGACCCCGACCAGCCAAGAAACGACACCTGATGCCCATTCCCTCAACCAGCCCTTCAGACTCTGAAATATTCAACGCCAGGATCTTGATCGTTGACGACCAGGATGCCAACGTGGTGTTGCTCAAGCATATCCTCATCAGCGCAGGCTACACGGCAGTTGCCAGCACCACCGACCCGCGCGCGGTGGTGCCGCTGCAGCTTGCGCAGGACTTCGACGCCATCCTGCTGGACCTGAACATGCCGCAGATGGATGGTTTTGAGGTGATGCGGGCGCTGAAAGAGGTGGATCCCCAGGGCTACGTGCCGGTGCTGGTGCTGACCGCTCAGCCCGACCATAAGCTGCGCGCGCTGCAGGCCGGTGCCAAGGACTTTGTCTCCAAGCCGTTTGACCACCTGGAGGTGCTGACGCGCCTGCGCAACCTGCTGGAGGTACGCCTGCTGAACCGCAGGCTGCGCGAGCACAACGACCTGCTGGAGCACAGGGTGCTGGAGCGCACCGCCGAGCTGCGCGACAGCTACCGCGAAACCATACACACCATCGCCCGCGCCGCCGAACACAAGGACGAAGAAACCGGGCTGCACATCCAGCGCATTGCCTACTACAGCCGCGAGCTGGCCACGCGCCTGGGCATGGGGGAGGCTTTTTGCGACGAGATTTTCTACGCCAGCCCGCTGCACGACATCGGCAAGATCAGCATCCCGGACCACATCCTGCTCAAGCCCGGGGGTTTCACGCCTGAAGAGTGGGCCGTCATGAAGACCCATGTGCTCGCGGGCGAAGCCATCTTGTCCGGTGGCAAGTCACCCTACCTGGCCATGGGGGCCGAGATTGCATTGAACCACCACGAGCGCTGGGATGGCGGCGGCTACCCCAATGGCCGCGCCGGCGAGGACATACCGCTGGCCGCCCGCATCATGAACATCTGCGACATCTACGACGCATTGCGCAGCAAGCGTCCTTATAAGCCTGCGTTTGACCACGGCAAGGCGATGGACATCATCACCCGGGGTGATGGCCGCACGGACCCCAGCCATTTCGACCCCATCATCCTGCAGGCCTTCTTGCGCCACCACCAGGCGTTTGAAGAGATCTTCGAAACCCGCAACGAGTGACGCGGCCGCCGCGCTACAGGCGCCAGCTGATTTTCACGGCCAGGTTGCGGTCGAATTCGCTGCGGCTGTCGGGGTTGCCAAACTCCACATGTGGCGCGCCGAACAGGTTTTGCGCGGTGACTGACACGTCCAGGCCCGGGTGCACGCGCCAGTTGAACCGCCCATCCACCGTGGTGTAGGCCGGCACGGCAGGGTTGGGCAGGGCGCTGACGCGGCGCAGCGTCAGGTCAAGCTGGTGGCGGGCGCTCAGGTTCCACGCCGAGCGCAGTTGCCACGTGCTTTCAGGGTCATTGCCGAGGGCGCTGGGGCCGGTGGGGTCGGGGCTGCCGGGCTTGATACGCAGGTCTTCGCGCAGCCCGGTCAGGCCCAGGCTCAGGCGCCAGTCTGGCGTGGCCTGGTAGTTGCCCCAGGCCTCCACACCGTGGGTGTTGCCGTCCATCATGTTCTGGATCGTGGCGGCCGGTGGAGGGGCGCCGCTGCGCAACTTGTCGTAGACGCCGTAAAAGCCGGTGATGGAATAGGACAACGAGCGGGTGGGCTGCGCGCGGTAACCCAGTTCCAGCACCGTGGCCACTTCAGACTGAAAGTTTGGGCCCCCCGCGATCACGGAAATCAGCGGCCGTCCGGGCAAGGACAGGTAGACGTAGAAATCACGGTCCAGCCGCGCTGGCGCGCGTACTGCGCGCGACAGCGCGCCCCACAGCAGCCGGTCCTTGTCCAGCTGCCAGGCAAAACGCGCGCTGGGCAGGTATTCCACACCGGTGTAGTCGTTGCGCTCCACCTTCAGCCCCATGGTGACCTTCAGCGTGGGGGTGATGGCCATCTCGTCCTGCACGAACAGGTTGGCCCAGTGCAGCGTGCGGTCGGCCGGCATGAAGACCTGGGGCAGTGGGTAGATGTTGTTGAAGTGGGTTTGCGTGCTGTCTTGCGCGCCCCGGTAGCCGGCGCCCCACAGAAGCTTGTGCGCCGCGCCCAGCTGCAACGCAAGCTGGAACTGGATGTCCAGGATGGTGGTGCGGTCGCGGTAGGTCAGCGGGTTGTCGCGCTCGGTGTGGTCGTAGTAGGCCTGCAACTCGAAACTGGAGCCGTCCGACAATTGCTCATTCCAGCGCGCCAGCAGGTTGGCGCCGGAGAGTTCGGGCGCGCCCAGTGCGCCGGCGGCCATGTTCACGTGGTAGGCATCACCTTGCAGCGTGAGGCCGCGTGGCCTGCTGCCCCAGTCAGCGCGGAAGCCGATTTGTGCGTTCTGCACGCTGTCCACGGCGCTGCGGCCATTGGGCAGCATGGTGCTGTCCTGGTTCATCCGCTGGCCGTAGATGCGGTAGCTGCCGGTCGCGCCATCGGCACTGTCCGAGCCCAATTGGCCGCCGTGACGTACCGCCAGCATGGCCTCCCGTTTGCCGGCGCTGGCCAACACCAGCTCGCCCTGGGTGTCGCGCGCCGCACGCGTGATGACGTTGATGACGCCGTTCACAGCATTGGCACCCCACAGCGTGCCGCCCGGCCCGCTGATGACCTCAATGCGTTCCACATCCTCCAGCAGCACCAGCTGCGAATCCCAGTTGACGGTGGAAAACAAGGGCGTGTAGACCGCCCGCCCGTCGATCAGCACCAGCAGCTTGTTGCCTATGCCGTTGTTGAAGCCACGGGCGCTGATGGCGTAGTCGTGCGCATTCACGCGGGCCACCTGCAGGTTGGGCGCCAGGCGCAGGGCCTCGGGCAGTGTGGCCGCGCCAGAGCGGCGGATGTCTTCACCGGTGATGACGTAGACCGAGGCGGGCGCTTCTGACAGCTTTTCCGCCCGGCGAGACACAGAGGTGATGCTGATGTTGCCCAGCTCTTCAATGCTCAGTTCGTTCAGGTACTGCGCGGTGACCCTGTCGTCGGTATAGGCTGTGCTGGCAGCTGCCGGTGCGGCCAAGGAACATAGACACAGAAGTGCGCGTGTGTTGAGCATGCAATAGTCCTCCCGGCCTCCTGCGCTTGCATACGAGCTTTATTCCACATGATCGTATGCAGGCAAGGAGCTTGACCTTCGGGGCGATTGAACCACAAAACGCGCTGCTGCGCAGGTCATATGAGAGAGTGTTGGCAGCATCACACAATCACCGCTCGGCGCCGTATTTGTGCGTACACATACAGACTGCGGTGAGCTTGTTGTGGCGTGTGTTGCTCGGTACTGTTCCGTTCCATGGCCTGGCCAACGAAGCAGCAATTGCCGGGCTCGTGGGTCGCGCGCTTGGCCTGAGCCAATGAGGCCCACGGCGCTCAAGGCGCCGGCCTGGACGTGGGTCCAGGCCGCAACAGGCTGACATTACGGGATCAGCGCGCGTTTGCGCGCCTCCATGATGGCATTCTCCCGCGTGCGCACGCCCAGCTTGGAAAAAATCGCCTTCAAGTGGTGTTTCACGGTTTCGGGTGACAGGTGCAGGTTCTTGGCGATCAGCTTGGTGGTGTGGTCCAGCGCCAGCTCGCACAGCACGTCCACCTCGCGCGGTGTCAGCGTGCTGGCGTTGGCGCCGTGCACGCGGGTGCGAAAGCGCTCTTCCCAGGTCCGCAGCAGTGACTGCGCCCATGGCACTTCAGCGGGGTGCTCGACGCTGTCCGTACAGGCCAGCCACTTGCGCACCTGGGCCAACAGCTCAGGCCCGAAATCCATGAACATCTGCACGGCCCCGGTCTGAGCGCCGATGCTCAGGCCTTGCAGCAAAGCCTGTTTGGCGCCAGCGCTGTTGCCGCGCAGTTCTTGCGCGCGCGCGGCCATCAGGTGCGCGCAGAGTTCAGACAGCCGGTGGCCGGAACGGCGCGCCGCCGCCAGCAGCGTGCCGGCCACGGTGTCAGCCGCCGATGCATCCCCCAGCGTGATGTGGGTGAAGAACACTGCCCTGGCCAAGGTTTCCACCGACACCCAGGGCAGGGCAAACGGCTCTTGCGCCAACGTCCACATGTCACGCAGCTTGACCTGCTCGGCCAGTGCCTGCATGCCGGCGGTGTCTGCCAGGCGCGCCAGCAGCTCGACCTGGCTGGCGCTGGCCAGCAGCTCCAGGTGCGGCAGCCCTTCTTCAAAGCCCACGTGCCGCGCCACCTCCAGCAATGCCATGGCGCGTTCTGTGTTGCCCAGTGCGAATTCGCACAGCGCGGTCTCCACATGGCCGCTGTGGATCACCTCCAGCAGCCGGATGGGCGCCACCGGTGCCAGCGTGGAGAAATGCTCCAATGCCGTCTCGATGTCGCCGCGCAGATAGGCAATATGTCCTTGCAAGCTGTTGACCAGGCGGTTCAACGAATCCTGCCGGAAGTTCAGGAAGTTGGCATCCTGCTGCACCGACTGCCGTATGCTGCGCTCGGCCAGCGCCAGGTCGCCGCGCGCCAGCGCGCTGCGCGCGTGGTAGGTCCAGACCCAGGGGCTGTTGTAGGTGTAGGCGCCATGGGCGAACACCTCTTCGACCTCGCGGATGCGGCGGTCGCAGCGCTCCACCGGCCCGTAGCGGTGCAGGAAGAAGATCTCGATGGGCACCGTGCAGCCCAATGGCCGCAGGTCCTTGCCAACGTGCTTGCGCGCCAGGCGTCGCGCCTGGTCCAGCACTGACCAGGGCGAGAAGCGCAAGGTCTGCTCCGACGGCGTCATCAGCATGGTGCAGCGTGATATCTCCAGGTCAAAGCGGGCCGGGTCGTCGGCGGGGGTGTCGCTTTCACGTATGTGTTGCTCCAGGCGCTCAAACTCCACCATGGCACCGGAGGGGTCGCCTTCCAGCACCTGCTGCATCAACTGCAGCAGGCGCAGGCGCGGGCGCCGGCTGATGGTGGCCTCGGGCAATTGCTGCAGCAGCAGCCGCGAGCGCACCGCGCCTTCGGTGGCCACCAGCAAGAAGCCGCCCGCCTGCTCGATGATGTCGGCACCCATGTCCAGCCGCCCGCCGGCCACCGCGTGGGTCACCGCTTCGTGCAGTTGGCCGCGCTCGGCCAGCAGCCTGGCGGCGCGCTGGTGCAAACCGGCCATGCGGCCGGGCGTGGCCAGTTCGGCGGCGTCAATCAGGTAGTCGCGCAACAAGGGGTGCAGGCGCGCCGACCACGGTGTTTCGTCCACCACCACGATGGGTTTGATGCGGGCCAGCTGCTGTATCAGCGCCAGGCTGTCGTCGCGCTCGCGCAGGGCATTGGCGCCGGCCACGTCCACCGAATCCAGCACCGCCACATCGGTCAGAAAATCGATCATTGGCGCCGGCAGCGTGGCCAGCACCTCTTCCGCCAGGTAGTCAAAAATCTGGCGCCGGGGGATCTTGGTGCGCACGTCCACGGTCCAGTCGTTGCTGGCCGAGCCGCTGCCGGCACGCAGCCGCGCCAGTTGCAGCGCAAAGGGCCAGCCGTCGATGTAGGCGGAAATCTGCTGCACCGCGCGCTCGGGCAGCGTGTCGCGCAGCAGCAGCGCCGATTCGTCGCGCGTGAAGCGCAGCAGGTCGGCATCGATCAGCCGTACCTTGCCGGCCAGCTGCAGGCGGGTCAGGTGCTGGTGAGGTGCTTCCCGGCTGGCCAGCACCAGGTTGACGTTGGCTGGCGCCGCCAGCGCCAGCTTCTCCAGCACAGCATCCACCGCCACGCTGGAGGCGCATTCGTAGTCGTCTATGCAGACCAGCAGCGGCCCCTGCAGCTCGGCCAGGCGCAGCATGGGCATGGCTGAGGGGGAGGCCCCGCCCTGCATCGCCCCCCGGCTCAGCGCGGTCATCAGGTTCTCCACGAAGATGCCCGGGTCCTTGTCGCGCTCGTCGCAATTCAGCCAGGCCACCTGGGAGCCGGCGGCACGGGCTTGTTGCGCCAGCTGTGCCAGCACCGTGGTCTTGCCAAAGCCGGCCGGGGCGCTGAGCAGCGTCAGGCGGGCTGAACTGGGGGCCGCTGTCAGCAGCCGGTCCATCACCCGCTGGCGCCACAAGGCATCGTCCACGTGGACGATGGGCTCAAAGCGCAGCGCTGGATCGGCGGGCAGGGTCACGTGGGAACAGCGTGGAAGGGTGGGCAGTTCATTGTGCATGACAGCCGCCGGCACAGGGGTGGGGGAGGCCTGGGTGTTGCACCCATCCCCCATTTTTGCCGGCCATCTCCCCCGCCGTTTTGATTGCCCGGACCAGGGCGCACCCCTAGACTGAGCCCACAACATCTCGCACAAAAAAGGACGTTCGCATGACCCGATACGCTTCAGCCCGCCCCCTGATGAAACCAGTCGCCCTGGCCGCCTTGAGCCTGGTGGCGCTGTCCAGCGCACCGGCCTGGTGCCAGGCCAGCGCACAGCCCGCCCCGGCCTCTGCGGACAGCGCGCCGCAGCTGGAAACGGTGGTGGTCAGCGCGCAGCGGCGGCTGGAGCGCTTGCAGGATGTGCCGGTGGCCGTGAAGGCGTTTTCCGCCAAGCAGATCGACAACATGGGCATCGCCAGCACCCAGGACTTCATCAACCTGACGCCTAACATGTCGTTCGACAACTCGTTCACCTACGGCAACTCGTTCGTGGTGTTGCGCGGCGTGACCCAGATCAACAACGCCGACTCTCCGGTGGCTGTGGTGGTGGACGGCGTGCCGCAGAACAACCAGAAGCAGCTGAAGATGAACCTGTTCGACGTCGAGCGCATCGAGGTGCTGAAAGGTCCGCAAGGCGCGCTGTACGGTCGCAACGCCATTGGCGGCGCCATCAATATTGAGACCAAGGCGCCCAGCAACAAGCTGGAAGGCTTTGCGCAACTGGGGCTGGGCAATGGCAACACGCGTGAGTTGACGGGCGGCTTCAGCGGCGCGCTGGTGGATGACGTGGCGCTGTTCCGCGTGGTCGGACAGACCAAGCGCGCGGATGGCTTGATCACCAACACCTTCAACGGCGCCCAGGTGGACGCGGTGGACCACGACAACTCGGTTCGCGCCAAGCTGCTGCTCAAACCCAATGCCAGCACGCAGGTCGACTTGCGCCTCAGCACCACGGACTTTCGCGCCGGCGCGACCTGGGACGCCATCGTGGTGGACCGCAACCCCGCCACCCTCTATGCGCCCCGCTCCAACCTGCTGGGCTACACCACCGGCCGCACGGATGACTTCAGCGCCAAAATCCAGGCCGATTTCAAGTTCGGCACCCTCACCGCCATCACCGGCTACACCAACCTGACTGAGGCCTACCGCGGCGACGTGGACTTCACCAACGCCAAGGACACCCCCGGTGGCTTCCTGGGCCTGGGCTTTCAAGCCGGCCAGGGCCAGAACCTGGGTGTGCGCATGGTCAGCCAGGAACTGCGCCTGACCTCGCCCGACGACCAGCCCGTGCGCTGGATCGGCGGCGTCTACTACCTGGACACCAAGCGCGACCTCGAGACGCGCGTGTTTGTGGATGCCAATGGCTCCAACAACCAGTGGGACGACATGGCCAAGAACATGGTGCGCCTGAGTGAGGCCAACCACAACAAGGCCTCGGCGGTGTTCGGGCAGGTGGACGTTGACCTGGGTCAGCAGTTGAGCTTCTCCGGCGCGCTGCGCTATGACAACGACGACCGCGAGCAGACCGACACCTTGAGTGGCGCAAAACGTTCGGCCAGCTATTCGAAATGGCAGCCCAAACTCACGCTGACGCAGAAGTACGACAAGGACACGCTGGCCTATGCCACCGTCAGCACGGGCTTTCGCTCGGGCGGCTTCAACGCGCCGGGGGTGCCGGACTTCAAGGCCGAAACCCTGACCAACATGGAGGTCGGCACCAAGTCCACCTGGCTGCAGGGGCGGCTGTTGCTGAACGCGGCGCTGTTCTACTCACGCTCGGACAATTTCCAGTTCTTCAAGGTCGACATCGCCAGCGGCTCGCAGATCATCACCAACATCGATGCGGTGGATTTGAAGGGCCTGGACCTGGATTTCCGCTTCCTGCCCATGCGCGGGCTGGAGTTTGACGGCGGCCTGGGCATCACCGACAGCAGCATCGTGCGCGACAGCGCTGAGCCGGGTGCCGTGGGCCACCACACGCCCAAGACCGTGCCGTTCAAGCTCAACCTGGGTGCGCAGTACAGCGCGCCGCTGGGCAACGGACTGGAAGGCACATTGCGCTTCGATGTCGAGTACCGCGACCAGAAATACTGGCATCCGGACAACGTGGCCGTGTCGCCGGCGCTGACCCTGTTCGGCCTGCGCGTGGGTGTGCGCGACGCCAAGGACCGCTGGAGCGTCAACCTGGTGGGCCGCAACCTGGGTGACAAGCGCTACTACGCCGACTACAACGCCTCGCGCTACAGCGGGTTGCCGTATGACATCGGCTCGCTGGCCACCGGGCGCACGGTCAGTCTCGAGGCCAAGGCACGGTTCTGAGTGAGGCAGCAGGGAACGACATGATCAGAGTAGGTATTGACGTCGGTGGCACCAACACCGACGCCGTGGTGATGCGCGGCCGCGAGGTCTTGCACGGCATCAAGACCGCCACCACCGCGGACGTAATCAGCGGCGTGGTGAAGGCGCTGGAGCAGGTGGTGGCGGGGGCCGGCATTGCGCGCAGCAGCATTGGCGCGGTGATGATAGGCACCACCCAGTTCACCAACGCGCTGGTGGAGCGCAAGCCGCTGGCGCCGGTGGGCGTCATACGGCTGGGGTTGCCGGCCACCAGCGGGCTGCCGCCGACGTCGGCCTGGCCGGACGACCTGATCGCGGCCATCCCGCTGCAGTGCCGGCTGGCGCAGGGCGGCTACGAGTTCGATGGCCGCGAGCTGGGTGTGCTGCAGCCGCCGCAGATACGGGCGATGGCGGCGGAGTTCGCCGCGCTGGCCATAGACGATGTGGCGATCTCCGGCGCCTTCTCCTTCATCAACGATGCGCAGGAGCTGGCGGCGGCCGAGCTGGTGCGCGAGGTGATGCCGCAGGCGCGCATCACGCTGTCGTCGCAGATCGGCAGGCTGGGCTTGCTGGAACGCGAGAACGCAGCCATCCTGAACGCCTGCCTGGGGCCTTTGGGCTTGCGGGTGGTGGCGGCTTTTGAGCAGGCGCTGAAGGACAGCGGCATTGCCGCGCCGTTTTACCTGACGCAAAACGACGGCACACTGATGTCGGCGCAGCAGGCGGCCCGCTTTCCCATCCTGACGGTGGCTTCCGGGCCGACCAACTCCATGCGCGGCGCTGCCTTCCTGTCCGGCCTGACCGATGCCATCGTGGTGGACATTGGCGGCACCACCACCGATGTGGGCGTGCTGCAGTCCGGCTTTCCGCGCCAGGCCGGCATGGCGGTGGAGGTGGGCGGCGTGCGCACCAACTTCCGCATGCCGGACGTCTACAGCATAGGCCTGGGTGGTGGCTCGGTGGTGACGGCAGACATGGGCCGGTTGGGCCCTGGCAGCGTGGGCTACAACATCCACACCGAAGCGCTGGTGTTTGGCGGTCGCACGCTGACGGCCACCGACATTGCCGTGGCGGCCGGCGTGGCGCAGCTGGGCGACGCCACCAAGGTCAGCCACCTGGCGGCCGGTGCGGTCAGCGCCTGCCATGCCCGGCTGCAAAAAATGGTGTTCGATGCGGTGGAGCGCATGCGCACCTCGGCCCAGGTGCTGCCGGTGGTGGTGGTGGGCGGCGGCAGCATCCTGCTGCGCGGCCAGGTGGGCGATGCCGCCGTGATCATCCCGCCGCACTTCGGTGTGGCCAATGCGGTGGGCGCGGCCATGGCCCAGGTCAGCGGCGAGGTGGACCGCATCCTGCGGCTGGAAGGGGGGCTGACGCGGGAAGACGCGATTGCGCAGGTGCGCGCCGATGCCGAAAGCCGTGCCGTGCAGGGTGGCGCCAACCCGGCCAGCCTGAAGCTGCTGGATGTGGAGGACGTGCCGCTGGCCTATGTGGGCGGCAACGCCACCCGCATCCGCGTGCGCGTGGTCGGCGATTTGAACGAAGCAGGATTTGCCAAATGAGATTGATAGACGCGCAAGGCATGGAAGCGATTGCGGTGGGCGGCGCCGTCTACGGCACCGGTGGCGGTGGCGACCCCTACCTGGGCAAGCTGCTGGCGCAACGCACCATCCGCGAATGCGGGCCGGCGAAGCTGATTGACATTGACGAACTGGACGATGACGACCTGATCGTGCCGGTGGCCATGGCCGGCGCACCGGCCGTACTGCTGGAAAAGCTGCCGGAAGTCGGCCCCATGGTGGCGGCGCTGCGCAGCCTGGAAAAAATGCTGGGCCGGCCGGCGAAAGCCTTGATGTCGATCGAGGTGGGCGGCCTGAACTCCACCATCCCCTTCAGCGTGGCCAGCGCCACCGGCCTGCCGGTGGTGGACGGCGACACCATGGGCCGGGCCTTTCCCGAAATCCAGATGACCCTGGCCACGCTGCAGGGCATTGCGGCCTGTCCGCTGGCGCTGGCCGACGAAAAAGGCAACGCGCTGACCGTGCAGGCGGTGGACAACCGCTTCACCGAGCGCTTTGTGCGCAGCATCACGATGGACATGGGTGGTGCCTGTTGCATGGCGATCTACCCCATGACGGCCAAACAGGCGCGTGGCGCCATCGTGCAGGGCTCCATCAGCCTGACGCGGGATGCCGGCCTGGCCCTGTTCAACGCCCGCGCGCGCCACCTGGACCCGGTGGCTGAACTGGTGCGCGCGGTGGGTGGGTTTTGCCTGTTCAAGGGCAAAATGAGCGACGTGCAGCGCACCACGGACGGCCGCTTTGGCCGCGGCGTGGCCCAGCTGCAGGGCTTGGACGAGTACCAGCAGCAGCGCCTGTCGCTGTTGTTCCAGAACGAATTCCTGCTGGCGCGTACCGACAGCACGGTGCTGTGCACCACGCCCGACCTGATCGTGCTGGTGGACCTGGAGACCGGCGAGCCCATCACCGCCGAGCAGGCCCGCTACGGCCTGCGCGCCGCCGTGCTGGGCATCCCCTGCGTGCCGGCCTGGCGCACGCCCGAGGCGATCGCGCTGGTGGGGCCGCGCTACTTTGGCTACGACCATGCCTACCGGCCGGTGGAGCAGATCCTGATGGACCTGTGAGCCCCGCCATGCCAACAGACACCACCGTACCGGCCGCAGCAGCCACCGCCGCGCCGCGCGTCAGCGCCTGGCGCATCGTGTTGATCCTGCTGGCGGTGATGATTGCGTTGCCAGCCTTTGTGATGGGTGCAGAACTGAGCCACGCGCTGGGCGCCGTGCGGGCCACCTGGGCCAGCCTGGCCGGTGCGGCGGTGCTGGCGGCCATCGCTGCAGCCGCAGGGGGTGCCGGTGCCCGCACGCGCAAGACGACGTACGAGCTGATCGTGGACGCCTTCGGGCCGCACGGCGCCAAGCTGGCCAACGGCGTGCTGGGCTTGAGCATCCTGGGGTGGTACGGTGTGGTGGCCATGATGTTTGGCCGCGCTCTGGGCTCCGTCAGCCCCGTGCTGGCCAGCATGCCGGTGTGGTGGCTGGCACTGATCGGCTGTGTGTTGACCACGCTGACCGCCATGGCGGGCTTTCGCGCGCTGGATGCACTGTCCGCAGTGACCACACCGCTGAAGCTGCTGTTGCTGCTGTGGACGTTCTTTGCCGCCTTGCGCGGCGGCGCGGACCCGGTGTGGGCATATGTGCCCACGGCACCCATGCCGCTGGGCACCGGCATTTCCATGGTGGCGGGCGGCCTGATGGTGGGCGCCGTGCTGTCGCCCGACATCTGCCGCTTCGCCCGTTCGCCGGGCCATGCCGCGCTGGCCTGTGCATTGGCCTATGGCCTGGGGTTTCCGCTGGTGCTGATGCTGGCCGGTTTTCCCAGCCTGGCGGCCGGGGACAAAGACCTGGTCAAGATCATGCTGGCCCTGGGGCTGGGGTTGCCGGCCCTGTTGATCGTGGCGTTGACGGCCTGGTCCACCAATTCATTCAACCTGTATGCGGCCACCCTGGTAGGCGCCACGCTGCGGCCCAGGCAGCCGCCGTGGCAGTTGACGTTGGTGGCCGGCGTGGCCGGCACCGTGCTGGGGCTGGCGGGCATCAGTGATCTGCTGGTGCCTTACCTGCTGGGGCTGGGCATCTGCATCCCGCCGATTGCCGGCGTCTACCTGGTGCACCTGGTGATGCGCGCACCGGACAAGGGTGCGGCCACGGGTTGGCGCTTTGGCGCGCTGCTGGCGTGGGCGGTCGGCAGCGGCTGGGCTGCATTGGCACCAGCCCGGGGGCTGGCGTTGACGCCGGTGCCGGCGCTGGACTCGATCCTGGTGTGCGGCCTGGTGTTTGCATTGCTGCGGCTGGGCAGCAGGGGCAAGTAGCCGTCTACACCCCTGCGTCCCGCACCACCAGCACCGGGATCGTCACGTTGCTCAGCACGCGCTGCGTGGTGCTGCCCAACACCAGCTTTTCCAGCCCGCTGCGGCCGTGCGAGCCCATGATGATCAGGTCCACAGCCTGCTGCTGCGCATACTCGACGATGCCGCGCCAGGGCGTGTGCGACTCCAGGATCTCCGCGGTGCTCTTCACGCCTGCCGCATCCAGGCTGGCCGTGGCGGTGGCAATGGCCTGCTTGGCCTCCGCGTTGGCGGCTTGCAGGTACTCGGTCTGGCCATAGGCGAACTCGGTGCCGACACCGGTGAACGGGTAGGGGTCGATGACGAAGACCGTGCTGACCCGGCTTCCAAACACCTTGGCCAGCGCCGCAGCTTTCTGCACGGCTTGAACGGAGGTGGACGAGCCGTCCACCGGAACCAGAATGTGCTTGAACATGACGGCAGTCCTCCTTGTCGGTTGGCGTGCGGTGGGGCCGGCTGCCCGCACTGCTGCAAACCATTGTGCGCCGCCGTGTCGGGGCACGTCTTGACCAGGGTCAAGCCCCGGGCCGATGTAGGGCGAAGTCAGCCGCCCTGGAAGCCGCCAGCGCGGTAGGTCAGCACCAGCGTGTCGCGGTGGGCGTCGGCGCCGGTGGGCTGTATCGGTGTGGACTCGTGGATCACCTTGCCATCGTCCAGCAGCAGCAGCGCCCACGGCTCGGTCAGCGTGAAGCGCTGGCCGTTGGGGCCGGCAGCGTCAAACACCCGGGTCTCGCCGCCCTTGATGTGGTGGCGGTTGATCAGGAACACGGCGACGAAATCCACACCATCGCGGTGCGCGCCCTCGGGCGTGGGGCGGCCTATGCCATCGGTGGTGTCGATGCGGAACTGGTGTGCTTCCACATACCAGGGCTGTTCACCCTTGATGGCCGAGCACACCTGGCCCAGCCACAGCAACACCCGTTGCCAGGCCGGTTGCGCCAGGGTGCCGGGCAGCATGGGCTCGAACCAGCGCTGCATGCCGCCGTGCAGGGCGTTGTATTCCACCGGTTGCCAGTGCGGCCTGTGCGGCACCTGCTGCACCGCGCCCGCACCGACGACGAAGCAGGAATGGCGCCGCCGCCGGTAGCGGCCGCCGTCCTTCAGGTAATTGTCGGGCGGCAGGTCTTGCCAGTCGGCACGCAGCGCCAGCAAGTCGTCCAGCGCACAGCCGGCCAGTTGCGCCACCGCCTGCGGGCTCAGCACCACGTGGCCGTGTTGCCGCAGTTGCGGCACCACATGTTGGGGAGAGGCGAAGGTGGGTGCGAGCAGACCGGTACTCATGCGCCGAAGTGTATTACGCCTGGACCTGCACACCTTTCCAGAACGCCACCCGGTCTTTCACCATGCTGGCTTCGGGTTTCGGTTCGGCGTAGTACCACACCGCGTCCGGGTTCATCTCGCCATTGACCATCAGCGAATAGTAGTTGGCCTGGCCCTTCCACGGGCAGGTGCTCCGGTGGTTGCTGAAGGTCACGTACTCCTGCTTCAGTGAATCCTTGGGGAAGTAGTGGTTGCCTTCCACCATCACGGTGTCGTTGCTTTCGGCGATGGTGACGCCGTTCCAGGTGGCTTTCATGCGAGGTGCTCTTGCCTTCGGAGGTTGACTTGTTATTGTGGCGCATTCAGCCAATGCAGGCTGAACAGCTGATTTGGGTCAGTCCACACCGGCCCCGGTGTGAATCCGGCCCGCGTGGCCAGCGCGCGCAGGCCGGCCACGGTGAACTTGTACGAGTTCTCGGTGTGCAGCGTCTGTCCGGCCTGGAACTCGAAGCGCTGGCCGCACAGCTGCACGCTCTGGCGCTGGCGGCTGGCCAGGTGCATCTCTATGCGCTGCTGCTGCGGGTTGAAGAAGGCGTAGTGCGAGAAGGCGTCCAGGTCGAAGTCGGTGTCCAGCTCGCGGTTGGCGCGCGCCAGCAGGTTCAGGTTGAAGGCGGCGGTGACGCCCTGGGCGTCGTTGTAGGCGGCGTGCAGCACGGCCGGGTCTTTCAGCAGGTCGGCGCCCAACAGCAGCGCGCCGCCGCGCAGCACCTGGGCAGCCGTCTCCAGGAAGTGCAGCGCTTCGGCCGGCGTGAAGTTGCCCAGCGTGGAGCCGGGGAAGAAGCCCACCCGCTGGCCCGCACCCGGCGCCTGCGCCGGCAGCAGCAGGCGGCGCGTGTAGTCGGCGGCAATCGGCGTCACTTCCAGCCCGGGGTAATCGTGGCGCAGCGTGGTGGCCGATGCGGCCAGGTGCTCGCCCGAGATGTCTATCGGCAGGTAGCGGTGCGGTTGCACCAGCGCGTCCAGAAGGATGCGCACCTTGCGCAGCGAGCCGGCGCCGAATTCCACGATGTCGGCGCTGGGCCCCATGCGTTGGGCGATCTCGTCGGCGCAGCGCTCCAGGATGGCGATCTCGGTGCGCGTGGGGTAGTACTCGGGCAGCTCGCAGATCTGGTCGAACAGGCGGGAGCCCTCGGCGTCGTAAAAGTACTTGGGCGAGATGGTGCGCGGGCTAGCCTTCAGGCCGGCCAGCAAATCATGCGCGAACTCGGTGCCGCCGTGCCCTTGCGCGGGCGCCGCCGGATGCGGATGCGGCATGGACCGCGACGGATGGTAGGTGGCGGCTGCGGTGGCCGCGTTGGATTGGGGCATCGTCATCATGTGGGGGCGTCCTTGGCCAGGCGCAGGCCTGAAAACTGCCAGCGCGCGGCCGGCGGGAAGAAGTTGCGGTAGCTGGCGCGGGCATGGCCCGGCGGTGTGGCACTGCTGCTGCCGCGCAGCACCAGCTGGCCCACCATGAACTTGCCGTTGTACTCGCTGACAGCGCCTGAGAGAGGCTTGAAGCCGGGGTAAGGGTCGTAGGAGGAGCGCGTCCACTGCCACACCTGGCCCAGCATCTGCTGCATGGCCGGGTGGCCGCTGGCCGCTTCCCATTCAAATTCGGTGGGCAGGCGCGCACCGGCCCAGGCGGCATAGGCGGCGGCCTCAAAAAAGCTGATCTGGCTGACCGGCGCGGCCGCATCCAGCGGCTGCAGGCCATGCAGGCCATAGACCTGCCAGCGCGTGCCGGTGGGGCTGCTTTGCTCGTGCCAGTACAGCGGTGCCTGCCAGCCTTGTGCCTGCACCACCGCCCAGCCGTCGGACAACCAGAACTCGGGCCGGCGGTAGCCGCCATCGGCGACGAAGCGCGCATACTCGCCGCAGCTCACCAGGCGGCTGGCCAGTTGGTAAGGCGCCAGCAGCGCCGCATGGCGCGGGGTTTCGTTGTCGAAGGCAAAGCCGCCCAATGCGTCGGCGTCGGCGTCGGCGCCGGGCGCCACGGCGTGGCCAACCTGCACCGTGCCGCCGGCAAAGCTGACCCATTCGCCGACCGGTGTGGCTGCGGCGACGTGCAACTGCGGCGCGGCCAGTGGCTGGTAGGCCGGCAACAGGGGGTTGCTGTGCAGGGCGTGCAGGATGTCGGTGAGTAACAACTCCTGATGCTGCTGCTCATGGTGCAAGCCCAGCACCAGCAAGGGCTCGGCCTGTGACCACACCGCGTCGTCGCAATGCGCGATGAACCGGCGTACCGCTGCTTCCACATGCGCGCGGTAGGCCTGCACCTGCACCTGCGACGGCCGGCTCAACAGGCCGCGCTGCGGGCGCGGATGGCGCGGGCCCAGCGCCTCATAGTACGAATTGAACAGGTAGAAGAATTGCTCGTCAAACGGCTGGTAGCTGGGCTGCAAGGCCTTCAGCACCACCGCCTCGAAGAACCAGCTGGTGTGCGCCAGGTGCCACTTGGTGGGGCTGGCGTCGGGCATCGACTGCAGGCACTGGTCCTCCGCCGACAGCGGCGCGGCCAGCGCCAGGCTGTGCGCGCGCACGGCGTCAAAACGTTGCGCCAGGGCTTGCCGATGCGCCGGCAGGCTGGCGCCTTGCATGAGCGTCGTTGCTGTCAAACCTCCACCTCCAGCGTCATGCCCGCGTTGCGCAGGCGTTGTACCAACACGTTGCCCAAGCCGCTGGCCGGGGTCAAGATGCCACTTGTGTCCTTGTCTTGGGGCAATTTAGAGGCTTGCAGCGCCAGGCACAGTGCGGCCTCGCACACAAAGCGGGTGGTGGCGCGGTTGCCAGGGTCGCCCTGGCCGGCAATGCGGGCGCGCACTTCGTTGCCGGTGGCGCTCTTTCCCACCAGTTCACAACGGAATGAGCCCTGGTCCATGCTGCGCTCGGACGGCCCGGTGCCCGGCCCCGGTGCCAACCGCCGTGCGGCCTTCAGCAAGGGGCCGAAGCTCAGCGCCAACTGCGATGCCAGCATGCCCGCGCTCAGGCCGGTGGCCACGGCACCAGCCACGGGGCCACGGCCCATACGCAGGTACTCCAGGTAATGGAAGCGCGGTCCATAACCCAGCAGCGCAGCGCTGCGGCGCACCACCCGGGTGTTGACGGGGCCCATGAAGAAGGGCGCCATCCAGGCACCGAAATCGGGGTCCAACTGCGGGCCTTGCGGATCCCGGTGGTGGTTGACGTGTTTGGGGCGGCTGCCTTCGGGGTTCAGCAGGAAAGGATCGGCCATGGCCTTGGCTTGCGGCGTGCCCAGCAGGTTCAACGCCGAGGCCAAGGTACCGCCGTTGACGCCACCGCGAATCGAGAAGCTGGCCTTGACGCTGACGCAGTCTTCGCCATGGTGCTCGCGCATGGCCTGCACCAGCAGCCAGGCGCCCAGGTCAGACGGCACGGAGTCGAAGCCGCACATCGGGATGATGCGCGCACCGCTGCGCTGCGCCTGCGCATGGTGTTGCACGATCATGTCATGCACCCAGGGTGTTTCGCCGGTGATGTCCACATAGTGGGTGCCATGGCGCGCGCAGGCAGCCAGCAGCGCGCTGCCATACAGCGCGAACGGGCCGGCGGTGCTGAGCACCACGGCCGTGCTGCGCGCCAGGGCGTCCAGCGCAGCTTCGTCTTGCGCGTCGGCCACCACCACACCAGCCCGATCGGCGCCACAGGCATCCTTCACCTCTTGCAATTTGTCGGCATTGCGCCCGGCCAGGGCCCAGCGCAGACGGCGTCGGCCTTGTGGTGGCAGCGCGGCGAAATACGCCACCGTCTGCCGGCCCACGAAGCCGCTGGCGCCATACAGCACCACGTCGTACTCCCGCTTGGTCGCGGCGGCTGCCATGGTCTTACAGCGCCTGGCGCCCCACGATGCCGCCCAGCCGGCGCACCAGCCATTTGGGCGTGCCGCGCGAGGCGATCATGGCGGCGCGGTTCAGCACGCCGGGCACGCAGATGGCGTGGCCCTTCATGCAGGCCTCGAAGCCCTGTCGTGCCACATCCTGCACGTCTCCCACCAGGAAACCGGGCAGTTGGCCCAGCCGCCCATTGGCGTCGGCGGCGTTGCTGAGCATGGGTGTGGCGGTGATGCCGGGGCACAGCGCGGTGACGGTGACGCCGCTGTCGCGCAGCTCCTCAGCCAGCGATTCGCTCAGCGATAGCACATAGGCCTTGCTGGCGGCATAGGTGGCCAGCATGGGCACCGGCTGGAAGGCGGCGATGGAGGCCACGTTCAGGATGCGCCCCTCGCCACGCTGCGCCATGGCCGGCGCGAACTGGGCCAGCATGGCCGTGAGGCCCGAGATGTTGAGGTCAATGATCTGCTGGTGCTGGGCAACCGTCATGCGGATGAAAGCGTTTTGCTCAAGCACACCGGCGCAGTTGACCAGCACGTCCACGGTGACACGCCTGCGTCGCAGTGTGGCGTCCAGGCGCTCGGCGGCACCGCGTTGTGCCAGGTCGGCCGGCTCCACCCGCACGGTGACGCCATGCTGGTCGTGCAAGGCCTCGGCCAGCGCCTGCAGCTTGGCGACGCTGCGTGCCACCAGCACCAGGTCGTGGCCAGCTTCGGCGAAGCAGTGGGCCAGCGCCTCGCCTATGCCGGAAGAAGCCCCGGTGACCAGGGTGCTGGCGCGGGCTGAGGGTTTGCCGGTGGCCATGCGCGTCTCCTGCGTTGTTGTTTTGGGCAAAGCGCCATTCAAGCATAGAAGCGCCGGCTTGTGTAGCGCAGGGGTTTGGGCCCCTGGTGCGATGGCGCGGCCGGGTGCTTGCCCCGGCCAGCGTTCAGCAGCCTGACGTGTCGATGGTGACGGTGGCTGCCGTGCCGGCCGCGGCACCGGTGTAGGTGATCAGGCAGTTCGTCGGCGTGCTGGCGCCCACGGCAGTGAAGGTGATGGGGTTGCTGCCGGTGATGATCAGCCCGTCACTGGCCGCCACGATGCTGGAGGCTGCTGTGATGCCGGTGGTGGTGGCGGCAGGGTAGCGGAACAGCATGGTCACTGTGGTGCCATCCATGTTGACCGAGCCGCCGGTGCTGGTGCAGTTGCCTGGCGGGTTGGCCGCCAGATCCAGTTCGCAGCGCGCCTTGGCCAGTGCCGCGGCCGTGCGTATGGAGCCGAAGATGCTCTGCATCTTGGCGATGCGGGCGTCGCGCTGCGCATCGACGAACTTGGGCAGCGCGATGGCGGCCAGTATGCCAATGATGACGATGACGATGACCAGTTCTATCAGCGTGAAGCCGCTCCGCAGGCGGCGTCTTGTGGTTGTCGTCATGGTGTGACCCAACGGGTGGACATGAGGCAATTTTGCAGTAAATCGCACAGCTTGGGCAGCTCCCCACTCAAGCATGTTGCTGGCGTGCCAACGCCGCCCCCTGTGCCAGTGCGGCCAGCTTCTTCAGCGCGACTTCGCGGCTCATCGGTGCCAGGCCGCAGTTGGTGCACGGAAACAGCTTGTCCTTGGCCACATACTGCAAGGCTTTGCCGATGGTGTCGGCCACCTGTTCAGGCGTCTCGATCTCGTCGCTGGCGACGTCGATCACGCCCACCATCACATCCTTGCCCTTCAGCAAGGCCATCAGGTCCATGGGCACGTGCGAGTGGTAACACTCCAGACTGACCTGCTGGATGCTGCTTTTGGCCAGCGCGGGGAACACCGTTTCGTATTGGCGCCATTGCTCGCCCAGCGTCTTCTTCCAATCGTTGTTGGCCTTGATGCCGTAGCCATAGCAGATGTGCACGGCGGTGGTGCAGGTCAGGCCTTGCGCGGCGCGCTCCAGCGCCTCGACGCCCCAGTCGGCTGCCTCGGCCAGGTAGACGTTGAAGGCCGGCTCGTCGAACTGGATGATGTCCACGCCATCGGCCTGCAGCGCCAGCGCCTCCTGGTTCAGCAGCTCGGCAAAGGCCATGGCCATCTTCACGCGGTCGCCGTAGAAGCGGTCGGCCACCGTGTCCACAATGGTCATCGGGCCGGGCAGCGTGAATTTCAACTTTTTGCGCGTGTGGGCGCGCGCCAGCTGCGCCTCGAAGGCGTGCACGCGGCCCTTGAGCTTCAGCGGCGCGATCACCTGCGGCACCTGGGCGTCATAGCGGTTGTTGCGTATGCCCATGGTGACCTTGTGCTCGAAATCGATGCCGTCCACCTGCTCCAGGAAGCCGTGCACGAAGTGCTGGCGCGACTGCTCGCCGTCGCCCACGATGTCCAGGCCGGCGTCCTCTTGCGCCTTGATCCACAGCAGCGTGGCATCCGCCTTGGCCTGCAGCAGCTCAGGCCCCTGGGCCTTCCACTGCGGCCATAGTTTTTCGGTTTCGGCCAGCCAGGATGGCTTGGGCAGGCTGCCGGCGATGGCGGTTTCGAACATGCTGGGGTCTCCTCGGTGGTTTTTACCGGTGTGGTTTGTCTGTGCCTTGCTCCACATAGCCAATGTGGCGCTTGCGCATAATGCCAGCATGTCCGAGCCTCAGCAATCCGCATCTGCATCTGCACCTGACCCTGTACCTGATTCCGAAGCTGTTGCGCCGCCGGCCGCCTCAGCGGCGCCCAGCGCCCAGTTGCGGCCACGCGTGCTCATCATTGGCAGCGGCTTTGGCGGGCTGGAAGCGGCGCGCGCACTGGCCGGCGCCGCCGTGGAGGTGACGCTGGTGGACAAGACCAACCACCACCTGTTCCAGCCGCTGCTGTACCAGGTGGCCACGGCCGGCTTGTCGGCGCCGGCCATCGCCGCGCCGGTGCGCCAGCTGTTTCGCAAGCAGGCCAACCTGTTGTGCCTGATGGGCGAGGTGGTGGACATCGATGCCGGCGCCTGCCAGGTGCAGCTGGCCGATGGTGCTTGGCTGGCGTATGACCACCTGATCGTGGCCGCCGGTGCCAGCCACAGCTACTTTGGCCACGACGAATGGGCGCCCTTCGCGCCGGGGTTGAAGACGCTGGAAGACGCTTTCACCATACGCCGGCGCATTCTGTTTGCCTTCGAGGCGGCCGAGCGCGAGCCCGACCCGGTGCGGCGCGCCCAGTTGCTCAATTTCGTCGTTGTCGGTGGCGGTCCCACCGGGGTGGAGATGGCTGGCACCATGGCTGAGATTGCGCGCCAGACACTGCAAGGCGAGTTCCGCCGCATCGACCCCGCCACGGCCCGCGTGATGCTGCTGGAAGGCGGCACGCGCGTGCTGCAGTCCATGCCCGAGTCCCTGAGCGAGAAGGCGCGCCAGCAGCTGATGCGCCTGGGCGTGGAGGTGCGGTTGAACACACGGGTCACGCACATCGACGCCAGCGGGCTGCAGGCCGAGTCGCCTTCCAGTTTCAACAACGGCGCCCTGCACAGCTACCGGCTGGACAGCCCTTGCATCATCTGGGCCGCCGGCGTGGCTGCGTCGCCGCTGGGCAAGGTGCTGAGCGCGCGCACCGGCTGCGTGCTGGACCGCGCCGGCCGCGT
This sequence comes from Hylemonella sp. P2_B10, assembly GCF_056404875.1. Lineage (NCBI taxonomy): Bacteria > Pseudomonadati > Pseudomonadota > Betaproteobacteria > Burkholderiales > Comamonadaceae > Hylemonella > Hylemonella sp. P2_B10. The sequence goes on from NZ_JBFUDE010000003.1 coordinate 1,041,075, forward strand.
GCAGGTGCAGCCGGACCTGAGCCTGGAAGGCTTTGCCAGCATCAGCGTCATCGGCGATCTGGCAGCCGCCAAGAGCCACCGCATTGGGCAGGAGCCCAAGCCGGTGCCGGGTGTGTCGCCAGCCGCCAAGCAGATGGGCCGGCTGGCGGCGGCCAACGTGCTGCGCCGCGTGGCCGGCCACAAGGCCAGGGCCTTCAAGTACAGCGACTACGGCAACCTGGCCACCATAGGCCGCAACTCCGCCGTGGTGGACCTGGCCTCACCGCTGGGTGGATTGCGTTTTGGGGGCTACTTTGCCTGGTTGTTCTGGCTGTTTGCGCACATCTACTTCCTGATCGGTTTTCGCAACCGCCTGGTGGTGTTGATCGATTGGGCCTGGGCCTACTGGAGCTTCCAGCGCTATGCGCGCGTGGTGGCCGGCGGCGCGCGGCCGGACGATGGCGCGTGAATATGGCCCCCACGGTCGTTCACTGCGTGTAACTCCCTGCCCCCCGGAGGGGCCGCAAATTCCCTTGGGGCGGCCCGGCGGGAATTTAAGCCGCATGGTCGCTCAGGCGCCGCGGCCTTTCTGGCTCTCGAAGTACACCACTTTGCGTGCGCGCTGCACTTCGCCCAAAGGCCGGTGCTCGGCCAAGGCTTGCCAGGGGTCGAACACGCCCGCCTCAATGCTGGTTTGCAGCGCCTGCCCCTGGGCAGAGCCGGTGTGCTGCTGCGGCAGTGTGAGCCGCGCCACGCTGGTGTAGGGTGTGGGCCAGTTGACCGAGGCGTCTTCTATCGGCGTCAGGGTCTCGCTGACGAAGGGCTGCAGTTGCAGGTCCCATTGCAGCGCACCTTGGGCTAGCCGGGCGCTGAAGTCGGCACCCCAGTCGGCAGCGGCCTCAGGCGGCGATGGCTCCTGGCTGTCGACCGGGCGCAGCCGCACGCGCACCGCATAGCGGCCACAGGCCATGGGCACGGCGCTGAAAAAATTCTCGCTGGCAAAGCCGCTGAAGGGCTTCTTCACCGTGGCCAGCATGGACAGCAGGCGCTTGGGGCCGCCCAGCAGGCCGTAGCGCTTCAGCAGAAAACCCAGCAGCGCGCCATTGCCATGCGAGGCCGCCGCCACGAAGGCGACAAATTCATGGCTGGTGGGAAAGGCAAACTGCTCCTGGTTGATCAGCGTGAAGTCCTGGCTTTTGGCCGGGCCGTTGCCCAAAGCGGCATTGCCCTGCACGCCCTTGACGCTGAGGGCCAGGCCGCGGATGTCGGGCATGCGGTCGCTGAGCTTGTCCATGCCGCCATTGGACAGGCGCACCCAGACCTCGTAGCTGCCCGGCACCGCGAACAGGCCGGCGCGGGCGAACTCCGGCAAATCGCCAAGCACCTCCAGGCGGCCAAGGGCTCCCGTCAGTTGCTTGCGGTGCAGCGCACGGCCGCTGCCGTATTTTTTGGACTTGCGCGCCTGGATATCGGCAAACACCTTGGCGTAACCCGCATAGCGCTGGGCCTCGTCTGGCGCTGGCGCCTCCTTCCACTGGGTGCTGGGCGGGTGTGCGTTGGCCATTGGAGGGCTCCTGGAAGGGCTTTGGGAAATGGGGGCTCAGGCCTTGGCTTCAGCCTCTTGCAGCGTGCGCCACATCACCTTGCCGCTGCCGCTCTTGGGCAGCGCGTCGACAAACTGCACCACGCGCGGCACCTTGTAGACCGCCATGTTGTCGCGGCACCAGGCCACGATGTCTTCTTCGCTGACCTGGCCCTTGTGCGTCTGGCGCAGCACCACCACCGCCTTCACCGATTCACCGCGGTAGCTGTCTTTGGTGGAGATGATGCAGGCCTCCTGGATGGCCGGGTGGCGGAACATCAGCGCCTCCACCTCGGCCGGCCAGACCTTGAAGCCGGAGGCATTGATCATGCGCTTCAAGCGGTCGGTCAGGAAGAAGTAACCGTCTTCGTCCACGCGGCCGAGGTCGCCGGAGCGGAAAAACCTTTTGCCCTCGAACTCGATGAAAGCCGCTGCCGTGGCGTCCGGGCGTTTCCAGTAACCCTGGAACACCTCGGGCCCGTGGATGATGATCTCGCCCTGCTCGCCCTGCGCCACTTCCTGCAGCGTGTCGGGGTCGATCACGCGCGCATCGGTGCTCATGAAGGGGATGCCCAGGCACTGCTGCTTGGGCGCGTCCGGCGGGTTGGAATGCGAAGGCGCGGCGGTTTCGGTCAAGCCATAGCCTTCGGCGTACTTCAGGCCATACAGCTCCAGCAGGCGCTGCGCCACCGCCTGTGGCATGGCGGCGCCGCCGCCGCCTATCCACACCATGCTGGAGAGGTCGTACTTGTCGAAATGGGGGCTGGCCAGCAGGTCGATCACCATGGTGGGGATGTTGGTCCAGTGGGTCACGCGCCACGTGGAGATCAGCCGTCCAGCCAGGTCGCGGTCCCAGCGCGGCATGATGATCAGCGCGGCGCCGCCGCGTATGCTGGTGTGCATCAGGCTGACCATGCCGGTGATGTGGAACATGGGTACCACCGCCAGCGTGACGTTCTCGGCGCTGCCATTGCCCCAGATGCCGCTGGCGACAGCGTTGTGCATGATGCTGGCGTGGGTGTGCATGCAGCCCTTGGGCAGGCCGGTGGTGCCGCTGGTATAGGGCAGCAGCGCCAGGTCGGCTGGGCCCACGGTCAATTCCGGCAGCTCTGCCGTGCTGGCCAGCGCGGTGTCCCAGGCGTGCACCTGGCCGCCGGCCAGTTCGGGCAGCGGGTGGCGCGTCAGCAGCCAGTCGCGCCAGGCCGGCGGCGGGGCCGAGTCGCCTTCCACGGCAGCGTCGAATTCGTCGGTGAAGTGGGTCACCAGCAGGTGCGCCAGCCGTTGCCCGGGCGGCAACGCGGCGCTGGCCTTGGCCAGTTCAGGCGCCAGGTCAGAAGTGGTGATGGCGACCTTGGTGTCCGGGTCGGTGATGTAGTGCTTCAGCTCCTCCATGCGGTTCATGGGGTTCACCGGCACCACCACCGCGTTGGCGCGCAGGATGGCGAAATGCGCGATCACCAATTGCGGGCAGTTCTGCATGTTCAGCACCACGCGGTCGCCCTTCTTCACGCCCAGGCTGTGCAGGTAGGCGGCCAGGCGCTCGGCCTTGCGCACCACCTCGGCATAACCCAGCACGCGGCCGAAGAACACCAGCGCCGCCTTGTCCGGGTAGCGCCGGCCATTGGTCTCCAGGTTGTCCCACAGCGAGGTGGCCGGCGCGGTGATGCTGTAGGGCACCCGCCTGGGCCAGAAGCGGTGGTGGGCACGGGGCGCCATGGTGGGGGCGGCGGGGAACGGGCTGGTCATCTGCAAACTCCGGGAAGGGCGGCTCAGGGTGGCCCTGGGGGAAAAATGGCAGCATAAGGGAGGCCGGCAAACGCCTGGTCAACGCCTGTCACGCGCGGGACGGTGTGCCGTCCCGACGCTGCGCACTGCGCGCTTTTGGCGGCTGGGCCGCAGCCTTTGCTTGGATCAGATGATGTCATGCTTTTTTCGCATAAACTGCCAGCGTAAACCCCGAGCCTGCGTTTTCTGCGGAAGCGTTAGAGTTTGGTTTTTGCAGAAATTGCGTGCGCGAGCGAGTTGTCGGCCCAGGTTGGACCGAATCTTGCATCTGCATTCAACAGGTTTTCAAGCGCCGGCTGACGGCCAGAAACATTCATTCACAGGAGAAGTTCATGAAGAAGCACATATTGGCCCTGGCCCTGACGGCGTTGGCGGCCGGCGGCGCGTTCGCCCAGGCCAACGACACCATCGCCAAGGTCAAGGCATCCGGCTCGGTGACCATGGGCGTGCGCGATTCGTCCGGCGCACTGTCGTACACGCTGGGTGACGGCAAATACGCCGGTTTCCACTACGAGGTGTGCCAGAACATCATCGCCAACCTGGAAAAGGCCGCCGGCAAGAAGCTGGAGATCAAGTACCTGCCGGTGACCTCGCAAAACCGCATTCCGCTGGTGCAAAACGGCACGGTGGACATCGAGTGCGGCTCCACCACCAACAACGCCACCCGCCAGAAGGACGTGGCCTTCGTGGTGACCACCTATGTGGAAGAGGTGCGCATCGCGGTGAAGGCCAACTCGGGCATCACCTCCATCGGTCAGCTGGCCGGCAAGAGCGTGGCCACCACCACCGGCACCACCTCGGTGCAGTTGCTGCGCAAGCATGAGCGCGCCACCGGCGTGGACTTCAAGGAAGTCTTCGGCAAGGACCACGCCGACAGCTTCCTGCTGCTGGAATCCGGCCGCGCCGACGCCTTCGTGATGGATGGCCAGATCCTGGCCGGCAACATCGCCACCGCCAAGAACCCGGCTGATTTCAAGATCGTCGGCGAAGTACTGAGCGTGGAGCCCATCGCCATCATGATCCGCAAGGATGACCCCGCCTTCAAGAAGCTGGCCGACGACACCGTGAAAGAGATGATCAAGAAGGGCGAGCTGGCCAAGGTCTACGACAAGTGGTTCGTGCAGCCCATCCCGCCGAAGAACACCAAGGTGGGCCTGCCTGCCAGCGATGCCACCAAGGCCGCCTGGGCCAACCCGAACGACAAGCCGGTGGAAGAGTACGCCAAGAAGTAAGCCCATCGCAATCCATGCAGCCCGCCCGGGATTCCTTCTTGGCGGGCTTTTTCGTTCCGGAGTGCATGGAACTTGCTAGCACGACAGCCCATCGACGAGGAGCAGCCTGAATGAACTGGCATTGGGAAATATTTCTGCAGGACCCCGGCGGCAAGATCCCCACCTATTGGCAGTGGATGCTGTCGGCCTGGGGTTGGACGGTGTCCGTGGCCGTGCTGTCGTTGATCATCGCCTTGTCGCTGGGTTCCCTCATCGGCATCATCCGCACCTTGCCCGACAGCCCCTGGTTGGTGCGCTTTGGCAATGTCTGGGTGGAGCTGTTCCGCAACATTCCGCTGCTGGTGCAGATCTTCCTGTGGTACCACGTGGTGCCGGCGCTGATTCCCCCCATGAAAGACGTGCACGGCTTCTTCCTGGTGATTTGCGCCCTGGGCTTCTTCACCTCGGCGCGCATTGCCGAGCAGGTGCGTGCCGGCATACAGGCCTTGCCCAAGGGCCAGCGCTATGCCGGCATGGCCATGGGTTTCACCACGGTGCAGTACTACCGCTACGTGATCCTGCCCATGGCCTACCGCATCATCATCCCGCCGCTGACCAGCGAGTCGATGAACATCTTCAAGAACTCATCGGTGGCCTTTGCCGTGTCGATCTCGGAGCTGACCATGTTCGCCATGCAGGCGCAAGAGGAAACATCGCGCGGCGTGGAGATCTACCTGGCGGTGACCGGCTTGTATGTGATCTCGGCCTTTGCCATCAACCGCATCATGGCCTTCATCGAGAAAAAGACGCGGGTGCCCGGCTTCATCGTCCAGGCGGGCGGGGGAGGGCATTGACATGAACTTGGACTTTTCGTTCTACAACTGGGAAATCGTCCGCGCTTTCCTGCTGAAGGGCTTTTACTTCAGCGTGCTGCTGACCATCGTGGCCACCGTGGGCGGGGTGCTGTTCGGCACGCTGCTGGCGCTGATGCGGCTGTCGGGCCGCAAGGTGCTGGATTTCCCGGCCACTTTCTACGTCAACGGCATGCGCAGCGTGCCGCTGGTGATGGTGATCCTGTGGTTTTACCTGCTGGTGCCGCTGCTGATAGGCCGGCCCATCGGGGCAGAGCTGTCGGCGGTGATCACCTTCATCGCCTTCGAGGCCGCCTATTTCAGCGAAATCATGCGCGCGGGCATCATGTCCATCCCGCGCGGCCAGGTGTTCGCCGGCCAGGCCGTGGGCATGACCTATGGCCAGAACATGAAGCTGGTGATCCTGCCGCAGGCCTTTCGCAACATGCTGCCCATCTTGCTGACGCAAACCATCATCCTGTTCCAGGACACCTCACTGGTCTATGCCATCGGTGCCTACGATCTGCTGAAAGGTTTTGACTCGGCGGGCAAGAATTTCGGCCGGCCGATCGAATCAACGCTGCTGGCCGCCGTGGTGTATTTCGTCATCTGCTACAGCCTGTCGTACGCGGTCAAGCAGTTGCACAAGAAGATCGCCATCATCCGCTGAATTGAACATCCAGGAACAAAAGAGGTCGCGAACATGATTGAGATGAAGAATGTCTCCAAGTGGTATGGCCCCGTGCAGGTGCTGACCAACTGCTCGGTCAACATCAACAAGGGCGATGTGGTGGTGGTGTGCGGGCCGTCGGGGTCGGGCAAGTCCACGCTGATCAAGACGGTCAATGCGCTGGAGCCGATACAGCAGGGCGATATCACGGTGGACGGCACCAAGGTCAACGACCCGACCACCGATTTGCCCAAGCTGCGCAGCCGTGTCGGCATGGTGTTCCAGCACTTCGAGCTGTTCCCGCACCTGAGCGTGACCGAGAACCTGACCATCGCGCAGATCAAGGTGCTGGGCCGCAGCCCGGACGACGCCATGGCGCGCGGCCTGAAGATGCTGGACCGCGTGGGCCTGATGAAGCACAAGGACAAGTACCCCGGCCAGCTGTCCGGCGGCCAGCAGCAGCGCGTGGCCATCGCCCGCGCGCTGAGCATGGACCCCATCGTGATGCTGTTTGACGAGCCGACGTCAGCGCTGGACCCGGAAATGGTGGGCGAGGTGCTGGACGTGATGGTGGGCCTGGCCAAGGAAGGCATGACCATGATGGTGGTCACGCACGAGATGGGCTTTGCGCGCAAGGTGGCCAGCCGGGTGATCTTCATCGACGTTGGCGGCAACATCCTGGAAGACTGCTCCAAGGACGAGTTCTTTGCCCACCCGGAAAACCGCCAGGCCCGCACCAAGGACTTCCTGAACAAGATCCTGCAGCATTGATTCAGAAGGCCATTGCCTTTCGCCGTCCTTGGGCGCGGCACTGAGCCTGTGTCAGCGGCAGACAATGAAGGGGGGCACACGCCCCACTGGAGAGAACCATGGCCACGCAAACTCTACGGTCCATGTCCCTGGCGCGCCGGCTGGCGTTGGGTTTCATCAGCGTGCTGGTGCTGCTGCTGGCAGTGGCGCTCACCAGTGCCTATGCCATGCGCCTGCTGGGAGAGCAGGTGCAGCGCATCGTGCAGGTCAACAACCGCAAGACCGAACTGGCCAACAACCTGATGGCCTCGCTCGCCACCGTGGCCACCCAGGTGCGCTCCGTGGCCTTGTTCACCGAGCTGGACAAGAAGCAGCTGGACACGGAGATCAAGGCTGCCCAGGCTGCCGACGCGGCCTATGTGAAAGCCGAGCAGGATCTGACGGCGCTGCTGGCCGGCGACAACGCCAGCGAGACCGAACGCAAGCTGATGGGCGACATCAGCCAGGCCGGCAAGAAAGCGATACCGGAAGCGCGCGACGCCTTGAACCAGGCCGCGGACGGTGACACCGTGGCGGCCGTGTTGACCTTGATGAACCGCGTGCGTCCGGCCGAGGTGGTGCTGCGCGGCAAGGTGGCGGAGTTGATCGAGCTGCAGCGCAAGCAGACCGAGCAGGCCAGCGCGGCGGCCGCTTCGTTGCAGCAGAAGGCCTTGCTGGTGGAGGGCGTGCTGGTGCTGATCGCGTTGGCCGCCGGCGGGCTGATTGCCTGGCGCATCACCACCAGCGTCACCGCGCCCATAGGCCGCGCCATGGTGGTGGCCGAGCGCATTGCCACCGGCGACCTGTCGTCCCAGGTGGAGGTGCGCATCTTTGACGAGACCGGCCGCCTGTTGCAGGCCATCAGCGCCATGCAGGACCGGCTCAGGACCTTGGTGGGTGGCATACGCCAGGCCACCGATTCCATCCAGGTGGCCAGCAGCGAGGTGGCCATGGGCAACCAGGACCTGAGCCAACGCACCGAGCAGACCGCCGCTAACCTGCAGCAGACTGCGCATTCCATGGAGGCGCTGACCGGCATCGTGATGCAAAGCGCAGACGCCGCGCGCCAGGCCAACCAGCTGGCCGGCTCGGCCGCCACTGTGGCGGCGCGCGGTGGCAGCGTGGTGGCGGAGGTGGTCAGCACCATGGGCGAGATCAACGCCAGCTCCAGCAGGATCGCCGACATCATCAGCGTCATCGACGGCATTGCCTTCCAGACCAACATCCTGGCGCTGAACGCTGCCGTGGAGGCGGCACGTGCCGGCGAGCAGGGCCGGGGCTTTGCTGTGGTGGCTTCCGAGGTGCGCAGCCTGGCCGGTCGCTCGGCCGAGGCGGCCAAGGAGATCAAGCTGCTGATCAGTGCCAGCGTGGAGCGGGTGGGGCGTGGCAGCCAGCTGGTGGCTGATGCCGGCCAGACCATGAACGAGATCGTCAGCTCGGTGCAACGCGTCACCGACACCATTGCCGAGATCACCGCCGCCGCGGGCGAGCAGCGCGAGGGCATCGCGCGCATCAACAGCGCCATAGGCGATCTGGATCAGATGACGCAGCAGAACTCGGCGCTGGTGGAGCAAAGCGCCGCCGCGGCCGAGAGCCTGAAGGACCAGGCGATGCAACTGGCTGCTGCGGTCAGCACCTTCAAGCTGGACCGCTCGGGCGACGTCCTGCCGGGCCATGGCATCACCGCCCATCCGGGCATGCCCCGCCTGCCGGCCTGAGCGACAGGCCCCTGCGCTACGATGCGAACCAACCGCCCTTTTCTGGAGAAGCCCATGACCTTGAAATCCACCACCTCTGCTGCCCTGACCGCTGGCCTGCTGGCTGCCGCCACCGTGTTCAGCCTGCCAGCCCATGCCGGCAAGACGCTGACCGACATCAAGACCCGGGGCCAGGTGGTCTGCGGCGTCAACACCGGGCTGGCGGGCTTTTCGCAGGCCGACTCCAACGGCAAATGGTCCGGGCTGGACGTGGACGTGTGCCGCGCCGTCGCGGCCGCCGTGCTGGGCGACGCGGAAAAGGTCAAGTACGTGCCGCTGGTGGCGCAGGCGCGTTTCACCGCGCTGCAGTCGGGCGAGATCGACGTGCTGTCGCGCAACACCACCTTCTCGATGACGCGTGACGCCTCGCTGGGCCTGCACATGACGGCCGTCACCTACTACGACGGCCAGGGTTTCATGGTGCCGGTGAAGAGCAAGATCAAGAGCACCAAGCAGCTCAAGGGTCAGAGCGTGTGCGTGCAGTCCGGCACCACCACCGAGAAGAACCTGACCGATTTCTCCAAGGCCAATGACCTGAGGATCAAGCCCATCGTGTTCGAGAAGCTGGAGGCCGCCACCGGCGCCTATTTCGCCGGCCGTTGCGTGGCCTACACCACCGACGCCTCCGGCCTGGCCTCGACCCGCAACAAGGAAGCCAAGGTGCCTGATGACCACTTGATATTGCCCGAGCTGATCTCCAAGGAGCCGCTGGGCCCGATGGTGCGCCGTGGTGACGACGAGTGGTTCGCCATCGTCAAATGGGTGATCTATGGGCTGATCGAGTCCGAGGAATACGGCATCACCCAGGCCAATGTGGAGCAGATGAAGACCAGCAGCACCAACCCGGTTGTGCAGCGCATCCTGGGCACCTCGGAAGACATGGGCAAGCTGTTGGGGCTGGACAAGGACTGGATGGCCCGGGCACTGAAGGCCACCGGCAACTATGGCGAGATTTTCGAGCGCAACGTCGGCCCCAAGTCCGCGCTGAAGCTGCCGCGCTCGGCCAACAGTTTGTGGAACAAGGGTGGGCAGATGTATGCCTTCCCGATTCGTTGAGGCGGTTGCCGAAACCTTCATACCCTTCGCCAGCGCAGGTCCCGTAGCCCATGCAGCCGCGTCGCCCACCCGCAACCCGGCGGGGCTTCTCCTGGCGCAGCCGGGCCTGGCGCGGCGTGGTGTACCAGGTGCTGGCGGTGGGGGTGATTGCCGGCGCCGTCGGCTGGCTGGTGCACAACACGCTGCTCAACATGCGGCTGCGTGGCATACAGAGCGGCTTTGACTTCCTGCTGCAGACAGCGGGCTTCGACATCTCTGAGAGCCTGGTCCCCTTCGATTCCAGCGAGCCTTATTGGCATGCCTTCCTGATCGGCGTCAGCAACACCCTGCGCGTGGCGGTGCTGGGCATCCTGATGGCCACCGTCATCGGCACTCTGCTGGGCGTGGGGAGGTTCTCGCGCAATGCGCTGGTGCGCGCGTTGTGCAGCGCCTATGTGGAGTGCTTTCGCAACATCCCCATCCTGCTGCAGTTGCTGATGTGGTACCTGCTGTTCACGCAGGTGCTGCCCGACGTGGATGGCGCCTGGCACTGGGGGCCGGCGTTCCTGAGCAAGAGCGGGCTGAACTTCCCGGTGCCGGTGTGGCAGGCCTCGCACGCCTGGGTGCTGGCCGGGCTGTTGCTGGGCGTTGCGCTGGGCTGGGCCTGGCGGCGCTGGGTGCGCCAGCGTTTTGAGGCCACCGGCGTGCCGCGCAGCATGGTGCTGGTGCCCTTGATGTGGGTGGTGGCGGGGCTGTTGCTGGGTTTGGCGCTGGGCGGGCCGGGCACGCAGTTTGACGTTCCCGTCAAGGGCGAGCTGGCGGTGGAAAACGGTGGTGCGCTGACGCCGGAGTTCCTGGCCGTGCTGCTGGGCCTGTCGGTGTACACGGCGGCCTTCATCGCCGAGGTGGTGCGCGCGGGCGTGCAGTCGGTGTCGCGCGGCCAGGGCGAGGCCGCCGCCGCGCTGGGCTTGAGCAATGGGCAGCAGATGCGGCTGGTGCGCCTGCCGCAGGCCTTGCGCGTCATCATCCCGCCGCTGACCAACCAGTACCTGAACCTGACCAAGAATTCCTCGCTGGCGGTGGCCATAGGCTACCCCGACGTGGTGTCCATCGCCAACACCGCCTTGAACCAGACCGGCCGGGCGGTGGAATGCATAGCCGTCATCATGGCGGTGTATTTGTGCACCTCGCTGGGCACCTCGGCGCTGATGGGTTGGTACAACCGGCGCGCCGCCATCCGGGAGCGCTGAACCATGTCCAGCACGGCCCAGGTGTTCCAACCCATTGCGGCACGTCCGGCGCCGGCCGGGCGCGCGGGTGCGCTGGCCTGGCTGCGCGCCAACCTGTTTGGCGACTGGCCCACCGGCATCGCCACCGTGTTGCTGGTGGCGGGCCTGCTGTGGGCTGGCAAGCACCTGGTGGGCTGGGCGCTGCTGGATGCGCACTGGCTGCCGGACGCCGCCGCCTGCCACGCGGCCCACGGTGCCTGCTGGGGTGTGGTGGCCGAGAAGTACCGGCTGATCCTGTTCGGCCGCTACCCGTTTGAGCAGCAGTGGCGGCCGCTGGTGGCCAGCACATTGCTGCTGGCTTTGCTGGTGCTGAGCTGCGTGCGCTGGTTCTGGAAGCCCTGGCTGGCCGCGCTGTGGCTGGCGGTGTGGGCGGTGTTTTTTCCGCTGATGCGCGGCGGTGTGCTGGGTCTGGAGAGGGTGGACACCGACGGCTGGGGCGGCCTGCCGCTGACGCTGTTGTTGTCGTCGCTGTCCATGGTGCTGGCCTTCCCCATTGCGCTGGCGGTGGCACTGGGGCGGCGCTCCAGCATGCCGGCGATACGCAGCCTGTGCACCGTCTATGTGGAGTTGGTGCGCGGCGTGCCGCTGATCTCGGTGTTGTTCATGGCCTCCTTCATGTTCCCGCTGTTGCTGCCGCAGGGCATGAGCATCGACGTGCTGGTGCGCGTGCTGGTGGGCATCACGCTGTTTGCCGCCGCCTACATGGCCGAGGTGATACGTGGCGGCCTGCAGGCGGTTTCCCGTGGCCAGCAGGAGGCCGCCGCCACGCTGGGCCTGAGCTGGTGGCAGTGCCAGCGCAAGATCGTGCTGCCGCAGGCGCTGGCCATCGTGGTGCCGGGCATCATGAACAGCTTCATCTCCACCTTCAAGGACACCTCGCTGGTCACCATCGTCAGCCTGTATGAGTTGACCGGCGCCCTCGGGCTGGCGCTCAATTCAGACGCCGACTGGCGGCCCTACAAGATCGAGGGCTACTTGTTCATCGCTGCCATCTACTTCGTCTTCTGCTTTGCCATGTCGCGCTACAGCCGCTGGGTGGAGCGCCAGACGCTGCACGGCCAGCTGCGCTGAGCCGCCCACCCTTTCCAACACCCGCCGCATGAGTGCCTCCCCCATCATCCAGTTCGACAAGGTCAACAAGTGGTATGGCGACGACTTCCACGTGTTGCGCGACATCGACCTGTCGGTCGCTGCGGGTGAGCGCATCGTCATCTGCGGGCCTTCGGGTTCGGGCAAGTCCACGCTGATACGCTGCATCAACCGGCTGGAAGAGCACCAGGAAGGGCGCCTGCTGGTGGATGGCGTGGAGATGACCGACGACGTGAAAGTCATCGACGAGGTGCGCAAGAAGGTGGGCATGGTGTTCCAGCAGTTCAACCTGTTCCCGCACCTGACGGTGCTGGACAACCTGACGCTGGCGCCCATGTGGGTGGGCAAGCTGCCAAAGAAGGAAGCCGAGGCGCGCGCCATGCACCAGCTCGAGCGCGTGCGCATTGCCGAGCAGGCGCTGAAGTACCCGCTGCAGCTCTCCGGCGGCCAGCAGCAGCGCGTGGCCATTGCCCGCGCGCTGTGCCTGACGCCCCGAATCATGCTGTTCGACGAGCCCACCTCGGCACTGGATCCGGAGATGATCAAGGAGGTGCTGGACGTGATGCTGGAGCTGGCTGGCCAGGGCATGACCATGCTGTGCGTGACCCATGAAATGGGCTTTGCCAAGGCGGCGGCGGACCGCGTGATTTTCATGGACCAGGGCCAGATCGTCGAGCAGAACACCCCGCACGAGTTCTTCAACCACCCGCAGACCGAGCGCGGGCGGGATTTCTTATCGAAGGTGCTGGGGCACTGAGTCCGCCGTCGCCGACCACCCGGCATTCGCCATCCGAAGCGTTGCCGCGCTCATCCTCATCTTCCGCCACTCATCCCAAAGCGCTGGTGGTCAGTCGGGCCGCTGCCTAGCATCCGGCCCATTGACAACCCGTTTTTTGGAGGACCGAGACCATGCTGATGCCGAGATTCAACCGATTCCTGAAACACGCCGCTGCCGGCCTGGCGTTGGCTGGTGCCGCGCTGGCGGCCGGGGCCGCCCAGGCTGCTGAGCCGGTTTCTTTCCGCGTGACGGTCACCGGCCAAGGGCAGCCCATGATCCTGATTCCCGGCCTGGCCTCTTCCGCTGCCACCTGGGACACCACGGTGGCCCGCTACGCCCAGCGTTACCAGTGCCATGTGCTGAACCTGGCCGGTTTTGCCGGTGTGCCGGCGGCAGCCGGCGCGAACCTGAAGCAGGTGGAACAGGAGCTGGTCCGGTACATCCGTGACAAGCGCCTGGACCACCCGGTGGTGGTGGGCCACAGCCTGGGTGGCTTCCTGGCGCTGCAGTTGGCGGCCGACTACCCGGGCTTGACCGGCAAGCTGGTCATCGTCGATTCGCTGCCGGCGCTGGGTGCACTGCAAATGCCGGACCTGACGCCCGATCAATTGAAGAGCGCGGCCGGCCGCCTGCGCGACAGCATGTTGCAAGGCGACCCCGCCACCCAGGAGGCGGGGCGCCAGCGCATGGTGGCGGCCATGGTGACCAAGCCTGAGGACGTGGCACGCGTGGTGGCTTGGGGCGTGCAGTCTGACCGGCTGGCGGTCGCCAACGCCATGCACGACCTGATGGCCACTGACCTGCGCCAGGACGTGGCCCGCATCACGTCGCCCACGCTGGTGCTGGGGGCCTTTGGCGCCTACAAAGCCTTTGTGCCGCGTACTGCCTTCGAGGCCAACTACCGCACGCAATACGCCAGATTGCCGGGCGTGCAACTGGAGATCGCCGAGAATGCGCGACATTTCATCATGTACGATGACCCGCAATGGATGTTCGAGCGCATGGATGCGTTCCTGAAGTGAATCACCCGGCGCAACCCTTGACTATCTGGCCATGAGCGTCACTGCCCCCTTGGTTGCGACTTCTGTCGGTGCCGCGCCCACCCAAGCCCGGCAATGGCCTTGGTACTGGCTGAGCCAGCTGGCCGGCTGGGGCTTGGTGGCGCTGCTGAACACCACGTTTTCGCTCGGCGCAGAGGGGCCGGCGCGGACCAACTTCATCATGCTGTCGATCTGGGGCGGCTGCACCGGCCTGCTGTTGTCCCATGCCTGGCGCCACCACCTGCGCAGCCGGCGGGTGTTTGATCTGGGCCGGCCGCTGCCGCTGCGCCACCTGTTGTTGGGCAATTTGCTGCTGACGTTCATGCAGACTCTGCTGGTGGCCAGCGGCTTCGCGGTCTGGCGCGGCCTGCGGGTGTTTCACGAGCTGGCCTGGGCGCCGCCGGCCGCCGCCTTCTGGTTCTTCATGTTCCTGACCTGGACGGTGTTCTACGGCGCCGTGTCCGCCGCGCGTCGCGCCAAGCGTTTCGAGCTGGAGAAGCTGCAACTGGAGGTGCAGGTGAAGGATGCCGAGCTGCGCGCCTTGCAAGCCCAGGTCAACCCGCATTTCTTCTTCAACAGCCTGAACAGCATACGCGCGCTGATGTACCTCGATGTGCCTGCTGCCGCTGGTGTGGTCGACCGCCTGGCCGACGTCATGCGCTACACCTTGCAGATGGGCCAGTCTGACGTGGTGGCGCTGGCGCGCGAGCTGGACGCGGTGCGCGCCTACCTGGCCATCGAGGCGGTGCGTTTTGACGAGCGGCTGCGTGTCAGCGAAGCGTTGGAGCCTGGCCTGGAACGTACCGCCGTGCCGCCGATGGCCGTGCAGACGCTGGTGGAGAATGCCGTCAAGTACGGCGTGGAGACCAGTGCGGCCGGCAGCGAGATACGCATCACCGCCCGGCGCGAGGGGGACCAGGTGCTGGTTGCCGTGGCCAACCAGGGCGCTTTGCGAACCTTGAGCGGCTCCACCCGGCTGGGGCTGGACAACACCAGCCGGCGCCTTGCGCTGCTGTTCGGGCCGCGCGCCAGCCTGGAGATCGCCGAAGCCGGGGGCTGGGTCACCGCCACGCTGCGACTGCCGCAGGAGCGCACATGCGCGCCGTGATCGTCGACGACGAGCGCCTGGCACGCATGGAGATGCGCCGCCTGTTGGGCGCGCATGCCGAGGTCGAGATCGTGGGCGAGGCCGCCAACGTGGCCGAGGCCAAGGCGCTGGTGGACAAGCTCACGCCCGACCTGCTGTTCCTGGACATACAAATGCCCGATGGCAGCGGTTTCGATCTGCTGCAGGACCTGGACGATCCGCCGGACGTGGTCTTCACCACCGCCTTCGACCACTACGCCGTCAACGCCTTCACCGCCAACGCGCTGGACTACCTGCTCAAACCCATCGCGCCTGAGCGGCTGGCCGCCGCCTTGCAAAAGGTCGGTGCGCGCGCCGCTGGCAGCGAGCCGGCGCTGCAGCGCGGCAGCCGCATCTTCATCAAGGACGGTGAGCGCTGCTGGTTCGTCAAGCTGGACAGCATCCGCCTGTTCGAGTCCGAAGGCAACTACACCCGCGTGCATTTCGACTGCCAGCGTCCGCTGCTGCTGCGCTCGCTGAACCAGCTGGAGCAGCGGCTGGACCCCGGCCAGTTCGTGCGTGCCAGCAGGCGGTATATTGTCAACCTGGATGTTGTCACCGATGTCAGCCCCTCGGCCACCGGCGGGCTGACCTTGAAACTGAGCGACGGCGTGTCGGTGGAGATGTCGCGCCGCCGCTCGGCCGAATTCAGGAACCTGACCCGTTTGTGACCCCTTTGTGAGCCTATTGCCGAAGCCATGACTGACGCACCGCCGGACGCCTTGGACCAGTTGCACGCGCTGCAACAGGCTTTCACCGCCTTGCAGGCTGGCAGCCTGGGCGCAGCCCACTTCAGCATGCAGGCACGCGGTCTGGCGCAGTTGCGCCAGGGCCTGCCGCCGCGCTACGGCGAGGTGCTGGACCAGTTGCTGGACCGCCTGGAGTCCAGCGCACTGTTCAGCGAAGACAGTTGTTCCTTCAGCCAGAGCGATCTGCAGGCCAGCCTGGCGCTGTGGCTGGACAAAGCCCAGGCGCAATTCCAAAACACCCCCTTGAAAACCTGACGTTGGCGAGACCTTGCGATGACGAACCACGAACCGCCTTCCGCTTCATCCTCGCATTGGTCGCAAGTCAAGCAACTGTTTGACCAGGTGGTGGAGTTGCCGCCCGATCAGCGCGCCGCCGCGTTGGCGCAGGTCGGGCTGGACCCCACGGTGCAGGCTGAAGTGCTGTCGCTGCTGGCGCATCATGACGGTGCCGACGCCAGCGGCGGCTTCATGGACCTGCCGGCCGCAGCCCAGGTGCTGAGCGCGCCGCGCAAAGGCGAGCGCTTCGGGCCCTGGGAGGTGGTGGCCACCGTGGGGGCCGGCGGCATGGGCGAGGTGTATGAGGCGCGCCGCGCCGATGGCCAGTTCGAAGGGCGTGCCGCCATCAAGCTGCTCAAGCGCGGCATGGACAGTGCCAGCGTGCTGCAGCGTTTTGCGCACGAGCGCCAGGCCCTGGCGCGGCTGAACCATCCGCACATCGCGCGGCTGTACGACGCCGGCCTGAGCGCCGATGGGCTGCCGTACTTCGTCATGGAGTACGTGGACGGTGTGCCCATGGACCAGGCGGTGCGCGACAGGCCGCTGCGCGAGCGCCTGGCGCTGTTCCTGCAACTGGGTGACGCGGTGGCCTATGCCCACCGCAACCTGCTGGTTCACCGCGATCTGAAGCCCGGCAATGTGCTGGTGACGCCGCAAGGCGAGGTCAAGCTGCTGGATTTCGGCATTGCCAAGGCGCTGGACCCTGTGGAGGGCAACGGTGGCGACACCACCATGGGGGCAGCGCGCCCTTTCACCCCCAATTACGCCAGCCCCGAGCAGGTGCGCGGCGAACCGGTCACCACCGCCACCGACATCTATTCGCTGGGCGTGCTGCTGTACCAATTGCTGACCGGGCTGCGCCCCACCGGCCGCGGTGCCACCACCCCGGCCCAGGCGGCGCGCAGTGTGCTGGAGGAAACCCCCAGCAAACCCAGCAGCCTGTCGCCCGACCTGGTCAACGACCCGCAATGGCTGAGCCAGCGCAAGCACCTGCAGGGTGACCTGGACAACATCCTGCTCAAGGCGCTGGAAAAACCAGTGGAGCGCCGCTACGCCAGCGTGGACGCACTGGTGCAGGACGTGCGCAACTACCTGGACGGCTACCCGGTGGCGGCGCGTGCCCCCAGCATGGGCTACCTGGTGGGCAAGTTCGTGGCGCGCAACAAGGTGCCGGTGGCCGCCGCCGCACTGGCCTTGTTGGCCATCGTGGTCGGTGCCGGGGCCACCGCCTGGAACGCGCACCAGGCCGAACTGGCCCGCGCCAGCGCCGAGCGCCGCCTGAAGGACATACGCTCCATCACCGGCGAGGTGGTGATGCAGTATGGCGACGCCATCACCCACCTGCCCGGCGGCATGAAGCTGAAGGAGAAGTTGCTGACCGACACCTTGCGTTACCTGGACCGCCTGTTGCCTGAAGCCGATGCCGATTCGCAGTTCAAAGGCGAAATCGCCATGGCCTATGCCCGGCTGGCCGATATCCAGGTCACCAATGGGTTGAAGTCGCTGGACAACAATGCAGCCGGGGACAAGAGCGCGGCCAAGGCGCTGGCGCTGTTTGAGCAGTCGCAGGCCAACCCGCCGGCTGACCCGCTGTACTACCTGTGGTGGTCGCGCGCCTTGGGTTCCAAGGCTTTCCTGCTGCGCGACGAGGGCAAGGTGGATGAGGCCATGGCCCTGTTGAGCAAGGGGCAGGCGGCTTTGCGGCGCGGTTTGGCGCTGTACCCGAAAGAGAAAAACCTGCTTTCCGACCTCGGGTCGGTGGTGTTCCGGTTAGGGCAGATGCGCTACACCGTGGTGCTGGCCAACAAGGGCCAGCCGGACCAGGCGTTGCGCGACTTCAACGAGGCGCTTGCCATCTACACCGCGTTGCCCAGCAAGGACGACAAGAAGGAGGATGCCGCCATCTACGCCTTCCAGTTGGGCACGGTGGAGGGTGCGCGGGCGCTGGTGTATGCCGGCATCGGCAACTTGCCGGAATCCATCGCCCATTCACGCTCGGCGGTGGCGTTCAAGAAGCAGGCGATGGCGCTGGACCCCGACAACGCCAGCATGCGCAGCGGGCTGACCTCCGAGGCCAACAACCTGGCCGTGGCCTGCCTGGACGCGGGCGATGTGCCCTGTGCGATGGATGCCATCACGCTGGGCTGGACTGAAATGCAGCGTCTGCTGCACGACGAACCGCAGAACGCGGGCTGGTCGGCCGGCTTGAACGCCATGGCCCTGCACCATGGCCGGGCGCACCTGGCCTCGGGCAACGCCAGCAAGGCGTTGGAGCTGTTGAAGATGTCCGAGGACTCGCTGGTGGCGCGTGTCGCCAGCGGCAAGGCCGGGCCGCCGCAGCTGCGCCGCCTGGCCTGGACGCGCATTGACCAGGCCAATGCGCTGCACCAACTGGGGCGCCACGCGCAGGCGCGCACGCAGGCCGACGCGGCACAACAGATGCTGGAGACCCTGGTGGCCAAGACACCCGGCGACCGCGACGCCTGGCTGCTGCTGGGCGAACTGGGCGCGCGGCGCAGCCAGTGGGGCGCCGCTGACCGCGCAGACGGTCTGGCGCTGGCGCGCAGCGCTTACGCCAAGGCGGCGGCCATCGCGCCGCTGTCCGGCCGGCACGTGGGCTACTGGAACCTAACGCAGACGTAACAGCCCGGGTTTTGGGTTGACTTTGGGGATGGCCTGAAAAAAAATCAGGCAGCGTGAGCCTTTTGGTGTACCTTGCATGCGTACACCTATAAGGCTCCTCGTTGGGGGCAAAACCTGGAGAAAACCATGCAGTTCACATCATCTTGGATTCGAGCGGCTGGGGGTATTGCCCTGGTAGCCGTGTTGTCAGCTTGCGGGGGGGGCGGCAGCGATGCCGTTGCCGACAACCCCATTGCGGCGCAAATCAGGCACGCCGTGGTTCCGGTGGCCGACAGCGCCTTGTGCGCCAGCGGCGCCAGCGGCTATGCGGAGCTGGACGGCCAATGCCGGGCCGTCTCCGAAGTGCTGGGCATCACGCCCAAGATCAAGACCACCGCCACCGCCACCATCACGGCAGACCAGTTCTTCGCCTGGGCGCAAACCAATTTCGCGGCCTTCTTCCCCGGCAGCCCGGCCACCACCACCAGCACCGGCTTTGTCTTCCGCGCCTACAGCTCGGGTAATGCCATCGCGGTGACCACCTCCGTGCTCAGCGGCCTGCCCGCCGGTACCATTCTCATATTGGGTCCGGTGACCGGAAACGCCCTGGTGCCGCTGGGCACGCTGAGCGGCTTTAACTGCACGGTGGCCCCCGCCAATTGCACGCCCACCAATCCCAACCCCGGCGGCGGTGGCGGCAACTACGCGGATTGCCTGAGCACTGAATTGCTGAAGACCGGTAACACCTACCAGATCGACCTGACGGCGACGGCACCCAATGGCAGCCTGTCCACCACCAACAAGTACACGGTGAACGGCCAAGTGGCTTTCAAGGGCAATACCGCCACGGAACTGGTCATTGACACCACGGTAACGGCTTCCAGCATTTCCGTTCTGGGCGTGGTGGGAACCACCACCCGGGTCAAGAACTACACCGCCTTGACGGGTTCTACGTACTCCACCTACGGGCAGACGATTGCGGCCACGGTGTCGGGTTTCACGGTGGACGCCGTGACGTCTTTCACCCCGCCGCTGCAGACACCCACCAACCTGACGTCTGGCCAGGTCTACACGGTGTCTTCCACCATGAAGATCGAGACCGTGGGCATACCGTTCCCGATCCCGGCACAAGAGTTCTCTTACTCCTACAAATTCACCTACGTGGGCAAGGAGTCGCTGACAGTGCCGGCCGGTACCTTCCAGGCCTGCAAGGTGCAGACCACCTCCACCAGCAATGGCACCACCTCCAACACCACCCAGTGGCTGGTGGCTGAAGGCCGCCTGAAGGGTATGCCGCTGAAGACCGATGACGGCGCCGGCACCACCTCTGTGGCCACCAAGCTGCTGCTCAACGGTTCCTGAAGCGCCAGCCAGCCCTGGGGGCTGGCTGAGCACACGCCCAAGCCCCGCCACCTGTCAGGTGGCGGGGCTTTTTCGTGGCCGGTTGTGGAGGGCTTTGGAACGTTCAACCCCCAAAAATGTCAATTCGTCGCATTTCTGCGGGTTTTCACCACCCCGCAAAGCGATAATGCCCGCTACCAAAACAGTGGGCGTCGCCGCGTTACCGCGCGGGTCTTGCCGCACGTCAAATCCACCGCTGATATCCGGAGTTCAACCACATGCTGCGCCCAACCCTTCTGGTCATTTGCCTGGCAACCCTGCTGACGGCCTGCGGCAAAGGACCTGACAAGGCCGACAAAGACGCCAAAAAGAGCGACCAGCCGCTGGCGCTGTCCGCCGAGGACCTGGTCACCGTGCAAAACGCGGCCATGAGCTCCGGCCCCTCCATCACCGGCACCATCCAGCCCGAGCGCCGCGCTGACCTGCGCGCCGAGGTGGGTGCCGTGGTGCTGCAGGTGTTGAAGGAAAACGGCGACGCCGTCAAGCGTGGCGACCTCCTGGTGCGCCTGGACGACACCTCCATCCGCGACACTCTGGCTTCGGCCCAGGAAGCCGAACGCGTGGCCGGCCAGGCCTACGACCAGGCCGAGCGCCAACTGGCGCGGCTGAAGACGCTGCGCGAGTCCGGCATGGCCTCGGCCCAGGGGCTGGAAGACGCCGAAATTCGCCGCAACGCCACGCAAAGCGACCTGTCGGCCTCCAAGACCCGCACCGTGCAGGCGCGCCAGCAACTGCAGCGCACCGAGGCCCGGGCACCATTTGATGGCATCGTCAGCGAGCGAAAAGTCTCGGCCGGCGACACCGCCCAGATCGGCAAGGAACTGCTGAAGGTGATCGATCCCGCCAGCATGCGCTTCGAGGGCCTGGTGTCGGCTGACGCGCTGACTGCGGTCAAGGTGGGCCAGCCGGTCACCTTCCGCGTCAACGGCTATGGCAACCAGGATTTCACCGGCAAGGTCAAGCGTGTCAACCCGGCCGCCAACCCCACCACCCGGCAGGCCGAGGTGCTGGTGGAGTTCGCCGGTGAAACCCAGCCCAAGCTGTCGGGCCTGTACGCAGAAGGCCGTGTCGAGGCCGCCAACACCCAGGTGCTGGTGGTGCCCGAAGGCTCACTGGTGCGGGATGGCGACAAGGCCTTTGTCTGGCGCGTGGCCGACAACAAGCTGCAAAAGGTCAGCCTGGTGCTGGGGCCGCGCGACGCCCGTCGTGGCACTTACGGGGTGGTCGGTGGTCTGACGGATGGCGACCGCCTGATCCGTGTGCCGTCATCGGCACTGAAAGACGGTCAGCGTGCGGACATGGCCACCAAGGCCGCCAGTGCCCCGGCCAGCGCACCCGCCGCGCCAGCGCTGGCAGCAGCCTCCAAGGAGTGACGCACCATGTTCCTGTCTGATTTCAGCATCAAGCGCCCGATCGCCACCATCGTCATCATCATCGGCTTGATGGCGCTGGGACTGCTGGCCCTGAACAAGCTGCGCGTCAACCAGATCCCCGACGTCGAGCAGCCGGTGATGGTGGTCAACGTGCCCTACCCCGGCGCCTCGCCCGAGACGGTGGAGCGTGAAATCATCAACCGGGTGGAAAAGGCGCTGCAAAGCATCACCGGTGTCTACCAGATCCGCTCCACTGCCAACAACGGCAGCGCGCAGATCGTCATCATCTTCAACTTCCGCAAGAACATGGTGGAGGCGTCGGACGAAATCCGCAACGCCATCGCCTCGGTGCGCTACAAGCTGCCGGTGGAAATGCGCGAGCCGGTGCTGCAGCGCATCGACCCGGCTGCCCAGCCCATCATGCAGCTGGCGCTGTCGTCCACCGCGCTCACCCACGCCGAGATCTCGCGCCTGGCCGAGGACGACCTGTCCGACAAATTCCGCAGCGTAGACGGCGTGGCGGTGGTCAGCGTCAACGGTTCGTTGCGGCGCGAGCTGAGCGTGCTGCTGCGCGCCGAGAAGCTGCGCGAGTACAACATTTCGGTCAGTGACGTGGTCAACGCGCTGCGCGCCCAAAACACCACGGCCCCCGTGGGCCGCGTCATCGGCACGCTGGAAGAACAAAGCATACGGCTGATAGGCCGCATCGAGTCGCCGGCTGACTTCACCAAGGTGGTGCTCAAGCGCAACGGCAACCAGGTGGTGCGCCTGGGTGACGTCGCGACCTCGCAGGACGGTTTTGGCGAGCTGACCAGTTTCTCGGTGCGCAACGGCAACCCCAATGTGGGCATTTCCGTCACCCGGGCGCGTGATGCGTCAACGGTGTCGGTGGCCAACAAGGTGCGCAAGATGGTCGAGGACATCAACAAAACCCTGCCCAAGGGCACCAAGCTGGAAGTCACGCAGGACGGCGGCAAGGACGCGCAGAACAGCCTGAACAACGTCATCGACTCCCTGGTCCTCGGCGCCGGGCTGACCATCTTCGTGGTCTACGTGTTCCTCAATTCCTGGCGCTCCACGCTGATCACCGCCACCAGCCTGCCCACGTCGGTCATCGCCGCCTTCATCGCCGTCTGGCTGTGCGGCTTCACGCTGAACTTCATGACGCTGCTGGCGCTGTCCTTGGCCATCGGTGTGCTGATTGACGACGCCATCGTGGTGCGCGAGAACATCGTGCGCCACATGGAACGCGGCGAGGACCGCCGCACCGCCGCCATGAACGGCACGGCCGAGATCGGCCTGGCCGTGGCCGCCACCACCTTCTCCATCATCGCCGTGTTCATCCCGGTGGCCTTCATGCAGGGCGGCGCTGGCGAGTGGTTCCGGCCGTTCGCGCTGACAGTGGCGGCCTCGGTGCTGGTCAGCTTGGGCATCTCGTTCACGCTGGACCCCATGCTGTCGGCCTTCTGGGGCGATCCCCCGGGCCACCACGCGGCGGTGAAGACCGGCATCAGCCTGTACTTGCAGCGCTTCAACCACTGGTTTGACCACCAGGCCGACCGCTACGGCAACGTCATCGCCTGGGCGCTGCACCACCGCAAGTGGATGTCGGCCATCGCGTTTGCCAGCTTCGTTGGCGCGCTGGTGCTGCATGGCACGTTCGGCGGCTCCAGCTTCCTGCCGGTGTCGGACGTCGGCACCATCGCCATCGACATCCGCACGCCGTCGAGCACCAGCCTGGAATACACGCGGCTGAAGATCGAGGCCTCTGCCGTGTTGGCGCGCACACTGCCCGAGACCAAGGCCACCAACAGCACCGTGAACGCCGGCGGCGGCCGCGTCTATGTGGACATCGGCAAGAGCACCGAGCGCAAGCGCTCGGGCATCCAGATCGCCGCCGAGCTGCGCAAGAAGCTGCAGACCCTGGTGGGCGCCGAGTACGTGGTGCTGGACGACCTGACCAACGGCGCCAGAAAGCCGGTGCAGGTGCAGTTCTCCGGCCCCGACGCGCGCCGCCTGCTGGCGCTGACCGGTGACTTCATGGACAAGCTGCGCAAGGTGCCGGGCGCGGTGGATGTGGGCCTGTCCGAACAAGACCCGAAGGACGAACTGCAGATCGAACTGAACCGCGGCCTGGCCAACAACCTGGGCATTTCGGTGGGCGACACCGCCAACGCGCTGCGCGTGGCGTTTGCGGGCGTGGAAGTGGGCGACTGGGTGGACCCCACAGGCGAGTCGCGCGATGTCGCGGTGCGCCTGCACCCCGACGACCGTGTGGACGCCAAGAACATCGAGCGCTTGCCGATCGCGGTGGGCAACACCGGCATGATGGTGCCGCTGGATCAGATCGCCACCATCACCATGGGCAAGGGCCCGGCGCAGATTCAGCACAT
This sequence comes from Hylemonella sp. P2_B10, assembly GCF_056404875.1. Classification (NCBI taxonomy): domain Bacteria; kingdom Pseudomonadati; phylum Pseudomonadota; class Betaproteobacteria; order Burkholderiales; family Comamonadaceae; genus Hylemonella; species Hylemonella sp. P2_B10. The sequence continues at coordinate 1,064,870 of NZ_JBFUDE010000003.1, forward strand.
GGACGGCAAGCGCACCATCACGGTGTCGGCCAACGCCCAGGGGCGCTCGTCGGGTGAGATCACCTCCGACGCCATGAAGCTGGCCAAGTCCATGGACTTCCCGCCCGGCTATGAGGTGGTGCTGGGCGGCGCCAGCCGCGACCAGAAGGAACTGTTCAGCGAGATGTTCATTGCGCTGATCATGGGCATCGGCCTGATGTACCTGATCCTGGTGATGCAGTTCGGCTCATTCACGGCGCCGATCGCGGTGATGCTGTCGCTGCCCTTGAGCCTGATCGGCGTTGTGGTGGCCCTGCTGCTCACCGGTGGCACGTTGAACCTGATGAGCTTCATCGGCATCATCATGCTGATGGGGCTGGTGGCCAAGAACGCCATCCTGCTGCTGGACCGCGCCCGCGGCCTGGAGGCCGAGGGCATGGACCGCGAGGACGCGCTGATGGACGCGGGTCGCCAGCGGCTGCGCCCCATCCTGATGACCACCTTCGCGCTGATCGCCGGCATGATGCCGGTGGCCATCGGCATGGGCGAGGGCGGCGAGTTCTACCGCCCGCTGGCCATCGCCATCATCGGCGGCACCATCACCTCCACCGTGCTGACGCTGCTGGTGGTACCCACCTTCTACGACAGCATCGAGATCGCGCACGACCGCATGCTGGCCAAGTTCCACCGCCGCAGCGAGCGCTGGAACTTTGCCGTCGGCTTCGTGCTGACCTTCATCGAGGCCATTCTGGCGCTGACCTTCGTGCGCTTCATCTACCGGCTGGTCATGCGGCTGTTCAGGCGCGGCAAGCCCACCGACGTGGTGAAGGTGGCGCTGGGCGTGCCGCCTCTGACGCGCTGACAACGCGCGGCGACCTCCGCTTGGCGTACCATGGCGCCATAACAATCAAGGGGGTTGCCATGCGCGGTTTTCGTGACGTGCGTTTTTTGGCAGGGGCCGCATCGCTGGCCTGTTGCCTGTGTGCTGCTGTTGGCATCGCGCATGCCGCCGATCCGCCAGTCGCTGCTGCCTCGGCGCCGGCCAGGCCGGTGCCGCCACCGTGGCGCCAGGCCATTCCTGTGGTGACGTTGATCGGGGCTGATGTGCAGACCGGCGCCACCGCGCTGGCGGTGCCGGCCCACCTGGTGTTGCGCGTGGCCGAGTTGGGGCGTTTGCCGCAATGGGTGCCCGGCGCCGCCGAGTGCGTGTTCGATGCCGATGCCTGGGCCAACCTGTCGTCCGAGCGGGTGCAGTTGCGCCTGCGCGCGCTGCGCTGCTTCGACGCTTTGGGCAAGGAGGTGGTCAGCCGCTCCGTCAACGGTTTTGCGGTCGACAAGGACAGCCGTGCCGGCATCAAGAGCCCTGTGGCCTGGAGCCCCACCGCCAAGGACTTGCTGCTGCTGGGCGTCGGCGCCCAGGCGCGCTCCAGCGGTGGCCTGGGCGGGTTCATGAGTTCTGCGTTGGGCCGCGCCTCGTTCGGCCTGACCGACAGCCTGCTGCGCGAAGACGACAGCAACAAGGGTCCCAGTGCGGACGCCGTGCGCGAGCTGCGCAGCATGGACACGCTGTTGCCCACGCTGGGGCTGGAGCCGGGGCGCGAATTTGCTGTGGTGCTGCAGGAAGCGCCGGCGCCGGCCACGCCCACGGCCAAGTGAAGCGTGGCGGGAATTGCCGGACAACTGACAAAGTGTTGAGAACAGAGCTTCGCTGCGCGAAGGTCTGTCCCGCAAAGTTTCAGGATTGCCGCGTGCGGCCCAGGCGCAGCAGCCCGGTGGACAGCGTGGTGCCGGCCACGATGACCAGGCCGCAGCCCACCATCCATGGCGTCACCGTCTCATGGAGCAGCACGGTGCCATACAGCACCGCGAACAGCGGCACCACGAAGGTCACGGCCAGTGCGCGGGCCGGCCCGGCGCGCTCTATCAGGCGGAAATACAGCACATAGGCCACACCGGTGCACAGCACGCCCAAGGCCAGCAAGGCCAGCCAGGCGGTGCTGCTGGGCGTCTTGGCCGGCCACAGCCACCAGGCCGGCAGCGCCAGGCCCAGCATGGCGCCGATCTGGCTGCCGGTGGCCGTCACCAGCGAGGGCAGGCCGGTCAGGTAGCGCTTGGTGAAGCTGGCCGCGATGCCATAGCACAGGCAGGCCAGCAGGCAGGCCAACACGGCCCAGCCGGTGGTCACGCCCGAGGCATCGGGCTTGAAGCTGGCCTTGTTCCAGGCCAATGCCGCCACGCCCACGAAGCCTATGGCCAGGCCCAGGATGCGCGAGCCATTGGGCCGGTCGTTCAGCCAGGCCCAGGCGATCACGGCGCCAAACAGCGGCACGGTGGCGTTCAGGATGGCCGACAGCCCGGTGCTGATGGACAGCAGCGCGAAGGCAAAGCAGGCGAACGGGATGCCCGAGTTCAGCACGCCGATGAAGAAGGTGGCCTTCCAGTGCTGGCGCAGTTGCCCGCTCAAGCCCCGCCCCAGCAGCAAGGGCAGCAGGAACAGCGTGGCAATGGTGACGCGCACGCCGGCCGTGGGCACGGCGCCAAATTCCACCGCGCCCAGGCGCATGAACAAAAAGGACGAGCCCCAGATGGCGGCCAGCAGCACAAAGTCGATCAGCCACGGCGGGGCAGCGGGTTTCTTCAAGGTCAAAGCGCGCCTTCCAATTGCAACAGCGCTGATTTTCGCTGCAAGCCGCCGGCGTAGCCGGTCAGCGAGCCATCACTGCCCAGCACGCGGTGGCAGGGCACCACGATGCTCAAGGGATTGCGGCCCACCGCCGCGCCCACCGCCCGCACCGCGCGCGGCTTGCCCAGGCCCTGGCTGAGGGCACCGTAGCTGGTGGTGCCGCCAGCCGGTATGCCCAGCAGGGCCTGCCACACCGATTGCTGAAAGGAGGTGCCGCGCGACAGGTCCAGCGGCAGCTCAAAACGCTGGCGTTTGCCGGTGAAGTAGTCGTTCAGTTGCTCGCCGGCCTGCAGCAGCAAAGGGTGGTCGGATGCGGGCAGCCAGCCGGTCATGTCGGGCAGGTAGCGCTGGTTGTGGAACCAGATGCCGATCAGCCCGCGCGGGCTGGCCGCCAGGATGATGTCGCCCAGCGGGCTGGTCACGGTGGTGGTGACGATGGTGTGCATGGTGTTCTCTCCAAAACGTTTCAGCGCTTCAATTCGGGTTCGCTGGTTGGCTCACTTGGGTGAGCCGGGTGCTAGCGTGGCCCAGGCGCGCACCACGGCATAGCTGCGCCAGGGCTTGCAGACCTGTGACTTGGCCTCGGCCTCGCGTGCTGGATGCTTGCTGCCCTGCACCCCCATGGCCTTGTGCAGCGCCACGTCGCCAGCCGGGAAGGCGTCCGGCCAGCGCAGCGCCCGCATGGCGATGTACTGGGCCGTCCAGTCGCCAATGCCGGGCAGTTCTTTCAGGGCGGTCAGCGTGGCGTTCAGGTCGGCCCCCGGTTCCAGCCGCAGCCGCTGCTCGGCCACCGCCTGGGCGATCGCCACGATGGCGGCCTGGCGCTGCTTGACGATGCCCAGTTGGCCCAAGGCATCGCCGCTGGCCTGGGCCAGCACCTCGGGTGCCGGGAACAGCCGGTTCAGCTCCGGCACCGGCGTTTCCAAGGGCTCGCCAAAGCGCGCCACCATGCGCTGCGCCAGTGTGCGCGCTGCCGCCACGGTGATCTGCTGGCCCAACACGGCGCGCACCGCCAACTCATAACCGTCCATGGTGCCAGGCACGCGCAGGCCGCTGCCGTTGGGGAACAGCGGGTCCAGCACGGCGTTGATGGCCAGCGGGTCGGCGTCCAGGTCCAGCGTGGCGCGCAGCCGGTTGGTGACCAGCGGCAGCACGTCCAGCAGGCTGTCTGCCAATTGCACCTCGACCTGCAGGCGTTCCTCGTTGAAGCGGCCCAGCAGCCAGCCGGTGTAGGTCTTGCCCGCATGCGTCAGCCGCAGCGTGCGGCCGAAGCGAGGCCCGGGGGGCTCCAGCAGCAGGCATTCCACGCCCACCAGTTGTCGTGCATGCAGAAAGTTCAGCATGGCCGCCACATCGTAGGGCGGCCGGTAGCCGGCCCGCATGGTGATGCCCGGCGTGCCGGCACGCGCCTGCCCGCCGGCGGTGCTGTTGCGCCGCAGCTGCGTCGGGTTCAAACCATAGTGCTGCGCAAAGGCAGCGTTGAAGCGGCGCAGGCTGGCAAAGCCGGCCACATGGGCCACCTGGGTGACGGCCAGGTCGGTGTCGGTCAGCAACTGCTTGGCCGTCAGCAGCCGGCGGGTCTGCAGGTATTGCAGCGGCGATACGCCGAACTCGGTCTCGAAGATGCGCCGCACATGGCGGTCGCTGACGCCCAGCCGCTGGGCCAGCAGCGTCAGCGAGGGCGCGCTGTCCGGCCAGTGCTCCGGCGCGTCCAGCAGCGCCGCCGCCTGGCGCGCCAGGATGGCCGAGGCGTCGGTGGACGACCAGGCCGCGCCGGCGGCGCCGCTGCCCAGCGTGGGCGAGCGCGGCGCCAGCTCCGGCCGGCAGCGCAGGCAGGGGCGAAAGCCGGCGGTTTCGGCCTGGGCGGCGAACTGGAAGAAGCGGCAGTTTTCGCGCTTGGGCGTCTTCACCCGGCACACCGGCCGGCAATAGATGCCGGTGGAGGTGACGCCGGTGAAAAAATGGCCGTCGAAGCGGGCGTCCTTGGATTTAAGGGCGCTGTAGCAGGCATCGTCGGCGGGGCGGGCGGTGGTGTCCATGGGGGAAATGATACGCGGCCATCCGGTTCAGACTCGCCGTTTTCGGACATGTCCCCCGGTCTCGATCCTCAGGATGCGCACCCTACAATCGGCCAACCCTTTCAACCCCCTTTTGCAAGGCTGACTTCATGCAATTGACCCCGGCCATCTTCAAAGCCTATGACATCCGCGGCGTGGTGCCGAGCACGCTGAATGCCGACGTTGCCCGCGCCCTGGGCAAGGCCTTCGGCACCCGGGCGCTGGCCGAGGGCGAGACCAGCGTGGCGGTGGGCCGTGACGGCCGCCTGAGCGGCCCCGACCTGAGCACCGCGCTGGTGGAGGGTCTGGTGGCGGCCGGCGTGGACGTGATCGACGTTGGCAAGGTCACCACCCCCATGCTGTACTTTGCTGCCAACACGCTGTGCACCAGCGGCATCCAGGTCACCGGCAGCCACAACCCCAAGGATTACAACGGCTTCAAGATGGTGATGGGTGGGCGCGCCATCTATGGCGACGAGATCCAGGCGCTGCGCCGCATGATGACGGACGAGAACTGGACGCTGAAAGCCGGCGGCCGGGTGCGCAATGTGAATGTTTACGCCCCCTACCGCGACCGCATCGTCAGCGACATCAAGCTCAAGCGCCCCATGAAGGTCGTCATCGACTCCGGCAACGGCATTGCCGGCGCCTCGGCGCCAGCCATCTTCCGCGCGCTGGGCTGCGAGGTGACCGAGCTGTTCAGCGACGTCGATGGCAACTTCCCCAACCACCACCCCGACCCCAGCAAGCCCGAGAACCTGCGCGACCTGATCGCTGCGCTGAAAGCCGGCGACGCTGAGCTGGGCCTGGCCTTTGACGGCGATGGCGACCGCCTGGGCATCATCACCAAGGACGGCGTCAACATCTACCCGGACCGCCAGATGATGCTGTTCGCCCGCGACGTGCTGTCGCGCGTGCCCGGTGGCACCATCGTCTACGACGTCAAGTGCTCGCAGCAATTGGCGCCGGAAATCACGGCGGCCGGCGGCACGCCGCTGATGTTCAAGACCGGGCACTCGCTGATCAAGACCAAGATGAAGGAGATCGCCTCGCCGCTGGGTGGCGAGATGAGCGGCCACATCTTCTTCAAGGAGCGCTGGTTTGGCTTCGATGACGGCACCTACGCCGGTTGCCGGCTGCTGGAAATCCTCAGCGCCTCTGCAGACCCCAGCGCCGTGCTGAACGCCTTGCCCACCAGTTTCTCCACGCCGGAACTCAATGTCGCCTGCGCCGAAGGCGAGACCCACGCGCTGGTGGACAAGATGGTGGCGCTGGCCAATTTCCCGGCACCGGCCGTGCTCAACACCATCGACGGCCTGCGGGTGGACTGGCCGGACGGCTTTGGGTTGATCCGCTCGTCCAACACCACGCCGGTGCTGGTGCTGCGCTTCGAGGGCCAGACGGAAGGCGCGCTGCACCGCATCCAGGATGCCATGCTGGCGCTGCTGCGCTCGGTCAAGCCGGATGCGGCTTTCCAAGAGGCAGCGCATTGAGGACGCAGTGAGAATACTGGTCGTCAAGCTGTCGTCGTTGGGCGATGTGGTCCACACGATGCCGGCTGTGCAGGACCTGCGCCGCGCGCTGCCGCAGGCGCGCATCGATTGGGTGGTGGAACGCGCCTTTGCGCCGCTGGTGCGGCGCTGCGTGGGGGTGGAGCGCGTCATCGAATGCGAACTGCGCCGCTGGCGCAAAAGTCCCTTGTCTGCCGACACGCGCACCGCCTGGCGCGCCTTCACCAACGAGTTGCAGGAACAGGCCTACGACGCCGTGCTGGACCTGCAGGGCCTGACCAAGTCTGCGTTGGTGGCGTGGCTAGCGCGCCTGGCCCCGGGTGGCCAGCGCTATGCCATGGCCAACCGCACCGATGGCTCGGGGTACGAGGCACCCACCCGCTGGGTGGCCGACGTGGCGGTGGCGCTGCCGCCGCACATCCACGCTGTACGCCGGGGGCGCGAACTGTGCGCCCGTGCGCTGGCCTACGCCGTGCCGGATGAAGAACGCTATGGCTTGACCGGGCAGCACGTGCAGCCCACGCAGCCTACGGTGGCCTTTGTGCACGGCACCTCACGCGCCGACAAGGAATGGCCGCTGGCGCACTGGTTGCAGTTGGGCCAACGCCTGAACGACAGCGGCTATGCCGTCGCCCTGGCTCACGGCAGCGATGCCGAGCAGCGGCGCAGCGAGCAGATCGCCGCCGGGCTGCAGCAAGCCCAGGTGTGGCCGCGCCTGGCGCTGGATGCGTTGACGGACCGGCTGGCCGCTTGCGCCGGCGTGGTGGGCGTGGACAGCGGGCTGAGTCACATTGCCGTGGCGCTGGACCTGCCGCATGTGCAGATCTACAACTTCGACACCGCCTGGCGTACCGGCCCGGTGCCGGCCGCGACCGGTGTGGCGCGCCAGTGCAGCGTATTTGCGCAGCCCAGCCCCACCGTGGACGCGGTATGGCAGGCGTGGCAGCAGGTGGGTGTTGTCCCGCAGGCTGGGATTGCCCCCATATGATGCTGGCCCTGTATTCGCTGCTGATGGGCCTGGCCCAGCCGCTGCTGCGCCGCAAGCTGGCGCGCCGCGCGCGCGCCGAGCCGCGCTATGCGCACGCGGTCGATGAGCGCTTTGGCCGCTACGCCGGCGCGTCGGCCACGGGCAGCGAACGCTACATCTGGGTGCACGCGGTATCGCTGGGTGAAACGCGGGCCGCCGCCGTGCTGCTGGCGCACTTGCGCGAGCAGTTGCCCGGCATGCGCCTGCTGCTGACGCATGGCACCGCCACCGGCTGGGAAGAGGGCACCAAGCTGCTGCGCGACGGCGACGTGCAGACCTGGCAGCCGTGGGACACGCCGGCTGCCACCTGTCGTTTCCTCGCGCATTTCAAGCCGGTGTTGGGTGTGCTGATGGAAACCGAGATCTGGCCCAACCTGGTGGCGCAGTGCCGGCGGATGGGCGTGCCGCTGGTGCTGGCCAATGCGCGCATGAGCGAGGCGTCGATGCACAGCGCCCAACGCCTGGCCTGGTTGTCACGGCCGGCCTATCGGAGTTTGAGCCTGGTGCTGGCGCAGTCAGAGGACGATGCCCGGCGCCTGCAAGCCCTGGGTGCCCAGGTGCAGGGCGTGGTGGGCAATTTGAAGTTCGACGCCCGGCCCGACCCGGCTCAGGTGCAGGCAGGCCGCAGCCTGCGGCAAAGCCTGGGGCCGCGCCCGGTGGTGATGCTGGCGGTGTCGCGCGAGGGCGAGGAGGCGCTGTTCCTGCAGGCCGTGCGCGCCTTGGGTGACGCCGGCCAGGCGGTGCAATGGCTGCTGGTGCCGCGCCATCCGCAACGCTTTGACGAGGTGGCGGCACTGGCGCTGGCCGCGGGCTTCAGCCTGTCGCGTCGCAGCCAATGGGCGCAGCGACCGGACGCCGCCGAGCTGTGGCTGGGTGACACGCTGGGTGAGATGACGTTCTATTACAGCCTGAGCGACGTGGCCTTGCTGGGTGGCAGCTTTGAGCCGCTGGGTGGCCAGAACCTGATCGAGGCGACGGCCTGTGCCTGCCCGGTGGTGATGGGGCCGCACACCTTCAACTTTGCCGAGGCGGCTGCACTGGCGCAGCAGGCGCAGGCGGCCCTTCGGATGCAAGACATGCGCGCCGGCGTCCAGGCGGCTCTGGACCTGCTGGCTGATGCGCCGCGCTTGCAGGCCATGCGGGCGAATGCCCAAGCCTTTTCTGCCGCGCACGGCGGTGCGGCCGACAAGACCGCCCGCACTGTGGCAACGCTATTTACTTGATCAACAACGCGTTGATGCCTTGCAGGTCAGCCGCGGTCAGCGAGCCGGAAGCCTGGCGCAGCCGCAGGTCACCGATCAGCACGGCGTAGCGGGCCTGGGCCAGGTCACGCTTGGTCTGGTAGAGCTGGCTTTGCGAGTTCAGCACATCGATGTTGATGCGCACGCCCACCTGGTAGCCCAGCTTGTTGGCGTCCAGCGCGCTTTGGCTGGAGGTCTCGGCGGCTTCCAGCGCCTTCACCTGGCCCTGGCCCGACAGCACGCCCAGGTAGGCGGTGCGGGTGGCCAGGCTGACAGAACGGCGGGCATTGTCCAGGTCGCTGCGGGCCTTGTCTTCCAGCGAAATGGTTTCGCGTATGCGGTTTTGCACCGCGAAGCCGGCGAACAAGGGCAGGTTGAAGTTCAGGCCGATGCTGGCACCGCCGCTGTGCAGGTTGTAGGGGCCGCTGGTGCTGGGGCCGGGGGTGTAGGTGGACGAATAGCCGGCCGTCAGGTCCAGCGTGGGCTTGTGCCCGTCCCGGGCCTTGTCGGTCTCCAGCTTGGCCACGTCCAGGCCCAGCTGTGCGATCTTGACCTGGGGATGCGTCTCTTCAGAGCGCTTCACCCACACGCCCATGTCGGTGGGGACCACCGGCGGCAGCATCACGGGCGCTGCCAGGGGCTTCGGCGCGGTGTCGTTCTTGCCGACCAGCTGGTCCAGCGTGATCTTCTTCACGCGCAGGTCGTTTTCGGTCGCGATTTCCTGCGCGATCACCAGGTCATAGCGGGCCTGGGCTTCGCGTGTGTCGGTGATGGTGGAGGTGCCGACTTCGAAGTTGCGCTTGGCCGAGGCCAGTTGCTCGGCCACGGCGGCCTTTTGCGCGCGCACGAAGGTCAGGCTGTCCTGCGCACCCAGCACGTCGAAATAGGCCTGGCTGACACGCACCACCAGGTCCTGTTCGGCCAGGCTCAGCGTTTCGCGGGCGATGTCCATGGACCGCTTGGCCTGCTCCCAGGCCTTGACGTTGGCGGGGCGGTACAGCGGTTGCGAGGCGCCCAGGGTGGTGGTGGCGGTGTTGTACGTCACATCGCCCGAGCCGGCGGCGGTGGCCGGTGCGCCACTGCTGGTGGCGGAGATGCGCTGGGCATTCACGGTCAGGCTGGCGGCGGGCAGCAGGCCGGCCTTGGCCTGCTCGGCACGCGCCAGGTTGGCGTCGTACTGCGATTTGGCGGATTGGAAGACGGCATCGAACCCGCGGGCCGATTCGTACAGCTCCACCAGGCTCTGGGCGCGCACCGGCGCGGCAAAGGCCAGGCCCAGGGCGAGGGACAGAGGGAGCAGGCGCTTGATGTGGTTAGGAGTCATGTCGTTGTGCTCGTCGTGTGAAGGTTGTTCTTGGTGGTGACAGTCTGTGCAAGTAGCGAGAATGAGCGGCAAGGGTCAGTATTGCGGAACGCGCGGGTCCAGCTCTTCGGACCACGCCTGGATGCCGCCGGCGATGTTGGCCACCCGCTCATAGCCCCGGCTTTGCAGGAAAGCGGCCACCCGCATGCTGCGCGCGCCATGATGACACAGGCAGGCCACCGGTTGGCCGGTCTGCAGCTCGTCCAGGCGCGAGGGGATGTCGCCCATGGGAATGGTCAGCAGCCGAAAGCCGTCGGCCTGCACGCTGGCGGCCTGCAACTCGGCCGGCTCGCGCACGTCCAGCACCACTGGTTCGCCGTGCCGGCTCATGCCGGCCAGCCATTGGGACAACTCGCTGGGGCGTATCTGGTCGATCATCGGTGGTCAGAAACTGAAGCGCGAGGGCTCGGGGAAATTCACCAGCCGCTGGGCCACGGTGTCCCAGGGTTGGGCGGTGCGGAATTGGGTGTCGTCCACGCGGGTCACGATGGTGGCGCGCATGGTGGGCTCCTCGCCCACGATGGTGGCCAGGCGGCCGCCCACCTTCAGGTGGGTCAGCAGCGTCACCGGCACTTCGGCCACCGAGCCGCTGAGGAGAATGACGTCAAAGGGGCCTTCCACCGGCACACCCTTGGCGCCGTCAGCCTGGCGCACGTCAGCATTGTGCACGCCGGCCTTTTGCAGGTTGGCGCGGGCCATCTGGGCCAATTCGTCATGGATTTCCAGTGAGATCACGCGCTGCGCGCTGTGCGCCAGCAGGGCCGCCATGAAGCCGGAGCCGGCACCCACTTCCAGCACCTTCTCGTGCTTTTGTACCGCCAGGTCCTGCAGCAGGCGGGCTTCCACGCGCGGGGCCAGCATGCACTGGCCGCAGGGCAGCGGCACCTCCAGGTCGGCGAAGGCCAGCGCCTTGTGCGCGGCGGGCACGAAGTCCTCACGGCGCACCACCGACAGCAGGTGCAGCACGTTAGCATCCAGCACATCCCAGGGGCGGATCTGCTGTTCGATCATGTTGAAGCGTGCTTGTTCGATATTCATGTCATCCACTCCACTACCTACTTCACCGCGCACTCGCGGCGATCCAGGGGGATTCTACCGGGGGTCCCCCGTTGGCCCAACGCGGCCATCCCCCATTCATGACGCAAATCCTGCGCTCCGTCGCATACCACCCGGGTTTGGCCCCGGCGGCCTGGCCCGTCACGCCGCGTTGGTGGTGCCGGGACGCACGCACAGCCCGTTCAGGATGTTGTCCACCTGCGCCTGTATATAGGCCAGCGGGTCGAGTTCCTTGCCGCCCGGCGCGCATATGCCCAGCGAATGCTGCCAGGTGGTCAGGAACAGCATGGGCGCCAGCACCAGGTAAACACCTTGCTCCAGGTCCACGACGCGGAATTCGCCCCGTTCCATGCCGCGTTGCAGGATGCGCTGTATCAGCAAGTGGCCGGGCTCTATCACCTCTTGTCGGTAAAAGGCCGCCAGCTCGGGGAAATTGGCCGCCTCGCCCAGCATCAGCTTGCTGATGCCGGCCGCCTTGGTGGCGCCCACGCGCTCCCACCACACCGTCATGCAGTAGCGCAGCAGTTCGGCGGTGGTACCGGGGTAGTTCTGCAGCTCGTTGCTCCAGTCCGGGTAGCGGGCGCTGATGTTCTCGCGCACCACCGCCTTGAACAGTTCTTCCTTGGAGGCAAAATACAGAAACAGCGTGCCCTTGGACACGCCGGCCCGCTTGGCCACTTCCTCAGCACGCGTGGCGGCATAGCCCTTCTCGACAAACAGCTCCAGCGCCGCGTTCAGCAGTTCGCCCGGCCGCGCCTCCTTGCGCCGCTCGCGCTTGGCAGCCGCCTGGGCCGAGGCGCCGCAGATCAGTTTAGATAGCACCATCTCTTAATGACCAATAGGTTAGTAAGTGTAGCTTTGTTGGGTGGCTTTCGTCAAACTTCCCTTTTCGTTGACGTGGCGGCACTGGGTGTGCGGTGCGGGGCTCGGAAGAAAAGTTCGCCGGTGTGGCAGCGCCGCCCAACAAAGTGGGTGAGGGGAGGGGTGCGCGCCAGCGCTTCTTCGTTGACCAAGCCGCCGCGTTGCGGAGTTCCGCCAACGCCAATGACGGCACGAACGACAGCATACCCGTGCCACGACACTTGTTTACTTGCCGCGCGTAAGATTGGCGCCCTGACGAGCGACCAACCCTGTTTGACTGGAGAGCAGACCATGACACAAACCATCACCCTGGGCGGCGGTTGCTTTTGGTGCACCGAGGCGGTGTACGTGCGCGTGCGCGGCGTGACCGACGTGGAAAGCGGGTACAGCAACGGCCATGCAGCCCGGCCCAGCTATGAGCAGGTGTGCACTGGCGACACCGGCTACAACGAGGTGGTGAAGCTGGAATTTGACGAGAGCCAGATCAGCCTGCGCGAGATTCTGGAAATCTTCTTTGTCATCCACGATCCGACCAGCCTGAACCGGCAGGGCAATGACGTGGGTACACAGTACCGTAGCGGCATCTATTTTTCCTCGCCCGAGCAGGAGCAGGTGGCGCGCGAGGTCATCGCCGAGATGGCGCGCGACAAGCAGTTCACCAAACCCGTCGTCACCGAGGTGCTGCCGCTGGCCAACTATTGGCCGGCCGAGGACTACCACCAGGACTATTTCGAGCGCAACCCCAACCAGGGCTACTGCGCCTTTGTTGTCGGCCCCAAGGTGGAGAAATTCCGCAAGACCTTCTCGTCCAAGCTGAAGAGCTGATGGCAGGCGCGGTAGCCCGGGGTTGACCAGATACCAGGACAAAAGGAAGCACCGCCGCCATGCTCGCCAGCCGCGACCTGCGCTACCAGCACGCTGACCAGGGTACGGCGTTGGCGTTTGCCGATGTGGACCTGCAGGCGCGCGGCGTGCTGCTGCTCGGCGGCGCGGCCGGCAGCGGCAAGTCCACCTGGCTGGCGCTGGCGGGCGGGCTGCTCGCGCCCACGGCCGGGCAGGTGACGGTGGCTGGCATTCAGCCAACGAGCCTGTCGCCGGCCGAGCGCAGTGCCTGGCGCCTGCGCACAACAGGCCTGCTGCCGCAGGCGGCGCCACTGCACCCGGCGCTGACGGCGCGGGCCAACCTGGCTTTGCCGTTCTTTGCCATGGGCGTGCGGGAAGACCGCTGGGCCATCAGCCATGTGATGACCGCGCTGCAGATAGAAGCCTGGGCCAAGGCGACGACCGCCAGTCTGCCGCCGGCGCGCGCGCGCCGCGTGGCGGTGGGGCGTGCCTTGTTGCTGGAGCCGCCCTTGCTGCTGCTCGACGAGCCGGTGGCCGGCTTGGCGCCGGATGAGGCGCAGGCCTTGCTGCAGGCGCTGCAGAGTTGGGTGGCCGGCAAGGGCAGCACGCTGGTGATGGCGGCGCGCGATATCGCACCCCTGCAAGCGGTGTTCACCGACGCGCAGACCCTGCAGATGCCAGCGCTGGCGCCCCTGGCCGCGCAGGAGGCGGTCACATGAGGCTGCTGTTGCTGTCCCTGCGCAGCCTGCGCGCCCGACCTGCCGGTGCCCTGCTGGCGGTGCTGTTGCTGGCCGCCGCGCTGGCCTGCGCCGTGCTGGCGGTGCTGGGCCACCAGCAGTTGCGCCAGGCCTTCGCGCGCGACCGCGCCGGCGTGGACAACGTGCTGGGCGCGCCAGGCGACGCCACCGCGCTGGTGATGGGTAGCCTGTTCCAGCTGGAGGTGCCACCGGGCAGCATGCCCATGGCACAGGTGCATGCACTGCGCCAGCAGGCCGGGGTGGGCCCCGTGCTGCCGCTGGCGCTGGGCGACAATTTTCGTGGCTACCGCATCGTGGGTGCCACACCGGACTACCTCAGCCACTATGGCGCCACCTTCGCCGATGGCCAGGCCTGGCGGCGCACCTTGCAGACCGTGGTGGGTGCAGAGGTGGCGCGCGCCACCGGCATCCAGGTCAACAACACCTTCATCGTCACCCATGGGCTGGAAACCGCAGGCACCGACAAGCACAAGCAGGCGCCGCTGCGGGTCATCGGTGTCTTGGCCCCGTGCGGCTGCGTGTTGGACCGGCTGATCATCACGCCGTTGGAATCGGTCTGGTACCTGCATGACGACAGCATGACAGCAGACGATTCGGAAAAGGATGGCCGGCAGGATGCCCACCGCAGCATTACCGCCGTGCTGCTGCCGGGTGCCACGCCACCCGCGCTGGCTGCGTGGGCGCAACAGGCCGGCCTGCAACTGGCGCCGGTGCGGCCAGCGCTAACGCAATGGCAACTCGGGCTGCGCCAGATCAGCCTGTGGCTGCACGTTGTAGCCGGGGTGTTGCTGTTGCTGGGCGCTGCCGTTTGTGCGCTGACGCTGAGCGCCGGTGTGCGTGGCGTAGACAGCGCCTACGCGCTGCTCGACCTGCTCGGCGCCAGCCCGGGCCGACGCGTCGCGCTGGTGCTGTGCCAGGTGGTGCTGCTGGCGCTGCTGGCCTGCTTGTTGGGTTTGGCCGGCGGCCATGCCGCCACCCATTGGCTCGGTCAGGCCTGGCAGGCCCAACTGCCGGTGCGTCTGAATGGCCTGGTGTGGCAGCAGGCCGAATGGCTGGGTCTGGCCGCGATACTGGGCGTGGCCTTGCTGGCCGCCGCGTGGCCGGCACGCCAGGCGGCGCGCGCCAGCGCGCTGGCACTGCTGCTGCCCCGGCCTTGATGCAGGCCGTCTGGTCGTCCCTGTTGCCGGTGGTGGCGTTGATCGCGCTGGGTTGTGGCATCGGGTGGCTGGGTTGGCTAGGGCCGGCGGCCACCCAGAAGCTGTCCAAGCTGGTGTTCCTGGTGCTGACCCCCGCACTGCTGTTTCGCACCATGAGCACGGTGCAACTGGGGCAATTGCAATTGCGCCCGGTGGCGGCCTATTTCCTTGGCGCCGGGCTGCTGTTCCTGGGCATCCTGGCCGTGTGGGGGCTGAACCGGCGCGCCACCATCCTGGCGCTGGCCAGCACCTACAGCAACCTGGTGATGATCGGCATTCCGCTGGTGGGCCTGGCCTATGGCCAGGCTGGCTTGGTGACGCTGTTCACGCTGATCTCGTTGCACGCGCTGGTGTTGTTGACGCTGGCCACCGTGGCGCTGGAACTGGCCGTGGCGCGCGAGCAGGTGCAACTGGGTGGCGCCGCTTCGCGCCACCCACTGGCCTCGGTGGGGTTGGCGGTGCGCAATGCGTTGATTCACCCGGTGCCGCTGCCCATCATCGCCGGGCTGCTGTTCGCGCACCTGGGCGGGCAACTGCCTGCCTGGGTGGACCAGCCGTTGCAGTGGCTGGGCCTGGCCTTCGGCCCGCTGGCGCTGCTGCTGGTGGGCCTGACGCTGGCCCATACCCGCATCGCCGGCCAGTGGCGTGCCGCGCTGAGCCTGGCGCTGGCCAAGAACCTGCTGTTGCCCGCGCTGGTGCTGGCCTTGGGCCGGCTGCTTGGCCTGTCGCCAGCGGCGCTGACGGTGATGGTGGTGGCGGCCGCGCTGCCCATAGGCGCCAACGTGTTCCTGTTCTCGCAGCGTTATGGCGTGGCCCAGCAGCTGACCACCGCCAGCGTGGCCGTCTCCAATGTGCTGGGCCTGGCCACGTTGTCGCTGGTGATGGGCCTGCTCAGCTGGCTGTATGGTTAGCGACGACTTCGCGCCGTGCGGGTAGGATGCACGGCAACTAGCATGGGGCTTGCCCCTTCCATGACATTTCCCGGAAAGAGTTTCGCCATGTTTCGCTCTCGCTTGGCGGCCTCGCTGATGCGCGGTCTGGTCCTGTTGTCACTCGCCACATGCTTTGCCGCGGCTGGCGGACAAGCGGTGGTCACTTCCAACCTGACGCCCGCCACCGCCACCGCTGCCACGGTTGCGCCTGCCACCGCATCACCGGCGTCGGATCCGGTGGCTGGCGAGCCGCGCCGTCCCAAGGTGGCGCTGGTGCTGTCGGGCGGCGGCGCGCGTGGCTTTGCCCACATCGGTGTGCTGCGCGCGCTGAAGGACATGCACGTGCCGGTCGACATCGTGGTGGGCACCAGCATGGGCTCGGTGGTGGGCGGCGCCTATGCCGCCGGCAGCTCGGTGCAGGAACTGGAGCACATGGTGCGCACCACCGACTGGGACGCCGTGCTGGCCGACCGCCCGGCGCGCGACGACCTGACCTTCCGCCGCAAGGAGGAGGATGTGATGCTGCCTTCGCGCATCGAGTTCGGCGTCAGTCTGAAAGGCGCCACGGCGCCGCCCGCCGCCGTCGGCAATGCCGCGCTGGAGGCGGCACTGCTGCGCCTGCTGCCCGACAACATGCAGAACCAGTCGGTGGACAAGCTGGCGCTGCCGTTTCGCAGCGTGGCCTCGGACCTGCTGACCGGCGACCTGGTGGAGTTGGCCGACACGCCGCTGTTCCTGTCCATGCGCGCGTCGCTGGCGCTGCCGGGTGTGTTTGCGCCGGTGCGGGTGAAACAGCGCCTGGTGGTGGACGGCGGCCTGGTGCGCAACCTGCCGGTGGACCTGGCGCGCGCCATGGGCGCCGATGTGGTGATCGCCGTCAATGTCGGCACGCCATTGGCCGGCGAAGAGACGCTGGGCAGCGCCTTTGGCGTGGCGCAGCAGATGCTGGCCATCCTGACCGAGCAGAACGTCAAGCGCTCACTGCAGGAGCTGAAAGCCGGCGACGTGCTGATCGCCCCGGAGTTGACCGGTATCAGCTTCCTGGACTTCCGCCAGCACGACAAGGCCATGCAGGCCGGCTTCAAGGCGGCGCAGGCGCTGGCCGAGCGGCTGCGCCCGCTGGCCGTGCCGCCACAGCAGTACGCGCTGCTGGAGGACCAGCGCCTGGCCATGCCGGTGCCGGCCAAGCGCACACTGCCGCTGGCCAAGCTGACAGTGGAGCCGGAGCCGGGCGCGCAGATACGCCCGCAGACGCTGCTGGCCCAGTCCGGCTTGAGGGTGGGCGACAAAGTCTCGCCCGAGCAGGTGCGCCTGGCCGGCGTGCGCCTGTATGGCCGGGGTGACCTGGAGCGGGTGGAGACCGAGATCAGCGACGACGACGGCCAACGCAGCGTGGTCATCAAGCCCACCGAGTCCGGCTGGGCGCACCGGCGCTTGCGCCTGGGGCTGCAACTGGCCAGCGATTTTTCCGACAGCAACAACTTCAGCATCGGCTTCCTGCACGTGGCCTCATCCATCAACGACTGGGGGGGCGAGGTGCGCACTGCCGGCCAGGTGGGCACCCAGCGCAGCCTGGGCCTGCAGCTGTGGCAGCCGCTGGGGGCCGGGTCCGACTGGTATGTGGAGCCGTCGGTGCAATACGGCGCCACCTCGCTGGACCTGTTCAACCAGGGTCGGCGGCTTAGCCGCTACGCCACTTCGGCGCTGGGCGGCAGCTTCGTGGTGGGGCGGCAGTTCTCCAACTGGGGCGATTTGCAGATTGGCGTCACGCGCCAGGCCACCGATGCCGGGCTGCTGATCCCCGAGGACCCCACTACCAGCATTCCGCGCACCTACCAGACCAACCAGTTTTTGCAGTTCCGCATCGACACGCTGGACACGCTGGCCTTCCCCACGCGCGGCCAGTTGCTGACCTTCCAGGCCGGACGCTCGCCCACCGATTTGCCGGATGGCGCCACCCTGGCCAGCACCTCGGTGATCGGCTTGCAGGCCTTCCAGTCTGGTGACTGGGCCGGCCATGTGTACGCCGAATGGTCGCGCGCCAAATCCGGCAACGCGCCGCTGGCGCTGGGCGGTTTCTTGCGGCTGTCGGGCACGACGCCGGAATCCATCCAGGGCCAGACCGTGATGCTGGGCCGGCTGGCCATGGCGCGGCGCATTGGCGAGCTGCCCAGCGCGCTGGGCGGCACCGTGCGTGCCGGTTTTTCCGCCGAAGTAGGGGGCGCCTTTGCACAGGACCAACCGGTGCGCCTGGGCGACATGAAGCAGGCCGTCAGTGCCTACTTCGCGGTGGACACGCGCTTTGGCCCGCTGTACCTGGGGGCAGGCGGCACGCGCGGCACCGGCTCCACGCTCTACCTTTTCCTCGGCCCGGTGTGGTGAATGGTGCTGGTGTAGCCGGGTGAAGCAGCGGCGGCAGTGTCGGCTGCCTCGGGCGCGCGGCGCAGTGCGGTAAAGGYGCTCAGCTCCCAGGACTGGAAGCCCAGCAGCAGCGTGAAGCCATCGCGCTCCTGCGGCAGCAGGCGGCGGTCGTCCTGCTGCAGACGTGCCAGCTCGCCGGTCAGCTGCTGGATTTTTTTCACCATGTCCTGCGCGCTTTGTGCCGACAGGCGCGCCGGCACGCACATCAGCGTTTCGCCCGGGCCATCGAAGCGGCCGGTGAAGTAGTCCTGCACCACCGCATGGCGAAAGTACTGCTGCACCGGCCCATCGGCGCGCCAGCGGAAGGCGGCGGACACGCGCAGGCGGTAGCGGTTCATGGGCTTCAACTCGATCAGCTCCAGCCGGTCCAGCCGCACCAGCTTGCGTATGCATTCGGCTTCGCTCAGGTTGTAAGTCTCCACGATCTGCTCCAGGCTCCAGTGGCCCAGGCAGCAGATCGCCACCAGCAGCAGCATGGGGTCGGCCACCACCGATTTTTCTTGCGCCAGCGTCAGCGTGTCGGCCTGCGGCGTGGTGTCGGCGGCCTGGCGCAGCACGTCCTCCATCGCGACGCCGGCCGACTTGCAGATCTGGGCCAGCCGGGACAGCGACATGTCCTTCTGCGCAAAGATGCGCTTCACGCTGGATTCGCTCATGCGTATGCGCTGCGCCAGCACCTTGTACGTGATGCCAGCGGCCCGCAATTCGGCCCGCAGCACCTGCAACACCATTTCGGGTGAACTCATGATGGCTTGTAACTCCTGAGTGAACGCCGTGTACGCGGTACTGGATTCCGGTACCTGACAGGCCGAAACCCGCCGCTTCGTCGAAACGAATGGTACTACGGCGCGCTTGTCGGAATACTCCGTCTGTGTTTCAACTTTTAGTCGAGGTATTCATGCTGAATCGTCATTTCATTTCCGCTGCCGTGCTGGCCCTGGTGTCCGCTGCTGCCTCCGCGCAGACCAACTACGTGGGCGCCAGCGTGGGCATCGGCCACAACTACGATCTGGACTGCGTCAGCGGCGCCACCTGCGACCGCAGCGCCAACTCCACCGGCAAGATCACCTTTGGCCGTGAATTCGGCAGCACGCCGCTGTGGGGCGGCGACTTCTCCGGCGCCGTGGAGTTCATGGGCTTCCGTGCCGCCGAGGCCAAGGCCGGCTTCAACAACGGCACCGGCCTGGTGGCCGGCTCGGGCTACAGCACCGGTATCGGCGCCGCCTACGCCATGCACCTGGCCTATGGCGACTTCGCCGTCAAGACCAAGCTGGGCGTGGCCTACACCAAGGGCAGCGTGGACTACCTGGCCGGCGGCTCGTCGTCCAGCAGCATGTTCGTCCCCACCTTCGGTGTCGGCGCCAGCTACGCGCTGAACAAGAACGTCAGCCTGGACCTGGATTGGGACCGCGTCCCGACCCGTTTCCGCGATGGCACCGACAAGATCAACCTGAACATGTGGTCGCTGGGGGCGACGTACAAGTTCTGATCGACGCGATCAACTCTGTTGTTTCCTGGTGAGCGTTTGATTGGCGCGCGCCTTCGGGTGCTCGCCAATCTCTTTATTTGCGTTCCTGCCAGGTTTCGATGTCCATCTGTTGTGCTGGGGTGGGCATCAAGGAGCCTGCCCACGACGCACATTTCTTTGAAGCCTGGCACTCCCGAACGGTGGCCAGGTTCAGTTTGGCAAGACGGAGCAACACGTTTTCGGCCTCGGTGGACTGACCGACGCGCAAGCTCACCAAGGCCTTGTGCAAGATGAAGAGGTTCTTCGCGTTGTCGGCACCCACGATCGTGTCGATAGCTTCCGCCTGTTTCTTTTGCGCCTCCTGCGCAGCCCACCACTGGCCACCGTAAAAACCGACGATGCCTGTGATCAGTGAGGCAGCGTAGGCGAGCAAGAAACCGGGCCGCAGGCGCCAGCGCGCACTACTGTCCGGCAGTGTTTCGGATGATGCTGTCATTGTTGTTGACTCTCCCGGTTCTCTGTGAAATGCGGATTGCAAGTTGGTGGCGCCTTTTCTACACCGGCAAATCCGCCCGCTTCAACGTTCGCAGTACAAAGCTCGACTTGCTGTGCTGTATGCCCTTGATCTTGTAAATCTTCTCGCGTAACAGCCGCTCGTAGTCGCGCGTGTCTTTCACCGCTACGCGCAACAGGTAGTCATAGTCGCCCGATACCAAGTAGGCCTCCACCACCTCGGGGATGGCAGCCAGTGTCTCACCGAATTTTTCCAGCGTGTTGTCGGTGTGGCTGTCCAGCGTCAGCTGTACCAGCACGGTGTCGCTCAGGCCCAGTGCCTGGGCGTTCAGGCGCACGGTGAAGCCTTCGATCAGCCCGGCTTCTTCCATCTTGCGGATGCGCTCGTAGGTGGGCGAGGTGCTCAGGCCGGCGGAGCGGCCTATGTCTTGCAGGCTGGCGCGGGCGTCGTGCTGCAGGAAGCGCAGGATTTTCCGGTCAATGGCGTCGAGTTCGTACATATTTCCGTAAAATTCATGTTTGTCAGTAAAACATTCTGACACGGTGGGAAATCTTGGGAAGAACGGTAAGACATTCTGTACCTGTGGCGAGAAACTCCCTGCATCGGGGTCGCGATCATCCGCGCGATACCTTGAATGACGGGAGCCGGCGGGTTACCGCCCGCCGGCCTGCCGACACACCCGAGCTTGGTTATGCGGCCGCGTCGCGTTGGAAGCGCCACGTCGCCAGCGCGCCAAACAGCGCTGCAAACGCCAACTGCACGCCCATCGGCAGCAGCGCCGCGTCCAGCCCCAGGCCGCGCCAGGTCATGGCGTCCAGGCCGTCCATGGCCCAGCGTGTGGGCACCACCACGGTCACGCTTTGCAGCCACTGCGGGAAGATGAAGGTGGGCACCCAGGCGCCGCCCAGCATCACCAGCATCAGCGTGGCAAACACCGCCAGGCCGCGCGCGGCCTCGGGCGTCTTGCCGAAGGCGGCGATCAGCAGGCCAAAGGTGGCCGTCATCAGCGCGAAGGCCACAGCCACGCCGGCAAAGCCCAGCACGCTGCCGGCGATCTGCACGTCGAAGAACAGGATGGCCACCGCGAACACGAACAGCATCAGGCCCAGCGCGATCAGCGCCGATGACAGGACGCGCGCGCCCAGCACGGTGCGCAGGCTGATGGGCGCGGCCAGCAGGCGGCTCCACATGCCCATGCGTTGCGCCAGCAGGATGCTGATGCCGGTGTCTATGCCGAAGAACAGGATGAACTGCACCGCCATGCCGGCAAAGGCGTGGGCGTAGCCGTTGTACTTGGCGGGGCCGGAGGTCAGCGGCTGGTCTTGTGTGGCAAAGGGCATGGACAAGCCGCCCGCACCCCCCGCACCGCCCGGCTTGCTGGCTGTGGCTGCGCTGGCGTCGGCAGTCGGGCTGTTTTGCTGGAACTTCTTCACGCTCTGCAGCAGCTCGCGCAGGTCTTTCTTGGCCGGGTCGTCGGCGGCACTCTTTTCCAGGTCGGCAATACCCTGGGTGACGAATTTCTGCCCCCCGGCGCCGCCGAACATCTCGGCGCTGACGTTTTGCATCACATGCTGCGTCAGCATGCCCTTGACCATGGCCAGCACGGCGTCCTTGGAGGGGTCGTAGTAGATCGGCAGTTGGGGCTTGTCGCGCCCCCCAAACATGGCCGTGCCGGCCGCATCGCCAAAACCGGCCGGTATCACCACGGCGACGCTGAGCTTGCCCTTTTGCACCAAGGCCCTGGCTTCTTCCAGCGGCAGTTCCTTCACGTTCAGCGCCGTGTCGGCCTTCAGGCCGGCGACGATCTTCTTTGCCACGTCGCTGTTGTCCTGTGACACCACGGCAATGTCGATCTTGCCCTTGCTGGAGCCACCGCTGGCGCCGAACAAAAAGCCGAAGAAGGCGCCCAGCACCACCGGCATGGCCAGCGTCAGCAGCAGCGCGCGGCGGTTGCGCAGGAAGAGGGCGATGTCCTTGCGAACCAGGGCGAACAAAGCGGTCATGGGGTGCGTCCTTTTCTTGTTCAATCGCGCAGCGAGCGGCCGGTCAGCGCCAGGAACACGTCTTCCAGCTTGGCCTTGGCGGTGGCGAAGTTCAGTGGTTGCATGCCCTGGGCCTGCAACCATTGCAGCGTTGGCAGCGCGTCTTCATTGCTGCCCAGTGCCAGGTGCAGAGTGGCGCCATTGGCGCTGACGTCGGCCACGCCGGGGCGGGTCTTCAGCGCTGCAAGCGTGGCCTCGGACAGCGGTTGCGCCAGGTCCACCTGCAGCGCGGCTGCGGCCGGCAGGCGGCGAAACAGCGCCTGCGGGCTCTCGTCGGCGATCACCTTGCCGTGGTCGATGATGACGATGTGGTCGGCCAGCCGCTCCACCTCTTCCATGTAGTGGCTGGTGTAGATCAGCGAGCGGCCCTGGGCCTTCAGCGTTTCCAGGCTGTCGAAGATGGCGTTGCGGCTTTGCGGGTCCACACCCACCGTCGGCTCGTCCAGGATCAGCAGTTGCGGGTCGTGCAACAGCGCGCAGGCAATGTTCAGCCGGCGCTTCATGCCGCCGGAGAAGGTGCCGGCCAGGTCTTTGGCGCGGTCGGTCAGGTTGACCAGCGCCAGCGCCTCGTCGCAGCGCCCCTGCAGCGGTGCACCCTTCAGCCCGTACAGCGCGCCGAACACCTTCAGGTTGTCCAGCGCCGGCAACTCCTCGAACAGCGCCAGGTCCTGCGGCACCAGGCCGATCTGCTGCTTCACGGCGTTGTTGCCCAGGCCCATCGCGGCGCCTTCGAACAGCACTTCGCCGGCATCGGGCCTCAGCAACCCGCAGATGATGCTGACGGTGGTGGACTTGCCGGCGCCGTTGGGCCCCAGCAGGCCCAGGGTCTGGCCCTTGCTCAGGGCGAACGAGACGCCGTCAATGGCCTGGCGGCCGCCGAAGGCCTTGCTTAACCCCTTGACTTGCAACATGCTCATGGTGGCGGGCTCTGAAAAGCGGGGAACATGCCCCGGCCACCAATGTAGCGCCTGAGGCTAAGGCGCCAAGCGATTTTTCAGCCAACCGCCGCCGGGCGTCGGTGAATAGCGAATGCGGTCATGCAGCCGGCTCTTGCGGCCCTGCCAGAACTGCCATTGCTCCGGCTTCAAGCGGTAGCCGCCCCAGTGCGGCGGGCGCGGCGGGTTCAGCAAAAACTGCGCGCCGTATTTGGCGGCGTTGGCCAGCAGCACGCCCCGGCCGGAGATGACCTGGCTTTGCGGGCTGGCCCAGGCGCCGATGCGCGAATCCAGCGGCCGGCTGTTGAAATAGGCGTCGCTCTCCTCGGCGCTGACCTTTTCCACCACGCCCTCGATGCGCACCACGCGCTCCAGTTCCACCCAGTGGAATTGCAGCGCTGCATAGGGGTTGCCTGCCAACTCCTGGCCCTTGCGGCTGTCGTAGTTGGTGTACCAGACGATGCCGCGCTCGTCATAGCCCTTGATCAGCACGATGCGGGTGCTGGGTCGCAGGTCGTTGCCCACGGTGGCCAGGGTCATCGCGTTGGGTTCGGGCACCTGCGCGTCTATCGCCTCGTTCAGCCATTGGCCGAATTGCGCCAGCGGGTCGTTGCTGGATGCGTCTTCGCTCAACTCGGCGCGCTCGTAGCTCTTGCGCAGGCTGGCCAGGTCGGGGTGCGGGGTGCTCATGATGGCATTGTCGCGCAAGCGGGAAACGGTTTGGACCGAGGGGGGATTGGCCACGGCACCCGTGCGTCATATACCGCTGTATATCAAGCTGTGCACGCCCTGCAGACCTTGGCGAATTGCAGTACAGTGGCCTCGCTTTTTTGTCTGCCAACTCGTGCGGCAGACCGCCTTTTGAAAAGCAGAAAAAAGGACTCCCATCATGGTTCAGCTCACCATCAACGGCAAAGACACCCAAGTCGACGCCGACCCCTCCACCCCCATCCTCTGGGCCCTGCGCGACACGCTGGGCATGACCGGTACCAAGTTCGGTTGCGGCATGGCGCTGTGCGGTGCCTGCACCGTGCACATCGACGGTGCCGCCACGCGCTCGTGCATCACGCCGATCTCGGCGGCGGCGGGCAAGAAGATCACCACCATCGAGGCCGTGGCCAACGACAAGGTCGGAAAGGCCGTGCAGGACGCCTGGGTGGCGCACGACGTGGCGCAATGCGGCTACTGCCAGAGCGGCCAGATCATGAGCGCCACCGCGCTGTTGCGCACCAACAAGAAACCCAGCGACGCCGACATCGACGCCGCCATGTCCGGCAACGTCTGCCGCTGTGGCACCTATGTGCGCATACGCGGCGCCATCCACGCCGCTGCCGCCAAGCTGGCCTGATCGACAGACAAGGACACACACCATGAACTTCGATCCCACATTGGGCGACCTGACCCAACATTTGCCCAGGGGCCTGCTGGCCCGGGCCTTGAACAACACCGAGCCGATGGGCGATGGTGCCGGCGACACCTCGCGCCGCAGCTTCCTGAAGCTGGGCGTGGCCTCCGGCTTCGCGCTGGGCCTGTTCCCGCTGGGCGCCTCGGCGCAGACGGCTGCTGCCGCACCGGCGGGGCTGAAGCCCTTCGAGCAACCGGACGCCTTTGTGCGGCTGGACAAGGACGGCACCGTCACCGTCACCATCAACCGGCTGGAATTCGGCCAGGGCGTGCTCACCGCGCTGCCCATGCTGCTGGCCGAGGAGCTGGATGTTCCCTGGGACAAGGTGCGTGCCGTGCACGGCGACGCCAACCCGGCCTATGTGGACCCGGCTTTCGGCATCCACCTCACCGGCGGCTCCGGTTCGGTGGCGCGCTCGTTCATGCAATACCGCGAGTTGGGCGCCCGTACCCGCGCCATGCTGGTGGCCGCCGCCGCGCAGCAGTGGGGCGGCGACGCCACCGGCCTGCGGGCGGAGAACGGTGCGGTGTACCGCACCGATGGCAAATCCATTCCCTACGGTGAGCTGGCCGAAACGGCGATGAAGATGCCGGTGCCTGACAAGGTCACACTGAAGAACGCCAAGGACTTCAAGCTGATCGGCAAACCCACTGGCAGGCTGGACGCGCGCGCCAAATCCAGCGGCATGCAGAGCTTTGGCATCGACATGGCCTTGCCCGGCATGTTGACCGCCGTGGTGGTGCGCCCGCCGGTGTTTGGCGGCAAGCTGAAATCGGTCAACGACGTGGCGGCCAAGAAGGTCAAGGGCGTGCGTGCGGTACTGCGGGTGCCGCTGGACCGCGGCGCCGAGGGCGTGGTCGTGATCGCCCAGGGCTACTGGGCAGCCAAGCAGGGCCGCGACGCGTTGAAACTGGAATGGGACACCAGCGCGGTGGAGAAAGTGGACAGCGTGGCCCAACTGGCCGCCTACCGCGAGCTGGCCGGCAAGACCGGCACGCCCACCGCCGTGAAGGCTGACGTCAGCAGATTGGCCAGCGCGCCGAAGAAGATCAGCGCCGAGTTCGTCTTCCCCTACTTGGCGCATGCGCCCATGGAGCCGCTGAACTGCACCGTGGCCCTCACCGGCCAGGGGGCAGACACCAAGGCCCAGTTGTGGATGGGCACGCAGATGCCGGGGCTGGACCTGATGGCTGCCTCCAAGGCGCTGGGTGTGGCGCCGCAGGCTATCAAGGTGAATGTGCAGATGGCCGGCGGTGGCTTTGGCCGGCGCGCCATTGCGACGTCGGATTATGTGGTGGAAGCCTGCAACGTGGCCAAGGCGGCGCGCGCTGCCGGCATCGATGCGCCGGTGCGCACGCTGTGGAGCCGCGAGGACGACATCAAGGGCGGCTACTACCGCCCCATGCACGTGCACCGCGCCGAGATCGGCTTTGACGCCAAAGGCAAGGTGCTGGCCTGGGACCACGTGATCGTGGGCCAGTCCATCCTGGGTGGCACACCGTTCGAACCCATGATGGTGAAGGACGGGGTGGACAGCACCATGACCGAGGGCATGCGCGAGCCGTACGAAGTGCCGATGCGCCTGACCATCCACCACCCGAAGCAGAACGTGCCGGTGCTGTGGTGGCGTAGCGTGGGCTCCACCCACACCGCCTATGTGATGGAGACGCTGGTGGACGAGATCGCCCGCGCCACCAAGCAGGACCCGGTGGCGTACCGCATGGCGCTGATGGGCGACAAGGCCCCGCGCCACAAGGCCGCCTTGCAGCTGGCGGTGGAGAAGTCCGGCTACGGCAAGCGCCAGCTGGCCAAGGGCCGCGCCTGGGGCGTGGCGGTGCACGAGTCGTTCAACACCGTGGTGGCTTATGTGGTGGAAGCCTCGGTCACCAAGGGGAGCCCGAAGCTGCACGCGGTGACGGCCGGCGTGCACTGCAACCTGGCAGTGAACCCGATGACGGTGGAAGCCCAGGTGCAGGGCGCCGCGCTGATGGGCCTGGGCACCTGCCTGCCCGGTGCTGCCATCACGCTGAAGGACGGCGTGGTGGAGCAGAGCAACTTTGGCGACTACACGGTGGCCCGCATCACCGACATGCCCACCATCACCGTGCACGTGGTGCCCAGTGCCGATCCGCCGACCGGCCTGGGCGAGCCCGGCCTGCCGCCGTTGGCGCCGGCCTTTGGCAACGCCATTGCCAAGCTGACGGGCAAGACGCCGCGCGAGCTGCCTTTCAAATTGGCGTGAGGCTGGAAAGTACGGGCTGAGGCGCTGCTGTCAGCGCGTCAGCGCCGCAGGAACCAGAACACGGCCAGCGCCAGGATCACGGCGCCGGCAACCCACAGCGCCCGCGCCGGCACGCCAGCAGGCGCCGGCGGCGTTGCCGCTGTGGCTGCCACCGCGCCGGCCGCCGCGTTGTCTGCCGCAGCGGCGGCCGGGTAGCGTTTCTGCATCTCAGCCTCAAAGCGCTTGAAGAAGTCATCCGCCATCGACTTGGCGGCCCCTTCCACGAGCCGCTGGCCCACCTGCGCCAGCTTGCCGCCGATTTGCGCCGAAACGCTGTACTGCAGTTCGCAACCGGTGTCCTGCGGCAGCAGCGTCACCTGGGCCTTGCCCTTGCCGAAGCCGGCGGCGCCACCCTGGCCGTCAAAGGCCAGCGTGTAGCTGTTGGGCGGGTTGATGTCTGACAGCGTGATCTTGCCGTTGAACTTGGCCGACACCGGGCCAATCTTCACCGCCATGCCCACCGCGTACTGGTTGTCGCCCGTCAGCTCCAGCCGTTCGCAGCCTGCGATGCAGGCCTTCAGCACCTCGGGGTCGTTCAGCGCGTCCCAGGCCTGCTGCTGGGTGATGGCGAGGGGGCGGCTTCCTTGGATGTCCATGGGGGTGTCTTCTTCAAAAATAAGGGTGGTGTTCAGCGCTGCATGCGCATCACGCGGGAGATGGCCTGCGCAAGATCTTCCAATCGGCTCAGATTGTGCACCGCCAGCATGGCGTCGGCGTGCCGGTGCAGCACGGCCGCGCCGCGCGCCAGCGGCGCATAGCCGTCAAAGCGCAGCAGCGGGTTCAGCCACAGCAGTTGGCGGCAGTGCAGGCGCAGCCAGGCGACCTGCGCATCCAGCAACTCGGGCTCGTCGGTGTCCAGGCCGTCGCTGATCAGCAGCACCAGCGTGCGCCGCCCGATCAGGCGCCGGCCGTGCTGCTGGCGCAGGCTGGCCAGCGCGTGGCCCAGCCGGGTGCCGCCGGCAAAGTCGGGGATGGCCGCGCTGGCGGCGGCCAGCATCTGGTCGGTGTCCGCCAGGTGGAAGGCTGGTGTCAGGTCGGTCAACGCGGTACCGAAAGCAAACACGTCGCTGCGCTGCCGGTGCGCGCGCGTGGCGGCGTGCAGGAAGGCCAGCAGCAGCCGGGCGTAGCGCTCCATGGAGCCGGACACGTCCACCAGCACCAGCAGTGGCAGCCGCTGTGGGCGCCTTGCCAGCAGCGGCAGGTCCATCAGCTCGCCGGTGCGGGTGGCGTTGCGCATCACGCCGCGCCAATCGATGCGGGTGCCGCGCGGGCCAGGCCGGGTGCGCCGTGACGGCAGCCTGGGCAGCGGCAGGCTGATGTCGCGCGCCAGGCGCTCCACCAGCAGGTATTCGCTGGCGCCCAGCGCGTTGAAGTCGGCCTGGTGCAGGCGCTGCGCCTGGCTGGCGGTCATGGCGGCGTCGAATTCCAGCTTTTTGTCGTCCGCTGCCGGCTGTGCCAGGCTGGCCGCCTGCTGGCGCGGCAACAAGGCCTCGCGCACGCGCGGGCGCCGCTTGCTCGGCTCGGCCTTGCCTTCGGCACTGGGCAGCATCTGCGCCAGCAGCTTGTGGGCCATGTCGGGGTCGCGGAAGTAGGCGTCGAACAGCTCGCGAAACACTAACCGGTCCTGCTCGCGGTTGACCATCACCGCCTCCAACGCGGCGCAGAGGTCGGCCTTGTCGCCCACCCCCAGCAACAGCGCCGCCTGCTGGGCCAGCGCGATGCGCTCGCTGTCGGTGCGCACGCCGGCGCGGCGCAACGCGCGGCCAAAGCCGGTGATGTTGTCGGCCAGCTTGCCGCGGCGCGCGTCACCCAGTTGCATGGTGCTGGCCGGTGGGTTGTGGCTGGCCGCTCAGGCCGGCTCGGCTTCGGGCTTCAGCAGCTCGTTGGCCAGCTCGGTGGTCAACGCCGCCACGTCCTCGCGCTGCTTGAACAGGATGCCGGCGGTGCTGGTCACCACTTCCGGGTCCACCACCAGCGTGTCCAGCGCCACCAGGGCCTTGGCCCATTCCACGCTCTCGGCGATGCCGGGCGCGCGGTGGAAGGCATTGGCAAACGGCTGGCTGCGCAGCCGGCCAACGAAGGCTGCCACCTGTTCGGCCAGTGCGGCGCTGGCCTGCGGCACCTGGGCGCGCACGATGGCCAGCTCGCGCTCGCGCTCGGGGTAGTCCAGCCAGTGGTACAGGCAGCGGCGCTTGACGGCGTCGTTCAGTTCGCGCGTGCGGTTGCTGGTCAGGATGGTCACCGGTGGCACCAGGGCATGCACGGTGCCCAGCTCGGGAATGCTGACCTGGTATTCGCCCAGGTACTCAAGCAAAAAGGCTTCGAACGGCTCGTCGGCGCGGTCCACCTCGTCCACCAGCAGCACCGCGCCGGGGGCCGGTGCCTGCAGCGCCTGCAACAGCGGGCGGCGGATCAGGTAGCGTTCCTGGTACACCTCGCGCTCGATGTGCGCCAGGTCGGCGCCGCCGGTGCCCGGGCGCGCTTCGGCGGCGCGCAAGTGCAGCAACTGGGCGGCGTAATTCCACTCATACAAGGCTTCGCGCTGCTCCAGGCCGTCGTAGCACTGCAGGCGCAGCAGCACGCGCTGCAAGGCCGTGGCCAGCGCCTTGGCCAGCACGGTCTTGCCGACGCCGGGTTCGCCTTCCAGCAGCAGCGGGCGCTGCAGCTTCAGCGCCAGGAACACCGCTGTGGCCAGCCGCCGGTCGGCATGGTAGCCGGCGCCCAGCAGGGCTTGTTGGACGGCGCCTATGCTGGCCAGACCAGGGGTCGAGGCGGAGGTGGGTGGCGCGTCAGGGCTCGCGGTCATCCACCAAGCTTACCCCAAGGCGGCGGCCACTGCCCGCTGCGTCTGCACACTGACCAGGTTGGCCCGGTAGGCGGCGCTGGCGTGGATGTCGCTGCTGTACTCGGCGGCGTCAATCTTCACCGCGGCCGCGGCGGCGGGCGTGAACGATTTGTTCAGCGCGTCTTCCAGGCCCTTGTGGCGGAACACGCCGTTGCCGCCACCGGTGACAGCCACGCGCACGCCGGCGTCAAGCTGCGCCACAAACACGCCGACCAGCGCGAAGCGCGAGGCCGGTTGCTTGAACTTCAGGTAGGCGGCCTTCTTCGGGATGGGGAAGCGGATGGCGGTGATCAGCTCGCCCTCGTTCAGCGCGGTGCCGAACAGGCCGGTGAAGAAGTCGTCCGCCGCGATCTGGCGCTGCGTGGTCTGCACCGTGGCGCCCAGCGCCAGCACGGCGCTGGGGTAGCAGGCGGCGGGGTCGTTGTTGGCCACCGAGCCGCCCAGCGTGCCCATGGCGCGCACCTGGCGGTCGCCAATGTGCGCGGCCAGGCCGGCCAGCGCGGGAATGGCGGCCTGCACCACCGGGCTGGCGGCGACGTCGGCGTGGCGCGTCATGGCGCCTATCACCAGCGCATTGCCGTCTTGCCGTATGCCGTCCAGCTCATTGATGGCGCCCAGGTCCACCAGCTTGTCGGGGTTGGCCAGGCGCAGCTTCATTGAGGCCAGCAGGGTCTGGCCACCGGCCAGCGGCTTGGCGCCGGCGGCAATGGCCTTGGTGGCGTCGGCGGTGGAGCCGGGGCGTTCCAGAGTGAATGGGTACATGGTGTTAGCCTCCTTGAATGTTCAGGCCTTGGCGGCCTGGATGGCGGCCCACACCCGGTTGGGCGAGGCGGGCATGTCGAAGTCCTTCACGCCCAGCGGGCGCAGCGCGTCCAGCAAGGCGTTGATGACGGCGGGGGGCGAGCCGATGGCGCCGGCCTCGCCGCAGCCCTTGGTGCCCAGCGGGTTGTGGGTGCAGGGTGTGCAAACGGTGCCCAGCTTGAAGGTCGGGAAGTCGTCGGCGCGCGGCATCGCGTAGTCCATGAAGGAGCCGGTCAGCAGCTGGCCGGATTCGGAGTCGTAGACGCAGTTTTCCAGCAGCGCCTGGCCTATGCCCTGCACCAGGCCGCCATGCACCTGGCCTTCAACGATCATCGGGTTGATGATGGTGCCGAAGTCGTCCACGGCGCTGAAGCGGTCCACCCGCACCGTGCCGGTGGCCGGATCCACCTCCACCTCGCAGATGTAGGTGCCGGCGGGGAAGGTGAAGTTGGTGGGGTCGTAGAACGCGGTTTCGTTCAGGCCGGGCTCCAACTTGTCCAGCGGGTAGTTGTGCGGCACGTAGGCGGTCAGCGCCACCTGGCCGAAAGGGATCTTCTTGTCGGTGCCCTTGATGGTGAACTCGCCGTTGGAGAAATCGACGTCGGCGTCGCTGGCCTCCATCAGGTGGGCGGCGATCTTCTTCGCCTTGGCCTCGATCTTGTCCAGCGCCTTCATGATGGCCGCGCCACCCACCGAGATGGAGCGCGAGCCATAAGTGCCCATGCCGAAGGGCACGCGGCCGGTGTCGCCGTGCACCACGTCCACGTTCTCCACCGGAATACCCAGGCGCGCCGCCACCACCTGCGCAAAGGTGGTCTCGTGCCCCTGGCCATGGCTGTGCGAGCCGGTGAACACGGTGACGCTGCCGGTCGGGTGGACGCGGATCTCGCCGCATTCGAACAGGCCGGCACGCGCGCCCAGGGCACCCGCAATGTTGCTGGGCGCGATGCCGCAGGCCTCGATGTAGCTGCTGTAGCCTATGCCGCGCTTCAGGCCCTTAGCCTCGCTGGCCTGGCGGCGGGCCGCAAAGCCATCCACCTCGGCCAGCGCCTGGGCCTTGTCCATGCAGGCGTGGTAGTCGCCCACGTCGTATTGCAGCGCCACCGGCGTCTGGTAGGGGAAGCTGGTGATGAAGTTGCGCTTGCGGATCTCATCCTGCCCCAGGCCCAGCTCCCAGGCGCAGCGCGTCACCAGCCGCTCCAGCAGGTAGGTGGCCTCGGGCCGTCCTGCGCCGCGGTAGGCGTCCACCGGCGCGGTGTTGGTGAACCAGGCGTCCACCTCCACATAGACCTGCGGTGTGGCGTATTGGCCGGCCAACAAGGTGGCGTACAGGATGGTGGGCACGCAGGTGGAGAAGGTGGACAGGTAGGCGCCCAGGTTGGCGTCGGTGTGCACGCGCAAGGCCAGGAACTTGCCATCCTTGTCCATCGCCATCTCGGCGTGGCTGACGTGGTCGCGGCCATGGGCGTCGCTCAAGAAGGCCTCGCTGCGGTCGGCCGTCCACTTGATGCTGCGGTTCAGTTGCTTGGCACCCCAGGTCAGCGCAACGTCTTCGGCATACAGGTAGATCTTGGAGCCAAAGCCTCCGCCTACATCAGGCGCGATCACGCGCACCTTGTGCTCAGGCAGGCCCAGCACAAAGGCGGTCATCAGCAGCCGCTCCACGTGCGGGTTCTGGTTGGACACATACAGCGTGTATTCCTCATTGGCGCGGCTGTAGGCGCCGATCGCGGCGCGCGGCTCCATCGCGTTGGGCACCAGGCGGTTGTTGATCAGGTCCAGCTTGGTCACGTGCGCGGCGCTGGCGAACGCCGCGTCCACCTGGGCCTTGTCGCCAATGGCCCACTTGTAGCAGTGGTTGTCGGGCGCGGCGTCGTGCAGCGCCGTGGCCTTGGCGGCGTCACTCACGTTGACCACCGCGCTGAGCACCTCGTAGTCCACCTCCACCGCCTCGGCGGCGTTCTTGGCCTGCTCCAGCGTCTCGGCCACCACCATGGCCACGTGGTCACCCACATAGCGCACCTTGCCCTGGGCCAGGATGGGATGGGGCGGCTCTTTCATCGGCTGGCCGTCGGTGCTGGTGATCAGCCAGCCGCAGGGCAGGCCGCCCATCTTGCCTTCCACGTCCTTGCCGGTGAAGACCTTCACCACACCGGGCATGGCCTCGGCCTTGGCGACGTTGATGCCGTTGATCTTGGCGTGCGCGTGCGGCGAGCGCACGAACACCGCCTGGCACTGGTTGGCCAGGTTGATGTCGTCGGTGTACTGGCCGGCGCCGGTGAGGAAGCGGTAGTCCTCCTTGCGGCGGACCGATTCGCCGATGTGCGGCAGCTTGGAGAAGTCGGATGCACCCATGATGTGTCTCCCTGTGTTCAGGCCTTGGCCATGGCGGCCTGGCCTTGCTGTACGGCCTTGATGATGTTCTGGTAGCCGGTGCAGCGGCACAGGTTGCCTTCCAGCAGTTCGCGGATTTCCGTCTCGCCGGCCTTGGGGTGGTGCTGGCACAGGTCCATCGCGCTCATCACCATGCCGGGGGTGCAGAAGCCGCATTGCAGGCCATGGCACTCCTTGAAAGCGGCCTGCATCGGGTGCATGGTGCCGTCGGGCTGGGCCAGGCCTTCGATGGTGCCCACGCTGGCGCCCTGTGCCTGCGCGGCCAGCATGTTGCACGACTTGACAGCCTTGCCGTTGAGCAGCACGGTGCAGGCGCCGCACTGCGCGGTGTCGCAACCCACGTGGGTGCCGGTCAGGTGCAGGTGCTCGCGCAGCGCCTGCACCAGCAGTGTGTTGGGGGGAACGTCAAGGGTGGTGGGTTTGCCGTTGACCGTGAACTGAACTTGCATACGGGGTCTCTCCTTGGGCGGGCTTTGTGATTGTGGGGACGAACTTTTCATTGTTCGCCGCTTCCGTGGTGGCGTGGCTAGGTTAAACCCTAGGGCTGCGCATGGTTTACCGGCAGCCTGTCATGCGGCTGTCATGCGCGAACTAGACTTGCCACAACTGTCGCCGAATAATGGCACAGTGAACAAATACACGGAGCGTTGACCCATGGAAAGTCTGGACTTGCAGGTGCTCAGCGATGCCCTGGCCTGGAAGAGCGCCGGCCATGGCGTCACGCTGGTCACCGTGGTGGAGACCTGGGGCAGCGCGCCGCGCCCGCCAGGCGCCTTGCTGGCGGTGCGCGACGATGGGCTGGTCAGCGGCTCGGTGTCCGGCGGTTGCGTGGAAGACGACCTGATCGCCCGCACCAAGGCGGCATTGGCTGAGCGTGATGCGGGCGGTGACCTCGCCGCACCGGCCAAGCCCTCGATGATTGCCTACGGCGTCAGCAAGGAAGAGGCCGCGCGTTTCGGCCTGCCCTGTGGCGGCACACTGCGTTTGGTGCAGGAGCCGCTGGCCGACGTGACCTGGGTGCGCGAGCTGCTGGCGCGCACAGCGCAGCACAAGCTGGTGGCGCGCACGCTGGTGCTGGCCAGCGGCGCCGTCACCCTGGGGGATGCGCCGCGTGGCACCGCCATGCAGTTTGACGGCAGCACCTTGACCACGGTGTTCGGCCCCAAGTGGCGGCTGCTGCTGATAGGCGCCGGCCAGTTGTCGCGCGCCGTGGCCCAGATGGCGCAGATGCTGGACTTTGAGGTGCTGGTGTGCGACCCGCGCGAGGAATATGCCGCCGCGCTGGAGTTGCCTGACGTGGTGCGCCTCTCCGGCATGCCCGACGACGTGGTGCGCGAGCTGCAGCCCGACGCCCACACCGCCATCGTGGCGCTGACGCACGACCCCAAGCTGGACGACATGGCGTTGCTGGAGGCGCTGAAGTCCAACGCCTTCTATGTCGGCGCCCTGGGCTCGCGGCGCAACCAGCAGGCGCGCAAGCAGCGCCTGGCTGAGCATTTCGACATGACTGAGGCCGAGTTGGCCCGGTTGCACGGCCCGGTGGGCCTGCGCCTGGGCGCCAAGACACCCGCCGAGATCGCGGTGTCCATCCTGGCCGAGATGGTGCAGGTCAAGAATGAGGGCGCCACGCAAGCGGCGGCGCTGTTGGCCGCCGTGGGTGAATCCACCGAACCCTCCGCTCTGTGCCCGGCGCTGGCCCCACAGTCCTGATCCTGGCCTCGGGGCGCGGCGAGCGTTTCCTGGCCTCGGGCGGCACCAGCCACAAACTGCGCGCGCTGCTGGCTGGCAAGCCGGTGCTGCAGCACACGCTGGACGCGGTGCGCGCCAGCGGTCTGCCCTGGCACCTGGAAGACGCTGGCCATCCCGGCATGGGTGACGCCATTGGCGCCGCTGTACGCGCCACACGCGCCAGCGCCGGCTGGCTGGTGCTGCCCGGCGACCTGCCGCTGGTGCAGCCGGCCACGCTGCTGGCCGTGGCGGCGCAACTGACCGCCCATGCGGTGGTGGTGCCGGTGTTTGAAGGCCGGCGTGGCCACCCGGTGGGTTTCTCGGCTGCCTGCGGTGATGCGTTGGCGGCCTTGCAGGGCGACAAGGGCGCCGCCGCCGTGGTGCGCGCGCACGGTGCCTGGGAGTTGCCGGTGACCGATGTGGGCAGCGTCACGGACATCGACACCGTGGACGACCTGCGGGCCGCCGAGCAGCTGCTGACAAGCTGATTGCAGGTTGGGTGGTATTGCAATCCTGCAATGAATGGCTGCCAGATTGCGTATTTTCATTGCACCAGGGAAACCTTAAATTCCACTCCTCTGATTTTTTCAATCCAAGGAGTGTCATCGTGCAAGCTGTTTCCTCTGTCTCGTTGTCTTCCGCCCGTTCCGCCACCGTCCCGGTGGACGCCGCCGCTCTGGGCGCCACGCTGCTGCGCGTCAGCCTGGGCGTGATGTGGATCGCCCATGCCTTGCTGAAGCTGCTGGTGTTCACGCTGCCGGGCACGGCCCAGTTTTTCGCCAGCGTCGGGTTCCCGGCGTTCATGGCCTATCCGGTGTTCGCGCTGGAAATCGCCGGTGGCGTGGCGCTGCTGCTGGGTGTCTACGCGCGCCAGGTCACCGTGCTGTTGCTGCCCATCCTGGCCGGTGCCGCCTGGGTGCACGGGGGCAACGGCTGGGTCTTCTCCAGCCCCAACGGTGGCTGGGAATACCCGGTGTTCCTGCTGGTGGCCTCGGTGGTGCAGTGGCTGCTGGGGGATGGCGCGTTTGCGCTGCGCCGCAGCAAGGCCTGGGTGCCCGGCATCTGACGGTGCAAACCGCTGGGTGCCTGAATTTTCAGCAACCGTTCGTCCAGAGGGCACGCAAACGGTGCCCCGTTTCCTGCAATCCGTCCCGCTGCCCCTGGTGGCGGGCAGAGCCAGCCCCTATTCTTGCGGCATGGGAAGATGCATTCGGGCCTTTTGGGGCCATGCGGCTTCCGGCCCTTTGCAGTGGAAAATCTGGCTCATCATGTTCAAGTCTCTCGGTAACCTGATTCACAAAGCCCCCTGGTGGGGCTTGCTCCTGGGCGGTCTGGCGGTGCTGGTGTCGCTGGTGCTGTTCACGCTGCCGATCCAGGTGATACGCCTGTCCGAGTCGGGCAGCACGCCGGAGGAACGCCGCGCCATCGAGCGTGAGATCAACCTGGCCTTTGGCGACAAGGCGCTGAATTTCGCCGAGGGCGTGGTGCAGCACATGCGCGAACGCGCCACCGACCCGGACCGCCAGCGCGAGCTGGACAAGGCGCTGACCGAGATGGCGCGGGCGCGTGACGAATTGTCGGCAGCGCAGGGCGAGATCAACCGCTCGGTGCGCGAATCGGCCAAGGAGATCGCCGACGCCGCCATGGAGACCGCGGTCGAGGCGGCCCAATCCGGTCTGGATGCGGCGGTGGAGGCACGCGAAGCCATTGACGAGGCCAAGACCGAAGCGCTGGACAAACTGCGCGACCGCAAGCTGGACATCAGTGCCACCGCCAAGTCCTTCGACGACATGCTGCGTTCGGCGCGCGAGAACGAGCAGACCGCCCGCGAGGCGCTGGAGTCGCTGCGCTCGGCGCAAAAGCAGGGTGTGGCCGTGCTGGCGGGCAAGGCCGGTGCTGGCGGTAGCGCCGGCATTCGCGTGCTGCCGCGCTTCCCCGACATGCCGCCGCTGCCCGAGCGCAACGCCAGCGGCCCCAGCATTCCCGATCTGCCGCAGCGCCCGGTGGCCCGCAGCCCGCAGGGGGCCGCGTCGTCGGCGGCGGTCACGCTGGCGGATGGCCATGGCCAGGGCCTGCAGTTCGGCATCAAGCTGCCCGGCATGCCATTGCCGGTGCTGTCCGAGGACATGCGCGACGACATCCGTGCCCGCGTGGCCGGCGACGTCTGGCGCGTGGGCGTGGGCTCGGTGCTGATCCTGATCTTCATCCCGCTGTTCATCGTGCTGATCATCTCCAAGTACTTCCTGGGCCGCTCGCGCCGTGCGCTGGCCTTTGCGGAAGAAAAGAAGCAGGAGGCGCAGATCAGCACCGTCAGCCGCCAGATCACCGAGGCGCGGCTGCAGGCGCTGCAGGCCCAGGTGGAGCCGCATTTCCTGTACAACACGCTGGCCAATGTGCAGGCGCTGACCGAGTTCGACCCGCCGGCGGCCAACCAGATGGTGGGCCACCTGATCCAGTACCTGCGTGCCTCGCTGCCCAAGATGCGTGAGAACACCTCGACCGTGGGGCAGGAGATCGAGCTGGTGCGCGCCTACCTGAACATCCTGAAGATGCGCATGGGTGAGCGGCTGGCGTTTGCCATCGAGGTGCCCGACGAGTTGCTGGGCAAGTCCTTCCCGCCCATGATGCTGCCTTCGCTGGTGGAAAACGCCATCAAGCACGGCCTGGAGCCGCAGCGCGAGGGTGGCCGCATCGACGTGCGGGTGCGCCGCACCGACACCGCGTTGGGCGAGCGCCTGTGCATCGAGGTGCGCGACACCGGCAAGGGCCTGTCGGACTCGCCCATCCAGGCCGGCGGCGGCGTGGGTCTGTCCAACCTGCGCGAGCGCTTGGTGGCGCTGTATGGTGGCAATGGCCGTTTCAGCATCGAGGCCAACACGCCCCAGGGTGTGGTGGCCACCATCGACATTCCGGCCGAAATGCCGGTGCAAAAGCCGCAGGAGACCAGCCAGGCCACGCCGGGGCAGTCCAGCACGCCGCACCTGGAGGTGCCCACCACCGGCTGGCGCCGCGCCTGGGCCGCCACCAGCAAGACGCACAGCCTGTGGGCCTGGATCGTCTCGCGCACCTTCCTGGTGTTGATGCTGGTGCTGTGCGTGACCTTCCTGCTCGGGCTGATCGGCCTGTACACCGGTTGGATGCCGGTGGACCTGGGCGGCCTGCGGCTGGACGGCATCGAGGGCAAGGCGGTGGGCTCACTGGGGCTGCTGGCGGCCTTCGGCGCGGTGGCGCTGGCCATACTGATCGTCGTGGCGGTGCTGTATGGGCTGGGCTTCCTGCTGGCAGGGCTGCTGATCTTCATCCCGGTGGTGATCATCATCTCGCTGTTCCCGGTGATGTCACCCTTCATCCTGATCGGGCTGGGCATCTACTGGCTGGCCAAAAAGCGGAAACGCGACGGCGTCTGAGATCGGTTTTTTGCTGACACAATGCACCTGATCACTTGAATCCGAGACTGTTGCCATGAGCATTGCCGCCACTGCCATCATTGCCGAAGACGAGCCCATCCTGCGTGCGCAGCTGAAGGCCAAGCTGGCCAAGCTGTGGCCCGAGCTGACCATCCTGGCCGACGTGGGGGATGGCGAGGCGGCGCTGGAGGCCATCGACGAACACCGCCCGCAGCTGGCCTTCCTGGACATCCAGATGCCCGAGATGACCGGCGTGGAGGTGGCCAAGAGCCTGGCCGCCAACCGCGAGCTGAAGTGCCATGTGGTGTTCGTCACCGCCTTTGACCAGTACGCGGTGGAGGCCTTCGAGACCGACGCCGTGGACTACGTGCTCAAGCCCTACACCGAGGAGCGGCTGCAGGCCGCAGTGGACCGCTTGCAAGCGCGCCTGGGCGCGGTCCCCGAGCCGCCGCCGCAGGACCTGGAAGGCATGTTGATGCGCCTGTCGGCCAAACTCAGCCCGCAAAACGAACAGCTGAAGTGGATCAAGGCCAGCGTGGGCCAGAACCTGCGGCTGATCCCCATCGAGGACGTGCTGTTCTTCCAGTCTGACGAGAAATACACGCTGGTGGCCACCAAGGAATTCGACGCGCTGATACGCACGCCCATCAAGGAAATCCTGGAAGGCATCGACGTCGCCCGTTACTGGCAGATCCACCGCTCCACCATCGTCAACGCCTCGGCCATCGAATCGGTGTCGCGCGACTTTCGCGGCCAGGCCACGGTGAAGATCAAGGGACGCAAGGAAAACCTGGCCGTCAGCCGGCCGTTTTCGCACCTGTTCAAGCAGATGTGAAGGGCGCGCGTCGCGCGCGCCTGCCCGCCCAGGGCGCTTTTCTACCGCCTGTTCCCGGCAATATGCATCCCGTCGCGTCCGGCTGGGCGCCGCCGCTTGCACGGCGCACACTGCAGCCATCGAACAACCTTTTCCGGAGCGTGTGATGCGTCAACTGATTGTCTGGGGCCTGCTGGGTAGCATTCTGACTGTGGCCCCCCTGTGCCAAGCCGCCGAGCAAACCCGCACCCTGCCGGATTTCAAGTCCATCAGCAGCAAGGGCGCCTTCAAGCTGGTGGTGGAGGTCGGCCCCAAGCAGTCCGTGACCATCCGGGGCGAGGACTGGAT
The DNA here is from genome assembly GCF_056404875.1 of Hylemonella sp. P2_B10. Classification (NCBI taxonomy): domain Bacteria; kingdom Pseudomonadati; phylum Pseudomonadota; class Betaproteobacteria; order Burkholderiales; family Comamonadaceae; genus Hylemonella; species Hylemonella sp. P2_B10. The sequence continues at coordinate 1,103,780 of NZ_JBFUDE010000003.1, forward strand.
GCTGGCCCAGGTCACCACCGAGGTGGTGGGTGACGAGCTGGTGCTGAGCCAGCAGAAGGACAAGGACCGCCGCATCAGTATCGGCGACAACGGCGTGCGCGTCACCATCACCATGCCGCAGCTCAAACAGTTCCAGATGGAAGGTGCCGGCATGACCGAACTGAACCACGTCAGCGGCGAACGCTTCGAGCTGATCTACCGTGGCGTGGGTGCCCTGGGTGTCAACGGCAAGGTAGACAGCTTCACGCTGCGCGCCCAGGGCGTGGGCCTGCTGGATGCCAGAGAACTGTCCGCCCGCCGCGTCGACGCCGTTCTGGAGGGCGTGGGCTCCACCAGCGTGCGCGCCAGCGAGACGCTGAACGCCACCGTCAACGGCATTGGCTCCTTGACCTATTACGGCCGGCCGGCCCGCGTCAACAAGACGGTGGGCGGCATAGGCAGCGTCAGCGCCGGGGACTGATTTCGTATCAGCCTCGTATCAGGCCGGTCCCGCCGGCTTTGCAAACATGCAGAAATCGTTTACGCTGCGCGGCTTTGTCCCCGCTCGAAAGGTTTGTCTGCATGTTTGCCACTCCCCGCCCCCTGACGGTGCTCGCGGCCGCGCTGGCCGCGGCCCTGCCGCTGCTCGCCACCGCCCAGACACAGGTCACCAAGCCGCCCAAGGCCACGGCCTACATTGACCTGGCCACCAATTCCAGCGACATCCCCGGCATGGGCATGATGGCCGGCATGGCGCGCGGCGGGCAGTCCGGCGGCATGATGGGCGCCTTGGGCGGCATGTTGGGTGGCGGCGGCGCAGGTGGGGGTGGAGCATCCGGTGGCAACACCTTCGGCAGCACCCATGGCCAGGGCTTTGGCGCGCCGGGCAAGTATGTTGACATCTCGGTCGGCAACCTGAAGAACCCTGGGCTGCAAGAGGCCGGCCAGGCGGTGGTCACCACCTTCTTTGCCACGCCGCTGAAGCTGATTTCACCGCCGCCGCCGGAAAAGCCGCTGCCCCCGGGCGACACCGAGCCGCCGGTGGAGTACGAGAAGCCCAAGCCCAACGCCAAGATTTCGGTCTACTGGGGCTGCGGCGACACCATTCGTCCGGGCCAGCCGCGCACGCTGGACATGTCCAAGTCCAGCATGGAGGACTACACCAAGTTCTTCACCATGCGCTCCAGCAACAGCCGTGGCGCGCGTCTGCGTTATGGCGAGCCGTCCTGGCCCAACAAGCAGGACGACCGCCGCGTGCCCGAGTCGGCCCAGCTGGCCGGGGATCATCAGATCAGCGGCGCCGGCATGCCTGACAACTTCAAGTTCGTGCTGGACGACCGGCAGGATTTCCTGGCGCCGATTGCGTTGACGCAGCAAAAGCAGGGTCCGGGCGGCGCGGTGCAGCTGGAATGGCAGATGGTGACCTACGCACGCGGCTACTTCATCAGCGTGATGGGCGGCCAGGGCGGTGGCCGCCGCGGCGGTGGCAGCGACAGCGCCGAGATGGTGATCTGGACCTCCAGCGAGCTGCCCGAGATGGGTTACGCGCTGATGGATTACGCCACCAATGGCAGCATCGAGCAGTGGGTGAAAGACAAGGTGGTGCTGCCGCCCACCACCACCAAGTGCACGGTGCCCAAGGGCATCTTCGGCGAAGACGGCGCAGGCATGCTGCGCATGGTGGCCTATGGCGGCGAGTCGTTCCTGGCGTACCCGAAGCGGCCCACTGACCCCAAGGTGCCTTATGAGCCGGACTGGCAGGTGAAGGTGCGCAGCAAGTCCAGCCTGTTCTCCATGCTGGGCGGTATGCCTGGTGGCAACGAGCGCGGTGAGCGCGGCAACCCCAACCCGCAACAGCCCCAGCAGCCGCAGCAACAGGAGGCGCCCGGCGTGGGCACCTTGTTGAAGGGTTTGTTCGGTCGTTGAGCAGGGGCTTGGCTGGGGTGGCCCTGGCCGGGCCGCCCCACCCGTTGCGGGTACCGCAGGCTGTCCTGCAAGGCCTGTTTGGTACCGGGTTGGTAACCCGTGCCGCTTGCAAAGCCTGGTTTCGGGAGTACCATCGAGGTTGTAATTAAGTTACCAATTTTCGATGAAACCATGAAACTCCACACCACCATCGAAACCGTCACCCAGCGCCTGCGCGCGCGCAGCGCCGAAAGCCGCGGCGCCTACCTGGCCCGGCTGGACGCCGCCGCCGGCCGCAAGCCTGGGGCTGAGCGCATGGGCTGCGCCAATGTGGCCCATGCCTTTGCCGCGCTGCCGGCCAACGACAAGCTGCGTGTGGTGGCTGAAAAGGCCCCCAACATCGCCATCGTCACCGCCTACAACGACATGCTGTCGGCGCACGCACCGCTGCAGCACTACCCCGACATCGTCAAAACCGAAGCGCGCCGACTGGGCGCCACTGCCCAGGTGGCCGGCGGCGTGCCGGCCATGTGCGATGGCGTGACGCAGGGCACGCCGGGCATGGAGCTGAGCCTGTTCTCGCGCGACACCATCGCCATGGCCACTGCCGTGTCGCTGAGCCACGATGTGTTTGATTGCGCGCTGATGCTGGGCGTGTGCGACAAGATCGTGCCGGGCCTGCTGATCGGCGCGTTGCACTTTGGCCACCTGCCCACGGTGTTCGTGCCGGCCGGGCCCATGACCTCGGGCCTGCCCAACAACGAGAAGGCCAAGGTGCGCGAGCAGGCCGCGCAAGGCCTGGTGGGCCGCGAGGCGCTGCTGGCTGCCGAGAGCAAGGCCTACCACGGCGAGGGCACCTGCACCTTTTACGGCACCGCCAACAGCAACCAGATGCTGCTGGAAGCCATGGGCCTGCATGTGCCGGGCACCGCCTTCATCAACCCCGGCAACGCGGTGCGTGCCGAGCTGACGCGCGAGGCCGCCCGCACCGTGCTGGACATCACGTTGGCTAAGCGCTACGCGCCCATTGGCCGGGTGGTGGACGAGCGCTGCATCGTCAACGCCATGGTGGCGCTGCTGGCCACCGGCGGCTCCACCAACCACCTGATCCATTGGGTGGCGGTGGCGCGCTCGGCGGGCATCACCATCGACTGGGACGACTTTGCCGAACTCTCCGCCGTGGTGCCGCTGCTGGCCCGCGTCTACCCCAACGGTTCGGCCGACGTCAACCAGTTCCAGGCCGCAGGCGGGCCTGGCTACATCATCCGCGAGTTGCTGGACGCTGGCCTGATGCACGAGGACGTGCTGACCGTGCGGCCCGGCGGCCTGCGCGAATACACCGGCGTGCCCGAAGCGCAAGAGGGCGGCGCGCTGCGCTGGTCCACCGTGGGCGCCAGCAAGGACGAAGGCGTGGTGCGCCCAGCCGCTCAGCCCTTCAGCCCCACCGGCGGTCTGGCGCTGCTGCAGGGCAACCTGGGGCGCAGTGTGATCAAGGTGTCGGCCGTGCCGGATGACCGCCATGTGGTGGAGGCGCCGTGCCGCGTGTTCGATTCGCAGGAAGCGCTGCAAGCCGCCTTCAAGGCCGGCGAGCTGGACCGTGACGTTGTCTGTGTGGTGCGCTGGCAAGGCCCTCAGGCCAACGGCATGCCCGAGCTGCACAAGCTCACCCCCCCGCTGGCCGTGCTGCAAGGCAAGGGTTACAAGGTGGCGCTGGTGACAGACGGCCGCATGAGCGGGGCCTCCGGCAAGGTGCCGGCCGCCATCCACGTGTCGCCCGAGGCGGCCAGCGGCGGACCGTTGGCCAAAGTGAAGGATGGTGACGTGCTGCGGCTGGACGCGCCCGCCGGCACGCTGAGCGCGCTGGTGGATGACGCCGAATGGGCCGCGCGCGCGTTGGCGCAGATGCCGCAGGCGCTGCAAGACGCCAACGCCGTCGGCCTGGGCCGCGAGCTGTTCGCCGGCATGCGGCGCAGTGCGCTGGCGGCCGAGCAGGGTGCCTGCAGTTGGCTGTGACGCGAAGATTCAACGACAACAAGACATGGCCGACAACATGACCACACCCGCCAACACCCCGCTGACCGCCCTGCAAGTGATGCAGGACGCCGCCGTCATCCCCGTCATCGTGCTCAGCGACGTCGCCCACGCCGTGCCCCTGGCGCGCGCGCTGCTGGCCGGCGGCATACGCATGTTGGAGATCACGCTGCGCACGCCGCAGGCGCTGGCCTGCATGGAGGCCATCGCCAAACAGGTGCCCGAAGCCGTGGTGGGTGCTGGCACCGTGCGCACCCGCGCCGATGCACAGGCAGCGGCCGTGGCCGGCGCGCGCTTTGCCGTCAGCCCCGGCTACACCAACGAGGTGGGCCGCGCCTGCCGCGAAGTCAAACTGCCGCTGCTGCCCGGCGTGGCCACCGGCAGCGAGATCATGATGGCGCAGCAGGATGGTTTCAACGAGCTGAAATTCTTCCCCGCCATGCAAGCTGGCGGCACGGCGATGCTGAAGGCCTGGGGCGGCCCGTTTGGCGACGTGCGCTTCTGCCCCACCGGTGGCGTCACGCCCGCCAACGCCCGGGAACTGCTGGCGCTGCCCAACGTGGTGTGCGTGGGCGGCTCGTGGCTGGCGCCATTGGATTTGATGGCGAGCGGCAACTGGCAGCGCATCACCGAGCTGGCGCGCGAGGCCGTGGCATTGCGGCCATAACGGCCGAAAGCAGTCGGCCGGAAATAGCCGGTTTCTCCCCGCCCAAATCAACGCATTGCAGGCCCGCGCCCACGCCAGAATACCCCCCGAGGCCACCGCGTGCGCATAGCCGGTCATCACCAGCGCGGTGCCGCCTCCTTTTATTCAAGGGGCGCAGCCATGTTGCCGAGAATCGAGCCGCTGCGCATGTCGGGTGGCAGCTTCAACGTCATCAACCAGGACAAGTACCAGCAGGCGCTGAACCTGTTGCGCGAGGCCGTCTTCGACCAGGGCGCCACGATGTTCGCGGCCGACAACCTGATCACCTGGAACCGCAACCTGAGCTTTCTGCGCGAGCCGTTTTTCCTGAACCAGCTGACGGACGATGCCGACCTGAACTTGATCGAAAAGAGCACCGTGTGGCGCCGCTACCAGTTGCTGTACTTCGCCCAGTTCGCCACGCGTGCCGAAGGCGACTTCCTGGAGCTGGGCTGCTACACCGGCTTGACCGCCTCGCAGGTGGCGCAACGCATAGACTTCGCGGGGCTGGGCAAGCGCTACTACCTGTACGACTTGTTTCACTGGAATCCGGGCGACGAACACACCCGGCTGGAAGCGCATGCGAACGACCAGATGTACGAAGACGTGCTGCGGCGTTTTGCGGGCTACCCGTTCGTGCAGGTCATCAAGGGCTCGGTGCCGGAATCGTTTGCACAGGGCTTTCCCGAGACCATTGCGTTCGCCCACATCGACATGAACCACCCGGTCGCCGAGGCGGGTGCGCTCAGCCAGGTGCTGCCCAGGCTGTCGCGCGGCGGCGCCATCGTGTTCGACGATTACGGCTGGTGGTCCTATTCGGCGCAAAAGGCCGCGCTGGATCCGATCGTGGCCAGCCACGGGCTGGAGATTCTGGAGTTGCCTACCGGACAAGGGCTGCTGCTCAAGCCCTGAGCAGGGTGCCGGCGTGTCAGCGCAGCCCGCCGCCTGCCGCGTTTTCTGCCCGCTGTATTAGCTCCACCTTGTACCCATCCGGGTCGGTGATGAAGGCGATCACCGTGGTGCCGCCCTTCACCGGCCCTGGCTCGCGGGTGACATTGCCGCCATTGGCCTTGATGCGGACGCAGGCGTCGGCCACGTCGGGCACGCCCAGCGCAATGTGGCCATAGGCGGTGCCCAGCTCATAGCTGTCCACGCCGTAGTTGTAGGTCAGCTCCAGCTCGGCGTGCTCGGGGTTGTTGCCGTAACCGACGAAGGCCAGCGTGTACTTGTACTCGGGGTTGTCCGAGGTGCGCAGCAGCTTCATGCCCAGCACCTGGGTGTAGAAATCGATCGAGCGCTGAAGGTTGCCAACGCGCAGCATGGTGTGCAGTAGTCTCATGCACCGGATTGTGCATGCGCGCGCTGGAATCTGCCAGCCGGCACCAAGTTCCCGCCGGGCCGCCCCAAGGGAACTTGCGGCCCCCTCGGGGGGCAGGACGGACACGCAGTGCCGGACGTGGGGGCCAGGTCCTAGCTGTTGAAGGTGAATTTGATGAAGCTCTTGCTGGCCGGGTTGTAGTCGGCCTCAAAGTAGCACACGCCGCCGCCTGCAGCAGCCACGTTCCATTGCGCCGCCAGCTTGCGCATCATGGCCTCTTCGACTTTGCAGGCGCCCACGATGTGGATCAGTTTGTTGCTGCCCTGCATCACGCCCTGGTACTGCATGGTGTAGCTGTCCAATGGGACTGCCTTGGCATCGGCTGCGGGCTTGGGCGCCGTGTCGGCCGCTTTTTGCACCCGGCTGGCCATGTCCACATAGGTACCGGTGTCCACCGACCACGCACCGCCGCGCACCTCTATCCAGTCACCTGGGGTGGACTGGCCGTTGGCCGTGCCCATGGTCAAGGCCGCCGTGGTCAGAGCCAGCAGACCCATGGCCGTGCTTTTGAGACGGGGGTTGCTCGAAATGTGATGTTGTTTCATACCCTTTTCCTTCCATGCATTTTGTATGTGAAAACCATGGCACGCAGGGCTGGGTCACGCGTGCCACGCATCAAATGTAAAGCAACTTCCATGCCCTTGAAGGCGAGAAAGCGGGCATTGACCCCTGGACCAAGGGGCATTTGAGGTGTGGCGCCGTGTATGCGGGGGCTTACTTGGCGGCAGGCAGTTCAAACACCAGGCAGGTAGTGGTGGCGTGCGCGAACAGGGTGCCGTCCGGCGCGAATAGCCGCGCCTCGGCGGTGGCCAATTGCCGGCCGCAGTGGATCACCTTGCCCTCGGCGCGCACGCGCGGTGTCTTGGCGGGGTTGATGGCGCGCACCAGGTTGACGCTCAACTCGGCCGTGGTGTAGCCCCGGCCCGGCGGCATCATGGTGTGCACCGCGCAGCCCAGCGCCGAGTCCAGCAGCGTGGCATACCAGCCGCCGTGGATACCGCCCATGGGGTTCAGGTGGTCTGGCCCCGGCGAGCCCTGGAACACGGCGCGACCCTCGCTGACCTCGATCAGCTGAAAGCTCAGCGTCTTGGCGATGGGCGGGTAGGGCAGCTCGCCGCGCAGCATGGCCTGCATCATCTCCAGGCCGCTTTTACCGTCCACCTGGTCCCTTCGGGCCACGCCCACGCCGGCGGCGGCGTTCAGGCGCTGGGTGATGTCCTGCTCTTGGGCCAGCCAGGTGGCGTCCAGGGAAACGGCGGGGGCGTTGGTGCTCATGGTCGGGTCTTTCCAGAAATGCGTGAACGGTGGGTTGGCAATATGGCTATTCTAGCCAAAATAGTTGCATATGCAAAAATTGCAGATACAATCGTTTACCATGGACACCGCCACCCCGCAACCCGCTCAGGCGCAGCCCCAGGGCTGCACCAATCTGAAGCTGCGCCAACTGATGCGCCGCGTGGCGCAGCACTATGACCACGAGGTCGGCAAGACCGGTTTGCGCGGCACGCAGTATTCGCTGCTGTCCTATGTGGTCAAGCTGGGGCCCTTGCGGCCGGGCGAGCTGGCGCGTGTGATGAAGGTGGACGCCTCCACGCTGACGCGCAACCTGAAACCCCTGATCACCGCCGGCTGGGTCACCCTCACTGCGGGGTCGGACGGCCGCAGCCGGCTGGTGGCCATCACCGAGGCCGGGCGCGACAAGCGCACCGAAGCGCAGCGCCGCTGGAAAGTGGCGCAGCAAGACATCAACCAACTGCTGAGCCCGCAACGCGTGGTGGCCCTGCATGCACTGGTGGACGAGGCGCTGGCGCTGCTGTCCCCGGTGGAAGACGGAGAAATCGATGACTGAGGCAGGTAAGAAAAACGCCCGCACGGCACTGTGGCTGGTGCTGCTGGCCGCGGCCGGCACCTTCGCACTGACCATGGGCACGCGCCAGACCATGGGACTGTTCCTGGGCTCGCTGAACACCGCCACCGGGCTGGGTCTGGGCAGCATCAGCCTGGCGTTCGCCTTTGGCCAACTGTGGTGGGGGCTGACGCAGCCGTTTGCCGGCGCCATGGCCGACAAGGTGGGTGCCGGCCGCGTGCTGTTCACCGGCGTGGTGCTGGTGGCGCTGGGCACGTTCCTGACGCCGTTCATGACCAGCACCGCCGGCCTGATCTTTGCCATTGGCGTGCTGGCTGCAGGCGGTGCCGGCATGGCCGGCCCGGCGGTGCTGATGGCCGCCACCACGCGGCTGCTGCCGCCAGAAAAGCGTGGCCTGGCCACCGGCATCGTCAACGCCGGGGGCTCCTTCGGCCAGTTCGTCATGGCGCCGATTGCCGGCTTCCTGATGGTCAGCGTGGGCTGGGCCAACGCCATGCAGGTGATGGGCCTGCTGGTGCTGCTGGCGCTGCCGGCGGCTTATCTGCTGAAGGGCAATTCGCTGCAGGCCGCTGCGGCCAGCGGCGCTGCCGCCAAGCCGGTCAGCACCCGGGAGGCCATTCGCACCGCGCTGCGCAACCCCAGCTACCTGATGCTGGCCGGCGGCTTTTTCGTCTGCGGCTTTCACGTCGCCTTCCTGGCCACGCACCTGCCGGGTGTGGTGGCCTCGTGCGGGCTGCCGGTGCAGTTTGGCGCCTGGTCGCTGGCCATCCTGGGGCTGTTCAACATCGTGGGCAGTGTCGCCATGGGCTGGGCGGTGGGGCGCTGGCGCATGAAGTCGCTGCTGTCGCTGGTGTATGCCAGCCGTGCGCTGGCCATCGTCATCTTCCTGCTGGTGCCCAAGGACGGCACGGTGATGCTGGTGTTCGCCGCCGTGATGGGCCTGACCTTCCTGTCCACCGTGCCGCCCACGGCCGGCCTGGTGGCCAAGTTCTTCGGCACCGCCAACATGGCGACGCTGTTTGGCGTGGTGATGTTGACGCACCAGTTGGGCGGCTTCCTCGGCGCCTTCCTGGGCGGCAAGGTGTTTGAAGCCACGGGCAACTACAACTGGATCTGGTACATGGACGTGGTGCTGGCCATAGGCGCGGCGCTGATCCACCTTCCCATCAAGGAAGCCAAGCTGGCGCCAGCGTTGAAGGCCGCGTGAGCAAGCGGTGGGTGTCAGTAGTCCTGCAAGATGCCGGACAACAGCACCTGTTTGCCCGGCTTGCCGGCCTGCACATGGGCGATCAGCGCACGGGCTATTTTGTCGGGGCTGACGGATTTGTAATTGGCCGGAATCAGCGGCCGCCACAGCCGCATGCTCAGCATGGCCAGCGACTCGCCGCTGCGGCCCGGTTGGCCCAGGGCGTCGCGGTCGCCGTCGATCAATGACGGGCGGGCGATGACCACGGTGTCAAAGCCCAGGGCCGACACCGCCTCTTCCATCTGACCCTTGATGCGGTTGTAGAACACCATGGACTGCGCGTTGGCGCCCATGGCGCTGACCACGCCCAGCCGGGTGGCGCCTGCCGCACGCGCGGCCTTCGCCACGGCAACGACGGCATCCAGGTCCACCGCCCTGAAGGCGTCCTGGTTGCCCGCTATTTTGATGGTGGTGCCCAGCGCGATGTACACATGGTGCACGGAGCCGGTCAAGGTGGACAGGGCGGGTAATGCCGCCAGGTCCACCGTGTGCTGTGTCAGCTTGGCATGTTGCGTGGGCAGGCTGCGCCTGCCCAGCGTGTGAATGGCTCGGTAAGTCTTATCGGCCAGCAGGGCCGCGACCACCGCCCGACCCACGAGACCCGTTGCCCCGGCCACCACCGCCACCGCCGTATCCACCGCCGCCATAGCCGCCACCTCCGCTGCGCTGACCACCGTAACCGCCGCCGCCTCGGCGCGCGCCACGTTCAACCATCATATCCACGCCAGTGCGCATCGGATCGGGCTGGCCACCGGCACCGCCACCTTGCGGGGCGCGCGGCGCTTGCGCGCCGGCATGTGCGGGGTTGCCGTAGCCGCCACCACCGCTGCGCGGTGCGCTGCGGCCCTGGCCTTGGCCCGGCGGGCGGCTGGCGTGCGAGCGGGGTTGCTGGTCGCCAACAGGTTGGCTGCTGCGCTGGCCGCCACGGCCACCGCCACCATTGCCGCCGCCATGGCCACGGCCTGCGCCACCACCACCGCCTGCGCCACCCGTGGTGGCCTTCTTTTCGCGCACGCGCTGCAGCATTTCGGTGCGGGCGGCCTTGGCGGCCGCCGCCATCACCTCGCGGCTGGGCGGCTTGCCAGCGCCACCCCAGATGGTCTGGCGGCCCATGGCGATGGGCTCGGCGCGTTCGTTCTCTTCCGGGCCAAAGCCGTCAATCACCTGCGTCGGGATCTGCTGCTTGGTGAAGCGGGCGATCTCCTGCATGAAGCCTTCTTCGTCCAGGCACACCAGGTTGACGGCGGCACCCTCGGCGCCAGCGCGGCCGGTGCGGCCGATGCGGTGCACATAATCCTCGCAGACGTTGGGGATCTCGTAGTTCACCACGTGCGGCAGCTCGTCGATGTCGATGCCGCGGGCAGCGATGTCGGTGGCCACCAGCGCGCGGATTTCGCCGGTCTTGAAGCCGCTCAACGCCTGCGTGCGGGCCGACTGGCTCTTGTTGCCGTGCAAGGCCATGGCGGTGATGCCGTTCTTGCCCAGGAACTCGGCGACGTTGTTGGCGCCGAACTTGGTGCGGGTGAACACCAGCACCTGGCTCCAGTTGTACTCGTTGATGATGTGCGCGAGCAGCGCCTTCTTCTTGCCCCGGCCCACCGGGTGGATGACCTGGGTGATGCGCTGCACCGTGGTGTTGCGCGGCGTCACCTGCACGCTCTGCGGGTTGCGCAACAGGCCGGTGGCCAGGTCGCGGATTTCGTCGCTGAAGGTGGCGGAGAACAGCAGGCTCTGCTTGTCCTTCGGCAGCACGGCCAGCACTTTCTTGACGTCGTGGATGAAGCCCATGTCCAGCATGCGGTCGGCCTCGTCCAGCACCAGCATCTGCACCTGGCCCAGGTCGCACACGCCCTGGCCCATCAGGTCCAGCAGGCGGCCCGGTGTGGCCACCAGGATGTCCACGCCGGAGCGCAGCTTGCTGATCTGCGGGTTCATGCCGACGCCGCCGAAGATCACGGTGGAGCTCAGTTGCAGGAACTTGCCATACACGCGCACCGACTCTTCCACTTGGGCGGCCAGTTCACGGGTGGGGGTCAGCACGAGGGCACGGATGCCGGTGCCGCCGAATTTGCTTTGCGCACTGCGCGCCATGGACAGGCGGTGCAGCATGGGCAGCACGAAGGCAGCGGTCTTGCCGGTGCCGGTCTGGGCGCCGCCCAGAAGGTCGTGGCCTTCCAGCACCAGCGGGATAGCCTGGGCCTGGATCGCGGTGGGGGTTTCGTAGCCCTGCTCGCGCACAGCCCGGACAATGGCCGGAGCCAGTTTCAATTCTTCGAAAGTCATAGTTTGGCGCTCAATCCTGAGCGCTTGGGATATCGGCCTGTACCGCGCGTTGCCGCACGGTCCAGTGAGAGGCAGATGGATTTAAAAAATGGGCGCTGCGCGGGTTGCGCGGCCCTCAGCGAGTTGCTGACGTCGCGGGCAACTGGAGCACACGACAGGGCGTATTATCGCATGGATAGGCGCCGGCCTGCCGGCAGCCTGCTTTTTCCGCCTGGCACGGGCATTCGTGCAACAAGATGTTTCTGCGCCGGTCCAGGCCTGTTCAGAATGAGAAGCAGAGGTGACAATCTCTGGTCAAGCCCCAGGAAATCCGCCGAATGAGCAAATTTTCCATGCAATGGATGGGCGTGGCCGACGACCCCACGCAGGTGCGGCCGACGCTGCAAGGTTGCATCGAGGCCGTGCTGAGCCACGCCGAGGAGTTGATGAGCAACATCCTGGACGGGCTGGCCCTGTCGGCGACGCAGGTCAAGGGGGGCAAGAGCTCTCCACTGGGCCAGAACGCAGCCAGCAAGGCCGCCGTTGCCAGCCTGTGCGAGCAACCGTCAGCGGTGAAGAAGACCTTTGCCGCTCAGCTGCGCCAGGCGGTCTATTACAGCGGCGGCAGCGCCCAGGATGCCAAGCCGGTGGTGCGCTATGAAGAGCTGCAGCTGTTCGAGGAAAACCAGATCGACGCCAGCATCGAGTTCGCGCTGGCCCAGCAGGAGGTGGACCTGTCGGTCAATGACACCTTGCCCGCGCTCAACGGTTTCATCAGCAGCCTGATGGGCTGGGTGACGGTGCAGCCCCAGCTCAACCCGTTGAAACCCGAGGCGTTCGTGCGCGCACTGCGCGAAACGCTGACCGAGCACGTGCCCAGCGAAGAGGCACGTCGCGCCATCATCACGCCGGCCGCCGGGTTGCTGGGAGTCAGCCTGCGCCTGTTGTATGCCGAAATCACCTCCTGGCTGCGCACCCATGGCGTGGAGCCGGTGGGCCAGGCCGCCGGCCTGAGCCCGGTGGGCGGCACCCGCACGGACAACCCGGTCAGCCGCACACTGCTGACGCTGGACAAGCTGCGCCGCCTGCTGAACACCGAGATCGACCTCAGCTTTGTCGGCCTGGGCGGCGGCGAAGGCAAGGAGTTCAACCACACCGTGCCGGCCTCGCTGGTGGCGCTGGAAGACCTGAAGCTGCTGGAGCCGATGATGAAGCGGCTGGCACAAAAAGCCGCCAGTGCGGTCGCCCACCCGCCACTGAACGTGGTGCGCTCGTCCGGCACAGGCATCGCCGCCGACGAGCCGCCGGCCAAGCGCCTGGGCCAGCAACTGGGCGAAGAAGTGGTGCGCCTGATGCTGGAGAACCTGATGGCCGACCAGCGCCTGCCCAGCCGCGTGCGCGCGCAGATCGCCGCGCTGGAGCCGGTGCTGTTGCGGCTGTCGCAGGGCGACCCGCGGTTTTTCAGCGACCGCCAGCACCCGGCGCGCCAGTTCCTGGACCGGCTGACGCACCGCAGCCTGGCCTATTCCACCGAAAGTGCCGACGGCTACGACGGCTTCCTGCAGGTGATGACTGGCGCCGTGGCGGCGCTGGGGCAGGGCGCCGCCGATGCCGGCGCCTTTGCGCAGCAACTGGCGCAATTGGAGGCCGGCTGGGCGCACGAGGAAGCGGCCCAGCGCCACCGAAATGAGGAAGCCGCGCGCGCGCTGTTGCGCGCCGAGCAGCGCAACATGCTGGCGCAAAGCCTGGCCACCGAGTTTCGCGAGCGCTTGAAAAAGCAGAAGAGCGAGATGCCCGAGCTGATCAGCGCCTTCCTGCTGGGCCCCTGGGCCCAGGTGGTGGCCCAGGCACAACTGAACTGCACCGACGGCAATGCCGACAGCGACGGCTACATGGCGCTGGTGGACGACCTGATCTGGAGCGTGCAGCCGCGCCTGGCGCGGCGCAACCGCGCCCGCCTGGTGCAGCTGATCCCGCAGCTGCTGGTGAAAATTCGCCAGGGCCTGCAGCTGATCCGCTACCCGCAAGAGCGCATCCCGGTGTTTTTTGACGAGCTGATTGCGCTGCACGAAAAGGTGTTTGAGTACGTGCGCCAGTCGGCCGCGCGGCGCCAGGCCGACAAGGCGGCGCAGCCGGCCGAAGCACCTGCGCGCGAGGAACAGGCCGAGGAAGCCATCGAGTCGCGCTTTGCCGAAATGAGCGGCAGCGACGGCTTCTGGGTTGGCGAAGACGAGGCCCAGGAATCCGGCTACCTGGCCGAGGACGCGTTGGAAGAAGCCGCCGCCACGCCCCTGGTGGGCCGGCGCGCCAGCGACAACGCGCCCCGGGTCTGGTCCGTGTCCGACCTGAACACTGGCGCCTGGGTGGAGTTGATGGTGGAGGGCGCCTGGGTGCGCGCCCAGTTGACCTGGTCCAGCCCGCACCGCACGCTGTTCATGTTCGTCTCGCACGCCGGCAGCGCGCATTCCATGTCACGCCGCACCATGGAGCGGCTGCGCGCCCGCGAGCAGATCCGCATCGTCTCCGACGGCCGGCTGCTGGACAACGCGCTGGATGCGGTGGCCCAGCAAGCCATGCAGAACAAGCTGGAGCAGCCTGACGAAGGCGACTGAAGCCGGCAGAAGTGGGTTGAAAGGGGATTGAAATATCCCGCTGGGCCGTAACTGGGATAATGCAGGGTTGTTCCGGATATTTCCCGGAAATTTCCTACAGAAGACACCCCAAAGACACCATGGCCCAATACGTATTCACGATGAACCGCGTCGGCAAGATCGTGCCGCCGAAGCGCCACATCCTCAAAGACATTTCGCTGAGTTTCTTCCCCGGTGCCAAGATCGGCGTGCTGGGCACCAACGGTTCTGGCAAGTCCACGCTGCTGAAGATCATGGCCGGCCTGGACAAGGAGATCGAGGGCGAGGCCATGCCCATGCCCAACCTGCGCATCGGCTACCTGCCGCAGGAGCCGCAGTTGGACCCGACCCACACGGTGCGCGAGAGCATAGAGGCAGGCATGGGCGCGGTGTTTGCCGCCAAGGCCCGGCTGGAAGAGGTGTACACCGCCTACGGCGAGGAAAACGCCGACTTTGACGCGCTGGCCGCCGAACAGGCGGAGCTGGAAGCCATCATCGCCACCGCTGGCACCGATTCCGAGCACCAGCTGGAAATTGCCGCCGACGCGCTGCGCCTGCCGCCGTGGGATGCCGTGGTGGGCGTGCTCTCCGGTGGTGAAAAGCGTCGCGTGGCGCTCTGCCGCCTGCTGCTGTCCAAGCCCGACATGCTGTTGCTGGACGAGCCCACCAACCACTTGGACGCCGAATCGGTGGACTGGCTGGAGCAGTTCCTGCAGCGTTTCTCCGGCACCGTGGTGGCCATCACCCACGACCGTTACTTTTTGGACAACGCCGCCGAATGGATTCTGGAGCTGGACCGCGGCTCCGGCATCCCCTACAAGGGCAACTACAGCTCGTGGCTGGAGCAGAAGCAGGAACGCCTGGTGCAGGAGCAAAAGGGCGAGGAAGCGCGCGCCAAGGCCTTGAAGAAGGAACTGGAGTGGTCGCGCCAGAACCCCAAGGCCCGCCAGGCCAAGAGCAAAGCGCGCCTGGCCCGGTTTGAGGAACTGTCCGACTTCGAATACCAGAAGCGCAACGAAACCAACGAAATCTTCATCCCGGTGGCCGACCGCCTGGGCCAGGAGGTCATCGAGTTCGTCAACGTCACCAAGTCCTTTGGCGACCGCGTGCTGATCGACAACCTGAGCTTCAAGGTGCCGCCCGGCGCCATCGTGGGCATCATCGGCCCGAACGGTGCGGGTAAATCGACGCTGTTCCGAATGATTGCCGGCTCGCAGAAACCCGACAGCGGCGAGGTCAAGATCGGCTCCACCGTGAAGATGGCGTTTGTGGACCAGAGCCGCGACGACTTGTCGAACGACAAGACGGTGTGGGAAGACGTGTCGGACGGGCTGGATATCCTGAACGTGGGCAAGTTCCAGATGGCCAGCCGCGCCTATTGCGGTCGCTTCAACTTCAACGGCGCCGACCAGCAAAAGCGCGTTGGCACCTTGTCAGGCGGCGAACGCGGCCGCCTGCACCTGGCCAAGACGCTGATTGCCGGCGGCAACGTGCTGATGCTGGACGAGCCGTCCAACGACCTGGACGTGGAAACCTTGCGCGCGCTGGAAGACGCGCTGCTGGAGTTTGCCGGCTCGCTGATGGTGATCAGCCACGACCGCTGGTTCCTGGACCGCATCGCCACCCACATCCTGGCCTGCGAAGGCGACAGCCAGTGGACCTTCTACAGCGGCAACTACCAGGAGTACGAGGCCGACAAGAAGAAGCGCCTGGGTGAAGAAGGCGCCAAGCCGCACCGGGTGCGGTTCAAGTCGATCCACTGACCCGTTGTCTCCGGCTCCTCGCAAGGGCGGCGCGCTTTTGATGGCGTGTCGCCCTTTCTCTTTGCGGTGCGACAACGGCCGATTTGCGATGTTGGTTTGGCGATCAGGCCGACGCCGCACTCGGCTCTGCGCGCGACAACCGTTGCCGCACCATCTCAATATGGTTACGCAGCGAATACAGCTCGTCGTTGTACGACAGCGGCACGCTGATCTTGCCCACCCGTTGCTCCAGCTGGTTCAGCTCTTCCAGCAAGGCCGGTGCACTGGCCGGCGCCTGCTCATGGCGCTCCTCAATCTGGCGCAACTGCGCATACCAGCGAAAGATGCGCGAGCGTATGCGGAACTGGTACAGCGGCGGCACGATGCGGCTTAAGGGGAGCAGGATGGCGATGATGATGCCTAAGGCCAGCCACATGCGCTCCACCAGGTTGGCCAGCGAGAACGGCAGGTAGCGCTGCAGCAGCGGCACGCCGTTCTTGATGCTGCGCTCAGCTTCGGTGGCCAGTGGAAATTCGGCATTGGCCACGTTGGGGAACTCGTGCGCGCGGTTGAACCAGCCGGCGCTGCTGTGCAGCGCCAGCGAGGCTTGCGAGAACAGTTGCAGCAGGGCAGGGTGCACCTGCTCGCGCGCCAGCAGCGTGGTGGTGGTGGCGATCAAGCGCAGGTTTTGCGCCGGCACGTCGCCGGCCAGGTCCACCACGCCGCGCGGCAGCATCACCGGTGTCAGGAAAGCGAAGCGGCGCGAGTAGGCTTCGGCCTGGGCGAAGTTCATCAGCTTCACGCCCGGCGTGGCCAGCAGCATCTGCACCATCTGGGACTCGGGGGCCGAGGCGAACACGATGGCGTCCAGCTCCTTGTTCAGGAACGCCACGGTGGCCGGCGTCTGCTCCAGGTGGCTGAGGGTGATGCTGGCGGGGTCTATCCGGTTGGCTTCGAACAGCTTGGCCATCAGCGCCGGCACGCCGCTGCCGGCGGTGCCCACATTGACGCGCAGGCCTTGCAGTTGCGGCAGGGCGTCCAGCGCGGCGCTGGCGGCTTGGGCGGGTGCCGATGCGGCCCGCGCTTTGGCCGTCGGGCTGGCTGCAGGGGGCCTGTCCGCCGCCGGCCGGGGTGTCAGCCCCTGGTGGTAGAACAGCCAGACCGGCTCCACAAACAGGCTGCCCATGCTAAGCAGGCCGGCGTCTTCGCCCTCGGCCGTGCGGGTGTTGGCGCCGCTGCCGCCCTGCACGAAGCCGAGGTCGGCCTTGCCGTCCATCAGCATCTGCAGGTTTTGCGAGGCGCCCGCGCTGGGCAGCAGCTCGACCTGGATGCCGCTTTTGGCCAGCGCCTGGGCGTAGCGCTTGCCGAATTCGGCATACGCACTTTGCGCCGGGCCGGTGGCCAGGCGGATGTGGCGCGGTGGCATCGGGTCCAGCCACCAGTAGGCCAATGCCAGCAGCAGCACGGTCAGCACCGCAAAAGGCCCGGCCGACACCAGCAGGTCGCGCAGCGACAGCAAGGTGTACTGCAGGGCTTTGGGCATGGGGGGCAGCGGCGGGTGCTTCATCGCTTCAATGGGCCGGCAGGTCGGCAGCAGCCGGCCAGTGTTGCGCACCCACCGTGATGCCTTGCGCGTGGCGTATCGCGTTCACCACCGCCTGTGCGGTCACCTCGGCGGCCAGTGTGGCCAGCACCAGCGGGCTCAGGGTCTTGCCGCTGGCGCCGGTGGCCAGCGCGAACAGCGTGTCGCCGTCGAACTGCGTATGCACCGGGTTGATGGTGCGGGCCAACCCGTCGTGCGCCACCTGGGCCAGGCGCTGCGCTTGCGGCTTGCTCAACTGCGCATCGGTGGCCACCACGCCAATGGTGGTGTTGGTGGCTGGCAGCGGGGCCTGCGGCAGCTCGCCGGCCAGCACGGCACGGCGCACATCCAGCAGGTGTGCGCCGTCGGCACTGCGGGCGCCGGCCAGCACGCGGCCGCTGAAGGGCTCGTACACATCGCCCATGGCATTGCAGGCCACGATGGCCCCCACGGTGACGCCGTCCACCCGCACCGAGGCCATGCCAACGCCCCCTTTCATCGCCCGCTGCACGCCATACAGCTTGCCCACCAGCGCGCCGGCGCCTGCCCCCACATTGCCCTGTGCGGGCGCGGTGCGGCTGGCGGCCTGGCAAGCCTGGTAGCCGGCGGCGGCGTCAGGGCGTATGTGGGCGTCGCCCACCGGCAGGTCAAACAGCACGGCGGCTGGCACGATGGGCACCAGGCCGTGGCCGGTGGCCAGGCCAATGCCTTGCTCCTCCAGCCAGCGCATCACGCCGCTGGCGGCGTCCAGCCCCCAGGCGCTGCCGCCGCTGAGCAGCACCGCATGGGCCTGCTGCACCAGGTTGCTGGGGTGCAGCACATCGGTCTCGCGCGTGCCGGGTGCGGCGCCGCGCACATCCACACCAGCCACCGCACCGGCACGCGCCAGGATGACAGTGCAGCCGGTGGGGCGGCGGCTGTCGGTGAAGTGGCCGACCTCAATGCCGGCCACATCGGTGATGGCGCCGGTGTTGATGGGCTGCTCGCTGGCCATGCGGCTCAGGCCTCGCGCACGTCGGCCACCGGGGCGCTGCCGAAGTCGGGCCGCGCCAGGTAGGTCAGCACGCGGGCAGCGGCATCCTCCGGCGTGCTGAGCTGGCCTTTTTCCTTCAACTGGATGAAGTTGGCCTGGTCGGGGAAATGCTGGCCCGGGCTCTGGCGCAGGTGGGTTTGCATGTCGGTGTCGATGACGCCGGGGGCCAGCGAGCAGACCCGGGCGCCGTTGTCCAGCGGCGCCTCTTCCAGCGCCACGCAACGGGTGAAGTGGTCCATGCCGGCCTTGACCGCGCAGTAGGCCGCCTGCGACGCCATGGCACGCCGGCCCAGGCCGGACGAGATGTTCAGCAGCCGGCGCCGGCCTGGCCAGGCCTGGGTGGCGCCCAGAAAGATGGCACTGAGCAGCATGGGCGCCTCCAGCCCCACGCGCAGGGCACCGGAAAGGTCATGGCTGTCGCCCCGGCGCAGCGGGCCGATCTGCGGCAGCGCGGCGGCGTTGTTGATCAGCGTGGCGCTGGCGTAAGCGCGGCCGTCCTGCCCGGTCAGCCATTGGCCCAACTGCTGCACAGCGGTGTGGGGCTGTTCCAGGTCCAGCGGCCACTGATGCAGCGCGGCGCGCTGGTTGTCGGCCAGTATCTGCAGCTCGTTGTTGACGCGGCGCGAGATGCACACCAAGGTGTGCTCGGCCGCCAGCAATTGCCTGGCCATGGCCAGGCCCATGCCGCGCGAGGCGCCGGTGAGGATGTACAGGTGCTGGGGCATGAGGACTCCTGAGCCGTGGACGGATGGCCTATTGTGCGACAGCGCGCGAGCAGCGTGGCTGTCGCCGATGTTCAGAACGGCACCGGGCTGTGAAATTCCAGCGGTTGGCCGGTGACAGGGTGCGCCAACTTCAGGGCTGCCGCATGCAGCAACAGTCGGTCTGCCGCTGCCTGGCCGTCGGCCGTGCCATACAAGGCGTCCCCCAGGATGGGGTGGCCCAGCGCCTGCAAATGCACCCGCAGCTGGTGCGTGCGCCCGGTCAGTGGCTCCAGGTCCAACCGGGTGGCGCCTGGCGCGCCGCTGGGCGCTTGCGCAATGCGCCAGCGTGTCTGGCTGGGCTTGCCGTTGACCGGGTCGATGACCCGCAGCGGCCGGCGCGGCCAGTCGGCGGCGATGGGCCGGTCGATCAGGTCCCAGGCATCGCTGCTTTGCGGCGGCACACCTTGCACCACCGCCACATAGCGTTTGTCCACTTCGCGCTCAGCAAAGGCGCGGCTGAGCCGCTGCTGCATTTCGGAGCCGCGCGCCATCAGCACCAGGCCTGAGGTGGCCATGTCCAGCCGGTGCACCACCAGTGCGTCGGGGAACAGGCGTTGGGCGCGCGTGCTCAGGCAATCCTGCTTGTCGGCGCCGCGGCCGGGCACGCACAGCAGGCCGGCGGGCTTGTCCAGCACCAGCAACGCCTCGTCGGCATACAGCACGTCCAGTGCACAGCGGGCCGCTGCGGGCTCAGCGCCCATGGTCAGATGTGTTGTCGAGTTTGCCGCTGCTGTCTTGCAGCAGGCGCTGCACCACGGCGCAGAATTCGTTGACGTCGTTGGGTTTGTGGATCAGCGCGTTGGCGCCCTCGCGCAGTGCGGCCGCCTCGATCTCGGCCGTCACATAGCCCGAGGCCAGTGCCACTGGCAGGTCGGCGCGCAGCGCCTTGGCCTGGCGCAGCAGGTCCACGCCGCTGTAGCCGGGCATGTTGTAGTCGGTCACCAGCAGGTCGTAAGCCTGCGGGTCGGCGCGCAGCGCGGCCTCGGCCGCATGCGGGTCGGAAAAGGTGCTGATGCGGTAGCCCCTGCGGCTCAGCACCCGCTGCACCAGGAACACCAGCGCCTGGTCGTCGTCCACGTACATCACATGGTGCTGGCCAGCGGCAACGGGCAGCGCCGTCGTGGGCTGCTCCGGCGCCTCGGTGGCCGTTTGGGTGGTGGCCGGGAAATACAGGCTGAACTCACTGCCCTGGCCGCGCTGGCTGCTGACCTGCACCGTGCCCTGGTGGGCGCGCATGATGCCGTGCACCACCGACAGCCCCAGGCCGGTGCCCTGGCCCACCTGCTTGGTGGTGAAGAAAGGCTCGAAGATGCGCTGCAGCAGCTCGCCGTCCATGCCCTCGCCGGTGTCGCGCACCGCCAGCCGCGCATAGCGCCCCGGAACCAGGTCCAGGCTCTGCGCTTGCGCGCTGTCGAGGTCCACTGCGTGCAGCGTGATGCGCAGGCTGCCGCGCTGCGCGCCCATGGCCTGCAGGCCATTGGTGCACAGGTTCAACAGCGCCTGCTCCACCTGGGTGACATCGGCCAGCACGGCCGGTGCGGCGGCGTCCAGCGCCAGCTCCAGCGTGATGCCGGGCGGCAGGCTGGTTTTCAGCAGGCGGGTGGTCTCGTGCACCACCTGGTCCAGCTGCACCGGTGCGCGCTTGGGCGGGTCGTTGCGGCTGAAGGTCAGAATCTGGCGCACCAGATCGCGTGCGCGCCGGCCGGCTTTTTCGATCTCCAGCAGGCTGTCACCGGTGTTGCCACCGGCCGCGCTGTCCTGCTTGGCCAGCTCCACATTGCCCAGGATGGCGCTGAGGATGTTGTTGAAGTCGTGCGCGATGCCGCCGGCCATGGTGCCCATGGCCTGCATCTTTTGCGACTGGCGCAGTTGGCCTTCCAGCGCCGCGCGCTGCGCCTCGGCCTGGTTGCGCGCCGTCAGGTCGCGCGCAAACAGCGTGATGACGTCGCCGCGCGGCTGGCGCTCGCGCGAGGCGCTGACCTCTACCGCCAGCGCGCCGCCGCTGGCGGTGCGCGCCTGGATCTCACCCAGCTGGCCCGAGGGAGACTGCAGCGATTCGCGCGCCACGTCTGGCAGGAAGCGCTGCAGCGGCTGGCCCAGTGCCTGCCCGGCCGGACAGCCGAACAAAGTGGCTGCCGCAGGGTTGAAGACGGTGATGCGCAGCTCGCTGTCCACGCACAGGATGGCGTCCAGCGACGAATTGATGACGGCGGCCAGCCGGTTCTCGCTCAGGTGCAACTCTTCGTTGCGCTGGCGCAGCGCGTCAGCGCTTTGCTCCAGCTCGCGGCGCTGGGCCAGCAGCGGTGTCTGGTTAATGACGCCGCAGATGAATTGGGCCAGGTCGTCCTCGGCGTTGTCGATGCGGGCAATGTGCAGGTCGCCCACAAACGTACCTTGCGCACCGTGCAGAAAGGCCACCTCGGTGGCGGTGCTGCTGCCGTTGTCCTTGGCCTGGGCCACCGCCTGCGCCACGCGGTCGCTGTCCTGCGGCTGCACCGTGGGCAGCAGGAAGTTCAGCGGTCGGTCGTTTTCGGTCGGGCGGAACAGCACCAGCGCCATGGCGTTGCTCTCGATCACCTGGCCCAGCTCGTTGACCACCATCAGCGCGATGGGGACGCTGGAAAACAGCGTGATGAAGCGCTCGGAAGCGCCCTCGGCCACCTGTTGGCTGTAGCGCAGCGCCTCGTTCTGCACCTCCAGCTCGGCCTGGTACTTGCGCAGGTCTTCCACCATCTGCGCCAGCGCGTAGCCGTCAGTCAGCATGCCTTGCTGGCTGGCGGGCGTTGTCGGCGTGGCGGGTGGGGTGTCGGCCTCGTCTGCGCTGAGCAGCCAAGGCCTGTCGTTGTCGCTGGCGCGTTGGTTCATGCCGGTGTTCTGCTGGCCACGGGCATGGGTTGCACCTTACTTGTTCTTCAGCTTGCCGCGCACCGGCACCACGGTGGTGACGATGGGCTTGGGCGCGTCGGTGGGCACCAGCTTGGGCGGCGCGGTGTCCTTCTTCGGCTTCTTGGCTTCTTTGTTGGACTTCTGGTTTCCTTTGGGCATGGTTTGCTCCGTGGTTGGGTTGGCCCGGCGAGGCGACGCAGGGGATTATCTACCAACCCAGGCGCGGGGCGCTGCGCCTGCGCCCGGCTACACCCTGTTCGCGCGGCTTACCTCGCCGCAGGCGGCGGCATCTGCGGGAACTGGCTGGCCGACAGCGGGCTGTGCGCCGAGATGTAGGCGCGCAGCACTTCGGCGTCGGTGAAGCCGGTCTCGGTGTAGCGTGGGTGGGTGGTCATCTTGGGATAACCATCGCCGCCGGTGGCGAGAAAGCTGCTGATGACCATGCGGTAGGTTCTGGCCGGCTCCAGCGGCTTGCCGGCAAGGGTGATGGCGGCCGGCTGGCCTTCGCGCGGTGTCAGGCGTATGCCGGCGTATTGCGGGTAGGCGCCGGAGGTCGGCGTCATCTTCTGCAGCACCGCCATGTAAGCCGCCACTTCGGCGCCGGTCAATTCCACCGTGGTGATGATGTTGCCGAACGGGTGGATCTTCAGCACGTCCTTGTAGGTGGTGCGGCCGCCTGGCAGCGAGTCGCGTATGCCGCCGGTGTTGGTGACGGCGAAGTCGGCACGGGTGTTCTCCATCATGGCGTGCAGGATCAGCTGGGCCAGCGCCGGGCGCAACTGGTTCTTGTAGTCGTGCTCTTCGTCAAACGTGCCGTCGGTGCTGCCGATGTCCACCAGCAGCTTTTGGGCGCCGAGGTCCTGGTAAGGTTTCAGCAGCGCCAGCATCTCGGTGTCTTCGGGGATTTCGGGCTGGTACAGGCGGGTGACACGCTTGCCTTCGGCGTCGCGGGTTTTTTCCTTCAGGTTGACGGGAATCAGCGTGTAGTTGACGAGCTTGAAGCTGCCGTCTCGGTATTCAAAGTCGGCCCGGCCCAGGTACTTGCCCCAGTTCTCGGCCTGCACGATCCAGGTGCCGTTTTGCCGCTCGGGCGTGCAGGGCGCGCCCGGCACATGGGCCTTTTCGCGCACATTCGGGGCCGCCATGCACACGGGCGTGTGGCTGTGGCCGCCCACCACCAGGTCCAGGCCCGGCACGGCGCGTGCCATTTCCACGTCGCCGGGGTTTTCCACGCCATGCTTGCCGTCTTCGTAATGGCCCATGTGGGTGGCGGCAATCACCACGTCGGCCTGCTGGCGCAGCTGCGGCACCAGTTGTGCCGCCTCGTCCATGGCCTCGCGGAATTCCAGGCCCTTGACGTTGTCAGGCGCCGACATCAGAAGCGTGCGCTTGGTGGTCAACCCCATCACCGCCACCTTGACCGGCCCCAGCTGGAACATCTTGTAAGGCTGGAACACCCGCTTGCCGTCGCGGTAGATGTTGGCCGACAGCAGCGGAAACGTCGCCATGTCGCGCTGCATCATCAGTGTGGCAAAGGGTTTGTCGAACTCGTGGTTACCTACCGCCATGCCGTCAAAGCGCAGCAGGTTCATGCCCTTGAAGTCGGGGATGGCCTGCTGCAGGTCTGACTCCGGCACGCCGGTGTTGATGTCACCTCCGCTGAGCAGCAGCGTGTAGCCGCCGGCCGCCGTCACCTCGGCACGAATGCGGTCCACCAGCGTCTTTTGCGCCGCCATGCCGCCCTCGCCATCGGCGTTCTTCCAGAAACGGCCATGGTGGTCGTTGGTGTGCAGCACCGTGATCTTGTAGGCCACGCCCGGTTGCGGGCGTGGGGCGGCTGTTTGCGGGGCTTGCTGGTTGCCGGCGCAGGCGGCCAGCAACAGGGTGGCGCCCAGCGCGGTGATGAAAGGGCGGCGCAGCCACCCGGAGGCAGAAAAACTCATGCCCACTTTATAGCAGGCGGGCGTTTCCGGTTTGTCGCTGGCCCAGGCCCTCAGGCGCCGGCCCAGACCACCGGTTTGCGCTGCGCCAGCCAGGCGTCGAACGAGGGGCTGTAGGTGTCCTCGATGCGGTTGCGCTTGACCTTCAGCGTCGGGGTGACGAAGCCGTTTTCCGGTGTCCAGGGCACAGGCACCAGCGCCAGGAAGGCCAGTTGCTCATGCGCCTCCAGCTTGCGGTTGACGCTGGCCAGATGCTGGGCCATCGCTTCCATCAGCCCGGCACGGCCCTCTGGCGTGGCGCCTTTGGCAATGGCATCGGCCGACAGCATGCAGATGGCAAACGGCTGCGAGTAGTTGGCGCCGGTGACGCAACAGGCCTCGATGGCGGGCTGGGTCACCAGCAGGTCTTCTATCGGCGCGGGCGCCACGTACTTGCCCTTGCTGGTCTTGAACAAATCCTTCACCCGGCCGGTGATGCGTGTCAGGCCCTGCGCATTGATCTCCGCCTTGTCGCCGGTGCGCAGCCAGCCGTCCTCGGTCAAGGCGCTGGCGGTCTGCGCCGGGTCCTTGAAGTAGCCCAGCATCACCGCCGGGCTGCGCATTTGCAGCTCGCCGCTGAGCGGGTCCACGCGCGCCTCCAGGCCGGCATAGGGCAGGCCCACGGTGCCAGGGTGGAAGCTGCCGGGCAGTGTGGCGTGCGAGACGCCGCAGTTTTCCGTCATGCCGTAGACCTCGATCAGGTCCAGCCCCAGGTCACGGTACCAGGCCAGCACCTCGGCCGGCATGGGCGCGGCGCCGCCGGCGGCCAGCCGGCACTGGTCCAGGCCCAGGCCTTTGAGGACCTTCTTGCGGATCAGGTTGCCGATCAGTGGCAGCGCCAGCAGGCGCTTGAGCTTGGCCGGCGGCAGCTTGGCGTGCACGCCTTGCTGGAACTTCACCCACAGCCGCGGCACCGAGAAGAACACGGTTGGGCGGGCGCGCTGCATGTCTTGCACGAAGGTGTCCAGCGACTCGGCGAAGAAGATGCGGCTGCCGTTGCGCAGCACACCCTGCTCCACCACCATGCGCTCGGCCACATGCGCCAGCGGCAGGTAGGAGATGTAGCGGTCATCGCCGTGCATGGTCACCCGTTGTGCCGCGCTCTTCAGCGCCCAGGACAGCGCGCTGAACTTGTGCATCACGCCCTTGGGGTTGCCGGTGGTGCCCGAGGTGTAGATCAGCGTACACAGCTCCTCGCCACCACGCACCGGTGCACCGGCCAGCGGCGTGGTGCCGGCGATCAGCTGGTCCCACTGCGGGATATCCAGTTTGGGGGCCAGCGGCAGCGCGATCTGTTGCACGCCCTCGGGGAGGCCCTCGGCCAACGCGTGGGTGTCGTCCAGCTTGCCGATGAAGCAGGCGCGCGATTCGCTGTGCTCCAGGATGTAGCGTAGCGCCTTGCCGTTGAAGGTGGGGTAGATGGGCACCGACACGTGCCCGGCCATCCAGATCGCCAGGTCGGCCAGTATCCAGTGGGCGCTGTTCTTGCCCAGGATGGCCACGCAGCTGCCGGCCGGCCAGCCTTGCGCCTTCAGCCAGGCCGCCATGCGGCGCACTTCGTCGCCTGCTTCGCGCCAGGTGATGTCGCGCACCGCACCGCCCCCTATGGGCTGGGTCAGGAAGATCTTGTCGGCGTTGTGCTTTTCCCAGTGGAAGAAGTACTGCAGCGGCAGTTCGTTGTCAGTGATGACGATGGGGTTGGTGGCGGTCATGGTGCAGGGTGGGTGACAGTCCTGCCATGCTGAAGGACGGCCAGCGACCCCACATCGGGAGTGACCCTATGCGGGATTGACCTTAATCAAGCCGAGTTCAATACACCGGCTTGGGCGACCAGAACTCGCGCGCCTGGTGCTGCAACTGCACACGCCGCTCGGCCAGCGGCAGCCAGCGGGTGCTGGCATAGGTGGCGCGGGTCAAAAAGTCCAGCAGGCTGGCATGGCGGCGCAGCACGCGCTTGACGCGGTGCTCCTTGATGGGGTTGAAGATGCCGTGGCGCGAGAACAGCTGGCTGGGGTTCTTGCGTATCCACAGCCAGGAGCCCAGCTCCAGTGTCATGGGCAGAAACACATGTGCAGCCGGCGCCTGGTCATAGGCGTGGTCCCACAGGTCGCCGTGCAGCAGGTACTGGCGGCTTTGCGGCTCGAAGCTGTAGTTGTGGTGCGGGATGGCCTCTTCCAGCATGGTCTTGAGCGCATACATCTCCGGCAGGTGCGGCATCAGCCGGCGCGTCTTGGCATAGGGGAACCAGATGCTGTCGTTCCAGCCATAGCCGGAGTGGCAGTCCAGCGCCAGGCTGAAGGGGCGGCTGGTCAGCTCCTGGCGCACCACCTCCAGCAGCGCGGCGCTTTCCAGCTCCATGGGCGCGCCGGGTTGGCCGCAGTACCAGGGCAGCCACGGTCCCAGCCGCTGGCCGCCGGCCAGAAAGGGCACGCGGTCTTCCGCGCGCTGCGGGCCGTTGCGCATCAGGTCGACGCCGTTGGGGTTGCTGCGCCTGCCGGCCCACATGCCCCAGGGGTTGACGATGGGCACGAACACCAGCCGCACCTGGCGCAACTGGTTGTGCAGCGACTCGTCCCATTGCACCCGGGCGATCAGCGAACGCATGTAGCTCAGGATGACCTGCGTGCCTATGCGCTCCAGCCCGTGGATGCCGCCGAACAGTCCCAGGCAGGGCGCTTGCGGGTCGTCGCTGCCCAGTGTGGCCATGTGGACGGGAAAGCGCCGCCCACGCAGGCTGGGCTCGGCCAGCACGCGGGAGCTGAAGCTGCCGCGCGGGTCGTCCAGCAGGGCCTGCAGTTCCTGCAGCTCCGGGAACGAGTCTGCGGAGGTGTCGTGAGGGGCTTGCGGCGTGCGCATGGCGGTATCTTGGCACATGCAGGCCCGGATGCACCCAGCGGCCATCGTGCTGGGCGGATTCCGGCGTTAAGATGGGTGCAAGAACAAGCCCGCCACGGCGTCTGAACGGAAATGTTGTCAAAACTGCAGTTGGGCGTGCGATCGTTGCGCAGCACCATGGTGCTGGGCATCGCGCTGGGCATCCTGCTGCCAGCCTTTGTGCTGGGCCCGCTGCTGGCGCGCGAGAGCCACCAGCGCGAGCTGGACCTGCGGGTCAGCGGGCTGCTGGCCCAGTACGCCAGCATGCTGGAGCAGGCCATGTCCACCCCGCTGTGGAACGTGGACCCGGCGGCAGCCAAGCCGTTTGTCGACTCGGTGATGCTGAACCCGGACGTGGTGGGCATCTCGGTGGAAGACGCGCTGCTGGGCCAGTTCGTGCTGTCCAAGCGTCCACCGCCTGCGGGTGGCCAGATCCTGCGCGAGAGCCGCCCCGTGGTGCGTGAAGGTTCCACCATAGGCCGCATCACCATCGAGATGAGCACCGGGCAGGTCGAGCAGCAGTTCCTGGCCGGCTCGCTGAAGGTGGCTGCCGCCCTGTTGGTGCAACTGGCCATCTCCTACTTTGCGCTGCTGATCCTGTTCGAGCGCCGCATGATGCGGCCGCTGCGCCAGCTGCAGGCCGACGCCGACCGCCTGGCCCATGGCGAACTGGCCACGCCGGTGACGGTGATGCGCCCCGACGAGTTGGGAGACCTGGCCCAGGGCCTGGACCACATGCGGGTGGAACTGGGTGGCCTGATGAAGCAGCGCGAGGTGCAGAACGAATCGCTGCAGCGCGAGCTGCTGGAGCGGCTGCGCGCCGAGGAGGCCTTGCAGGCTTCGCAGGCCAAGTTTGCCGCCATCTTCCAGGCCTCACCGATTGCCATGTCGGTGTCGCTGCGGCGTGACAACTACCGCATCATCGACGTCAACGAGTCGTGGACGCGGCAATTTGGCCGCATGCGTGACGCCGTGATCGGCCAGCGCGGTGACGATTTCGGCTTGTGGCGCAATCCCGATGACCGGCGAAACGTGCTGGGCGCGCTGGAGCAGCAAGGCGAGATCCACGATTTCGAGGCCTGGTGCGGCACCGGCGACGGGCAAGAGGACATCCTGTGCCGCATTTCGGGCCGGCTGATCGAGTTGGGTGACGAATCGGTGGCCATCCTGGTCAACGAGAACATCACCGAGAAACGGCGCGATGAGGAACGCATACGCGAACTCAACGCCAGCCTGGAGCAGCGCGTGACCGAGCGCACCCAGGCGCTGAACTCGGCCAACCAGGACCTGGTGGCCGCCATGAACACGCTGCGCGGCGCGCAGGACGAGATCCAGCGTTCCGAGCGCATGGCAGCCCTGGGTTCGCTGGTGGCCGGCGTGGCGCACGAGCTGAACACGCCCATCGGCACCTGCGTGACCATTGCCAGCACCCTGCACGACCTGAACCGCGATTTCGCCAACGAGATGGCGCGTGGCCTGAAAAAATCGGTGCTGGAGGCTTACGTCAGCAATTCGCGCGAGGCCACCGACATCCTGATGCGCAACCTGCGCGGCGCCGCCGAACTGATAGGCAGCTTCAAGCAGGTGGCGGTGGACCGCACCAGCGCCAAGCGCAGGACTTTCACGCTCGAGGCCATGGTGGCCGAGACCGTGACCACCATGGGCCCGGACCTGCGCCGCACCCGCCACGAGGTGCGCACCCAGATCGACCCCAGCATCACATTGGACAGCTACCCCGGCCCGTTGGGCCAGGTGCTGAGCAACCTGATCAACAACGCCGTGCTGCACGGGCTGGAGAACCGCGAGCACGGCCAGGTGACGGTGTCCGCGCGCCCGCTGGACGCCCAGGCCATGGAGCTGGTGGTGGGCGACAACGGCGTGGGCATCGCCCCGGCCAACCTAAAGCGCATCTTCGACCCCTTCTTCACCACCAAGCTGGGCCAGGGCGGCAGCGGCCTGGGGCTGAACATCGTCTACAACCTGGTGACCGACGTGCTGGGCGGCAGCATACGGGTGGAAAGTGAACTTGGCGAGGGAACGCGCATCATACTGACACTGCCGTTGAACGCGCCGGCCTCGGTGGACGAGGCACCGATTTCGGCGTTTTAATACCCCTACCCGCCGGCAAAGGCGACGAAAGGAGCTTGACCATGTTGATGGCTGCAATAGGTGCCTTGCTGGTGCTGCTGGGCTTGTTCTGCGGCGGCGTGCTGACGGCCGTGCCGCTGGGGCTGGTGGCCTGGTCGACCAGTGCCACGCTGTGGGTGATGTTCCCGCTGTTCAGCATCGCCGGCTATGTGGCCTTTGTCATGGGCGCCAAGACGCCGCAGATACGCACGCTGTCGGTGGCCATGTCGGCTTTGCTGCTGCTGCTGGCCGCCGCCGCCGCCATAGGCTTGGTGCTGGTGGCCGCGTCGGCGCTGACGACCGAGGCCAGTACGGCGCCGCTGTGGTATGTGCTGGTGATCGGGCTGGTGCTGGGGGGCGTGGGCGCTGCGACCATGCAGAAGGTTGGCGATCCTGGTACGGTCTGACTCGCTCCACCTTGGTTGGCGAGATCAGGCCACCGCGGCGCTCAGCTCCGCGGCTGTCCCCCGGGCCTTCGGCACTCCTCCTTGATGCCGCTGCGCTGAACGCCACGGCGACCTGATCCTGCTGGCCCTCTTGCTTCGCCGCACGACGAAGCGTCTGAGAACACGTTTGCCTATGCTGACATCCTCACACAGTCAGCACAGGAGTCCAGCGTGTCCGTGGTTTGCTTCATCCGTTACGAGATCGATCCCTTCCAGCGTGAGGCCTTCAAGGCCTATGCCGAGAATTGGGGTCGCATCATCCCGCGCTGCGGCGGGCATTTGATCGGTTACTTTCTGCCGCATGAGGGCAGCAATTACGAAGCCTGGGGGTTGATCGGCTTTGACAGCCTGGCGGCCTACGAGGCTTACCGCGCGCGATTGAAGACCGACCCCGAAGGCCGAGCGAACTTCGAACTGGCGCAGCGTGAGCGCTTTATCCTGCGGGAGGAGCGGAGGTGGGTGCAGGGCGTGGACGGCACGCTGAACTTGCCAGCCGGCGCGGTATGAATACCGCTAGCGTCAGTCGGCTAAAACCTTGGCTATTGAAGTTGACGGAGCAATGCGGTAGTCATGATTGCGCCGAGTGCCACGAGGCTACCGACTATTGCGATGTTTTGCAGCAGTTTTTTTCGCTGCAGTAGTCTGGTTGTGTCCGCAGGCCGCATTGCTGCCACTACGCTAGGCTTGGTGGATGCTGGGAAGTGTGCAATCCCTGCCAGACAATCCATGCCAGCCTGAATGACTCTGCTCATTTGGATGATCAAGGCATCTGAAAAGCTGTCGTTGGGAGTCCACCAGATAGTTTGCTGGCGATCTAGCGAAATCCTGAGTTGCTTCTCCAGCGCATCAACGAAGACCTCATCAAACGGGTCACCGTTCGGAGCCCGGGATTTCACCCACGTCAGCCTGCTGTTGTCCTCGTCATTGCGAGCTATCCCCTGAATGACAGGGTTCAGACCTGAGATCCCGAATTGCGCGGGCGTGACATCGTGCCCGCCTTTTGAAATCGGGACGAGATGAAACGCCATGGTCGTTGGACTGCCCGGGTATGCCGGTTTGGCCGGTCCCCGGGGTCAGAACGGCTCAGTCCGCTTGATCAGCCAAGCCAGCGCATCACCGCTGACCAGAGGACTCAAGCGCTCACGCACCGTCACGTGGTACTGATTCAGCCAGGCGATCTCATCCGCGCGCAGCATATCGCGCGCGATGCAGGTGGTGTCGATCGGGCACAGCGTCAGCGTCTCAAACGCCAGCATGGCGCCGAAGGCACCGTGCTCGGGGGTGTCCACCGGCACGTTGAGCACCAGGTTCTCGATCCGCACGCCCCACTGGCCTTCGCGGTACAGGCCGGGTTCGATGGAGGTGATCATGCCGGGCTCCATCGCGTGGTGGGCTTCGGGAATGGCCTTGCTGATGCTTTGCGGGCCTTCGTGCACGGCCAGGTAGTAGCCGACGCCGTGGCCGGTGCCGTGGCCGTAGTCCAGGCCTTCGGCCCACAGCGGCGCGCGGGCGATGCTGTCCAAAAAGGGCGATGGCGTGCCACGCGGGAACAGCGTGCGGCTCAGCGCCAGCGTGCCCTTCAGCACGGCGGTGTAGCCGCGCTTCTGCGCCTCGGTGACCGTGCCGATGGCCCAGGTGCGGGTGATGTCGGTGGTGCCGCCCAGGTACTGGCCGCCAGAGTCGATCAGCAGCAGGCCGTCGCCCTCGATGACGGCGTGTGAGGCCTCGGTGGCGCGGTAATGCGGCAGCGCGCCGTTGGCGTTGAAGCCGGCAATCACCGGGAAGCTCAGGTCCTTGAAGCCGGGGCGGCCGGCGCGCGCGGCGCTCAGCTTGTCGGCCACCGTCAGCTCGGTGATGCGCTCCTTGCCCAAGGCCTGTTCGAACCAGGCGTAGAACTCGCACATGGCGGCGCCGTCGTGCGCCATCACCTCGCGCACGAAGGCTGCTTCCTGGTCGTTCTTGCGGCTCTTGAGCAGCGTGCTGGGGTTGATGGCCTCCAGCACCGCCACCTCCTTGCCCACGTTCTGGCGCAGGCCGTAGGTGACGCGGCGCGGGTCCAGCAGCAGCTTGTCGCCGGCTTTCAGCGCGGCCAGTGCGGCGCTCGCCTGGGCATAGGGAGCCACGGTGATGCCGTCTTGCGCCAGGCGTGCGGTCAACTCCGTGCTGAGCTTGCCTTCGGCGATGAACAGCGTGCCCGTGTTGGCGTTGAGCAGCACATGGGCGATGAACACCGGGTTGTAATTGACGTCATTGCCGCGCAGGTTCAGCAGCCAGGCCACATCGTCCACGCTGGAGATGAAGTGCTGCGTGCAGCCCTGCTGGCGCATCGCTTCGCGCACCTGCGCCAGCTTGGTGGCGCGTGGCAGCGTGGCGTGCGGTGGCAGGTGTTCGAACACTGCGGCCTGCGGCAGGCTGGGGCGGTCGGCCCAGACCTCGTTGAACACGTCCACATCGGTGCGCAACTGCGCGCCGGTGGCGTTCAGCGCCTGGCGCAGCGCCTTCTCGGCCGCCAGGCCCAGCACCTGGCCGTCCACCAGCACGGTGCCGCCGCCGGCCGCTTCGCGCGCCAGCCAGTCGTTGTGCAGCGTGCTGGCGCCGGTGGGGATCTTTTCAAGCGTGATGCCGGTGCCGCGCAATTCGGCCTCGGCCTGCACCCAATAGCGGCCGTCGGCAAACAGCGCCGCCTTGTCTGGCGTCACCGCCAGCGTGGCCATGGAGCCGGTGAAGCCACTGGCCCATTCGCGACCTTGCCAGCGTGTGGGCAGGTACTCGGACAGGTGGGGGTCGCTGGAGGGTACCAGCACGGCGGCGGCCTTGTGGGCTTTCAGCGCGTCGCGCAGCAGCGCGATGCGCACGGTGATGGGTTTGGTGCGTGTGTCCATGGTTTATTTTAGCCGGGGTGCCTCGTTGGCGCTGGCGGCTGCACCGGGTATGGGGGCTTGCCGGCCCTTACATCTGGCGGAACAGGTGCACGAAGCTGCGGCTCACCGCCAGACAATCGCCCTTGCCCTTGAGCTGCACCTCGCCCGAGTCGTTGGGGCCGTGGCTGAACTGGCGCACGTGGTTCAGGTTGACGATGGCGGAGCGGTGAATCTGCGCGAACACGGCCGGGTCCAGCTCATCGGCCATCTCGCGTATGGTCTTGCGAATCAGCGCCTCGCCGCCCTCCCACACCACCAGCGTGTACTTGGTGTCGGACTTCAGGTAAATCACCTGTTCCACCGGTATCAACCGCACGGTGGCGCCTACCGAGGCCTTGATCCACTGCAGGCGCGGTGCCGGCGGTGCTGCCGGCATGCGCTCGCGCAATTGCGTGGCCAACTGGTCCAGCACTGCCTCCATGTCCGGTGGGGTCTGGCCGGCCGGGCGCAGCATGCGCGTGCGCAGCCGGCGCACCGTCTCGGCCAGGCGCTCTTCGTCGATGGGCTTGACGATGTAGTCGATGGCGCCCTGGCGGAACGCCTCCACCGCGTACTGCTCGTAGGCGGTGACGAACACGATCTCGGCGCGCGCGCCCATGCAGCGCGCCGCTTCGATGCCGTTCATGCCGGGCATGTGCACGTCGAGGAAGGCGATCTGCGGCGCGTGCTCGTCAAACAGCTCCACGGCCTCGCGGCCATTGCGCGCCTGGGCCACGATGGTCAGTTCTGGCCACAGCCGGGCCAAGCAACTGCTGAGGCGCTCGCGCAGCAGCGGCTCGTCGTCGGCGATCAACGCGGTGACCGGTGAACCAGGGGGGGTTGGGATGTCAGACGGCATGTTTCAACACGATCTCGGCCTTCAGGCCGTGCGGCGGCAGTTCGGTCATCTCCAGCTCGGCGCCGCCTTCGAAGAAGGCCTGCAGCCGTGCCCGCAGGTTGCTCAGACCGGTGCCAGGGGTGGCGGTCTCAGACATGCCCACGCCGGTGTCGGCCACCCACAGGCGCACCACATTGGCGCCGTTCTCCAGCGAGCGGCGAGCGCCGACCTCGATCTCGCCGCCGTCCTCGCTCGGGTCGATGCCGTGGCGCACGGCGTTTTCCACCAAGGTCAGCAAGGCCATGGAGGGGAAGCGCAGCGTGCGCAGCTCGGGCGCCACGTCCAGCTTGAAGCGCAGCCGGTCGGGCATGCGCATCAGCATCAGTTCCAGGTAGGACTGCACCAGCCCCAGCTCCACGCCCAATGTGGGCGCACCCTGGTGCAACTGCGGCATGGCCGCGCGCAGGTAGGCGATCAGGCTCTTGAACACCGGCGCGGCGCGCGGCGAGCCGCTTTCTATCAGCACCTGCACATTGGCCAGCGTGTTGAGCAGGAAGTGCGGCTCGATCTGGGCCTGCAGCAGGCTCAGGCGGGCGTCCGTCGCCTGGCGCTCCAGGCGCTCTTTTTCCAGCGTGAACTGCAGTGCATTGGACTTGGCCAGCGCATCACGCTCGCGGACCAGGGCTGCCGTGGTGACCAGCAGACCGGCTCCGCTGCCGCCAATGGTGACCCACCAGAAGCCGATGACGCGCGGTCGTGAACTCATGAAGGCCAACAGGTCACCGTCTACCGCGATCAGTTGCACGATCAATTCGGCCAGCGGCGCCGCCAGGATCACCGCCACCACCTGGGCCACCCAGGACGGCACGAAGGTCTGCTTCCAGGCGCCGGCGCCGGCGAACGCCACCAGCAGCACGGCAGCGACAAAGAGCATTTCCAGCAGCAGATGCGGAAAGGGGTCACGCGTGAAAGGGTTCAGCACCACCGCCGCCAGCACGGCCAGCGCCGTGGCCACGCCCAGGCGCAGCCGGTTGCGCAACAGCATTTGCCAGCAACGCTGGGCCAGGGGCAGCTGGGTGGAAGCGGGCATCTCAGGACTCATGGCCCAACCATACCAGTGCTGACGCCCCGGTCAACAATTTGGCCCGTTCAGCCGGGATGGACGGCGGTTTTGGGGGTGTGAGCAGCGCCAGGCGGCTTTACAGGCCCTATAAGCGTTTGACTGCCACGCTGCCTATGGAGTAACCGGCCCCGAAAGAGCAGATCACGCCCATCTCGCCGGATTTGAAATCCGCATGGTGGCGGTGGAAGGCGATGATGGAGCCGGCCGAAGCCGTGTTGGCGAATTCGTCCAGGATCACCGGCGCCTCCTCGGCCGTGGCGTCGCGCCCCAGCAGTTTGCGGGCAATCAGTTGGTTCATGCCCAGGTTGGCCTGGTGAAGCCAGAAGCGGCGCATGTCGCTGGGGGCCATGTGCAGATCGGCCAGGTGGTTGGTGATGTGCTCTGCCGCCAGCGGGCAGACCTCCTTGAACACCTTGCGCCCCTCCTGGTAGAACAACTGGTCGCGATCGTCGGGGTTGCGGTCTTCGGCGCGCGACATGTAGCCGGCGTTGTTGCGGATGTTGTTGGAAAAGCTGGTGAACAGCTTGGTGCCCAGGATCTCGAAGGCACCGGCCGGCGCATCGGCCAGCCGCTCCACCAGCACGGCGGTGCAGACGTCGCCAAAGATGAAATGGCAGTCGCGGTCCTTCCAGGCCAGGTGGGGGGAGGTGATCTCAGGGTTGACCACCAGCACCGCACGCGCCGAGCCGCCGCGCACCGCATCCACTGCCAACTGGATGGCGAAGGTGGCCGAGGAGCAGGCCACGTTCATGTCGAAGGCAAAGCCGTTGATGCCCAGTGCGGTCTGGATTTCCACCCCCATCGCGGGGTAGGGCCGCTGCATGTTGGCGCAGGCGCAGATCACGCCGTCCACATCGGCAGCGGTCTTGCCGGCACGCGCCAGCGCATCGCGCGCGGCGGCCACGGCGATCTCGGCCGTCAGTGACAGCTCGGTGTCGGGCCGGGCCTGCAGGCGAGGGCGCATGCGGGTAGGGTCCAGCACGCCGCTCTTTTCCACCACGTAGCGGCGCTTGATGCCCGAGGCCTTTTCGACAAACTCCACGCTGGAGTCGGCCAATGCCACCTCCTGGCCGGCGGCTATGGCTGAGGCCTTGCGCGCATTCTCCAGCTGCGCATAGGCGTTGTAAGCCTGCACCAGTTCTTCGTTGGTGATGATTTCCGGCGGGGTGTACAGCCCAGTGCTGCTGATGGCGACGCGATGCATGTTGTTCTAAGCCTCCTGGCGGTACGAGCGAGTTCCACAACGGGCGCCATTATGCGCGCGAAATGCGGCCAGCCCGTTGGCGTTGCTGGTGCAGTGCACCATGGCCGGGTGCGGCTGGGTATCATTGGTGGCCAGCCCGTCTGGGGCGGGAAAGGGGAAAGCCGTGAAGTCTTTGCTGATGGCCTTGCTGCTGGCCGTGGGTCTGAGCGCCTGCTCGGTGGCGACCCGCATGGGCATGCGCCCGGCCACGGCGCCCGTTTATCTGTTGCTGGGCGGTGAGCTGTACACCGGTGAAGCCCAAGGCTTCAACGACCGCCGCGCCAGCATCACGCTGCACACCGAGGCCACCCCACCGCTGACCTGCGCCGGCACGTTGGCCTTCACGGCCGAGCGCAGTGGCGTCGTTGAGCTGACCTGCAGCAACGGCATGCAAACGCGCCTGAACTTCGAGTCCACCGGCTGGGCCACTGGCTTCGCCTACAGCCCGGCCGGCGCCGAGCCCAGCAGCCTGACCTTTGGCCTGGCGCCTGAACCTGCCGCCGCCTACTTGCGCGCGCCCGCTGGCAAGAAGCTGGTGGTGTCGCCGCCCGAATCCCTGAAACTTGAGTAAACCGGATACCTGCCATGCCCAGTAGCCTGCTCGTCCTGTTGGACGACATTGCCACGATGTTGGACGACGTCGCCTTGCTGACCAAGGTGGCGGCGCAAAAGACCGCCGGTGTGCTGGGCGACGACCTGGCGCTGAACGCCGAACAGGTGGCCGGTGTGCGCGCCGCACGCGAACTGCCGGTGGTGTGGGCGGTGTGCAAGGGCTCGCTGCGCAACAAGCTGATCCTGGTGCCGGCGGCGCTGGCCATCAGCGCGCTGGCGCCCTGGGCCGTGACCCCGTTGTTGATGGTGGGTGGCGCCTACCTGTGCCTGGAGGGTTTTGAGAAGCTGGCCCACAAGTACCTGCACGCCTCGGCCGAGGAAGACGCCGCGCACGAGGCTGAATTGCTGCAGGCCATGGCCCAGCCCGATGTCGACCTGGTGGCGCTGGAGCGGCAAAAGATCACCGGCGCGGTGCGTACCGATTTCGTGCTGTCGGCAGAAATCATCGCCATCACGCTGGGCACGGTGGCTGGCCAGTCGCTGACGACGCAGTTGGCGGTGCTCAGCGGCGTGGCGCTGATGATGACAGTGGGCGTTTATGGCCTGGTGGCGCTGATCGTCAAGCTGGACGACATCGGCTTGTACATGAGCCGCCTGCAAGGCGAGGGTGGCTTGCGCGTCACATCGCGGGCGCTGGGTGTGCGTCTGGTGCGGGCCGCACCGTTGCTGATGAAGGGGCTGACGGTGGTGGGCACCGCCGCCATGTTCCTGGTTGGCGGCGGTATCCTGAGCCACGGCGTGCCGCCGCTGCACCATGCGCTGGACGCCCTGGCAGCAGGGGCCGGCATGGCATCCGGGTTGGTGTCGGTTCTGGCCGATGGTGTGGTGGGCATCCTTGCCGGTGCAGTGGTTTGGGGTGGCTGGCAAGCAGCATTGCGCATCAAGCGCTAGACTCGCCGTCTTTCTCGCCAACATAACCGAGGTGACTTGCCATGACGATTTCCATGTACGCCGCATCCATTCCCGTTTTCAAACAGATGCTGGGCTCTTTGTCGGCGGTGCTGACCAAGGCCGAGGCCCACTGTGTGGCCAAGAAGATCGACCCCGCCACGCTGCCCAATGACCGCCTGGCGCCCGACATGCTGAACCTGATCAAGCAGGTGCAGATCGCCTGCGACTTCGGCAAGAGCACACCCGCGCGCCTGTCCGGCGTCGAGGTGCCCAGCTGGGAAGACAAGGAGCAGACCTACGCCGACCTGCAAGCCCGCATCGCCAAGACGCTGGCCTACATGGAAACCTTCAAGCCGGCCGATATCGATGGCAGCGAGGCGCGCGAAATCGTCATCGGCGCCGGCACGCCGCGCGAGCGCCGCTTTGCCGGCCAGCCCTACCTGCTGCACTACAGCCTGCCCAACTTCTTCTTCCACGTCACCACGGCCTATGCCATCCTGCGGCACAACGGCGTGGAGCTGGGCAAGAAGGATTTCATGGGCACGTTGCCGGTGTAAGTTCGACCCGCCTCGTCGGCTTGCGGATGCTTGCTTGCCAACTGGGCTGGCTGGGGACCAGGCCGCCACGGCGCTCTGCTCCGCGGCTGTCCCCCGCGCCTACGGCGCTCCTCCTTGATGCCGCTGCGCAGAGCGCCATGACGACCTGATCCCGCGAACATGGTTGGTGTGTCAACGTGCCAACCTGACAATGCGCGGAATCCGGTGCCCGGTATTCGGTGTTCAAGCGTCACGGCCGCCAACGGCCCCGATGTCGCTGGGGCGCGTAGCGCAGCGGCATCAAGGAGGAGGGCCGAAGGCCCGGGGGACAGCCGCGGAGCTACGCGCTCCAGTGGCGTCGGCAGCTTGCGGAACCGCCGCGACTGAGCAGCGCGAAAAGTAGCTTCAGCGGGGATGAAAGTGGCTTAGGCTTCGCCGCCGAACTTCTTGATCAGGTTCTGGATGTACTGCTCCACCAGCTTCTCGAACTCGCCCTTGACCACCGGCTGCACCACCATCTTCATCAACCCCGGCAACGGCACCGACACCTCGCCGGCAATCTTCAGCACCAGGCCGGTGGACTTC
Organism: Hylemonella sp. P2_B10; assembly: GCF_056404875.1. Classification (NCBI taxonomy): domain Bacteria; kingdom Pseudomonadati; phylum Pseudomonadota; class Betaproteobacteria; order Burkholderiales; family Comamonadaceae; genus Hylemonella; species Hylemonella sp. P2_B10. The sequence continues at coordinate 1,141,924 of NZ_JBFUDE010000003.1, forward strand.
TTGTTGTCGGTGATCTTCCAGCTGCCACCCACCAGCGCATTGCCCACGCCTTCCACCGGCGTCCACACCACCGTGCCCTTGGTCTTGTTCGACACGTATTTGGAGGCATAGATGGTCTGGATGTTGACCTGCGCGGTGCCCACCTTTTCCATCTCCCAGCGGTAGACGCCATCGCCCTGGTCGACCAGCTTGTGCACCTTGGGGAAATGGCTGACCGAGGTCGGCACGTCTGACAACACTGCGAAAACGTCCTTGGCCGAGGCCTTGACATCGAATTCATAACCCAGGTCGATGGTCACATTGACGGTCATGACATGCTCCTTGCTTGTGGTGAGTGTGAAATGTTGAAATCGCTCGCGGGCCGCTGCGCGCGCAGGCGCAGCAGCGTGGCCTGCAGCAGGCGCGCATCGGCACTGGCGCGGTGGCGCGGCGTGCCCAACTCGTTGGCCACCTGCTGCTTCATCGTGTGCCAGTGGTCGGCTTCGTCTTCCTGCAGCAGCGAGCGCAGGTTTTCCAGCTTGAAGTGGGGTGCCAGATCGGCAGCGTCAAACAGCGCGGCTATCCAGCTGTAGTCATTGGCCCAGCCATCGGAATACACGGTCTGGCCTTCCAGCCGGTGGTTCAGCTCGCGCGCCACTGCCGGCACCGGCAGGCCACGCGCCAGCACCAGGGGGCGCGGGATGTGGTGCAGCTTTTCGGCCGCGCTGTCCCAGTGCGTCCATTCAGGTTCGGGGCGTATCAGCGTGCAGTAAGAGACGCCATCGGGCAGCACGAAGCCGACTTCTATCGGGTAGCTGTGGCGGCCAAAACCAGAGGCCTCCACATCCAGCACGATGGGTGCGCTGCTTGGTTCGGCATGGCGGGCCTGCATGCACCCATCATAGGGCCTGCCCAGGTCCGCGGGATCAGTGAAAACCAATACCAAAAAGCGCAGCCAGGTAGTCAAAAAACAGGCAATACAACGCAATCGGCAGCGGCAACCCCAGCAGCGTGCCCAGCAGGTAGTGACGCAAGCGCACGCCCGACAGGGCCAGCGCCACGTTCACCGCCGGCAGCGTCTGGAACACCAGGCGCAGCAGCGCGATGCTGGCCACCGGGCGGGCATGCAGCCCGGCGATCAGTCGCTGTGCGAGGGGGCTCTTCAGTTCGGCCAATGCATTGCCGCCCAACAGGCGTATCAGCCAGAAGGTGGCCAGGCAGGACACACTGGCTGCCAGGTAAGTCACCGTGCCGCCCCACAGCCGGCCGAGTGCCAGCACTGCGGCGGCGAGGAAGATCCACCCCGGCACCTGCACCAGATTGCCCAACGCAAACAGCAGCACGAACAGCAGCGTGCCGCCCAACGGGTGGCTGAGGAAAGCGTTGTGCAGCAACTCCAGGCTGAGTTGCTGGCGCAGGCCGGTGAGCTGGAACACCAGCAGCAGCAGGGCCAGCAGCCCGATCACCCCCCACAAGCGCTTGTGTGATGCCATGGTGGTATTGTGGCGCATGGCCATTTTGCTGGCCCCGATGGAGGGGCTGCTCGATTTCGTGCTGCGCGACATCCTGACCCGGGTGGGTGGGGTGGACCGCTGCGTGTCTGAATTCATTCGCGTGACCAACACCTTGTTGCCGGCGCGGGTGTTTGAGCGCGTGGTGCCAGAGCTGTTGAACGGCGGGCGCACGCCGGCCGGCGTGCCGGTGCGTGCCCAGTTGCTGGGCTCCGACCCGGTCTGCCTGGCCGAGAACGCGCAACGCCTGGCCAGCCTGGGGCCGGCCGGCATCGACCTGAACTTTGGCTGCCCGGCCAAGGTGGTGAACCGGCACGGTGGCGGCGCCGCGCTGTTGGACACGCCTGAGGTGGTGGCTGCCATTGTGGCCGCCGTGCGCCGGGCCGTGCCGGCGCACATGCCCGTGTCGGCCAAGATGCGCCTGGGTGTGAACGATGGCGCGCGCGCGCTGGAATGCGCCCTGGGCATTGCCGAAGCGGGCGCGGACGAGCTGGTGGTGCATGCCCGCACCAAGGCCGATGGCTACCGGCCACCGGCCTATTGGGAGCGCCTGCGCGAGATCCGCGATGCGCTGCGCATCCCCGTGGTGGCCAATGGCGAGATCTGGAGCGTGGCCGACGCGCTGCGCTGCCGCGAGGTCTCAGGCTGCGACATGCTGATGCTGGGCCGCGGCATGGTGACCGACCCCGGGCTGGCGTTGGCCATCCGGGCGCAGCAGATGGGGCAATCCGCCGAGGTCAGCTGGGCCGAGTTGCTGCCGCTGCTGGCTGCCTTTTGGCAGCTGGTGCGCGCGCGGCTGGAACCGCGCCAGCAGGCCGGCCGGCTGAAACAGTGGTTGAACTTCTTGCGTCGCCGCCATCCGCAGGCTGAGCACGCTTACATGGCGCTGCGCACCATCAACGATGCGGCGGTGATTGATGCCTGGGTCAGGGCACAGTGCGAGCCCGGCGGCTTGGTGCCCACCATGCTTCTGGTTGACCCACAGCCTGCGCCGCAGGTGCAAGACAGGCTGCCCGAGTTACTTGGCTGCGCTGGCTGAAGGAGTGGGGGTGGGCGCGGGTGCCGAGGCTGGTGCCGCCGGTGCCGCAACGGGCGTGGGCTTCAGGGCCAGATCGCCCCACAGGTCCTTCAGCTTGGTGTCGCGCCCGCAGTGGAAGCGGTAGAAGCGGTAGCGTATGGGGTTGCGCTTGGCGTAGTTCTGGTGGTAGGCCTCTGCGGCGTAGAACTGGCCGACCGGCTCAATCTCGGTGACCACTGGCGCGGGGAAGCGCTTGGACTGGTCCAATGCTGTGCGCGAAGCCTGGGCGATCTTCATTTGCTCAGGCCCGGCGGTGAAGATGGCCGCACGGTGCATGGCGCCGGAATCGCAAAACTGGCGGTTGCGCGAGGTCGGGTCTATGGTGTGCCAGAAGAAATCCACCAGCCGTTCGTAGCTGAGTTTGGCGGTGTCATACACCACCAACACCGATTCGGTGTGTCCAGTGGCCTGGGTGGACACCTGCTCGTAGGTGGGGTTTTCGGCCTGGCCGCCGCTGTAGCCGGCGGTGGTGGAGACGACCCCGTCAAGCTTGGCAAAATCGGCCTGGGCGCACCAGAAGCAGCCGGTGGCGAAGATCGCGGTGGCCACTTTGCCGGCGGCGGGCGGCGTGGTTTGCGCCAACGCCGGTGCCAGGCCCAACAGGCACCAAACAGTCGCGGTGGTGACGGTCTGGAGGAGCAGGCGCCTGGCCGATTGCAATGTCGTCATAAATGGGTCTGTGTCACCGGGTAAGTATCAACGGCAGGGTCAGCGGGTGCTACGCAAGGGCCGTGCCATTGTTCAGCAGGCCTGCGCCGAAAGCAAGGGAAAGACGGTAAAGCCCCGGGTAAATCCCCGGGTTAGGGCGTACGCCGTGCCGGAAGGTGTGCGTTGATCAACTGGCCCGCGATGGACAGGCCCGGTGGACGCGGGGGCAGGGCGTCGCCCGGGCCAAACCAGCGCGCCTCGGCAATTTCGTGCTCGTCCACGCGTACCTCACCGCCCAGGTATTGCGCGGTGAAGGCCAGCATCAGCGAATGTGGAAACGGCCAGGACTGGCTGCCGAAGTACTGCAATTGCTGCACCTTCAGGCCCACTTCCTCCTCCACCTCGCGGTGTATCGCATCCTCCACCGACTCGCCCGCCTCCAGAAACCCCGCCAGCGCGGTGAACATGCCGGTGGGTGAGGCGGTGTGCCGGGCCAACAGCAATTCGTCGCCGCGCTGCACCAGCACCATCATGGCCGGCGAGATGCGCGGGTAGGCGCTGTGGCCACAGGCCGGGCAGGCCATGCAGCGCTCGCCCGCCACCGGCGCCATGGCATGGCCGCAGGCGCCGCAAAAGCGGTGGGTGCGCGCCCATTGGGTGATCTGCAAGGCCCGGCCGGCGATGGCCAGCAGCTCTTCATCAAGGGCGCCAAACAGGCCACGCAACTTGCGCGGCTGGTAACCGGCAGGGGTGGGGCTGCCCTCGGCCAGCCAGGCAGCCTGGCAGTAGCGCTGGTCCAGCAGACCCACGGGCAGCAGGTCGACGGCCGATTCCAGCCCGGCCAGCGCATCGGCGCCAGGCAGCGCCACATCGGCTTCGCGCACCAACAGGGCGTCGCCCAGGAAGATGAAGTTCAGCGGCGCCGGGTGGGCTTGGGGGGTGTTCAGCGGCGTAAAGCGTTCAGGTGTCTTCAGCATGGTGTGCGGGCGTGGCGGCGCCCGCATGGGCCAGACCGCCGGCCACATGCCAGGCCTGCTCAAACCCCAGGCGCCGCAGGCATTGTGCCGCTTTGGCGCTGCGGTTGCCGCTGCGACAGAAAAACACCAGCGGCCCCGGTGGCTGCTTGCGCCAACGCGCCAACTCGCCGCTGAGCCGGCTCAGCGGGATGTTCAGCACCGGGTGCTGGGAGACCTGCGCCATTGCGCCGGCCAGGAATTCACTGGCCTCGCGCACGTCCACCAACTGGGCCTGTGGGTGGCTCTGCAGGAAGTGGGGCAGCGCGGCCCAGTCCAGCGTCAGTTCACCCAGCTGCACGGTCGAGCCGTTTCCTTCGGGCAAGGCCTCATCCGGTGGCGCTGCGGCGGCCAGCGCGCTGGCGGCGCGCAGCGCGGCGCCGCAGTGGGCGATGCGCTCGCAGGCGGCGCCGATGAAGCTGGCGTCCACCGCCGGGCCGAACGACAGGCGCACCGCCGAGCGGGTGCGCCACTCGGGCAGGCCCATGGCCTGTAGCACCGGGCTGGCAGCCGCCAAGCCAGCAGAGCAGGCGCTGCCGGCGCTGACGCGCAGGCCTGCGGCGTCGAACACGTCCAGCAATTCCTTGCTGCCCAGGCCGGCGACCGAGAAGTTCAGCGTGGTGGGCAGGGCGCAGTCCAGCGGTGTGTTGAACACCAGGTCTGGCAGCGCGGCGCCCAGGCTGTCCACCAGTTGCTGGCGGAACTGCAGCAACTGTGCGCCATCGTGCAGGCCGTCCCCTTCCTCCCAGGTGCGCAGCACTGCGCCCAGGGCGGCGATGCCAGCCATGTTCTCGGTGCCTGCCCGGCCGCCCAACTCCTGCCCACCGCCGGCCATCAGCGGCGTGAACGGTGCGTGTTCACGCACGTACAGCAGGCCTATGCCCTTGGGCGCGTACAGCTTGTGGCCAGAGAAGGCGGCGTAATCGATGCGGGTGGCGGCCAGGTTCAGCGCCAGTTTGCCCAGCGCCTGCACGCCGTCCACCAGCCACAGCGCCGGGCTGCCGGCCAGCGCCTGTTCGATGCCGGCCAGGTCGGAGACGGTGCCGGTCTCGTTGTTGGCGGCCATGGTGCACACCAGCGCGGCGTCCGCCGTCCAGGCGCGCAGCAGGTCCAGGTCATGGCGGCCGCGTTCATCCACTGGCAGCGCGCGCAGTTCCAGGTTCAGTCCCAGCACATGGTTCCAGTGGGCCAGGCTTTCCGGCACGGCCTTGTGTTCGGTGGCGCCGTACAGCAGCAGACTGCCGCAGCGCTGGCCAGACAGGCGACGCTCGCGCACCGCGCACAGCGCTGACAGCACGGCAGTTTGAATGGCTTCGGTGGCGCCGCTGGTGAACAGCAGCCTGCCGCCGCCGGCACCCAGCAGGCGGGCGGCGCGCGCACGCGTGTCGTCCAGCAGCGCCTTGGCGCGCAGGCCGGCGCTGTGGCTGCTGCTGGGGTTGCCGAAGGTGTGCAGCATGGCCTCGTGTGCCGCCGCCGCCGCCTGTGGCAGCACCGGCGTGGTGGCGTTGAAGTCCAGGTAGATCTCGGCGGGCAGCATGGGCAGGCGGGTGATGGTGATGTAAAGAGTTAATTTAATGCTTATATTTGGGAAAAATAATTCAAAATTTATCGCTGTTAGGCTATTTGGTAAGATAAAACATCTAAATAAATGAAATATTTAGCATGAATGAACTCGACAAGGTGGATTACGCCATCCTGGCCGCCCTGCAGTCCGATGGCGCCTTGTCCATGGCCGGCCTGGCCGAGCGGGTCGGCCTGTCGGCCACACCCTGCTGGAAGCGGGTCAAGCGGCTGGAGGAGGAAGGCTTCATCGAAAAGCGCGTCGCCCTCATCAACCGCCGCAAGGTGGGCTTGCCGGTGACGGTGTTCGTCAGCGTGCGCACCAGCCACCATGACGCCAAATGGCTGGCAAAATTCGCCGCAGCGGTGGCCGACCTGCCCGAGGTGCAGGAATTCCACCGCATGAGCGGGGACGTGGACTACCTGCTGAAGGTGGTCACCACCGACATCGACGGCTACGACAGGTTCTACAAGAAGCTGATCAAAAGCGCCGAGTTGAGCGGTGTGTCCTCGGCGTTTTCCATGGAGCAGATCAAGTTCAGCACGGCACTGCCGCTGGAGCTGATGGCCCATGGCGTGTCCAGGCCGCAGTGAGCGGCCCCGGTTTTCAAATGCATAAGGAGATTTTTGTGAGCGTGATTGATTTCAAGGGCCGTGTGGCCATCGTCACCGGTGCCGGCGGCGGCCTGGGGCGCGAGCATGCGCTGGCCCTGGCGGCACGCGGCGCCAAGGTGCTGGTCAATGACCTGGGCAGCAGCCGCGACGGCTCGGGCGGCAGCGTCAGCGCCGCTGAAGGCGTGGCGGCCGAGATACGCGCGGCCGGCGGCGAGGCGCTGGCCAACAGTGCCTCGGTCACCGACTACGTCGCCGTGCAGGCGATGGTGCAGCAAGCCATGGACGCCTGGGGTCGGGTGGATGTGCTGGTGAACAACGCTGGCATCCTGCGCGACAAGAGCTTTGCCAAGATGGAGCTGGACGACTTCCGCCTGGTGGTGGAGGTGCACCTGATGGGCGCGGTGAACTGCACCAAGGCGGTCTGGCCCCACATGACGGCGCAAAAATACGGCCGCATCGTGATGACCACCTCGTCCTCCGGCTTGTATGGCAATTTCGGCCAATCCAACTACGGCGCGGCCAAGATGGCGCTGGTGGGGCTGATGCAAACGCTGTCGCTGGAAGGCGCCAAGCACGGCATCCATGTGAACTGCCTGGCCCCCACCGCTGCCACCCGCATGACCGAGGACCTGATGCCCGAGGCCATGCTGCGCGCTTTGACGCCTCAGTCCGTGGTGCCGGCCATGCTGGTGCTGGCCCATGAATCGGCGCCCAGCCGCACCATCTTGTGCGCCGGTGCTGGCAGCTTCGAGGCCGCCCACATCACGCTGACACCCGGCGCCTGGATAGGCACCGGTGCGCAGGCACCCGAGCAGCTGGCTGAGCAGTTGGCCCAGGTGCGCGCGCGCCAGGGCGAGAGCGTGCCGCAAAGCGGTGCCGCGCAAGGCACGTTGGAAATCAGCGCCGCCATGGCGCATGTGGGCCACGCCTGAGCGGGCGCACCTTGCTTTCTTCACCCGCACCAGGGTTTAGCGGGTAGTATTGCGGCTGGCCTGTTGGTCAGTCGCCTTTCCCTCTCACCATGCTGCGTTTCCTGCTGTTGCTTGTTGCCTTGTTGGGCGCCCTGAGTGGCGTTGCCCAGGCCGCGCCGTCAGTCGGCGTGGTCACCATCGTGGAAGGCAAGGCGCGGCTGTTGCGCGGTGCCAATGTGTACAACGTGCAGGAAGGCCTGACCCTGGCGCCGCAGGACATCCTGGAAACCGACGATCGCTCGCATGTGCAGGTGGAGTTTGCCGATGGCTCGGCGCTGGGTGTAGGCCCCAAGTCCGCCGCCTGGCTGGGCATTGGGCCGCAGGACGTCAGCCACGCTGGCGAGGCTTTCCTGTTGTCGGGTTGGCTGAAGGTGTCGGGCAAGGCCAATGCCGGCTTGCTGCGCACGGGTTCGCCCGGCATTGTGCTGATTCCCAAGGGCGGCCCCTACGTGCTGCATCAGCAGGCCGGGCAGACCGAATTTTTCGTTGAGACTGGCGCGCTGCTGCCGGCCGCTGCGGGCAAGTCAGGCGCCGCGTTGGCGCCGCTCAAGGGAGGTGACTTTGCCGAAGTCAAGTCTGACCGCAGCTTGAACGTGCTCAAGCGTCCCACACCGGCCTTCCTCAGCGCCATGCCGCGCATGTTCATCGACACGCTGCCGTCGCGCTACACCAAATTTGCCAGCGGCAAGGTCGAGCCGGCGTCGCTGCGCCCAGTGGTCTTTGACGAGGTCGACCGCTGGCTCAGGGGCTACCCCGCCGAGCGCAGGTCGCTGCTGAGCCGCTTTGCCGGCCGCCTGAAAGACAAGGATTTCCGCGCGCAGGTGGAGGACAATCTGTCCGCCTACCCCGAATGGGACAGAACCCTGCATCCGGAGAAGTTCGCCCCCAAGGCTGGCAAGCCGTAAATCCCGAACGTGAGAGAGCGCCATGAAACTGATCGTCAAGTTCAACATCATCTTCCTGCTGGTCTTCGCCCTGGGTTTCGCGGCGGCGGCCTATGTGTCCGACGCGCTGTTGAAAAAGAACGCCCAGGACGAAATCGTGCAGAACGCGCGTCTCATCATGGAGTCGTCGCTGGCCTCGCGCACCTACACCAGCACGCAGATCGCGCCACTGTTGCAGACGCAGATGAAATACGAATTCCTGCCGCAGTCGGTGCCGGCCTACGGTGCCACCGAGCAGTTCGTGCACCTGAGCAAGAAGTTTCCCGACTTCAGCTACAAGGAAGCCACGCTGAACCCCACCAACCCGCGCGACAAGACCGCCGATTGGGAAGCCGACCTGGTGAACCGTTTCCGCCAGTACCCCGACCAGACCGAGATCGTCGGTGAGCGCGACACGCCCAGTGGCCGTTCGCTGTACATGGCGCGGCCAATCCAGATCAAGGCCGAAGGCTGCCTGATCTGCCACAGCACGGTGGACGTGGCGCCCAAGACGCTGCTGGACAAATACGGCAGCAACAATGGCTTTGGCTGGAAGCTCAACGAAATCATCGGCGCGCAGGTGGTGTCCGTGCCGACCTCGCTGCCGCTGCAAAAGGCCAACCAGGCGTTCAAGACCTTCATGCTGTCGCTGGGCGTCGTGTTCGCGATGATTTTCATCTCGCTCAACGCCATGCTGTACTTCATGGTGGTGCGCCCGGTGACCCGGCTGTCGCAGATCGCCGACGAGATCAGCATGGGCAAGCTGGACGGCACCGCCATTCCCCTGGGCGGCAAGGACGAGATCGGCCGCCTCAGCCAGGCCTTCGACCGCATGAAGAAGAGCCTGGTGCATGCGATGAAGATGCTGGAAGAGTAAGCCTTTCAGTTCAGTCCGGAGATTCCCAGCTTGCCCCCGCCCCAGCCACCCGCACCCGAGAAACTTGGCCGCTACGAGATCGTGGGCACCCTGGGGCGTGGCGCCATGGGCGTGGTCTACAAGGGGTTCGATCCGATGATCTCGCGCTCGGTGGCGCTGAAGACCATACGTAAGGACCTGCTGGACAGCGAGCACGCCACCGAGACCATCAACCGCTTCCGCAACGAGGCCATGGCCTCGGGTCGGCTGAACCACCCTGGCATCATCGCCATCCACGAGTACGGCGAGCACGACGAGACCGTGTTCATCGTCATGGAGTACGCGCCCGGCGACAGCCTGCGCGGCTACATTGGCCGGCGCGACAGCATCAAGCTGACCGAGGTGGGCGACATCATGGGCCAGCTGCTGGACGCGCTGGACTATGCGCACGAAAACGGCATCGTGCACCGCGACGTCAAGCCGGCCAACATCATCATCAGCGCCGGTGGCAAGGTGAAGGTGACGGACTTTGGCATTGCCCGCATCAACTCGTCCACGCTGACGCAGACCGGCATGATCGTGGGCACGCCCAGCTACATGGCGCCCGAGCAGTACACAGGCCTGGGCGTGGACCGGCGTGCCGACGTGTTTTCCGCCGGCATCCTGCTGTACGAGATGGTCACCGGCATCAAGCCTTTCGAGGGTGCGACCGAGGTGGTGGCCTACCAGATCTGCCACGAGCCGCACCGCCCCCCCACCGAGGTCAACCACCTGCTGCCGCGTGGCATGGACATGGTGATGGCGCGCGCGCTGGCCAAGAAGCCTGACCAGCGCTTCGCCACCGCGCGTGAGTTCGCCGAGGCCTTGCGCACGGTGATCGATCGGCACGAGCAGAGCGTCTCTGAGCCCACGTTGATCGCCACCCGCACCCAGCCACTGCGCATGCCTGGCGCGGCCGCGCAGCCGGCTGACCCCAGCAGCCATTCGTCCCACGCGTCCCACGCGTCCCATTCCACCGCGCTGATTGGCTGGGATGCCAGCACGCTGGCCGCGCTGGAGACACTGCTGGGCCCCTATGTGGGGCCGCTGGCGCGCACCATGGTCAAGCGCCATGCGGCCAAGTCGTTCACGCTGTCGGACCTGCAGGACAAGCTGACCCAGTCCATCGACGACCCGGCCGAGCGCGCCGAGTTCACCAAGCAGGCCCGCCCGGTGTTCGAGCAGTTGGCATTGCAAAAGGGCGCCAGCGCCGGTTCTGGCCCCGGCACGCGCAGCAGCAGCATGACCATGACGCACCGCGCCATCACCCAGGCCGAGCTGGACCGTGCGGTGGCTGACCTGACGCCTTTCATGGGGCCGATCTCCAAGATGATGGTGAAGAAGGACGCCACCGCTGCGCGCGACCTGCGCGAGCTGTACCTGCGCCTGTCCGAACACCTGTCCACGGGCGAGGAGAAGGCGCGCTTCCTGAAAATCCGCGGATACTGATCCGCCGTTCATGCGGGAGCGGCCCGGCGGCAGCTAGAGCCCCAGCGCCTGCGCCATCTGCTCGCCACTCAGGCGATGTCCCTTTTTATGTTGCAGCACCAGGCCCCGCATCGCCGCGTTGCGTGGTGCGCTGCCGCCATGCTGCTGCGCCAGCCGCACCACGGCGCCGCACAGGTCGTCGATCTCGGTTGTGGTGCCCCGTTGCAGGTCGTCCCACATGCTGGAGCGGGCGCTGGGGTCTATGCGCAGCATGCGCGCGGCGACCAACTTGAACAACCAGTCCGGCAGGCGCAGGATGTGCGGCAACAGGCGCGGCGGCGCGCTGGCCACCTTGGCGGGCTCGATACCAGCCGCGTCCAGCGCGGCCAGGGCTTCCAGCTGCAGCGCCGCCAGCACGCGGCGGTAGCCGGCGTCCATCAACTCGTCGCGCAGCGGCAGGTTCGACAGCGCGTTCACCGGGTTGTTCAGGTTCAGCAGCAGCTTGCCCCATTGCACCGCGCGCATGTCCTGCGCCAGCTCCATGGGCAGACCGGCGGCCTGGAACAGCGGCGCCACCTGCTCGCTGACCGGGTGGCGCTGCACATGCAGGCTGCCGGTGGTGGCGCGGTGCACCCGGTTGGGCGTGGGCATCACCACGTTGTAGGGCACCATGCCGGCCAGCGCCGGCAGTTGGGGTGCGCCGGCCTGGATGCGCGCCACGTTGTCGACGCCGTTTTGCAGCGAGATCACCGGCGTGCCCGCTGAGCAGGCGGCGGCCAGCTCGTGCGCGGCCGACTCGGTGGCGCCACCTTTCACGCACAGCAGGATGACCGCGGGCGCCAGCAGATCTACGCCGGCCAGGTCGGGTGCCAGGTGCAATTGATCAGGGCCCAGATGGGCGCTGAAGCCATCCAGGTCGGACACCTGCAAACCGCCTTGGGCCAGCGGCTCCAGCACGCGTGGGCGGCCCACCAGCGTGACGCGTTGGCCGGCCGCTGCCAGCCGTGCGCCCACATAGCAACCTATGGCGCCAGCGCCGAGAACGATGAAATGCATGGTGGTTTGTTCCAGAACAAATCTGGCGGCAGCATAGCCCAGTGCCTGGCGATCGGCTGTCGCCTGGGCGCTTATCATCGGTGGTTGCGCCTTGGGCTTCCCGCGGGCATTTGCCATGGCCATTGCAGGCCGCCATTCCTCCATGTTGAAAACCCTGTTCGCCAAGAACCGCCAGGCCAGCGCCACTTTCATCGTCATCACCGTCTTCCTGGATGTTCTTGGCATCGGCCTCATCATCCCGGTGTTGCCGGTGCTGGTGGGCCAGTTCACCAGCAGCCCGGATGAGCAGGCCCAGTGGTACGGCTGGCTCACCGCCACCTATGGGGTGGTGCAGTTCTTCTGCACCCCCGTGCTGGGCGCCTTGAGCGACCGCTTCGGCCGCCGGCCGGTGCTGCTGCTGTCCATCCTCGGCCTGGGCACCAGCCTGATGGTGCAGGCCACCGCCACCTCGCTGCTGGCCATGCTGCTGATACGCATCGTCAGCGGCGCCACCGGCGCCAGCTTCTCGGTGGCCAATGCCTACATGGCCGACATCACGCCGCCGGAGCAGCGCGGTCGCGCCTTTGGCCTGCTGGGCGCGGCCTTCGGCATGGGCTTCATCTTTGGCCCGGTGTTGGGCGGACTGCTGGGTGGTTACGACGTGCGGCTGCCGTTTTTTGCTGCCGCTGGCCTGGCGCTGCTGAACCTGCTGTACGGCTTTTTCGTGCTGCCCGAGTCGCTGCCGGTGGAGCGCCGGGCCAGCTTCTCCCTCAAACGTGCCAACCCGTTTTCAGCGCTGTTGCACCTGGGCCAGTTGCGCGGTGTGGGCGGCCTGATCGGCGTGATTGCGTTGTCGGTGTTCGCGCAGTTCATCCTGCAGACCACCTGGGTGCTGTACACGCAGTTCCGCTTCGGCTGGGGGCCGACGGAAAACGGCTTTGCGCTCTTCGTCGTCGGCGTCGTCAGCACCCTGGTCCAGGGCGGCCTGCAGGGCCGGCTGATCAAGCGCTTCGGTGAGGAGCGACTGGCATTGATCGGGCTGGCATCGGGTGCCATCGCACTGCTGCTCTATGGGCTGGCCGACCAGGGCTGGATGATGTACGCCATCATCTTCGCCAACCTGTTGGCGCCTGCCGCCGGCCCGGCCATGCAGGCCATCGTGTCCAAGGCGGTGGGGCCGAAGGAACAGGGGCTGACACAGGGCTCGCTGACTGCCATCAACAGCGTGGCGATCATCATCGCGCCGCTGCTGGGCACGGTCATCCTGGCGCGGGTGGGGCACTTGCCGGCGCACGATTGGCGCATGGGCAGCACGTTCTTCCTGTGCGCGGTGTTGCAGGTGTGTGCGTTGGGGTTGGCGCTCGCGCACTTCAGGCGCGCGGGCAAGCGGCGTGCCGCAGTGGCGCAGGAGGAACTGTGACAGGTGGTGCGTGCACCCCAACAAGCCACTGTGCGCGGGGCTCTGCCGCCGGGCCGCCCCAAGGCAAAACGCGGCCCGCTCGGTTGGCAGGGCGCGCCACAAAGTGCGCGACGGTGGGGCTGGTTAGAACCTGTAGCTGACGCCCAGCGAGTACAGGTCTTTTTCGGGCTGGGCGCCCAGGGTTTCGAAGCGGTAGCGTTCCCACTCACCGCGCAGCGAGATGTTCTTGCTGAACTCGTACTGCACGCCAAAGCCAGCCTTCAGGCCCATGCCTATGCCGGCATTGGCCAGGCTGCGGTCCAGTTGGCCGTGCACCACGCCCACCCGGCCCAGCAGAGAGAAGTCGCGGCTCAGCGGGTACAAGCCCACCGCATCCACGAAGTAGCCGCTGCCCTTGTGCAACTCGTTGCTGCGCAGGTCATCCGTCAGCGTGCTGCCGAAGCGGCCCAGGTTGACCCAGCCGGCTTCGACCGCGAAATTGGTGTTCCAGGTGATGCCGCCGAATTGCTTGTAGCCGCTGGACCAGCGGTCCTGGCTGCCCAGGTTGTCAGGGCTGTAGCGCAGACCGCCCACGCTGCTGCCCAGCACCAGACCCTGGCCTTCGGCCGCCTGTGCAGAGAGTGCCACCAACGCGGCAACGGCAAGCAATGTTCGGACTGGCAATCTCATGACGATCTCGTTGATACCGGTTCAGCAAGGCTGATTTCCCCTACTGTGGCGGCTGACTGTGCGCTTGGCCACTGACGTCTGGTGAATACTTGTTTCAGAACGTAAAGGTGGCCAAAAGTTCATTCCAAACGGCTGAACCATGACTGCATTGTGCTGATTTGCTAACATTCACCCAAATGGATGAACAATGCTGAGCACTGACTCGTTGGCTTTGGACAACACGCTGACTGCGCTGGCGGATGACACGCGTCGCGCCATCCTGCTGCGCCTGTCGCACGGTGAACTGCGGGTAACGGAGCTGGCGGCGCCCTTCGACATCTCGCTGAATTCCGTCTCCAAGCACATACGCATGCTGGAGCGTGCCCATCTGGTGCGCCGCCGCGTGGCCGGACGTGAGCACTGGCTCGCTCTGGATCCGAGCGCGCTGGAGAGCCTGAACCAGTGGCTGAAACGCCAACGTGCTGTCTGGGCGGCGCAACAAAAAAAGGCGCTGGCCGCGCAAACGGCCAGCGCCCTGGGGCAGGACGATTTGTTCTCCTAGCCCTGGATCGTCGCTCAGGCGGCTTTGCGCACGCGCGCGGCCTTGGCCTTGACAACGCGCTTCACGGTGGCTGCCTTGGCGGCCACACTGGTCTTGCCGGCGATGCGCTTGGCCAGCAGGCCGGACTTCTGTTCGATCTTGGCGGCGACCTTGCTGACCGCTTCGGCGGCCGGCACAGCGGCTGACGCCAGCGTGTTCAGCGTGCTGACGCCGGTGGCCTTCTGGAATTTGCCGGCGTTGGTGACGGCGCGGGCCACACCCTTTTCGGCCAGTGCCACGGCCTTGTTCACCAGGGCGTCAGCGCCATCGGTGGTGACGTGGATGCCGCGCGCATAGTAGCCGCTGACCTTCTTTTGTGCCGACAGCGCATTGGCGCGCACTTCGGGCTTCAGGCGCTTGGCGGACTTTGCCAGCGCGCGTTCCCAGCTCTGGTCCACATAGCCCACCACGCGCTCACCGCCGGCGCGGTAGGCTTGGATCACGTGCTTGGCGGTGTTGCCATAGGAAGAGATCAGATCGGTGGTCACGCTGGAGAGGTTCTTGGTGGTCATGCGGAAATCCTGAATTGAAAGGTTGAGTGAAAGCTTGACTGCCTGGCTGCCGCTGCAACCTGCGTTGGGTTGGCATGGAAGTCATTCTCAGGATTCGCCGTAGTGGCGGCACCTTAATTCGCCCCTTATTCCTAGAGGCGTACGTCTAGGGCGCCGCTTCCTCGAGCCCCACCACCCCAATCTTCTGCAGCCCCAGGCGCTGCGACGCCGTCAGCACCGCCGCCACGGCGTCGTACTTGGCCTTGGGGTCGGCGCGCACATGGATTTCGGGCTGCGGCGACAGCTGTGCGGCTTCGCGCAGCCGCGTTTCCAGCGCGGCGCGGTCGGGCACGGGCTCGCCGTTCCAGGTCAGCTGGTTGGCGGCGTCCAGGCTGAGCCGCGCCACTATGGGCTCGGGCGCGTCGGGTGGCGGCAGGCCCGAGGGCATTTCCATGCTGACGGCATGCAGCTGTATCGGAATGGTGATGATCAGCATCACCAGCAGCACCAGCAGCACGTCGATCAGCGGCGTGGTGTTCATGGACGGCGCCACCTCGTCGTCGTCGCCGTCCAGCGCATCGTCAAAGTCTATGGCCATGCTGTGGGTGCCTCAGTGCGCGGGCGGCTCGGTCAGGAAGCCGATGCGGGTGATGCCGGCCTGCTGGCAGGCCAGCACCACGCGCGCCACGTGGCGGTAGTCGGCGCGGGCATCGGCGCGTATGTGCACCTCGGGCTGCGGCGTGTTGCCGGCCACCTTCTGCAGGCGATCGCGTAAGCTCTGGGCATCGCGCAGTTTGGCGTCATACCAGTAGCTGGTGCCCTCACCATCCACCGAGATGATGATGGTCTCAGGCAGCGCCTGGCGCAGCTGGTTGGTTTCGCGCGGCAGCTTCACCGCCACCGCCGCGTTGACCACGGGGATGGTGATCAGGAAGATGATCAGCAGCACCAGCATCACGTCCACCAGCGGCGTGGTGTTGATCTCCGACAGCATGCCGTCTTCGGCGTCGCCATCGGCGGCGCGGCTGCTGGCATCGAAGTCAATCGCCATGGCTCAGGCGCCAGCGCGTTGCGTCAGTTGCGCTTCCTGCAGCAGCAGCGTGTGCAGGTCCGAGCCGAAACCCTTGATGGCGTGCATGGCCAGCCGGTTGCGCCGCACCAGCCAGTTGTAGCCCAGCACGGCGGGCACGGCCACCGCCAGGCCCAGCGCCGTCATGATCAGCGCCTCGCCCACCGGGCCGGCCACCTTGTCGATGGAGGCCTGGCCGGTGACGCCTATGGTCACCAGCGCGCTGTAGATGCCCCACACGGTGCCGAACAGCCCGACGAAGGGCGCGGTGGAGCCCACCGTGGCCAGCACCGCCAGACCGGCCTGCATGCGCATCTGCAGCGCGCCGACGTTGCGCACGATGTCCTGGCCCAGCCACTCGGCCATGTCCACCATGCGCGCCAGGCTGGCGTGCTTGTGCTGGGCCTGCAAGGCCGAATCGACGACAAAGCGGAATGGACTGTCCTTGGCCAGTTTGTCGGCACCTTGCTGCACCGAGCCGGCGCCAGCAAAGGCGTTGCGCGCGTCCAGCGCCTGCTGGTTCTGTTTGCGCTGCTCTAGCAGCTTGGCGATGATGATGTACCAGCTGCCCAGCGACATGATGGCCAGCGCCAGCAGCGTGGTGCGCGCCACCAGGTCGCCCTGGCCCCAGACGGCACGCAGGCCGTAGGGGTTGGCGTCGCCACCGCCTGGGCTGGGCGGCTGCAGCGCGGGGGCGCTGATGGCGCTGCCCGTGGCCAATGGCACTGGCGCGGCTGAAGCCGATGCTGCCGCTGCAGGCGCGCTGGCCCCAGGCTGGCCCGTCGCCTGTGCCTGGACGGCACCATGTCCGGTGGCCAGCGCCAGCAGGGCGGCAGCCAGCAGGGCACGCAACGGTGTGCCGGCTTGCACGGCGGCGGAAAAAAGACGGGTGTGCATCAGGCGCATGGGGTGTCTTCCGTGTGGTGGATGGCGTTGGTGTTCTTCATTTGCATTTGTCCCGTATCGCCTGGACAGCGATCACCGGTGCGGCCAGCAGGCCGCCGGCCTGGTTGGGGCCCAGGCAGTCGGGCTTGACCGACTGCTCCACGCTGTCGGCGAATTTGTCACGCTTGCCGCCGGGGTTCAATTGCTCGTTGACCATCTCGGACAGGCTGCGCTGGCGCGGCTGGTTGCCCAGCATGTAAGGGTAGGCCAACGAGGACTTGGGTCCGGCGGCCGGTGCCGGCAACACCAGCCCGCCACCAGCCGGCGGTGGCGCACCCGGGGCTGCCTGCGCGGGGGCGCCGCCGGCTGGCCGGCCCTCAGCCGGGGTGATGGCGTTGGGCCGGGGCGCGGCCGGCGTGGGTGCCACCGCGGTGGCCGGCGA